>NZ_KB905134.1:0-9892 GCF_000378285.1 Thioalkalivibrio sp. ALgr1
CGGCGATTCTCTTCCTCCAGCTCCCGGATCCGTCGCTGCTCCGGCGTCAAAGGCCGGCCATCGCCGGCCTCCCCGGCACGATCCGCCTTGAGTTGCTCGACCCAGCGCCGAACGGCCGTCTCGCCCACCCCGGTGTCCCGCACCACTTGCGGCACACTCTGGCCCTCATCCACCACCATCCGGGCCACCCGAAGCTTGTACTCCGGATCAAAATTCCTGCGTCCCATATCGTCTCCTCGATCAGATCCCAATCATTCCACCGATCGAGGTGTCCACGAAAATTAGACCAGCACAGCGCGGACGCGGGCCTTGGAACAGGCTGCCGAAAGCCTTAGCCGCAAACTTAAGGGCAAGTTGCGGATCCAGGTAATCGCCGGTGGCAACAGACGGCAGCTGAAAGAATTCCTCCGGCAATTGCCGGGGATCGGTGAAGGCAGCGTGAACTGGGTGGATGACGCAGATGCGCTGACGATCGCGGCTTTAGTTGAGGCGATGGAGAAAGGGCCTGCTGAGCTGCAGTCCAAGAATTGGGGCGTCACGCGCGCAAAAGCCGAAGCCATTTGCCGGATGGATAACAGTCAGCGGCTTCAATTGGAGACAGTCGACCTGGAAGATCGCCTCGTCTTGGAGCTCAACGTGGCGCACCAAGGCGAGAACTACCGGCCGCTGGAGCGTCTATCCACTGGGCAGCAGTGCACCGCCATTCTTCATGTTTTGCTGTTGGACAATCCCGATCCACTGATCATGGACCAACCAGAAGACAATCTGGACAACGCTTTTATCGCGGACCGAATTGTCCAAGAGTTGCGGGGCGCCAAGACGGAGCGCCAGTTCATATTTGCTACCCACAACGCGAACATACCGGTATTTGGGGATGCCGAATGGATCGGCGTCTTCGAGGCGACCGAGGATCATGGCGCCATGCCGCTGGAGCGCCAAGGGTCCATCGATGTGCCGGCGATCCGTGATGATGTCTCACGGCTCCTGGAAGGTGGGCGCGACGCGTTTGTCCAGAGGAAGGAAAAGTATGGATACTGATCCTGGTGCATCAGGTTGTGACGTGGGCAGCCTTGCCCTTTCGTATAGGTCCGTTGCCCTCAAATAGCCAATCCGTTTCAGCCCCTTTTCCGCTGTTCGGTGCAGGTGAGAAAGCGTAGCGACGCCCAGCCCTCCCCATAGCTCTTTCTGTCAAATGTTCGCTAGTTTTTGCGGCCATTCTTGGGTGGGCCCACTCCGCGAAGGGCACCTGGCGGGCGCAAGCTGGGGACCGGCACGAAAACATGCCGGTCATGGGCGCAGAGATCGGCACTCCCCGTGGTGCGTGCGACTACTAGGTAGTGACACTCGCGATTGGCGGTCGCTGAAGATTGATGGGATGCTTGAAATGGCGTGCCCGAGAGGATTCGAACCTCTGACTTCCACCTTCGGGGGTTGGCGCTCTATCCAGCTGAGCTACGGGCGCGATCGTTGCCACGATTGATGAACTTAGAGGCAGGACCTCTGGGCAAGAGGTCTCTATGAACCAGCTTGCACGATCGGACGCTAGAAGCCGCTGTGATAGGCCGCGTTGACTGAGCTGCGGAATGCGTGAGAAACGATAGCGGCTTTGTGGCAGGGGAGGCATCCAACCACGATTTTGATCAAGCGCCCAGATCCCGGTTTGGATGGCATGCTGGGATCTGGGGTTGGTTTGGTCAGCTTTGACCGGCGCGGCGACGGGTGTCGTGGCTGAAGAGGGGCGGAATCCAGACTTTTCGACCTCCGCACGGGGATTGCCAGTACCGGTGCGTCGGCGCCTGTGATGAGCTCTGGAAGGTCGCATCCGTTTGGGCGCTGCAGCCATCCAGGCCACGCACCACGGTTGCCATTGGTGCTGAATAGCTGTCGCCGTTGCGGTAGGCAATGATGAGTGCCCACAGCGTGTGATAGGCGTCTGCGTCCATCTGCTTTAGGGAAAGCAGCGGTTCCTGGAGGGCGTATTCGATGAGCTCTTCATGCGAGCGAGTGGGTACCCGTTCGGCGAATTCCGAAGCAAGGACGATCTTGCCGATGTCATGCATCAGGGCCAGGAGTATGCCGGCTTCCGTTTGCAGCGTTGGCAATGCCATGGCCCGACCCACCGCATGTACCGCTTCGGCCAGTTCGAGGCTGTGGGCGATCAGCCCCCCAGTCTTGGCATGGTGGCATTGCTTGGAGGCCGGGAGCGTGAGGTACTGGATGGCGAATTCCTGATCCGAGAAGGCCTCACTGACGAATTCTCGGTAGGGCTCAATAGAAAGGTTCTCCACCAGATTGACCAGGCGCTGCAGGCTGCCAGGGTCGGGTGCGCGGTGGACGGGGAGGAGATCCAGCGGCCCCTTCTCGGGCAGTGCCGTCCCGACTTCTGGATAAGCCACAACGTGCCGCTGTCCGCGCTCTGTTTCGATGGTGTGGAGGGAGAGGGATCGGAACTGACCTCCTCCCAAGGGATGTCCCTCCCAATCTCGAATCCTTGCGAAGGCCGTGAAATAACCGGTCGAATCATAGACCCGAAGTCGGTAGTAGGGTTCTCAGCTAGGAGCTCGGCCTTCGCACTGGATTTCGACCCGTGCAGCGAAAATGACGGGCTCATAGCATGCGATGTCATCCATCCCGACCATTCGCTGCAGTTCTTGAACGTCGTTAGCCTTCATTGCGCACCTCCGTATGCTCTTCGGCGTTCCCTTGGAGAGAACGCAGGAGACGATCCATGGCGGAACCATCCTGGCGTGTCAGGTTCGGGACGTACCGCGAATACACGCGGAACAACATCTCGGTCGTGGTATGGCCCAGTTGCCTGGCGATCCACTCCGGGTTCTCTCCAGACGCCAACCAAAGTGTGGCCGCGGTATGCCGGCACTGGTAGGGCTGGCGAGGCTCAAGCCCGAGATGGCGGAGTAATGGGTACCAGACCCGCTGAGTGACGTTCTTGGTGTCCAGTGGCCGGCCGGCCTTCGTGACGAAGACGTATTCCTGTTTGCCAGTGGCTCGGAACTGCCGCTGCAGGGCCTCTGCGACCACGGAAGACATGGCCACCTCACGCTGTGAGCCGTCGTTCTTGGTGTATTCCGTCCGCCCCTGGTTGTAGGTCTCGCGAACCAGAATTTGACCCTTATCGAAGTCTATGTACTTCCACTTCAGGCCGTGCACTTCACCGGTTCTCAGTCCTGTGAAAAGCCGCACGATGAAGTAGTCGCGGTAGTCGGCTCGAACCGTATTGATGATCTTCTGCGTTTCCTCCCACGTGAACGGCATGATTTCCTTACGTGGCTGCTTGAGCCGTTTCAGATTGTTCATCGGGAACGTAAACTGGAAGCGCTCAGCGGCTTCGGCCAGGACCATTGAGAGCACCCCGAGGGTGTGGTTGATGGTCTTTGGGGACAGGCTCGCGTTGCCTTTCCGGCCTGGAACTTTGGCGAGCTCGGACCGGAAGGCAAGAATGTCCGCTTTGCTGATGTCGCTGACCCTTTGATCACCGAAGTAGGGCAGCAGGTGCCGTCGCAGGGAGCCGCGGTTGGTCTCCAGCGTCTTGAAGCGCCAGGCGACCTCGTTTTCTTGCAGCCACTGTTCGGCGAAATCGCGAAACAGTGGGGTGCTGGCCGTTTCGTCGTCCGCTTCGGTCGGGGCGGCGCCTTCCAGCTCGGCGGCGAACCTGACCGCTCGGCTGCTGTTGGGGAAGTACCGACCGTATTCGAAGGAGCCAAGTGTGATCTCGGCTTCGATCTTCTTTGCGACTTTCTCCATGTTTCGCCGGTTGGCTGCGGTGTCATCTAGAGTTGTGCACTCGCGGCACCGAACGCGCTTATAGAAGAAGTCGAAGTAGAGCTTCCCGGTGTCTTTTCTGGCGCGCACTCTAGCCATGACACGCCCCCCCGCTGGCCATGGGTATGGCGGGCACCCCGCCGTCCTTATCCATCATGTCCCGTTCGATCGTTTCCCAGATGAAAAGGATCTTGCGACCGCCGAATGGCCGGAAGTAGTGAATTCCCTCAATGAGAACGCTGTCCTTGAGGCGTTCACGGATCGTGCGCGTGTCGTAGTGGATCCGTTCGGCGAGACCTTCTGTGGTCAGGTACGTGTAGCTCATGTATCGTCCCTCTTATCGATGAAGTCCATTCGTTTCGTGTGTAGCGTGTGCGCTTCACACAATGTCGATCGTACACAATCGATGTAGCGTGTCAACTACAAATGGAGTGCTCGGGCGTCATGGCTATACGCATCAAGCTGAAAGAGCTCGTAGCGGAGAAGGAGTATCAAGAGGGACGTGTGGTGACCTTCAAGGAAATTGCTGAGGAGGCAGGGGTCCACCGCGTTACGCTTTCGAAGATCGCCAACAACAAAGGCTATAACGTCGGTACGGATACACTGGACCGCCTGTGCAAGTACTTCAGATGCCGCATCGAAGAACTGGTTGAGTTTGTTGACGAAGGAGATGCGTCGCACCGCTCCTGAGGACAGGCCGCTGGGATGCGCTCGGAGGGCTTCTTACGAGCCACAAGGTACGGAATGAGTCACGAAGCTAGGTACTCGTAGGGCACGAGTAGCCCAAACTGCGTATTACGGGTTTGTCACAGAAGTGGCACGAGAGTGTCACGGGACGCGACCTGCCCCAAAACGAAAAAAGGACCAGCGACTGTAAGTCACTGATCCCTTTCTCTGGAATATGGCGCGCCCGGAAGGATTCGAACCTCCGACCACCTGGTTCGTAGCCAGGTACTCTATCCAGCTGAGCTACGGGCGCATCGACTGAAGGCGCGCATTATCGCGATTGGTCCCGAGGGATGCAAGCGCCATGAGCGATTTGCCTCAGCCGCGCGGGATGGGATGGTAGGGCGTGGAGCGCACCCGGTCGTGTTCGTGCATGCGGTAGTGGACGAATTCGTCCTGGTCGTGGAAGTGCAGAAACGGGTTGCCCTCGTCCTGTTCCGCCAAGGTGGATTCGGCCTTCTCCGCATAGTTGTGGCCCGGGTGGATGCAGGTATGCGCCGGGAGCCCCTCGCGCAGCCCGTTCAGCGTATGGAACATCTGCTCGGGGTCGCCCCCGGACAGGTCGCAGCGGCCGCAGCCGAACACAAACAGCGTGTCACCGGTAATCAGGTCGTCGCCGGCCGGCATGTGGAAGCAGGCGGAGCCGGGGGTGTGGCCGGGCGTGTGCAGGAAGCGGATCTCGGTATCGCCCAGCTTCATCGTGTCGCCGCCGTGGTGGAGTTCAGGGCGCTCCAGCTCCTTGCCCCAGAACTCGGCCTCGGGCTTGAGGATATGCAGTCGGGCATTGGGGTACTGCTCCAGGATCGCCTCGACGCCGTTGATGTGGTCGTGGTGGCTGTGGGTCAGCAGGATGTCGGAGATGGTCACGTCCTGCTCGCGCGCCTGGCTGAGGATCGCGTCCGGCTCCCAGGCCGGGTCCACCACCGCCGCGCGGCGGCTCGCCATGTCCTCGATCAGGTAGACGAAGTTCTCCATCGGCCCGAGTTCCTGGCGGTGGATGCGGTAGGGCAGGTCGTTGCGGTCCATTGCGGCCTCCATTGAGTCGTTTCCAGTTTGGTAGGGTCCGTGCATTACTGGTTCCATCGTCCGCAGGGAAGGAGAGAGATGCAAAATTCCGAAGAGTCGTCGGCCGTTAACGCCGCCCTGGATGCGGAGGCCGACTGGGAGTCCCGCTATCAGGAGGGATCCACGCGCTGGGATCGCGGTGGCCCCAGCCCGTCGCTGGAAGCGTGGCTGGCGATCACCGATCTGGCGAAAGGCGCACGGATCGTGGTGCCGGGCTGCGGTTTCGGACACGAGGTCCCGGCCCTGGCCCGCCACGGATATTACCCGACCGGTCTGGATGTGGCGCCCACGCCAGTGCGGCATCTGCGCGAACAGCTGGAGCGGGAGGGGCTGGAGGCGGAGGTCGTCCAGGCCGACATGCTGGCATGGCAGCCGGAGACGCCGGTGGATGGCGTCTACGAGCAGACCTCCCTGTGCGCGATCCCGCCCGAGCAGTGGCCCGCCTACGAGCAGCAGCTGCATGCCTGGCTGCGTCCGGACGGCGAGCTGTTCGCGTGCTTCATGCAGACCGGGCGCGAGGGCGGGCCGCCGTTTCACTGCGAG
This sequence comes from Thioalkalivibrio sp. ALgr1, assembly GCF_000378285.1. Classification (NCBI taxonomy): domain Bacteria; kingdom Pseudomonadati; phylum Pseudomonadota; class Gammaproteobacteria; order Chromatiales; family Ectothiorhodospiraceae; genus Thioalkalivibrio; species Thioalkalivibrio sp. ALgr1. The sequence goes on from NZ_KB905134.1 coordinate 6,115, forward strand.
ATGGCGGACATGCGGGCGTTGTTCCCGGACAGCCGCTGGGAGTGGCGCAACGACGCCGGGCGGACCGAACACACCAATGGCAAGTTCGAGTTGCTTCATCGCCTGATTCGGCGTTGAATCGGGTAAAGGGCACACCCGTGCCCCGAGTCGGGACCCATGGGTTCCGGCCGGATACCGCGTGAAGTGCCGCGGCAAGGGGGATACTCATGCTTAACTCTATGCCGGAGGGAATGGAGCAGGTTCGCGCGCTGTTGCTGGACCTCTCCGGTGTGCTGTACGTGGGCGGCGAGGCCCTCCCGGGCGCCATCGAGGCCGTGCAGCGGGCACAGGCCGCCGGGCTCCCGATCCGTCTGATCACCAACACCACGCGCGAGCCACGCGCGGCCATCATCGACAAGCTGGCCGGCCTCGGCTTCGGGTTCGAGTCTGCGCAGTTGACGACGGCCCCCTCCGCGATCCGCGAGCGGCTCGAGTCCGAGTCCCGCAGCCCGCTGCTGCTGGTGCACCCGGCGCTGGAACCCGAGTTCGAGGGCGTGCCCACGGGCGATCCGGATGTGGTTGTGCTGGGGGATATGGGCGCCGCGTTCGACTACGCCGTGCTCAACCGCGCGTTTCGGGTGTTGATGGAGGGCGCACCGCTGTGGGTGATGGGGACCAACCGCTATTTTCGCGAGGCGGATGGCCTGTCGCTGGATATCGGCCCGTTCGTGCGTGCGCTGGAGTACGCCGCCGATCTGAAGGCCGAGAACTTCGGCAAGCCGGATGCCCGGCTGTTCCATGCGGCGATTGCGGATCTGGATCTGCCACCGGAGCAGGTGCTGATGGTGGGCGACGATGTGTCGGGGGATGTGGACGGCGCACGCGCCGCGGGTCTGACCGCCTGTCTGGTGCGCACCGGCAAGTATCAGGACGGCGACGAACAGCGGGCACAACACCGCGGTGCCGGCCTGGCGGATCGCCTGGCCGACATCGTGGATGCGCTATTGAGTTGACGTAACCGTGCGCCGGCCGTTGTTGACCGGCGCACGGGTCCTGGCGGGGATCAGGCCGAGCGGCGCTTGACCGACAGGGTGCCGTCACCGCGGCTGGCGTTGGCCTTGCGGCCCGGCGCCTTGCGCGGCTTTCCGGCGGCCGCATAGGCCGGGCGCTTGCCGTTGGCCGGGGCCGGGCCACGCCGCTTGGCGGCCGGCTTGCCGGGGCCGTGGGGCTTGCGCGCAGCCGGGGCGTGGCGCTCGGTCGCACGCGAGTCGCGAGTCGGGACAGAGCGCGCCATTTCCAGGCGACGGTTGGCGATATGGATATTGCCCAGGCGGCGCACCGCGGCCTCGTCCAGCGCGGCCGGCAGGTCCACATGGCTGTGGTCGTCCTGCAGGCCGATCCGGCCGATGTCGCGGCCGTTCAGGCCACCCTCGTTGGCCAGCGCCCCGACAATGGCGCCGGGGGCGATGCCGTGGTTACGCCCGACCGGCATGTAGTAGCGCACCATGTCCGCTTCCGGCCCGCGGTCCTTGCCGCGGCTGGGGCGGGGGGCGCGGTCACGGTTGCGATCCGCACGATGACTGTCGCGTTCGGGGCGGCTGGCGGCCGCCGTCACGGGATCGTGCGCGTTGGGCGTGCCATCCAGCGGCGTGCCCTGGGTCGCCAGGGCGAGCAGGGCGCGGGCGAGATCGCGTTCGCCCATCTGGCCGTTGGCCAGCAGCCGGTCCAGCAGGGCGTCGAGCTGCGGCGACGCTTCGCCGGCCAGCTCGGCCTGCAGACGCTCGGCCAGGCGCTCCTCGCGGCGGGCGATCACGGCGGCGCGATCCGGGACCTTCTGCTCGCGCACGGGCTTGCCGGTCAGGCGTTCGATATCGCGTAGCATGCGCCGCTTGCGCGGCTCCAGGAACAGGATCGCGCGGCCCTTGCGCCCGGCGCGGCCGGTACGGCCGATGCGGTGCACGTACACCTCGGCATCGCCCGGGGCGTCGTAGTTGAAGACATGGGTGATGCGCGGGACGTCGATGCCGCGGGCGGCCACGTCGGTGGCCACGATCACGTCCAGATGACCATCGCGCAGGTCGGCGACCACGCGCTCGCGTTCGCCCTGTTCCATGTCGCCATTGAGCGGGGAGGACTGCACGCCCTGTGCGTTCAGGGCCTCGGCGATCTCGGCGGTGGCGGCCTTGGTACGGGCGAATACGATCGCCGCGTCCAGTTCCGGCTCCACCTCGATCATCCGGCCCAGGGCCTCGGTCTTGTGGCGCTGGTCCACCAGGCAGTAGCTCTGATCGATGTCGGTGCCGGCCTCGTTGCCCGCGCCAATGCGGATCTCCTGCGGCTCGCGCATGTGGCGGTGCGCGATGCGGCGAATCGGCGCCGGCATGGTCGCGGAGAACAGCGTGGTCTGGCGTTCGGCCGGGGTTTGTTCGAGGATCCATTCGATCTCCTCGACAAAGCCCATGCGCAGCATCTCGTCCGCCTCGTCCAGCACCACCATGCGCAGCGCATCCAGTGTCAGCGTGCCGCGCTTGATGTGGTCGACCACGCGGCCGGGCGTTCCGACCACGACCTGCGCACCATCGCGCAGGGCGCGGATCTGCACGCCCATGGGCTGGCCGCCGTAGACCGGCAGGATCTCGAGCCCGTCGATACTGGCCGCGAAGCCCTCCAGGGCGGTGGCGACCTGGCCGGCCAGCTCGCGGGTCGGCGCCAGGATCAGCGCCTGCACGCGACGCTGCGCGGGATCGATCGAGTCGATCAGCGGCAGGCCGAAGGCGCCGGTCTTGCCGGTGCCGGTCTGGGCCTCGCCCAGCACGTCGTCGCCGGCCAGCAGGGCCGGGATACACGCAGCCTGGACCGGGGTCGGGGTGGTAAAGCCCAGTTGCAACAGGGCACGGGCCAACGACTCGGAAAGGCCGAGTTCGGCGAAGGAGGGGGATTCGGACATTTCAGGGGGTACTCGGGCGGGCCGGAACAAGGCCCGGCGAAAATCGGATGAATCTACTCAGCGCGCATCATACACGAATTGCGAAACGAAATACGTCTGCGCATATGCAATAAAACTCTTGCCCGCGAACAAACGCGGGCATTACGAGGGCTTGGGGTCTGCTACTTCCCCAGCCCGGTCAGTCGCGCCGGCTCCAGGATCTCGATCCAGTAGCCGTCCACGTCCTTCACGAAGGCGATGTCCTTCAGCCCGCCTTCGTCCGGGCGCTTCACGAACTCGACATCGTTCTCGTCGAACCAGTGCACGGCCGCGTCCAGGTCGGGTACCGAGAAGCAGATGTGGCCGAAGCCCTGCGGCTCCTCGTTGCCGTCGTGGTAGTAGAAGTCGGCGTCCTTTTCGGTGCCGTAGTTGTAGGTCAGCTCCAGGATGCCGCGCTGGCTGAACATCCAGCGGGTGGCCTCCCCGCCATCCTTGGGCGGGTGCGGCTCGTCCTCGCCGATTTGCGCCAGGAAGTAGAGCGTGAACTCGAACTCCGGGAAGTCCAGCGTCTTGACCAGCTGCATGCCGAACACCCGCTGGTAGAAGTCCAGCGCCTTCTGCGGATCCTTCACGCGCAGCATGGTGTGGTTCAAGCGAAAGCCTGCGGTGGGATTGTCGCTCATGGTGCGTCCTTGTATCGGCTAAAGGGGGGTGTCCCGGAAGACTGGAACACAGGGGCCGAGGTTCCCTCAAGTACCACCATCGCGTCGTCCGCGATCCCCCGTCACTGCGAGGAGGCGCAGCCGACGCGGCAGCCTGTCGGGTCTGCCCCAACGTCGGTGCCTGCGTTGGGAGATCGCTTCGCTCGGCTCG
>NZ_KB905134.1:10193-356569 GCF_000378285.1 Thioalkalivibrio sp. ALgr1
CAGCCCCAACGTCGGTGCCTGCGTTGGGAGATCGCTTCGCTCGGCTCGCGATGACGGGGGTTGAGCGCGTTCCGTTCGGCTATGGCTACTGCCGGCAGAACGGCCCGAACTGGTAGAAGCGGCGGCAGCGGAACTCGGACTCGCAGCTTTGCAACTGGGAGTCGTAGCGGTTGGCGCGCTGGGCGACCTGGCGCGCGGCCGCCTGGACCTGCGGTTTACTGCGGTAACTGCCGCGGTTATAGCCGCCCTGGCCCTCGTGATAGGCGAGGTAGAGGTGCTCGGGGTTGTTCAATGAGACCCCGGTGATGCGCTGGGTGCGTGCGTTGTACCAGCCGATAAAGTCGGTCGCGTGCTTCATGTGCGTGCGCCGTGCCATCCGGCTGCCGGCATCCTCCCGGTATTCGCCCCAGACCGGGTCCTGCGCCTGGGCATAGCCGTAGGCAGAGGAGGGCCGGCGCCACGGGATGACACCGAGCAGGCGTTCGCGATCCGGGCGCACATGGCTGCGGAACGAGGACTCCTGCTGGATGAACGACATCTGCGTGGCGATGGGCGTGCCCCATTCGCGTTCGGAGTCGCGGGCGTAGTCGTACCAGCGCGGCTGCTCGCGGAAGATCTCGCAGATATTGCTCTGATCCGACGGCGGCGATGGCGCCAGCGTCGCACAGCCCGCCGTGATTGCGGCCAGCGCCAGCAGCAGGCCCGCGCGCAGCCCATTGAGCGCCATGGCCCGCCATTCCCCCTGATATGCCTTGCCCACCCGAATCTCCCGTTCGGTTCCCCAATGGCCGGGAGTATAAAGCACCCCCAACGGGGGCCAAGGGTGCGCCGGGTGACGTGCCCGGTTTCGGAGGCTGCCCCGGCCCCTGCGGCGCCTCGCAGTGACGCGCATACAGGTTCCCCGGCCATCCAACATGCCGTCATTGCGAGCATCGCGAAGCAATCGCCCAATGCAGTCCTCGGCGCCGGGATACCCCCAACCGACTGCCACGTCGGCTGCGCCTCCTCGCAGTGACGGGGGCTGTGGCAGTGGCCTGTGGGAGCGGGCTTGCCCGCGAAGCCCCTGCCCGCGTCGGAACTGGGTAAAAGCCATTCGCGGGCAAGCCCGCTCCCACAAGGGGCTTGGGCCACACTTGTGCTACGGGGCGGTGTTCCAGTCAGGGTCGAGTGGGCTCAGGGCAGGATCGACCCGCCAGGGCCCGGGTGCTTCGGGCGCGTGCGCAATCTCGCGGATGCGTGCGATGAACTCGCGTCGGGGCAGGGTGATCGCGCCGAGGTGGCGCAGGTGCTCGGTCTCCATCTGCACATCCACCAGGGGCCAGCCCCAGGCGACGAGGTGGCGGCACAGCCAGGCCAGCGCGATCTTGGAGGCGTCGCGCTCGCGCGAGAACATCGACTCGCCGCAGAACAGCCGGCCCACGGCGACGCCATAGAGCCCGCCGATCAGGCGCGGGCCGTCCCAGACCTCCACCGAATGCGCGTGCCCCGTGCGGTGCATGGCGATGTAGGCCTGTTGCATGCTCCCGGTGATCCAGGTGCCCGCGGCGTACTCGCGCGGCCCGGCGCAGGCCTCGATCACCGCCTCGAAGGCGCGATCGAAGCTGACCGTGTAGCCGCGATTGCGGATCGCCTTTTTCAGGCTGCGGTGCAGCCGGAAGTGGGCCGGTTCCAGCACCGCGCGCGGGTCTGGGCTCCACCACAGGATCGGCTGCCCGGCCTCGAACCAGGGGAACACGCCGGAGCGATAGGCGTTCAGCAGCCGCGGCACGGAAAGATCGCCGCCGGCCGCGAGCAGGCCATTCGGGTCGCGCAGGGCATGCCCCGGGTCGGGGAACGGCGCCTCCGGGTGCTCCGGGTCCAGCCAGGGTAGCGTGATCTGCGGGCCGCCGGTCATGGGGTGGCGCCCCATCGGCCAGAGCGCTGGCCTCCTACAGGATGGGTCGGGCGTGCGGGATGTTGTAGGAGCGCAGCCCCCTGCGCGATCGGGCGAGGGGATAGGCCCCATCGGCCAGAGGGCTGGCCTCCTACAGGATGGGTCGGGCGTGTGGGGTGATGTAGGAGCGCAGCCCTCTGCGCGATCGGGCGCGGGGATAGGTTCCATCGGCCAGGGGGCTGGCCTCCTACAGGCTGGGCCGGACGTAGGAGCGCAGCCCCCTGCGCGATTGGGCGCGGGGATAGGCCCCATCGGTCAGGGGGCTGGCCTCCTACAGTGGGTGGTTCAGGGGCGGTCATCGTCGGGTTCGACGTGGCGGTAGGGCGAGTGTTCGTGCAGGCGTTCGCACTGGGTGCGCATCAGCTGGGCTTCGCGTTCGCAAAAGTCGCGTACGGGCTGGTCGAAGCCCTCGGTCAGGATCATGTGGGCGGAGTAGGTGGGCGTGGGCAGGAAGCCGCGCGGGATCTTGTGCTCGCCCTGGGCGCCGGGCTCGAAGCGGGCCAGGCCTTCGCGGATGCAGAACTCGATGCCCTGGTAGTAGCAGGTCTCGAAGTGCAGATCGGCCAGCTCCTCGGTGCAGCCCCAGAAGCGCCCGTACAGGGTGTCGTGGCTGCGATAGCAAAGGGCCGCGGCGATGGTCTCGTCGTTCCCCGCCTCGCCGGGTCGTCTTGCCTCGAACAGCACCACCTGATCGCCCAGCGCCGCCGCTGTCTCCACAAAAAAGGCCTCCGACAGCGTCGGGATGCCCATGTGCTTCTCGAAGGTGTCGACGTAGAAGCGGTGGAAGCGCGCCCAGTCTTCGGGCGAACCGGTGGCCCCGGTCAGCGTGCGGAACTCGATGCCGGCCTCGTTGACGCGGCGGCGTTCGCGCTTGATGTTCTTGCGCTTTTTCGAGCTGAGCGCGGCCAGGAAGTCATCGAAGCTTCCGTAGTCCGCGTTGCTCCAGTGGTACTGGCAGCCCATGCGTTCGGCCAGCCCCATCTCGCGGGTCACGTCGAGGTCGTCCGCATTCGGGAACAGGATGTTCACGCCCGAAGCGTTCAGCTCGCGCCCGCGGGTGACCAGGGCGCGCACGAGCAGGGTGCGCAGGTGATCAAAGTCCGGCGCCTCCGGGTGCACCAGCAGGCGCGGCCCGGTGGCCGGGGTGTAGGGTACGGAGACGACCAGCTTGGGGTAGTAGTTGAGCCCGTGGCGGCTCCACGCGCTCTCCCAGGCGAAGTCGAACACGAACTCGCCGTAGTTGTTGGTTTTGGCGTAGGCCGGCGCGGCCGCGACCAGCTCGTCTTCGCGGAAGATCAGCACATGCTGCGGAAACCACCCGAACTGCCGCCCCAGGCAGCCGTGGCGCTCCAGGCCCTCCAGGAAGGCATGGCGCAGGAACGGCTCGGTGCCGCCGGTCAGGGCATCCCAGGCGGCCGGGTCCACGTCGGCCAGACCGTCGCGCAGCTCGATGCGCTCGGCGTGTTCTTCCGGCGGGGTTGCCTGGGTGTCGCCGTCGGCGCTCACGACTCAGCCGTTCTCTTCGAGGTACTTCTCCGCGTCCAGTGCGGCCATGCAGCCGGTGCCGGCGGAGGTGACCGCCTGGCGGTAGACATGGTCCATCACGTCGCCGGCGGCGAACACGCCCGGTACGGAGGTCGCGGTGGCGTTGCCTTCCAGGCCGCTTTGCACCTTGATGTAGCCGCCTTCCATGTCCAGCTGGCCCTGGAAGATGTCGGTGTTCGGCTTGTGGCCGATCGCGATGAACACGCCCATCAGCTCGACGTCCTTCGTATCGCCGCTTTGCGCGTGCTTGATGCGCATGCCGGTCACGCCGGAGTCGTCGCCGAGGATCTCGTCCAGGGTGTGGTTCCACTCGATGGTGACGTTGCCGTTCTTTTCCTTCTCGAACAGCTTGTCCTGCAGGATCTTCTCTGCCCGCAGCGCATCGCGGCGGTGCACCAGCACGACCTCGGAGGCGATGTTGGACAGGTACAGGGCCTCTTCGACCGCGGTGTTGCCGCCGCCAATCACCGCGACCTTCTGGTTGCGGTAGAAGAAGCCGTCGCAGGTGGCGCAGGCGGAGACACCCTTGCCGGCAAAGGTGGTCTCGGACTCCAGCCCCAGATACTGTGCGGAGGCGCCGGTGCAGATGATCAGCGCATCGCAGGTGTACTCGCCGGAATCGCCGACCAGGCGATAGGGCTTGTCCTTCAGGTGCACCGTGTGGATGTGATCAAAGATCACTTCCGTATCAAAGCGTTCTGCATGCTTTTGCATGCGCTGCATGAGCTCCGGACCCTGCACGCCGTCGTTGTCGCCCGGCCAGTTGTCCACGTCGGTGGTGGTCATCAGCTGGCCGCCTTGCTCCAGGCCCGTGATCACGACCGGGTTCAGGTTGGCGCGCGCGGCGTAGACGGCCGCGGTCCAGCCGGCGGGGCCGGAGCCCAGGATCAGCAGCGGGCAGTGGCGCGGCTGCTTCTCGTCGCCCTTCTTTGTCTTGGGCGCGGTCTCGCCGCCACTGGAGAGCGACACGGCACCCGCGGCCGCCTGAACGGCCCCGGTGGCGACGGCGGCCTTGGGCGCGTCCTTCTTCTCGGCCTTCTTGCTCTTCTTGTCGGATGGGTCCTTGGCGTCGCTCATGCGGTACTCCCTGTCGATTCGATGAATACGGCTGGCGCGGCCGGTCGTCCCGGCCGCGCGGAATCTGGTTCGATAAGGCGGGGATTATTGGTACCCGGCGGGGCTTTGTCCAACACCGCCACCCCGCGCGAGGGTCCACCCGGAGTCGGCCTTGAGAAGACCCATCGACGGATACCGATTCGGTAATCGCGGGCCATAAAACATTTTCATGTTCGAGTTTGCTGATGATTGGCCCGAGCGATCACAACAAGGCCGATTTATCCACCACCGGGCGAACGCGCAAAGAATGGCGACAGAGTGCCGGGTTGGCGTTTTTATCCACAGCTTGCCCACGGGTTGTCCGCGGGGTTATTCGGGTGGGAGACACAAGATATTGTGTCTATGCACTTCCGGATCCCCGATCTATAGTACTTCACGTCCATTACCCACAGTTACGCGTGAGGCCGCCACCATGTACAGCGACACCCAGACCGCCGAAGCCCAAGAGGGCATCCAGTACCCGCCGCAAGCCGAGCCGTCGGCAGAGGTCCTGGCGACCAGCCCGGGCCAGCACCAGGTGATCCGCCGTAACGGCAAGGTCACCGGCTTCGACGCCTCGAAGATCGAGGTCGCGGTCACCAAGGCCTTCCTCGCGGTGGAGGGCGGCAATGCCGCGGCCAGCCGTCGCATCCACGACATCTCCAAGGAAGTCGCCGGGCAGGTGGTGGACAGCCTGTTCCGTCGCGCCGGTACCCAGGGCATGACGGTGCACATCGAGGATATTCAGGACCAGGTGGAACTGGCCCTGATGCGCGGCGGCCACCACAAGGTCGCGCGGGCCTATGTGATCTACCGCGAACAGCAGGCGCAAAAGCGCGCCGCCGAGGCCGCCGAGCAGGGTTTGGACGAGCAGGAGATTGCCCCGGCCTTGAACGTGACCCGCGCCGACGGCACCCAGGCCCCGCTGGACGAGGAGCGCCTGCAGGCGGTCGTCGCCGAGGCCTGTGACGGCATCGAGCAAGTCGATGGCGAGAAGATCCTGACCGAGGCGCGTCGCAACCTGTTCGATGGCGTCGCCGAGAAGGACGTCTCCACCGCGCTGGTGATGGCCGCCCGCGTGATGATCGAGAAGGAGCCGAACTACTCCGAGGTCACCGCGCGGCTGCTGATGGACGCGCTGCGCCGCGAGGCCCTGAGCTTCGTGCACGGGCGCCCGGAAGAGGCCACCCAGGCCCAGCTGGCCGAGCGCTACGCCGAATACTTCGGTGCCTACATCAAGCGCGCCGCCGACCTGGAGCTGGTCGACAGCGAGCTGACCCGCTACAACCTGGACAAGCTGGGCGCGGCGATCAAGCCCGAGCGCGACCTGCAGTTCACCTACCTCGGCCTGCAGACCCTGTACGACCGCTACTTCATCCATTCTGACGGCACCCGCTTCGAGCTGCCGCAGGCGTTCTTCATGCGCGTGGCGATGGGCCTGGCGATCAACGAGATCGACCGCGAGGCGCGCGCGATCGAGTTCTACAACCTGCTGAGCTCGTTCGACTTCATGAGCTCCACGCCGACGCTGTTCAACTCCGGCACCCTGCGCCCGCAGCTCTCCAGCTGCTACCTGACCAGCGTCCCGGACGACCTGGACGGCATCTACAGCGCCATCCGCGACAACGCGCTGCTGTCCAAGTTTGCCGGCGGCCTGGGTAACGACTGGACCCGCGTGCGCGGCATGGGCGCCCATATCAAGGGTACCAACGGCAAGTCGCAGGGCGTGGTCCCGTTCCTCAAGGTCGCCAACGACACCGCCGTGGCCGTGAACCAGGGCGGCAAGCGCAAGGGTGCCGTGTGCGCCTATCTCGAGACCTGGCACATCGATGTCGAGGAGTTCATCGAGCTGCGCAAGAACACCGGCGACGACCGCCGCCGCACCCACGACATGAACAGCGCCAACTGGATCCCGGACCTGTTCATGAAGCGCGTGGCCGAGGACGGCGACTGGACCCTGTTCTCCCCGAACGAGACGCCGGACCTGCACGACCTGGTCGGCGCCGAGTTCGAGAAGCGCTATAGCGAATACGAAGAGAAGGCCGCGCGCGGCGAGCTGCGCGTGCACAAGACCATGAAGGCCGTCGACCTGTGGCGGAAGATGCTCGGCATGCTGTTCGAGACCGGCCATCCGTGGATGACCTTCAAGGACCCGTGCAACCTGCGCAGCCCGCAAAGCCACACCGGCGTGGTCCACAGCTCGAACCTGTGCACCGAGATCACCCTGAACACCTCGGATGACGAGATCGCGGTGTGCAACCTGGGCTCGATCAACCTGGCCGCGCATGTGAACGAGGCCGGCGAGCTGGACCAGGACAAGCTCGAGCAGACCGTGAACACCGCCATGCGCATGCTCGACAACGTGATCGACTACAACTACTACTCCGTGCCGCAGGCGCGGCGCTCCAACCTGCGCCACCGCCCGGTGGGGCTGGGGGTCATGGGCTTCCAGGACGCGCTGTACAAGCTGCGCGTGCCGTATGCCTCCGAGGCGGCGGTGGAGTTTGCCGACACCTCCATGGAGGCGGTGTCCTACTACGCGATCAAGGCCTCGACCGACCTGGCCGAGGAGCGCGGGCGCTACGAGAGCTTCCCCGGCAGCCTGTGGAGCCAGGGCATCCTGCCGATCGACTCGATCGACAAGCTGGCCGAGACCCGCGGCGACTACCTGCAGATGGACACCACCCAGCGCCTGGAGTGGGACAAGCTGCGCAAGCGGGTGAAGAAGGTCGGCATGCGCAACTCCAACACCATGGCGATCGCGCCGACCGCGACCATCTCCAACATCTGCGGGGTCAGCCAGTCGATCGAGCCGACCTACCAGAACCTGTTCGTCAAATCGAACCTGTCCGGCGAGTTCACCGTGATCAACCCGTACCTGGTGCGCGACCTGAAAGACCGCGAGCTGTGGGACGAGGTGATGGTCAACGACCTCAAGTACTACGACGGCTCCGTGCAGCCGCTGGACCGCGTGCCGGAGGACATCAAGGCCCTGTACGCCACCGCGTTCGAGCTGGACACCCGCTGGCTGGTCGAGGCCGCCTCGCGCCGGCAGAAGTGGATCGACCAGGCGCAGAGCCTGAACCTCTACATGGCCGAGCCCTCCGGGCCCAAGCTGGACGCCCTGTACAAGCTGGCCTGGGTGCGCGGGCTGAAGACGACCTACTACCTGCGTTCCATGGGCGCGACCCACGTGGAAAAGAGCACCGTGGCCGACTCCTCGCGCGCCAACAAGCTGAACGCCGTCTCCGGCGGCCAGCAGGCGGCCGAGCCCGAGGCCCCGAAAGCCTGTTCCATCCTCGACCCGGACTGCGAGGCCTGCCAGTAAGGCGGCCCCGCCCACGGGCACCGAATACGCAGCACGCACTGATCACAACGCACTGAACAAAAGGCCCGGCCACCGAGCCGGGCCGCCACCGAAAAGAAGAGGGGACACTATGCTTTCCTGGGACGATCCGATCGCAGCCATCAAAGGCGAAGGCCAGAAAGAACCCGCCGTCCGCCCCGGCATGGGCTTTCAGGAGAACGAAGCCCTGATGAGCACCGCCGGCGCCGCGCCCAGCGTCTCGCCGGAGCCCGAAAACGCCGGCCAGCCGCTGGCCGAGCCGAACGAAGACGCCCTGACCGGCACCGGTCTGGAAGACATCGAGATGGGTGCCGAGCGCATCCGCGTGGATGACAAGAAGATCATCAACTGCCACGCGGACCTCAACCAGCTCGTGCCCTTCAAGTACAAGTGGGCCTGGCAGAAGTACCTGGACGGCTGCGCCAACCACTGGATGCCGCAGGAAATCAACATGAACGCGGACATCGCCCTGTGGAAGGACCCGAACGGTCTGACCGAGGACGAGCGCACCATCGTCAAGCGCAACCTCGGCTTCTTCTCCACCGCCGACTCGCTGGTGGCGAACAACCTGGTGCTGGCTGTGTATCGCCACATCACCAACCCCGAGTGCCGCCAATACCTGCTGCGCCAGGCCTTCGAGGAGGCGCTGCACACCCACGCCTACCAGTACTGCGTGGAATCCCTGGGCCTGGACGAAGGCGAGATCTTCAACATGTACCGCGAGGTGCCCTCCGTGGCCACCAAGGCGGAGTGGGCGCTGCCGTTCACCAAGCACCTGGCGGACCCGAACTTCCGCACCGGCACCCCGGAGGCGGACCAGAAGCTGCTGCGCGAGCTGATCGCCTTCTATGTCGTGTTCGAGGGCATCTTCTTCTACGTCGGCTTCGTGCAGATCCTCTCCATGGGCCGGCGCAACAAGATGACCGGCGTCGCCGAGCAGTTCCAGTACATCCTGCGCGACGAGTCCATGCACATGAACTTCGGCATCGACGTGATCAACCAGATCAAGCTCGAAAACCCGCACCTGTGGACCGAGGACTTCAAGAACGAGATGCGCACCCTGATCCGCGACGCGGTGGAGCTGGAGGCGCAGTACGCCCGCGACACCATGCCGCGTGGTGTGCTCGGCATGAACGCCGGGATGTTCGAGGAGTACCTGCACTTCATCGCCAACCGCCGCTGCGCCCAGATCGGCCTGGCCGAGCTGTATCCGGGGGCCGACAACCCGTTCCCTTGGATGAGCGAGGTGCTCGATCTGAAGAAGGAGAAGAACTTCTTTGAGACGCGGGTTACCGAGTATCAGACGGGTGGGGCGTTGAGCTGGGATTGAGGCGGCGCGACCGAGACCCAAAGAAGCGGAGCCAGGGAAATGGCCATGCAGGAACAGAAGAGGGCGCCGGGAGACGGCGCCCTTTTTTTGTACCCTCAGTTCAGATATGAGGGGCGAAAGACAAAGTCTGACCACGGTGCCGCGGACCAAGAGCTTCATTATCGGAGAGACTCCCGGCTTCCTGCCCCGGTCCAATATCCGAATGAACACGCGCGCACGTTCATTTCATATCCGTGCGCGCTACTCAATCACTGTTAGGTGAAAGGGCATGAAGCTATCCGAGCTACCTGTCGAAAAGCTTAAAGAAACGCCCTGGTTTCACAATGTTGATCCGGGAAGGTTACGGTCCTTTGATGATTATGCCGCTTGGTTGGAGGCAATTCTCCATAACCCATGCAATGTGTGGGAAGAGGATGGTGCATTGTTTCTTATCGAGATTAGGCAGCTCGTAACGCGTGTGAACGGCCTAAAGATTGAAGTTTACTCAAACGAGCATCCTCCGCCGCACTTCCACGTGAAATCGCCCAACGTGGATGCAAGCTTTGACATTGAAAGCTGCGCATTTTTGGAGGGTAAAGTTGATAGCAGGGACAGAAAGAAAATTGAGTTCTGGCATGGAAAAGCAAAGCCGCTGCTCATTGAAGCTTGGAACTCTACACGCCCAACGGACTGCACGGTGGGCCTCTACAAAGGCACATAACCAGTATTTGCAGTACGCTCCGGCTCCGGCCCTAGCGGGCCTCCACCGAACTGGCTTTACGGCGCGGTTGCGCCTTCAACCCGGACGCTGAAGATTGATGTTATAGATACTAAGGAGAGAGCATGGAACCCGTCTCCGTCGCAACCGCCTACGCTTCTGTCGTTGGCTTGTTAGGACAATTTCAAGCAAGTCGAGGTGGCTCTGAACAAGCTGATTTTAACGAATTCTTGCAATGGCTTGTGGACAGCAACCATGAAGAGGTCAAGGATCTGATCGAGAGCAACACCAAAACAATGATTGGGATCAAAGCACTTCTCAACCAAAATCACGACGTGCTGCTTCGAAAGTTGGATGCCCTTGATTCCGCGCTCTCGTCATTTGGAAGTCTTATCCCGGGATTCTCAGACATCAGTAGTGGCCTTTATCCCGGTGGCGGTCCACTGTCTGAGCAGGCAAAACACATTCTTTCCCAGTTTCAGAATTCGGGCGCCAGCAAGATTCTTGAACTGCATACCTATGATGGCGTAAGTCTCCTGTATCTTGGCGGGCAAGAGCAACAAATGGAGATACCTGACCCTCGCTTTCTCGAAGACGATCTCAAAACACTGGTTGAACTAGGTTTGTTGCGCCACGATTTAAATGGGAGAGGCGACAATCTCTACATTTTTACTCGCACGGCCTCTGAGCTTGTGCTCTCGGCCAATTTATAACAAGTCGCAGCAGTTCGCGGCCAATGGCCGCCGGACCCCTTTTCCGCGGCCAGTCTAAGGGCGACGATGTGCTGCAGCGTTTGGCGTTGAACGAACTAAAAATCATCTTTTCAATCTGATTACTAGCCAGAGATTTGTGATGAGTAGAAATAGATTCCCGAGGAGACGGACTACTGATGTTACCGCTGAGGTAGGGGTGAACACCGTATCAACAATCATTAATGATCATTTCGGGTGGGTTTTCCGGCGGACACACCAAGAGCATGATTTTGGTGTGGATGGTTACATTGACTACGTGACGAAGGAAGGATCGGTGACAGGTCAGTTTCTTGCCGTTCAAATTAAGACGGGCAAGAGTTATCTCTCAAAAAGTGGGGGTGTGCATTGGTATTCTGATACCAAGGAGCATCTTAATTACTTTTTAAATCTCCCGACTTTCATTATCCTCGTTATATGCGATCCCGAATCAGATGAGTGTTTCTGGGCTCAGTTGGATATAGAAGAGGTAGATTACAGAGGTGAAACTTGGAGGTTCCCGATACCTAAAAGTCAGAGGCTTAGCAAAGAATCTATTCCACAAATCGAGAAGATTTTAGGTATTCCTGAAGATTACGTTACCGAGTTTGAAGAAGACGAGCAATTTTTGAGCCTCATTGGTTCAGATACTTACGTTCAATACGCCGTTCCCAGGCATGATATTGAATCGCTAAAAACAGATAAATTGAAAACGTTTCTAAAAAGAATAACTAGAAACGAGAAGTTGACGCGGGCGGTCCAAGGGAGGTTGTATATATGCACATATGGATATGAGCATGATTCACGAGAAGTCTTCGAAATAAAAGATGTGAGAAAGTGGGCGAAGAAAGCGAGAAGAAAGATCCATTGTTGGTATCTTTGCGCTAACGACCGCTCCATCCCATCAACCTTAATCTGGGTGGCTGCTAGCAGTTGTAGAGTTGACGCCAAGCTGGATAGACGGTCGGATGGTAGCCGAGGTTTCAGGCTTTCCGGGATTTCGGAGGAATGGACCGAGTTCCTGGAAGAGTGCTTTCACGGGCTCAATAAGGACTCAGAAAAATGGGGCTGGTCTACGCAGATGAATAAAGAGATATCCGAGTTGATTTCTAAAGAGCTATGCCCAAGTATGCCTGAGCCAGAGTCGGATCAATAAGCCTAAGAAGCTACGAATGGCGGGGTCGGACCACGGTAACCCACGGAAAGATCGAAGGAAAAGAGTCGGGAAAGGGTGTAATTCGAGCTTATAGGGGCCATTTTGGCCAGGAAACGGGCCTTCCAGGGAGGGAAGCCATGCCACGGGCGAATCGCCATCACTTGCCGGGCCATGTCTGGCATATCACGCACCGGTGCCATAAGCAGGAGTTTCTGCTGAAGTTCGCGCGCGACCGCCGGTTGTGGCGGTATTGGTTGTATCAAGCGCGGCGACGCTATGGGCTGTGCGTGTTGAATTACATCGTCACGTCCAACCACGTGCACCTGCTGGTGCCTGATGAGGGCCGTGGCGAGATCCCGCGGGCCATGCAGTTGATCGCGGGGCGGGTCGGGCAGGCGTACAACCGACGCAAGGGCCGGAAGGGCGCGTTCTGGGAGGACCGCTACCACGCCACGGCGGTAGAGACCGGCACCCATCTGGCGCGTTGTCTGGTGTACATCGACCTGAATATGGTGCGGGCGGGGGTGGTGCAGCATCCGCGCGAGTGGGAGGCCAGCGGCTATCGAGAGATCCAGGAGCCTCCGGATCGGTACCGCGTGATTGACCACCAAGCGCTACAGGAGTCACTGGAGATCGGTTCATTACCAGAGCTGAGGGAATGCCATCGAATGTGGGTGGACGATGCGCTTGCGTCGGATCGTTCCAGTCGGGACGATCGCTGGACGACGTCCGTGGCCGTGGGCAGTCGGCCGTTTGTGGACGAAGTGCAGAAGGCATTGGGGATACGCTCGCCGGGCCGCGAGGTGGAAGAGTTGGGGGATACGGCGTGCGTTCGTGAGGATGCTGCGGGTTATGCCATGGACGGGCGGTTTTGACCATGAAAATGGCCAATAAGGCATTCGTAGATGGGTTCTGGACTGAAGATGTGATTTGAAACAGTCAGGTAATGTGGTCCGACCCGAGTTTTAGTAGATGCCCATAAAGCAAAGGAATGTTAAATGACGGGTGAGACAATTGTGTTTGGGAATAATGGATGGCTGGACTATTTGCTTTTCAGTGGTATTGTTCTCGGAGCAGCGTTGCTTGGGTATTACCGCTGGGCGCAAGGGTTGCAGAGTAGGGTTTCTATAAACAGGCAGAAGGTTGACGACTTTTTTGAATGAAGAAGAGGACACCCATGATTTCTTGACGGTCTGAGGCGGGCTGTCTAGGTTTGTGGGGGAGTGCATGGACTAGGGAGGGTCCGGAGATGACGCGAGCCAGGAAAGAGCTCGTCTCGGTCGAGACGACGCCGTATTACCACTGCATTTGTCGCTGTGTTCGCCGCGCGTTTCTGTGTGGCGAGGATTCCTATTCGGGCAAGAACTACGAGCACCGGCGCGGCTGGGTGCTTGAGCGCCTGCTTGAGCTGCAGGGCGTGTTCGCGGTGGACGTGTGCGCGTATGCGGTGATGTCGAACCACTATCACCTGGTGGTGCGGCTGGACTCGGATCGGGCGGCGGCGTGGAGCGAAGACGAGGTGATGGAGCGCGAGAAAGAAGAGGACACCCATGATTTCTTGACGGTCTGAGGCGGGCTGTCTAGGTTTCAGGGGGAGTGCATGGACCAGGGAGGGTCCAAAGATGACGCGAGCCAGGAAGGAGCTCGTCTCGGTCGAGACGACGCCGTACTACCATTGTATTTGTCGTTGTGTTCGCCGCGCGTTCCTGTGTGGCGAGGATTCCTATTCGGGCAAGAACTACGAGCACCGGCGCGGATGGGTGCTGGAGCGCCTGCGCGAGCTGCAGGGCGTGTTTGCCGTGGACGTGTGCGCGTATGCAGTGATGTCGAACCACTATCACCTGGTGGTGCGGCTGGATGCGGATCGGGCGGCGGCATGGAGCGAGGGCGAGGTGATGGAGCGCTGGGCGCGGCTGTTCTCGCTACCGGTGCTGGTCGCCCGCTATCGGGCGGGGCAGACGAAGACGGTCGCGGAGCGCGAGCGGGCGCAGCTGCAGATCGTCGAGTGGCGGGCACGACTGCAGGACCTGTCCTGGTTCATGCGCAGTCTGAACGAACATCTGGCGCGGCGGGCAAATGCGGAGGATGGCTGCAAGGGCCGCTTCTGGGAAGGTCGGTACAAGAGCCAGGCGCTGCTGGACGACGCGGCGGTGCTGACCTGTATGAGCTACGTGGATCTGAACCCGGTGCGCGCCGGAATGGCGGATACGCCCGAGGCCTCTGATTTCACCTCGATTCAGCAGCGTATACGGGCACTGGCTCGTAAGGATCAGGGGCATGAAGGTCCGGCGTGCGAGGGAGACGAGCCTCGCCTGACGGTATTGGGCCGGGAAGGCGACGATCCACATGGCAATGCGGTGGCCTTTACCACGGAGGACTACCTGGAGCTGGTGGACTGGACCGGGCGGGCGATCCGCGAGGACAAGCGCGGGGCCATCCCGGAATCCATTCCGCCGATCCTGGAACGCCTGCGGATCGATCCAGTGCATTTCCTGCGGCATGTTGGGCGCGGGGGCAGTACGCAGCATGTGGCGGCGCTTGGCGGTGTGGGCAGCATGAGAAGCGCGGCGGTATCGGCAGGGCGATGCTTTATCAAGGGTATCGGGGTGTCGGCGAGGCTCTTCGCGGGTCCGGGCGGATGGATATGTACGCCGTAAGTAGCAGGCGGATTCCCCTTAGGCGGCGCCCAGGCGGACTGGCTCGCATACACCGAAGGGCAGGCGGCCTCTGGAGGCAGGGTGTATATGTTGGTAATATACAGAGATGATCCAGTGGAAGGACATTACCGGGTTTGACTGGGACGATGGAAATGCCCGGAAGAGCGTGGACAAACATGGTGTGGGGCAGTCGGAGGCGGAGCAGGTGTTTTTCAATACCCCGCTACTGGTTCTGGCGGACGAGGTGCACAGCCAGCGTGAGGTTCGCTACCACGCGTTGGGCGTCACCCATGAAAGCCGCGGATTGCACGTTACGTTCACGCTGCGCGATCGAGATACGAAGATCCGTGTTATTTCGGCCCGGGATATGCACCGCAAAGAGCGAGCAATCTATGAGCAACACCAAGAAGATTCCTGAGTTCCAGGACGAGGCGGAAGAACGAGCGTTCTGGGAAAGCCATGATTCCAGCGACTATGTCGATTGGGGCCGAGCCAAGGCCGTCGAGCTCCCGAACCTCAAGCCCTCCACCAAGACGATCTCGCTGCGCTTACCGGAGTCGCTTCTTGACCACATCAAGATCGAGGCCAACAAGCGCGATATGCCGTATCAGTCCCTGATCAAGGCGTGGCTCGCGGACGATGTAAAGCAGGCTCGCAAGAAAGGCTAGCGGTTGGGTTGAGGGGCTGAGTTCTGTACGTGGATGGGTAAGCCTGATCGGACTCGGGCCAATAGTAGTGATAAGCGACGCATGGAGGCGCGCATGGTTTTACTGATTCTGTATATCCCCTCAGTGCTGGTCGCACTGGGAATCCTGTTTATGGCCAGGCGGGCCGCACTGGGGCCTCGGGCGCGGTATGTCCTCGCAACGCTGATTCTGCCCGTTGTTGTGCTCTTTGCAGGCTGGGCTATCGCCGGTGGCGACCCGTCGATGGGGGTGGCGCTGACGGTCGTGTTCTTCGGGTTTGTGGTCGTTCCCGCCGGTCTTGCTCGGATGTTCGTGCGGCGATACCCGTCCGTATCGCCAACGCAGGAGACAAATGTGAATCGGGGGCGGGACCCTCTAGTGACCGACGTCGCGGAGCAGGAGTCTGATGGCGCTGGGCACGAGTCCGATTCGGGGCATGGAAACGATGTGGCGCCGAGGCAGGATGACCGGGCGCGGGCGATGCGGCTTGCCTTCATGGTGCATACGCCCGGAGCGATGTTGCTGGGACTCGGCCTGGCGGAACGACTCGGAAACTCGGATCCGCTCCTGCCGTGGTTCGAGAACGGCTGGGTGGTCGATGGCATGCTGCTACTGGGGGTGGTGTTGATCGCGATCTCCACGCGGATGATTCTCGCCACGGTGTTCGGCCCGTCCTCCAAGGCGCGAGATTCGGGGAGCCTGGGCCGCCGGAACCCACGCCTCTGACTCGCTGCGAAAGCAGGAAGACGAGTCATGGGGGGCGAGAGGAATGGATGAATCCGGCGACGTGGTCGTATTTTCAGAAACACGGTGGGTTCCAGCCAGCTTTCTGGCCATGCTGGTTGTTCCGGCCCTGCTTTTGCTCGAGCTCGCCCACCGGGCGGCGCCAGCCGGGTGGATTCTGTTCGGTCCGCTGGCGTTTCTGCTTCTGGCGTTGGCACCATGGTTGATTGGTATCCTGAGCAAGCCACGGCGGGTGCTGACACTCGATCCGTACGGGGTTTCGTTTGACCGTATGTGCCGTTTTGGCGCTGTATTCGTGCCGTGGTCGGAGGTCGAGAATGTGGGGAGCTTCACCATGGTTCAGACGGGCAGCGTGACGCTCTTCCTCTACCTGCGTCCTGGTGAATTTCGTTCTTCACTAACTTTTCGTGGTTTTTGGACCCGGCCCGGACGTGTCGAGTGTCCGTTGGTAATGTTTAATCCATGGGAGCAGGATCGAATCGTGAAAGCCTGCCGGGCGTTTCATGAGCGGAGCGTCACGACGAGGACACCCGTGATTTCCTAAAAACTGTCACCTGTGCACAGGACTGTCGGGTCGAGTGGTAGTCACCCGGGTGGGATGGCTTCAGCGCAGGCGGCGTACCTCGGCGATCGCGGAGAGAGCGATCGGGAAAGAATAGGACACTCATGATTTCTTGTGAAACCATTCAGGTAGCGAGGTCCGAACCCGGGCTCGCAGCGCCTACAGTGAGATGACGCAGGGAGCAACCAACGTGTCGAAGAAACGATCGCCGCTAAAGGCGAAGCCACTCCGGAATCCGGGCGAGTCGCTTGAGAGGGAAATCGATCGCCTAATCAACGACCGTGCAATGGCCTACGTGGCAGTGGCCATGGTCATGGTGAGCATTGCGCTACTGGAATGGATACGTTGGTGGACGGGATTCAAATTTGCTCTGGGGACGTGGACCGTGGTCACTACTCTTGTGGTAGTGGGCGTTGCAATTCTTGTGTGGCGAACACGTGTTCGGGTGCGGCGCTTGAGGCAGGGGCTGGATGGCGAGAAGGCCGTTGGGCAATACCTCGAACGTTTGCGCGACCGAGGTGCACATGTGCTCCATGATCTGCCTGGTGACGGATTTAATGTGGATCACGTTGTGATTCATCCGAGCGGGGTGTATGCGGTTGAAACGAAGACATATTCCAAGCCAGTAAAAGGTGATGCGCAGATAGTGTTCGATGGAGAGAAGGTAAGGGTGGCGGGATATGAGCCGGAGCGTGACCCGGTCCGCCAGGCACGGGCGTGCGCGGCATGGGTTCGGGAACAAGTTGCCGAGACGACTGGGAAGACGGTTACGGTACGGCCGGTGGTGGTGTTTCCGGGATGGTTTATCCAGCCCACAGCGGAATCAAGGGGCAGTGATGTGTGGGTGCTGAATCCGAAGGCCCTGCCGGCATTCATTGATCACAGTGACCGAGTGATGCCGGATACGGATGTACATCTGCTCGCGAGCTCGCTTAGCCGACACGTTCGCAGCGCGTCATAGAGGGAAACAGCGGGGTCAGACTACGTTAACTCGCGGAAAGAACAAAGAACATCGACCTCAAAAGAGCGAAGAAGAGGACAGCCGTGATTTCGTCTCGAAGAAGAAGAGGACACCCATGACTCGTTGCGGCAAACTCGGGCGCATTCCTTGTCCTTCGAGGGTTCCATGGCCCGAACATTGTTGCTGATCGTTCTCTTTGGCACGTCGGCGGTATGGGCGGAGTCGCCGGAGCCGATGGTCCCCGCTGAATATTATGATTTCGTGTTCACGAGCGACCCTCGGCTTTCGCCGGATGCTACCCGCGTCGCCTTCGTGCGTAGTCACGTGGACGATGAACGCCGCAATCGGGAATCAAACATCTGGGTGGTGCCGGCCGATGGCTCGGAATCGGCACGGCAGTTCACCCAGGGTGATTCCGATCGGCGTCCCCGTTTTTCTCCCGATGGGCGGCAAATGGCCTTTCTGAGGACCGTCGACGAGGACGCCCAGATCCATCTGATGCCTGTTGACGGTGGTGAAGCCCATGCCATCACCGAGATTCAACAGGGCAGTATCTCGGACTTTGCCTGGCTGCCCGATGGTCAGCACCTGATCGTCACCCTGACCATCGACCCGGCCGTCGAAGATCCTGCGCAGCAAGAGCAGGGGGATGACGCACCGCAGGCGGATGTGAAGGTCTACTCGCGCGCGCTCAACCGTCGTGAGTCGCAGGGTTGGCTGGATGAGAGCCGTCGCACCTTGTGGTTGCTGGATTCGGCAAGCGGCGAACTCGAGCGTTTGGCAGGGGACGCCGAGTGGAACTACAACAACCCGACGGTTTCACCGGATGGTCGCTTCCTGGCGTTCAATACCGATCGCAGCGGCGGCGAGTACGACGGCAGCTTCAATCAGGACATCTACCTGCTCGACCTTGAAAGCCGTGAGGAACGCAAGCTGACCGCGCCCGACGGGCGTGCCACCGACCCACTGTTCTCGCCCAACGGGCGCCAGGTCGCCTTCCTCTATCAGTCCGACCGCTTTCGTCCCGTGGAACTGCACCGCATCGGGATCGGCAACGACGACCACAAGGTACTGCACGATGGCATGGAGTTCTCCGTCACGCAGGCCTGGTGGCCCGAGGGGTTCGATCGTCCCCTGGTATGGGCGGACTTCCGCGGCAGCCGCCCACTGATGCGCTTGGAAGCCGATGGTGACAGCGAGGTGGTCCTCGGTGACAAAGCCGCTCTCAGCGATATCGACTTTGCCGCCGACGGCGAGTCCCTGGCCTTGCTGGTCGAAGACGAGACCCGGATGCCGGAGGTGCACGTCGCCGACAGTGACGGGTTCGAGTCGCGACGCCTGACGGGGTTCAACGACGGCCTGCTGGAGTCGCGTTACCGGACCGAGCTGGAACGCTTCAGCTACGAGGTCGAGGACGGCCGCATGGTGGATGCGTTCCTGCTGCGGCCGAAAGGATTCGACGCCGGCGATAACTGGCCGCTGGTACTGAACATTCGTGGCGGCCCGGCGCATATGTGGGGCCATCGCTGGTTCCACGAGTTTCAGATGATCGCGGGCGCGGGCTACGCGATGTTGTTCACCAACTATCGGGGTTCGACCGGCTACGGCCACGAGTTCCAGGCCTCGGTGCACCACGACTACGGCGGGGTCGACTACCGCGACAACATGCAGGCCCTGGACGCGGCGCTGGAGCGCTTCGACTGGATCGACGAGGAGCGCCTGTTTCTGACCGGCGGCAGCCATGGCGGCTTCCTGACCAACTGGATCACCACGCAGACCGATCGCTTCCGCGCGGCGGTCACCCAGCGCAGTGTCTCCAACTGGATCTCCGAGGCCGGCACCCAGGACTACGTGCCGGCACGGATGAATGCCGAGTTTGGCGGCACGATCTGGACGAACTACGACTATTACTGGGGACGTTCACCGCTCAAGTACGCCGACCAGGTGAGTACGCCGACGCTGATCATCCATTCTAGCGATGATCGGATCACGCCGATCGGACAGGGCCAGGAGTGGTTCTACGCGCTGCTCAACAACGACGTGGAGACCGAGCTGGCGGTATTCGATGGCGAAGGCCACAACCTGTCCCGGGACGGCACTCCGGTGAACCTGGTCAAGCGCCTGGAACTCATCCTCGAGTGGTTTAAGCGCCATGAACCGTGATCCGCAGTGCCAGGTATTGATTGCGGGAGAGAAGAGGACACCCATAATTTTCCCTGCACGGTTAAAGCGCTGGGTGAGTCAGTCCCCGCCATGGGTCATGTTACGGAACGCAAACACGGCGCTGGCGATGATCACCGCGATGGCGAGGCCGTAGTAGAGCGTTTCCAGAGATGCGCCAACCTCTACTGCCTGCTCCAGGAAAAGCACCACCAGAATCACGATCGCGACCTGAATGATCGTGACTTTGAGGTCATGGAAATGCCGGATCTCCAACACGGAGAGCAAGCTGCTTTTTCCGCGGGAATCCGGGTTGATGAACAGCCGGAACAAGCCGACCGCGATGATCTGGAAGGTCACGGCGATCAGCAGCATGTCGAGGACCTTGAGGAACCTCACCGCCAGGCTCTTGCCCTCATCGACCGTGCTGGGCACCTGCTGGACAAAATCGACCAAGATATTGAACACAATGAATACGTTGGCGGCATACAGCAGGAGAGCCGCAATGGTGCTGACCACGACCGTCACCAGTACCAGCAGCCGGCTGCTGGTGAACATTCTTTCCATCATTCGTGCATGCCTCCATGGGCGATTGGTGGTGCACCGGAGAATCGACTTTCAGGCAGAGCGAAGGATATTGATCTATTCAGCGCGGTCCAGTTTGTTCCGGACGATGGCGCCGCCCTTCATGATCAGGTGCAGGTGGTCGTCGGGTGCATCCAGCCAGTCCAGCCCGGCCGCCGGGTCGGCATCGACCACGAGCAGGTCGGCCAGGGCCCCTTCGGCGATCACGCCGAGGCGGCCGGGGTAGGGGGCGCGGTCGCCGGACAGGGCGAGCAGTTGGCCGGCCGCGCCGGTGGCCATGTGCAGGGCCTCCAGCGGGGGCATGAAGCGGGTCAGCTTGGCCAGCTGGCGGCCCTGGCTGACGGCGCCCTCGGGGCTGAACAGGATGTCGGTCCCGAAGGCCATGGGCACGCCATACTGGCGGCCCAGTTCGAAGGCTTGCTCGGTGCCCGTGCTCACCTGGAGCTGTTTGGCCCGGGAGACGGGGTCCGTTTTCGGGTTGGCGTCCTCGTCGTCCAGGAAGGGCTGGATGCTCCACCACACGTTGGCGTCCGCCATCATGCGCACCGTCTCCTCGTCGGCCAGCTGGCCGTGCTCGATGGAGCGCACCCCGGCGCGGATTGCGCGCTGGATGCCCTGCGGCGTGTAGACATGGGCGCACACGTAGGTGCCCCAGTCGGCAGCGGCGCGCACGGCGGCATGCATCTCCTCCTCCAGGTACTGAGCGGTGTCCAGCGGGTCGTACAGACTGGAGACGCCGCCCCCGGCCATGATCTTGATCTGGCTGGCGCCTTGCATCAGCTGTTCCCGGGTGCGCCGCAGCACCTCGTCCACGCCGTCCGCAATCGCGGCGACGCCGCTGCTCTCGATGTAACTCGGCGGGGTGCCGGGCATGCGCGGCAATTCGTGGCGCTGGCGAAAATCGCCGTGCCCGGAGGTCTGGGAGATCATCGCGCCGCAGGGGAAGATGCGCGGGCCGGCCACCGCGCCGCGGTCGATGGCCATCTTCAGGCCAAAGGCCGGGCCGCCGAGATCGCGCACGGTGGTGAAGCCGCGCATCAGGGTCGCGCCGGCCTCGCGCCCGGCCATCAGGTGCAGGAAGCCGATGTCCGCGGTCATGGCGGTCATCTGGCTGACCCCGACCAGCGTGCTGTGCCAGTGGGCGTCGATCAGGCCGGGGATGACCGCGCGCCCGCCGCAGTCGATTGCGCGCGCACCGGTTGGGCCCTCGCCGCGCCGGGGCAGCGCGGCGATGCGGCCGTCCTCGATCAGGATGTCCACGTCCTCGCGCAGCGAGAGGGTCTCGCCGTCGAACAGCCGCAGGTGGGTGAGCAGCAGCGGCTGCCCGGGCGCGCCGGCCTTGAGCTCGCGCGGGGCGAGGCCGAAGCCCGCGAACATGCCCAGTACGGCGGCGACACCGCCGAGGAACTGGCGCCGGTTCAGGTCGGCCTCGATGCGCCGGAGGGCCGCCTGGGTGTGGGCCGCGCCACAATGGCAGGGGTTGATGCCGGCGTTCGCGCCGTGCGGTGCACAACAGGCCATGCCCATGATGGTGTGGCTCCTGGTGACGGCACCTGGCGGCTGGACTCGGCGCACGCTGCCGGGTAGTGCGGGATGTGCCCCGGTGCCTTGCGGGTACATGAATCCCGGGCGCCGCCGATTGCGGGCGACGGCCGGGGGCATGCTTGCAGCATACCCCTGTTTGGGCGTTCGTCTACTGGCGGGACCGGGCTATTGGTGAACGTGCGCGGGGGGTGAAGGACGGACCGCCTGCGCGAAGAAAAGGAAGAAAAGAGGACAGCCGTGATTTCGTCTCGATATGAGCTCGCGAGGCCCAATAACGGGGCGTCGTTGCTTGAGCATTGTCGGCAAGCCGTCTAGCGTCACAGGGAAGGCCGAAAGACCGCCCGGGATACCGGGAAGGAGTGACCTCATGGCCAGCGATAACATCCCGACCGTGGACTGGCAGGACGGACGGAACGCGGGACGGGTGAAATTCCAGGTGATGCACGAGGAGCCGGTGGTTTTGATGATGCCAGCGGGTATGGACTGGTCGGTGGAGGGCAGCGAGTTTGGGTGCAAGACGGACCCGGACAGCGGAATGCAGCGCGGCTGCGAGGGTGGAGGCCTGGTGCGGAAGTTGGCCGAGCTCAACGACATGCCCAAGCTGAACGACATTGCGGACGCCTGCGAGTACGCGAGTTGTCGCGTCGATATCGACCCCGCCGGCGCGCGCATCATCTTCCACGACTGACCCGTCCGGTAACGCATCGCCGCGACCGCATGGCCTTGCCGACTGCGAAGAGGGGCGGATGATCTTTGTGTTCGAGATCCATCTCCGGCCCGGCTGTACCGCCGAGGAGTATGCGGATGCCTGGGTGCGGGCCAGCCGGATCATCCAGCAGGCCCCAGGTGCTCGTGGCACCCGATTGCACCGGAAGATTGGCGATCCGCACGTACTGCTGGCCATCGCGCACTGGGACTCGAAGGACCAGCGCGATGCGATGGAGGCGGACCAGCCGGACCACGTGCGCCGCATCATTGCAGAGCAGGCGGCTTGCGTGGATGTGCGGGTCATCGGCGAGTTCGAGGACGCCGAATGGTGCGTCGCCCCACCCGCAATGGATGACACGAGTATCTGCTGAGTCTTCGGCCTCAGGGAGGTCCCGTGCCACCAAAACCGCCCTTTCCCCGCTGTTCTGTCGAAGAAGGTGAGTGACCGTGTGGGCCCTTCGACGGCGGGTTGTCTGACGCTTGCGTGCGAGCTTCCTCCTCGGCCTCGCCTTCGGTCTGGGGCAGCGCCCGCGGGTCGAGATGGTGGATCACCGGGGTGGTGCGGGTGAGGGTGCGGAAGGGCTCTCGGGCCTCGGCCGTGTCGCGCCTGAGCAGCAATGCGATCAGTGCGACCAGCGCGCCGATGGTGGCCATGTAGGCCAGCAGCCCGGGCCCGCCCAGCAAGGCGATGGCCCACCCGCCGAGGATCGGGCCCGCGACGGCCCCGAGGCCCCAGAGGAAGAGCAGGGCCGCGGTCACTGCCACGAAGTCGTTGGGCTGGAGGACATCGTTGGCGTGGGAGACGGCCAGCGGGTAAAGGGTGAACGCGAGCCCGCCGAACACCCCTGCAAGTGTGAGTATGGCCCAGAGCGGGACAGCGCCGATGGTGGCGACGAGCGCGAGCGATATCAGTGCCACGCCACCACCGACCACGATCATCAGCGTCCGGCGGCCGAAGCGATCCGAGAAGTAGCCGATCGGCCACTGGAGCACCACTCCACCGAGAATCAGGCTGGTCATGACCAGCGATACCCCAGCGATGTCGAGGCCCATGCGCAGGGCGAAGACTGGCGTCAGCGTGAAGGCGGCGCCGCTGACCAGTCCGGCGGCGACGCAGACCGTTGCCGCCAGGGGCGAGGCGGTCACCACCTGGCGCAACTTCATGCGCTTGTGGCCAGGGGTGTCCTGCGGCATCCCTGTGCGTGTCAGGGCCACTGGCACCAGGCAGAGGGCAAACAGTGCCGCCACGACCATGAAGAGTTCGGTGCTGACGGGTTCGTAGAGGTTGAGCAGGGGCTGGCCGGCGGCCAGCCCCAGGTAGGCGAGAAACTGGTAGACCGAAAAGACTCGACCGCGCGTTCGGTTCTCCGTGCGGGCATGGAGCCAGCTTTCGACCACCAGGTAGGCGCCTGCGAGACAGAACCCGATCACCACGCGCAGAGCGAACCAGGCCCAGACGTCAACATGGAGGCCCAGGAGGAGGATCGCGACGGTGGCGATCGCCGCGAAGATCGCGAAGGCGCGGATGTGGCCGGTGCGCCGTATTACCCAGTCGCCCTGCTGGGCTCCGATGACCAGCCCGATGTAGTAGGCGGACATGATGAGCCCCTTGAGCTGGGGGTCGATGGCTTCGAGGCTCAGGCGTGTGCTGACTAGCGTCCCCATGAGGCCGCTGCCCATCACCAGGATGGTGACGGAGGCGAGCAGGGCGACGATGGGGATGAGCAGGCGGGCCAACGCGTCGGCTCTCGATGGGCGGGCGATACAGGCAGTTTGTGCCAGCCCCGGGCCGGCCGACAAGCCGAGCCAGGCCGGGGAACCACCTAGGGTAGGGGGCAACTAGAATTTCTTGATGTTACGAGCCGGGCGGGTGCAGGGCGTACTCAATGGGCGGTCAGTATCGTTGTGATGGTGCCAGGACGACCTTGTTGCGGCCATGACGCTTGGCGGTGCTCATGGCATCGTCGGCCCGGGTCAGCAGCGTGTCCAGCGCTTCCGGGCTCTCTGGGATCTGGCTCGCGATGCCGATCGAGACGGTCAGGGGGACAGGGGGGTGCCCCGAGCCGTCGTCGGGGAGGGGCTCGCGTTCGAAGCGCGAGCGCAGCTGTTCGGCATCTCGGGGACCCGTGCCGCGGAAGAAGGGGACACCCATGTTCTGTTTCGTTTCCGCTGCGCGGCACGGTGCTGTTTCCGATTTCCGCTGGGCCGTACGCGGCCGGGCGCAAGGGATCTATCCAGACAAGAAGGGGACATCGACGCCCCTCTCCCTGGTCCGTCCCAAGCGGTGAACATGGGGGCCAGGATCACCGGCCCGGACCGGCACTGAAGCGCGGCATCGTCTACATTGGAAACATAATGGCGAGGCACGAATGCCTCCCTCCCATGTGTTCGGGGTACCGAGGGATGAAGAGATGATTGGGTCGTTTCCGATCTCTCCGTTCTCGTTTGCATGCGTCTGTCAGGCGGGTGTTCCCTCGGATTCGGTCTATGGTTCCGCAACCCCATGAAACTCAAAGCCCTGGCCCTGGATTACGATGGGACGATCGCCGAGGACGGGCGGCTGAACCCTGCCGTGCGCGGGGCGCTGGAGCGTGCGCGTTCGGCTGGCCTGGTGGTGTTGATCGTTACGGGGCGGATTATTGGTGAGCTGCGGCATTTAGCTGGCGATCTCACCTTCGCCGAAGCGGTCGTCGGTGAAAACGGCGCAGTAATCACCTTTCCCCGGAGCGGGCGCTCGACGGCCTTGCACGAACCGCCGCCGCCGGCGTTTCTCGATGGATTGAGTGAGCGCAGCGTCGAGTTCAAGTGCGGCGAGGTTGTGGTGGAGGCCGCCGCGTCCGCTGCCCCCGAGGCCCTGGAACTGATCCGGCGGCTCGAGCTACCGCTGGCGATCCTGTTCAATCGCGGGCGCATGATGATCCTGCCCCAGGCGATCAGCAAGGCCACGGGATTTGCGGTCGCCCTTGAGGCCTTTCGCCTCTCTCCTCATAACGTCCTGGCGATCGGCGACGCGGAGAACGATCATGAGTTGCTTCGCAGCGCCGAGGTCGGAGTGGCGGTCGAGTGGGGCAGTGCCGCGCTCCAGTCGATCGCCGACGAGGTGTTGCCGGGCAAAGGGCCGGCCGCGGTGGCCGACTACATCGATGCAATTCTGGAGGGGCCGGACAAGCTCCGCTCGGGCTATCCCCGTCGAAGACTGGTGTTGGGAACGACGCGTGGCGGCAATGACGTGTCGCTGGCGGTGTCGGGTCGGAACGTGGTTATCAGCGGAGATCCGAGATCCGGAAAGTCATGGGTGGCCGGTCTGGTGTGCGAGCAGCTGATCCTGCATGGCTACAGTCTGTGCATCGTTGACCCTGAAGGCGATTATGCCGGCCTGGAGGGGCTGCCCCGGGTGCTGATGACCGGCGGCGATGATCCGCCGCCCAAGCCGCATGAGCTGACGCGGTTGCTGCGGTATCCGGACCGCAGCGTCATCCTTAACCTGTCGCAGCTTTCTCATCTGCAAAAGCTCGACTACCTCAGAGACATTCTTCCGGAGATCACAGTGGTGCGCCACCGTACCGGGCTGCCGCATCGGGTACTGGTCGATGAGGCGCATTATTTCCTTTGCGACCCGCAGGCCATGTCGCTGCTGGACGTGGGGGCGGGAGGCTGCACGATGGTGACCTATCGGGCATCACAGCTGCACCCCGATGTCCTGCAGGTGGCCGACGTCATGCTGGTCTCGAGGGCGACCGATCCTGAGGAAGTGGCCGCCCTGGCAAGGGCCGCCCGGGTGTCGGTGGATCTGGAGGAATGGAAGAGCCTCCTGGCGGGGTTGGCGGTCAATGAGGTCGCCCTCCTGCCGGGGCCAGAGGAGGCCGAAGGCCGGCTGCGGATCATGCGTCTGGCCGAGCGCCTGACACCCCACGTCCGCCATCGCATGAAGTACATCGATGTCCCGGTGGCCGCGCATCACGCGTTTGTGTTTTCGACAGACGGCCACCCGTCAGGCCAGCGCGCCCATACGCTTAAGGAGTTTGTGGACACGCTGGCGTGGATGGAGCCCAAGCGGTTCCATGGCCACCTGCAGCGCCGCGACTTTTCGAACTGGATCGAGGGGGTGTTCGGAGATCGGCCCCTGGCCGCCCGAATCCGTCAGTTGGAGGACGCCTATCGGGCGGGGCGCATAGCCGACATCCATGAAGCCATCATCGAGGCCGTCCAGTCGCGCTATGCATTCAGGCATGAGGCTTAAGGGAATGCCGGGTGCGCGGGACATGCAACGAACACTGATGATCCTCTCCGACGTTCTCGCGAGTCCGCCCCCTAGGGACGAGATGACTGACCATCGTTCCAACGGAGATCGTGACCGGGAGGACCAGGAGGACCAGGAGCCGGGACACCCCGGCGGGGACGATCGCGACTCGGAAGACCGCGACCGGGAAGACCGAGGCTCGCCCGAGCCGTCGCGCGGGGAGCGACCCGGCGACTCACCTGGCGGCATGCCACCGCGTCGCGGCCCCGACCTCGGTCCCGGCCCGGGTGGGCCCGAACCGGACGGCCCGGGCAACAAGGGTGGGCGGCCACAGTGGCTGTTCGTGCTGTGGATCGCGATCAGCGTACTGGTGCTGTTCCAGCTCCTGACGCTGGTGCAGGAGCCGGACCGAGCGGAACTCACCTACAGCGAGTTCGTGCGCGCGGTGGACCAGGGTCAGGTGCACGAGGTGAAGATGCGCGGCCACGAGGTGCAGGGCACGCTGACTGTGGTCGGGCGCCAGGACCTGGGCATCGACGATCCCGGGCACTTCCGTACCTTCACCCCGGAGCTGACCGGCGAGGAGCTGCTGCGCAAGCTGGAAGACCGCGGGGTGGAGATCTCGGCTGAGGCCGCGGATCCGCCATGGTGGCAGGCACTGCTGGTGGGTTTTCTCCCTTTGCTGCTGTTGCTTGGACTGCTGGTGTGGTTCTGGTCTCGCATGCAACAACGGGCGATGTCAGGTGTGGGCGGCGGCCCGCTGCAGTTCGGCAAGTCCATCGCGCGGCGAGTGGAGCCGCAGAAGAGTCGCGTGCGCATGGACGACGTGGCCGGCTGCGACAACGCCAAGCGCGAGGTGCAGGAGGTGATCGACTTCCTCAAGGAGCCGGACCGCTTCAAGGACCTGGGGGCCACCATCCCGCGCGGCATCCTGATGATGGGGCCGCCGGGCACCGGCAAGACGCTGATGGCGCGCGCGGTGGCCGGGGAGGCCGGGGTGCCGTTCTTCACCGTGACCGGGTCGGAGTTCATCGAGATGTTCGTAGGCGTCGGCGCCTCGCGCGTGCGCGATCTGTTCCGCCAGGCCAAGGAGAACGCGCCGTCAGTGATCTTCATCGACGAGCTGGATGCGATCGGCCGCTCGCGCGGGGCCGGCGTCGGCGGCGGACACGACGAGCGCGAGCAGACCCTGAACCAGATCCTGTCGGAGATGGACGGCTTCGAGCACGAGGAGTCGGTGGTGGTGCTGGCCGCCACCAACCGCCCGGACGTGCTCGATGCCGCGCTGCTGCGCCCCGGGCGTTTCGACCGCAAGATCACCCTCGAAAACCCGCACCGCGAGGCGCGCCGGTCGATTCTCGGCGTGCATACCCGGAAGGTGCCGCTGGCGGACGACGTCGATCTCGACCAGGTTGCTGCCTCGACCATCGGCTTTTCCGGCGCGGAGCTTGCCAACCTGGTCAACGAGGCGGCGCTGTTAGCGGGGCGGCGCCGGCTGAAGCAGGTGGATCGCGCCTGTTTCTTCGATGCTCGCGACCGCATCATGCTGGGCGAGAAGCGCGAGGAGAAGATCTCCGAGCGCGAGCGCCACGTGATCGCCTATCACGAATCCGGGCATGCGCTGCTGGCGTATCTGCTACCGCATGCCGACACCCTGGAGAAGGTCACGGTAATCCCGCGCGGGTTCGCCCTGGGCGTGACCTCGCAGGTGCCGGACGAGGAACGCCACACCTACAACGAGTCCTATCTGCGCGACAGGATCGGCGTGATGTTCGGCGGGCGGCTGGCGGAGTCGCTGGTGTTCGGCGAGGTCAGCAGCGGGGCGGAGAACGATCTGCGTCAGGCGACCCAGCTGGCGCGGCGGATGGTGGCGCACTGGGGCATGAGCAAGCGCGTCGGGCCGGTGTCGCTGCCGCAGAGCGAGGAGCATGTGTTCCTCGGGCGTGAGATCGCGCGCCCGCGCGAACACAGCGAGACCACCGCGGCGTTGATTGACGAAGAGGTGCGCGACCTGCTGGAGGAGATTGAGGGCAACGCCCGCGCCACGCTGGAACATCACCGCGACGCCCTGGATGCCCTCGCCCGCGCACTGGAAGAGCGCGAGACCCTGACCCGCGAGGAGATCGAGGCGATCGTCGACCAGTACGGGCCGGGGCAGCCCGCAGCCGAAAAGTCCGGCAACACCGGAGTCTCTGGCACCCCCTGAGACAGGCAACCCCGACCCCGTGCAAGCACGATCCTGAGAGAGCGGAGCACGAATCGTGGCGGATTCGGCAAGTTTTCGAGGGTCGGCAGCCGGGGCTGTTGGAGGCCTGGAATGAGGTTCTTTGGCCACGAACGCGGATGAGCGTGTTGCGTCTGTGGATTTCACCGAGCATGGTCTGATGGATGGCCGTCGAACTCCCGAACCTTAAGTCCTCAACACCCCAACGCTAATGGCAGACACTCGCTACGTCACCGCAAACCGTCTGACTGAGGAGTCGAAGGCGATCCAGAGGCGCGGGCGCAACCTGGTGCTGCTCCTGGGGTTGCCGGTCGCGCTCGGTGGGTTCTTCGTGCATCCGCTGGTGGGCCTGATCACACTGGCAGGGGTGGTCGCGCTGGTGGGCCTGGTTGGCGGCAGCGCGGTCATCGAGGCGGGTGCGCGGGGCGAAGATGCGGCGTTGGAGTACCTGGCGGAGCTTCCCGGCTCGTTCACGGTCTTCAACCAGGTGGATTTGCCGGATGAACGCTCGCGTACCGGCGTGGCGGAGGCGGATCTGGTGGTGGTGGGGCCGGAGGCGCTGTTCGTGATCGAGGTGAAGCACAACAGCGGGGCCATCGACTGCGACGAGCAGGCTTCGCGATGGACGGTGAGCAAGACCGGGCGGCGCGGCAGCCGCTACACCAAGCAGATGCGCAACCCGGTGCGGCAGGTGAAGAAGCAGGTGTGGCTACTGAGCGAGTACCTGAAGGGCCGCAAGGCCAAGCGTTGGATCCAGCCGATCGTGCTGTTCACGCACCCGGAGGTGTCGCTTGGGCGTGCGGGCGAGCTGTCGGTGCCGGTGCTGACGGGGCCGGAGCTGGTGGAGTACATCCGCAGCTTCCGCCCCGAGCGCCCGCGCCCGGTGAAGGAGAACACGGTTCGGGCCATCGCGGCGCTGAAGGGATGAAGGCGGGGGCGTGCCCCGGACAGGGCCGGCCGGTCCCGCGCGGGCGGTTATTCCTCGGCCGGTTCGCCGGTGACGAGTTCCTGCATGAGTGGACGAATCTTCTGTTCGGTGGCGGGCAGAAGGGGACATCCATGATTTCTCGTTCTGCGGCGTCCTCAAGGCGCGGGGGCCTTGAGGACCTGGCGCCCTCGTCAGCCCGGCCAGAACGGGGATTGTGAAACTCGAGATCCTCCTCTGTGTTCTATGCTCCCAGACTCGAGGGGATGACAGAGACGGCGAATCATGCCTCGACGATGCAGTGATGGACACCGCGAGGCCCTGCTGGCGAGGCTACCGTGCCGCCGCCTCACGGCCTGGCGGGGGGAGCCGGCTCCGGTACAGGGGAGTTCAGGATGAGTGCGCAAACCATCGGGGAACTGCTGTCTTCCCGTTCCGTTCGCGAGGACCAGGACGCAGTCGTCTCCATGAGCCGCGATGGCTCCGATGCCCTCGCTCGGGGGGAACTGCTCGAACGGGCGGGGCGCCTGGCGGCCGGGCTGCAGGAGGCCGGAGTCGGGCAGGGCGACCGGGTCCTGATCCTGGCTCCCAACAGCGCCGAGTGGGTGGTGTCGGCCCTGGGCGTGATGAATGCCGGTGCGGTCCTGGTACCCCTGGATACCCAGATGCCGCGCGAGGACCTGGACCACGCGATCTCGGATTCCGCACCGCGTTTCATCTTTACCACCACGAAGCTCAGGGACCGGCTCCCCGAGGCCCTTGGCGAGGTACGCATCTACCGGTTCGATGCGGACGCCGATGCTGCGGATGCCTGGGAGGGGCTTCTCGCGAAGGCGCCGGCAGACCCGGTTGCGGGCCCGGATGATATCGCGGCGATCTTCTATACCTCCGGCACCACGGGGCCGCCGAAGGGGGTCCCGCTGACGCATGCCAACCTGAGCAGCAACGTGGAGGCGTTGTGCGACCAGGAGCTTGCGGACGATCGCGATCGGGTTCTGGTGCCCCTGCCATTTCACCATGTGTATCCGTTTACCGTGGGCATCCTGATTCCGCTGACCCTGGGCGCGACCATCATCGTGCCGTTCTCGCTGGTGGGTCCGCAGATCGTGCGCGCGCTTCGCGAGGGCGAGGCCACGGTGATGCTTGGGGTGCCGCGGTTGTACGAGGCCGTGTGGCAGGCCCTGGAAGATCGGGTCGCGGGGCGCGGCGGGCTGGCGGCGTTCGTGTTCCGGCGGATCATCGGTGTCTCCAGGCTGGCGCGCCGCCGGCTCGGTCTCAACCTCGGCCGGAGGCTGCTGAAGGGCCTGCACAGTCGCCTGGCCCCGCGCCTGCGGCTGGTCGTCGCTGGCGGGTCGGCGCTCGATCCGGAGCTGGCGCGCAACCTGCAGGCGCTGGGCTGGGAGGTGGCGACCGGCTACGGCCTCAGCGAGACCTCCCCGATCCTGACCTACAACCCGCCGGATCGGCTCAAGATCGAGGCCGCCGGTCTGCCGTTGCCCGGAGTCGAGCTCAAGATCGACGATTCGCAGTCTGGCGACGGGCGTGGCGAGGTGATGGCGCGCGGGCCGAACGTGTTCTCCGGCTACCTGAACCTGCCGGACAAGACCCAGGAGGTCCTGGAGGAAGACGCCTGGTTCCGCACCGGCGATACCGGCGAGATCGACGATGACGGTTACCTGCACCTGCTCGGGCGGGAATCTTCGATGATCGTCCTCTCGGGCGGCGAGAACGTTGATCCGGAACGGGTGGAAGATGCATTGAAGACGATCAAGGACGTACGCGAGGCCGGTATTCTGGCGCACGAAGATCGCCTGGCCGCTGTCGTTGTGCCCGAATCGGGTCTGCTGCGCGAGGTGACCGGCGACGATCTCGAGAAGCGCCTGAGGGAGGCGGTGAACCGGGCGGCGAAGGAACTGCCAAGCCATCATCGCCCGGGCACGGTGCGCGTTGCGCTCGACCCGTTGCCGCGCACGCGCCTGGGCAAGCTGCGTCGGCACAAGCTGGAAGAGTTGTTCGAGGAGCTGGGCCGGGAGGACACGGTCTCCGAGGCGCTGCCGGAGCCGGTTTCGCCCGAATCCTGGGCGCCGGAAGACCAGCAGCTGCTGTCGGATCCTGCAGCGGAGCAGACATGGGCCTATCTTGCCGAACGGTTTCATGACCTGCGTCTGACGCCGGACAGCATGCTGGCGGACGAACTCGGGATCGATTCGCTCAACTGGGTGGATCTGACGCTTGCGCTGGAGGACCGCGCGGGCATCGACCTCGACGATTCGGCGATCGAGCGCGTGGAGACGGTGCGCGACCTGCTGAAGGAGGCGGCCGGAGCCGCGGAGGCGAAGGAAGGGCGAGGGGAGCTCAAGCAGCAGCTCCAGGATCCCGAGTCTTTGCTCGATCCTGCTCAGCAGAGTGCTCTGGAGCCGCCGGGGACGGCCGGCCGGGTGGCCGGGCGTCTGCTCCTGGGAGGTGCGCGGCTGCTGAGCCGATTGTTGATGCGCGTGGAGGTGCGGGGCCGACTCCCCGATCCGGATGCGGGTCCCCATATCCTTGCACCGCGCCATCTGAGCTTCGTGGACCCGCTGGCGTTGCTGCCGGCGTTCAGCACGCGACACCTGGAAGCGCTGTACTGGGCGGGCCTGGAGGCCTATCTGTTTTCCAACCGGTTCTCCCGCGCGTTCAGCCGCATCGCGCGCATTCTGCCGGTCGATCCCGCCGCGGCACCGCGGCGCAGTCTCCTGCAGGCCGCCGCGACTGTGCGGCGCGGCCACAGCCTGGTCTGGTTTCCGGAAGGGCAGCGTTCCCCGGACGGCAGTCTCCAGCGCCTGCGGCCCGGCATCGGGCTGGTGCTCGCAGCACAGCCCGTGCCGGTGGTGCCGATATGGATTGAGGGTACACGCGAGGTGATGGCCCCGGGTTGGATCTTCCCGCGGCCTGGCAAGAGGGTGCGCGTGATCATTGGCGAGCCGATTTCGGTCGATGCCTGCGGCCAGAATGAGCGCGAGATCGTGCAGACCCTTCAGGCCGCACTCGGGGAGCTGGGAGGGGAGCCCGCGGCCGAAGACAAGCGGTAGGGGCGCGCACGCGGCGAGGCCGTGCCAAGGGGGCATCTCGTGCCACACGCATTAATGACGGGGTCGGACCACGGTAACGTTGGGAGAATCTCGGGAACCCAGTCGAGAAGGGAGATGGCGAAGTAGGGGGGCACCCATGACTTGGCTCGCTGAGTGGTGTGTCCGGCGCCGCATCGTCCAGGGCGGCTGGGCTCCTGCGCGTGTGCCTGGGGCAGGGGTGGCTGTAGGTCGCTTGGGCCGTCCGGTGGCGCCGCTATCAGACATTGAATGGGTCGGAGCGATGCCCAGGAAGAGGGCACCCATGAGTTTTAGCACGGCGCGCAGGACGAGGAGGAAACCGGGCGGGATGCCGGACCAGATTTTTGTCCCCGTTAGTCGAGGATGCCGTGGTCGCGGCCGATGGCACGGGCTGGTGCCTTAAAAACGGCCACGCATGGTTTCCAGGGAAACGCTGCTTGCTCAGGACACGACCCGGACACCGATGACCTGCTGAGGCGTTCTCCCGGGCTGCCCTGTTCGGGGCCAGGCCCGATTGCCTCTACGCGCGGAGGAGCTGGCCCTTTACGCCGTGTTTTCTGGGCGTTTGCAGAAACTGGTGCCTACGCTTCGGGCATCACGTTGGTCGCGCTCGGGCCCTTCGGGCCTTGTTCTACCTCGTAGGAGACTTTCTGTCCCTCGGCGAGGGTCTTGAAGCCGCTGCCCTGGATATTGCTGTGATGCACGAATACGTCCTTGGAACCATCCGAGGGGGTGATGAAACCGAAGCCCTTTTCGTCACTGAACCATTTCACTGTACCGGTAGCCATTCTGTCCTGCTCCTTGCGATTGGAGTCGATGCGGACAGGCGTTTCCGGCCGAGTCCGTCGACACGGTGCTGCGCTGCAGTGTCTGTCTGGCGGCAGTCCCTGTGCCGCGAGAGTAGGGCGAGGGCCTGCCAGTCAGCGCGACTGCTGGCGCGGGTGGGGCGGGATGTCGCCCTTGCTTGTTTTATAGCAGTTCGCGCGGGAAGCGGGGCGATTACGCCTGGATCCGGAACGCCCGCGCAGTCGCATGATTTACGAACCGAAGAAGGGCGACGAAGGGGGCACCCATGATTGCGCCAAGAAGATGCCCGAGTTGCAGGACGTGGCAAGGAGAACGGGCGTTCCGCTGAAGTCATGGTCCCGGCGCCTGTGGAGCCCTGGAGCCGAACAATCCGGACAGCTCCAATTGGCCGAGTATTGCGGGGGAGTTGTCATGAATGTAGGGCTTCACGCGGTCACGAGTTACGACTTGCCGCCTATCGAGCGGTGGCTGCGCTCGGATCATGTGCGCGGCACCTGGGGCGACCCCGATGCGAACCTTCGCGAGCTGAGCGAGCCGCCCGGCGAGGGGCGTGCCCGCGCTACCAGGAGGCCTCGGGTAGCGTCAGTGTCTCGACCCGGTTGCGGCCGGCGCGTTTGGCGCGGTAGAGCGCCTCATCCGCCTGGCGCAGCAGGGCCCTGGGCTCCACGGGCCACCGGGTGTGTACGCTGCACACGCCAATACTGATCGTCACGCGTCCTTCGTCGGTGTCGGGTTGTTTCAGGTCGAGCCCGTACACCGCCTCGCGGATGCGTTCGGCGACCCGCAGCCCGCCCTCGGGGTTGGTGTCGGCCAATACGCAGGCGAATTCCTCGCCACCGTAGCGGGCGCCGACATCGGCGGGGCGGTTCAGTACCGAGCGGATGACGTCGGCGACTGCCCGCAGGCAGTCATCCCCGGCCTGGTGGCCGAAGGCGTCGTTGTACGGCTTGAAGTGGTCGATATCGATCATCAGCAGCGAGAGGGAGCGTTCGCGCCGGGCAGCGCATTCCCGCTCGAGCTGGTGGTCGAACTCGCGTCGGTTGGCGAGGCCGGTCAGCCCGTCCACGCGCGCCTGGCGGGCCAGTTCCTGCTCCACCTGCTTGCGTGCCAGGGTGCCGGCGATCATGTCGGCGACGAGCCGCAGCGCGGTGATCTGGTCGTCGGTCCAGCAATGCGGCGCCTCTACGGCATCGAACCCGAGCATGCCGAAGGCATTCTGGTCGCTGACCAGCGGGATCAGCAGCAGGGAGCGGATCTGCTCGCGGCGGAATTCCTCCTGTTCCACCGCCGCCTCCGCCGGCAGTTCGTCGACGTCTGGCACGTGCACGACCTTTCTTGCGAGGACCTGTGAGGTGACCCAGTTATGTTCTTGCAGAGGAATCGCCTGAAGGTGCTCCCGGTAGGGCTGTACGCCGCGGGCGCACCATTCGTTGACCAGACTCATCTGATGGGCGGGGAGGTCGAAGCGAAACACGTAGGCGCGCCCGAGGCCGAAGAAGACTCCCAGTCGGGCCAGGCTCTCTTCCATCACCCGGTCGACGTCTCCGGCCGTGATGTTGATCAGTGCGGCGGAGATCTCGGCGATCATGCCTTGCAGGCGATACTGCCGATCTTGGGCCGCCTCCAGCCGGCGGCGGTCGCTGATGTCGACGGCGACCGCGCTTGCTCCAAGCAATTGCCCGTCCGCGGCAAACAGCTGCTCGGAGTGCCACTCCAGGGTGCGGTCTTCACCCGCGCGGGTGCGGATCGTGCTCTCGAACCCTTGCAGGCCCTGGCCCCGCTCCATGATCTGGCACGCGCGGGCAAAGACCGCCTCGCGGTAGTTGGGATCGGGATATAGCCATTCCCACACGCGGTCGTGCCCCAGCACCTCCTCGCGGGAGTAGCCGCTGATCTGTTCGGCCGCACGGTTCCAGAAGGTGATGCGGCCGTCCACATCCAGTAAATTGATCCAGACCGCTGCGTTGTCGACGATCAGCGCGTTGAACGGGTCCTGATCTTCATACGCCATCGATGCCCCCTGGCCAGGCGAGTGATCACGCTCCATGTTGTCAGAATGCCAG
This sequence comes from Thioalkalivibrio sp. ALgr1, assembly GCF_000378285.1. Taxonomy (NCBI): domain Bacteria; kingdom Pseudomonadati; phylum Pseudomonadota; class Gammaproteobacteria; order Chromatiales; family Ectothiorhodospiraceae; genus Thioalkalivibrio; species Thioalkalivibrio sp. ALgr1. Next base: position 45,977 of record NZ_KB905134.1, read on the forward strand.
AAAGTCCGGTCGGGGCAAGCATGAGTTAAACCAGAAGCAAGGTTGTAGCAGGGCAGGCATGAAACGGGCGGGCGCACCCAGAAAAGGACGACCAATGCCTCCCCCTTTGGAGGCGTTGGTTCTGAATAAAGACTTTGAATGCAGCGGGTTATCGTGTTTCAGATGCCGATGAGGCTGGAGCGGCCTACAGTGTGATGTCGGCTTCCAGGATCAGGAACACCAGCAGGGCGAGGGTGACGGCCCAAAGCAGCAGATAGCCGGCCATGCTCTGCGCAGCGGCCTCCCGCTGAGCGCGTCCGCGCGGGCGCACGCCCTGATAGAGAAACACGAGCTTGGCCGACAGGTTTACGCACACCACGTTGACCGCCAGTAGCAGGAAGGCCATGTAGGCGGCGGAGAACTCGCCGGAGCCGAGCATGATGCCAACGGTAGCAGCCGGCGGCAGGAGGGCGACGGCCACCATCACGCCGACCAGAACCGTGGGCAGGCCGGTGGTGAGCGACAGCACTGCGGCGGCTCCGGACGCAAGGGCGAGAGCGACCGAGTCGAGACCGACTTGGGTGCGCATTTGCAGTTCGCGCGCGCCGACGTCCACCGACATGACAGTGGCGAGCAGGATCCCGATCAGGATGGCCCCGCCGAGTCCCACCACGTTCGTGCGCAGGGAGCGTCCGATCAGCCGCGTGTCGGCCATGGAGGTCCCGAGCGCCAGTGCCAGGTTGGGACCCAGCAGCGGAGCGATAACCATCGCGCCAATCACCACGGCCACGTTGTCCTCCAGCAGACCAATGGCCGCGACGATGGTGGACAGCACCGTCAACAGGACGAACTGGCCGGTGAGGTCGGCGCCCCCGGCCACGTTGGTATAGAGCTCTTCACGCGAGATGGCGCGGGCCTTCTTGCCGGTGCGTGCAGCATCCTTATCGTCGGCAGTGGAGTCCTGCAACGGGTCGGGCAGGACCGCCTCCACCGGCAGGACCAGGATGCGCGCGGTCTCGACCGCGCCCAGCACACGATAGAGGTCGTCCAGCAGGCGCTGGCGGTAATCCGTGCTGACCAGCATGTGCACGGCCATGCGGTCACGGTTTTCGTCCACCCCGTGCCAGAGGACATCGATGGCCAGCCCGTCGGCGATTCCCAGTACGGTATCCAGATGCCCGGCCGGGCCGACGACTTCAATGATCTTGCTACTCATGGGCCCCCCTTTGCTCCCGGCATCATAGCAGGGGGGGCTGGAGCTGCCGGGCGCGGCAAGAGAACCGGGGGCATGCGCGAACGGGGTACGCAGCATCGCTCAAACTATGCGTGGACCCGGATCGGGGAAGTCGACAACATGGGCGTCACGGGTCTGTGGCATTCGCAGGCAGGAGCCGGTGTTGGGAACGGAGGGAGTGAATGGCAACGGCGCTTCAGAATCAGACGGCGCGCAAGATCCTGCGCGGGCTCAAGTCGCACTATCCGGTGTTCTACCTGCAAGGGTGGGACGAGGACCGCATGGAGCGGCTGCTGCGGGCGGTCGCGCGTTCGTACTACGGCGAGGACGGGCACCTGGAAGTGTGGTCCGCGGGTACAGGGTTCGACAGCGATGCCCCCGACGCCCTGACGACCGATCCGCTGGAGGCGGTGGCACGTGTGGCGAAGGGGCGCACCGAAGGCCCGCGCATGGTGCTGCTGAAGGATCTGCCCACCGGGTTCGAGGGCAACCCGGCGCTGGTCCGCGGGGTGCGCGACCTGTACTACCGGTTGAAGAACAGCCGCGACGTGGTGTTTCTCAGCTGTCCGCTGCTGAAGCTGCCGGAGATCCTGAAGAAGGAGGTCTTCCTGATCGAGGTTGACCTGCCGTCGGAGGAGGAGGTGCTGGAGCAGCTGGAGGCCGCGAGCGGCGCGTCCGGGGTCCCGCGCGAGCAGTTGTTTCGCGTGGCGGCCGGGATGCGCGGGCTGTCGCTGAACGAGGTCGGGCACTTGAGTGCGCGGCTGTTTGGCGGCAAGCCGATGGGCGAGGCCGAGATGCTGGCCGAAATCCAGGAGGAAAAGGGCCAGATCCTGCGCAAGGAGAGCTGCCTGCAGTTCTACCCGCCGCAGCGCTCGCTGGACGACATCGGCGGGCTGGAGAACCTGAAGGAGTGGGTGCGCACGCGCGCGGACCTCTTTACCGAGAAGGCCTGGCGCGACAACGTGCCACTCCCGGCCGGCGTGCTGTTCATGGGGGTCAGCGGCTGCGGCAAGAGCATGGCGGCGAAGGCGATCGCGACCGCCTGGGGCCTGCCGCTGGTGCGCCTGGACATGAGCCTGGTGCTGTCCGGCAGCTTTGGCACGCCGGAGTATGCCTTTGCCCGGGCGACGCGGATTGCAGAGGAGATCGCGCCGATGGTGCTGTGGGTGGACGAGCTGGAGAACGCCTTTGGCTTCGACAGCCAGGCACCGGGCAGCGCCGGTAACGTGAACATTTTTTCGAGCTTTCTAACCTGGCTGCAGGAGAAGTCGCCCCGCGTGTTCGTGGCGGCGACCGCGAACCGCATCCATCAGCTCCCGGCCGAGCTGATGCGCAAGGGCCGGTTCGACCAGCTGTTTTTCCTGGACCTGCCGCAGGCGGAAGAGCGCAAGGAGATCCTGCGGATTCATGTTGAGCGCTACGGCGGCAATATCGAGGAGTTCAATCTGAACTACATGGCCGCCAGCACCGAGGACTGGAGCGGGGCGGAGATCGAGCAGGCGGTGAAGTCGGCGCGCATCGATGCCTATCAGGAGGGGCGGGTGTTCAACCAGCGCGACGTGATCCGCAACGTGATCAACACCGTGCCGCTGTCGCGGACGATGGTGGAGCAGATCCGCGAGATCAAGAGCTGGGTGTTCCAGCGTGCGATCAATGCCTCCAGGACGGAGGCGGGGAGCGCAGCCTCCAGTGCGCCGAAGGCGCCACGGCAGGAGCATTGAGTCAGTAGCGGTCACAGAGGATGGATGGGGTAGACCGCGCGGGGTCCGCGGTGGGGCCGGGAATCGAGGCGGACGGGCGTTTCACAGGGCCGGCCGGCACGTCAGAAGCCCGGTCGAGTGAGGCGGCACCGGTCACGCTGGCCGGTAGCGGTACTGTGATGCAAGGAGCCGAAGAATGTTCAAGACCGTCCTAGTCCTGGGCCATGTCAGTGGCATCCGTATTCAGATCCACATCAGCTGGATCTTCATCCTGATCCTGCTGCTGGCGAGCATGAGCACCGGTTTCTATCACCAGTATCCGGAATGGTGCCTGGCGATGGCGGTTGGCACCGCGGCGGTGACGGCCCTGCTGTTCTTTTCTTCCATCCTCGCCCATGAACTGGGCCACAGCATGGTAGCGCTGCGGCGTGGTGTGCCGGTGGAGTCCATCACCCTGTTCATCTTCGGGGGACTGGCCCAGATGGGGCGAGACCCCGAGCGGGCAGAGGACGAGTTCTGGATAGCGATTGCCGGGCCGGCGGTGAGTGCGGCCCTGGCATTGCTCTTCTGGTGGCTCGCGTTGCTCACCGCGGATTGGTTCGAGCCGGTACCGGTGGCGCTGGGCTGGCTCGCGCTGATCAACATGATCGTGGCCATCTTCAATCTGATCCCGGGTTTTCCGCTGGATGGCGGGCGGGTGTTCCGGGCAGTGATCTGGAAGTTGACGGGCGACCCGCGCAGGGCCATCGAGGCCGCAGTACGGGGTGGGCGGATGGTGGCCTACCTCCTGTTCGGCTTCGCCTTCTGGAACGTCGTGGTGCTGGGCAACCTGATCGGGGGCCTGTGGGTGATGCTGATCGCCTGGTTCCTGCTGAACATGGCCGAGATGCAGGGGCGGATGTATGACATGCGCGAGCGGCTGGTGGATGTCCGTGCGCGGGATCTGGCAAACCCGGATCCGCCATTTGTCGGCCAGGATGTATCGGTCGAGGAGTGGATTGACCGTTTTGTTCTGCCGGGTGGGCGCCGCTCCTTTCTGGTGGGCGATGCGGAGCGGGTTCAGGGACTGGTGACCCTCAGCGACAGCCGCAAGGTGCCGCGGGAGCGGTGGCCGACCACCCGGATCGCCGCGATCATGACCCCCGTGGATGCGCTGAGCCGTGTCGCGCCCGACACGAAGGCGGAGGAGATCCTGCAGGTCATGAGCGAACACAACCTCAATCAGATCCCGGTGATGGATGAATCCGGTCGAGCCATCGGCTGGATCGATCGCCAGCAGCTCCTGCGCACGATCGAGATCCACATGGAGCTCCAGCGTTAGGTGTGATCTCTCAATAGGTTGTCCTCAGGGAGCCCGAGGAGGCGGATGGAGGATCAATTGCGGTGGTCGCGCTGTGTCTGCAGCCTCTCCTGTTCGCGCCATTCCATCTCCTTCTGCCGGAGGTAGGTGTCCTGGTCCAGCTCCCGCAGCTGTTCGGGATAGCGCTCGGTAAGTTCGAACCAGCGCGCCATGCGGAACGCCAGACGATCCTCTTCCGCGACCTCAAGGCTCTCCAGATAGGCCTGGAATGCCAGGTAGAAGCGCATCACGTTGCGCTCGATGACACCTTGCAGACCGTCGACGTAGATCGGCCTTCCGGCATCATCCTCCCCCACCACGGTGAAGCCGGCCCGATCCCCGCCGCCGAAGCGGAGATAGAGGTTCAGGAAGCCCCGGGCCAGGGCTCCGTAATCAACGGCATGCCGAACGTGGATTAGGGTCCGCTCGGCATCCAGAGGTACGGCCTCCAGGGTCATGCGGTAGTCGCGGGTGCCGTAGGGCCCCCGGTCCCCTGCGAGTTTCACGGCCAGATAGTCCTCCTCGGCGATCTGCACCCGGAAGTCCAGGTCCACCCGATAGGCGTTTTCCGGGCGCTGGAAGCGCTTTCTGCTGATGTAGAGTTCGATGCCGGACCGCTCGCCGTCCCCGTGGTGGACGCAGGCCTTCACATTGATATGCAGGAAGAGGGATTCGCACCATACGGCCGCGGACCGGAACTCCTGGGACACCTGATGGAAGGGATGGTCGAGGATGGCATCCACCCGGACCATGACGGTGTCGTTTTGCTGATCGGAGTCCAGCCGTATCGGTTCGGCATCCAGAGGCGTGCGCTCGATGCCCGCGGTTGCGTCCTCGATTCGCTCCGGCAGTGGTCCGTACTCGAGGGCAGACGCCGGGACCCACGCGCTGCCGAGTACCGCCAGGGCCAGCACGGCCGAAATCAGGCCGCTACGCCGCGGGGGCGACCGTTCCGGCGGCAGGTGGAGGCGCAAGGGTTGTTCCGTGTCCATACGGTGAGATTGGTCAAGGCCGGCGGAAAGTGCCAGCACCTGCTGTGCGACGCGGTAAGCACGAATGAGGTCGGGTCACGCTGACTGGAAGAACCGGCAGGGCCAGATGTTCGAAGTTCGATGCCGATGTCTGGCGGTGTCAGGCATTCGCTTCTGCTTGGTGCCGGCGATACAGCCGCCAGGCCGTCAGGCCGACGAGTAGCGAAGCCAGCCCGCCGGTCACGAAGACCAGTGCCGGTGTAATGCCTGCCGGGCCGGTGAGCAGCCAGAACAGTACCGGGGCCACCAGCATCGCGGCGAACGCGAGGAAATTGCTGGCGGCGATGAAGCGGCCGCGTCGCTCGGCGGGGCTGTGGCCCTGCAGGTAGGCCGTGATCGGCACGATGAAAAAGCCGGAGGCGACACCCAGCAGGGCCATGAGCACCAGGGTTGCGTGGTAACTGTCGGCGGCGAAGTACAGCAGTGCGCTGAGCAGGGCTGCGGCGATCATTCCGGCCGGGGCATGGTGCATGGCGATGGTCCCACGCGAGAGATAGCCGGCGAGGATGCTGCCGGCACCGATGCCCAGCGCCAGCGTGGTCAGGATGATGCCGGTTGCAAGCTCGCCGAGCTCCAGGTGGATTTCTGCGAACAGGGGAACGTTCAGCTGGTACAGCGTGCCCAGCGCCCAGAACCACGCGATGCCGAGAATCACCAGGAACAGGACTCGATGCGGCCGAATCTCGTTGATGGACTGTACGATCGTCGCAAACGGGTTGAGTCGGAACGGCGCGGGGTTGTCGGTGGCCACGGTCGGGGTGATGAAGAGGCTTGTCACCAGGCCAGTGATGGACAGTGCCACGACAAGTGCAGCCGGTATCCACAGGTCCTCGCGGGCGAACTCCATCACGAAGCCGGCCAGAGCTGTCCCGAGGATGATGGCCAGGAACGTCCACAGCTGGATATGCCCGTTGGCGCGCGAGAGCTGCTGGTAGCGCACGATCTCCGGCAGGATGCCGAATTTGGACGGGCTGAAGAACGTGCTCTGCAGGCCCATCAGGAAGGTCGTCACCAACAAGCCGGTGAAGTTTTCGGTGATCAGCATCAGCGCGGCGGCCATTAGTACCGCGACCTCGGCCAGACGCGTGGTGACGATCACCGCTTTCTTGCTGTAGCGGTCCGAGATATAGCCTGCCCAGGGCGAGAACAGCACGAATGGCAGCAGGAAAACGAAGCCGACCAGGCTGTAGTAGAAGGTGCCTTCCCCCTCGGCGACGAATTGGCGGATGGCGATGAAAATGACCACCAGCCGGAAGAAGTTGTCGTTGAGGGCATTGATGAAGACGGTCGCCATGTGGGCGATGAAGCCCTTTCTGCGTATGTCCGAGGTCTCGGTCATGGGGGCCGCCTGCCAAGGTTTCCGGAAGGACTCCGGCAAGGGTTGGCGCGGGACAGCGCAATAGTCAAATCGGGTGGATACCGTTCAGGCGGTGGGCTTGCCGGAGTGGCAGGGCTTGGCGGGGCTGCGAGAGGCGGCGTCGGGCTATACCAGTTGCTCTGCTGGCACAGGAAGAGCCGGTACAGGCTCCCCGGCACAGCCGGTGTATGTGGATCGGGCACCCATCCCGTCGAGTGCGGGGCTCTGGTCAGCCCAACAGCCCGTGTTGCCGCCCAGTGATCCGGCGTAGGAAGAGGGCGCCCGTGTATTGGTGCGACCCGCAACGAGCATGTCGGCGCGCGTTCACCTGGCGTCGAATTCTTCTCGCGTGATTTCCACAAACTGGCCGAAGCTGCGCAGTCGGGCGACGTCGCTCCGGTCGACACTCAGCTGCAGTTCGAACGTCTTGCCTGCGACGAGTTCTTCGCGTTGTGCAGTCCCGGTCGATGTCAGTCGTGCCTTGATCGCGGGGATCTTGTTGCCATCCAGGTCCGCTGCCTGGACGAACAGGGTAAGCGTCTGGCCTCGGTGATCCAGGAAATCCCCCGCACCGATGATCGGCGGCCCCCTCAGGGTGAAGGCTGGCGGGGCAGGTTCGTCGCTGTCCGGTTCGGTCAGGTCCTGCGTCAGCGTGGCTGTTCCGGTCAGGATCAGGTGATTGAACGGCATGGGCCTTCTTCCTTCGGTCCTGAGCTCGTCAACGGTGTATGGCCTGGCGTCGATCGGCGTCAATGGGATGGTTTGTCCCACCAGGTTCGTGTGAACGTACGCGGAGATCTTCTCGTCCCAGTGCCGTTCTCTTTCGGCGACGTGACTGCGGAACGCTTCGGCCTGCTCCCAGTCTGTGGCCTGCATCTGTCGCAGTTCCTGCTGTAACTGCGCGGATTCATCGAAGCGCGCCTGCTCGAGTTCGGGCAGGTTCTTCAGATAGGGGTTGGGCGGGCCGAGGCTGCGGGTTTCCTCTGCATCCTCCGGATCCGCCGCATTGGCTGCATCGGCTTCGTCTGGCTGGCCACAGCCGGAGGCGGCGAGCGCAATGCCGACAAGGAAGAAGAGGAAGCGGCTGTGATTGTGGGCGCGTTTCATCAATAGGTTCCCTGGATTGGCTGGCCAGGCCTTGAGCGGCTCCAATCCGCCACCAACGCCCGACGACACGGCCCAAGCGAAGCCCATGCCAACCAAGGGGAAGCAAGAACAAACAGTCAGTTATACGATTGCGAGCGCAGCATTCCCGGATCCCGAGCGCCTGTCTGGAAAGAAACCTGACGTGCTCGAGCCTGACGCGACTGGTGGTGCGCTTGCGCCGGCCGTCCCGCCGGCTCATGGCGGCAGGGTGTAGCGGGCTTGCGCCAGTTCGGTGATCATCTGGCGCGTCTGTGCCGGTGCCAGGTCGGTGCGCTGCTCGACGCGCTGTGCCTCATCCGCCAGGAACTCGTCTCTGACCGCGTGCCGAAACCAGCGCGAATAGTCGCCGCGGCGCAGGTGAAATAGCCAAGTCTGTTCGTCGATGCCCTGGGCGATCTGGCAAAAGATGGCCATGTTCTGTGCCTTCAGGTTGTGGCGGCTGTCGGGCCCTCGGAAATAGAAGCTGTGCCACCGCAGGTCGCCCTCGGCATACTTGCGATGATGGCGCACGCGCTCTGCGCGCCCGGGCATGGGGCGCATGGCGAACGGGGATTCATCGATAAACCAGGCGATCACCTGCTCCGGCTCTCGTGTCAGGCTGTCGGGCCACGGGACCGTTCTGCCCGTGGCCCGCCCGAACTTGGCCAGTGTCTCCTCGGGTGAAGATCCAATGGCGATGACAATGTCGACCGGCGCCAGGATCTCCGATGCGACATGCTCTGGATGCACAGTTACCAGGGCACTCTCGCCGATCCGTTTCGGCAACGCGGATCCGGTATGCCCCCATGTATCGGGGAGCATGTGGTGGGCCTCGTCGAGCACCAGCCAGTGTGGCCGACCAGTGCGTGCGCGCATGGCCTGTAGGTTGGGGATGAGTTGCGCAAAAAACTGGGGCCGGTCCCCAAGCGGGATGCCAAGGAGGTTTATGCTCAGGTTGATCTTCGGATCCTCGAGGATCGAGAGGATCTCCGTGACGGCTGGAGCACGCCATTGGTTGCCGAGTGCCACCACGTCGGCCAGCGTTCCGTAGTCGCCTTCCGGGTCGACGATGCAGACCTGGAAGTCTTTCTCGATTAACCGCTCGATGATGCCCGCGGCGAACGTGGACTTGCCACTGCCCGAGGGCCCGGCAACCAGCATGTTGTGCCCGAATGGCGACAGGTTGATCAGCCTCCCGTCTGCCGCTGTGCCGAGCGGGATCAGGTGCTGTTCGAGCCGGCTGTCCAGCCGGCGCAGATCGTTTGCGATCAAGTCGTCGATCAGTTCGATGACGCCGTTCCCGTTCTCGCCAGCGGTCTCCAGGCTGGCGGACGCCTTCAGGGACGGCACTGCGTTGGCGACTGCCACGGAGCATTCGCACAAGTCCAGAAACGAGTGGTCATTCTCGGCGTCGCCGATTCCCACCACCTCATGACGCGAAAGCCCCAGCTTGCGCAGCGCACGCTCCAGTCCCTTGGCCTTATTGACGCCGGCCGGCAGGACCATCAGGGCGCCACGGTTGGCGATCACCTGTGCTTCCAGTCCGAGTTCCCAGATCACGTCCTGCACGGCCGCTCGTTGTGCTGCCTGAGTCCCGACGACCACTTGCCCAATCTCCAGGGGCTCCACGCCGCGCTCTCGGAGACCCTTGAGCAACAGCTTCGGCGGGGGGTTGGCATAACGCGCTTCCTCCCGGGTCGCAGGGTTGTAGACAATGGCGCCGTTTTCCGCCACGACCAGGTCGAAGAGGCGCGCACAAGGACAGACTGACAACAGGTCATCCACCCGCCGCCCGGTGACCAGGATCGCCCGTCGTCCCGATTTTCTGAGCCGTTCGACGGCACGAACGGTGTCCTCCGAAACCCGGTCATCCGAGGCGAGGGTTCCGTCATAGTCTGCCGCCAGGGCGAGATAACGCATGTGCCTGCCACCTTCCTGTTGCACCGGTGCGGTTAATGGGTTTGCAGCCCTGTTCTGAGGCCGTTCAATGAGTTATAGCCGAGTTCGGTCTTCCGGATCGCATGAGAAATGGCAGTCGATTGGAAACCGATGAAGAGCGAAGAAGATGACATCCATGAGCAACGGCGAACAGATAACGGGATCGGACCTGTAGCCGCAGCAAAACCTCATGGCCTGACCGCTTGCGGAGATTTGCTAGATTCAGAGATGGAGGCGAGCCGGAGCTGCTGGCTTGCGACGAGGACAGGAGATGGAGCCATGGTGTCGAAGAGTGTGCCGGTGGAAGAGTTCACGACCCCCGACCCGATCACCGCGAACGAAGACATGACGATCGCTGATCTTCGGGCATTGATGGAACAGCATGGGGTCCGCCATCTTCCGGTGGTCCGCGGTGGGTCGGTGGTCGGGCTGGTCAGCGACCGGGATGTGCGCATCGTGATGGGCTTGCCGATAGAGGACATCGGCCAGGTTAGCGTGTCCGATATCATGTCAGCCGACCCCTTGACGGTGTCGGCAGCCACGCCCCTGGACGAGGTGGCTTATGCCATGTCCGAGAAGAAGATCGGCAGCGTTATCGTCAATGAAGAAGACGGGAGCCTTTTGGGTATCTTTACGGCGAGCGACGCCCTGAATGCGTTGATCGAGGTCATCCGCGAAGGGGATGCGTCCACCTCGTAACGTCGAGGTCTTGCTCCGGTGCGGTCCGCGTGTTGCCGCGGGGAAAGCATCAACGAAGGCGCCGTACCTCGCTAATGTCGGTCAGGGCGATCGGCATCACCATGTAGCCGCTGCCGATGCGGCGGCGTACGCGGATATGCCCCTCATCGATCTCGAGCAGCTCGCCGTTGCGGGCGCGACCGTCCGCGAGGGTGATCTGCAGGTTGCGGCCGATGTGGTCGCCCAGTGCGTTCAACGCGATCACCGGGTCCCGCGCCGAATGCGGGTGGCGGGCAGAATCGGATGGCAGGGCTGGCGTGGCGTTCCATCCTGCGTTCGGTGTCGCGGCGAGCCTCCCGGGGCGTGGCGTGACTTGGCGCAGGTCGACGCGCCCAAAGGGCCGGCCGGCCACGCTCAGGCTGGATTCGACCTGCCGTAGCCACTGCGTCGGGGAGTCGAGGCCGGCCCAGAGCAGGGCGGGGTTGTCGATCGGACCGATGCGCACGGAGTAACCTCGAGGCTCCTGGATGAAGTGGCCATAGGCCTCGATCATCAGCGGCCCCGGCTGCAGGCCGAGGGGTTCCCAGGCTTCGACCCAGGCCGCCTGGTGGTGCTTGAGGTAGTCCCGGTGCTCCATGTCCATCTCGGCCGCACAGAGCTCCATCAGGGCGGGATAGTACCCGCGGTCCTCGTAATCCACGGTCATGGATTGCAATGAGGTGGCCATCAGGGCGGGCGCGAGGTCACGGGCCCGATTCGAGGCGGCCTGGATGTTGAAATGCGCGGTGGATGTGCCCAGACCCAGGGGACCCATGCCAAAGGTGCTGTGCACGGTCAGGCGGTCCTGGTCCCCCGCGAGATGGTAGCGGATGCTCATGTCCAGCGGGATGTCGCGATAGCCGAGGGCAGCCAGCAGGTCGTCCGCAGGGGCCGCCTGGTAGGCGCCGCAGCCGGCGGTGTCCAGCCACAGGGCCGGGATGCCGTCTTGCGCGCCGGTGGCGAGGCCGGGCGGTAGGGTCAGGCCGTTGACCGCAAAGCCCAGTTGCCGGGGCAGACGGCGGGCATCCAGGGTGTGGCGCAGCCGGAGGAGCTGCCACAGGTTGCCGGTTTCCAGGGTGATGCGTTCGGCCCGCATGCGGCCGATCGCCGTATTGCGCGGCTCGAACAGGAGCCGGTTGACGTGCAGATCGCCGCCCAGGCCGACAGTCACCCCGGCGTAGTGCAGTGTGCCGAGCGGCTCCAGCATCTGCGCCATATCGTCGAGCTTCTGTTCGACCTGGCGGATTTCGTAGTGGTAGTAGCCGATACCCGCGGCGACCACGGCAAGGCCGCCCACGATCCATTTCCCTGGCATGTTCTCCCCCTGCGGTTGCTTGTTCGGGCTCGTCACAGCCGGCCCGACAGCGGGACTGCCCTGTCCCGCGATAACAAGATAGCCGCTGCCGGCACATTCCGCACCTGTAAACAAGGCGGGCGGGCCTGTCTGGGGTACACGTGACAACGTGCTCCGGGCTTGGGCATTAGCCGGAATGGGCGGTTTGACCCGGATGCAGGTGTGCGTCGATGGTGGAGTGATGCGAGGTCCGGTGAACATTCGAGAACGAGAGGATGCGCTGGCGGAGCGATCGGGTGCGGGGTCATTGCGGCTCGGACATAGGCGCTCTGTTCGACGCATCGCGCCCTGGCTCGCGGCGGGCGTCGTCGTCACGCTGATCGTTACCAGTGGTTGCATGCCGTCGGGGGAGGAGGATCAACCGTCAGAGGCCGATGAGGCGTCGGTGCTCGCGCCGCTGGACATTGGTGAGGAGTCTGTTCGGACGGTGGAGGGCGCCACGCTCCTTGGCATTGAAGATCTGCCCGGCGATATCCAGGTGGACGAGCAGAACGCCTTCGGAGCAACGAATCGGTTTCGGGAGGCCCACGCATCCCCGGACAATGCCTGGGTGGCGGTGGTTACCAGCGGTGCCGCTCACAGCGGCGGCTGGTTGGTAAGAGTGGACAGCGGCGAGGCGAGCCCCGCGGCGTTTCAGTACGGGGGCCGCGTCACGATCGGCCCCTGGAGCGACGATGGGCGCCATGTGGTGTTCGCGCAGGAAGGGCCTGCCGGGGACCGCACGCTGACGGTCGTGGATCGCGAATCGCTGGGTGACTCGGTGGAAGCGAACACGATCCCGGTGCGTGCCCCCGAGCATGAGGGCCGCGAGCCAGAGCATCGAGACTACGAGGTGGTCGAGTGGGCCGACGGGAAGCTGGTATTTCGCCTGGGCGAGGAGAGGTGGGTGTTTGATCCAGCCGGTAAGTCGGTTATGCCGGACTGACCATCAGGGGTGCGGGCCCCTGTCGCATGGTACGGGCGGATCGAGTGGCTGGGTCAGGCGCGGTCGGCGCGAACGCCCGGGTGGGCGTGTCGGTGGTAGTTCGCTCGATCCGGGATCACGTTGCGGATGCCGCCACGGGGGTCTTCCACGTCGCCCTCGTAGCGGGGCAGCAGGATTACGTGCAGGTGATCGATGCTCCGCCCGGCCATGCGGCCGTCGTTGTTGCCGACGGTGTAGGCATCGGGTGGATTGCCCAGAAAAGGGAGTTCCAGCACGCCTTCGATATGGTCCTTGGGGCGCTCGCTCAGGTCCTCGCGGACCAGCATGCTGCGGTACAGGCTGGCCAGGTCGGTTGACTCGATCACCTGGCGTACGCCAAGGATGGCGTCGAAGTAGTCCGACTGTTCGGTCTCATTGAGTTCGAAAAGGGAAACCACATGCCGCCGCGGGATGACGAGGGCGTGCCCCGGGTTGACCGGGTTGGTGTCGAACAGGGCGACGAACGAGCGGTTCTCGTAGATGAGGGGATCGGCCAGTCCGGCCGCGACGCGGCAGAAGTAACAATCCTTGATGGGTGTGGCACTGGTCATCGAAACGCCTGATTGATCGGTTTGTTTTGTAAGTCAACGATCTTACGGGATTTTCACCTATTCGTTCGCCTGCGGCCGATGAAGTTCACCTCACGGTATGCCCCGGTCCATGGTCTGTAAGGTGCCGAACACACGCGGTTTGCACCCATCGTGCTTGACGACCTGCAAGTCACCACGTAAGTTCCCTAGCATTGTAAGGGGTTTTTGCGGTCCTTCCTTCGAGCCGTCCTGCGGCCAGACCCACCATCCCCCGATACGTTTGTCGAGGCTGTACGCCCCGCGCCAGCGGTGGCCGCGCGCCTCGACGGTCGCGCGGATGCGCGACGGCAGCACAAACCGGATGCCCGGATTCGCGCCGGGCGGCCGTGTCGCGTCGACAGCCTGCTTGTCGGCCGCCGCGGGTGCCCGACGCCCCGGATGTTTTGTGTCACGACGTATCGAAGGGGGAGTCCATGTCCATGCCATTTTTCGGCCTCGTATTTGCGCTGCTGTGCGGCGTTGCTGCGCTGGCCTATGGTCTGTTTTCCATCCGCTGGGTGCTCTCGAAGTCGGAGGGGAGCCAGGAGATGCAGCGCATTGCCCGTGCCGTGCAGGAAGGCGCATCGGCCTACATGAAGCGGCAGTACACGACCATTGCAGTGGTCGGGGTGGTTCTGTTCATCGGGTTGTGGCTGGTGATCGGCGTGGGCTCCGCGATCGGGTTCCTGATCGGTGCAGTGCTTTCGGGTGCGGCGGGCTTTATTGGCATGCATGTGGCGGTACGGGCCAACGTGCGAACTGCGGCGGCCGCGAAGTCGGGGCTGGAAGCGGCGATGGACGTGGCCTTCCGCGGGGGCGCGGTGACCGGCCTGCTGGTGGTCGGGCTCGGGCTGCTGGGGGTGGCAGGCTATTTTGCCGTGCTCTGGTGGCTTGCACCGGAGGGTGGCGAGGTCGGCCTTTCGCCGCTGGTAGGGCTGGCACTGGGCGGCTCGCTCATCTCGATTTTCGCGCGTGTGGGCGGTGGCATCTTCACCAAGGGCGCGGATGTCGGCGCGGACCTGGTGGGCAAGGTCGAGGCGGGCATCCCCGAGGATGATCCCCGCAACCCGGCCGTGATCGCCGACAACGTGGGCGACAACGTCGGGGACTGCGCCGGGATGGCCGCGGATCTGTTCGAGACCTACGCGGTCACCATCATCGCGACGATGATACTGGGGACCCTCCTGATCCCCGAGCTGGGCCTGATGGCCTCGGTGTATCCGCTGGTGCTGGGCGGCGGGGCGATCCTGGCCTCGATCATCGGTACCTTCGCGGTGAAGGCGCGGCAGGGTTCCGAGATCATCAAGGGACTCTACAAGGGCCTGATGGTCTCCGGCGGGCTCGCCGCGGTGGCCTTCCTGCCGATTACGCTGGTGCTGGTGCCGGACAACGCGCTGGCCACCAGCATGGGCATCGAGAGTGGCGCGGCGATGAGACTGTATGGCGCGGCGCTGGTGGGCCTGGTGCTGACCGGGGTGATCATGGTCGCTACCGACTATTACACCTCCACGGTGTTCCGCCCGGTCCGCCATCTGGCCGAGGCCTCGACCACCGGCCACGCGACCAACATCATCGCCGGTTTGGCGTTGTCGATGAAGGCGACCACCGCGCCGGTGCTGGCGGTCTGCGCGGCGATCCTGGTGGCCTATGCCTTTGGCGGCCTGTACGGCATCGCCATCGCCGCGACCACGATGCTGTCGATGACCGGGATCATCGTGGCGATGGACGCCTACGGGCCGATTACGGACAACGCGGGCGGCATCGCGGAGATGGCCGATCTGCCCTCCGAGGTGCGCGAGACCACCGATGCGCTGGACGCGGTGGGCAACACGACCAAGGCGGTTACCAAGGGTTATGCGATCGGCTCGGCCGGGCTTGCGGCCCTGGTGCTGTTCGCCGACTACACCCACGAGCTGGTGCGCCACACGGGCGGTGTACACAACTTCGAGCTCAGCAATCCGAATGTCATCGTGGGCCTGTTTATCGGGGGGCTGGTCCCGTTCCTGTTCGCGGCGATGACCATGGAGTCCGTGGGCCGGGCGGCCTCGGGCATCGTGAACGAGGTGCGGCGCCAGTTCCGCGAGATCAGCGGGATCATGGAGGGCACCACCAAGCCGGATTACACCCGTGCCGTGGACATGCTCACCGGCGCGGCGATCCGCGAGATGATCCTGCCCTCGCTGCTGCCGGTGCTGGTACCGGTACTGGTGGGTGTGTTCCTCGGTACCGAGGCCCTGGGCGGGCTGCTGATCGGAACGATCGTGACCGGCCTGTTTGTGGCGATCTCCCAGACCGCCGGTGGCGGGGCGTGGGATAACGCGAAGAAGTACATTGAAGATGGACACCATGGTGGAAAGGGCTCCGAGGCCCACCACGCGGCGGTCACCGGCGACACGGTGGGCGACCCGTACAAGGACACCTCGGGCCCTGCGATCAATCCGCTGATCAAGGTCATCAACATCATGGCGCTGCTGCTGGTGCCCGTCCTGTAGGGCCCGCGAAACGCAAGGAGAACCGAGATGCCGACAATCCGACTGCAAATGGCCCCGGATCTGGAGCTGAACATGGAGCTGGACGTCGAGGGGGTCGACTGCGACAGCCGCGACTGGGACGTGCAGCAGCACAAGGCCGAGATCTACGCCGAGTTCGAGCGCCGGCTCAAGGCCGCGTTTCCCGAGGGCTTCAAGATCCATACCTTCGAGTTCGGCCTGGCCTGCAAGCCGCGCTAACGGGGCGGGAGGGCACGCACGTCAGTGTGTTCTCCCGAACCGAAGGTGGTCTTTGGGGGCACGCGAGTGCCGTGTTCCCCCTGACACCATGCACAAGAGCCGACTCGGAAACATCGTGATCGACTGCCGGACGGAGGATCTGGCCGCCGAGGCGCGTTTTTGGGCCAGCGCACTGGGCTATCCGATGCCCGAGGACTTCGATGCGGCCAGCGGCTTTATCCAGCTCGTCACGCCGCCCGGGGAAGTGCAGGTCATCATCCAGCGCGTGGATCACAATCCGCGCGCACACCTGGATATCGACTCCGACTCGGTCGAGGCGGAGGTCGCGCGTTTGCAGAGTCTGGGCGCAACCGTGGTGGCGCGCCATGCAGAGTGGGTGGTGATGCAGGCGCTGAGGGAGACACTGACTGAGTGGCGCATTCGCGCTCGAGTCGCTTTTGCGTGCGAACAAGGCGCGGTGACTGCCGTGCAGTCATTCTGCACAAGGGAACCGCAACGCCGTGCGCGCGCAAAAGCGGCCGAGCCCCTCCGGGGTTGGCACCCCAGGTACCCCGATCCTGCGTTGCGCCGCTTGCGGGTAGAACCACTACCCGCTGCACGGCGCGCCTGGTCTCGGAAAACCTGGGGTACCAACGCGAATGCGCCACTCAGTCAGTGTCTCCCTAATGGGCATCGTTTTTGTGTCGGCAGTCCCTATCGGGGCGGCTTCGAGCAGGGAGCCAACACGTGGGAGTAAGGTCAGAGTAGTAGGCCCCGGCCTTGCGGGAGATACGCGATGGCGACCATTCGGCACAAACTCGTTCCGCACCTGTGGTTCGAGCGTCAGGCCAGGGAGGCGGCCGAGTTCTACGCCTCGGTCTTCGAAAACTCGTGGGTCGAGAGCACGGTCACCCTGGAAGGCACCCCGTCCGGTTCGGTGGAGGTCGTCACCTTCTTCGTGCTGGGGCAGGAGTTCCAGGCCATCAGTGCAGGTCCGCTGGTCCCGTTCAACGAGTCGATCTCGTTCATGGTCAAGTGCGATACGCAGCAGGAGATCGACTACTACTGGGACAAGCTGACGGCCGATGGCGGGCAGGAGGTGGAATGCGGCTGGTTGAGGGACAAGTTCGGCCTGTCCTGGCAGATCGTCCCCGCGGTGCTGGACGAGATGATGCAGCCCGGTGATCCCGCGGCGCTGGCCCGGATCACGCAGGCGTTCCTGAAGATGAAGAAGTTCGACATCGCGGCCCTGGTTCGAGCCTTTGAGGGTCGGTGAAATGGACGCCCGCAGGCCCAGCATGGCCGAGGTGCTGCACCTGACCGTATCCATCGCGCGCACTCCCGCAGATGTCTATGCCTTTGCCTCCGATCCGAGAAATCTCCCGTTATGGGCCGAGGGGCTCGCGCGTTCGGAGGTTCGACAGCAGGGGGATGCGTGGGTCGTGGAAGGGCCCGTTGGGAGGGTGACGGTACGGTTTGCGGCGCCCAACGATCTCGGTGTGATGGATCACGATGTCGAGCTCCCCTCGGGCGTGATCGTTCACAACCCCATGCGCGTCCTGCCGAACGGCGAGGGGAGCGAGCTGGTGTTCAGCCTTTTCCGGCAGCCGGGGATGTCCGACGAGCAGTTTGATTCGGACCGGTGCGCGGTGGAGAAGGACCTGGACCAATTGAAGGTTCGGTTGGAAGGAAACCCGGCCCTCCCTATTCGGGATTCAACCACCGGGTAAACCAGTCCGTGGCCAGATCGGCCGCTTGCTCCAGGGTGCCCGGTTCCTCGAACAGGTGAGTGGCGCCCGGGATGATCGCGAGCCTGCAGGTGGCGTGCATGCGGGCCTGCGCCTGACGGTTGAGCTCGATCACCATCGTGTCGTCGCCCCCGACAATCAGCAGGGTGGGCGACGCCACCCGCGGCAGGGCCTCTCCCGCCAGATCCGGGCGCCCGCCGCGGGAGACGACGGCGCGGATGGTATGGGGGGCCGCCGCGGCCGCCTGTAATGCGGCCGCCGCCCCGGTGCTGGCGCCAAACAGGCCCATCGGTAGACCTGCGAGTCGGGGTTGCGAAGCGGCCCATTCGCAGGCCTGTACGAGCCGACGGGCCAGCAGCGGGATGTCGAACCGGTTCTCGTAGGTGCGATCCTCCGTCTCGGTCAGGAGGTCGAACATCAGCGTGGCGAGATCGGCCGCCTGCAGCACGTGGGCCACCTGGTGGTTGCGCGGGCTGAGGCGGCTGCTGCCGCTTCCATGCGCGAACACGACCAGCCCGGCCGGGGTCTCCGGCAGGCCGAGGATCCCCTGATGCGGACGCCCGTCCAGGGCGAGGGTCACATCGTGTTGCTCAACGCGGGACATCGGGTTTGCGGGAGCGGTGGGCGGTGGCCAGGAGGTCGATCACCTCGTCGTCCGAGGTCTGCTCGAAGGATTCGTAGTAGGACCCGACCGAGCCCCGGTAGTACACCGGGCGGTCCAGGGTCACCACGTGGTCGACCTCGGTCTCGAGCAGCTCCGCCGTATCGGCCGGGGCCACGGGGATCGCGACGATGATCTGCCTGGGGTGGCGTTGCCGGGCGTCGCGGATGGCTGCGCGCATGGTCAGGCCGGTGGCAATGCCATCATCGACGATGATCGCCAGTCTGCCGGCGACGTCCGGGGCGGGCGTGGTGCAGTACAGTTCGCGTCGTCGCCGGGCCTCGGCGCGTTCGCGGGCCTCGGCCCGCTCCAGCCATTCCGGGTCGATGCGCTCCTCCTCGCGGGGGTTGCAGACGCGCTCGCCGTGTTCCGGGACCGCGCAGATCGCGTATTCGGGGTGAAACGGGTGGCCGATCTTGCGCGGGATCAGCAGATCCAGCGGCATATCCAGGTGACGCGCGACCTCGGCCCCGAGCGGGACGCCGCCGCGCGGCAGGGCATACACCACGCCGGGCTGACCACGGAAGCGGTCCAGCGCTTGCGCGAGCCGCCGGCCGGCGTCGGTACGGTCCCGAAAACGCATGGGCCCTCCGGTCAGTACGCAGTTGAACTGTCCTGGAGTGTAGGCCCGAGAGGGCAGGAAAACGGGCGGGTCTGAGCAAAATAGGAGGCCTCGGCCGGTGCCCTTAAGCCCATAGCGGTGTTCGGCCTAGCGGATCTCGAGACTGTGGTAGCGAATCACGCGATCGAGTTCGCCGGGGTGCAGTTCCAGGCCGTAGTCCAGGCGCAGGCGTTCGATCAGTTCCACACGGTAGCTGGGCGGCGGGTCCATCTGCTGGATGAACTGGCCGACATCCTCAACGACCGCCCAGGGATAGAGCAGCCAGCGCCACTCGCGGACGGTGTGGCTGCGGAAGTCCGCCGGACAGGTGGTCGTGGTCTTCTCGTGCAGCACGGCGGTACGCACGGCCCTGGGCTTGAAGGTCTCCAGATGCGGGCGTGCCGCGGCCAGGGTATCGCCGCTGTCGTTGACGTCGTCCACCAGCAGGACGCGCTCCCCGCGGACCTCGCCACTCAGCGGCACCGTCACGGCCGCGGCCTGCTTCTTGCGGGCGCCGGAGGTGTAGTGCTCCACCTTGAGGCTCAGCAGTTTGTGCACCTGCAGGAAGTCGCACAGGAATCGCGCCGGCATGAAGCCACCACGGGCAATGGCGACGATCGTGTCCGGCCGGAAGCCGCTGTCCAGGATCTGGCGGGCGAGGCGGTCCGCGGCGTCGACCACCGCGTCCACACTGATCAGTTGTACCGGCATCTTGCGGGCTTCAGACATCGCGGGCGCTCTCCATCGCGGCTTCAGCAAGGATGTTATCGGCCGGCCAGAAAGAGCAAGCGTGCGATGAAGGCGATGGTCAGGATGATCCATCCGATGGGATAGGGCAGTACGCCGGTAAAGAATGCGGCCAGGCTGGCGACCAGCAGGAGGCCCAGGATGAGTAACGGGGTGTCCATACCGGTAGGATTGGGAGATGCGGCGTTGGTTCGCAGAAAGGGCCCTTGCGGGCCCGAGATCGGAACGACTGGCCTTGGCGCCGGACGATTGAGAGAGGCTTGATGACTCAGACTAGCGACAATCCCGCCCGCTCCCTGGAGATCGGCACGGTGAGCCTGCCCGAAGGCGGAACGATCGGGATGACGCTTTGCCCCGGCAAGTGCGAGGCGGAGGCGCCCGGTGGTCAGCGGGACCTGGCGGCGGATCTGGCAGCGATCCGGGACTGGGGAGCGACGGCCTTGGTCACGCTGAACCAGGGGCATGAACTGGACAAGCTGGGTGTGCCCGAGCTGGGCGAGGCCGTGCGTGCGGCGGGGATGGCGTGGCTGCACCTGCCGATCGGTGACATGGCGGCGCCGGATCGCCCCTGGGAGCTGCGCTGGCGCGAAGTCGGCCCCGAGGTACACCGTCGGCTGCGTGCGGGCGAAGGGGTGATTTTTCACTGCGGTGGCGGGTTTGGCCGTGCAGGGACGATTGCGGCCTTGACGCTGATCGAACGGGGCCTCGCGCCGGAGGAGGCCATCGCAATGGTGCGCGGGGCGCGCCCCGGCGCGATCGAGAGCCCGGACCAGCAGCGTTATTTGTTGAGCCTGTCCGCTACCGGGGTCTAACGATCCGGGCGCGGACCCTCCTGATCGATGCCTTTTCCCGGTGACTTCTGCAGCTCCGCTTCCACGTTGTCGATGATCTCGCGGCTCAGGGTCTGAATCAGTGGTTTGGCCGCCTGGCGGACGGTCTCTTCGAGCAGCGGATTGTCGAGCTCGTACTCCAGACGCAGGTGGATCGTCGTGCCGTTTTGCGCGGGTGTCAGGTGATAGGTGCCGCGATTCTGCACGCCGGTCAGCGATTGCCAGGAAAAGCGCTCCGGTGGTTCCGTTTCTGTGATCTCGACATCGAAACTCAGGGGAATGCCGGCGATGCGGACGACCCATCGGTAGCGGGCCTCCCCGACGCGCGCTATCGTTTCGATGGCCTCGCTGTAATGGACGAACTCCTCGACCCGCGTAATCAGGGCGAATACATCGGGTTGGTCCGCGCGGATGTGTGCCTGGTGTTCGATCGTGGGCATGATCAGAGACGGGGTTCGGAGGACTTCGAGTATGCAGGGAGGCAACCCGGTATGCACCACGTGCCCTGTTCCGGGGCGTAGCGGTCGCAAGGCCCTTTCCGGGAGCCACCTCGCGTGAAGGTGCTCGTGATCCTGGGCCACCCGCGTACCGACAGCCTGTGCGGCGCGCTGGCCGAGGCCTACCGTGACGGGGCCCGATCCTCCGGGGCGGAAGTGCGCTCCCTGGAGCTGGCGAATCTCGAGTTCGACCCGCACGTTCACACGCCTTCGCCGAATCAGCAGCCGCTGGAAGACGATCTGGACGCGGCGCGCGAACTGGTCGCCTGGGCCGATCATCTCGTATTCGTCTTTCCCACCTGGTGGGGCACCATGCCAGCGCTGCTCAAGGGCTTTCTCGATCGCGTGATGACGCCCGAGTTTGCCTTTCGCAGCTGCGAGGGCGGCACCGGATACGAGGGGCTGCTGCAGGGACGCTCCGCACAGCTGATTACCACGATGGATACCCCGGTACTGATCCATCAGTTGTTGTATCGCCAGCCGGGGATCAACGCGATGGCGCGCGCGACCCTGGGCTTTTGCGGCATCCGCCCGGTGCGCTCGCTGATGCTGGGTTCGGTACGCGAGGCCGATGACCGCCAGCGCGAGGCGTGGCTCGAGCGCGCACGACAGGAAGGGCTGCGCCTGGAGCATGGCCGCGAGAGCCTGCGCGAACGGGCGGCCTTCAAGCTGGGGGGCTGGCTGCAGGCACTGCGCCTGCAGTTCTACCCGATGACCTTCGTGGCCTACACCGCAGGGGCCCTGGCGGCGGCCCCGGACGGCGGTGTGTCGCGCAATCCGGTTTTCTGGCTGGGTTATCTGTGCCTGTTCCTGCTCGAGGTGGCGACGGTCCTGGTCAATGAACGGGTGGATTTCGGCTCCGATCGCCAGAACCGTTTCTACAGCGCCTTTACCGGCGGCTCGCGGGTGCTGGTGGAGGGGCGGCTGTCCCTGCGCGAGATCAACGCCGGTACGTCGGTGGCACTGGGGGGCTTCGCGGCGGCGTTTGCCGCGCTGCTCGCGGTCGCGCCCGGCGATGCCGGTCCCATGCTGTGGGTAACGGGCGTGCTGGCGGTGCTCGCGATCGGGTATACGGCGCCGCCCCTGAAGCTCAGCTATCGCGGGCTCGGGGAGGTGGATGTCGCGCTGACCCACAGCCTGGGCGTGTTGCTGTGCGGGTACGTGTTCCTCGCGGGGGACTGGACGGACCCCTTGCCCTGGTGGCTGAGCCTGCCGTTGTTTCTGGCGATCATCCCGTCGATTACGCTGTCTGGTATCCCCGATCGCGAGGCGGACGCGGCTGTGGCCAAACGGACCCTGGCGGTGCGGCTGGGAAATGGTGGTGCGCTCGGTGTGGCGCTGGTGTTCACCGGTCTGGCGGCGGTTGCGGGAACGGCATTCCACCTGACCGGTTGGGCTCAGGGGGCCTATGCAGGCATTGCCTATTTCGTGGTGCCGCATGCGGCCTGGCTGATATGGATGTTGTGGCGCGAGCGTCAGCGCGGGGCACCGGGCGGGCGTATCGACGGCTTGATGGCGGTATCGCTAGCCTATGTGCTTTGGTTTGGTCTGGTGCCGCTGGTAAATCTTGCCGCGGCTTGAGTGACGGGATGCCGACCTCCGGCGGATTCGGGGCCCGGACGGCACGGTATGGAGGGACTGAGCGATGTTTGGACGGCTTTTAGCGGGTATTGCGGTCTTGGGCATGCTGTCGGTGCCGGCGGTGGCCGATCACCGCGAGGCCTTCCATATCGCGGGCGACCGGGACGAGGCGCCGTACGGGTACATCAATCGCGATGGGCGCTTCGCGGGCCACTATGTCCAGTTGATGCAGGAGGCCTTTGCCCACTTGTGGGTGCCACTGCGCCACGAGCCCTACGAATGGGAGGAGGCGCAGCGGCTGGTGAAGGAGGGCAAGGCCGACGCGATCATTACCACCATGACGCCGGAGCGCGAGGAGTATCTGATCGCGAGCGAGGTCGCCCTGGCGGAACCGGAATGGGTGGCCTTCGTGCGCGAGGACCACCCCGAGCGCGACGAATTGCTGGCCAAGGAACGGCTGGAGGACTTTGCCGGATACCGCGTACTGGACTACGCCGGGAACGGCTGGGGCAAGGCCAACCTGGAGGGTCTGGACGTGCAGCGCGAGGGCACGCTGTCGGAGAATCTGCGACGTCTGGCGGCCGGCGAGGGGGACGTGCTGATCAACATGAGTGAGGTGACGGAACACACGATCCGGGAGTTGAAGCGGGCCTATCCCGACGAGGCGGATGCACCGGGTCGGCTGGTGGCCTCCTCGAACGTGCTGGACGTGACCTCGATGCATCTGCTGGTACGCAAGGACTCGCCGCATGCGCACCTGGTGCCACGCATCGACAAGGTCCTGCGGGAGCTGGGGATCTGACCCCTGCGCTGGAGAGACGTTAGTCCTGCGGGTCAATCGCGGGGACAGGCCGGTCCTCGTCCCGCCAGTCGAACAGGATATGCAGGATCGGTTCGACCGCGGGGGGGTATTCCGTCAGGGGGCCGGGAACCAGGAGACCGCGGTGCGAGGCCTCCAGGATCTCGGGTTCGGGGTGTCCCTCCAGTGACAGGGAATCGATCGGCACGACCCCGTCTCCCAGTCCTTCGCTGGTGTCCTCCCACCACTCTTCGATGCGCGCGGGCAAGTCCTCGATGCCGAACTGCTCGCTCAGGGATCGCAGGCTGGCCTCCATCGCCGGGGTCGGCTCGGGTACCACGCCGCCGATGATTCGCACGGGAATGTCCTCTGGCCAGGGGCGCTGATTCAGGTCCGCCAGAAACTCGCTGTCGGGCCGCAGATCGATCTTGGCCGCGCCCGTGCCGTCGCGAAGACCGGCGAAAAGCGAAAAGCGTTGCTCACGTATGTCGGCCAGCCATTCGCGCACCTCGAGCCAGACGCGCAGGCGTGCCCAGTCGGAGCCCTGGTTCGGGGTGGCGACCAGGATTACGCCGGCAATGGGTGGCCCTTCGGCCCGCGGAGCCTCGTCGACGGGGTGTCGCCAGCGGGTGACAAAGTCGCGGATCACCAGGCCGCCCATGCTGTGGCCCACCAGAATCACGGGCTGTTCGGCCTCCAGCGTCTCCCAGTACTCGGCCAGGAGGTCGGCGCTGTGATCAATCGCCTGATCGTTCGGGTAGCGAAACTCCCAGCCATTGATGCCGGCCGTGTCGAGGGCGGACGCCAGCGTGTCCCAGATATCGCCGGGCTCGTCGAGCCCGTGCAGCATTACGACTTCGGGGCGGGTGCTGTCGTCGAATACCGTGGATCGCGGGACAAAGCCGCGAAGCTCGTCGGGTAGTTCCATGACCTCCGGAAACCACTCGTGCAGGCGGTCCTGGACCTCCACACGCAACTCGCGCTCCTGCTCCGGGTGCTGCTCCGTCCATGTGACCCAGGCGATGAACGCGAGTAGCGGCAAGCCGAACAGGACGGCGGCAGCGTACAGGCGCTTGCGGGCGGGTCTTTGGCGGCGCGGTCTGTGGGTCATATCACTCAAGGAAACACTGATTAATGTACACGCTCGCGCTCGAGTCGCTTTTGCGTGCGAACAAGGCGCGGTGACCGCCGTGCAGTCATTCTGCACAAGGGAGCCGCAACGCCGTGCGCGCGCCCGTTTTTGATAACAACGAGCGGCCGAGCCCCTTCGTTTATTGAGTTGTGGGGTTGGTACCCCAGGTTCCCCGATCCTGCGTTGCGCCGCTTGCGGGTAGTACCTCTACCCGCTGCACGATGCGCCTTGCCTCGGCAAACCTGGGGTACCAACGCGAGTGTGTCCATTAGTCAGTGTTTCCTTAACAATTGAGCATGCGCGGGTGGATCGCAAGCCTGGCGCGGTGCTGGATGTGACAAGCGGGGCACGGGGTATGCGAGGCGTGATGTGTATCATGCCCCGTATGATTCTGTCGGAGTGTCCGCATGCGTAATTCGCCGCTCTTGTTGTTGCTGTTTCTGCCGTTTTTTCTCTCGGCCTGTGCCGGACTGGATGTCCGCGACTTCGGTTTGAACGGCGAGGGGAGTGGTGGTGACCGGGCGGAAGAGGCGGTCCGCGAGGCCCTTCGAGTCGGCACCGAACGAACCGTGGAACGGACGGGGCAGGAAGACGGCTACTGGGGCAACCAGGCCATACGGATCGGTCTGCCGCAGGAGTTGCGGCAGGCCGGGGATGTGCTGCGCAGCGCTGGCATGGGCAGCCAGGTGGATGATCTCGAGCGGCGCATGAACCGGGCCGCCGAGGCGGCCGCACGGGAGGCGGCCCCGGTGTTTGTGAGTGCGATTCGGGGCATGCAGCCGTCCGACGTGCACGCGGTACTGCGCGGTGATGACGATGCCGCGACCCAGTACCTGCGCGGTGCGTCCGAGTCGGATCTGCGCGAGCGCTATGCGCCCGTGGTGCGCGAGCATATGGAGGGTGCCGGGGTGTACCGGGTGTACCAGCCGCTGCGCGATGCAGCCAGCCGTATCCCCGGCCTGGCCGATCTGGATGTGGACCTGGATCGCTATGTGACCGACCACGCACTGGATGGTCTGTTTACCATTCTGGCGGACGAGGAACGTCGCATTCGCGAGGATCCGGCCGCGCGCACGACGCAGCTCCTGCGGGAGTACTTCGGGTCAAGCTAACCCAGGCGCCGAGCGCAAACGGCCGGGCCCCGTGGCATTGCGCCTCGGGGCTTTTTTGTGGGTGAAGGGCCTTGCCGGCGTTGAACGAGGCGGCCCCAGGGAGTGAGTCGGAGCGACACGGGTCGGGGCGATGCATGTGTCTGAATGACCCACCTCTGGATGTGATTGGGACCCGTCCGATCACTGCATCCAGGTGCGGAAACCGCCTGGCGGCGCGGCATGCGGCATTCAGGCCATGTTGGCACGGAGGCTGCATCGCTACGGGTCAGACGGCGCGTTCATTGCGACGGGCTAACGCAATCCAACCAATCTGAAGAAGCAGGAGGCGCAGAATGGGACACAAGACCGGTGCAACTTATTCGATCGCCCTGGCTCTCGGGCTCGCATTGGGTGGTGCGGGCACAGTGGCAGCGGATGATCCGCATGTGTTCGAGCAGGAATGGACCGATGATCCCGAAATGTCCGCCGAGGACGTCAGTGAAAGCGATCTGGAAAGCTTTCTGGCGGCTGCGGATGCGGCCCAGGACATCCGCGCGGAATACGCAGATGACATCGCGGAAGCAGAAGGCGAGGGGGCCCAGGAGCTGCGCGACGAGGCCAACGACGAGATGGTCGCCGCAATCGAGGATGAAGGGCTGACCGTCAAGGAATACCAGGAGATTGCTTACCTGATCGACAACGACAGCGATCTTGGTGAGCAATTCGCCGAGGTGGCGGGGGACTCGTAGCCTCCACCAGCACTACGCCTGCTATCTCCCAGGACCCCGGTGGGCGAACCGCCCACCGGGGTTTTCTACGCCCGGGCGCCGCTCGGCGTCGGCGGGTGGTCCGGGTCAACCTCCTCGATCAGCAGAAGGGACGGGATTTCGTCCGCGGTCAGGGGCCGGGCGAAGTAAAACCCCTGGATGCGGTCGAACCCGAGTTCCTCGCTCAGGCCGATCTGGTCCCGGGTCTCGATGCCCTCGGCAACGGTCTTCAGCCCGAGCGATCCGGCCAGCAGTGCGATGCCTCGTGCGAGGTCTTCGGCCGAGGGGTCGTGGCCGAGGCTGGATACAAGCTGGCGGTCGAGCTTCAGCGTATCGATCGGAAACCGATTGAGATAGGCGAGGGACGAATACCCGGTGCCGAAGTCGTCGATGGCGAGCTGTACCCCCAGGTGCTTCAGCGCCTCGAGGGCGGGTTCGGCGTCCTCGAGCGCGAGCACGGTCTCGGTGAGTTCGATGGTCAGGAGTTCGGGTGGCAGGTGGTGGCGCTTGAGCGCGGATGCGACGTCGTACGCGAGTTCGGGGCGAATGAAGTCGCGGGCGGAGAGATTGATCGCGGTGTACCAGGGTTCGCGGCCATGGACCTGCGCAAGGGTCTTCCACTCCTCGGTCTGTCGGCAGGCCTCGGCGATCACCTGCGCGCCGATGTCGTGTATTAGCGAGGAGTCCTCCGCCACGTCGAGAAAGTCCGCCGGCGTCAGCTCGCCGTGTGCCGGGTGCTGCCAGCGGATCAGCGCCTCGACCCCGACGAATCGATGCTGGCGGATCGAGTAGATCGGCTGGTAGCGCAGAAAGAACTCGTTGTGTTTCAGGCCCCGGCGGATATCGAATTCCTGACGCATGCGCCGCAGTTCCTCGGTGACCGGATGCAGCGCGGGAATGACCAGCCAGGCCATCAATTGCCCGATCCCGACGAAGAAGGCGGTGCGCGTCAGCCAGCGTTCGGTCTCCTGTGCGGTGGCGGCGGCGACGTCCACATAGGTCAGGGGCCCGGCCAGTACGCCGGCCACCAGTGCCACGACGAGGGCGGCGCCGGGCCCAAAGCGCGCGGCGGCAAACAGGATTGGCACGTAGTAGAAGTGCGGCACGATGCTGTCGGCGCCACCCGCCAGGTACGGGATCAACCAGGAGAGCAGCAGGCCTGCGACGATGATCAGTGTCGCGGAGACAAAGGACATCCCGACCCAGGCGCGGAGC
Source organism: Thioalkalivibrio sp. ALgr1 (assembly GCF_000378285.1). Taxonomy (NCBI): domain Bacteria; kingdom Pseudomonadati; phylum Pseudomonadota; class Gammaproteobacteria; order Chromatiales; family Ectothiorhodospiraceae; genus Thioalkalivibrio; species Thioalkalivibrio sp. ALgr1. The sequence continues at coordinate 73,661 of NZ_KB905134.1, forward strand.
GTGGTTCGGGCCAGGTAGTCGGAATACCGGGTGTTGCCTGCCAGGGGTTGTGCCGACTCGAACCTGGACATCGCGAGGCATCCTTTGGCCTTCCTGGCCGGCATTGCGCCCTGTCGGGGCAGGACAAGTATGGCGGCGCGGTCGCGGTTCCTCAGCGATATGCACCCAGGTCGTTACACGCAGTTGTAAGTGGTTGTTCTGGTAGTGTAGTTCATAGGAACAGGAAAGAGACGCCCGGGCCGGTCAGCGATCGGTCCGGGCGTCCTGGTTTGAGACCTCGGGGAAGCGGCGCCGGGTGGGAGTCCCGCCGCCGCGGCCGTCAGCGTGGCCTAGTCGCAGGCGGAACGCTCGGCGGGCAGGTTGCCGCGCACGCAGGCGCTGATCTCGGGTGGGCTCTCGTTGCTGCGCATACGTACGAAGAGGCCATCGATTTCGCCAGCGGCGTTGGTCGGGTAATGGTCGCCCATGTGCATGCCGGCCCCGTGCAGGACCCAGTAGTTGAGCATGTTCGCCTCGCCATGGGGCTGTTCCAGGTAGACCAGGGTGGCGCCGTGGGCCATCTCGGTCACGATCAGCCGCCGGATCCGCTCGCCGGCCTCGAATTCGACATAACCGAGCGCATGACTGCTGACATCGCCGCCGCGCATGCCCTGCATCTCGGGTGTGTGATTGGTCTGGATCAGCCGGAAGCGACCGTGGGGCTGGCCGTCCTGCATCTCGCCGTCGAAGCGCATAACCATCTTCATGCTGCTGTCCATGGCGGAGGCGGCGTACAGCCGCCGCGCCTCCTCGATGCTGGAGACGGCCGCCGGCTCCATGGCCTGGTGGTTCTGGTACCAGGTCATCCAGAAACTGACGGGCCCGTTGTCGACCGTATCCGGGCAGGCGCCGTCGGCGTGCAGTTCGAAGCGGTCAAAGCCCAAGTCTACCGAGCCGCGTCCCTTGTTGGTGACCAGGGCGCGGGTAAAGATAACCTCGGACGGCGCTTCGAGGTTGGCCATGATGCGGTAGCGATCGTCCCAGGCGCACTGCGTGGCACTGCGACCCGGCAAGGCCTGACGGCTGATCTGCCGCGCCTCGCGCGATCCACGTTCGCTGCGATAGGCGTCCAGCAGCGCCCGGGTGCCGGGTTCCAGCAGGCCCGTGTCGACCGCCTGGATATTGCGGTCGAATTGGCGGTCGGCGCCCGGCGTGGCGTGGGCGAGCGAGGTCGTCAGGCCCAGGCTCAGGATCGCGCCCATGGCGAGCATGCGGGCAGGCGTCAGGTGGATTCGCATCAGTGGGTTCTCCGTGGGTTTATTGCCATTGCAGGTCCATGCGTTGCTGCATGCGGTGCCATTCGGCGGTGATGATGTCGCCCGCCACGCGATGGGCGGCGTCCATGCGCGGGCGTGCCTCGGGGTAGAGGAGCATCACGGCCTCGCTGGCGCGGGCGAAGTCGCGCCGGGTGCGGTAGTGCACCATGGTGTGTACCAGCAGGCTGTCGAGGTCGTTGAACGAACGGTCGGCGGACTGGCGGTAGCGCACCATGCGCTCCGGGGTCAGTTCGAGTTGACGGTGGGTTTGCGAGAGCCCGTCGAACAGGGCGAAGAACCCCATGCCCAGCTCGGCGCCCTGGCGCAGGGCGTGATCGCCCAGCTGACGTTGCAGCAGCTCCCCGGCGCCGAACAGCCCGGCATCGTGGTCACGGGCCAGCAAGCCAAAGACGCTGGCGGCAGAGCCGGACGATGCGCTGCGGGGCTGGGCCAGTTCGCGCATCTGCTGGTCAAGCCGGTGGTGGCCGGCGTCCAGCAGGAGTTCCAGCGCCGGGGCGGTGTCGTGGTCCAGGGCTCCGAGTACGCTGCGGCGTTGGCCTTGTGGGAGGCGCTCCAGTTCGCGGAGTACCCCGGCGATGTCCCGCGAGCCGATCTGCAGGCGTTCCAGCTCGCCGCGCACGGCGGCCTCCGGGTCCTCCAGCACCTGCGCAAGCCGCCGGACCTGATGGCCGGCGTGTTCGCCCACCAGTCCACGGCTCCCCAGCTCGCCCAGGATGGCGGTGGCCTGCTCAAGGCCCCCGGCCGAGGTGCGGCCGGGTTCGGTGGCCGCGGCAAGGGCATGGCCGAAGTCCATCGCGGGTATGCCGGACGACCGGCTGGCCTGGTCGAGCATGCCGCCCAGACGATTCGACTGCTGCGCACCATAGGCCATCGCCGCCGTTTGCAGCAGGCGTCCGGCCAGCCCGGAGATGTCGCGCGAGGACTCGCCCAGTGCCTCGTCGACCCACCCGGCCAGCTCTCCGGAGGCGGTATAAGGCGAGAGGTAGAAGCCGGTGTTGTGCGGCAGGGGGGCGGGGGTGACCGCAGACAGGGCTTGTGCGGGCAGCAGCGCAGTCAGCCCGAACAGGCTGAGGCCGGCCAGGGGCCCGAGTCTCGCGAACAAGCCGAACATGCGCGCTGGCATGGGGCGTTTCCCTCCCTGTCGGGTGGTCGCAGCCATTCGGATCCGTTCCGGAATGTTTGCCGCCGATCGCTCGGGATCGCCACCCAAAGGAAAGACTAGGCGAGAGAACCCTCGCGGTCAATGAGGGAATGAAGGGGGGATGGCGGGGCTTCGATGGTCAGGAGCGGCCCGTTGCCCGGATGGATTTGCCTTCCGGGTGTGCGAGGCCTCTCGCAGGCCGGGTCATGTGCGCGGGATCGAGGAGACGGATTCGACGACGTGGCTGGCGCCTTCGCGAATCTCGGCCATGATCTGCTGTACCGACAGGACCTGTTGGCGCCCTTGCTCGGCCACCTGGTTCACGGTGTCGATGCGCTCTGCGATCGCCTGGGTGCTTTGCAGGTTGCCATGAATGACCTCGGCGATCTGACTGGTGGCGTCGCGGGTATCGGACGCGAGCTTGCGGACCTCCTGTGCCACCACGGCAAAGCCGCGCCCTTGCTCTCCGGCACGCGCGGCTTCGATAGCGGCATTGAGGGACAGCATCTTGGTGGTTTCCGCCACGCTGCGGATGGTCTCGATGATCGACTCGATACTGCGCGCCTCGGCATTGAGTCGATCGATCGCCGATTTGGTTTCGGCCACATGCTGGCGGATCTGTTCGGAGTTGGTCGCATTGGCCTCCAGCGAGGCCTCTCCGCGTTGCGCGCCATCCGCGGTTTTCTGGGCCATTTCGCAGGCGATGGCGGAGGCCTCCCGGGTGCGCTCGGCCATGTGCACGCTGGCGGTGATGTCCGTGGCGAACTTGATGACCTTCACGGTATGACCCTGGTCATCGAGAATCGGGTTGTAGGTGGCCTCCAGCCAGATCTCCTCGCCGGAGGACTTGAAACGGCGGAATTTGCCGCTCATGAAGCGCCCGCGGGCGAGGTCTTGCCAGAAATTCGGGTTCTCGCGGTAGAAGGCGTCGTCGCAGAACATCCGGTGGTGCTGGCCCTGAATGTGTTCGAGCGGGTAACCGACGGCCTGCAGGAAGTTGTCGTTGGCCTTGAGGATGGTGCCGTCCGGCGTGAACTCGATGACCGCCTGGGAACGATCCAGCGCCTCGAATACGGCTGCCTGGTCGTGGAGCGTCTCCATCTTGCCGGTCACATTCGATGCGATCTTGACGACCTTGTACACGTCGCCCTGGGCATCGCGTACCGGAAAGTAGGTGGCTTCCAGCCAGATGGTCTCGCCAGCCCGCGTGACCCTGGGGAAGGTGCCGGCGTGGGACTCGCCCGTAGCCAGCTGCCGCCAGAATTGGCGGTATTCCATGGAGCGAACGTAGTCCGGGTCGCAGAACATCCGGTGGTGCTGGCCGATCACATCCTCGCGGGGATGACCGACAGTCTCGAGGAAGTGCGAGTTGGCGTCGAGCACCGTACCGTTCGGCGCAAATTCGATATAGGCGACGGCATCGCGGACGGCCGCGAGTATGGCCGTAGCGTCGTCGCTGGAAACCGCAAGGGGCGCCCCCTGGGTGGGGAACCGGGTGGCATTTGCACACATGGGTACGTCCTGAGCGGTTGATTGATGATGCCCTATTGAACTTCATGTACACGCATTGTACAAGAACTATACACAAAGGGTTTTCGAGGGTGCAGAAATGGAAAAGAAGAACAAGACGACATTGCCGGTGTTGCGAGCGAGCGCATGGGTAGTGCCGCTTCTGGTGGTGTCTGTACTGCTGTTGGCGGGTTGTGCCGCTACTTTCCCGGAGCCCGATGAGGGCCGGGCTTTCGCCGACGGAATGACGGCCCAGGAACTGTTCGACCGGACCATGGCCGCGCACGGAGGGGATCTTCGCGAGTACGACGGGGACCTGAACCAGGCTACGGACGGCGAGTGGGGGCGAATGGTTCAGCGTGTGCAGCCGCTGGTGGCGGATGGTGGCTACCGTGGCCAGGGCGAGGAGCGCTACCGCCCGGCGGACGAGTTGTACGCAGTCCATTACACGGGGCCGGAGGGCACCAAGACGGTGATCCGCCAGCGTGACGAGATTCGCGTGTACTACGACGGCGAGCGGAGCGAGGACGAGGACCGGATTCGTGCCACCGCGATGACGACCGATGCCGGCAAGCTGTTCCACTACGGACCGACCTTCGTGAAACACCGCGCGACCTCAATGACGCGGCTGGCGGATCGCCGCGAGGGCGGCGTGGACTACCGTCGCGTGCTGGCGACCATCCAGCCGGGCTTTGGCAAGGCGGACGAGGATCAGGTGGTGATGTGGATCCACCCCGAAACCGATCGGCTCTATCGGGTGCATATCACCCTGACCGGCTTCGAGCCGACCCGGAATGCCCATGTCGATACGACCTTCCTGGAGTACGAGGAGGTCGGCCCGTATACGCTGCCATCGCGTTTCGAAGAACGCGTGCTTGGGCCGATTCGGCTGTTCGTTCACGAATGGTGGGTGACCAGTCGTGACCAGGACCGTGGCTGGACCGATGACGATGTCCGGGGGCCGGAGTTCTCTGGCGCGGCGGCCCGACCCGCAGGGGAGTAGGCGCGCCGGCCCCCTGATTACTGGAGCAGCCGCAGGAAGGTCTGGGGTAGCGCGTTGGCCTGAACGAGCACGGCGAGCCCGGCCTGTTGCAGGATCTGGGCGCGCACCAGGCGGCTGACCTCGGCCGCGTAATCGGCGTCCAGAATGCGGCTGCGGGCCGCCGCCAGGTTGTCGCTGGTGATGCCCAGGTTGGTGATGGTCGACTCGAAGCGGTTCTGGATGGCCCCGAACTGGCTGCGCCGCGCGTTGACCGCATCCAGCGCGGCATCCACACGTGACAGGGCGTCGCTGGCCCCCTGGCGCGAGGTCAGGTCGATATCGTTCAGGCTCCCCCCGGGCTCGGTGGTGGCCGGCAGCCCGAGCGTGGCGAGGGCGGTCTCCCCCGAGATCGTCAGGGTCTCGCGGGCGATCAGGTTGAGCCGGCCGTCGTCGGTCAGGATCGCGCGGCCGGTTGATCCGAGGGCGCGGTCGATCGCGGTCGCCAGTTCCTGGGGGGAGCGATAGGGTCCCGCAGGGATCTCCACTGGGTCGCGCTCGCCCACACGGATGGAGAAATCCTGATCCACCTCCAGCGGATTGCCGGCGAAGGCGGCCTCCAGTTCGCCGGACCAGGCACTGGCAATGTCGCCCACGAAGCGGTTGCGCATGCTGTTGCCGAGGTCGATGGCGAGGGTCTGCCCGGCGTTGGCGCCGATCTGGAAGAACGCGGTGCCCATGGACCCGTCCAGCAGCGAACGGCCGTTAAAGGTTGTCTGGGTCGCGATGCGGTCGTTCTCGGCCAGGAGCTGGCGAACCTCGCGGTCGATGGCGCCGCGGTCCGAGGCCGACAGGGTGGCATTGGCCGCCTGTATCGCCAGCTCGCGGATACGTTGCAGGTTGCCGGTCATGGAGCCCAGGGCGCCCTCGGCGGTCTGGGCCAGCGAGATGCCGTCCTGCGCGTTGCGCATGGCCTGGTTCAGGCCGCGGATCTGGGTTGTGAAGCGTTCGGAGATGGCCAGCCCGGCGGCGTCGTCGCGCGCCGAGTTGATGCGCTGGCCTGAAGACAGGCGCTGGAAGGCCGTCTGCAGGGCGGCCTGCGACTGGCGCAGGTGGCGCTGGGCATTGAGCGACAGGAGGTTGGTGGCAACACTCAACACCTGGGCCATGTTGTCGGGTCTCGCACGCCACAAGGGCGATCCGGCGAAGGGCCGGATTCCGCAGCCGGAATTTCCCGTCTACATTCGCTTAACGGCGGGGTTTGAGGAAACTTTAGGCTTGCAAGGCCACGAAACGATGTACGGCGTGCACATCGGCGCGTGTTTGCTTAGGCTGCGCCGATTGGACTGGATTGGAGAGGGGCATGGCCGATACGCAACCCGAGCGCAGGCAGTCGCTGTTCTGGCGCGCGCTGATCGCGATCCTGCTCGGGGTCGGGCTGGGGATCGTCTGGCTTTATGTCACCGCCCTGCTGGGGCTCGGCGGCGGGATCGACTTTATGCCCGTACCGCTGGCCCGGACCTTTGAGTGGGGTACGCCGCTTTTGCTGGTCGGTGGTGCTGTCGGTTATGTGCTGGGCTGGCGGCGGGTGGCGGCTACGCTGTTCGGGCTGGCGGGGATGCTGTTGCTGGCGGCCCTGGCCTTCGAGGGTGCTCGCGTGATCCTGCAGGACCCCGAGGCGCGCAGCTACGAGCACCAGATGGCACAAACGGCCAGGGAAGGTGCACTGCAGATCGCCGAGTGCGATAACGGCGAGACGTTACTGGTGCGCGAGGACCGGGTGACCTCGGAGGGGATCGCGGTACTGCAGATCCAGCGCATCCATGCCGATGGGCGCCTGGATCCGGAGCTTCTGGCGACCACGGGCGTGGGTTACACGCCGAGCATTGGCGAGGGCATGCGACCGTATCTGGAAGGCTCGGTCGAATGCGGTCTGGAAGGCTTTTCCAGTGCTGGCGAGGCGCTTGGCCGGCTGGAGGCGTTTATTCAGGAACACCCGCCGCGGCACTCCAGTGCCGTGGCGCCGGTGGAGCCGGAGTAGCTGCATCGGCATTGGGCTGGCGAACGCGGCAGGTCCAGTAGATGCCGTGGAATTCGAGCATGGCGGCTTCGCCCTTGGTCCAGAAGACGATCTGCTCGCCGGGGTTGGCGTAGCGTGCCCCGGAGGCGACCTCGGTCGCCTGTAATACGGCCTTGGAACGGCCAAAGCGCAGCTCGGCCTCATTGTCGCTGAAGCTCGCCATCAGGTTCGGCCCACGATCGCAGCTGTAGGGCACATCGCGCGCCTGTTCGGCGGTCGGGGGCAGGGTGCCGCAGGCGGCGAGTACCAGCGTGGCGCTGATGGCAATCCAGGTTCTCACGCGCCGGTTCTCCCGCGGGTCGAATGGACTTTTCATCATACGCGTAACGGGCTGTCGCACGTGAAGGAACACTGTGACTCCGGGTTCGAACCGTTATAGTGAGAGCCCGGCCCCGTCAGGCGATTACGCTTTGTTTCCTCGCTGGTTTCTGGTTGCCTACCTGCTGTTTGTCTGCGTCCTGGTACCGGTCTATGCGGTCCAGTATGGCTGGCTCAATTTCCTCTGGCTGTCCAATCTCGCGCTGATCGCCGGGTGCGCGGCGGCGTGGCTGGAGAGCCGGCGCCTGGCGAGCATGCTGGCGGTGGGCGTGGTCCTGCTCGAGATGGGGTGGGTGATCGATTTCTTGCTGGGGCTTGTGCTGCTGGGGAACCCGCCCTTCGGCTTTGTCGCCTACATGTTCGATCCGGAGGTTCCGCTCTACCTGCGGCTGTTCTCCCTGTACCACCTGCCGCTTCCGTTGGTGCTGTTGTGGATGGTCTGGCGCCTGGGATACGACCCGGTGGCGGGGCGTTTGTGGATCCTGGTGGGCTGGGCCGTCTTGCTGGTGTCGTACCTGCTGTCGACGCCCGAGGCGAACGTGAACTGGGTTCTAGGGCCCTGGGCCCGTCCGCAGGACCTGGTCCATCCCTATGTGTGGCTGGCGGTCTTGATGGCCGGCTGCGCCCTGGTCTGGTGGTTGAGCCATCGCATGCTTTGGTGGGGCATGGGTCGCTTTGGGCGTGTTCATCCGGATCAGGAGGATACGCGCGATTGATCTGACGCAGTGGGCCTCTGCGCGGGACAGGCGATACTCTCCCGATAACGTTTTCTCGAGGATGTCGCACGCATGACGCTTTTCTGGGTGGCCCTGGTGCCGTTTGTGGTGCTGTTTGTCTGGCTGGTCCCGTTGCGCAGGCCGGCCTACGAGGCCGCGCCACTGGCCTATCTGGCGACACTGGTTATTGCCCTGTGGGTCTGGCAGATGCCGGGGGCCGTGCTGGGCGCGAGCCTGCTGGATGCGGGCGTGGTGTTTGTCGAGGTCATGCTGATTGTGGCCGTCGCGCTGCTGGTGCTGAACGTGATGATCGCAACCGGCCACATGGATGCGATCCAGTCGGTGATCGCCAGCGTGTCGCGCGATCCGCGCGTGCTGGCGATGTTGCTGGGCTGGGGTCTGGTCGGGTTCGTGGAGGGTATCGCCGGGTTCGGGACTCCAGCCGTGCTGGCGGCACCCCTGCTCGTCTATTTCGGCATGAAGCCGCTGAAGGCCGTGGCGATCGCGCTGATCGGCAACAGTACCGCGGTGCCGTTTGGCGCGGCGGGTACGCCGGTGGTGATCGGCTTCGCGGGGCTGGGACTGGACGATGCGGTGGTGCAGGAGGCGGTGGTGCGCACGGCGTTCATCCTCGCGCTGCTGGCCGTGTTCATCACCATTTTCATGACCTGGGTTGCCACGCTGGGGGACGAGAAGGGGCGTTTTCGCGAGTTTGTGCCATTCGCGGTGCTCTCCGCGCTCGCGTTCGGTATTCCGTACGCCCTGGTCGCCTGGCTGATCGGGCCGGAGTTGCCCTCGATTGTCGGTGGCGTCGTCGCGATGGTCGTCATCTCACTGGCCGCGCACAAAGGTTTTCTGCTGCCATCGAGCCCGCAACACACCGAGACCGAACCCGCCCCGATCAAGCGGGTACTCGTGGCGTTTGTGCCGTTCGCCGTGATGTCGGTGGCCTTGATTGCCTCGCGCACGGTGATGCCGCTGCGCGAGGCCCTGCAATCGGTGCGCTGGTCCCTGGGCGAGTTTCAGGGGGTGGAACTGGGGCAGAGCCTGGCCCCGCTGTACACGCCGTATTTCTACTTTGCCCTGGCGCTGCTGACTGCACTGATCCTTTTTCGCGTCGGGCGCGCCACGCTGGGCGAGGCCGTGGTGGCTACTGGACGCAAGCTGCGGGTAGCCGCGATCGTGCTGATCTTCATCATCGCGCTCACCCAGATCCTGCTGATGTCCGAGCTCAACGCGGCGGGGCTCCCCTCGATGCCGCAGGTACTGGGGCAGAGCCTCGCCGGGTGGTTGGGGGGCACGTTCGTGCTGTTCAGCGGATTTCTGGGGGCGCTGGGGTCGTTCATGACCGGAAGTGCCACGGTCTCCAATCTGCTCTTTGCCCGCCTGCAGGCCGACACCGCGGAAGCAGTGGCATTGTCGCTGCCGTCGATTCTCGCCTTGCAGCTGATCGGCTCAGGCGTGGGCAACATGATCTCGTTGCACAACATCGCAATGGCGGCCGCGGCCTGCGGCCTCCAGGCGCGCGAAGGGCAGGTGGTACGGGAGACGATTGTTCCCGTGGTGGTGGTCTGTCTCGGGGCCGGCTTGCTGGCGCTCGTCTGGTGAAGCTCCGGCCCCCTGGGAAACCGAGAAAGCTCAGGGTCACCAGCACGATTACGACAAAGCCGACGAGCCAGATGATGTGGGTCATCATGAGTAGATGGCCTGACTGGCTGGGTGGGCACACCAGTGAGTCACACGCGGGGGTGGAACGTCTGTGCGTCGCCGAACAGACGCCAGCCAGGTGGTCTGCTTACGCTCGGGTGTTGATTGGCAATGTCGCCGATCAGCGACTGGAGGAGGACGGGGAATGAACTGGGACATCGTTAAAGGAAACTGGAAGCAGTTCAAGGGGAAGGTCAAGGCGCGCTGGGGGAAGCTGACGGACGACGAACTCGACGCCGTGGCTGGCAAGCGGGAAGAGTTGGCAGGCCGCATTCAGGAACGCTATGGCGTGACGAAGGACGAAGCGGAGCAGCAGCTGGCAGAGTTCGAGAAGAAGATCGACCGGGACGAACACTGAGCGAAGCGGCCCGCTGGCGACGCCCCGGGACTGATGCGTTCCGGGACTAGTACTGTGGCGTCGTCGGTTCATCGAGGAGGCGGGCGTATTCTCGAGATACGACCCCGTAGCACTCGCAGCTGTGCTGCTCGAGCCCCGGGCGGTCGAGAATGACCAGGCGACCTCGGTGGTAGGTGATCAAGCCCGACTTTTGTAACCGCCCGGCGGCCTCGGTGACGCCTTCTCGGCGAACCCCCAGCATGCTCGCGATGAGTTCATGGGTCATTTTGAGTTCGCGATGTGGTGAGCGATCGTCGCTCAGCAACAGCCAGCGGCAGAGCTGCTGCTCCACCGAGTGGTGTCGATTGCAGGCGGAGGTCTGTGCGATTTGCGTGAACAAGGCCTGCGTGTAGCGAAGCATCAGGCGTTGCAGTTCGCCTGTGCGCGAGAAGGCCTCGCTGAGGATGGCGCTGCGGATTCGATAGGCGTGCCCGGCCATGCGTACCGAGGCCCGGGTGGGGGTCGTGTAGCCGCCCATCAACAGCGAGATCCCGACCAGTCCCTCCCGTCCGGCCACCGCGATCTCGCCACACTTGCCGTCTTCCATTACACACATCAAGGCGATGATGGCTTCGGTGGGGAAGTAGACGTAGTGGGTCTCCGACGGGCCCTCGTAAAGGCTGGTGCCCAGTGGCAACAGGACCGGATTCAGGTGTGGCTGGAGATGCTTGTATTCACTGTCCGGCAGGGCCGCGAGCAGTCCATTGTCGAGGGGCGTTCGCCCGGTCGGTCGGGTTAAGGGCACCGGTGCGTCCGTTTGTTGGTCGGGAGCGTTCGAAGGTCGGAAAGATTCGGATAATTAATAGTTTAAGGATAGTCCTTCGCGGTGGGCCAAACCCCGTATCCCCGACTGAAATCTTCCAGACTGGCGGACCATTTTCGCGTTAAGGCAGTTGGCGTAGCGACGCCCAACGTTCTGCACTGGCCAGGCCGGCGTAGCGGAAGACCGAGCCCGAGGGAAGAGCAATCCCTCGGGCCGGGTAGTGCGAGCCCTAGTCGCGTTCGTACTCGGGCGCTTCCTTCAGGGTGTCTTCATTCATATCGATGTACAGCTTGACCTCGTCGCCTTCGGTCGTGCGGTCGATCCGGTCCCAGGCGATTGCGATGTCCTTCTCGCCCATACCCAGGACGCCGCCGGTGCCGATTACGACGGCGATGATCCGGCCGTCCTGATCGATGACGAGGTCGTTGATCTCGCCGACTTCTTCATCGTCGGTCCGGCTGTGGATCTTCTTGTCCATCAGGTCGGAGGCATGCAGTCCTTGCGCCGGCATGCGGTCAATATGGGGGGCATCATGGCGCTCGTCGGCATCACGCTCTTCCATTGCGTTGCGGTCATTGCCGTTCATCTCCTGTTCGCCCGCCATGGGGGTGCTCATGCCAAAGGCGAGAACGGGGATCATCGCGGCGGCGAGTTTGAGTGAGGTGAGTTTCTTCATGGTTCCGCTCCTTGAAGGGGCCGGCGTTAACGCCGGCGGTCAGTGTCAAGCTCATCGTTCGGGCACTCGACCCGCACGATGTATACGCGTCCCCGATCATGTGGCTGGCTGCAATGTCGGTCTGTACGGCGGCCCACAAATCGAGGCAATAGCGGCCAGGAGTGCGATGAACGCTGGTTTGTCGCCAGGATGATTCGTGACTGGCCCGACCAGACGCGGTGTGACCCGCAGGTTGTTTCGCCGACGGGGTGCTAGGCTCAGCAGAAGGGCCGGCACGCAAGCGCCAGTCGATCCGAGGGATGCCGATGACGCTCGTCCAGAACCGTGGCTTTCGCAGCCAAGGCTTGCGGCTTGGCTTCGGGGGGCTGTTGTGGCTGTTCCTCTCCGTCCCCGTCTGCGCCAGCCCGCCGCCTTCGTCTCACGCCGGGGTCTTGCTGCAGGACAGTGATATCCAGGCTCGCCAGGCCCCCTGGCGGTTATCGGGGTCCGGTGGACCGGAGGAACGGTGGGGCAGGGAATTGTTTCCGGCCCAGGCGGCCCGGAATTCGTCGGACCGGGCGGATGATCAGAGCGCCAGCCGCGGTGGGGTCAACCGGGACAGACCAAACCTGCCGCGCCGGCAGGCGGTACGCGTCGCAGTCGACCACGCATGGTGGTACCGGATTGCGCTGATCGCAGGCGCTACCTTGCTCCTGGTTAGCCTGCTCCTGCTGCATTACGTGCGGGTCAGTCGCCGTTTGCGTCAGGAGGCCGCTCTGCGCAAGGAGGTCGAGGCAACACTGCGCCAGCAGCAGGAGGAATTGGTGCGTCTGGCCAATACGGACGCCTTGACCGGGGTTTGGAACCGCCAGAAGTTCAAGACCGAGGCGGAACACGAGGTGGCTCGTGCGGAGCGTTACAACCTGCCGCTTTCGTTGATTTTTCTCGATCTCGACTACTTCAAGGAGGTCAACGATCGCTACGGTCACGCGATGGGGGATGCCATCCTGCGGGAGATGTGCCAGCGGTTGCAGGCGTGCCTGCGCGACTCGGACCGTCTCGGCCGGTGGGGCGGCGAGGAGTTCCTGATCCTCGTGCCGCACGCCGACTCGGACCGTGCAGCGTTGCTGGCGGAAAAACTCCGCCAGGCCATTGCGGACCCACCGGCGGCCCATGGCCAGCCGATGTCGATCAGCCTGGGGGTGGTGTCTCGCGAACCCGGAGATTCCCTGGAAGATCTCGTGCGCAAGGCCGATGCGGCGCTCTATCGCGCCAAGGCGCGTGGCCGAAATCGTGTCGAGGTCCACCGCGCGGAGGGCCCCCCAGACGCTTTGTGAGTCAGGTGGCCGTTAGTGGCTCCACGCGTAGCTCCACGCGGCGGTTCAGGGCGCGCCCATGTGACGTTTCATTCTCGGCGATGGGGCGGTCCGGTCCGTAGCCGATCGCAATGATGCGCGCCTCTCCGACGCCATTGTCGTGCAGGTGACGACCGACCGATAGGGCCCGTTGTTCCGACAGGTGCTGGTTGTAACCGCGTGCGCCCGCAGAGTCGGTATGTCCGGCGATCGTCACCAGGCTGGCGTCGTACTCCTCGAGCACCTGCCCCAGGGCATCGAGGGTGGGTATCATGTCCGGGTGAATCTCCGCGCTGTTGGTCTCGAAGGCCTTGGCGCCCGGAAATATCAGGGTGATGATTCGCCCCTCGCGTTCCATTTGCACATCGTATCCCGAAAGCTCCTGGCGCAACCGTGCGGTCAGCACGTCCATATAGAAGCCCACCCGATCCAGGGCGACGGATTCGTGCCCCTCGTCCAGCAGGTGCTGACGACGTGCGTTGACGGCGTCGTCATCGCGCGCCAGATAAACCGCGTTCCGGCTCGTCCCGTAAGCATCGTCCTGATGGGGGGTATCCCGGGCTTGTTCGCCGTTGGCGGCTGCATCTGGTGAACGTTCTCCCTGAGTGGGCATGGCGTTACACCCGGTCAACAACAGTGCCGCGACGATGGCGGCAAGTGTGTTGTGGCGAATAATGGCGTTCACTTCGAGTCCCCGGCTTGTTGGCACCAATCACGGAATGCGCGCGCCGAGAGGGGGCGGCTGAAGCGATAGCCTTGCCCGAATCCGACCCCTTGCTGGCGCAGCCACTCGACCTGATGCCCGGACTCGATGCCTTCGGCGACGATGTTCAGCTTCAGCGAGCGTGCCATCACGATGATATGGCTAATGATGTTGCTGGTCACCGCTTCGTGGCCAATGGCATCGGCAAATGTTTTGTCAATCTTGAGGGTGTCCAGTTCGAAGCTCTCGAGATAGGCCAGGCTGGAGTAGCCGGTGCCAAAATCGTCAATCGCGATGCGATGGCCGCGCGCGCGCAAATCCTGGATTCTCCTGCGAACGTCATCCGTGTTGAGCAGCGAGCGCTCGGTGATCTCGAGCTTGATTGCGTGGGCCGGAACCTTGGCCTGTTCAAGCTCGCGCTGGAGGGCTTCGCTAAAGCGGGTGGAGGCCAGATCCTGTCCGGTGATGTTCAGGTTGATCGGGCAATCCGGCCGGTCGCGGAGCTGTGGCCCCAGCTCGTGGAGGACACAGCGCAGGATCGCGAGGGTCAAGTCGGTCCCCTGTTCGGTATCTTCGGCCAGAGGCACGAAGACATCCGGGCCAATAGTTTCCCGGTTATCGCGCCGCCAACGCGCCAGGGCCTCGGCACCCTGACAGCTGCCTGTTTCCAGGTCGACGATGGGCTGGAACACCACCTGCAGCTGGTCATGCGCAATCGCCTCGCGCAGCTCCTGAGCCAGGCTGAGCTGGTGGCGGAAGTACCGCAGGATCAGAAACAGCCACAAACCAACGAGTAACAGGCCAAAGGCCCCGGCCCCGGCCAGCGTGGGGAGGTAGCGCTGCCAGAATTGCGCCATCGGCTGCACGGCGATGATGTCGATCGGCAGGATGGTATCGAGCGACGAGCGGCTGACCAGCCGTTGTTCGGCGTGATCCACCGTGAGCCCGGGTTCGAATAACTCGGGATCCGGGACATCGGCCCCCGGGGGATGGGTGATCATGGGCATGGATTCGACCCAGAGCCCGACTTCCTGGTCCTCCAGCAGGCCTGGGTTTACCAGCAGGCGCGGGTCGATGGCCACGTCGTGCTGGCCATAGCGCATCAGGAAGAGCTCTACGCCGCCGATCGCCGTCGTGGGGCCGGGCCACCAGGCCACCAGTCCGCTGTCGTAGATGCGGCTGGCCTGGGGGGGAGTGAGGGCATCGCCCTGGACAAAACCGGCGCCGCATTCGCGTTCCACTGCCCGCCAGTAACCGACGGCGCGAATATGCGGCCGCGAAATCGCGGCTTCCTGCAACTGGTTCAGGTGCTGCGGCGAGCAGGGGGTCACATCGAGGGCATTGAGCTCGTCGAGCAGGTCGCGCGCGTCGAGGATCGCCTGCTCGGTTTGCTGGCCGAGCTTTTGTGCGAGTTCGTCCAGACGCTGTTCCTCCGCGACCACGGACCCTTGCCAGAGATACCAGCCCAGGAGAAACAGCGGCAGCAGGAGCCCCAGGACGGTTACGCCAAAGACGGCAAACAGCAGCTTGTCGCGCCGTGTAGCCATGGCGTTCCATCCTCCGTAAGTCCCGAATAGACGGGATTTCAAGAGTGTAGCATGGGGTTATTGGGATCCTGCCGCATCCGGGAGGATGGTGAGAAGGATGGCCACACCGTGAGGAATCACGATGAACGAAAAGGTCACTGTGAGGGAAAAATCAGGGTCATCACTGAGCCAGCACGAAGGGGTGTCGGTGGCCTGCGACTGTTGCTCCTGCGAGGCGGAGCCCTACTGGTGGGGGGTTGCCGCGGAAATGGGGATCGATCCGCAGTCGGACAAGCCGGACCGGGCGGCAAGTGCCGCCCGGCCGGGAGGTGATTACTCGACCTCGACGGAGCCTTCGGCACCGCCTTCAGCGCCGGCTTCCGCTCCGCCGTCGTCGCCTTCGGCTGCACCGTCAGCACCGGCCCCGGCACCTGCGTCGGCACCCATGCCGCCACGGGCATCGTCGTCCTGACGGACGTCACCGCTGGCGCCGGCATCGCCGCTCGCGCCAGCACCACCCTCGGCACCCGGGGCCTGGCCTTCGGCCGCCGCACCGCCGGCGGTCCCGCCACTGGCTTCGCCGCCCATTTCGGAGCCGCCGGCGGCTCCACCGCTGGCTTCGGCACCGGTCTCGGCAGCACCTTCGGCTGCCGCACCCAGGTTTTGCGCCTGTGCGGTGGCGAGACCACCCAGGGCGAACATCGAGGCCAGGGCAAAGGCAATTGCAGTCTTGCGATAGCTATACATCAGTACAACCTCCTGTTTCGGATTGAGGAACGGTCATTCCGTGCCTCGCGACCGACCGATCGGCCATCGGCTCGTGTCGGTCTGCGTGTACAGGTCTAGCTCCCCCGGGCAGGGGGACGAAAGGGAATGGACGGGAAGGTGCGAACGCCTTCACTGCGCCGAGGGGAGGAATCGAACCTCGGTCAAACTATTTCCCGGTATGGTCAGTCGGTCGCGCTGGATTCGCAATGGCCAACGGAGCCTGCCGCACAGATGCGCCCATCGATCCAGATGGCGCGGTCCAGCCGAGCCCCTTCCAGCCGGGCGTCGGTCAGATCGGCGCCGGAAAGGTCGGCGTGGCGCAGATCCGCATCTTCCAGGCGGGTGCTCCGGAGTCGAGCGCTCCGCAGGTCGGCACCAGTTAATTGGGCGCGTGAGAGATCGGCCCCGTCCAGGCGGGCTCGGTCGAGGTTTGCGTAGCGCAAATCGGCATCCGCGAGTTGCGCGCGCTCCAGCCGTGCGGCGCTCAGGCGGGTGTCATACAGGCTGGCACCGGCCAGGTCAGCTCCGCGCAGCGCAGCCCCGGACTTGTTGCAGTAGTTCCAGTTCACCGAGGGTCCGGGTGGCGCATCGCAATCCGGTGCCGGCGTGATTTCCTGTTGCTGTGCGAACCAGACCAGCAGGCCCGTGGCAAGGAAAAGCGCAACGCCAGACAGGATCCAGGGGCGCGGACCCTGTACCCATTGGCGCCAGGGAAATGGCGTACGGTCGAGCAGGGCGGCCCATAGCTGGCGATGGTTCAACGTCTCCAGGTTCTCGGGACAGCGGCGGTCGCCCTTGCGCTGGTCGCGGTAGAACGAATCCGAGGCATGCGAACGACGTTCCCGCAGGCGTTCGTCCTCGCGCAGCCGGGCGCGCTCGAGGCGTTCCTTGCCACCGGGGGTGTTGGCCAGACGCACTTCCTCGGGAATCAGGTGGGGCCGTTCGGCGATCCGTACCCAGAATTCCCGGTCCTGACTGATCTCGTCCTGTTCGGTCAGGCGCCCAAGGATGAGGAACCGGCCGATCTGGCGAGCCGGGTAGGGCCCGCAGACGCCATCCGGGCGGCGCAGAAACCAGCGCTCGTGGCGCACGGCCTCGGACGAGGAGGGGGGCGGGTCCGTCGCCTCGTGGGTTGTTTCCGATGGATCGGAAGGCTGCGTGGTCACTGGCGGGTCCCCTGATCACGCGTGACGGCGTCGCCGGGTCGCCAGTCCTTCAGGTGCTGGCGCAGCTCGGCGGCGCTTGGCTGGGCAGCCTCCAGGATCAGGTGAATGCGGTTGAAATGGAGCAGTTGCGCGCCACCGGTATCGGGTGCCAGATAAAGGTCCGGTTGTTCGCGCCGGATCATTTCGCGGATCAGCGATTTCTGCATGATGCTGAAGGTCTTGAACAGGAGGTCGGTCAGCCCGGGGAGTGGCTGGTTGGCGACGTTCCATGCGCCGGATACGTCGACCGCGATCACGATATCGACCTTGTCCCGGAGGAGGTCGTATGGCAATGGATTGGAGGCCCCGCCGTCGATCAGTAACCGGCCGTCGTCCGACGGTACGGGTGCGAACAGGCCGGGCACCGCCATGCTGCCCGCAATCGCCGGAAAGAGCTCACCTTCCTGGAGCGTGACCGTCTGGCTGGTCCAGTAGTCGGTCGCTACCACCGTCAGCGGGATGCGCAGTTCGTCGAAGCTGCGGGTCGGGGTGTGCGTTGCGAGAAAGCGCAGGAAGGTATCGGCGTCCAGCAGGGCGTTGCGGCCCAGGCGCAGGGGGATCAGTTCGAACAGCTCGAGATCGGATCGGGCCAGGCGCGAGAGGGCGTCCATCTCTGAACCGGCGAAGTCGTCAAAGATGTCGAGGATCTCCTCCGCGCTGAGGCCGGCGGCATACAGGCCGCCGATGATCGCGCCAATACTGGTCCCCGCGATATAGTCCGGCTGCAGGCCGAGCTCATCGAAGGCCTGCAGTATCGCGATGTGGGCCAGACCACCCGCACCGCCGGAGCCCAGGGCCAGACCAATGGTGGGACGCGTATCGCTCGTTGGTTCCGCGTCGCCGGCATTCGCCGGCATGGCCACCCACGTCAGCAGCAGCGTCAGGGCCAGCAGCAGGAGCGGGCCAGGATGCGTCTTCGAGATGCGACGCTGGAGGGGCTTGATCGCGAACACGCGGATGCTCCGGCAGATACTGTTCGCAGTATAGCGGTCGGTGTCGCATGGCGCGGCTTGCTACCCTGAATGTCCTGCACATCCACCCGCATGGCAGATGAATCCGCAACCAACCCCCAATCTCGGTGTGTCGCAGTGTTTGCTCGGCGAACCCGTGCGCTACGACGGTGGACATCGGCGGGAGGCCTTTGTGGTCGAACGGCTGGCACGCCATGTCACCTGGGTACCCGTCTGTCCGGAGGCGGTGCTGGGCACGCCGCGCGAGCCGATGCACCTGGTTCGTGAAGGCGGACGTCTGGCGCTGCGCGGGAACGAAACGGGTGGGGACTGCACAGGCCCCGTCCAGGACTTTGTTCAAGACCGTGTGCCAGTCCTCGCGGCGGCCGGACTGGATGGCTACATATTCAAGGCACGATCACCCAGTTGCGGGCTGCAGGTTCGGGTGGCGAACGAGGCCGAGCCCGCTGCGGGCCTGTTCGCCACCGCACTGACCGATGCGCTACCCGACCTGCCCGTCGTCGAGGAGGCCGGGCTGGCCGGTCCGGATGCTCGCGAGGCCTTTCTCGAGCGCATCTTTGCGCATGCGCGGGTTCGCGAGCTGTTTGCCGCGCGGTGGACCCTGGGAGACCTCATGCGTTTCCATACGCGCGAGAAGATGCTGCTGCTCGCCCATGACCGGGTCGGCTACGATCAGTTGGGGCGTTTTGTTGCACAAGCCGCTGGGCAGCCGCGGGACGAGGTCGCGCCGGGATACACGCGGCGGTTTATGGGGGTGCTGGCAAGACCCGTGTCGGTCGGCCAACATGTGAATGTGCTGCAGCATATGGCCGGGCACTTTCGCGATCGCCTGGACCCATCCCGCTCGACGGCCCTGCATGAAGCGATCGACGCCTGCCGCCGCGGCGAGTGTCCGCCACGGCATGTCTACGCGCGAATCCGTGCCCTGGCAGAAGAGCTGGATGTCCAGTGGGTGCGCGAGCAAAGCATCCTCAACCCGTTTCCCCAGGAACTCCTGACCGAAGACATTCATGACTGACGTCGCTGCAACCCCGATCATCGTTCGCCTGGCCCCGGAGATTCATCTGAAGTCGCCCAGCACCCGGCGCCATTTCACGCGGGTCCTGCGGCGGAACCTCAAGCGGGCTCTGATCGGCATCCCGCATGATCTGCGTACCCAGCAGGGCCGGCTGGTGCTCTATACACCGAAGCCCGAGGCGGGCCAGTCGATCCTGCGCAAGGCCTTCGGGGTCAGCACCTTTTCGCCGGTCGAGGCGGTGCTCAAAGAGGTCTCGGTGGAACGCCTTTGCGAGGTCGTGGGCGCCCGTTTCACGGAGGCGGTGCGCGGGCGCCGGTATGCCGTTCGCTGCAAGCGCCATGGCCGCAAGGATATCTCGGCGACCGAGGTCGAGCGCCGGGTGGGTGCGGTCCTGGATGGGCCCGGTCGCGTCGACCTGGACAACCCCGAGGTCGTCGTCCGGATCGATCTCGACCGCGAACAGGCCTGGATTTACTCCAGGCGCGAGCAGGGGGGTGGGGGATTGCCCCTGGGCGTGCAGGGGCGCGCCATGGTCCTGATCTCGGGCGGGTTCGATTCGGCAGTGGCGGCCTGGTACATCATGCGCCGCGGGACCGCCGTGGATTTCGTATTCTGCAACGTTGGTGGGTCCGTGCACGAGGAGATGGTGCTCGCGGTCTGTCGCCGTCTGGTCAGCGACTGGGGCGCGGGCATTCGCCCCAGGATGTTCAGTGTCGACTTTTCCGGCGTGGTCGACGACCTGCGCGCGAAGGTGCCCGGCGATGCCTGGCAGATCGTGCTGAAACGGCTGATGTATCGGGCCGCCGAGCCGATCGCGCGTGAGCGTGGCGCGGAGGCGCTGGTGACCGGCGAGGCGCTCAGTCAGGTCTCGTCTCAGACCCTGTCCAACCTGGAAACCATCGATGCGGTAACCGATCTGCCTGTATTGCGGCCACTGATCGGCTTCGACAAGACCGAGATCATGAACCGTGCGCGCGCGATCGGCACGTTCGAGGTGTGCGAGAAGGTCCCCGAGTTTTGCGCAATCGCGAATCAGCGGCCGATGGTGACCAGCAAGCGCGCACACATCGAAAGGCTGGAAGCCGCGCTCAGTGACGGCTGCCTGGACCGCGCCGTTGCCGAGGCCCGGATGCATGACCTGGGGGCGCCGGCCCCATCCGCGGATCGCACGAGCCCGCTTCTGGTCGAGCATATCCCCGCGGCGGCGGAGATCATCGATTGTCAGCCGCCCGATCTGTATCGGCACTGGCACCTGCCGGGCGCGGTGAATCACCCGGCCGATGAACTCGTGGCGTGCTTCGAGCAGTTCCCGCGCGACCGCGCGTACGTGCTCTACTGTTTTCGTGGTACGCAGTCCGCGGTACTGGCCGAGCGCATGCGTGCTGCGGGCTATGATGCGCGGGCCTTCGCGGGCGATGTGAGCAGGCTTCGCCGGCAGTGGGACAGGCAGCCCGTGACTGAGGTGGATGCCTGAGCGCTCTCGTCAGTGGTCTGTTGGAGTGACGAGGACACGCCCGCGGATCTGACCGGCCAGCAGCGCCTCCGCGCGCTCCGGGAGCTGTGACAGGCCGATCTCTTCCGCCAGGCACCGCTTGAGCGTCTCCGGCGAGAGGAGGCGGCCGATCCGTTGCCAGACCCGTTCGCGGTCGGTCGCGGGATATTGCACAGAATCGATGCCCTGCAGCCGAATGCCGCGCAGCAGGAACGGGATGACTGTGGTCGTCAGCCCCGCCCCGCCCGCGAGTCCGCAGGCGGCGACGATGCCGCGGGCCTGGGTCTCGGCGAGTGCATGGGCCAGGGTATCGCCACCCACGCTGTCGATCACGCCCGCCCAGCGTTCGGAAAGCAGCGGGCGGTCGGGCCGCTCGGCAAGCTCGCCTCGGGGCACGATCGACCGGGCGCCCAGGGCCTCCAGGTGCCTGGCGTTTTCCGGCCGGCCGGTGGCGGCCACAACGCGATAGCCCAGCGCGGCAAGGAGTGCGATCGCCAGATTGCCCACGCCGCCGGACGCGCCCGTGACCAGGATCTCTCCGGTCCCGGGGGTGATCTCGCCGTGTTCCAGGGCCTCGATCGCCAGCATGGCGGTAAACCCGGCCGTGCCCACGATCATCGCGCCACGCGCATCCAGCGTGTCCGGCATCGGGGTCAGCCAGTCCCCGTGGACCCGGGCGTATTCCGCGAAGCCGCCCCAGTAGCGTTCGCCGACGTGCCAGCCGGTCAGCAGGACGTGATCCCCGGGTCGGTAGCGGGCATCGCTGGATTCCGTCACGGTGCCCGCCAGGTCGATGCCCGGCACATGGGGATATTCCCGCACCAGGCGACCCAGTCCGTTGAGGATCATTGCGTCCTTGTAGTTCAGCCCCGAGTGTTCAACGGCGACCAGTACTTCCCCTGCCGGGAGGTCGGCCGGGTTCAGGGTGGATACCTCGGCGATCGGTCGAGGATCGCCCTCTTGCAGCAGCAATGCGTTGAATGTGTCGTTTGGGGCCATGGGGGGGGAACGTAATCGAGGTTTGACGATGTGTGGTTGCGCTACGGGGAAAGCAGGCCGGCGCGGAACAACTCGTCGTAGGTCGTCAGTCCGCGTTCGGCCTTGTCCATGCCGTCATCAAGGAGCATGCGCTGGCCCTTGTCGGCCAGGCGCTGGCGCAGGCCCCTGTCGTCGTGGTGGTCGAGGATGGCCGCGCTGTCGGACTCGTCCAGGTGCCAGACCTCGAAGATGCCGATGCGGCCGTAGTAGCCCAGATTGTTGCAGACGGAACAGCCGCGCGCGGCCCAGACCGTCTCGGGGGTCTCGCGACCGCCGATGCCGAGCCACTTTTGCTCTCGGTCGTTCGGTGCCCGGCGCTCGTGGCAATGCGGGCAAAGACGTCGCACGAGCCGCTGTGCGATCACAAGCTCGAGTGTCGGTGCGATCTCGAAGTCTTCAAGGCCCATGTTGCGCAGGGAAGCGACGGTACCGACTGCATCACGACTGTGCAGGGTGGCCATCAGGGAACGCCCGCTGGTGGCGATGTTGATCGCGCCGCGGGCGGATGGCTCGTCGCGGACCTCGCCGACCAGTACGTAATCCGGGTCGAGTCGAAGCAGGGTCTGGGTGCCTTGCTCGAAGTCGAGTCCCTGGTCGGTATTGATCTGGATCTGGTTCACGCCCGGGATGGCGTACTCGACCGGGTCCTCGAGCGTGATGATCTGCTGCGATGTTTGGCCGATTTCGTGCAGCAGGGCGTACAGGGTCGTGGTCTTGCCGCTGCCGGTGGGACCGGTCACCAGCAGTACGCCACCGGCTGTCTGCGTCCATTGGCGAATGGCCTCGACCTCCTGTTCCGGAAGACCCAGGTCGCTCAGGTCCTGGAAGGCATCGGGCTCGGCCAGGATGCGCACGGACAGCTTGTCGCCATTGACGCAGGGTACGGTTGTAACGCGCAGATCCAGGTGCCCTGTGTCCTCGCCGCGCCAGGCGAAGCTGCCTTCCGCGGAGTTCAGGGTGGGCATCGGGTCGAGACTGGCCAGCGTCTTGAGCTGATTGGACAGCAGTTCGCCGAGGCCGGACTCGAGTGTCGTGGCGTCGACCATCAGGCCATCGATGCGCAGCCGAATGCGGTAGCCGTGAGGTTCGGGGTCGAGATGGATGTCGGAGGCGCGTACGGCGACGGCGTCCTCGATCAGGGCATGGGCCTCGAGCCGGCCTTCTGCGTGCTCGTCCTCGTTGAGGTACTCGCGCAGGCCGGGGACCAGATGGGGGTTCAGTGCGCGCCCGTCACCGGGCGTTGGTCGGAGCGATTCCGGCATTCAGCCCCCGGTGAAAGGATTGGGGATGTCGCGATACCGGTCGAAACCGGCAAAAGCTACCGCTGCGGGCGTTCGCGCAGGTCGCTCGCGGAACGGGTGACCTGTGCCTCGCGGTCCAGCATGATCAGGGCCTGCGTCTCCTCAGTCTCCTCGCTGACCATCTGGTCACCCTCGACCCCGGGCGGCGGGCTTTGAGGCCGCATTTCCATGACCTGCGCGAGGGTGGGCAGCTCAACCTTCGAGACCAGCTCGGCAGTGGCGTCCTGGGCTTGCGGATTCTGCATCGTCAGCACGAAGCCGGTCGCGAGCACGAGCAGCGACAGGATAAATGGGTGCTGTTGTTGGGCCGTATGCAGCGGACGGGTATCGAACATCGATGCAGCCTGGGTAAGGGACTTGATCCATGGACAATACCCGCGGGAGCGGGTTCCTTCAAGCAACCATGTTCCGGCCGCGAGTGCGCGTCTCAGGCCACTCGGCGGCAGACCAGAAAGACCTCGCCGACGTCTTCTGTGGGGATCATGCCCGGATAGAGCTGGAGCGTCTTCTGACGCTTCAGGGCCAGCGGCATGAAGTAGCGGTTGTAGTAATGCATGGCCGTATCGCGGTGATGCTGCAGGAACCACATGCCCAGACGGGTGAGGAGTGACGAGCGGGGCTTCATGCCGAAGACGCCGCTCTGATCGATGGTAAGACCATGGCGTTCCAGCAACGCGAACAGGCTGTTGGGCGTGTAGCGGCGGTAGTGACCCACGATTTCGTCGAAGCGGGTCCAGTACTCCGGATGGAGGGGCGTCGAGAGCAGGATGCGCGCCCCCGGGGCGGCGACACGCGTCAGTTCGCGCATGGCCTGCTCGTCATCCTCGACGTGCTCGATGATGTCGAGCGCAGAGATCAGGTCGAAGCGGCCGTCTTCGTAGGGCAGGTCGCTGATGACCGCAGATTCCGTGTGACCGCCTTCGGCGCGCAGCGTGCGCAGGGCGGGCTCGCTGATGTCGGCGAAGTGGGTACCGGCGATGGGCAGCCGCGGCCGCATGCCGGGCCCGACCTCAAGGCGCTCGCAGCCGTCGCGATTGAGTCGGCAGACCAGCGGCCAGGTATTGAACTGGTCGGGCGACACCAGTTGCGAGTCTTTCCACAAGTCATTGTAGAAACGGCGATTGGTGTCGAGCAGCCGATCGTGATCGGCGGTATGCGGGGAGGCAGGATCAGACAAGCAGATTTCCGGGGTGCGAATATGTGAAGAGTATAGGGATTCTGTGACGCTCCATGGCGGAGACCGGGGGGCGCATGTGGGAAGCTGTGAACGGCGTCCGGGTTCCGCCCACGCAAGGGAGCGCTTACCTGGGGCGATGTCGATCAGCCGAAATGTTGTTCCGTGGATTCCTGTGACCGCGTGGGGACCGACACCACGCAGTTCCGCCCTTGGGCCTTGGCGTTATAGACGGCCTCGTCGGCCGCGCGGAACAGGTCGTTGATTTCTACATCGCTTCCCGGTTCCCGGCTGGTTACTCCGAAGGACGCGGTGAGCGGCAGGCCCGCCGGGCGCAGGTCCTGGATCCGCTGGCGCAGGTCCTCGGCACGGGTATGGGCATCGAACAGGTCGTTGCCTGGCATCAGGATCAGCAGTTCCTCGCCGCCGAAGCGGACAGGGACCTCGCCGGGCGCGGCCACGGCGCGCAGGAGTTCGCCAATGGCCGCGAGGACTTTGTCGCCGACCAAGTGACCGTGACGGTCATTGATGTCCTTGAAGTGGTCGAGATCCATCAGGATCAGGGCCAGCGGTTGTTCCCGGCTGCAGGGCTCATCGAAGAAACGGCTGGCGAACTCGGTTAGTGCATTGCGATTGCTCAGACCGGTCAGTGGATCAACCATTGCCATTTCGTAGTGCTTCTGACGCTGAAGGCGGACCTCTTCCATCAGGCGTTTGTTGTTCAGCAGGTTGCACAGGCGCGTCCGAAGTTCATCCCCTTGGAAAGGTTTGGTGATGAAGTCATTGACGCCAAGGCGAAATAGCTCCGCGCGTTGGTGCTGATCATCCAGGCCAGACATGGCGACGATCGGCATCTCGGTCATGTCCGGGCATTGCTGACGGATGCACCCCACAAGCCCCATCCCGCTCAGCTCGCCCTCAACCAGGATGTCGCTCAGGACCAGGTCGAACTGCGAGGGATCGAAGGCCGCGAGGGCGTCGGAGGCACTGGCGTAGTGCACGATATCGAGGCCCATCGGCTCCAGGGCGCCGCGCAGGTAGCGTGCGGCGGTGGGGCTGTCCTCCACAAACAGAATCCGTCCGCTGTGGAGGTTCTCCAGCGGCTGCGCGTACCGTTCGGCCTGCTGGAACAGTTCCCCAATGTTGGTTCGGTCGTGGACATCGGTCGCGCCCGCGGCGAAGGCGCGTTCGCGAATGCGCATATCGGGGTTGGACGTAAGGAGGATCAGTGGCAGCCCGCGGCCGTGACGCTTCTTGCGCGCCGCGCGGCAGAATTCCAGGCCATCCATGTCGGGCAGGCTTAGCGAAACGCAGGCCAGCTCTGCGCGGAAGATGTCCAGGCGTGCGAGCCCCTCGGCGCCGGTGCCGGCCATGCTGGCTTCGTGTCCGGCGGTGCCCACCATGCGGCTCCAAAGGGCCTGGAACACGCGCGAGCGATCGACGACCAGGATCCTCATGATCCCGGCCCCTGTGGGCGATCCTGCCGTGGCCCCCTGTGCCCGTGCATGTCCTTGCTCCCATTCCGTCCGGAAACCGCAGCGTCCGTGCTGCCGCTCCGTATAGTGCGCGCTGCCAGCGTTTGCAACAACTGCGGTACCTCGGCTGTGTTGCCGGGGCATGAATGGAGCGTGGGTCGCCTGACTGCATAAGCCAACCCACGGTACAGTTCCGTCATGACAGGAGACGACGCTGGCAAGGCACCGGGAGCGCGCGATTATCGCCAATGGGATGCCTGCGCCTGTGCGGCAGCCGTGCGTGACGGGGAGGTCGCGCCCGGGTCTCTGCTGCGGTGCGCGCTGGAGCGCCTGGATGCGGTGAACCCCGTGCTCAATGCGGTTTGCATCGATGCCCGATCGCGTGCCCAGGCGCGAATCGACGAGGGCGTTAAGGGACCATTCGCCGGGGTCCCGTACCTGGTCAAGGACCTCCTGCAGGACGTCCAGGGGCTTCCCTCGACCCTGGGCAGTCGGTCCTGCCGTCAGGTGATTGCGCCGGCCAGTGCTGACACCGTCCACCGAGCCGAAGATGCAGGGTTGGTGATTCTGGGCAAGACCGCGACGCCGGAATTCGGGCTCAAGGGGGTTACGGAGTCCGCGCTCTGGGGGCCGACGCGAAACCCGTGGGATATCGATCGCTCGCCCGGTGGTTCCAGTGGTGGGGCGGCGGCAGCCGTGGCGGCCGGGATCGTGCCCATGGCCGGTGCCAACGACGGGGCCGGGTCGATTCGCATACCGGCCTCGTACTGCGGGTTATTCGGACTGAAGCCTTCGCGCGGTCGGGTGCCGGTGACGCCGCTGGCGGGCGAGGCCTGGGAGGGCGCGGTGAGCGAGGGGGTGCTTTCGCGCAGTGTGCGTGACAGTGCCCGGATGCTCGATGTCCTGTCCTCGGGGCAGAGTGCTTCCGCGCCCTTTCGGGTGGAGCCACCTTCGGCAAGCTTCGAGGAACTCGCCCGACGCGAGCCGGGACGCCTGCGGATCGGCTGGAACGTCGATTCGCCCGTTGGCGGAAGAGTCGATCGCGATTGTGTGGAGGCGGTGGAGCGGGCCGGCGCTTTGCTGGAAGCGCAGGGCCACGTCGTCGAGCGGGTAACGGACTGGCCAGTGGATGGCCGGCATGTGGCGCGGTCGGTACTGGCGTTGTTGTACGGACAGGTGGCGGCGTTTGTGGCGCGGGCGCGCGAACGGGGTGCGCGCTGGGACGACTTCGAGCTGGATACGCGTACGCTGGCGCGGCTGGGGCGGGCGTTGACCGCGGGGGAATACGCCCGCGCCCGGCAGGGCTGGAATCGCGTGAGTCTGGCGCTGGCGACGCTGTTCGAGCGCTATGACGTCCTGCTGCTGCCGACCGTGGCGATGCCGCCCCCGCGGATCGGCGAGCTGGAGCCAGCCCCCCTGGTCCGCGCCCTGCAACGGCTTGCCCTGTACCTGCCTGTGGGCCGCTGGATGCTGAACAGCCGCTTTCTGGAGCGGATGACGTTCGAGAACCTGGAGCGCACCCCGTTTACCCTGGCCGCCAACCTGGCCGGAATCCCCGCGATGTCGGTGCCGCTGCACTGGGATCGGGATGGACTCCCCGTGGGTGTGCAGTTCATGGCGCCCTGGGGCGAAGAGGGACGGCTGCTCTCACTGGCGACCCAGCTGGAGGCCGCGCAGCCCTGGTTTGACCGGGTGCCGCCACCCCTGCCGGGCACAGGGCAGGGCTGAAGCATCGTCCCTGCGTCCGATTCGGGTCAGGCGACGCTGCGGCGCCAGTTCGTGATTTCGTCGTGCAGATGCTGGCGGGCCGGATCGTCCAGGAAGGCGGCTTCGACCGCGTTGCGGGCGAGTTGCTCCAGGTCGTCGAGCGACAGGCTTAGCGCTTCGGTCGTTGCGCGGAAGTTTTCGCCGATGTAGCCGCCGAAGTAGGCGGGGTCGTCGGAGTTGATGGTGACCCGCAGCCCGGCAGCGAGCAGGCGCTTGAGGTTGTGGTCCTCGAGCTGGTCGAACACGCAGAGCTTGATGTTCGACAGCGGGCAGACGGTCAGCGGGATCTGTTCCTTCGCAAGCCGTTGCAGGAGGGCGGGGTCCTGTTCGGCCTGCACGCCATGGTCGATGCGATCGACTTGCAGCAGGTCCAGGGCCTGGTGGATGTATTCGGGCGGGCCCTCCTCGCCGGCGTGGGCGACGACACGGAAGCCGGCGTCGCGCACGCGATCGAAGACGGCCCGGAATTTCTCCGGCGGGTTGCCCTGTTCGGCCGAGTCCAGACCGAATGCCGCAATGCGGTCACGGTAGGGCTGGGCCGCCTCGAAGGTCTCCATCGCGGCCTCGGCGCTCAGGTGGCGCAGAAAGCACAGGATCAGCCGGCTGGAGATTTCCAGCTCGCGTTTGCCGTCGTCCAGGGCGCGGGTGATGCCATTGATCACCGTCGCGAACGCCACGCCGCGTTCGGTATGCGTCTGGGGGTCGAAGAAGATCTCGGTGTGGCGTACGTGATCCTCCTGGCAGCGTTTCAGGTAGGCGCAGGTCAGGTCATAGAAGTCCTGCTCGGTCAGCAGGACGCAGGCCCCCGCGTAGTAGATATCCAGAAACGACTGCAGATCCTGGAACTGGTAGGCCGCGCGCACCTCGTCGATCGAGGCATAGGGCAGTTCCACGCCGTTGCGCTCGGCCAGCCGGAACAGGAGTTCCGGTTCCAGGGCACCCTCGATGTGCAGGTGCAGCTCTACCTTGGGTAGGCGGGCGATGGCGTCTTGCATGGTGGCGTCCTGAAGTCTGTACGGGGCGAGGCATGGTAACGGCTTGATCCGATAGGTGCCTGGTGGGGCCGACGGTTACGGGTCGATACGCGTCTCGCTGGCACTGCCGTGCTCGATCCAGCCATGGATCATGCGTGGGGTCGTCGTGCCGGCCGCACAGTGGCCCTCGCGGTCGATCACGATCGCCCCGCCGTAGCCGTCCAGTCGCTCGCGCAGCCGTCGCAGGCTCGCGGTGAGGGCCTCGGCGGCACCGAGGCCCAGCAGCTCGATATGGTCGGCCAGGTCCTTGGCGAAGACACTGCGTAGAAAATGCTCGCCGAGGCCGGTCGCCGAGATGGCGGCGGTGTGATCGTCGGCGTAGACGCCCGCACCCGCGATGGGCGAGTCCCCGACGCGGCCGGGGCGTTGGCCATTCATGCCGCCTGTGGAGGTTGCCGCGGCCAGGTGGCCGTGCTGATCGCGGGCGACCGCGCCGATGGTCCCCGGGGCGGGCTCGTCATGGTCCAGCGTGACTGTGCCGCGTCGCAGTGTTCGTTCCAGTTGCTCCCGCCGTTGCGCCGTGATCAGTCGGCTTTCGTCGATCAGGGGCAGCCCGGCCTGCCGGGCAAAGCTTGCGGCACCCTCCGCGACCAGCAGCACATGCGCGCCGTCCTCCAGGATCGCGCGGGCCAGGCGGATGGGGTTGGCGATCCCGCGCACCGCGCCCACGGCCCCCACACCGAGGGTTTCACCGTCCATGATCGCGGCGTCCAGCTCGACCGTGCCCTCGCGGGTCAGCGCGGCTCCGATGCCGGCGTTGAATAGCGGGTCGTCCTCAAGCAGTGCCGCGCAGTATTCAACAGTATCGAGTGCCCGCTCGCCGCGGGCCAGGCTCTCGCGGCCGGCCTCCAGTACCCGCAGCATCGCGGCGTGGTACTGCTCGGCAACCAGCGGGTCCTGCGCCTCGCGGATGCGCCCGGCACCGCCGTGGATCATCAGCGAGAAGGATTCCGAGGCCATCAGCGGTCCTGCACCTGGCCACGGATGAACAGGATGTCGCTGTGGCTGCCCGGGACAAAGCGGCTCTGGGCGATCGCGATCTCGCCCGCCGCGTTGACCGCCATCCGCCGTTTCAGCTGCCCCTGAAGCCCGCCGCTGTAGGGCCGGTCGACGGTGCCCGGGACGGGCTCGACGGGCGCGAACGCCAGGGTGTCCAGCGTGGCGTGGGTAAACGCCAGACCGTACGGGCGATCGGTTGGGTGTTGATAGCGCTGCCAGACGAGATAGAGCCGGTCGGCGGAGCGCGACAGCGTGGGGAAGCCGCCCGGCCAGTCGCCCGCGTCGAGCTCATTCGCCGGGCCGAACTCCAGGGTGTCGGCATCGGCCTGGGTGATGTGCAGTCTGCGGTGGTAGGGCTGGCGGTAGTCCTCCAGGTCGTTCGCAGGGATGGCCCCGAACGCCAGATGCACGGTACCTCCGTCATCCACTACTAGCGAAGGGGCGTCGGCATGACCTGGCGTTTCAACCGCCGTCGCAGGTGCGGAAAAGCCTTCGCCCAGTTCATCCGAGGTCGCGATGCGGATGTCGGCATACGGGCTGTCACCCTCCGACCAGGCGAGCAGGATCCGTCCCGAGGGGGCCTGAGCCAGACTCGGTGCGCGGGCCGGTTTGTAGGCCCCTTCGTTGATCGTCTCGGGTTCCGCGAAGCTCTCGCCATTGTCGGACGAGTAGGTGACGCGCAGCGGACCCTGGTACTCGGTCCAGGCCGCGACGACCTGACCCTCGGCGGCCAGCAGCAGGTCCAGGCTGCCATTGTCCCAGCGATGGGCGGTGATGCGTCCCTTGCCGGCACCGTCCCGCGAGTTGGACAGATTCTGATGATCCTCGAAGGAGCGTCCCCCGTCCCGGGAGCGGGCATAGAGGATCTCCCCGCCGTGGTCGCCCCCGGTAAACAGGATCTCCTGCCAGAGCAGGTGAACGGTGAATGCGTCCTCGTCATCCGGTGGCGGCTCGATCGCGACGCGCGGCAGCCAGGAGAAGGTGTCCGGTTCCCCGCCGATACGGGTGGGCTCATCCAGGACGGCCTGGCCGTCGCGGTCGTAGCGTTGCAGCAAGATCGCCTGTTCTACCTGGTCAACCCAGACGACCACCACCTCGCCATGATCGTTGATCGCCACCGAGGCATCGTCCACATAGCGAAACTCGGAGGCATTCATGCGCCAGGGGCCTCGGTAGGCCTCGCCGCGGGCGACTTCGCCGGGATCCTGCCAGACAATCCGGTTCTGGGCTTCGTGGTCCGCCAGTGGCGGTGTGGGCGCAATAGCGAAAGCTAGGCCGGCCACGAGGCCAATGGCCGGCCGGGCGTGTGCGTGTGCGGTACGAGCCATGCGACCTCCTGGGATGAAATCCGGGCCGGTTACGTGCGGCTGCGCTTTATGGGACCACCGGGTGCCGGGAAGGATTCACGTCTATCCCCCAAGGGGAGACAACAGTTCCTGGACGAAACGGCCGAACAGTGCTGGTTCCAGCAGGAGCATGAAGCTTACGCCCCAGGCACCGCCCCACAGGTGGGCGCTGTGGTTCACATTGTCGCGAGCCTGGCGCTGCGCCCAGAAGGAATAGGCCACATAAGCCGCCGCAAAAACGATCGCCGGCATCGGGATGAAGAACACGAACAGCATCGACCAGGGCTGCAGCAGGATATAGGCGAACAGAACGGCCGAGACCGCTCCCGAGGCGCCCAGGCTGCGGTAGAAGCGGTTGTCCCGATGGCGCAGGTGGGTGGGCAGGATCGCCAGCACGATGCCGGCCAGATAGAACGCCACAAAGCCCAGTACGCCGATCTCCGGGACCAGCACGCGCTCCATGGCCATCCCGAAGAAGAACAGCGTGATCATGTTGAACGCGAGATGGGTACCGTCCGCGTGAATGAACCCGTGGGTGATCAGCCGCCAGTATTCCCCGCGGGCCACCGCCGGTGGCCAGTAGATCATCCGCTCCATCACGCGCGGTCGCTGCCAGGCCCAGACGGAGGTCGCCACGGTACCCGCGATGATGAACAGCGTGATGTAAAAGTCCTGTTCCATTGATGATCGGCCACGGTCGGGGGGCCGATTTTTCTGATGGGTTCGGCCCTGGATATTGAAAAGTTCGCTCGACTTCCTACGTATCGGGGTAGGAGCCCTGAATGCAAGTGCGTACGACACACAATACGAGGAGGTGACCGCATGGACCTGCAAAAGCTCAAGCCGTGGAACTGGTTCAAGCGCGAGGAACAGGAACAGCCCGAGGTCCTGCCCGCGCGGCGCGACGAAGCCACGGGCGACCCGCTGCTGCGGATGCACCAGGAGATGGACCGGATGTTCGAGCAGTTCTTCGGTCGTGCCCGGGGCGGTGCCCTCGCGGGGCGTACCGGCCCACTGTGGCTGAAGCCCAGCGTGGACATCGCCGAGGGACGCAAGGCCTACCGGATCTCGGTGGAGGTGCCCGGGATCGCGGAGGAGGAGATCGACCTCTCGATCGATGGCGACGACCTGATCGTCTCGGGCGAAAAGCGCCAGGAACACGAAGAGGACGAGGAAGGCTACCACCGGATCGAGCGCAGTTACGGGCGGTTTCGCCGGGTCTTGAGCCTGCCCGGCGACGCCGACACGGACGGCATATCCGCCCGCTTCAAGAACGGGGTGCTGGATGTCCATGTCCCCCGTCGCAAGGATGGCGAGCGCCCCGGGGTGCGGCGAATCGAGATTGGACGTTAGCGTTGCATGGGGGAACCGGTCGGGACATGCGCATCGGCCCTGTGCAGTCTAGGCTGAAGGACAGGTAAGCGGCAGGGAGGCCGATGATGACGCGCCGTATCGTGATCTGCGCGGACGGGACCTGGAACCGTCCGGAGGAGGACGTCGAGTCCGACGTCCCGACGAACGTATTGCGCCTGGCTCGGGCGGTGGCGCCGGTCGACGCCGCTGGCGACACCCAGCAGGTGTTCTATGACTGGGGCGTGGGGTCATACCACGCCCGGGTCAGTGGCGGGGTTACCGGGCGGGGCATCCACAAGAACATCACCGATGCCTATCGCTACATCGTGCAGAACTACGCCTCCGGCACGGAGCTCTTCCTGTTCGGGTTCAGCCGGGGTGCGTACACCGTGCGCAGCCTGTGCGGCCTGATCAACAACTGCGGGATCCTCCGGCGCCCGGATGCACGCCTGATCGAGGAGGCCTTTCGCCTGTACAAGCGGCTGGGGGCGGCGTACAAACCCGAGGGCAAGCACTCGCGCGCCTTTCGCGAGGCCCACAGCCATCCCTCGCGGACGATCCGTTTCGTGGGTGTCTGGGATACCGTCGGGGCACTGGGCATCCCGTTTTCGGTGCTCGGGCTGTTCGACCGCACCGATGAATTCTACGACACCAAGCTGGGCCCGAATGTCCGGATCGCCCGGCATGCACTGGCCATCGACGAGCGCCGCGCGGACTTCGAACCCACCCTGTGGGCACCCCGCGAAGGGCTGGATCTGGACCAGCAGTGGTTCGCGGGCGTGCACGCGGATATCGGGGGTGGCTATCCACCCGACGCCCAGGGGCTGCAGGTCGCCGACATACCCCTGGACTGGATGCTGGAGCAGGCATCCGCCGCAGGACTGGAGTTCGAGCCGCACCTCCCGGCCAGCCTGCGCCCCGACGCTCGCGCCGCGATCCACCAGTCGCGGCGTCACATCTATCGCTTGCGCCGTACACTGGTCCGGGATCTCGACCAGGGGGATTCCCCGACGCGGCTGCACTCGTCGGTCGAAGAACGCTACCGGCAGTCGCGCGACTACCGGCCTCCAAACCTCAAGGCCTATCTCGACAGGCGATCCCGCGACCTGTGACCTCACTGGCCCCGGCTCGTGTCATCATGAATGTACCGGCACGGGGGCGTTTGGAGGTATAACCGCCGCTTTGGCGGGGGTGCCGGGCTCGGGGCGAGAGAGTGGCAACGACTTTGGGGAGGGGGCATGGCGAGGTCGCGTGACGCGAGCCAGGAACGCTGGATCGATCGGTTTCGTGTGCTGGAGACACTAGGGGAGAGTGCGCGCGACGGCCTGTATGTCGCGCATGACGGCGTGCTGGACCGACGCGTGATGGTGCGTACGCTGACGCAACAGGCCCTGGGCGATGCCGAGGCGCGTGATGAACTGATGCGTTCCGCCCGCGCGGTGAGCCGCTTCCGGCACCCCCACAGCGCGGCGATCTTCGAAGCGGGGCCCTGGGACGAGGGTCTTTACCTTGTATGCGAGTACATCGAGGGCGAAACGCTGGATGCCCTGCTCGCCAGGGGACGGCTGCCGCTGGACCGCGCCCTGGCGCTGATGCGCGAGATTGTCGATGCCCTGGCCGCTGCGCACGAGCAGGGGATTGTTCATGGGTCGCTGCAGCCCGCGAACATCACGGTGGGCGCGGATGGTCATGCGCGAGTCACCGGTCTGGGGCTCGCGTTGCCCCAGGGTAGCGAACAGGCCGCGGGGCATCAGACACAGACGCGCCATTACCTGGCCCCGGAGCAGCTGCGCGGCGGCACGCCTGCACTGGCAGGGGACGTGTTCTCGCTGGGGGCGCTGTTCTACGAACTCATGGCGGGGCGTCGGGCCTTTCCCGGGGACACCGACCAGGGTGTTCTGGATACGATGGAAACCGGCGTCTTCGAACCGCCGTCGAAGCACACGGGCGAGGGCGACGAACGCCTGGATGCCATCGCCCTGAGGGCACTGCGGCCCGATCCGCACGAGCGTTACGCAACGGCCCAGGCGCTGCGCGAGGCGTTTCTCGCCGTGACCGAGGGCCGCGAGTCCGACGCGGGAGATCCGGGCGACTTCATCCTTCGAAGGATCCGGCGCAAGCCGGACTTCCCGGGGGTCTCGGCCCACATCCGCGAGATTACCCAGTGCTCGGGCGACAGCCAGCAGCGCTCGGTCGCCGAACTGTCGAATGCGGTGCTGAAGGACTACGCGACGACACAGAAGCTTCTGCGGCTGGCCAATTCCCCTTTCTACAGCAACTTCGGCGGCAACATCCGCACGGTGTCCCGTGCGGTCGTCCTGCTGGGATTCGAGCAGGTGCGCACGGCGGCGCTAGGCCTCGTCCTGCTGGAAAACCTCAAGGGCGGGAGCCAGTCCGCTCGCCTGATGCAGGCGATGGTTCAGACGCTGTTCAGCGCGATGCTGGCGCGCACGCTGGCCCGGCAGCTCGGCGGAGTCGAAAGCGAACAGGCGTTCGTCTGCGCGTTGTTCCACGACATCGGGCGGATGTTGGCGCTCTACTACCTCCCCGAGGAGGCCGACGAGATTCAGATCCGGCAGACGCAGGGCGTTTCCGAGGGCAGTGCGGCGCGCCAGGTGCTTGGGCTCTCGTACGAGGCACTGGCGCGTGCCGTGCTGGAGGACTGGAACTTTCCGCGCGAGATCGTGCAGGCGGTCGAACGGGCGCCCGAGGGCACGTTGCCGGCGGTACGCGACCCGGACCAGCGTCTGCACCGGATCGTGACCCTGGCCAGCGAGATGGCGGGCCGGATTATCCACCAGGACCCGGCGGAGCAGGATCTCGCCCTGGCCGA
This sequence comes from Thioalkalivibrio sp. ALgr1, assembly GCF_000378285.1. Lineage (NCBI taxonomy): Bacteria > Pseudomonadati > Pseudomonadota > Gammaproteobacteria > Chromatiales > Ectothiorhodospiraceae > Thioalkalivibrio > Thioalkalivibrio sp. ALgr1. Next base: position 108,600 of record NZ_KB905134.1, read on the forward strand.
ACTGCGGCGCCGCTACAAGGCGTCGCTGGACGTCGAAGCTACGGGTATGCGCCGGGCCATTCAGGACGGGCGCGAGCATCTCGAGCAGTTTCTGAGCGTGGTCAAGCTGCCGCGCGAGGGGCAGGAACATCTGCGGCAACTGCGACGGAATCTGGGGGTTGGCGAGACCGCGCAGGGTGGCGACGTTCCGGACGAGGAGGCCCTGCTGGATGCCAATGGTGGCCTGGCGGCCGACGGCCCGGGCTCCGGGGCGGCGTCACCGGCCGAGCAGGCGGCGGCGCTGATGGAGTCGCTGACGGACATGCTCGATGCGATGGTCGAGGGATTCGAGCTGAACCCGCTGGTGCAGGCCGCGCTGGAAAACATCTACCAGGTGCTGGGGTTGCGCCGCGCGATGCTGATGCTGGCGGATCGGGAACGCCGCACGCTGGTGGCCCATACCGCGTTCGGGCATGAGGCGGAATCCCTGTCCGGGCGCTTGCGCTTGTCTCTGTCCGGCTCCGGCAATGTCCTCTCGCTGGCCATGACACAGCGCAAGGATATGGTGATCAGCGACAGTTCGGACCCGGCGATCAGCCGCTACATTCCGGGGGAGTTCCGTGATGTGCTGGATGCGCGTAGTTTTCTCTTGCTGCCCTTGGGAGTGCGTGAGCGCTGTGTGGGGCTGCTGTACCTGGAGTTGGCGCCGGGCAGTACGGAACTGGACCCGCTGGTGCTGCGCGCTCTGAAATCGGTTCGGAATCAGCTGGCCCTGGCGATCTGCGAGGCGCGTTCTTGACGCGATTCAAGGCGACCCCTCCCCGGCGAGTACGCCGATGCGGTAGTCGGGGAGCATGTCGTGGGCACGGCGGCTGTGGGGGCGGCCGGTACCCTTCGTATCCCATCCGTGCGAGGCATCCGTCCCGCAGTCGTCCTCGATCGGCGTCGGATGGCGCGGCAGGTACTTGGTGAAGTCATAGACCACGCCATGGATCGCCATCCAGCAGTCGTCTTCGCTGGCGTGGCGGGCCAGTTCCTCGTGCGTGATGCCCTCGTCACCCTCCACAACCGGTGGGGTGGTGTCCGGGCCCAGCAGGTGCACGGCCAGGAGGGTCAGCAGGCTCGCGATGAACGCGACTAGGAGCGTGTAGAGAGTCTGGCCGGTTCGTGTCATGGCGTTCTCACAGCAGATGGAAGGCCTCGGAGTGGATGCGCGCGTTCGGCACGCCTTCGGCATGCAGGAGTCCGCGGACGTAACGATCGACAACCCCCGGACCACAGATCCAGAACTCGGCGGATGCGAAATCCGCACAGTGCTGCCGCAGGAAATCGGCGCTGAGCAGGCCGTCCCGTTCGCGCAGGTGCAATGTCAGGTCCAGATCCTCGATCGTGTTGGCGAGACGCTCGAGTTCGTCATGGTAGGCCGCTGCTTCCCGGCGATCGGCCAGTTGGAACAGGTGCACGGGAGGGTTGGCCGAACGTCCTTCGTGCGCCAGCGCGCGTACCGCAGACACAAAGGGGGTAATGCCGACTCCCGCGCCCAGCCAGACGGCCGGCCGCTTGCGGTCATGCCCCTGCAGGAAGGTGCCGTACGGGCCCTCGACCTGGACCGGGCTACCCTTGGCGACCGTCTGCAACGCGCGCGATCCATCGCCCAGGCCCTTGATTCCAATCCTCAGGTATTCCTCCCCGGGTGCGGAGGCGATGGTAAAGGGGTGTTCTTCGCCCTGGCCGTTGGCCAGTCCCGGGTCGAGCGGCGTCAGATAAACAAACTGGGCCGGTTGATGCGCCAGCGGCTCTCCTTCGGGACGCAGACGCAGCTCGACCATGGTCGGGGTCAGCCGCTCGACTCCGTCGACCCGGTAGTCATGCCGTCCGATGCGGGGCGAGAGCAGCTTGCGCCACAGGTAGGCGGCCAGAGCCAGGATCCCGAGCAGCCACCAGGGCCAGGTCGCCTGCGCCAGCGGCCAGGCATGGACAACCCCCAGCAGAAGCGCGAGGCCGGACAGCACATGCAGGCGTTTCCAGCGGGCGTACCCGGGCTCGCCAAAGAACTTGAAGGTCGGGGCCAGCACGATGACTAGCACGACCAGTGCGCCCCATCCGGCCAGGATGGCCCAGTGATCGGGGCCCGGGAACAGGCGGTGAACGGCGGATGCCACCGAGTGTCCCATCCCCCCGGCGGCGACGAGCCAGACGTGCACGATCGCGAGGAGCAGGGCGGCGGCGCCCAGGGCGTGGTGGCGTCTCCAGAGGTCGATCAGCCCGCCGAACGGGCGGTCGCTGTGCGGTAGCCGGATGCTCAGGATGCCGGCCAGCAGCATGCAGGTGAGGGCGAGTACCCCGGAGACCTGCGTCAGCCAGCGGATGACCTCGTCGCGCTCCCAGATGATGGGCGCCAGGTGGCCACCGGCCCAGAGCGGGACGAGCAGCGCCAGCAGTAACAGAAAATCGCCCCGGTGGAGTCGGTTCACGGCGGCGCCCCTGAAGGGTGACCATCCGTCGAGTATGGAAATGCCTCGTGCGCTTCGCAAGTGGGCGTCAGAGCTTGCGCCGGTACCAGTGGATCACGATCCAGTCGTACAGCGCGTGGGTGATGATGACCACCAGCAGGTTGCCCGTCAGGTAATAGACGAGCCCCAGATAAAGCCCGATGGCCGTGGCAAAGACGAAATAGAGCCGCGTGATCGCATGGGCGAGGCCGAAGACCACCGCGGCGATCAGGATCGCCAGGAACGCCGGCAGGTGGGTGTCGAGCCAGGTCTGCAGGACACCGCGAACCAGGAGCTCTTCGCCGAGTCCGGCCAGCAACGAAATCAGCAGGATGGCCCCTGGCCAGGCGCTTCCGAACAGTCGCGCGATGAAATCGCGCACCTGTCCGGAAAGGGTGTCGTAGGCGGACCCGCCGAAATGCGCGATGAGCCCCAGCATCGCCAGCATCGGCAGCACCGCGATCACGCCGATCAGCGCATGATTCGGATCCCAGTGCAGGTGCTCGCCCAGCGGAACCCCGGCGATTGCGGCCAGGAAGAATGCCAGGGGGATCAGGGCGGCCTGGAACATCAGGCCGACCAGGAGGGGGTGGCTGCGCAGGTTCATGGGCGCAGGGTAGCGCACCCATGGGGTGGTTACGTGTTTTCCGTCAGCGCATGCACATGGCTGCGTACGCTGCGCGCCAGCGCCGCGAGATCGTAGCCACCCTCCAGCACCGAGACCAGACGGCCGGTCGCGTGCCGCTCGGCAATCGCCATCAGCTGGCGCGTGACCCACTCGAAGTCGCTCTCGAGCAGATTGAGCCCGGCGAGCGGGTCGTCCCGGTGGCCATCGAACCCGGCTGATATCAGGATCAACTCCGGCCGGAATCGTTCCAGGGCGGGCAGCCAGTCGCGCTCGATCGCCGCGCGAAAGGCGGGGCCGTCTGTACCCGCCGCGAGTGGGGTATGGACCAGGTGTTCGCGCCGGGACAGCGGCCGGTCCGGATAGAACGGATGCTGGAAGCTGGAACAGAACAGCGCCCGGGGATCATCGCGAACGATGTCTTCGGTCCCGTTGCCGTGATGGACGTCGAAGTCCGCGATTGCGACACGGCTCAGGCCGTGTACGTCCAGGGCCCAGCGTGCCGCGATTGCCACGTTGTTGAACAGGCAAAAGCCCATTGCCCGGTCCCGCTCAGCGTGGTGTCCCGGGGGCCGAACTGCACAGAAGACATTACGGGCCTCGCCCTCGAGGACGCGGCGGGTACCCTCGATTGTGGCTCCCGCCGCATGGTGCGCGGCGCGAATGGAATGCTCGTTGATGTGCGTGTCGGGGTCCACGGCAACGCGAACGCCCGGGTCGGGTTGGGCCGCGTGGATCGCGTCTACATGGGTACGGGAGTGGGCGCGCAATAGGTCCTCGTCCGTGGCCGCCGGCGGGTCCTCGATGCGCTCCAGTCCATTGAGGTTTTGCAGCGCGGCATCGATCGCGGCCAGTCGCTGCGGGCATTCCGGGTGTCCGGGTCCGGCATCGTGGAGCCGGCAGGCGGGGTGGGTGATGTACAGGGTACGGGCCATCGCCATCGACCTCTGCGCAGTGGCCGCGGGGTACGGCAGGGTTCAGCGCAACTGGCTGTCCTTGGAGGCGCGCCGGTTGTAGGGGCTGAAGGCCGCGTCCGTCTCGTCATGCGCCTCCTGGCAGGGGACGCACAGGCGTACGCCGGGCAGGGCAAGGCGGCGGGCCTCGGGGATTGTGGCCCCGCATTCCTCGCACGCCTCCAGGCTCTCGCCCTCGGGGAGTTGGCTGCGCACGCGCGCCAGTGCGTCCTCGACGGTGTCGTCGATCTGTTCCTGTTCCGCGCCGTCTTTGGACCAGCCACCCGCCATCACACCATTCCGTCAAAGCCTGTTGGGTGTTAGATACCCAGGCCCTGGCAGGGAGTTCCCGAGGTGTTAGTCGCCGTGGCCGAATTCGCGGGCGACGTAGTCGATGTCCTTGTCGCCCCGGCCGGACAGGTTGGCGAGGATCGTAACGCCGGGGTTCTCGCGGCCGTACTTCATCGCCCAGGCCACGGCATGGGCGCTCTCCAGCGCCGGGATGATGCCCTCGGCACGCGACAGGCGGTAGAAGGCCTCCAGCGTCTCGTCGTCGCTGATCGCATGGTAGGCCACGCGTTCGATGGTCTTCAGGTAGGAGTGCTCCGGGCCCACGCCGGGGTAGTCCAGCCCCGAGGCGATGGAGTGGACCGGGGCCGGATTGCCTTCCTCGTCGGCCAGCAGCATGCACTTGAAGCCGTGGATCATGCCGGGCTTGCCGTAGGTCATCGTAGCGGAGTGCTCGCCCAGCTTCGTGCCGCGTCCGAGTGGCTCGACGCCGTTCAGCTGGACGCCGGCGTCCTCGATGAAGCCGGCAAACATGCCCATCGCATTGGAGCCGCCTCCAACACAGGCGACCACATGATCGGGCAGCTCGCCGCCGGTCATCTCCATGAACTGCTCGCGCGCCTCGATGCCAACCACGGACTGGAAGTTGCGCACCATCAGCGGAAATGGGTGCGGGCCTACCACGGAGCCGATCGCGAACAGGGCCTCATCGGCCTGCGACAGGTAGGACTGGAAGGCCGAGTCCACGGCCTCCTTGAGCGAACGGCCGCCGAAGGAGACCGGCACGACCTGTGCGCCCATCAGCTTCATGCGGGTGACGTTGGGCGCTTCCTTGGCGATGTCGATCTCGCCCATGTGGATCTCGCAGTCCATGCCGAAGTACGCAGCTGCCGTGGCCAGCGCGACGCCGTGCTGGCCGGCGCCGGTCTCCGCGATCAGCTTGCGCTTGCCCATGTGCTTGGCGAGCAGGGCCTCGCCCATGCAGTGGTTCAGCTTGTGCGCACCGGAATGGTTCAGGTCCTCGCGCTTGAGATAGATATGCGCGCCAGCCTCGCGGCTCAGATTGTGCGCGTAGTACACCGGGGTGGGTCGGCCCTGGTAGTGCTTGCGGATGTAGCGCAGCTCGTTCAGGAAGTCGGCCGAGCGGGCGAGCGTCAGGTAGGCGCGGTTGATCTCGGCAAAATGCGGTTCCAGTTCGGGAGGCAGGAACGCACCCCCGAACTCGCCGAAATAACCTTCCTGGTTCGGAAAATCCTTCAGGTATGACATCGCCCGCCCTCGTGCATGTTCGAAAGGGCGAATGATCCTGTGCCAGGCGCCCCTTGCCAAGCCCGTTCGCGCAAACGCTGCCCTCAGGGGGGTGACAGGCGGTCGCAGACCTGGGCGGTGAGCTCCAGGGAGCGACGACGGGCGTCGTGATCAAAGGTCGTGGTGGTCAGGATCAGCTCATCAACCTGCGTGGCTTCAAGGAAGCGGCGCATCTCCCGCTCGACGGTGTCGGGTGCCCCGATCGCGGAGCAGGCCATGGTCTGTTCGACAATCGCCCGTTCAGCCCGGTCGAGCTGTTCGCGATAGTACGGGATCGGGGGCTGGATCGGTTCGGGTCGGCCGCGGCGCAGGCTGATGAAGGCCTGCTCCATGGAACTGGCCAGCGTCTGCGCGTCGGTATCGGTGTCGGCCACATAGACGTTGTAGCCGGCCATCACGTAGGGCGCATCCAGGTCCGGGGAGGGCCGGAACTCGCGGCGGTAGATCGCGATCGCGTCATGCAGCTGACCCGGGGCGAAATGCGAGGCAAAGGCGTAGGGCAGCCCCAGGTGCGCCGCAAGCTGGGCCCCGAACAGGCTCGATCCGAGGATCCAGACCGGAACATGCGAACCGGCGCCGGGTATCGCCCGAATGGCCTGGTCCGGAGCGGGGTCCGCCAGGTAGCCCTGCAGCTCCACCACATCGCGTGGGAACTGGTTGGGGTTGCTCTCCGCGCTGCGGCGCAGGGCGCGGGCCGTGGCCGGGTCTGTCCCCGGTGCACGGCCAAGCCCGAGGTCGATCCGACCGGGAAACAGGGCATCCAGTGTCCCGAACTGCTCGGCGACGATCAGCGGCGCGTGGTTGGGCAGCATGATGCCGCCTGCACCCACGCGGATGCGCGCAGTGGCGGCCGCGACCTGGCCGATCACCACAGCAGTCGCCGCACTGGCGATCCCCGGCATGTTGTGGTGCTCGGCGAGCCAGTATCGCGTGAATCCCAGTTCGTCCGCCCGTCGGGCCAGGTCGAGGGTGTTGTGCAGGGCCTGCCCTGCGTCCGACCCCGCGGTGATCGGTGCGAGATCGAGTATGGAGAAGTCCGTCATCGGGGTATTGTAGGACAGGGAGTGTTGTGCCGATTGTCGGTTGACGGGGTAGCGGGGAATCGAGGCACCGTGCGGGCAGAGTGGGTCTATAGTCCGGGGTAGGGACGGCAAGAGGGCCGCAGCATGGGCATCGCGAGAACCCTGAGTGACTATCTGGCGGCACAGGGTGTCGCTTATGAACTGGTTCGGCACCCGTATTCCAGCAGTGCCACCCGAACGGCAGAGGCCGCGCACGTGCCCGGTGATCGGCTGGCGAAGGCCGTGCTGGTGGAGGATGCCGGCCATTACATGCTGGCGATCCTCCCGTCGTCGCGGCGCCTGCACTTCGGGCAGCTCCACCACCTGATTGGCGAACACGTCGGGCTGGCCACCGAAAGGGAGGTGGCGGAACTCTTCCCGGATTGTGCACTGGGCGCGATCCCGGCGCTGGCCGAGCCCTACGGCCTGGAGGCGATGCTGGACGAACATGCCCCCACCGAGGGGGATGTATATCTCGAGGGTGGCGATCACGAGACCCTGGTGAAGCTGCCGGCCCTTGCCTGGCGGGACCTCCTGGGTGCCGCCCGGCACGGGTTATTCAGTCGGCATTTGTAGCCGCTGTCGGTTGCACCATCGGCGTGTGCGGTGAATGCTACGCCGATGGATATCGCGATTCGTTTGCAGGGGCTGGTGCGCGGTTATAACGGCACCCGCGCGGTCGATGGTGTCGATCTGGAAGTCCCGAGCGGGAGCATCCTCGGTCTTCTGGGGCCGAATGGTGCCGGCAAGACCACCATCGTGCGCATGCTGTCCACCCTGATCAGTCCGGATGCGGGAACAGCCGAGGTGGGCGGCTTCGATGTCGTCCGCGAGGCGGCGCACGTGCGCGAGATCATCGGGCTGACCGGGCAGTACGCCTCGGTCGACGAGAAGCTGACCGGGCGCGAAAACCTGTTGTTGATTTCACGATTGCTGGGTCTGGGCCGTCGCGACGCGCGCCGTCGCACGGACGAGTTGCTGGCCCAGTTTGACCTTTGCGATGCGGCGAACCGTCCGGCACAGACCTATTCCGGTGGCATGCGCCGCCGGCTTGATCTGGCGGCCAGCCTGGTCGGGAACCCCGCCATCCTCTTTCTCGACGAGCCGACCACGGGGCTGGACCCGCGGGCGCGCCGCGACCTGTGGCGCCTGGTGGCGGAACTGCGGGAGCAAGGCACCACCGTGCTGCTGACGACCCAGTATCTGGACGAAGCGGACGCCCTGGCGGATCGGATCGTGGTGCTGGACCGTGGGCGGATCATTGCCGAGGGGACCTCGTCGGAATTGAAGGAACGTGTGGGTGGCCGCTCGCTGTTCGTGGTGGTGGCGGACTCGGCCCGACTCGATGATGCGACCGAGGCGATTGCACGTATCGTCGGGGAGGGCCCGCAGGCGCGGGACAACACCCTGAGTGTCGCCGTGACGAGCAGTAGCGTTGTGCCGAAGGTGCTTCGGGCCCTGGATCAGGCGGGGATCGAGGTGGTCGAACTCGGTCTGCGCACTGCGAGCCTGGACGATGTCTTTCTGGCGCTGACCGGGCATGCGGCCGAGGTCACGTCCGAGACGACAGAGGAGGGCGCATGAAGGCACTGGACCAGACGCTGGCGCTGGCCTGGCGCAGTCTCGTGCAGGTGCGTCGCAATCCCTGGGAGCTGGGGGATTATTCCATCCAGCCGATCCTGTTTCTGGTGCTGTTCCTGTACGTGTTTGGCGGGGCAGTGGCCGGCTCGACCGAAGCCTATCTGCCGTTCGTGCTGCCGGGCGTGATCGCGATGAACATGCTGTTTGTCACCGTGTATGTCGGGCATGGTCTGAATACGGATCTCACACGCGGGGTGTTCGACCGTTTTCGGGCCCTGCCCATTCCGCGCTGGGCGCCGCTGGCGGGGCGCATCCTGGCCGATCTGCTGAAGCAGGCCCTTTGCATCGCGTTGTTGCTGATCGTGGGGGTGTTGCTGGGTTTCCGGATCGAGACCTCGGTCTGGGAGGTGCTGGCGATGGTGGCGCTGGTGCTGGTCTTCGCCTCGGCCGCATCGTGGATCATGGTCCTGGTGGGTGTTCTGTCACGCGACCCCGAACATGTGCAGCTGTTCGGTTTTACGGCGTTGTTCCCGGTGACGTTCGTCTCCACCGCCTTTGTACCGCTGGATACCATGCCCACCGTGCTGCAGCCCTTCGTGCAGGCCAACCCCGTCTCGTTGCTCGCGGACGCCTCGCGCGCCCTGTTGAGCGGAGGCGACGCGCTGGAGCCCGCTTTGTGGACCCTTGTCTGGGCTGCAGCGATCGCGGTGATCTTTGCACCACTGTCGGTCTGGGCCCTGAATCGGCGTCTGGCCCGGGGATAGGGGCTCGGGTAAAGCGCTAACCCGGAATCACATGCGCAGGTCCACGCGTTCGGAGCCTGGCGCGTCGATGCCGCGGTGCAGCAGCAGCGTACCGCTCGCGTTCAGGAGTTCGGTGGTTAACTGGCGAAAGCTCACCACGGTCTCGGTCAGGCGGAGACGGCTCTCGAGCAGGTCGCGCTGGGCCTGCGCCACGGCCAGTGCTGTGCCGGCTCCGACCCGGAATCGGGTCTGTTCGACTCGCAGGAGTTCCTCCTGCAACTCGATGGTCTCTTCCTGCGCGCGGATCTGCTCGCGCACGCGGGCGGCGTCGAACCAGACCGAGCGCACGTCTTCGATCGCAAGCTGTTCCAGATTGGCCAGGGTCTCGGCGATCTGCTGCCGTGTGAGGCGAGCGCGCGTGTGCTCCGCCTCTGCGGCACGGTTGCCGATCGGCATCTCGAAGCGCAGCCCCGCGGCGAGGTCGTAGCCGTCGCCCTGGGTGTCGCGGAAGGTACGCCCGAAGCTGTCCGCATAGCCCGATTGCCCCAGCGTGACGAAGAAGTCCAGCCGGGGGAGCAGTCCGTTGCGGGTGCGGATGACCTCCAGCTCGTCGCGCTGAACCCGCAGGCGGGTCTCGTTCAAGTCCGCGCGGTGATCGCGCGCCAGTGCCACATAGGTATCGAGCGGCTCGATCTCGTAACGGTCCAGCGCCGGTTCGGAGCTGGTCAGCAGCCGCGTGTCCCACAGGCCCCCGTCGCCCTGGAGCAGGCGCGCCAGGGTGTCCTGGGCGCGGGCGCGCTCGCTGCGGGCATCGATCAGCCCCTGGCGACGCAGGGCGACCTCGGCGCGTGCGGATACGGCCTCGGTCTCCGGCCGATCACCGGCATCGATGCGGCGTTGTGTCTCGTCCAGTTGCTGGCTGGCGACCGCCAGGGCCTCCTCGAAGATTTCGATCTGCTCGCCGGCGAGCACCAGGCCCCAGTAGGCGGTCTCGACGTCGGTGATCAGCTGCTCGACGAAAGCGCGCACCTCGTACTCCGTGGCCTCGACGTCCAGCCCGGCCTGCTGCAGGCGCACGAGATTGGACTCGATCCGGCCCCCGCGCAAAAGGGCTTGCGTCAGCGTCAGGCCGGCGCGCGAGGAGAACTGGGTCTGGTCGACGCGCGAGCTGCTGGCTCGCTGGCTGCGCACGGACAGGCTCAGGTCGGTACCCGTCGGGAGCGACTGACGAATCCCCGCCTCGCCGAAGCGCTGGGTCGAGGTGACCTCGTCGGTATCTTCTTCGGCCTCCTCCAGCAGGCGCACGCTCTGGTCCCGGCTGACCTCGACCTCGGCGAACAGCTCGGGGTCGAATACAGCGCGCTCCTGTGCCTCGAAGGTACCCGCGATCGCGGTTTGCAGGCGTTCGGCGCGCAGGCCACGGTTGCCTTCCAGTGCCCGCGCCACGGCTTCTTCCAGCGAGAGTGTCTCCTCACCGACCGGTTCGCGGGCGAACGGATCGATCGCCATCAGCTGCTCGGCCGGCAGTGAAAGGCGCAACCCGTTGCCGGTCGGCTCGTCTTCCTCTGCCGTGGCGGGAATGGCCAGGGCGAGCGAAGCCAGCAGTGGCAGGGCGACTCGGTACGGGCTAGGCATCTTCGGTTCCGGCTCGGTAGACGGGCTGCGGGCGCTCGCCGCGACGGTGGAACAGCAGGTAGAGCGTCGGGATCAGCACCAGGGTGATCAGGGTAGACGACAGCAGCCCGCCGATCACTACCCGCGCCATTGGCGCCTGGGCCTCGCCACCGTCGCCCATGCCGATGGCCAGGGGCGAGAGGGCCAGTATCGTGGTCAGCGTGGTCATCAGGATGGGTCGCAGACGCTCGCCGGCGGCGGCCACGACGGCCCCGTGCAGGTCCATGCCGTCGTCGCGGTGTCGCCGGGCCATGCGGTCCACCAGCAGAATCGCATTGTTCACCACAATGCCGACCAGCAGCAGGACCCCGATCAACGACTGCACGTTGAGCGTGGTGTCGGTGACGATCAGCGCGCCGGTGACCCCGATGATCGCGAGCGGGATCGAGAACATCACGATCAGGGGATCGCGCAGGGATTCGTACAGGCTGGCCATGACCATGTACACCAGCAAGGTAGCCAGCATCGTACCCAGCAGCAGCTCCGAGAAGGCGGCTTCCTGTTCTTCGATGTCGCCCGTGACGGAGTAGTCGATCTCCTCGGGCAGCGGGATGTCGGCCAGGGCCTCGCGGACCGAGGCCGCGACTTCACCCAGCGAGCGGTCGCCCAGATTAATGAACAGCGTCCGTACGCGGGCCTGTTCACGTCGTTCGATGCTGTCGGGCCCGATCTCGGTGTCGAAGGAAATCAGGCTGCGCAAGGCGACGCGTTCGCCGTCCTCGCTGCGCACGGTCAGGTTGAGCAGGTCGTCCAGCGAGCTCTGGTCCGCGTCGCGCAGCTGCACCCAGATGCGGGTCTCGTCGCCTCCCGCGCGCAACTGCCCGGCGCTGGAGCCGCCCAGCGCGGTCTCCAGCGTCTGGGCAATAGTACGCACATCCACGCCGAGGTCGGCGGCGCGGTCACGATGGATACGGGTGGCGAATTCGGGCTGGCCGCCATCGGTCCCCACCCGCGTATCCGTAATACCGGGGACATCGGCCAGCGCCTCCTCGAACCGTTCGAGCACCGCATTCATGGTCGACAGCTCGAAGCCGCGCACCTCGACCGACAGGCGTTCCTCGTCATCGCCACGCCCGAATCCGCGGAAGAAGATGCCACTGGATGCGCGGACACGGATCTCCGTTCCCGGCGGGGTGCCCAGGGCCTCGCGCAGGGCAGCGGCAATCTCCTCGGAAGAACGGCTGCGACTGTCGCGCGAACCGACCATTACGCGCATGTTGCCGGACGCGGGCGACGACGCTCGGAAGGCAGAGGCGCCAGAGCTGGACACCAGGTTCTGCAGCTCCGGCACCTCGTCGCGAATCACCTCTTCCAGGCTGGCCATGGTGGAATACAGCTCGTCGAGTGGTGTCCCCGGTTCCATGGAGACATGCACGCGCAATTCACCCTCGTCGGTGGCGGGCAGAAACTCGGTGCCGACGCCGCGCAGCCCGGCCAGTGCGATGACCATCAGCAAGGCACTGATCCCGATCACCATCCAGGGATGCGCCAGGGTGCCGCGCAGCAGCCCCTGATAGCGCTGTTCCATGCGGGCGAGGGCGCTGGTGTCGCGCTTCGGCATCGGGGCACGCGCCATCAGCATCGGCACCACGGTGAGGGCCACGATCAGCGAGGCGGCCAGCGCGAAGGCGACTACGGCGGCAAGTGGTTTGAACAGCTGCCCGGCCAGTTCCTGGGCGAAGAACAACGGCAGAAAGATGGCGACGGTGGTCAGCGTACTGGCGATGATCGCGGGCGCCACGCGCCCGGTACCACTGACAGCCGCCTCGACCGCGCTTTGCTCCGCGTGTTCCTCTCGCCTTCGGGCGATGCTCTCGATCACCACGATCGCGTTGTCGACCATCAGGCCCACACCCAATGCGATCCCGCCCATGGTCATCAGGTTGAGCGAGTGTCCACCAAAGTAGACCAGCCCGAAGGTTGAGATGACCGCCAGAGGAATCGCGGTGGCCGCCACCAGCGTGTAACGGATATTGCGCAGGAAGACGAGCAGCACCAGGACGGCCAGCGCGCTCCCGTAGAGGATGGACTGCCCGACATTGGTAATGGAGCTGCGGATGAATCCCGCCTCGTCCGTGACGGCGCGGATGTCGATCTGCGGGAAGTCGCGGTTGAGACGGACCAGTTCGGCGTGGACCGCTTCGGAGACCTCCACTGTATTGGCGTCCGCCAGTTTGCGCACGGCCAGCTGGACGCCTTCTTCCTGGTTGACTCGGAAACGACGGGTGACGCGCTGGTGGGTATCGCGGACCTCGGCGACCTGATGCAGGTAGGTGACGCCGTCCTCGCTGCGCTGAACCACGGTATCGCGTATCTCGCCCACCGAGCGGAACTCGGCCGGTGTACGCAGCCGGTATTCACGGCGACCGTCCATGATCGGGCCACCCGGAGTGATCACGTTGGCATCGCGGATGCGGTTGCGCAGGTCGTCCAGCCCCAGGTCGATCGCCTGTATCCGGTCTGGATCGACCTCCACGCGGACCTCGCGTTCGAGCCCGCCAAACGTATCCACCGCAGCCACGCCGGGGATGCGCTCCAGGCGTGGCGCAATGCGGTTGTCAATCAGGGTGCGCAGGTGAATGGCATCGAGCTGCGAGCCGACGCCCAGGCGCATGATGGGCGAGTCCTGGGTGTCGAACTGGCGCACCAGGGGGCGATCCGCCCCATCCGGCAGCTGACCTTCAATACGCGCCAGACGATCGCGCAGGTCATCAACGGCCTGGCGGATATCCGTGCCCCAGGCAAAGTTGACGCGCACATTGCTGTTGCCTTCGGCCGAAGTGGACCGGATCTCCTGGGCCCCGGTGATCGCGGCCGCTGCCTGTTCCACCGGGCGTGTCACCAGTTGCTCGACCTCCTCGGCCCCGGCGTTGGGGTAGGAGGTCATCACCGTGACCACCGGATAGGTGATGTCGGGCAGTAGGTCGACCGGGAGGCGGGTCAGCGCGGTCAGGCCCAGGATCACCACGATCAGGGCCACCATGCTGGTCAGCACGGGGCGGTGGACGGTAAGTCGAGCCGGATTCACGGCTCTTCGGTCTCCGACAGGTCCGGGGCGAAGTCCGCGCCGGGCACACTGCGCGGATCGGTCAGGCGCAGCGGGGTGCCATCGGCGAGCAGGTGTTGCCCCAGCACCACCACCTCGGTGCCCTCGGGCAACTCGGGTTCCAATAGCTCGATCCAGTTGCCGTCACGCACGCCGGTAACGGCCATGTGGCGGCGCGCCTCTGGCCGTTCGCCGCTACGGTCTACGCTGAACAGGGTGGGACCCGCCTCGCGCTGGATGATGGCGTCCCGCGGTATCGCCAGCGTGTCCGAGCGCTGGCCGAGAGTGATCGCGGTTTCGACAAACATCCCGGGCCGCAGGCGTTCATCGTCGTTCGGTACTTCGACCTCGATTCGTGCCTGGCGCGAACCCGGGCGAAACTCGGGGGAGATCCGTGTGATGGTGCCTTCGAATAACGCGTCGGGGTACGAGGAGGTGCGCACGGTCGCTTCCTGGCCGCGCGAGATCCGCGAATAGTCCGCTTCGGTGACTGCCAGAATCGCGCGGACCGGCTGCAGTGTGACGAGTGCCAGCGCGGGTTCGTTGGCGCTGATCACCGAGCCGGGGTCAACCAGGCGTTCGGCCACCCAGCGGGTGGTGCTGCCCGGGTCGGCGTCGATACGCGTGTAGCCCAGCTGGATTTCGCGGGTGCGCAGGGCAGAGCGGCGTTGTCGAATCTGGGACTCGGCAAGGGCCACGCGTGTCTGTGCCAGCGCGAGTTCGGTCTCGGCGGCCTCCAGCTCCGAGCGCGAGGCGATCCCCTGGTCACGCAATTCGCGGGTGCGCTGCAGGTCGCGCTGGGCGGCGTTACGGCTGGCGACGGCCTCCGCCAGGCTGGCTTCGGCCACTTCCAGCTCGGCCTCGGCCTGCGTGACGTCCTGCTCGAATTCCTCGGTATCCAGTTGCAGCAGGGGATCGCCCGGTTCGACTCGGTCGCCCAGGTTGACGAAGACTTCGCCCACACGGCCCCCGACGCGCGGCGTAATCACGATACGGTCGGCGCCCTCGATGCTGCCGGTGAATCGGCGGCGCTCGACCAGATCCTGTTGTTGCACGGTGGCCACCGCGACGGCCACGGGCCGTGTCTCGCCGCCACCCGCGCGCGAGGAAGAGGCCTGTTCGTCATCCGGGCCCCAAAAGAGCCAGGCGAGCACACCGCCCGCCAGGAGGAACAGGACCAGGGTGATCACGGTGGACAGCTTGGGCATGCACGCGGCTCGAAATGGGTGAACGGGATCACGTTATGCTGCGAGTGTGCCGCAAGCCGCTGAATCGCGCATGAACCTCGTTCATTTTGCTGATTCCGGTTCAAATACGCTGGGCCGGCGTCTACAAGCAAGGGTACGGGACGCGCGGGAGAGGAGGGTCGATGATCAATACAAGGGATGGGGTCGGACTGGTGGGCTGGGTGGCCCTGATGTTCCTGGTGGCCTCCGCGGGCGGGTATGCGACCAGCCTGTCAGTGCAGGACTGGTACCAGACGCTGGAGCGACCCGAGCTGAATCCACCCGATGCCCTATTCGGGCCGGTCTGGACCGTCTTGTTTGCACTGATGGCCGTGGCCGCCTGGCGCGTATGGCGTCGTGTGGGCTTCGCGGGGGCTCCGGTCGCGATGGGGCTGTTCCTCGCCCAGCTGGTGCTGAACCTTGGCTGGTCCGTGCTGTTCTTCGGCATGCAACGGCCCGATCTGGCATTGGTCGAGATCCTGATGCTGTGGCCCCTGATCCTCGCGACCCTGATCGCCTTCTGGCGCCACGACCGGATCGCGAGCGCGCTGCTGGTGCCGTACCTGCTGTGGGTGGGCTTTGCGATCTACCTGAACGCGGCGATCGTTGTACTGAATTAAACACTCTGCAACGCGGCGTCACAGAGGTTCGGTATCCTGCACGCGTTTTCGCGGGACCGTGCCATGGGGGTGTGGTCCGGCCCCGAGGGGGCCAGGCCAATCGGCGGATGATAACGAGGTGTCCGAGATCAGGATGAGCAGAGCGTTCGAGCAGCCGGACCCAGGTACCCCGTCAACCCTCGGTCTGGGCGCCTACGCGCGCATCACCGCGAACTACTGGGCGTTCACCGTCACTGACGGTGCGATTCGCATGCTGGTCGTGCTGTTCTTCCACCAGCTGGGCTACAGCCCGCTGGAGATCGCGTTCCTGTTCCTGTTCTACGAGCTGTTCGGGGTGATCACCAACCTGACCGGCGGCTGGCTGGCCGCGCGGCTGGGGGTGAACACAACGATGATCGCCGGGACCCTGCTGCAGGTCGCCGCACTGCTGATGCTCACGGTGCCCGAGGCCTGGTTGGGCGTGGCCTACGTGATGTTCGCGCAGGCGCTGTCGGGCATCGCCAAGGACCTGAACAAGATGAGTGCGAAGTCCGGGGTGAAGCTGGTCGCCGGCGACGGAGAGGGGCGGCTGTTTCGCTGGGTCGCGGTGCTCACCGGCTCGAAGAACGCGCTGAAGGGGGTGGGCTTCTTCGTTGGCGGCGCGCTGCTGTACTCGGTCGGGTTCCAGATGGCGCTGGTCATCCTGGCCGGGATGCTGGCCGTGGTGATGCTGTTCTCCATCGTCGGCCTGCCCCGCGGGCTGGGCAAGGTCGGCGGCAAGCCTAAATTCACCCAGATGTTCTCCAACTCCGCCGCGATCAACGTGCTCTCGGCGGCGCGATTCTTCCTGTTTGGCGCGCGCGATGTCTGGTTCGTGGTCGCCTTGCCGGTATTCCTCAGCGCGACGCTGGACTGGAACCACATGCAGGTGGGGGCGTTTCTGGCGCTGTGGGTGATCGGTTACGGGATCGTGCAGGCGTCGGTGCCGCGCCTGCTGGGCCGCGGCGGGCTGCACCCGACCGGGCTGACCGCGCGGCTCTGGGCCTTCATCCTGATGCTGCTGCCCATCGGCATCGTGATCGGCCTGGAGACGGGGCTGGACCCGGCCTGGGTACTGATGGTCGGGCTGGGCGTGTTCGGCGTGGTGTTTGCGATCAACTCCGCCGTGCACTCGTTCCTGATCCTCGACTATGCGGAGACCGACCGGGTCGCGATGAAGGTCGGCTTCTACTACATGGCCAACGCCGGTGGGCGTCTGATCGGCACCGTCGCCTCCGGTGCCATCTTCATGGTCTGGGGCCTGGAGGGCGCGCTGATCGCCTCCACGCTGTTCATCTTCGCCACCTGGATGATCTCCTCCCTGCTCCCTCGGGTACCTGCTCGGGCCTGAAAGGGTGGCCCCACGCATGGTTCCGGTTACTGCAATTCCTCGATGACCGCCTCGAGGGTTCGCGAGCGGTAGCGGTCCGCGTGGCGGACCCAGCCGAGCTGGCGGGCGATGGGCGGGGCGGGCCATTCGAGGATGGCCAGCTCGGCGGTGGCCATGGTGCGGGGGAGGAAGCCGATGCCGAGGCCGGCGGCGATCATCATGCGGATGACCTCCAGGTACGGGCTTTCCTGTGCCGCGGCGGGGTGCAGGCCCTCTGCGGCCAGCGCGTGGTCGATCTGGCGGCGGGTGGTGGAGCCCACCGGCGGAAGGATCGCCGGCCAGTCATGCAGCCGTTGCAGTGTCTCCAGCGGGGCATCCTGGGCGCGGCCGCGGGCGATCATCGGGACCAGGTCATCGGTCCAGACGGCTTGGGCCTCCGAGCCCTTCGGCAGGTCGTCAGGCAGGGTGGCCAGGGCCAGATCGGCGTCGCCGTGCATCACCGCCTCGATGCCGGCCTCGGAATCCATGAACGCGAGTTCCAGCTCCAGCTCAGGGTAGCGGGTGCGCAGGCGGGCCAGCGGGGCGGGCAGGCGGTGCAGGGCGATGTGGTGCGAGGTGGCCAGGCGGATGCGGCCACGCACGACCTGGTCGAGGTCGGCCACCTGCTGCTCGATCGCGTGCAGGCGGGCCAGGATCTCGCGGGCCTCGGGCAGCAGGCGCTCGGCGACCTCGGTGGGTCGTACGCGGCGCCCCTGGCGCTCGAACAGGGGCCGTTGCAGGGTCGTCTCCAGCGACTGGATGCGCTTGCTGATCGCCGGCTGGGTCAGGTGCAGCCGCTCGGCCGCGGCGGAGAAGGCGCCGGTATCGACCACCGCCACGAAGGCCTGCAGGGACTCGATGCTGAGCTGTTCCGGACGCATCTAACGCCTCCGTGGGATAATGACCGGCTGATTGATGCGGCGCCGGATCGCCAATCCATAACGAAATGGAATGGTAAAGATAATAAATCGGATTTGAAAGAATAGAAGGGCGGCCGCAGACTCTGCTTAAACGGTCGTCCTGAAATGACGTCATTGCGCGGCGTGGCCAGTGGCACCGTCATTGCGAGGCCCCGCAGGGGCCGTGGCAACCTCCGTCCGGAACCACCGGATACCAATACTGGCGCTCTGCCAGCTTTTGGAGGTTGCCGCGTCGCCTTCGGCTCCTCGCAATGACGGTGCATGTTGCGGCGCTGTTCGATGACGGTGCTAGTGGCGCCGCGGTGCAAGGGCGGGCCTTTGGAGCGCTGGTAGATCATCGGTGGTGGGGCGCAAGAACGATAGAACGCGGCGTGGCCGCGGGAGCAGGTGATGGCAGGCAAGACACTGTACGACAAGCTGTGGGAGGCGCATGTGGTGCGCGAGGAGCCGGATGGCTCGACGCTGCTCTACATCGACCGACACCTGGTGCACGAGGTAACCAGCCCGCAGGCCTTCGAGGGTCTGCGTCTGGCCGGGCGCAAGCCCTGGCGCGGGGATTCCGTGCTGGCGGTGCCGGACCATAACGTGCCCACCGCCAATCGCGACCGCGGGATCGAGGATCCGGTCTCGCGCACCCAGGTGGAGACGCTGGAGACCAACGTCACGAGCCTGGGGCTGAAGTTCTTCCCGATGGCCGATGTACGCCAGGGCATCGTGCATGTGATCGGTCCCGAGCAGGGGGCGACCCTGCCGGGCATGACGGTCGTCTGCGGGGACTCGCACACCTCCACCCACGGCGCGCTGGGCGCGCTGGCCTTCGGCATTGGCACCTCCGAGGTCGAGCATGTGCTGGCCACGCAGTGCCTGTGGCAGAAAAAGACCAGGGCCATGCAGATCCGCGTGGAGGGCGAGCTGCGCCCGGGCGTGACCGCCAAGGATGTGGTGCTGGCGATCATCGGCCGCATCGGCACCGCCGGCGGCACCGGCTACGCGATCGAGTTCGCCGGCTCGGCGATCCGCAGCCTGTCCGTCGAGGGCCGCATGAGTATCTGCAACATGTCCATCGAGGCCGGGGCCCGCGCGGGCATGGTCGCGGTGGACGAGAAGACGATCGAGTACGTGCGCGGCAAGCCGCAGGCGCCGACTGGCGATCTGTTCGAGCAGGCCGCCGCCTACTGGCGCACGCTGGTCTCGGACCCCGATGCCGAGTTCGACGCGGTGGTGGAGATGGATGCCGCCGAGATTGCCCCGCAGGTGAGCTGGGGCACCTCGCCGGAGATGGTGGCGCCGATCGACGGCCGCGTGCCGGACCCGGCGGCCGAGTCCGATCCGGTGCGCGCCGAGGGCATGAAGCGTGCACTGGAGTACATGGATCTGCGGCCGAACACGCCGATGACCGAGATTCGTCCGGACAAGGTGTTCATCGGCTCCTGCACCAACTCGCGGATCGAGGACCTGCGCGCGGCCGCCGAGGTGGTCAAGGGCCGCAGGAAGGCCGACAACATCAAGCTGGCGATGGTGGTGCCGGGCTCCGGGCTGGTGAAGCAGCAGGCGGAGCAGGAAGGGCTGGACCGGATCTTTCTGGACGCCGGCTTCGAGTGGCGCGAGCCGGGGTGTTCCATGTGCCTGGCGATGAACGCCGACCGGCTGGAGCCGGGCGAGCGCTGCGCCTCGACCTCGAACCGCAACTTCGAGGGCCGACAGGGGCAGGGCGGGCGTACCCATCTGGTCAGCCCGGCGCTGGCCGCCGCGGCCGCCGTGGCCGGGCACTTTGTCGAACCGTCGGCACTGAAGGAGGCGTAAGCGATGCAGGCCTTTACCGTACACCGTGGGATTGTCGCGCCGCTGGATCGCTCCAATGTCGATACCGACGCGATCATCCCGAAGCAGTACCTGAAGTCGGTCAAGCGTACGGGCTTCGGGCCCAACGCCTTTGACGACTGGCGCTACCTGGACCCGGGCGAGCCCGGTATGGACAGCTCGCAGCGCCGCATCAACCCGGACTTTGTGCTCAACCAGGCGCCGTTCGACCAGGCAAGCATCCTGCTGGCGCGCAAGAACTTCGGCTGTGGCTCCTCGCGCGAGCACGCGGTGTGGGCGCTGACCGACTTCGGTTTTCGTGCGGTGATCGCGCCGTCGTTCGCGGATATCTTCTTCTCCAACAGCTGCAAGAACGGGCTGCTGCCGGTGGTGCTGGCCGAGGACGAGGTACAGGCGCTGTTCGATCAGGTCGAGGCGAACCCGGGCGCGCAGGTCGAGGTGAGCCTGGAAGAGATGACCGTAGCGGCACCGGACGGTACCGTGTTCCGTTTCACGCTCGATGAGGATCGCCGCCACCGCCTGCTGAACGGCCTGGATGACATTGCGCTGACGCTGCAGTACGCCGATGACATCCGCGCTTATGAGGAGCGCCAGCGCCGCGAGTGGCCCTGGATGGCGGAGCAACGATAGAAACGATAGAGATGGCGCGGGTGGCCTGAACCCGAGCCTCGTCATTGCGAGGAGCGCTGCGACGAAGCAATCTCCCAAACAATGGCCGAGCGCAGGTAGCGGGATCCGGTGGTTTCGCCCGGAGATTGCCACGGCCCCTACGGGCCTCGCAATGACGAGGTAGAGGTGCCGTCATTGCGACGAAGCAACCTCCGTCCGCAACCACCGGATCCATGTGCCGGCGCTCTGCCAGCTTCCGGAGGTTGCCACGGCCCCTGGCGGGGCCTCGCAACGACGGGGCCGGGGCGCACCGTCATCGCGAGGAGCGCAGCGACGTGGCGATCTCTGTGGGTGGCCCCGGCGTCGGCCGGGACGAACGTCGTGGTTCCGTCCGGAGGTTGCCACGGCCCCTTGCGGGGCCTCGCAATGACGGTGCTATTGGAATCGTACAAGTAAAAGCTAACAGTTGGTTAGGAGAGGTTTGTGAGCCGAATTCTGGTATTGCCCGGGGACGGGATCGGGCCCGAGATCGTGGCCGAGGCGTTGAAGGTGCTGGAGCGTGTGGGCGAGATCGGCGGCCTGGATCTGGAGATCGAGCAGGGGCTGATCGGGGGCGCGGCGCACGATGCGGCAGGTCACCCGTATCCGGAGGCCACCCGCGAGGCGGCGCGCCGCGCCGACGCGATCCTGCTCGGCGCGGTCGGCGGCCCGCAGTACGAGTCGCTGGAACGCGACCTGCGCCCCGAGCGCGGACTCCTGGGTATTCGTTCGGATCTGGGCCTGTTCGCGAACCTGCGGCCGGCGATCCTGTATCCGCAGCTGGCCTCGGCCTCCACGCTGAAGCCGGAGGTCGTCAGCGGGCTGGATATCCTGATCGTGCGCGAACTGACCGGCGGGATTTACTTCGGCCAGCCGCGCGGGATCGAGGAGCGCAATGGCGAGCGCTATGGCTTCAATACCGCCGCCTACAGCGAATCGGAGATCGAACGCATCGCGCGGGTTGGTTTCGAGTCCGCGATGAAGCGCGGCAAGCGCCTGTGCTCTGTGGACAAGGCCAATGTGCTCGAGGTCTCGGAGCTGTGGCGCGAGGTGGTCGAGCGCGTCGGGAAGGAATTCCCCGAGGTCGAGCTGTCTCACATGTATGTGGACAACGCGGCCATGCAGCTGGTGCGTGACCCCAAGCAGTTCGACGTGATGGTGACTGGCAACATGTTCGGCGACATCCTGTCCGATGCCGCGGCCATGCTGACCGGGTCCATCGGGATGCTGCCCTCGGCCTCGCTGAACAGCGAGGGGGTCGGTCTGTACGAGCCGATCCACGGCTCCGCGCCGGATATCGCCGGGCAGGGCAAGGCCAATCCGATGGCAACCGTGCTGTCCGTCGCGATGCTCTTGCGCCACAGCCTGAATCGTAATGACCTGGCCGAGCGCATCGAGCAGGCTGTGGGGCGGGTGCTGGATCAGGGGCTGCGCACGCCGGACATCTTTGGTGAGGGCATGACGCTGGTGGGCACCCAGGGGATGGGTGATGCCCTGGTGGCTGCGCTGGAGGGCTAGGCGTTGTAGCCAATGATGCGTTTCGCTGCGCTCAACGCATCCTACGAGTATCACGCATAATCAATATCTTGAAGATAGAACTTAAACCGGGAATGAACGATGAGTGACCGCAAGTTTGACGTGGCCGTGGTGGGCGCAACCGGCGCCGTCGGCGAGACCCTGCTCTCCATCCTGGCAGAGCGCGACCTGCCGCTGGGCCGTGTGCATGCGCTGGCCAGTTCGCGCTCGGTCGGCAAGACGGTCGCCTTCGGCCGCCGCGAGCTGGAGGTGGAGGATCTGGCCACCTTCGATTTCTCCACCGTGCAGATCGGGCTGTTCTCGCCGGGGGCCTCGGTGTCCGCGGAGTACGCCCCGAAGGCGGCCGCGGCCGGCTGCGTGGTGATCGACAACACTTCGCAGTTTCGCTACGACCCGGAGATCCCGCTGGTGGTGCCGGAGGTCAATCCCGAGGCCGTCGCCGGCTACAAGAAGCACGGGATCATCGCGAACCCGAACTGCTCCACCATCCAGATGCTGGTGGCGCTGAAGCCGCTGCATGACGCGGTCGGCGTCGAGCGCATCAACGTCGCCACCTACCAGGCCGTCTCCGGCACCGGCAAGGATGCGATCGAGGAACTGGCCCACCAGACGGCGGCGCTGCTGAACGGCCGCCCGGTGGAGTGCAATGTCTATCCCAAGCAGATCGCATTCAATGCGCTGCCGCACATCGACGTCTTCCAGGGCAACGGCTACACCAAGGAAGAGATGAAGATGGTCTGGGAGACCCGGAAGATCATGGGTGACGAGTCCATCCTGGTGAACCCGACCGCCGTGCGCATCCCGGTGTTCTACGGCCATTCCGAGGCCCTGCACATCGAGACCCGCGAGAAGATCAGCGCCGAGAAGGCGCGCGAGATCCTGTCCGCCGCACCCGGCGTGACGGTGCTGGACAAGCACGAGGACGGGGGCTATCCGACCGCCGTGACCGAGGGTTCCGGCAAGGATGCGGTGTTCGTCGGACGCATCCGCGAAGACATCTCGCATCCCCGCGGGCTGGACCTCTGGGTGGTGTCCGACAACGTGCGCAAGGGGGCCGCGTTGAACACAATCCAGATTGCCGAGGTTTTGATCCGGGATTACCTGTGATTTAATCCGGTAAAAGTCCGGGAAAATTCATACCCGGCAACACGCGGCCAGGGGGCGCTGGGGCCAGGAAGATGGCCCCAGGCGATGACAGGCCGCGCGGCACATTCAGGGGGGATTCGTGCGCAAGTTACTACTCGGGCTACTGCTCTTGCTGCTGGTTGCACCGGCATCATCGAATTCGGTGAGTTTCGGTGAGGTCAACCTGCAATCCCATCTGAACCAGACCTTGCGGGCGGAGATTCCGCTGCGCGGGGGTGCCGCAGCCAGTGATTCACTGCAGGTGCGCCAGGCTTCGGAAAACGAATACCGGCGCGCAGGCATGAGCCGCGGCAGTGTGCCGGGCGACCTGAACATCCAGGTTCAGGGTGAGGGGTCCGATCGTCGGGTGGTACTGACCACGCGTCAGCCGGTGCGCGAGCCCTATGTGGGCATCCTCCTCGAGGCCCGCTGGGATGGTGGGCGCTCGATGCGCGAAGTCTCCCTGTTGCTCGATCCGCCGGACACCATGCCTTCCGGAGCGGCCGCTCCGGTCCCGCGTGACACCGCTCGGGGGGCACCGCGTCGACAAGACACGCCGATGCCGCGTGAAGGTGAGTCCTACACCGTGCGCAGCGGCGATACCCTCTATCGCATCGTGGAGCGCGCGGGTCTGGCCGGTATGGCGGATCAGGCGATGGTGGCGTTCCTGGAGGCCAACCCCGACGCGTTTTCTGACCAGAACATCAACAGCCTGCGCGCGGGTGCCGAACTGACCGTCCCGTCGCGTTCGGAGCTTGAGTCGCGCAGTGCGGCCGAGGCGCGGCAGGAAGTGCAGCGGCAGGTTCAGGCCTGGCGCGACGGAACGGTGACGGCAGCCCGCGAAGAACCCGAGCCTGAAGAAGCAGCGGAAGTCGAGACGGAAGTCGAAGCGGTCCCGGAAGAGGATGAGACGGTAGCGGAGGACGACGAGGCCGCCGCGGATGACGCCGTGGCCGCTACGGACGAGGACGATGAAGCGGCCGCGGCTGACGACCGCCTGGAGATTGTGACAGAACTCCTGCCGGAGACGGATGAAGGCGCGGCTGCCGCGGCCGAGTCCCCCGATCTGCTCCAGGAAGCCATGCTGTCCCAGCGCGCCGAGATGGAGGGGATGCGCGATCAGATTACAGAACTGCGCGAGGAACTGGGTGAGCGAGGCCGTCTTGCGGAGCTTTCGAGCGAGAATATGGCCGAGCTGGAGGAGCAGCTGAGCCAGCTGCGGGCGGAACGCAATGAACTGATGGCACGGCTCGATCGGGCCGATGCCGAACGCAATGCGCCGCTGCACGAGCGGATCATGAACGATCCGCTGCTGCTGATGATGGCGATTGCACTGGTGATCCTGCTGCTGCTGGTGCTGTTGGCCTTTGCGCGCGGTGGTCGGCGCGAGGTGGTGGTTGAAGAGCGTACCGCCGGCATGCCGGCGCGGGCGGACAACAGCGGTGTGCGGGCCGCGGCCGCGGATCCCGTCGGCTACGAAGCGCGTGAGATCGATGGTGCGGGCGTGGGATCGAGCGGCGCCGGTGCAGCAGCCGTAGCCGGAGGGGCCGCAGCGGGCCTGGCGGCCGGAGCGGTCGCGGGCAAGGACGATGATCGCGAGCAGTCGGACGAGCCGGAGGAGTCGGTGAGTGAGCCTGTCGTGGTGAGCTCCAGTGGCGATGCTTCGGTGGACGACGTGCTGGCGGAAGTGGATGTCTGCCTGGCCTACGGGATGAATGATCAGGCCGAAGAGACGCTGACCCAGGCCATCGAGCGCGATCCGGATAATTCCCAGTATCGTCTGAAGCTGGTCGAGGCGCGCGTGGCGCTGGGCGACGAAGAGGGCGCCCGCGAGGCGGCATCCGCCCTGCGCGAACGCCTGCCGGCGGACGATGTTGAAACCCGCAATCATCTGGCGGAGCTGGAATCGCGTATCGGTGGCGCCAGTGATGACAGCGCTGGACCTGCGGGCGCTCCGGCGGGTGTCGGAGGTCTGGGTGCTGCGGTGGAGCCGCAGGCGGCGGGTGACGGCGAAGCGCCGAACGAAATCGACTTCTCCGGCCTGGATCTCCCGGATGTGGAATCCGAAACCGAAGATCTCGGGGACACCGCCGAGCCACAAGAAGAGACCGATTCCGGGCTGGCCTTTGATTTCGACGAGACCTTCGATGAGGGGGCTTCGACGCCTGCGGAGAAGACGTCTTCGGAAACGGACGAAGCGCGCAGCGATGACCTGAACGACTTGTCATTCGATATCGACGACAGCGATCTGCCGAACCTGGATGAAGAGACCCGGGGCGACGCGGCTGGGAGTGACATCCCGGCATTGGATTTGGGAGCCGACGATTTGCCGGCTGCCGGCCAGGAAGAGGACTTGCCGCTGGAGGGCGATGCCTCTGCGACCATCGGGGTGGACGAAGACAATGAGACACGGTTGAGCCTGGCGCAGGCCTATGCGGACATGGGCGATGACGAGGGCGCGCGTGAACTGATCGACGAGATTGTGGCCACCGGGTCGGACGACCAGAAGGCCCAGGCGGAGGCGATTCGTCAGCAATTGGACGGCTCCTGAGCCGTCCATCTGTCTTGTGAAGAGTATCCTGTCGCGATGATGCGGCAGGGTTTCGATAGGCAACAAGAAACGGCCGGGTCGGCGTCCCTGTGGGCGCTCCCGGCCGTTTTGCTGGTGTCGGTGGTGCTGGCGACCGCGAAGCCGGCCGTGGTGCTGGCAGTGCTGGTTGGCGCGGTCGGGTTGGTATGGGGCGGGCCGTTCGCCTGGCGGCGATGCGGGCGCCTGCTCTGGCGACTGAAATGGTTTTATCTCTCGTTGCTGGTGTTCTTCGGCGTATGGCCAGTCGAAGCAGGCGGGGATTCGGTGCTGGCCGGCCTGAGCGAGGCCGCCTGGCGGATCGGGGCGCTGGCGCTGGTGGTGGTGCTGGTGGTCTGGCTGACGGAGCGTTTCTCGCGAGGCGAGCTGGTCTGGGCGCTGTCGTCCTTCTTGGCGGGCCCTCGTGGTTGCTTTGGCGCGTGGGGCGCGCGCTTCGCGCAGCGGCTTTTTCTGGCTCTGGCGCTGTTCGAGTCGGATCGGGTTAATACCGAGCGCGAACGTGAGCAACTCCGGGGTGGATGGCGGGAACGACTGCAGGCGGCGCGCGACTGGCTGATTGCTCGGCTGGATCGGGCCTTGAGTGGGGAGGTGCCAGCGCCAGTGGCTCGCGAGTCCCACCAGGACATGGACGAGGTTCGGAAAGAGGGCGCGGGGGCCGTGGTGTGGTTGTGGATAGTGGCGGTTGCAGGTGGCTGGATCGCCTGGTGGTGGTGATCGGGTGATGACAAATACGACTTCGACAATGCGTGATGCAGACCGGGTGCCTGGAACGGTTTGTCAGCGCTGGGCGTTGGGGGTCGAGTACGACGGGCGTGGGCTGCTGGGCTGGCAACGCCAGAAAGACGGCCCCAGCGTGCAGGGGCATCTGGAAGCGGCGCTGAGTTTCGTGGCCAATCACGGGATCGAGCTCAGCTGCGCGGGGCGCACGGACGCGGGTGTGCATGCGACCGCTCAAGTGGCGCACTTTGACACTTCGGCGGTGCGGGAGCGGCATTCCTGGGTGCTGGGGGTAAACAGTCGCCTACCGGACGGGATTGCCCTGCGCTGGGCCGAGCCGGTCGCTGAAGACTTTCATGCGCGTTTCAAGGCATTCGGTCGCCGCTATCGCTATGTGATCGCGAATCGAGCGGTGCGGCCTGCACTGGAAGCGGGGCGGGTGGCCTGGTGGCGCCGTCCGCTGGATGCCGCGCGGATGCACGACGCGGCGCAGGTCTTCGTGGGCGAACACGACTTTTCCAGCTTGCGCGCCGCCGGGTGCCAGGCCAAGTCGCCGATCCGGAAGGTGCATTCGATTGCGGTCCAGCGGCGGGGTTCGTATGTGATTCTGGATATCCATGCCAATGCCTTCCTGCATCACATGGTACGCAACATCGCCGGGGTTCTTCTGGCGATCGGCGACGGGCGCGAAGAGCCGGGCTGGGCTGCACGGATCCTTGCGGCCCGCGACCGGCGCGTCTCGGGGATCACGGCGCCGGCCGGCGGGCTTTATTTCGTGCACGTCGACTATCCGCCCGAGTTCGCTCTCCCCAGTGCCGAGGGGCCGATGCTGGAAGGAATCCCCGGCAATGGGGCGATCTGATTGCGGGAAAGGGGTCGCGGGCCGCGGTTCTGGTAGGCTTTGGCGCTTGATGAATGAGGCCGGAGCGGGATGCGCTATCGGGTAAAGATTTGCGGGATCACGACGCCGGAGCAGGCGGTGGCCGCGGCGCGTGCCGGGGCCGACGCGATTGGCCTGGTGTTCCATCCGCCCAGCCGCCGTTATGTCGAGCCCGACCAGGCGGCGGAGATCGCTGCGGCGCTGCCGCCCTTCGTGACGACGGTGGGGCTATTCGTGGATCCGGAGCCGGCGCGCGTCGAGGAGATCCTTTCCGGGGTGCGCCTGGACTGCCTGCAGTTCCACGGTCATGAATCGGCAACGGAATGTGCGCGTTTCGGGTACCCCTATCTCAAAGCGGTGTCGATGAACGAGACGGGTGATCCGCGGCCGGTGATGGACGCCCACCCCCAGGCGCAGGGCTTTCTTCTGGACAGCCATGGAGCCGGACGTAGTGGCGGTTCCGGCCACCGGTTCGACTGGGACACGGTGCCCGATGGGCTGGACCGGCCCTGGCTGCTGGCCGGGGGGCTGGACGAGGATTCGGTACGCGAGGCGCTGGAACACCTGCGCCCGTACGGGGTCGACGTAAGCTCCGGGGTCGAGAGTGGCCCGGGAATCAAGGATGCACGGCGCATGGAGGCCTTTGTGAAGGCCGTGCGCCAATGCGAGGTGAACGAATGAGCAAGATCGACTGGGCGGCGTTCCCGGATGCCCGCGGGCATTTCGGGCCCTATGGCGGGCGCTTTGTGTCCGAGACGCTGATGGGTGCGCTGGACGAGCTGCAAAAGGCGTACGAGCAGTACATGGGCGATGCCGATTTCATGGCAGAGCTGGACCATGATCTGAAGCAGTTCGTCGGGCGGCCCAATCCGCTTTACCACGCCGAGCGCCTGTCGAAGGAGCTGGGCGGGGCGCAGGTGTACTTCAAGCGCGAAGACCTGAACCACACCGGCGCGCACAAGGTGAACAACACCATCGGTCAGGCCCTGCTGGCCAAGCGCCTGGGCAAAACCCGCATCATCGCGGAGACCGGTGCCGGCCAGCATGGCGTGGCCACCGCGACCGTGGCCGCGCGCCTGGGGCTGGAATGCGTGATCTATATGGGCGAGGAGGACACGCGCCGCCAGACTCCGAACGTTTTCCGTATGCGTCTGTTAGGGGCCGAGGTAGTCGCGGTGAAATCGGGCACGCGCACGCTGAAGGACGCCTTGAACGAGGCGATGCGCGACTGGGTCACCAACGTCGACGACACCTTCTACATCATCGGTACCGTCGCGGGTCCGCACCCGTATCCGGCCATGGTGCGGGACTTTCAGGCCGTGATTGGCCGCGAGGCGCGGGAGCAGCACCTGGAGATGACCGGCAAGCTGCCGGATGCCCTGGTGGCCTGCGTAGGTGGGGGCTCCAACGCCATCGGCCTGTTCCATCCGTTTCTGGATGACGAGTCCGTGGAAATGATCGGCGTCGAGGCCGCGGGCGCGGGCATCGAGTCCGGCCGGCATTCGGCTCCGCTCTGTGCGGGGCAGCCGGGCGTGCTGCATGGCAACCGCACCTACCTGATGGAGGACGAGCACGGGCAGATCGTCGGGACGCACTCGGTCTCCGCCGGGCTCGATTATCCGGGCGTCGGACCTGAGCACGCCTGGCTGAAGGATACGGGCCGTGCGCGCTATGTCGCCGTGACCGACGACCAGGCGCTGGAGGGCTTTCATCGGCTCACCCGTACCGAGGGCATCATCCCGGCACTCGAGACCTCCCACGCCATCGCGCATGTCCTGGAGCTCGCCCCGACCATGCGCCCGGACCAGAGCATCATCGTCAACCTGTCGGGCCGGGGTGACAAGGACCTCAACACCGTGGCGGAACGCGAAGGAATCACGCTATGACTCGCATCGAGCAACGTTTTGCCAAGCTGCGGTCGGAGAACCGCGCCGCGCTGGTGCCTTATGTGACCGCGGGAGACCCGGAGCCGGCCGCCACCGTGCCGCTGATGCATGCGCTGGTGAAGGCCGGTGCGGACCTGATCGAGCTGGGGGTTCCGTTCTCCGACCCGATGGCGGATGGGCCGGTGATCCAGAAGGCCTGCGAGCGGGCGCTGCGCTACGGGACGAGCCTGCGGGATGTGCTGGACATGGTGGCCGAGTTCCGCAAGACCGACACCGAGACGCCGGTCGTACTGATGGGCTATCTGAACCCGGTCGAGCGGATGGGCTACGAGACCTTCGCCGAAAAGGCCCGTGAGGCGGGGCTGGACGGCCTGCTGACGGTGGACCTGCCGCCCGAGGAATGCGACGACGTCGCGGGGCTGCTGGAAAACGCGCAGATCGCGCCGATCTTCCTGGTGGCGCCCACGACCTCGGACGAACGCATTGCCCATGTATCGCGCGCGGGGCGGGGGTTCATCTACTACGTGTCGCTCAAGGGCGTGACTGGTTCGCAGACGCTGGATACCTCCGCGCTGGCCGAGCGCCTTGAGGCCATTCGCCAACATACGAATCTCCCGCTGGGTGTGGGTTTTGGAATTCGCGACGCCGAGACGGCCGGGCAGGTCGCGCGCGTGGCCGATGCCGTGGTCGTGGGCAGCGCGATCGTGCGTCTCGCCGAGGAATTTGACGGTGACCCGGTCGGTTTCGCTCATGCCGCGTCCGAGGTCGTCGCGGGGATGCGCGTGGAGATGGACCGCGTGCGCGCGTCCGGCGTCGAGGCTTCGGTGTAGTAGAATGCGGCGCTCGCAGGACTAAGGGATTCAGGATGAGCTGGTTTGAAAAACTGATGCCTTCGCGCATCCGTACCGACAACAGCAGCAAGCGGGGCGTGCCCGAGGGGCTGTGGGTGCGCTGCGAGGGCTGCGACGCCACGCTGTACCGCCCCGAGGTGGAACGCAATCTCGATGTCTGCCCGAAATGCGGGCATCACCGGCGCATGAGCGCGCGGCGTCGTCTGGAGACCTTCCTCGATCAGGAGGGGCGCGAGGAAATCGCCGCTCAGATCGAATCTTCCGACGTCCTGAAGTTCCGCGATTCCAAGAAATACAAGGACCGTCTGGTCGCCGCGCAGAAGTCGACCGGCGAACGCGACGCGCTGGTCGTCATGCAGGGCCAGCTGATGGGGCGCCCGCTGGTGGCCTCCGCTTTTGATTTCCGCTTCATGGGCGGGTCCATGGGTTCTGCGGTGGGCGAGCGCTTTGTCCGCGGTGCCAACCGTTCTCTGGAGCAGCGCATTCCGCTGGTCTGCTTCAGTGCGTCTGGCGGGGCGCGGATGCAGGAGGCCTTGTTCTCGCTGCTGCAGATGTCCAAGACCAGCGCGGTGCTGGCGCGGATGCGCGAGGAACGTATCCCGTTCGTCTCGGTGATGACCGACCCCACCATGGGCGGCGTCTCCGCGAGCCTTGCGATGCTCGGCGATATCAACGTCGCCGAACCCAACGCCCTGATCGGTTTTGCCGGTCCGCGCGTGATCCAGCAGACCGTCCGCGAGACGTTGCCGGAGGGCTTTCAGCGGTCCGAGTTCCTGCTCGAGCACGGTGCGGTCGACATGATCATTGAACGCGGCGAGATGCGCCGTCGTCTGGCCTCTGTGCTCGGCATGCTGACGCACGGGCCGGCCCCGGCCCCCGAGGCGCCTCCGGTCGAGGAAGAAGAGCCGGAGGTGGAAGTGATTCGTGCGGAGGACACCGGCGAATCGACGGATGCCCCGCGCTCTACCTGATTCCATCCGTGCGCTACGCCACACTGGCTGAATGGCTGGCCTTCCAGGAGCGCTTGCACCCGGTGGGGATGGACCTCACCCTGGAGCGCATCGCCCTGGTCGCCGATCGGCTGGGGCTGCGTGGTCCGGGGACGCCCCGTACGGTCATTGTCGCGGGGACCAACGGCAAGGGCACGGTCACCACGCGCACGGCAGCGCTGTTGCAGGCCGAGGGCCTGAATGTCGGGCTTTTCACCTCTCCTCATTTGCTCCAGTACAACGAACGCATCCGATTGAACGGCCGCCCGGCTTCGGACTCAGACCTGTGCCGGGCATTCGAGGCGATTGACCAGGCTCGTGGTCACGATTCGCTGACCTATTTCGAGTTTGCAGCCCTGGCTGCGGCCTGGCTCTTCCGTGAGGCTCGGGTCGACGTGCAGGTGCTGGAGGTCGGGCTTGGTGGACGGCTGGATGCTGTGAACATCTGGGATGCGGATGTGGCGGCGGTTACCGCCGTCGATCTCGACCACCAGGCCTGGCTCGGTGATTCGCGCGAGGTGATCGGGCACGAGAAGGCCGGCATCATGCGTGCGGGGCGCCCCGTGGTGCTCGGCGAGTTGTCGCCTCCCCAGAGTGTGCTGGACCATGCCCAGGCGCTTGCGTGTCGTACCGTCCGCCTGGGCCGCGATTTCGACCTGCTGGTTGAACAGGAGCGGCTCGTCTGGCGCTGGAATGGGGCCCAGGTCGAGTGGAATGTCCCGCTGGCGCGTGGGCTGAGTGGTGCGGCGCTGGCAAATACCGCCACCGCGCTGGCGGTGGTCGAGTCGCTTGGCATGGACGCCGGGCTGAGTGCGGCCACAATGGAGCGGGCTCTGAAGGTGCGCCCGCCGGGCCGTCTGCAGCGCCTGAATGGCCCGCCCGATTGGCTGCTGGATGTGGCGCACAACGCCCAGGCCGTCGCCGAGCTCGCCCGCTGGCTGCGCGAGAACCCGTCGGCAGGCCCGACCGTTGCGCTGGTGGCGGTGATGGCCGACAAGGATCGCAGTGCCATGTGGCGCGACCTGGATGGGCTAATCGATATCTGGATTCCGGTACCGCTCGATCTCCCTCGGGCCCTTCCTGCCTCCGATCTGGCCGGGGAGCTGGAACAGGTGGGTCAGTCCGGGGTCCGTCCGGCTGGCGATATCCAGCAGGCCTTGAAACAGGCCGCCGAATCGGCAGGTTCACAGGGTCGTTGCGTCGTATTCGGCTCGTTTCACACGGTGGCTGCGGTCCTTGAACAGGCACCGAAGCTGGCTGCTGCGGCCTTGAGAGAGTCACTCCCGGACTCAGCGGTAGCGGAGGGAGTGTGACATGGCGAGGCTGAAGCGGATCATTCGCCTTGCCCGGGCGGGCGCGTGCGGCGTAAGGTCGCTGGGAAGACCCGACGCACGGGACCCCAATGCGAACATGGCATGACCACCGATAATCCCATTCGCTTTCGCCTCACAGGCGCGGTGATCCTGATCGTGATCGCCGTGATCTTTCTCCCGTGGCTGTTTGATGGCGCGGGCTATGAACACATGAGTGGTATCGATGACCCGGTCCCCAATGCCCCGACCTTCGCCGCACCCGATATCGCGCTTCCTTCCGAACGCGAGGCAACGCCTCCGCGACCCGAGCGTGAGGGGGAAGGGGAGAGCCGAATTGCTGACCTGCATGCGCTGGAGAACGGCGAGGAGGGTCGCGAGACCGCAGCTGACAAGGACAATGGGCCGATCCCCGAACCAGTGGAAGCCGCTCCGGAGTCCAGGGCGATCGAGGCCGGCTGGGCTGTCCAGGTGGGCAGCTATCGGGACGGAGACAATGCGCGCGAGGAGGAGGCGCGCTTGCGCGAGGCCGGCTTGCCGGCGTTCATCGACGAGTCGGAGGCTGAGGGGCGCAGCATCTATCGAGTCAAGGTTGGACCGGTGGCGCAGCGCGACGAGGCCCAGAAGCTGGGCGAGCAGCTGAAGGACGAGCTCGATATTACCGGCATCGTGGTGACCTTCCCGTGAGGTCCGGGCATTCCACAAGCGCGGGCGAGCGCCTGCGAATTGCGATTCGCTGCGGTACACTACGCAGCCTTTTCGCACCCGAAGTCCGCCGCGCGTGAACTGGATCGACCTGGTCATTGTTGCCCTGATCGTTGTCTCGGGGCTTATCAGTCTGTTTCGTGGCTTCGTGCGCGAGTCGTTCTCGCTCGCGACCTGGATTGTGGGCATCTGGCTGGGTATTCGACATGCCGCCGAGGTTGCCGAAGTCTTGCCGCAGGCGCTGTCGGATGCCACTTTGCGCTTGGGCGTGGGGTTCGCGCTGATCTTCATCGGGGTCCTCATTGTGGGCGGCATTCTCGGAGTGCTGGCCAATCGTCTCGTACGCGGGAGTGGCCTGACGGGTACCGACCGCTCGCTCGGCGTAATCTTTGGTCTGCTGCGCGGGGTGGTACTGGTCGCCGTGCTGGTTTTCGCTGCGTCCCTGACCTTGATGCCCGAGGAGGGCTGGTGGGAAAACAGCCGCCTGATCCCCGAGTTCGAGCGTCTGGTCGACTGGATGATCGCGCAATTGCCGGAGGGCTGGCAGGAACAGATTGGTGAGCTGCTGGCCTCCGATCCTGTAGAACCGCCTCCGGATGCCCCTGCCGATGATGCGCCGGCACCACAACCCGAACCCCCCGCCGAAGATCTCTAGTCGATCGCCTTGATGGAGCCCTGAGCCGTATGTGTGGAGTAGTCGGAATCGTCGGGCGTAGCCCGGTGAATCAGCCGCTTTATGATGCCTTGCTGGTGTTGCAGCACCGCGGGCAGGATGCCGCCGGGATCGTGACCTGCGACGACGAGGGTCGGTTGCACCTGCGCAAGGACAACGGCCTGGTGCGGGATGTATTCAACGACCAGCACATGCAGGGGCTGATCGGCAACATGGGCATTGGTCATGTGCGCTATCCGACCGCCGGGAGCTCCAGTTCTGCCGAGGCCCAGCCGTTCTACGTGAACTCCCCGTTCGGTATTACGCTGGGACATAACGGCAACCTGACCAATGCCCGCGAACTGAAACAGGCCCTGTTTGCGACCGATCGTCGGCATATCAACACGGATTCCGACTCCGAGATTCTGCTGAACGTCTTCGCGCAGGAGCTCCTGCGCTATCTGGATAACGGCCTGACCGCCGACTCCGTTTTTAACGCAGTCGAACGCGTGCACGAGCGCGCCAAGGGCGCTTACGGCGTGGTCGCGATGATCGCCGGGCGCGGCCTGTTGGCCTTTCGCGACCCGAACGGTATCCGTCCGATCGTCTATGGCTCGCGTGAAGCCGAGGAGGGCGGGCGAGAATGGATGGTTGCCTCCGAGAGCGCCGCGCTGGAGTCCCAGGGCTTCGAGCTGGAACGCGACCTGGCGCCCGGCGAGGCCGTGTTCATTACCCCCGAGGGCGAGGTCTCGACGCGCGTCTGCGCCGAGGACACCCAGCTCAACCCCTGCATTTTCGAGCATGTGTACTTTGCCCGGCCCGATTCGGTGATCGACAACGTGTTTGTGCACCGCGCGCGCATGCGCATGGGCACCGCGCTGGGTGAGAAGATCCGCCGCATCTGGCCGGATCATGACATTGACGTGATCGTGCCGATCCCTGATACCGGCCGCACCGTGGCGCTGGAGATGGCGCACGAACTGAACATCAAGTATCGCGAGGGGTTCATCAAGAACCGCTACATCGGCCGCACGTTCATCATGCCGGGCCAGACGAAGCGGCGGAAATCGGTACGCCAGAAGCTCAACGCGATTTCGCTGGAGTTTCGGGGCAAGAACGTGATGCTGGTGGACGACTCGATCGTGCGCGGAACCACCTCGCGCGAGATCGTCATGATGGCCCGCGAGGCCGGGGCCAGGAAGGTCTACTTCGCCTCCGCCGCGCCCCCGGTGCGTTATCCGAATGTCTACGGGATTGATATGCCCGCGGCGCATGAACTCATTGCCCATGGCAGAGACGAACAGGAAGTATGCGAGGCGATCGCCGCCGACCGCCTGATCTACCAGGACCTGGAAGATCTGCAAAAGGCCGTGCGGCGGGGGAACCGAAACATCGAGACCTTCGACTGCTCCGTGTTTACCGGCGAGTACGTGACTGGATTGCCCCCTGATTACCTCGAGTATCTGGCCTCGCTGCGGGGCGAAGGACTGGTGAATACGCCCGTGGCGGGCGAGGTGCTGGATCTGGCCAACAAGAAGTGACGAGAGAGTAGTGACCTTGCCGAGTTTGCAGTGGATCGAACCGGTCGTGGAAGCGGCGCGGGCGCAGGCGGGAAGCGGCGAAGGTTTGCCGGCGGTGGTGGTACGCGTGGACCAGCAGCGCCTGTACGTCTGGGAAGACGGCAAGGTCACGGAAATCTTCGATGTCTCGACCTCCGAGCGAGGCATCGGGAACCAGGATGGCACGTACAAGACGCCGCTGGGGCTGCATCGCATTGCCGAGCGCTTCGGCGATGGTGCCGAGCGCGGCACGGTGTTCCGGGCGCGCGCGAACACTGGCGAGATTGCCGAGATCCTGACCGGCGAAGGCGAGCGCAGCCAGCGCGACAACATCACCTCGCGCATCCTCTGGCTCGAGGGCCTGGAGCCTGGCCTCAATCGTGGGGGCAGCATCGATTCCTACCACCGCTACATCTACATCCACGGTACGGATGAAGAGGGGCGGATTGGCCAGCCGGCCTCCGTAGGGTGCGTACGTATGCGCAACGACGAGGTCATCGAACTGTTTCCTCGCCTCCCGGTGGGGACCCTCGTCGTGATCCTGAACGGCCCGGATTACGAAACCGGTCGTATCCTTCCGGTTTAGCACACGTCCGGCGGCCCAGCGCGGCTCGCGTTCGGCGTGATCCAGAAATCCCTAATTTTCTAACAATTTCCGAGGGAACTCCGTCAGCATCAGACGGCTCTCACAATAACCTGCGTTTGGCGTACGTGAATTCGCGGCAATCGCCTGATACAATCAGGGAATTATTCCTGACAACAACTGTCAGGTAAAAAGGGAATTATTCCTGACTATGATTGTCAGGAAAGGTGAACGGATTCGAATCTGTGAATGGATGTCGACCTCGACACGCACGATCACGGTTTCTCGGAGGCTTTAAGACATGAAACTCTCAACCAAGGGCCGCTACGCGGTGACCGCCATGATGGATCTCGCGATCCATGATCGGGTCGGACCGGTGACCCTGGCCGACATCTCGCAGTGCCAGGGCATCTCGTTGTCCTATCTGGAACAACTGTTTGCAAAGCTGCGCAAGGCTGACCTGGTGGAAGGCGTGCGGGGGCCCGGCGGCGGTTACCGCCTGGCCAAGCGTGCGGACCAGATCAGCATTGCCAACATCATCACGGCAGTCGATGAATCAGTCGACGTGACCCGTTGCAAGGGTCACAAGGACTGCCAGCACGGCGAACGCTGCCTGACGCACGAGCTGTGGGATGACCTGAGCCAGCAGCTGTACGACTTCCTCGACGGCATTACGCTGGCGCAGTTTGCCAACCGTCCGGAAGTGCAGAAGGTCGCTCGTCGTCAGGATGAGCGCCGCGGCGCGCGGCACCACTTCATCTTCCGTAACGACGCGGCCTGATAGCGGCCGGACGACCCAGCGGCCCGGGGCTCCCGGCGCCGCTGCGCAAGACCTGAAGGCCCGACCGGGTGCTGAATCCGGCCGGGCCTTTTCCATTGGCGCATCCTATGTCGTCCGCGGTGCAGGCTGGCCGACGGGTGGCTTCCGAAGGTCGGATGCAGCCAGGCGGCGCAGGGCCATCAGATGTCCGGCCCGGTCGTCGGGCCGCGCGGGCGCGAAGCGGGCCAGGTTGTAGTGCTCGGCGAAGGCATCGACGATGGGCGCGAGATCGGGCCGTGCAGCCTTGATCCGTCGGGTCCAGGTGACGACGGGCTCGTGTGCGTGGCGGCCGAGTCCCGTCTGTTGGCGTTCGATGCGACGGGACAGGCGTTGCAGGAGTCGATCCGCTGCGTCGAGGGGACGACGAGGTCGGCGCCAGCCGGCCCAGGCCAGAGCCGCGACCGCCAGCAGCCCAAACCCCGCGCCCAGTGCCGTGACGATGTCGCGCCAGTCCGTTGCGTCGAGCCCGAAACGCGCGAAGAGCTCGCGCTGGCGCTCGGGATCGAATGCCAGCACCCAGCTCTCCCAGCGGAACCGGGCGAAATCGCGCCAGTCTTCGAACCCAAACCGAAGCTGTTGCACCCAGCCCAGCCCGTCACGGCGCAGGAAATCGGGCACGGATTCGCCCTCGCCACCGGTCAGGCCGCCAATACCGGCCTCGATGCGCTCCGGAGCGATCGCCGCGGTGGGGTCGACGCGAATCCAGCCCTCGCCATCCAGCCATACCTCGTTCCAGGCATGCGCGTCGGCGTTTCGCAGGCGCAGATATTCGCCCCGCTGCATCCATTCCCCGCCCTGGTAGCCCGTGACCACGCGGGTCGGGATCCCCGCCGAGCGCATCAGCACGGCGAACGCGGAGGCATAGTGTTCGCAGTAACCGGCCTGGGTTTCGAACAGGAACTGGTCGGTGACATCCCCCGCGAGGGTGGGGGGCTGCAGGGTATAGCGATAGGGGGCGGCGGCGAAGCGATCCAGGGCGGCCTGGATGATCGCGCGGTCATCATCGCCATGCGTGGCGCGCCAGAGGGCGACCTCGGCACGGGAGCGAGGGGCTGCGCTGGGTGGGAGTTCAAGGGCGCGTTCACGGGCGGAGCTGCTTAGGGCTTCCTCGCCACCCGGTGGGCGCGACAGGTCGGCCTCGGCGTCGTACTGGATGCGGTTCACGATGCGTCGATCGCGTATGACCTGATGGTTGTCGCGGTACTCGGCGTTATCCGGCAGCGAAACGGGATAGTCGAGCACCGGCAGGTAACGCACACGGGTGGGTTCCAGCGTGGCGGTATAGGCCACCACGTTGTCCGGGGCGTCGGCTTCCGGGACCTCGATGCTGGACTGGCCGCCTTCAGCCTGCCAGCGCCGCCCGTCAAAGTCCGTCATGACCAGTGCACGCCAGTACTGGGCTGGGGGCGGTGGCACGGTGTCGTGGAACTGGACGCGCATCGCGGTGGTTTGGTCTTGCAGGAGTTCCGCGATGTCGCCGGGATTCAGCTCGCCCGAGAGGGCCGTGGTGGCCACCTCGTCACGCTGCGGATCGCCCCAGAGTGGTCCCTGAACCCGCGGGAAGGCGAGGAACAGGATCAGCATGAACGGGAGGGCATGGACGATCATCCAGCCGGACTGCTTCGCCAGGCGCCACCGTTCGAGGGTGCGTCCGGCGTGTACCTGGACCAGGGCGGCGGTCAGCAGCCAGGCGGACAGCAGGGACCACGCAGCGATCAGCAGCGACTGATCGAAGAAATAGGTCGTGACGACCACGAAGTAGCCAAGGAACAGGCCGATCACGATATCCCGCCGGTTACGGGTCTCGAGCAGTTTGAGGGCCATCATGACCAGCAGCAGCGCGGTACCCGCCTCCTGCCCGAACAGGGTCCCGTACTGCAGAAAGGTCATTGCCCCCGCGAACGCGGCCAGAAGAGCCATCAAACCAAGGGCGGGCGGCTTGCGGTCGCGCAGATGGAGCCAGGTCCGCAGCAGGACGGCGGCCGCCACGAGCAACGTCACCCACGGTGGCTGGTGCCAGGCATGCGGGAGCGCGGCCACCGGCAGGGCCAGGAGGGCGAGTTCCAGGCCTCGTAGTTCCGGTGATCGGTGCTGGCCTGCGCGGTTCACTCCTTCGTTCTCCTGGGAGTTTCTGGGATCGGCAAGGGGATCGGCTCGAAGCGGAATTCGGCGAGGGCGCGAAGACCCCGCTCCCGCTGCGCCGGGCCTTGTCCGGGCGGGAGGATCTGGTCGGGCAGGCGCAGCCCCCAGGCGCGGCCTTCGGCCTCGGCGGCCAGGATCTGGTGGCAGAGCATGGAGAGGCGCGTCTCGGTGTCGCTGGCTGGCATGGAGGACCAGTCGATCCAGAGCGTGTCACGGCCTCCTGCGACCGTTTCGCGGATGTGCAGCTTGCCGGTGCGGGCCAGGGCCTTCCACAGGATCCGGCCGGGCGGGTCTCCGGGGCGGTACGGGCGGATGTGATCGGGTGTGGAGGCTTCCTGACGCCGCTGGGGGCCGGCTTCGTCTCCGAGACCGGTATGGGCGGCGCCCGGCTCCACGGGTTGCGGGTACACAAGGATTTCGGCGGCCAACCCAAGCCAGCTCCAGGCATTCAGGATGCCGAGCGGATACTGGGTGCCCAGGTGTTGGCGGGGTAGCCGGTAGACTCCGCGGCCGAGCGGCGGGAGGGGCAGGCTGGCCACTTGCTGCCCGCGGGCCGGTACTGCAACGGGCACGCTTGTGTATTCGCCAATGCTCAGGTGCAGGGCTTCCCGGTCGCGGCCGCGCGTATCCTCCAGGCGCAGGGAGACGGACAACGGCTGTCCGGCGAACACCGGTGTGGTGGGCAGCGCCGACACCTTGAGCCCGAGCAGGTTGCGATGGGTATACCAGATGGCGTTATGGCCGATCCCGACCAGGAGAAAAGTCAGCAGGAACGCCATGTTGTTGGAGTAGTTGATCGCCCCCAGCAGCATCACCCCGAGGATCGCCAGGAGGGTGTAACCGGCCCGGGTCGGCAGGATGTAGATGCGGTCGCGGCCAAGCGTCGCCTCCGAGCCATCGTCGCGGTGGCGCCGCGTGATCCAGCGGATCACGCCTTCACGCAGGCGTTGCCCCTGCGATCGGAAGCGCTTGTGCAGGGCTAACGAACCGGCACGCATTCCAACAGCCGTTCCACCGTGCGTGCGGGGGTGTCCGGTTCGCGGGCTCGGATCCGATGGCCGGACACGGCCGGCAGGACGTCCGCCAGGTCATCCGGAGTGACGTAGTCGCGCCCATCGAGAAAGGCATGGGCCCGTGCGGCGCGCAGCAGGCCGAGCCCGGCGCGGGGCGAGAGCCCGTGGGCAAAGCGTGCGCGGTCGCGGCTCGCCTGTATCAGGTCCTGCAGATAGTCCAGCACCACTGGCTCGGCATGCACCTGGTTAATTCGGGACTGCCAGCCCTGCAGGTCCTCGGGTGTGACGATCGCGCTCGGGGCAGGATGGGCAACGGGTGCCGCCGCGCCACCGCCGCGTTCGAGCAACGCGCGCTCGGCGCGGACATCGGGATAGCCCAGTTCGATGCGCATCAGGAAGCGGTCCATCTGGGATTCCGGCAGGGGATGCGTGCCGACCTGTTCTTCCGGGTTCTGCGTGGCGATTACGAAGAACGGCTCGGGCAGGGGACGGGTCGCGCCCTCCACACTGGCCTGGCGCTCTTCCATCGCCTCGAGCAGCGCGCTCTGGGTCTTGGGGGGTGCGCGATTGATCTCGTCGGCCAGCAGGACCTGAGTAAAGATCGGCCCGGGGTGAAAGCGGAACTCGCTGGAGCTCTGCTCGAACACGGACACCCCGAGGACATCGCCGGGCAGGAGATCGCTGGTGAACTGCACGCGGCGGTAATCGAGGTTCATTGCTGCGGCCAGCGCGTGTGCGAGGGTCGTCTTGCCAACGCCTGGCTGGTCTTCGATCAGCAGGTGGCCGTTGGCGAGCAGGCAGGTCAACGCCAGCCGGACCCGATCGGGTTTGCCCAGCAGGATGTCGTTCAGCGCGTTCTCGACCTGGTGGAGAGCTTCGTTGGCCGCGGGCATTGGGCTCCTCGTGGTGGATGGTGTCGGGCGAAAAAGACGCAGACCGATCAGCGTGATGCGTGGGAGAGATTTAAGCCCCGCTTCGCGTGCCGGGTGAGTTTGCGGCTACCATGGCCGCAATTGCCCCACGAGCGACAGTATGGACAAGCAGGCCGCCGATTCGGGCCAGACGTTTCGCTATGATGCCACAGCCTCGCCGGATGCCCGCCTGCATCTGGCGGGTCGGCTGGACGTGCATGCAGTGGAGCGGGTCTGGTCGCCTCTGCGCCGCCGCGCCCGCGAACTGGCCGATGGTGCGCAGGCTGCGGTGACGCTGGATGTCGGTGACCTCGAGTATTGCGATGGCGCCGGGGCCGCGTTACTCCATGCCCTGGAGCGCGATATCGAGCGGGCGGGTCGCAAGGTGGAGCTGGTGGGTGTCCAGGGCCTGGTGGAGGAGCAGCTAACCCCGTACCGAGAGCTGGAAACCGTTGAACCGGCACGTCACGAAACACGTGGGGGACTGTGGGCCCAGTCGCTGGAGGCGGTGTCCCGAGTCGGGCAGGCGGCCTATTCGCAGGTCGGGTTCATTGGCGAACTGACACGGGCCCTGGGTTCGGCGCTGGTGCATCCCCGCCAGGTTCGCTGGGGCGATACCTTCCGGGTCGCCGAGGCGGCCGGGTTCCAGGCGCTGCCCATCGTCTCCCTGATTGCCTTCCTGCTGGGCGTGATCCTGGCATTCCAGTCCGCGATCGCGATGCGGCAGTTTGGTGGCGAGATCTTCGTCGCCAATCTGGTGGCGGTCTCGCTGTTCCGCGAGCTGGGACCGTTGATGATGGCGATCCTGCTGGCCGGGCGCTCCGGGGCCGCGTTCGCGGCGGAGATTGGCACGATGAAGGTGAACGAGGAGGTCAACGCCCTGAAGACGATGGGGCTCGACCCGGTTCGCTTTCTGGTGTTGCCGAAGGTGCTTGCCGGCATCCTGGTCGCGCCGCTGCTGGCGCTGTACGCGAACATGATCGGCCTGCTGGGTGCTGCGGTGGTGATGCAGGGCTTCGGGATCCCCTGGACGGCGTTCTTCAATCAGGTGACCGTCGCGCTCAGCCTGTCCGATCTGTTCTCGGGGCTGTTCAAGGCCGTGACCTTTGGCCTGCTGATTGCGGGCGTGGGTTGCCTGCGTGGGCTGCAAACGGCCAGCGGTGCGGCCGCCGTAGGGATCTCCACGACCAGCGCGGTGGTGACGTCGATCATCCTGATTGTGGTGTTCGACGGTCTGTTCGCCGTCCTGTTCTATCACATGGGGGTCTGACGGTGGCGAACGCAGAGCCGGTGATCAAAGTGCGCGACCTCACCATGGGGTTCGGTGACTTTGTGCTGATGCGGGACCTCGACTTTGACGTCCAGCGCGGCGAGATCTTCGTGATCCTCGGCGGCTCCGGGAGCGGCAAGAGTACGCTGCTCAAGCACATGATCGGACTGTACACGCCACAGAAGGGAAACATCTGGGTGGCCGGTGCCGACATCACCACGGCCGATGGCCAAGAGCGCGAGGCGATCCTGCGCCGGGTGGGCGTGATGTACCAAATGGGGGCGCTGTTTGGCTCCATGACACTATTGGAGAACGTCCGGCTGCCGCTGGAGGTCCATACCGACCTGCCACGCGAGGCGATGGACGCAATCGCCAAGGCGCGACTGCAGCTAGTCGGGCTGGGCGAGTTCGCGGACTTCATGCCCTCGGAGATCAGTGGTGGCATGCAGAAGCGTGCGGCGATCGCGCGTGCGATGGTGCTGGACCCGGAAGTCCTGTTCCTGGACGAACCTTCAGCCGGGCTGGACCCGATCACCTCGGCGGAGCTCGACCAGTTGATTCTGCGGCTGGCCCGCAGCCTGGACATGACCATCGTGATCGTCAGCCACGAGCTGGCCAGTATTTTTGCGATTGCCGACCGGGTCATTATGCTCGACAAGGAAAGCAAGGGCATCGTTGCCGAAGGGAATCCGGTGACTCTGCGTGACACATCCGATCACCCGTGGGTACAGCGGTTCCTGCAGCGGGCCGATTCGGCCGACTCCAAAGAGAGATCTACATGAGTGCCCGACAACATTTTAGCCTGGGGTTGTTCATCGTCGGTGGCCTGGTGGCGCTGGTGACCGCGCTGATCATCATGACCGCGGGCAATATCTTTCGCGCATCGATCCCGATCGAGACCTACGTCGATTCCTCCGTGCAGGGGCTGGAGATCGGTGCGCCAGTGAAGTTCCGCGGAGTGACGATTGGCGAGATCACCAATCTGGGCTTTACCTCGGTGGAATACCAGCAAGACGTGGATCCGCGCGAGCGCAAACGCTATGTGATGGTCGAGGCCCGACTCTGGCCAGACCGCTTCGCGGCCAGTGCCCGCGAGCAGGATTTTGAGTCGGAAGTCCTGAAAAACCTGGTGGATGCAGGATTGCGTGTGCGCATCGCGGCACAGGGCATCACGGGCATGAACTATTTGGAGGCGGATTTCTCCGATCCGGAAGAACACCCACCGCTGGAGCACGACTGGGAACCACGGTCGATCTACATCCCGTCGTCCCCGAGTATCGCCGTGCAGTTCATGGAGTACGCCGAGAATCTGCTCATGCGCATCGACGGACTGGACATCGAGGGCGTGATCGAGAACCTGAACTCTTTGCTGGTGACCGTCGACGACACCGTGTCCAGTCTGGACACCGGAGGGCTGAACCAGCGCGCGGATGATCTGATCTCGGAACTCGAGCAGACCATGCGCACGGCTGATCGGGTGATGCAGTCGGTCGAGAGCCTGGTCGAGCATCCGGACACGCAGGCACTTCCGACCGAGACCCGCAAGGCGATCCAGGAGCTGCGTCGTACGGCCGAGGCGGCCGATGTCGCGGGCCTGGTCGAACGCATGGACTCGATGGTCGAACGCCTTGATCGCGGCATGGATGTTAGCGAGTCGAAGTTGCTGGAGACCCTGGACGAGCTGCAAGGCGCGATCTCGGGCCTGCGCGGCCTGTCGGATGATGTACGCCGCAACCCCGGTGGTGCGCTGTTCGGTGCCCCGCCACCGCGCAGCCGCATGGACGAGGAGTAAGCATGAACTGGTGGAAAGTGCCGATCCTGATGCTCGCCGCGCTGGTCCTGGGTGGCTGCACGCTGTTGCCGGACCGCGAGCCGCTCGATCGCTCCTGGTATCTGTTGGAGTTGCCGGACGAGCCACCCGCACGGACGGCGGAGGAGCCGGTGGCCGTCGAACTGGGGTCGGTCCGGGTCGCTCCGGCCTATGCCGGCAATGGGCTGGTATACCGGCTGGGGAATCACCAGTACGAGTCGGATTACTACAACGAATGGTTCCTGAAACCGTCGGAGCAGCTTGAACAACTGCTGCGAGAACGCTGGACGCGCAACGGTGCCGCGCTGGAGCTGGTCGACAACGCATCGGCGGTGCGTGAACAGGGGCGTCCTGCCGTGCGGGTCCATGTCTTGATCACCGCGCTGTACGGTGATCTAGAAGGGGCTGAAGCCGTCGAATCCAATGGGCTGGCCGTGACGGGGACCGGGCATATGGGTCTGCGCGCCCAGTTGAGCCAGGGCGATCGCAGCCGTCTGGTGCATCTGGAATCCGAGCAGGCGCTGGAGCGGCGCTCGGCCTCGCAGCTGGTGGCGGCTCTGTCGCGCGCGACGGCCGAGGTCCTGGCGGATCTGGAAGACGCGATCCTGGAAGATGTCGAGGCCACGCGCGATGACTGATGTCTTCGACTTCTCGGTGCCGGCAGCGGACGGTACCGAACAGCCTCTGGGGGCGTATCGCGGGGATGTCCTGCTGATCGTCAATGTGGCCAGCGAGTGCGGGTTCACCCCGCAGTACGAGGGGCTGCAGGCACTGCAGGAACAGTTCGCCGAGCGACGTTTTCGCGTGCTTGGCTTTCCCTGCAACCAGTTTGGCGGGCAGGAGCCGGGTGATGCGGAGGCCATACAGGCCTGCGGTGTGCGTTTCGGGGTCGGGTTTCCGGTGTTTGCCAAGATCGAAGTGAACGGCGAGGGCGCGCACCCGTTGTACCATCACCTCAAGCAGCAGGCGCCCGGCGCGTTGGGCACGCGGGGGATCAAGTGGAACTTCACCAAGTTCCTGGTCGGCCGGGATGGCTCCGTACTCGACCGATTCGCCCCCCAGCGCAAGCCGCAGGACCTGGTCGGCGCAATCGAACGCGCGCTCGCCGTACCGCGCCCGGACGATGGCGGCTGAGGGCGCGCCCGACCCGCGGAACATGGAACC
This sequence comes from Thioalkalivibrio sp. ALgr1, assembly GCF_000378285.1. Classification (NCBI taxonomy): domain Bacteria; kingdom Pseudomonadati; phylum Pseudomonadota; class Gammaproteobacteria; order Chromatiales; family Ectothiorhodospiraceae; genus Thioalkalivibrio; species Thioalkalivibrio sp. ALgr1. The sequence continues at coordinate 153,482 of NZ_KB905134.1, forward strand.
CGGCGAGCGAGGTCCGGCGCCTACCGAACCCGGTGCGCATGCCTACTGGATGGATGTCGCGCTCGCGCAGGCGGAGCGGGCGGCGGAGGTCGGCGAGGTGCCGGTGGGTGCTGTTCTGGTGGATGCGGAGGGTTATTGTCTGGCCGCCGCCCACAACGCACCGATCGGCGAGCATGACGCCACTGCGCACGCCGAGATTAGAGTCCTCCGTAGCGCAGGAAAGCGGTGTTCCAACTATCGGCTGACCGGCACCACGCTCTACGTGACGCTCGAGCCCTGTTCGATGTGTGCGGGGGCGATGATTCACGCCCGGGTGGAGCGGCTGGTGTTTGCGGCTTCGGACCCTCGCACAGGGGCCGCCGGGGGCGCCATCGACCTGCTTCATCACCCCGCTCATAACCACCGTCTGGAATGTATCGAAGGCGTGGCGGCGCACCGTGCTGCCGAGCTGCTGCGCAATTTCTTTCGTCTACGCCGAAAGCGTTAGATCCCCGTGATGCAAAGGCGTTGCCCGGCGGCACGTTGGGGCGCAGAATCAAGCGAATATGAGAAGGCGTTCACGTTCTGCACATCAATGGTGCACGGGGATGCCGAGATTCTGTGTCCGGCAGCAGGGGTGTACCGATTAGCCAGCCTCCTTCCAATGATGATCGCGGGGATCCTGTCCTGGATTCGGCCACGGGCGCACCCGAGTCGGGGCGCATGGGCGATAAGGATGGCCGCGAGCCGGAGTTCCCGATTGTGGATGGGGAGGGCCGTTCGGACAGCCTTCTCGGCGGGTTGATCCTGATCGCCCGCATGCACGGGCTGCGCCTGACACCGGATTCCGCGCTTGCGGGGCTTCCGCTGGACGAAGGGCGGCTGTGCCCCTCCCTGGTCCCGCGTGCGGCACAGCGGGCCGGACTGACCACACGCACCGTCACCCGCGACGCCCGCGGATTGAAGGACGACCTGCTGCCCGCGCTGCTGCTGCTGGACCAGAACGAAGCCTGGGTGCTGGTCGGCTGGAACGACGACAAGAGCGTGGCCCGGGTGATCGACCCCGAGCTGGGTGATGCGGTCATCGATGTGCCGCTGAAGCGGCTGAAAGAGCGCTACGTAGGGCGGGCCATCTACGTGCGGCCCGAGTTCCGCATGGATGCCCGAGCCCCGCGGGTCTCGAAGGAGAGCAAGGGGCACTGGTTCTGGCGGGTCATTCGCGAGAACCGGCCGCTGTATCGGGATGTGCTGATCGCGGCGGTGATGATCAACCTGTTCGCGCTGGCAATGCCCCTGTTCGTGCTGAACGTGTACGACCGCGTGGTCCCGAACCACGCGACCGAGACGCTGTTCATGTTCGCGGCGGGTGTCGTGATCGTGCTGATCGCCGACCTGATCCTGCGCACCATGCGCAGCCACTTCGTCGACAAGGCGGCGATGCGCGCGGACGTAAAACTCTCCTCGCACATCATGGAACGCGTGCTCGGGCTGCGTATGGAGAACCGCCCGGCGTCGGTCGGGTCGTTCGCATCCAATATCGGCGCGTTCGAATCGGTCCGCAGCTTCATATCGTCGGCGACGATCATCGCCTTCGTGGATCTGCCGTTCGCGTTCATGTTCATCGCCATCATCGCGTTGATCGCCTGGCCGCTGGCGATCCCCGTGGCTATTGGCGCGCTGCTACTGCTGTTCTATGCCACCGCCATCCATCGCAAGCTGCACGGACTCGCGGAGGAGAGCTACCGCGTGGCGGCGCAGCGCAATTCGACGCTGGTCGAGAGCCTGACGGGGGCCGAGACGCTCAAGGCCCTGGGGGCGGAGGGCCGGGTGCAGGCGACCTGGGAACGCGCCACGACGCACCTGGCCCGGACCAATGCGCACAACCGACTGCTGACCGCAAGCGTGACGCACACGGCGATGTGGGCGCAGCACACGGTCGGCGTCGCCATCATCGTGCTCGGCGTGTTCCTGCTGATGGAGGGGGATCTCTCCATGGGCGGCCTGATTGCCGCCTACCTGATCTCCTCGCGCGCGATGGCGCCCATTAGTCAGACCGCCGGGCTGCTGATGCAGTATCACCAGGCCTCGACCGCGCTCGGTTCGCTGAACGAGATCATGGCGCTGCCGGTCGAGCGCCCGGCGGACTCGCACTTCCTGAGTCGTGATCGCTTCGAGGGCGCGATCGAGTTTCGCAATGTCGGCTTCGCCTATCCCGAGTCCGCTACACCGGCGTTGCAGGGGGTTTCGCTGAAGATCGAGGCGGGCGAACACGTCGCCGTGCTGGGTCGCGTGGGCTCGGGCAAGAGCACGCTGGCCAAGCTGATCATGGGCCTTTATCAGCCGACCTCCGGGGCGGTACTGGTGGACGGGATTGACGTACGCCAGCTGGACCCGGCCGAGCTGAGGCGGTCGCTGGGCTATGTGGGCCAGGAAGTCACGCTGTTCTACGGGAGCCTGCGCGAGAATCTGGTGGCGGCCGATCCTCTGGCCAGCGACGAGGCGATCCGCAAGGCGATCGCGATCTCCGGGATCGAGGACCTGATTAACACCCACCCAGAAGGTGTCGATCTGCAGGTCGGGGAGCGCGGGGGCCGGCTTTCGGGCGGGCAGAAGCAGAGTGTTGGTGTGGCGCGTGCCGTGTTGCACGAGCCCAGCATGCTGTTGATGGACGAGCCGACAAGCTCCATGGACAACTCCACCGAGCAGGGCATGAAGCGCCGTCTGGCGGAATTCATCCAGGGGCGGACGACCGTGATCGTCACGCACCGCACCTCGCTGCTAGAGCTGGTGGACCGGATCATCGTGCTGGATCAGGGCCGTGTGGTGGCCGACGGGCCGAAGGAGCAGGTGATCCAGGCGCTGCGGGAAGGCCGCGTGGGCAAGGCGCAGGCATGAGCAAGCGCACGCGCAGGGACGGCCAGGGATTCGAGGCGCTTGGCCGCGGTATGGATCAGACCGGAAAGGTTGGTGCACCGATGGTGGACCGCATCTTTCGCCCGTGGCTGACCAAGGGTGGGGGCGACCACCGCAACTGGGCATCGGACGCCGACTGGACGCAGATACAGGAGCGTCCGATCCGCGCCCGCGCGCTCCTCTACGGGATCCTGATTACGCTGGGCCTGCTGGTTTATTGGGCCTCCGTTGCCGAGATTGACGAGGTGGCCCGCGCGGATGGGCGGGTGATCCCGTCGCAGAACCTTCAGGTGCTGCAGTCGATGGACGGGGGCGTGGTCTCCGAGGTGCTGGTGCGCGAGGGGGATGTCGTGGAACAGGGCGACGTGCTCGTGCGTGTGGACCCGACGCGGTTTTTGTCCGACCTGGGCGAGGCGAGGGCGAGCGAGTTCGCGTTGAAGGCGCGCCGGGCGCGCCTTATGGCGCTGCTGACGGAAACCCCGTTCCTGATCACACCAGACCTGCAGGAAGGGCCGCAGGCCATCGTCGAGCAGGAACAGCAGCTTTACGAAGAAAGCCTGGATGAGCTGCGCTCGCGAATTCGCATTGCCGAAGAGCAGATGCGGCAAAGGCGCGAGGAGCTGAACGAGGTAAGGGCGCGCCGCAGCCAGGCCATCCGTGCCCTGGAGCTGGCCAGTCGAGAGCTGGAGGTGACCGAACCGCTGGTGCAAAGCGGGGCGGTATCCGAAGTGGAGATCCTGCGCTTGCGCCGCGAGGTCTCCAACGCCCGCGGCGATCGTGATCAGGCGACGGCGCAGATTGCCCGTCTGGACGCCGCGATCGAGGAAGCGGAAGAGAAGATCCGCGAGGTGCGGCTGAATTTCCGCAATCAGTGGCGTTCGGAGCTCGCCGACACCCTTGGGCGGCTGCAGGAGCTGGCCGAGGGCACCGAGGGCCTGGAGGATCGCGTGCGGCTGTCCGAGGTGCGATCGCCCATGGCGGGGATTGTGCAGCGGATGTTCATCACCACGCGCGGTGGCGTGATCTCGCCTGGGCGCGAGGTGGCCGAGGTGGTGCCGCTGGAGGACGAATTGCTGATCGAGGCGCGGGTATCGCCCCGTGATATTGCCTATCTGCGCCCGGGGCTTAACGCCAAGGTGAAGTTTACCGCCTATGACTTCGCCATCTACGGCGGCCTGGATGCCACCGTGGAGCACATCAGTCCGGACACGATTACCGACGACGACGGCAACACCTATTACAAGGTCCGCGTAAGAACCGAGGAAACCGGGTTCGACGAGGAGCATCCGATCATGACCGGGATGGTCACGCAGGTGGATATCATCACCGGGCGTCGCACCATCCTGCAGTACCTGCTGAAGCCGATCCTCCGCGCGGGCGAGTTGGCTTTTACGGAGCGCTGAGCAACATGCAGATCTTTATGATGGACCGAGCGTCGCGGCCCTCGTCGCGCTGGGAAGAGGCCTTTCCGGATGCCCAGGTGCTGCGCCCGCCATTTCCGTCGACCCTGCCGGAGGGCACCGAAGCCTGCTGGATTGGTACGGATCTGGCCGACTGGGAGGAGTACGTCAAACAAAGGACTCTGGTTCATCGGGTGATTGTGCAGTCGCGACACCCGAATGACGAAGAAGGCATCCGTGCATTCGACGCGGGGGCCCACGGCTACTGCCATACACTGGCCAACGTCGCCCAGCTGCGAACGATCGCGGCCACCGTCACCGGGGGTGGCTTATGGGTGGGTCCCGACCTGATGACCCGGATGATTCGCACAGTCCGCAGCGCCCAGCCCCGCGATCCGGAAACACCGCCGGAGGGGTTCGAGAACCTTACGCCCCGCGAGCGGGAAGTTGCGCTGGCCGTGACCACGGGGGCGCACAACAAGGAGATTGCGCGCCAGCTCGGCATGACCGAACGCACCGTCAAGATGCACCTCGGCTCCGTCTTCAAGAAGCTCAACGTGGATGACCGCGTTCAGCTCGTGCTCCACCTGACTCGCCTGCGCGAATCGCACCCGACCGTCTGATTCAGGTGAGATACGCGTAGCTCGCCTCCAGCGGCGGTGATGCGATTCGCTGTGCTCATCGGCATCCTACGTGACGCCATCCCCCTCGTTTGATGAGGGTCGTAGGATGCGATTCGCACAGCGAATCGCATCAATCCAGCCCCCGCACCCCGCAGCTTCCATCCGTTTTCATCCAACCGAGCCTCATATCGGTTCTCCCATAACCCCACAAACCCTGTACTTCGGTACACCTGTCGTGCCAACGCCGACTCCCCTAGGCTCGTACCCATCGAAAACTGTGAAGTAATTCTGAATCCAGGGAGAAGATCATGTCTGAAGTCGTCGTAGCTACCGTCGAATCCGTGGTGGGTACCGTCATTGCTCGAGACGAGGACGGCAACACCCGCGTCCTGCAACCCGGAGACGAGATCTTCTACGGCGAAGAAGTCATCACCGAAGACGGCGCCTTCATCGAGATGGCCTTCGAGGACGGCTCCACCATGTCCCTCGCGGGCAACGAGTCCGCCACCATCACCGACGACCTGGCGGAATCCGCCCAGCCCGCGCCCGAGGAAGGCGAGATCGCCGACGCCACCGTCGAAGAGATCATCGCCGCCCTGGATCGCGGTGAAGACATCACCGACATCATCGAAGCCCCGGCCGCCGGTGCCGATGGTGGTGAAGGCGGCGGCGCAAGCTTCGTCCGCATCGCCCGGGTAGGTGAGGAGCCCCCTGCTGTCCAGTACGAATTCCCCACCAATGTTTTCGGCGAGCCGGGTAGTGCCGGGATAAATGACTCTGGCACATTGGCGGAAGATGAAGAAGTAACTACAGCAGACGTCGACGACACCTCTGTCAGCGAAAACCCCATCGTTGACGAGCCGAGTGATGACGAACCGGGTGATGACGAGCCGAGTGATGACGAACCGGGTGATGACGAACCGGGTGACGACGAGCCGGGTGACGACGAGCCGGGTGACGACGAACCGAGTGATGACGAGCCGGGTGACGACGAGCCGAGTGATGACGAGCCGGGTGACGACGAACCGAGTGATGACGAGCCGGGTGACGACGAGCCGAGTGATGACGAGCCGGGTGATGACGAGCCGGGTGACGACGAGCCGAGTGATGACGAGCCGAGTGATGACGAGCCTGGTGATGATGAACCGGGCGCTGAGGAACCGCTTGACCCATCAACCTGGTCGGTGAGTGCTCACACCGTGGGCGGAAGCGACGGCGTTGGGACTATGGCAAATGCTAGGAGTCTCAAGGATGCCCCACATCAGAGTGCCGACTGGACGCGAGATGATAATGGGTTCTTCGCGGTCGACCATAGCGGCAACAATGATCCGGATCGTATCGAGTTTCGAGAAGCGCTTCTGTTTGAGCTGCCTGGGGAGGTTTCTGGGGCCACCTTCGAGATTGACGGGAGTCCAAATGGTGGCGTGTATCACCTGTACGACGGAGAAGGAGAACGGATTGGTGATGCTCGCGATCTGGCGGAAGACCTGACTGACGATAACCTGTTGGTCGTCAGTGAACCTTTTGCATATATCGCCTTCCAGGGAGGTTCAACGGGCCAAGGCAATAGCGGGGAAGGGAGTGCGTACTCGGTTAGGCCGCTTGAAGTGACCATGGAGAGTATGGATGGAGGAACTTTTGTTGGTTCCGATAGTGACGACGTCCTGATTGGGACTGAAGGTGATGATCTGCTCATTGGTGGCGGTGGTGACGACATCCTCACTGGAGGTTCCGGAGACGATGTGTTCCGCTGGAATTCTGGGGACGAAGGGACGGTCGATGATCCAGCTAACGATGTGGTCACAGACTTTGGCAACGGGGGGAACGTTCTGGATGTGTCTGACCTTCTGGACGATGCGAACGTTACTGAAATCTCGAATTTCATGATCGCCGAAGAGGATGGAAACGATACCGTCCTGTACATTAGCTCCACTGGGGGCTTTGTGGGGAATGATACGGACAATGCGGACCAGACCATCCGACTGGAAGGCAAATCGTTTAACGACTTGGGCGGGAGCAGCTCTGAGGAAGTGATCAATCAGCTCCTGAGCAACGACCAGCTCAAGATTGACCAGTAAGCGGTCGTGTTGAGAGCCCCGCCGGTGCCAATCGGCGGGGCTTTGTTGTGTCTGAGGGTGTAGGCTGGGAGCTGGGGCAACGTACGGCCGGGGGCCGCGAATGTATGTGAGACGGAATTCAGAGGGCAGGATCGATTTGGTGAGCCGGGATGCGGATGCCGAGTGTGCGGAGTTCGTGGCGGCCGATGCACCGGAGCTTTTGGCGTTCCTGTCGAGTAGTGACGACGAACCCGTGCCGCCTGCTGCGTTGCAGGCATCGGACCTGGAACTGATCCGGGTGCTCGAAGATCTGGTAGAAGTACTCACGGACAAGGGTGTGATCCGGTTCACGGACCTGCCGGATGCCGCGCAGCAGAAGTTGCTGGGGCGCAAGGATCTTCGGGCTTCGGCTCGGCGACTGAATTTGGTGGAAGACGACGAAGGCCTTCTCTAGAAAGGCTGGCTAGAACATCACGTGTCATGCACAGCGGTGTGCCGGTGGCGATGGACCCAGACCAGGCACTGAGGTTATAGATCGATTATGGACGCGAGGGCGTCTGTTTGAGCCGGTCTTGAGGACTGGCGCAGGAGGGGGGATTCGATGGCAGTGAATACGGTAGTGGCCACCGTCCAGGCATTGACGGGGACTGTGATTGCGAGAGATTCCGACGGTAATTCCAGGGTGCTCGCGGTCGGCGATACCGTGTATGCGGGGGAGGAGGTGATTCCACTGCAGGGGGCGTCGGTTGAGCTACAGGCAATGGAAGGTGGCGTCTTGTCGCTCGGAGAGGGCCAGCAGGCCCTGGTGGGTGAAGCTCTGGCGGATAGTGGCCGTGCGGACAATCCAGAGATTCCGACGGCGGAAGAAGTGATTGCGGCCTTGGAGCGCGGCGAATCACTGGATGCGCTGATTGCGCCACCGGCGGCCGGTCTCGAAGGTGGTGATAGCGATGGCGGCGGTTTCGTGCGTGTCGCACGCATTAATGAGCCAGTAGAGCCAATTAACTACACTTTCCCGGAGAACGTCTTTGGTCGTCCCGATGCGATCGGTGAGACCGTGGCGGTGTCAGGAGGCGAGACTGCTGACACGGTACCTCCTGGCCCGCCTTCGGTAGAGCCACCTCCGGTGACGGCGAACCCGACGCTTTCCGTTTCAGTGTCCCTGGCAGCTGGGTATGGCTATCAAGATGCCAGCGAAGCGCAGGCGGGTGACGTGGTCTTCGACGTCTCGCATGTGCTGGATCTGGATGGCCTGGATCCGGCGCTGGCGAGTGCTATTACGTACAGCATTATCGGTGGGGACACCGCTTACCTCACACTCGCGCAGGATGGTTCTGGCAACTGGGTGGTCCAGCTGACCGCGGAGGGGGCAGAGGCGATTCGCAACGGCACGGTTGACGGCAACGAGCTGAGCGTGACGGTTGAGGGCGAGGTGGGGCTGACCGGCATGGAGGCTCTTGTGGCGTCTGACAGTGCCGTGGCTCCGGTGCCGGAACTGTTTGTCGAGCCGCCGCCGGATGCGGACCCGTCTCTGACGGTGACGGTAGTAGTCGCTGCGGATTACGGCTATCAGGATGCGAGCGAGGCCGCGGCTGGCGATGTGGTGTTCGATGTGTCGCATGCGCTGGATCTGGATGGCCTGGATCCCGCGCTGGCGAGTGCCATTACGTACAGCATTGTGGGGGGTGACGCGGCCTACCTCACGCTGGTGCAGGATGGTGCGGGCAACTGGTTCGTGGTGCTGACCGCAGCAGGAGCCACTGCGGTACGTGCTGGCCTCGTGGATGGCAACCAGTTGAATGTGACCGTAGAGGGAACCGTTGTTCTGGAGGGGCTCGACGATCTCGTGGACACGGACAGTGCCTTTGCGCCGGTCCCGGAGCCCGTCGTGGAGCCACCCGAGCCCGTGCCGGACCTGTTCGCTTCGGCGCATGTGGTCGGCGGCAGTGATGTGCAGGGCACGCTGGCGAATGCCAACAACCTGAAGGAGACCGGCGCCCAGAGTGCCGCGGTATCGCATCAGGACGGTTTTTTTGCGGTGGATCACCGCGCGGCGTCGGACGATCCAAACGCCATCGAGTTTGGTGAGGCGCTCCTGTTCACCCTGGTGAGTTCGACGGATACGGCGGTATTTCTGATTCAGGGCGATATCAACGGGGGCCGCTACCACCTGTACGATGCGGAAGGGGTGCGCATTGGCGAGGCGCGCGATCTCGAGGCCGATGTCAACGAAGATGGTTACCTCGAACTCAGTGGCGAGACCTTTTCCTTTATTGCGTTCCAGGGCGGCAGTACTGGCCCGGGAGCGAGTGGGAACGAAAGCGCCTTTTCGGTGAAGCCGATCGATCTTTCGGTGCAGGTAGGCGAGGGCGAGGATGCCGAGTTCTATCCCGCGACGGGTGCCGAGGAAGGTCTCACTGCCGCGGGTATTGGGGAAATGGACGAGGCGGATGACTACGGGGCGAACTTCCTGACGGTGGATACGGATCAGGACATCTTCGTGATCTCCGAAGGCGGCCAGGGCACCACGGACGATCCCGCCCGCTTTGTGATTCAGGGCTTCAGCCTGGACACGGATGCCTCCAGCGCCAGGATCACGCTGGGGGATCTGCTTTCGGCAGCGAGCCAGGAGACGCTCGATCAGTTCCTGTCGGCCGAGCCGCAGGGTGAGCACACCGTGCTGCATGTGAGCTCGTCGGGCACGATGGGAAGCGAAAGCGGGGGTGCCGACTATGCGATCACGCTGGAGGGCGTGAGCATGAACGGCTTTGATTCGTCCTGGGACTTCATCCAGACGTTGATCGAGAATGGGCATCTGACCATCGATCAATAGGACCTCAATCCCGCAAACCGAGCCCGGGTCGCGTGGCGACCCGGGCTTTTTTGTGTCCCGAGATTGGGTGTTCTGGTGCCATGGTCCTGGCGCGGTATGACCCAACTCATCCCCTGTACTTCAGTACAGCTAACGGGATTTTGACGCCGGGCGTATTCAAGTAGTCATGACCACCCCATTGGGGGGTGTGTGACGAGGAATACGGCCATGGGTGCGGAACCCGTTATTGCCACTGTTCAGTCTGTAATTGGCACCGTGATCGCGCGGGATGCCGAGGGAAATGCGCGGGTTTTCCAGCAGGGCGATTCGATCTATCGAGGCGAGTCGGTCATTGCCCAATCCGGCGGTCTGGTCGAACTGGCCTTCGAGGATGGTTCCACCCTGGCTCTGGCGGAGGGCGAGGAGGCTGTCATTACGGAAGAACTCGCGCAGTCCGCAGACACCGATCCGAACGACTCGCAGATTGGCGAGGCCACGGTTGAGGAAATCATCGCCGCGCTGGAACGGGGTGAAAGCCTGGGCGACCTGCTGGAGGCGCCCGCCGCCGGTCTCGAAGGTGGCAGTGACGGTGGTGTCAGCTTTGTCCGTATCGCACGCAATATCGCAGAGGTCCGCCCGATTGCCTACGAGTTTCCGGTCAATGTGTTCGGCGACCCGGAGTTCGAGCTTGATGGCGCGCGCCTCACCGAGGCGGATGGCGGGCAGCCCAGTATCAGTCTGATCTCCGCAGTGCTCGAGGGGCTTGCCTTGAGACTGGACGAAACGGCATTGCGCGAAGCCGACAGCAACGCCACCAGTATCGATTTTGCCCAGGCCTTTCTGGTCGATTTTGGACCGGATGGCCTGGGAAACGTCGGCTATGCGCTGTCGATTGAGGGAGACGGGTCGACAGGGCTGGTCACCTCTGCTGGCCGCGAGTCGGTTTCGCTGATCAACAACGGCGGTGTGCTCGAGGGTGTCACGGCGGGTGGCGCCGTCGCGTTTACGATCGCCGTGGATGCAGACGGTTTCGTCACCTTCACGCACATGCTCGCGCTGGTGCATCCGGATGCGGGCTCGGCCGACGATGTGATCGATCTGGGTGGGCTCGGGATCATCCTCACGGCCACGGTGACGGACGCGACGGGAGACTCGGCGTCGGCGAGTGTCGAGATCGGCGGCCTCTTGTCGATTGTCGACGATGGTCCGGAGGTACAGGCAAATATCCCCTCTCTGGAAGGCCTCGCGCTGGCGACGGCGGACTGGGCTCTTGAAGACGGGTCCGGCAGCGACCCGGATGCCAGGATCGACCGGGTCGAGCTGGGCCCCTTGTTCTCCGCCACGATTGAATTCGGCGCGGACGGTGCCGCAGCGGAAGGTGCGGAGGTATGGGCCTACTCCCTGGTTCTTGGCGCTGGCATTGAACAGGGGTCCCCGCTGAGCCATGTCGGATCGGATGGTCCGGAGGCCCTTCAGAGTTCTGGAGAAGATGTTCGTATCTATCTGATTGATGGACTGCTCTACGGCAGTACCGCCGCTGAAGAGGCTGCGGTTCATCCCGGCAACACCGTCTTTACGCTGCGCGTGGAGGCCGGTGGCCTGATACTGGAGCAGTTCACTTCTCTGGATCATTCCTCGCCGGATGACGGCGATTACCGTGATGACGTGGTCAGCCTGTCGAGCGGGGTCTTTGGGGTGCAGGCAACGGTCACGGTAACCGATGGCGACGGGGACCAGGCGTCGGATTCGGTCTTCGTCGATGTCAGCGGTGTGATCTCGTTTGCCGATGACGGTCCGACCGTTTCCGTGAGCCCCAGCGAGGATCTGGATGATGCAGGTCTGCTGACCTTCGAGGCGGCCCTGCCGGACGGTTCCGGCGAGCATGCGGCGGGACAGGGTGCGAGTGCCCGTGTGGCGCTCGACACGCTGTTCTCGGCCGCGATCGACTACGGTGCGGACGGCCCGGCGGCCTCCGATGCACAGCAGTGGTCCTACATCCTGCAACTGGGCGAAGGGCTGGGAGATGGCGCCGCCGCAACAACCGGAGAGGATGCGTTCGTCACGCCGCTGACGCGTGGGGGCGCGCAGGTCTATCTGTACCAGGCTGAAGCCGGCGAGATCATCGGCTCGACCGCCAATAGCGTCGACGAGATCAACGTATCCAACACCGTGTTCAGACTGTCGATCGACCTGGATTCCGGCGACATGGTGCTGGACCAGTACCTCGCGGTGGATCATTCCCGGGTCGACAGCGAGGGCTACGCCCAGGATTTGTTGACGCTGTCGGCCGGGCTGCTGGAGCTGAAGGCGACCGTGGTGGTCACCGACGGGGATGGCGATTCGGCAACCGACAGCCTTGTGCTGGATATCGGGCCTCTGACCGGCTTTGCCGATGATGGCCCGGTCGCCATCGCCGAGGTTGCCGATCTGGACGGCATTGTGCTGCTGACCTCGGATGCCGCGCTCGAAAAGGGTACCAGCCCGAGTGACGAAGGCCGCGAGGACCGTGTGTCCCTGGCGGACCTCTTCAGTCTTGGCGAAGGCAGCGCCTATGGGGCCGACGGGCCCGCCGACACGGATTCCGAACAGTGGACCTATACGCTGGGCCTGAAGGATGGCCTATCCGGACAAGAGGCGACGACGGGCGAGGGCGAGGACAGGCGTGGCCTGAGCAGTAACAACGCAGCCGTGTTTCTGTTTGCGATCGGTGGCGTGATCGTCGGGAGCACGGCGATGGCCGCGAGTGAAGTCGACCTGCACAACACGGTGTTCACCGTATCGCTGGATGTAGAAAGCGGTGAACTGGTGCTGTCGCAATACCAGGCAGTGGACCACGCCTCCCGGGACAGCAGCGATTACGCGGATGATCTGCTGCTCCTTTCGTCCGGCCAGATTCAGCTGCGTGGAGAGGTCACGCTAACGGACAGGGATGGAGATACCGCAAGCGATTATGTCTATGCAGACGTGGGCGGACTGCTGCAGTTTGCGGACGACGGGCCGGTGTTCGACCCCGCGGGCATCACGTTCACCTTTGGGGATCTGGGTCTGACCGTGCAGGATGCGGAGACCGTGGAGGGCACCAGTGTCGATTCCGTGCTCCTCGATGGGCTGTTCGAGGTGGCGGTGAACTATGGCGCCGATGGTCCCGGGGAGCTTGTCTGGGCCTATGCGCTGGGGCTATCCGGTATGGCGGTTGAGGAGGGTGAATCGGGCCTGTTCAGCCAGGGCCAGGCGATCGTTCTGACGCTGTCGGAGGATGGACAGACCATCACGGGCCGAGCGGATGGCGAGATGGTGTTCGTACTGCAGCTCACGACCAACGAGACGGACGAGACAATTCTGCAACTGGAGCTGTACCGACCCATCGACCATGCGGACAGCAGCGATCCCGCCGCGATCGAGACGCTGGCAGGGCTGGTGACACTGAAGGCCACGGCGACGGCAACGGATGGCGACGGTGACTATGCGATCCTGTCCACCGAGGCCATTCCCCTTGGTGGTGTGCTGGCTTTCGTGGATGACGGGCCGAGTCCGATTGTTCCCGACCTCGGATTTCTGGTGAATGACCCTGACAACGCGTTCAGCAAGATCGAAGGCGTCCGTCTGGATCTGGACGGTCAGGTCGAGGACAACTTCGGTGCCGATGTGGGTGGTACGGTCCGATTCGCCTATGCCGACGGATACGCGTCCGGCCTCAGTTCGGGTGGGCAGGCGGTGTATTACTACGTGAGCAGTGAGGGTCAGACCCTGATGGCTTCCACGCACCCTGGCGGAAGCGGGACAGACGATCCCGAAGTCCTGGGGGCCAGGGTCTTTATCGCGCGCCTCAACCTGGATCCGGATGGTGCGGATACCTACGACTTCGAGCTGCTGCAGCCGCTTGACGAGCAGCAGCGGTTCTCGGTCGATGATGGTGGCTATTCCTTGGCGGGCGATGCCGGCAACCGTCACTACAACTACTTCACGGGCGCGGACGGCTTCCCGGATATCCTGCTGACTCCGGTCGGCGCCACTTCGGTGAACACGAACTCCAACGAGGGCGGCGTCGGCAACGTGTTTGTGAGCAGCGGCCAGGCGATGCGGGTGGACTATGTCGAAAACGCCTCCGGGATCCCGCCGAACGGTGCGGGATACGACCCGGCGAACCCAGGGCATATGTTCGACGGACACGTACTGGTCGACGGTGCCTCCGCGCGGATCTCGACGGCGAATGACACCACCATTCGGGTCGAGGCCTTCAACGACCCGGATGGCAATAACCGGGTGGGCGATGGTGATCCGGTACGGATCACGGGTGCCTTTGTCGAGTACGGCGGGCAGACGTACACCGTGGACATGACCGGATGGGCAGAAAACCAGTCCGAGAACTTCTCGCTATCGGGGAATCTGTTCTCGATCCGTCTGGTGGGCGATCACGCGGTGTTCGAGGGTGTACAGTCCGGCACGACCATTGGTGTGTTCGCCGAGGATGGCCTGAACAGTGTCGAATATCATCATGCTGGCGGCGGCCGCTTCCAGATCGGTGGATTTGGCGGGCTGACATCGAGTCCGATTGGCAGCCCGCTCGACTTCGGGCTGGATCTGGCGATCGTGGACGGTGACGGCGACAGCATCACGCTCACCGACGCGATCAAGCTGCAACTGGCACCCGACCATTACGTCATCCAGGAGGCCGCAAACGATGACGGGGTGGAGCTGGTGGTGGCAGCCGGGACCGAGGGTATGCTCCTGGGAGGTGCCGGCAACGACACGCTGATCGGCAATGACGGCGACGACATTCTGTTCGGCGGTACGGGCGACGACACCCTGATCGGGGGTGGCGGTAACAATCTGCTCTATGGCGGTGCCGGGAATGACAGCATCATCGGGGGTGATGGTGACGACGTGATCATCGGTGGTGCGGGCAGCGATACGCTCACCGGGGGTGGCGGCAGCAACACCTTCGTCTGGTTCTTTGGCGATCAGGCGATGGATGGCACTCCCGCCGCCCATGACGTCATTACCGACTTCAAGCTATCGGATAACGGCAGTGGCGACGTTCTGGACCTCTCGGACCTCTTGCAGGGCGAGGAGGCAGGCGAGCTGGGTCAGTATCTGTATGCAGAATCGCAGGGAGGCGATACCGTACTGTTCGTGCATTCCACCGGGCAGCTGGGTGCGAACGGGGATAATGCGGATCAGATCATCACGCTGCAGGGCGTTGATCTGGGCGGCAGCTCCGATGTCATCATCCAGGCATTGCTGGATAACGACCAGCTAAAGATCGACCAGTAGAACGCGCGGTTCGTTGGTATCCGCGAGGCCCCGCCATTGTTGGCGGGGCTTTTTTGTGGCGATCAAGCCTTGAGGGACTGAACGGCTCGGCCGGTCACGCCGTCGATGCCAAGCTCCATCAGGGGCTCGATATCGTCGGTGCTGTCGCAGCCTTCGGCGATCACCAGAATGCCGATCGAGTGCGCGAGGGTGCAAAGCCCGCGAATCAGCGCCTGGGTCTCCGTGGATCGATGGACACCCTGGATCAGCGAGGCCTGCAGCTTCACGTAATGCAGCCCATACGCGGTAAGGTCGTGTGAGCGGAACGCCTCCGGCCCCGCGTGCTCTAGACCGACCACGAAGCCCGTGACACGCGCGATACGGCACAGGTCGCGCAGTTCGGCCGGATGCGCCAGGGCGCCCCGGGCCGGGAATTCCAGCCACAGTCGACCGGCCACTTCCGGGTCGGAGGCCAGGCGGGATTCCAGGCGTTGGCGAAAGTCGGTGTCCTGCAGGCTGTCGACCGACAAATTGATTGCGAGGCGCTCGTTTCCTGCTCGTAGCTGATCGATGGCGGCATCGAGGACGGCGTCGTCCAGCTGCCGGATCAGGTCCAGGCGTACGGCCCAAGGCATGAAATAGCCCGCCGGGCGCGATTCGCCATCCAGCAGCAGGCGCATCGGCGCTTCGTGGTGCATCAGCTGGTGGTCGGCGTCCATCACCGGGAATCGCGCGAGCTTCACGCCATGCGTGGCCATGGCCACGGTGATCGCGGTGCGCCATTCGTTCTGATTGGCATGTGGCAGCACGGCATGAGGTTCTTCGGCGATGGAATCGCCCGGCTCCAGTTCCGCGCGGACCAGCGCCTGGTCGACGCGGCTGAGCACCTCTCCGGTGGTGTCGTCGGGGTGGTAGGGCGTCCCGGCCAAATGCAAGGCCATGGCTTCGGGAGCTTTGGGGCCCAGCTCCGCGCGGATCGCCGTCAGCAGGGACTCGGCAAAACGGCGGCTGTCCCCTATGCCGTCGCCAAAGACGGCAATATCGGAACCCTTGAGGCGCCCTGCGGCGCCGTAATCGGTCACGCTGGTTTGTTGTTCCGCGACTTCGGCAATGCGTGCCAGAAGCTCATCCAGCTTGTCGTGTCCGATCGCCTGGTTGAGCTCGGGCAGGCTGGCGACGCGCAGGACGACAAAGCTCCCGGCGGAACCGGCGTGCCGATTTTCGAGGGTCGACTGGAATCGGGCCAGGAAGGATTCGCGGTTCAAAAGGCCCGTTACATCATCGTGTTGAAGGCGAGTTTTCAGGCGTTCTAAACGCGTGGATTCTTCCTGCAGCATCATCCGGACGTGCTCGGTCAGCCGGTTCATGGCGCGGACCAGTGCCTGGAACTCCCAGGTGCGGGGTTCCGGGGTGGTCACGAACCGCCTTTCGCCGACGGCCTCGGCCTGTTCCACCACTTGCTTCAGAGGCCGAATCAGCCGGCCGAGCAGGAACGACCCAATCAGGCCGATGATCAACAAACCGCCGGCAAAGATCGCGGTGAGGCGGAGGGTGCCGTCCCACAGGGCCTCGTAGGCGTAATTCGTCTGGCTCTCGACGATCAGCGTGCCGAAGGAAGACCAGCCATCGGACACATGCGCGATCCCGGGGCGCACGTTGAAGGCCAGGCGCTCGACAAACCATTCGGGCACGCCCTGGGGTGGCTCGGGGTTGCGGCGTTCGATCATGAGGTCGCCGGTCGGATCGATCAGCCGGATGTGCTGGTAGTGGCCGGTGTCGAACTGCGAGGCGATTTGCAGCTCCACGGTGGTCTCGTCCTTGGGCAGCTGGGAAAGCGACAAGGCCAGGGATGCGGCGTTGTCGATGTTCTTGGTCAGCAGCTGCTGCGCCAGGTAGTCGCGGGCGGACAGGGTGCTCACCACGATGCTGACCAGTAACGCCAGCAGCATAATGATGGCTACCGCGATCCAGAGTTGTTTTCTCAGCGTCATGACTGCGCCCTCATTCCGGGGTCGAGTTGATGGGTCGGTCGAGATCAAGGCCGTATTCGTCCAGCTGCTCCAGGACGCGGCGCCAACGTGACAGGCGGGCCGTGGGGTCGGCCGCGGACTGTGCCTGCCCGTCGGGCCAGAGTCCCTCGCTATTGAACGAGAAGATCGGCGTCAGGTCGTCGCGCTGGGATGCGCGTTCAATTCGGGTCACCAGGTTGTCCAGGACCTTGGGCTCGTCTCGCGGGTCGGTGAAATAGCCGAGAACCATGTGCGCCTGGCTGAGATTGCTTCCAGGCCCGCCAAGGCGGGCTCGGACGTAGAAAAGCCGCAGGCGTTCATCGGGGATACCCAGTTTGCGCAGGCTGACGTACTTGGCGATGGAGTAGTCCTCGCAGTCGCCAGCACCCTTGTCCAGGGCCTCCAGGGGGGTGGCCCAGAAGTCTTCCTGGCCCCAGGTGACCTGGTCGTCCTGGTAGCGCAGCTGACGATTGAAAAACTCGTTCACCCGCGTGATCTGGGTCTGTTCGTCTTCATCAGCGAGATCTTCCAGCAGCTCGCGCCAGCGCCGCACGCGCTCGGCGGTTTCCGGCCCATAGCGGTCGGCCGCAACCTGCTCGAGCTGAGCGAAGCTTTCGAGGCCCGCATGGCTGGCGCCCAGTAGCCACGCCCCGGCGACCAGCACGAGCACGAGGCTTGCGCGCCGTATCAGTCGGGACGGGTTGCGGGGCCAGATGCCAGGCACGTCGGCGCGCTCTCCGGTGGCTGAAAAAAGCACTACTTCCCGAATGATGGGCTACGCCTTTGTGGAAAGCCAGAAACATAAATCCCAAGCGTAGTGCTGTGCGGTGTTTCTCGCCTTATCAGGCGTTTGTTTGCCGTTATGTGAACCATTTCAAAAATGATTGCGCGGGTAAGGGCTTAGGCCTATCGTTCAAATGTGTGAGGCGTACATAAGCGTTTCTTCCGGTTAGCGGTATGCGCTGGCTCGGTGACAAAAAGAGTGGGCGAACAGGTTTTATGGGAGGACAAAAATGATGAACCGAATTAGGCCTGCGGTTGGCAAAGGTGGTTTGCTGGCCCTGACGGCGGCCGTGGCGATGGTAGTGGGTGGTTCGGCGCAGGCCGACGCCCCGGAGCCGTTGCGTGACGCCGCGATGGAAGCGGTACTCTCCAACCCCGATGTGCAGTCGCGGTGGCATGCCTTTCGCGCCTCCGGGGAAGAACAAACGGGCGCGCGCGGGCGCTTCCTGCCCGAAATTGATCTGAACGCCCGTGCCGGTTATCAGCGCCAGCGCTCCAGCGACGACAATTTTGATTCGTTCTCGCGTAACCCGCGTGGTGTCGATATCACGCTGACGCAGATGCTGTACGACGGTTTCGAGACCGCAAGCGAAGTGAGCCGCCTGGGCGAGATTCAGCGGGTGCGTTATTTCGAGCTGCGCGAAACAACCGAGGAGATCGCACTGGAAGCCGTGCGTGCCTTCGCCGATGTCCAGCGTCAGCGTGCCCTGGTCGACCTGGCGCAGGAGAACTACGACGCGCACAAGGAGGTTTACGACCAGATCGTGGACCAGACCGATCGCGGCGTGGGCCGGGGCGTTGACCTCGAGCAGGCCTCGGGGCGTCTGGCTCTGGCCGAGTCCAACCTGCTGACCGAGCGCCAGAATCTGCACGACGTGAATGCGCGGTACTACCGGATCGTAGGGCAGATGCCCGCTGACGACCGGGTGGATCTGGTCGGGACCTTCTCTGACGAGCCGATTCCCGGCACGGTTCAGGAGGCCCTGACCGAGGCCATCACCAAGAACCCGGCCATGTTCGCCTCGCTGCGCAACATGGAAGCGGCCCAGGAACAGCGCAACGTGGCCCGTTCGGCCTTTCATCCGCGTCTGGACCTGCAGCTGCGTCATGCCTACGAGAATGATGTGCTCGAACGTGAGGACATCCGTATCCATGACACCTCGGCGCTGGTGGTGATGACGTGGAACCTGTTCCGCGGCGGCACTGACCAGGCGCGGGTCCGCCAGTTCACCGAAGAGTTCAACCAGGCGCGCGATCAGCAAGAGTCGGTTTGCCGCAATGTGCGCCAAACGGTGTCGGTGGCCTACAACGACATGCGTTCGCTGGACAGTCAGCTGCGCTTCCTGCGCCAGCATCGGGACTCGTCCGACCGCGTGCGTACCGCCTATCGTCAGCAGTTCGGGATCGGCCAGCGCAGCCTGCTGGATCTGCTCGACACCGAGAACGAGCACTTCGAGGCGAGCCGCGCCTACATCAACGCCCAGCACGACATGGAAATTGCCAAGGCGCGGGCGCTGAATGGCATGGGCCGACTGCTCGAGTATCTCGATATCTCGCGTGGCGACATGCCGACTGCTGCCGAGCTGGGGCTCGTGGATGATGCCGCCCGGATTGATCCGGAGTCGGTCTGCCCGGCGGATGCGCCGCAGATGAGCGAAGCCCGCCACGAAAGTATCTTCCGCTAGGACCGACCCGCGGGAGTGCAGACAAGCAAAGGGCCAGCCATTTCGGCTGGCCCTTTTGCTGTGTGCGATATGGAGCCGGCGACAGGAGTCGAACCTGCGACCCTCTGATTACAAATCAGATGCTCTACCAACTGAGCTACACCGGCCAGGTGCGCGGTTTCGAGCCTGGCGGAGGGCCCGAGATAAAGAGGTGGTGCCGGGAGCGAGAATCGAACTCGCACTCTGTTGCCAGAACCGGATTTTGAATCCGGCGCGTCTACCAGTTCCGCCATCCCGGCTTTCGAGGCGCTAGTGTAGCGCACGAGCAGGGTGTGGCAAGGGAGATTGCGCCTTCGCTTGATCCGCATTCAGGGCGCCGGTGCGTGGTAGCATCGCGCGCCATGCGTGTTTCCGATTTCGACTACGAGCTCCCGCAGGAGCTGATCGCCCAGTATCCGCTGCCCGAGCGAGCCAGCTCGCGCCTGCTCGTGCTGGAAGACCAACGGGCGGAAGATGCCGCGTTTGGCGCGATTGAGTCACTGCTGCGGCCGGGCGATCTGTTGGTGCTGAATGACACGCGCGTGATCCCGGCGCGGGTCTTCGGGCAGAAGGCGAGCGGTGGGCAGGTCGAGGTCCTCGTGGAACGGATCGAGTCACCGACCCAGGTGCTGGCGATGGTGCGGGCCAGTCGGGCACCGAAGCCCGGCACCTGCCTCCACCTGGCGGATGCCTTTACGGTGGAGGTGACGGATCGTCAGGGGCCGTTTTTCCGGCTGCGTCTGGTGGACGGCGCCGACATGCTCGCACTGCTGAAGCAGCATGGTCATATCCCGCTGCCGCCGTACATCGAGCGGGCGGACGAGGGCAGCGATGCCGAACGCTACCAGACCGTGTTCGCCCGCAAGGAGGGCGCGGTGGCGGCGCCGACGGCTGGGCTCCATTTTGACGATGCACTGCTGGACCGGCTGCGCGCGCAGGGGGTCGAGACGGCCACGGTGACGCTGCATGTCGGGGCGGGGACTTTTCAGCCGGTGAAGGTGGACGACACCTCGCGCCACGAGATGCACGCCGAGTGGCTGGAGGTGGGGCCGGAGGCCTGTGCCGCCGTGGCGGCCTGCAAAGCGCGTGGCGGGCGCGTGGTGGCTGTGGGCACGACCTGTGTACGGTCGCTCGAGACGGCCGCGGCGGAGGGCGGGCTTAAGCCTTTTCAGGGTGAAACACGACTGTTCATCCAGCCCGGATATCGTTTTCGCGTCGTGGACCGGATGGTGACGAACTTCCACCTGCCGCAGAGCACGCTGCTGATGCTGGTAGCCGCCTTTGCAGGATATCGGCGGATCCTGGACGCCTATGCCCATGCGGTCGCGAATCGCTATCGCTTTTTCAGTTACGGGGATGCCATGTGGTTGGCGCCGGGCGATCCCGCGGATCTGCCGCCGAGCGTCCGGGAGGAACACGATGGAGTTTGAACACCTGGGGCAGGATGGCGCGGCACGCCGAGGCCGACTGCGGTTTCCGCGTGGTGAAGTCGAGACGCCCGCCTTTATGCCGGTGGGGACCTACGGGACCGTAAAGGCTATGACCCCGGAGGAGCTGCGCGAGCTGGGGGCACAGATCATCCTGGGCAACACCTTCCACCTGATGCTGCGGCCGGGTACCGAAGTGATCCGGGCACATGGTGACTTGCATGACTTCATGCACTGGGAAGGACCGATCCTGACCGACTCCGGTGGATTCCAGGTTTTCTCGCTGGCCGAGATGCGCAAGATCAGCGAGGAGGGCGTGCGTTTCCAGTCGCCCGTGGACGGTTCGAAAGTGCTGATGACGCCGGAGTCGTCCATGCGGGTCCAGCGCGAGCTGGGGTCGGACATCGTGATGATCTTCGACGAGTGCACGCCCTATCCGGCCACCGAGGACGAGGCGCGCAAGTCGATGGAGCTGTCGCTGCGCTGGGCCGCGCGATCGCGCGAGGCGCATGGTGACAATCCGGCGGCACTGTTCGGTATTGTGCAGGGTGGCATGTACCCGGCGCTGCGTCGGGAATCAGCCGCCGGTCTGCGCGAGATTGGCTTTGACGGCTATGCGATCGGCGGGCTGTCGGTGGGCGAGCCGGAAGATGAGCGGCTCGCCACGCTGGATGTGACCCTGCCGCTACTGCCGGAGGACCGCCCGCGCTACCTGATGGGCGTGGGGCGGCCCGAGGACATAGTGGAAGCCGTGCGCCGCGGCGTGGACATGTTCGACTGCGTGATGCCTACCCGCAACGCACGCAATGGATTTCTGTACACCCGGGAAGGGGTCCTGCGTATCCGTAATGCGCGCTTCCGTGACGACACGGGCCCGATCGATCCGGAGTGTGGTTGTTACACCTGCCGCAATTATTCAAGGGCTTACCTGAAACATCTCGACAAATGTAACGAGATTCTCGGGTCGCGCCTGGCGACGACCCACAACCTGCATTACTACCAGGACCTGATGCGCGGCCTGCGCGAGTCGATTGCGGCGGGCACGCTTCAGGCGTTCGTCGCCGATTTCTATGGTCGGCGCGGCATGGAAGTGCCGCCTGTGCCATAATCCGCGCGGCAATTTTCGCGAGCCCGGTCACGGGTCTCGCGGGCGCCGGGCGCCAGGCCCGGCGGCCCTGAACCGATTCGCTAGACGGGAGTGTTCCAATGGATTTTCTGATTTCTGCAGCGCATGCCCAGGACGGTGGTGGCGCCGGTGGTGGCATGATCGAATTCCTGATCATGATCCTGATCTTTTTCGCGATCATGTACTTCCTGATCATTCGCCCGCAGAGCAAGCGCGCGAAGGAACACCGGTCGATGGTGGAGTCGCTGTCCAAGGGTGACGAGATCGTGACCAATGGCGGTGTGGCCGGCACGATTACCGAGGTAGGCGAGAACTTCATCAAGGTCGACATCGCCAATGGCGTGAACATCGCCGTGCAGAAACAGTCGGTTCAACAGGTTATGCCCAAGGGCACCCTCAAGGACCTCTAGGGTCTTCGAATATGCGCAATTCCTATCCGGCGTGGCTGTACGCCCTGATCGTCGTCATCATCCTGGGCGCGGGGCTTTATGCCGCGCCCAACCTGTTCCCGGAGGACCCGTCGGTCCAGATCGGGAACCCGACCACCGGCGAGATCGATCAGAACATCCGTGAACTGATGGGCACCATCCTGGGCGCCCAGGGCGTCACGCCGCACACGGTCGAGGAGCAGGACGACGGCCAGATCCTGTTGCGCTTCGAGACCACAGACGAGCAGTCCACCGCTGCCGAGATATTGCGCAACGCGCTGGATGACAATCACACCGTCGCCCTGAACATGGCCCCGGCCACCCCGCGCTGGTTGCGAGCCATCAATGGCCAGCCCATGGCGCTCGGCCTCGATCTGCGTGGCGGGGTTCACTTCCTGATGGAAGTGGACCTGGACGCGGTGATCGGTACCGCGATGGAACGCTACTCGAACGAGCTGCGTGGCCGCCTGCGTGAAGAGCGTATTTCGTTTGACACCGTGGAGCGTGGCTCCCGCGATCTGACCGTGATGTTCGAGAGCGAGGCGGACCGCGAAGCGGCCGAGAGCTGGCTACAGCGCCAGTATCGCGAGGAACTGGTCTGGGAGTCGCGTGGGTCCGGGGACACCAGCCGACTGGTAGCCACGCTGGATGACGACCACCTGACGGAACTGCGTCGTCAGGCCCTGCAGCAAAACATCTCCACGCTGCGTTCGCGGGTCGACGAGCTGGGCGTGGCGGAACCGATCATCGCTCAGCAGGGCGAGAACCGGATTGTGGTGCAGCTCCCGGGCGTGCAGGACACGGCACGGGCAAAGGAGGTCCTGGGCGCGACTGCGACGCTGGAATTCCGCCTCGTGTCGGAGAGCGGTGATGCGCGGGAGGCTGACGAGACCGGGCGTGCGCCGTCGGGCACGCGTCTTTACCACGAACGCGACGGGACACCGGTGCTGCTGCAGCGTCAGGTCATGCTGACCGGTGACTACATCACGGATGCCTCCTCGGGCATTGCCCAGGATACGGGCGGTCCGGCGGTGTTCATTAATCTGGACGGTCAGGGTGCGCGGATTTTCTCCCGCGTGACCTCGGACAACGTCGGTCGGCTGATGGCCACCGTGTTCATCGAGACCTCGACCGAGACCGTTGAGGAAGACGGTGAGCAGGTGATGCGCACCTCGCGTAGCGAAGAGGTAATCAACGTCGCACGCATCAACGAGCCGCTGGGGCGTCGCTTCCAGATCTCCGGACTCGACAGCAGCCGCGAGGCCCGCAACCTGGCGCTTTTGCTGCGCGCCGGGGCGCTCGCCGCGCCGATGTCGATCGTCGAAGAACGTACGGTGGGCCCGAGCCTCGGTCAGGAGAACATCGATCGCGGTATGCAGTCGGTGGTGATCGGCTTCATCGCCGTGATGATCTTCATGGTGCTGTACTACCGGGTGTTCGGGGTGATCGCGAACGTCGCGCTTGCGTTGAACCTGATCTTCATTGTCTCGGTGTTGTCGATGCTGCAGGCGACACTCACCTTGCCGGGCATTGCGGGGATCGTGCTGACGGTGGGTATGGCCGTCGATGCCAACGTGCTGATTTTCGAGCGAATACGCGAAGAGTTGCGAAACGGGTTGTCACCACAGGCCGCGATCGCCTCGGGCTATGATCGCGCGTTCACCACGATTGCGGATGCCAACGTGACCACGCTGATCGCGGCGCTCGTGCTGTTCCTGTTCGGCACCGGCCCGATCAAGGGGTTCGCGATCACGCTGTCGATCGGGATCATCGCCTCGATGTTCACGGCGATCATCGTGACCCGCGCCATCGTCAACCTCACCTACGGGCGGCAGCGTCGGCTGAACCGTCTGGCTATCTGAGGCGGAGAACGACATGCTTCCGCATTTGAATTTCGCCGAATCGAATCTCGATTTTCTCGGCAAGCGCAAGATCACGATCACGGTTTCCCTGATCCTGATCCTGATTTCTGTGGCGCTTCTGGCCACGCGCGGGCTGAATTTCGGGATCGACTTTACCGGTGGCACGCTGGTCGAGGTCGGATATCCCGAGGCGGTCGAGCTCGATCCGATCCGCGAGACGCTGGCCGATGGCGGCTTCGCCGGGGCCCAGGTGCAGACCTTTGGTACTTCACGCGATGTCCTGATTCGTCTGCCCCCGAGCGAGGACGACGATGATCCGGCCACGCTGTCCAACCGCGTACTCAATGTCTTGCAGGATGGAGGTCCGGATGACCCGGATCTGCGGCGTGTGGAGTTCGTGGGGCCTGCCGTGGGCGAGGAGCTGCGCGAGCAGGGGGGGCTGGCGATGATCTACGCCCTGGCCGGGATCCTGATTTACGTCGCGGTCCGCTTCGAGTGGCGATTCTCGATCGGTTCGGTGCTTGCGTTGATCCACGATGTGGTGATCACGCTCGGGATTTTCTCGCTGCTGCAGCTCGAGTTTGACTTGGGGGTCCTGGCGGCGGTGCTTGCGGTGATCGGGTATTCATTGAATGACACGATCGTGGTGTATGACCGAATACGCGAGAATTTCCGAATATTGCGCAAGAAGGGCACCGAAGAGGTGATGAACATCGCGGTGAACAAGACCCTGGCGCGTACCATTGTCACCAGTACGACGACCCTGCTGGTGTTGTTCGCGCTGGCGTTCCTGGGTGGCGCTGCGCTGCAGAACTTCTCGATCGCGCTGATCATCGGGGTGATTGTGGGTACCTATTCGTCGATCTTTATCGCGGCCACAGCGGCATTGCTGCTAGGCGTGGACCGCCAGGTGCTACTCCCGGTGAAGAGGGAAGGCGCCGAGGAAGATCAGACGCCTTAGCGGACATCCGCTGGAATCAGTGGGCACAAAAAAGCCCGGCAGCCTGCGAGGCTAGCCGGGCTTTTCGCGTTCAGGCGGTGGTCAGAACGACAGCGCTTCCTTGATGATGCGCTCCACCAGTTCGTTGACGTCGCGCAGGCTCTTCTTGGAGTCTTCTTCACCGATCTCGGGGACAGGGGTGTAGCCCATGTACACCACGCCGGGCTCATCGGTCAGCTCGTACACCGTGATGATGTAGGGGCAGAACACCATGTTGTGCGGGTCGGCCTCCATCGTGGCGCGCGAATAGCTGGCGCTACAGAAGTCCAGGGACTTGCCATTGAGATAAATGCCCTCGCCACTCTCCTGGCCAGCGGTGCGGTCCAGCATGTTGGCGATGTAGCCGACGTTGTTGATCACCAGACCCTCGGATGCGATGGCTTCCTCGACCATTTCAAAGTAGTGATCGAACTCGCCTTCGATCTTGAAGATCACGCGTTCGTCGGTTTCCATCACGGTTTCGTACGCGGTGGCAGTGGCACCCAGTGCCAGGCCGGCGCCCAGCGTCAGGGCGAGCGCCGAACGGCGCAGCAGTTGGGACAAATTAGGGAATGCCTTCATGGTTCCTTCCTCGTAGTAGGTTCCAGGGGCCCAAGGCCCATTAGTCGAAGAAATGGCCCGCGAATCGGGTGCGTGGAGCCCAGTAGGGATTGTCGAGTTCCTCAATTCGGACCTGCCCGCGCGAGCTTGGCGCGTGGACAAATCGGCCTTCACCGACATAGACCCCGACGTGGTCAATTTGATTCCCGTTGATCGCGAAGAACACGACGTCTCCGGGGCTCGGGTCGCCATCGCGCTTTACGGCGGCCGAGGCCTGTTCGCCCGTGGTCCGAGGGACATCTTGACCCGCCTCGCGGTAGGCGCGCTGTACCAGGGCGGAGCAGTCGAGCCCGTTGGCGTCGGTGCCGCCGTAGCGGTAGGGCGTGTCGAGGTGTCCGAGCGCCGCCAGTACGACCTCGGAGCGCTTCAGCTCGGCCTCGGGAACATAACTCATCGGGCCTTCGGCTACCCGGGGTTCCGGATCGACCTTGAGGGGCTCCGGTGCCGGCCCGCGTGGTTCAGGGCTGCTTGCGCACCCGGCCAGTACGAGCGCTGCCCCTAGCAAGGGGAGAACGCTGTGGGAGGATGGTATGCCGGATTGGGACCCGTAGGCCGGGGAGGGCGTTGGCCCCGGAGCATTAGAACATCTCGGTTTCTTCATAGCTTTCCGGTACCTGGAACAAGGCCTCGCTAAGGGCGTCCGTCGACAGCCCTGCCAGTCGGGTCGTGACGCCATCGTGTTCGCGGACCTCGAGAGGGATGCCCTCCACACGGGGAAGGAGCGACGCCCCCATCTGGGAGGCCATGGGGCCTCCGGCCTCAAGGGCGCGCAAGGACAGCTCATAGAGGCGATCCATCAAGGCCCCGAGGGTCTGAAAATCGGACGCCTCCAGGCCCAAGGATTGCGCGTCGGCGACGCAAACGGTGCTCTGGGGGCGGTCATCGATCAGCACTTCGATTTCGCTGCAGACAAAGTCCCCGATCTCGCGTTGCTCATTGGTCTCGCGGGTACTGATTTCGGCCTCGAACCCCTCGGGGCCGATCCCAAGCTGCTGTTTGAGCTGATCGCGAACGTCCGGGGGGAGCTGCTCCATCTGGCGGCGCAGGTCGCTGACCATGTCGGTCATCGCCTGGATCTGTTGATCCATCACCTCGCGCGTCAACGGCAGATAGGTCTGCTCGTCGTCATCCACGACGGTGAGCTGGTCGTTGCGCGCGTCGAACAGCATGTACCCGGAAGTTCCGCTGATCGCCTCGTTCAGCTCCATGCGGATCATGTGATCGCGCACGAGGATCTGGCTCTCGAGCCCTTCGTCGTCGATGTAGTGCAAAAGGGCGTCAGCCTGGGCCGGCAGGCCGGTCGCCAGGACAATCAGACAGGCAGCCGGGAGTAGGGCGAGGGTACGGGACATAGGCATTCGCAGATGTTGTGTCAGGCTGTATTTTGGCACGTACGCGGACAATTAGGCGGAAACCGGTTGCAGAAGCTGGCGTGCCAGGGCATCGGTATCCAGCGGCTGTTCCGGGGCAACCTCCACGACGCCCTCCGCTCCGGTCGGCCATTCCTGCTGCGGGCGTTGCTGCTGCATCACCTGGTAGTCGGCATCGGACGCATCCTTACCGGCCGCAGAGCGTTGCTCGAGGCGTTCCTGCAGGACGCGATCGCTGGCGTGGCAGGCGACGACTGCAAACCCCGCCTGGTGCCGGGTAGCGAGCTGCTGGAAGGGTGCCCGCTGGGCACGGGTCAGGAAGGTCGCGTCGACGATCACGGTGTGCCCCAGCGCCAGCAGGGTGTCCGCGCGGGCGCGCAGGTGGTCGTAGATCTGCCCGCGAGCCTCTTCGCTGTAGGAGACCGCGTCGCCCATGCGCTTGCGCTCGATATCGGAGCGCAGCCGCAGCGCCCCGAGGGCCTCAACGATCTGCGTGCTGATCACGGTCTTGCCGCTGCCGGATACGCCATGCATCAGCACCAGGCGCGGCGCAGACGGCTCGGTCAGGCGTTCGGCGAGTGCGAGATAGCGCCCCATTTCGGCGCGGTGGGCCGCCTGTTCGTCCGAGGGGAGATGCGACTCCTGCGCGTGGATGCCCTGCACCTTGGCGCGGATCAGAGCGCGATAGACCTGATAAAGGGGCAGCAGGCGGAGCCCGGCGATGTCGTCACGACCGTCCAGGTAGGCATTCAGCAAGCGCCAGGCATGCGCCCGGGCCTTGCGTGCCAGCAGGTCCATGGTGGTGAACGCGATCTCGGAGATCACGTCGATCCAGCGCAGCTCGGGATCGAACTCGATCGCATCAAACGCCGCCAGCGTCTCGCCGTTTTCCGGATCGTCGACATACACGATGTTGCCCAGGTGCAGGTCGCCATGCCCGTGGCGGATGAAGCCCTCGCGGTGGCGTGATTCGAGAAGCGGGCCCAGGCGTTCGATTTCGTTCCGGGTCCAGCGCTCCAGCGCCGTGAGCCGGGCCCTGTCGACCTCGCCATGGATCGCTTCGCCCAGGGCCGGGAAGTTGTCGAGCATGGGCTGGGTCGCCGCTTCCGGGGTGCCATGGGGCGAGTCGGCGCCGGCCCGCTCGGTGCGCTCGTGAAAGGCAGCGATGTAGTGGCCCAGTGCCTCCATGGCCTCGGTGGGCAACTGGCCCTGTTCCAGCAGGTTATCCAGTTGCTTGCGGCGATCGAATCGGCGCATGCATACGGCGTAGTCGAGGATCGGGCCTTCGCCATTGATGCGGGGAGCCGAGGCATCTCCGTTCAGGGTCACCACATCGAGATAGATTTGCGGGGCGAGGCGGCGATTCACCTTCAACTCGGTTTCACAGAAGTGCTGACGCGCGTCGAGCGTGGAGAAGTCCAGGAATCCCAGTGCGAGTGGCTTCTTGAATTTGTAGGCATGGTCACCGGCGAGAATGACGGTCGAGATGTGGGTCTCGATGCGCTGCACCTGATCTTTCGTTGGTGTGGGCTCCGGGAATCCCAGCGTCGCAATCAGGGTCTGCAGTTGTTGTTGGTGTTGTTCCAGCGCGCTCATCACGCCTCCATGGGATTGGCAGATCGCGATCGGGTGGACGGGTTTTGTGCCGATTCGTTCCCGGAAACGCGGCATTTGCGGCATGTCTGCTGTTCCCGGTCAGGTTAACATTGGGACTGATCCCTTTCCTTGTGCCGTTTCCAGAAGCCCTCATGCCCCGAAAACGTACGACCCGTTCCCGCCGAGGTGCCCGATCCGGAGGCCTGCGCCGTTTCTTTGGTGCCGGGGTGTGGCTGTTCGCCGGTCTGGTGCTGGCCGGCGTCGGGGTTGGGGCGATCTACGTCGTCTCGCTCGATCAGGAGATTCGCGAGCGCTTCGAGGGCCAGCGCTGGGCCTTGCCGGCGCGCGTCTACGCGCGACCGCTGGAGCTGTACGAGGGTCGGGCGCTAACGCCCCAGGCGTTGGAAACCGAACTGGAGACACTGAACTACCGCAGTAGCGCACAGGGAAGTGGCCCGGGCGAGTATCGCGTGGACGGCAACCGGGTGTCGTTTACCACGCGCCCGTTCACCTTCGGCGACGGTCCGGAACCGGCCCATTCGGTGCGGGTGGATTTCTCAGGTGGAAGGGTGCAGTCCGTCCAGGAGCAGGGGAACGGAGAGCGCGTCGATCTGATGCGGGTCGAGCCCTTGCTGATCGGGAGCATCTACCCGACCCATGGCCAGGATCGCATCCTCGTGGCCATAGACGAGGTGCCACGTGAATTGATCGGTGCACTGCTCGCAATTGAGGATCGTCGCTTCATGTCGCACCGCGGGGTGGACCCGGCGGGGATTGCCCGGGCCGCCATGGCGAATCTGCGCGCGGGGCGGACGGTGCAGGGTGGCAGCACGCTGACGCAGCAGCTGGTCAAGAACTTCTACCTGACACGGGACCAGACCCTGGCGCGCAAGGCGAACGAGGCGGTCATGGCCTTGTTGCTGGAGCGACGCTATTCCAAGCGCGAGATCCTCGAGGCCTATATCAACGAGGTCTACCTGGGCCAGTCGGGCGAGCGCGCGATTCACGGATTCGGCCAGGCGTCCCAGTTCTACTATCAACGTCCGCTGAACGAACTCCGCCTGGACCAGTTGGCGCTTCTGGTAGGGCTCGCCCGCGGTGCCAGCTACTACGACCCCCGGCGTCACCCCCAGCGTGCCGAGGCGCGCCGTGATCAGGTGCTGCGGGCGATGCTGGAGACCGGGCTGGCCGATGCCGACCAGGTCGAGGCCGCGCTCGATACTGAACTCGATGTAACCCCCGTGGTGCCACAGGGCCGCAGCCGATTCCCGGCGTTTCTCGACATGGTGCGCCGCGAGTTGCGCGCTGACTACGCGGACGAAGATCTGCGCAGCGAGGGGCTACGCATCTTCACCACGATGGACCCGGTCGTGCAGCTCACGCTGGAGGAGCGCGTGAAGGCAGGTGTGGATCGGGTGATCGAGCAGCGCGGGTCCAGCCTGGAGCGCCTGCAGGCGGCTGCCGTTGTGACGGATCCCCAGGCGGGGGAAGTGCTCGCGGTGGTCGGGGACCGCGATCCGCAGTATCCCGGCTATAACCGGGCGGTCGAGGCGCAACGTCAGGTCGGGTCGGTACTCAAGCCCTTCGTCTATCTGGCCGCGCTCACGCAACCCGGGCGCTATACGCTAGCAAGTCTGCTGGATGACAGCCCAATGACCATCCAGCTGCCGCATGGCGAACCCTGGACGCCGCGCAACTTCGATCGCGAGCACCGCGGCGACGTGACGGCGTGGGAGGCACTGGTCCAGTCCTACAACGTCGCCACGGTCCAGCTGGCCGAAGAGATCGGTATTTCGCAGCTGATCGACGTGCTGCAGACGCTCGGCTTGCAGCGCACCCCGGCGCCGTTGCCCTCGCTGGCCCTCGGGGCGATCGAGTTGTCGCCACTGGAGGTGGCCGGGCTGTACCAGGCGCTTGCCAATGGCGGCTATGCGACCGGCACCCGCGCGATTCGCGATGTCCTCGATCTCGAGGACGAGGTCCTGTCCCACTACGGGCTGGAATTGCGCGGTGCCGTACCCGATGGGGCGGTCAGCCTGCTGACCCACGCCCTGCATGATGTGACTACCGAGGGGACCGGGCGGCAGATCAGCCAGCGCCTCCCGGGGCGCGTCGTGGCCGGCAAGACCGGCACCACGAACAACTTCCGCGACAGCTGGTTCGCCGGGTTCGATGATCGCCATGTCACGGTGGTCTGGCTGGGGATGGACGACAACGAGGCGACCGGCCTGACCGGAGGGGCGGCCGCCGCCCCCATCTGGGCGGACATAATGGCAGGTCTCGGCGCCCAGTCGCTGCGCCTCGACCGTCATCCGGAGATTGCCTATCAGGCGATTGACCTGAAGTCCGGGCTCCGTGTCGAGCAGGACGACCATGCCTGCGAGGCGGTGAAAACGCTCCCGTTCTGGCAGAATTCCATCCCCGAGAGCCGTGCCGACTGCGACACGGGCCGTACCCCGGATGAGCGGGGCTTTTTCGAGAGATTGTTCCGCTGATGACTTCAACCACCTCCTTACGCTCGAGCCTGCCGTTTCGACCTCGCCCGGTCGCCGCACTGCTGACGGTGCTGTTTCTGGCGGCCTGTGCGGTGCCGGAGACACGGGCCCCGGCCCCCGAGCAGCCGCCGGCGGCCGAGGCACCGGAGCCTGAGGCGATCCCGCACGAGGAGTCGCGCGAGCCTGAACCGGCGGCGGAGCCAGACGCCACGCCGTCGGCCGCGCTGGCCCTGGCCGAGCAGGCTGAAGGCTCGCGCAGCGAGGGGAACCTCGAGCGCGCCGCCCAGCAGCTGGAGCGTGCGCTGCGGATTGCGCCGCGCGATGCCTCGCTGTGGCATCAGATGGCCCACATCCGGCTGGAGCAGGGCAATTACCCGCAGGCGGACCGTCTGGCAGGGCGCTCGCTGCAACTGGGCGGCGAACGGGATCGCTCGCTTGCTCTGGAGAACTGGCGTGTGATCAAGGCCGCGCGCGAGGCGATGGGTGACGAAGAAGGCGTCCGGGAGGCCCAGGAGGCCATTCAGAGGCTGGAAACCGGCGTTGTCTGAGTCCGCCGAATCACCCGCGACGGCCCCATCCGGGTCGGCGGCCGTGCGCGCGCTGAGCCCCGGCGGCGATCTGGCCGAGGCACTGCACGGGTTTCGCCCGCGCGAGCCGCAGCAGCGCATGGCGGCGGCCGTGGAGTTGGCCCTGGGGCAGGCCCCGACTGCATTGCTCGTGGAGGCCGCCACAGGGGTGGGCAAGACCTTTGCGTATCTGGTGCCGGTCCTCCAGTCACGCCGCAAGGCCCTGGTGTCGACGGGCACCAAGACGCTGCAGGACCAGCTCTTCGAACGGGATCTTCCGACCGTATGCGAAGCATTGGGCTATCGCCCGCGCACCGCACTGCTAAAGGGCCGCGCTAACTACCTGTGCCATTACCGCCTGGAACTCGCGGCCGCCGAGGCCGGGGGCCAGACGCAACGTAGCGCGCAGCGCGAGCGCATGCCCGTTATCGAGGCGCTGCGGCAGTTCGCGCGCACCCATGCCACGGGCGATCTGGGACAAGCGGGCATCCTGGCCGAAGACTCGCCCCTGTGGCCGCAGGTGACCTCCACCGTCGACAACTGCCTGGGCAGCGAGTGTCCGCAATACAACGACTGCTTCGTGGTGCAGGCGCGCAAGCGCGCGCAGGACGCCGAAATCGTGGTCGTGAATCACCACCTCCTGCTCGCCGATATGGCGCTGAAGGAAGAGGGTTTCGGCGAGCTCCTGCCGGAGGTGGATGCCGTGATCGTCGACGAGGCCCATCAGCTGCCGGAGATCGCCGGAGCGTTCTTCGGCGTTGCCGTGGGGAGCCGGGCGTTGCGCGACCTGGCGCGCGATGTGCGCCGGGAGCAGGAGCAGGCCGCCCCGGAGATGGTGGTGATCCGCGAGGCTGCGGTCGAGCTTGAGACTGTGGCGAAGAAGCTGCTCGACGCGACACAGGGCATGGAACCGCGCGCCGCCTGGGACGTGGTGAACGAGAAGGGCCGGGTGGAGCCGTCGATCGAGGAGCTGGACGAGGCCCTTTGCGGGTTGAGTGATGCGCTGGCCCCGGCCAACGAGCGCGGACCCGGCCTCGAGCAGGTGCAGGGGCGGGTACTGCTGATGCGGGAACGTCTGCAGACCTGGCGCGAGGACACGCCGGATACCGTAGCCTGGGTGGAGCGCTTCGCGCAGAGTCTGATCCTGCACAGGACGCCGCTGGATGCCGCGCGACCGCTGGCGCAACGGCGGGCCGCGCGCCCGGCTGCCTGGGTCTTCACCTCGGCTACGCTGGCCGTTGGAGAGGACTTCACCCATGCCTCGCGCCGTCTGGGACTGCCCGCGGACGTCGCCCAGGAACGCCTGGAGAGCCCCTTCGACTTTGCCCGGCAGGCCTGCCTGGTGCATCCGCAGCCTCCGCTGCCCAACCCGAACAGCCCCGAATACACGCGCGCCTGTGTCGCCTGGGCCTGGCCTCTGCTGCGTGACAACCCGGGCGGCGGGTTTTTTCTGTTCACCAGCCATCGTGCTCTGCAGGAGGCGGCGGCACTGCTACGGGCCGAGCTGCCCGATCGCGAACTGCTGGTACAGGGCGAGCAGCCCCGTAACGACCTGCTGGCACGGTTTCGCGAGAGTGGTAACGCCTGGTTGCTGGGTGCCCACAGCTTCTGGGAGGGCGTCGATATCCGCGGGGAGGCGCTGTCGGTGGTGATCATCGACCGCCTGCCGTTTGCGGCGCCAAACGACCCGGTGCTGCAAGCCCGCGCGCAGGCCCTGGAGGCCGAAGGGCGTTCGCCGTTCATGGAGTTCAGCCTGCCGCAGGCGGTGCTGGCCCTGAAGCAGGGGGCTGGACGCCTGATTCGTGATGCGGATGACTCCGGCATCCTTGCGATCTGTGATCCCCGGCTGACCGGAAAGTCCTATGGACGCCGGTTCCTGGCCAGCCTTCCACCGTTTTATCGGACGCGGGACCCGATCGCGGCTCTGCAGTTTCTGGCGACCGCACGGGAGCGTGTCGAATGCGACTGATCGCCATCGAGACCTGCACCGAGACGTGCTCCGCCGCGTTGTGGGTGGATGGGGCCCTGGAAAGCGTCGAGGTGCGTGCCCCACGCAAGCATGGCGAACTGATACTCCGGCAGGTGGAGGAGCTGCTGGCGCGGTCGGATATTGCACGCTCGTCCCTGGATGCCGTTGCCGTCGGCCGTGGACCGGGGGCATTTACCGGCGTTCGCCTTGGGCTGGGTGTCGCACAGGGCATGGCCTTTGCCCTGGATTGCCCGGTGCTCCCGATATCGACCCTGCAGGCGCTTGCGCAGCAACTGGTCAGCGAACGGCCCGACTCACCGTCGGGCGAGATCCTTGCGGCCCTCGACGCCCGCATGGGCGAGGTGTACTGGAGTCTGAATACGGTCGTCGAAGGGCGTGCGCAGGCAGCGGCGGAACAGGTCGCGGCGCCCGGACAGATATCCCCCGCCTGGCGTGGCGCACCCGACCGTGGCATCGGTTCCGGTTTTGCCGCCTATCCTGAACTGGGCGAACGCTGCGGATTGGGCGAGGAGCGGCTCTATCCGGACGCACTGCCGCGGGCGCGCGAGGTGGCCATGCTGGCCGTGGATGCATGGGCACGGGGCGAGGCAATTCCGCCCGAACAGGCGCAGCCGGTTTACCTGCGCGATAACGTTGCCGCGCCGCCCAGTCCGCGAGGGGCGAAGACATGACGCCGGTATATCCATGGTCGCCACCGATTACCGGGCGCATGAAAGAGGCCCCGGAAGATTTCTGCGTATTCGAGCTTCCTGCGACCGAACCGGAAGGCAGTGGCGAGCACCTGTGGCTGGAGATCGAAAAGCGGCTGCTCAACACCGAAGATGTCGCCGTCGCGCTGGCGCGGGCTTGCGGGGTGCCGCGCGGCCAGGTGAGCTATGCCGGGCGCAAGGACCGGCAGGCCGTGACGCGGCAGTGGTTCAGCGTGCAGTGCACGGCCGCTGCCGAACCGGACTGGCAAGATCCAGCGACCTTGATACAACGCATGGGCAAGGACGCTGTGGGCGAGGCCCGAGTGCTGCGGGCCGAGCGGCATTCGCGCAAGCTGCGTACCGGACACCTCGCGGGGAACCGTTTTGTCGTCTGGCTGCGGGACGTTGCGGGCGATCGGGACATGGCGGGGCAGATCCTTCGGCGTATCCGGGAGGAGGGGGTCCCGAATTACTTCGGTCAGCAGCGGTTTGGCCGCCGAAACCTGGAACAGGCCGAGCA
This sequence comes from Thioalkalivibrio sp. ALgr1, assembly GCF_000378285.1. Classification (NCBI taxonomy): domain Bacteria; kingdom Pseudomonadati; phylum Pseudomonadota; class Gammaproteobacteria; order Chromatiales; family Ectothiorhodospiraceae; genus Thioalkalivibrio; species Thioalkalivibrio sp. ALgr1. Next base: position 188,683 of record NZ_KB905134.1, read on the forward strand.
GTGGCTAAGCGGGGGGAGGGCGCCGCGGGGGCGCAACCAGCGCAGCCTGCTGCTCTCTGCGGCGCGCTCCGCGATCTTCAATGCCGTTCTGGCAGAACGGGTAGCCGACGATTCCTGGGCACGGTTTCTGCCCGGTGACGTGGCGACGTTTCAAGGCTCCGGCAGTGTGTTTGCCGTCCCGGAGGTGACTGCTGATATCGAACAACGCCTGGCGGAGGGGGTGATACACCCGACGGGCCCGCTGTGGGGTCGTGGCGAGCCACTGACGGCGGGCGATGTGCGTGCGCGGGAGGCAGAGTGTGCCGGTCGTTTCGAGAGCCTGGCGTCCGGTCTGGAGGCCCAGGGCGTGAAGTCGGCACGCCGTGCCCTGCGCATGCTTCCGGGGTCACTCGGTTTCGAGTGGCAGGGGAATGACCTGCGGCTTGAGCTGGAACTTGGCCCCGGCGAGTACGCGACCAGCGTCATCGACGCATTGATGGACAGCGCACCGAAAGCGGATACCCCCTAGGGAGCGGCCGCGCTCAGGCGGAGCGGGCCTCGGTCTGCTTGAGCTTCTGTTCGGCTTTCTCGGCGCGCTGCTCGGCCTCGACCCGGGCCGTGATGTCTTTCTGGATACCGATGTAGTAGGTCAGATGGTCTTCGTCGTTGAACACCGGCGTAAGCGAAAGCTCGTTCCAGAACTGCGAGCCATCCTTGCGGTAGTTGCGCAGTGTGACGCGGCAGGGACGGTTCTCCTGGATTGAAGCTCGGATCTCAGCGATTGCCTCCTGATCGGTATCGCCCCCCTGCAGGAAGCGGCAATCACGGTAGAGGATCTCCTCGGAGCGATAGCCGGTCAGTTCTTCGAAGGCGCGATTGACGTAGATCAGGATGTTGTCATCGCCTTCGCGTTCGGCGATTACGACACCGTCGTTGGAGGCGTCTATCGCGAGGGCCAGGAGTTCGGCATCAATCGTTCGCGTCATAGTTCGGTCACGTTCGTGTTCGGGTCTGGCGGGCGGGACCGTCCTTCAGGGGGATGCCCGTGTTTGAGAATCAAGTGTCTCGAAAATATCACGAATGTGCCCCCTCGCGGGGCATTTTTTGCGCCGGACACGAAAAAGGCCGCCCGGAGGCGGCCTTTCAGGGGGCGAGATGCCCGCTGGATTACATCTCTTGCGTGATAGTGAATGCACCGCGGACGTCGCCTTCGCTGTACCCGGTTGCCTGGTCATCCGGATACAGACGCTCGAGCGCGTGCTTGACGTCGCTACCAATGTCCGAACCGTGGCAGGCCAGGCAAGCACCGCCGGTCGGAATCGCCGCCATGAAGCGGAAACGGGCGCCATCGTCGCCCTCGACCACTTCGTGGCGCGGAGCAAGCTCGTTGGCGGGGGTGCCGTCGGCATGCTGGGACTGGAAATGCTCCAGCTGGATGCGTTCCCATTCGTCCGGACTGTTGTCAGGGTTGCGGATCTTCAGGCTCGTGCGACCGACTTCCCAGCCGGTGTCGGCCGCAATCTCGTCCGCAATTTCGGGAGCCCGCTGGTTGCAGACCTCAATGGCTTGGGTCGGCCCGCCTTCTTCCATGGCGGCGACCAGTTCCCCCTGGAGAGTGCTTGCGAACTGTTCGATCGCCGCTCGAGTTTCGGCGATGCGTTCTTGCAGTTCTGCTTCGGTCATTTCTTTTGCGTGATCGTCGCCAAGGGCGTGTCCGCTAGTGCTGACGAACGCGGCCAAGCCAAGGGCGATCGGGGCTAGCTTCCAATTCTTCATGAACAGGACCTCCCAATGCAGTGTCCGTTGCGTCCCGTAGAACTGTACAAGACTTGTACAGAGCATGGTACGGATTACCGAAGATTGCAAGGACTGGCGTAGGAAAAACGTGAACCAGTCCCGCGCTGAATCCCCAGCCTGGAATCAGTCTAAGCCCAAGAATCAGCGAATGGGAATATGTGACTTAAGTATAGCTGGTGGGCGTGGTAATGCGCGTGCTAGCGCTGCGCTTTCGGCCGCTTCAGGAGGACATACACGGCGCCCGTACCACCATCGGCGGGCGGCGCGGAGCAGAACGCCAGCACGTCGTGGCGCTGGCGCAGCCAGTGATCCGTGAGCCCCTTCAGGACGGGTCCTTTTTGCCGCGAGCGCATGCCCTTCCCATGCACCACACGGACGCAGAGGCGCCCATGCGCGCGGGCTTGATCGAGAAACTGCCCGATCGCCTGTCGCGCCTCGTCCGCGAACATGCCGTGCATGTCGAGTTCATCTTCCACGCGGTAGTGGCCACTGCGAAGTTTACGAAAAATGCGGTGGCTGATGCCGTCGCGGGCATAGCGCAGCTCGTCACCCGGCTGGAGCTCGGAGGCGCCGATCGGATCGCTGAGCCAGTCGGAATGGGCGGCCGCCTCGTCGCGGTCACGTTGATGGGCGCGGGCAGGGGGGCGCGGCTTGCCGGTGTCGGCCTGGTCATGGTGCAGGCGTCGCACATCGCCAATCGCACGCAGGAATTCGTCCGCGTCATCGGGCATATCGTTGGGATCATCACCGGAGTTCATGGCAGGATACTCGCGTTTTCCGTGGCGTGGACGGAGAAGAACCTCAGGCAGACGGTGAGGTTCGTGACCGCGCTCGGTGTTCCGAATCCAGTATATTAGGCCACTTCCCAGCGACCCCAATCCGAATGCGCATTCTGGTAAGCAACGACGATGGTATCCATGCGCCCGGCATCCAGTGCCTGGCCAAATGTCTGCGTGAAGTCGCGGAGGTGCGGGTTGTGGCGCCGGATCGTGACCGCAGCGGTGCGTCCAACAGCCTGACGCTGGTGCGTCCGGTGCGAGCACGGGAAGTGGGGCATGACGGGATTCAGGTGGACGGGACGCCGACGGACTGTGTGCATCTCGCATTGACCGGCCTGCTGGGCGAGTGGGAGCCGGATGTCGTGATCTCCGGGATCAACTCCGGTGCCAATATGGGTGACGATGTGCTGTATTCCGGCACCGTCGCCGCAGCGATGGAAGGGCGTTTCCTGGGTTTGCCGGCTATTGCGGTCTCGCTCGTCGGCACGGACCTCACGAACTATGACGCGGCCGGCCGTATCGTGCTGGATCTGCTGGACCGGATTCATCGCGTTCCCCTGCCGGCCGCGACGATCCTGAACGTCAATGTCCCCGATCTGCCGCGTGACGAGATCCGCGGTGTACAGGCGACACGCCTGGGTAACCGGCACCGGGCCGAGCCGATGATCGCGGACGCCGATCCGCGTGGGCGACCGATCTACTGGGTGGGCCCGGCGGGGTCGGAACAGGACGCCGGGCCGGGTACGGATTTTCATGCGGTGCGAGAGGGCTATGTGTCGGTGACTCCTATTCAGGTGGACTTAACGCGTTACGACGCCATCGATACGGTGGGCCGCTGGCTGGAGGATGCAACGCCCGGGAGCCATCATGGTTCCTGATGCGCGCGGGGCCGGTTTGACGTCGGGCCGAGCAAGAGAACGACTGATCCGCTTGCTGGAAGGTCAGGGTATCCATGACCGCCGGGTGCTCGAGGCCGTTCGCGATGTCCCTCGCCACTTGTTTGTCGAGGAGGCGCTGAGCCATCGGGCTTACGAGAACATCGCGCTGCCTATCGGGCATCGTCAGACGATCTCGCAACCGTTTATTGTCGCGCGCATGACCGAGGCCCTGCTGGAGGGCGGTCCTGTGAGCACGGTGCTGGAGATTGGCACCGGGTCCGGCTATCAGGCGGCCGTTCTCGCCAAGCTCGTGGACCGCGTCTACTCCGTCGAACGCATCCAGGCGCTCAGCCGCAACGCGCGGGAGCTGTTAAGCCGCCTGGGGATCAACAACGTGAACCTGCGGCACGGCGATGGGGCGGAAGGCTGGCCCGAGCGCGCGCCGTTCGACGGCATCATCCTGACCGCCGCACCGCACAACGTTCCGGAGACCCTGCTGACACAGCTGGCCCTCAACGGCCGTCTGGTAGCCCCTGTGGAGGGACCGGACGGGCGCCAGCAACTGGTGCGCTATACGCGGACCGAAGAGGCCTATGTGCGCGATATCCTCGATGCGGTCATGTTCGTTCCTATGTTACCCGGGGCCGAGCAGTGAGGTGGGCGGGTGCCGAGGCGTGATGTCTGCAGCCACCGGGGATCGGCATGAAGCTGTTTGAGCCGTTGTACGATCGGGTCATGCAGTGGTCCCGCCACCGTCATGCCCCGCGCTACCTGGCGACACTGTCGTTTGCCGAATCCTCCTTTTTTCCAGTGCCACCGGATGTCATGCTGGCGCCGATGGCGGCCGCCCGACCACGGGCGGCCTGGCGCCTCGCCGCCCTGACGACGATCTTCTCCGTACTGGGCGGCTTGCTGGGGTATCTGATCGGGTGGGCCGCGTTCGAATGGATTGGACCATGGCTGGAACGCTGGGGATACGGCGGCGAGATCGCGCAGGCCGAGGCCTGGTTTGCCGTCTGGGGCGTGTGGGTGGTGCTGATCGCCGGGTTCTCGCCCATCCCGTACAAGCTGTTCACGGTGACCGCCGGGGCCCTGTCGATGGCCCTGATCCCATTCGTGATTGCATCGCTGATCGGGAGGGGGCTGCGGTTCTTCCTGGTCGCACTCGTGATGGCCTGGGCGGGGCCTCGAGCCGAGCAGCACCTGCGGCCCTATATGGAACGTATTGGCTGGGCAGGTGTGGTCGTGCTGCTGGGCGCGATGGTGATCGTGCTGTTGATGGAATGACGCCTTGAGTCGGCGATTCTTGCAAACGCTCATGCTGGTGGCCATCGCGGGCCTGGTTGTCGCTTTGGTCAGCGGTTGCGCGACACGTGCCCCCAGCGGCAGCAGCGACACGTCGCGTGCCAGTGGCCCGGTGCCTGCGACCCATACGGTTCAGCGCGAAGAAACCCTTTACCGCATTGCCCACCGCTACGGTCTGGACTGGCGTGAAGTCGCCCAGCGCAACGCGATTAGCGCGCCGTACATCATCTACCCCGGGCAGGAACTGCGTCTGCGCGGGGCTGCGCGCTCGTCGCCGCCGCAGGCCCCACGCCAGCAGCGGCAGGAATCCTCAACCGCGAGCAGCAGTGACGGTGATAGTGGTGCATCGCGGGAAGCCGCGCGCTCGGATCCACCGCCGGATGACCCGGGTGGGTGGCGTTGGCCGGCGGATGGCGACGTCCTTCGTGGTTTCTCCAGCAGCGGAACGCGGCGAGGGCTCGCGATTGGCGGAGAACGCGGCGACGAGGTGCGGGCGACGCGGTCCGGAGAGGTGGTCTATGCAGGTGGCGGCCTCGTGGGGTATGGTCGACTGATCATCTTGAAACACGACGCGCGCTTTCTGAGCGCCTATGGCCACAACGACGAGCTCCTGGTCTCCGAAGGGGATCAGGTCGAGGCCGGCGAGACGATAGCGCGTCTGGGTTCATCGGGTGCGGAGCGCCCAATGCTGCACTTCGAGATACGGGTAGACGGAACACCCGTGGATCCGACCCGATATCTGCCGGATCGCTAGATAGAAAAGGGAGTACAGGGCATCCATGGCTAAATCCCGGAAGCCGGTCGATTCCGCACTGGACGAAGAACACCTGATGGATGACGGAACCGGTCAGTCGGGTGAGGAGAATCCTGCCGAACACCTCGGCGCGAACGGCGATCCTCTGGCGACTGGAGAGAGTCCCGAAGAGGTCGAGGTCCCGCCCCCGGAAGACGAGAAGGAACTCTCCCCGGAACAGGATGTTCCAGTACGCCCCCGAACACTGCGCGATGCCCGGCCGGCCGAGCTCGACGCCATCCAGATTTACCTGCGTGACATTGAATACCGGCCCCTGCTGACCCCCGAAGAAGAGCGCAAGTACGCGCGCCTGGCCCGTGATGGCGACGAATCCGGGCGGCGCCGCATGATCGAGTGCAACCTTCGGCTGGTGGTGAAGATCGCGCGGCGCTACCTGAATCGCGGTCTGCCGCTCCTGGATCTGATCGAGGAGGGCAATCTGGGCCTGATGCACGCGGTGGAGAAATTCGACCCCGAACGCGGTTTTCGGTTCTCGACCTACGCGACGTGGTGGATCCGGCAGACGATCGAGCGCGCCCTGATGAACCAGGGGCGCACGATTCGCATCCCGGTGCATGTCAGCAAGGAGCTGCGGATGCACGCGCGGATCGCCCGCAACCTGACGCAGGAACTGGGCCGTGACCCCACCGAGGAAGAGCTGGCCCAGCGCCTGGGCAAGCCCGTGGCCGAGATCCAGAAACTCCGGGCGATGTCGGAGCCGTCGACCTCCATGGACCTGCCGCCCGGGCCGGACGGCGAACGTTCGCTTACGGATATCCTGGCGGACGTGAATGCGCAGGAGCCGTCGTCGCTGCTGGAGGATCAGGACATTCAGCACCTGGTGGACGAGTGGCTGGGTGAACTGGATTACAAGCAGCGCGAGGTGCTTGTGCGACGCTTCGGGTTGCATGGATTCGAGCGTTCGACCCTGGAGCAGGTGGGGGCCGAGATCGGCGTGACACGCGAACGGGTGCGCCAGATTCAGATGGATGCCCTGAAGCGCTTGCGGCGTTTGCTTGAGTCACGCGGTATGAAGGGCGACGAGGTACTGCCCAACTCCTGACGGCGAGGTGCCGTAAGGCTAAACTCGGTCGCCGCCGTCGATGATCAGGGCGGCCGCCACCTCGCGACCCTCGGCCATGATCAGGTTGTAGGTCCGGCAGGCGGCAGCGGTATCCATGATCTCCACGCCAAATCCTTCGCGGCGCAAATGCCGCCATACGGCCCGGTCCGGAAAGCGTTGCACCTCGCCGGTACCGATCAGCAGCACCTCCGGGGGATGATCGATCACGGGTTGCAGGTGTTCGACCGCCAGCGCGTCGACGGAATCGACCGGCCAGTCTTGCTGCAGCGCATTCGGGCGCACGATCAGGCTGCGGGTGTACCCCACCTGGTTGATCCCCACCGCACCCGACTCGTAGCCGGTCACGATGTAGGTCTCTTCGCTGGTGACTTCGGAGAACAGCATGCGCTACACGCTACCCCGCGCGCGAGGCAGGCTCAAGATCAGGCATTTGTAGCCGGGCCAGTTTGGTGCCCGATTCGTTGACAGAGGCGGGCCCGGGTTATACTTTGGCGCGCTTTCCGGTGCGGTATTCAAGGGGATTCCGCGGCGTCTCCCCGACCTGCTGCCGGCTCGCTTGGCCCAACCAGGACCTGACCTGTGACCGACGTCTTTCCCCGTATCGAGCGCCTCCCGCCCTACGTCTTCAACATCGTGAACCAGTTGAAGGCCGAGGCGCGTGCCCGCGGCGAGGACATTATCGACTTCGGTATGGGTAATCCGGACCAGCCGACCCCGCGTCACATCGTCGACAAGCTCTGCGAGGCCGCGCAGCGCGGCGATACGCATCGCTATTCGGTGTCCAAGGGCATTCCGCGGCTGCGCAGGGCGATTACGCGCTGGTACAAGAGCGAATTCGATGTGGAGCTGGACCCGGAGACCGAGGCGATCGTGACCATCGGGTCCAAGGAAGGTCTCGCGCATCTGGCGCTGGCCACCCTGGGGCCCGGGGACGCGGTGCTGGTTCCGAATCCCGCCTATCCGATCCACCCTTATGGCTGCGTGATTGCCGGGGCGGACGTACGCCATGTGCCGCTGACGCCGGACGTCGACTTCTTCGCCGAGCTGGAGCGGGCGATTCAGGACTCCTGGCCGAAGCCGAAGATGCTGATCCTGAACTTCCCGGCCAACCCGACCACGCAGTGCGTGGACCGGGACTTCTTCGAACGGGTCGTGGCGATTTGCAAGGAGCATGGCATCTGGATCGTGCACGATCTTGCCTATGCCGAGATCAGCTTCGATGGCTACAAGGCCCCTTCGATTCTGGAAGTGCCGGGTGCGAAGGATATCGCGGTCGAGTTTTACACCCTGTCCAAGACCTACAACATGCCGGGCTGGCGAGTCGGTTTCATGTGCGGCAACCCGACGTTGGTAGCCGCACTGGCGCGCATCAAGTCCTATCTGGATTACGGCACCTTCACGCCGATCCAGGTCGCCGCGATCGCCGCGCTGGAGGGTCCGCAGGACTGCGTCGACGAGATTCGCGAGCTTTATCGTTCTCGCCGCGACGTGCTGTGCGAGGGGCTCGGCAAGCTGGGCTGGCATGTGGAGAAGCCGAAGGCGACCATGTTCGTTTGGGCGCCGATCCCGGATGCCTATCGCGAGATGGGGTCGCTCGAGTTCGCCAAGAAGCTGTTGCGGGACGCCAAGGTCGCGGTCTCGCCGGGCGTTGGTTTCGGCAACTACGGCGACGACTTCGTGCGCTTCAGCCTGATCGAGAACGAACAGCGCACGCGGCAGGCCCTGCGCGGGATCAAGGCCATGTTCCGCGCGGACTCGATCCTGGCGGATGCCACCGTCGAGCCGACCGAGCCGACCGAGCCGGCTCGGGGCGAATAGCAATCAAGCACTCATTCGGGCGGTAGCGCCCGCACGCAGACAAGACAAGGCTTTTATGACGCCGGTAAAGATTGGAATCCTGGGGCTGGGCACGGTTGGCTGTGGCACCGTCAATGTGCTGGACCGTAACGGAATCGAGATCGCGCGCCGGGCTGGCCGTGGCATCCAGGTGGTCGCAGCCGCCGCGCGTGATATCAAGCGTGAGCGCGACTGCGATTGCTCGCAGATCCGCCTGACCACGGACCCGGCGGCGGTCGTCAATGACCCGGAGGTTGAGGTCGTTGTCGAACTGATGGGCGGCACTGACCCGGCGCTGAACCTGGTGCTGGCCGCAATCGACGCCGGCAAGCATGTGGTCACCGCGAACAAGGCCCTGATCGCCCTGCACGGCAACACCATCTTCCAGCGCGCCCAGGAGAAGGGCGTGATGGTCGCGTTCGAGGCTGCGGTGGCCGGGGGTATCCCGATTATCAAGGCCATCCGCGAGGGCCTGGCCGGCAACCAGATCGAGTGGCTCGCCGGGATCATCAATGGGACCGGCAACTTCATCCTGACGGAGATGCGTGACAAGGGCCGCGACTTCGACGATGTGCTCGCCGAAGCCCAGGCGCTCGGTTATGCCGAGGCCGACCCGACCTTCGACGTGGAGGGCATCGATGCCGCCCACAAGCTGGCGATCCTGGCGTCCATCGCCTTCGGTATCCCGCTGCAGTTCGACCGGGTTGCGGTCGAGGGCATCAGCAATATCACCCGCGAGGACGTCGGTTTCGCCGCCGAACTGGGCTACCGCATCAAGCATCTGGGGATTGCCCGGCGCACCGACAAGGGCTACGAACTGCGCGTGCACCCGACCCTGATCCCGGAGCGCCGGCTGATCGCCAACGTCGACGGCGTGATGAACGCGGTGCTGGTCAATGCCGACGCGGTGGGCCCGACGCTGTACTACGGCGCGGGTGCCGGTGCCGAGGCCACCGCCTCGGCGGTGGTGGCCGATCTGGTCGACGTCGTGCGCGCCCTGACCACGGACCCCGAGAACCGGGTCCCGCATCTCGCCTTCCAGCCGGATGCCCTGTCGGACAAGCCGGTGCTGGATCTGTCCGAGGTGGAGACGTCCTTTTATCTGCGCCTGCGTACCCAGGACCGTCCGGGCGTGCTGGCCGATATCACCCGTATCCTGGGCGAGCACGGCATCAGTATCGAGGCGATCCTGCAACGCGAGCCGGATGCGGAGCGCGGCGAGGCCACGATCATCATGCTGACGCACAAGGTCCGCGAGGGCGCGATGAACGAGGCGATCGCCGCGCTCGAGGCGCTGGATCACCTGCTAACCCCGATTACTCGTATCCGCATGGAAGCGCTGGGCCGCTAGGCTCCGAGTTTCCTGCGCAACACGCTAAAGAGAACACCATGGCCTTTGGACATCGCTATACCGGACTGATCGAACGTTACCGTGACCGCCTGCCGGTGCACGACGACACGCGCATTATCTCCCTGGGTGAGGGCAACACACCGCTGATCCGCCTGAACAATATCCCGCGGGACCTGGCGCGCGAGGTCGAGATTTACGTGAAGTTCGAGGGCCTGAACCCGACCGGCTCGTTCAAGGACCGCGGCATGACCATGGCGGTCACCAAGGCCGTGGAAGAAGGCTCGCGCGCGATTGTCTGCGCCTCCACCGGTAACACCTCCGCCGCGGCGGCCGCCTATGCGGCACGCGCCGGGATCACGGCATTCGTCGTCATCCCCGATGGCAAGATCGCGATGGGCAAGCTGGCCCAGGCGATGATGCACGGCGCCACCGTGATCCAGATCGAGGGCAACTTCGACGATGGCATGCGGCTGGTGAAGGAGGTCGCCTCCAACACGCCGGTGACCCTGGTGAACTCGGTCAATCCGTATCGCCTGCAGGGCCAGAAGACCGCGGCCTTCGAGATCGTCGAGGAACTGGGCCGCGCCCCGGACTATCACTGTCTGCCGGTGGGCAATGCGGGCAACATCACCGCGCACTGGATCGGCTACAGCGAAATGGCCGCCAAGAGCAGCGACGACGTGACGGATGCCTGCTCCTATTGCAAGGGCCACTGCAAGTACGCCGGTGGTGGCATGGTGGGTAACCGCCCGCACATGGTCGGCTATCAGGCGGCCGGCTCCGCGCCCTTCATGCGCGGCGCAATGGTCGACGACCCGGACACCGTGGCCACTGCGATCCGCATTGGGCACCCACAGTCCTGGGACATGGCCTGGAAGGTGCGCGAGGAATCCAGCGGCTGGTTCGACGAGTGCCAGGACGACGAGATCCTGGCCGCGCAGAAGCTCCTGGCCGAGAAGGAAGGCGTGTTCTGCGAGCCCGCCTCGGCGGCGTCGCTGGCCGGCGCCCTGCGCGATATCCGTGAGGGCAAGATTCGGGAGGGCTCCACCGTGGTGTGCACCCTCACGGGTAACGGCCTGAAGGATCCCGACACGGCCATCGCACAGAGCGTGGTCCAGCCGACCAAGGTCCCGGCGGAGCTGGACGCGGTCTCCCGCGCGATCCGCGACAACCTCGCCTGAGACCCTTTAATAATCGCAGCGAGCAGCCCCGAAGGGCTCAGGGCTTGCTGCGCAGGTCCAGGTCGTAGAGGGTGTCGCCACCCAGCCGGAAGATCCGGCAGGGCGGGCGCAGGGCCTGATCGAGGGTGTCGATCTCGGGCAGGGTGATGCCGTGGCGCCCGGAGCCGATCAGCATCGGTGCGATCGTCAGATGCAGGCGATCGAGAGTGTCACTGGCGAGAAAGCGCGACACCGTCCGGCCTCCGCCCTCGACCAGCAGTCGATGCAGCCCATGCTCGGCCGCCAGGCGGTCGCGGAGCTCGGGCGGCGCAAAGCGGCCATCGGCATCGACGGGCATCTCCATGCATTCGACGTGGCCGGGCATGTCGCAGGGGCCGTGGCCCTCGGCGTGAAGGACCAGCGTTTTCACCTCGCCGTCCTGGAAGACGCGGGCACTGGACCGGATTCGCCCATCCGGGTCGAGGATGACCCGCACCGGATGGACGCCCTCGGCCTTGCGGACGGTGAGACGCGGGTCGTCGGCGACTACGGTGCCGGCACCCACTACGACGCCGTCCACCAACGCACGCAAGCGGTGCAGGTGCTCGATGTCCTCGGGGCCGGTTACATACTGGGAGTGCCCGCTCTGAGTGGCGATGCGGCCGTCCAGGCTCTGGCCCAGTTGCGCGACGGTGATGCTCTCCGCCTCGATGATCGGGCCGTAGAGCTCCAGCAGGTCGTGCGCAGCCGGGGCAAGGGGGCCGGGCAGGGGGCAGCAGCCCGGATCGGCACGCTGGGCCAGCAGCCAGCGCCAGGCCTCTTCCTCGGTCACCGGATAGGCGGTCATGCCTGGAAAACCCGGGTTTCGCGACCCTTTAGGGGCACATGCGATAGGCTTGGGGGAGACGACAGGGGTGACGGGTCGCGGCTGGACAGAGTGGAATTCGCGTCCTGCGGGCTGGTCATAAGAAAAACTCCATTGGGAAGGACCTGATGCACAACGCCGATCGTGGGATTTTCGACCTTCGCCGGGGCCATCCGGTTTTGCTGAGCGGCGAGCAGTCCAGCGTACTGGTTGCTGCCGTTGAAGGTCTGACCCCGGTGTTGCTGGATCGCCTGACGCATATGACCGGCGGCCGCCCCCGTCTGATTCTAACGCCCCACCGCGCGTCCGCAATGGGCTGGCCGCAACCACTGGCCGAGGGATGGGAAGGCGTGGCGCTGGAGTTTGCGCCCGGAACGGACCCCGAGGCACTGTTTACCCTGGCCAGTGCGCCTGAGGCCTCTAACGAGGCCGAGCACCCGACCCACGCGCTGGACCAGGCGGACGTTCGGCCCGCCGAGCCCGCGGAAGTCGCGGCGCTGGAGCTGGCCCGCGCCGGTCGTCTGCTGCCTGCCGTCGTATCGGCGCGCGTGCCCGAACCCGTACCCGAGGCCATCCACTCGGCGCTGGCCGACGGGATGTTCCTGGACGTGGACGAGCGCGAGGCACGAGCGGTCGCACATCACCCACGCCTGGAACTGGCCTACGTGAGCGAGGCCCCGGTACCCCTGGCCGATGCCCCGGTGACCCGCTTCATGCTGTTCCGGGAGGGGAACGGGATCCTGGAACACGTGGCGGTGGTCATCGGCGAGCCGAACGAATGGCCGGAGGCCGTCCCGGTACGGCTGCATTCGGCCTGCCTGACGGGCGATCTGTTTGGCAGCCTGCGCTGTGACTGCGGCGATCAGTTGCGTCTCGGTGTGAAGACGATCAACGAGAGTGGTGGCGGGGTGCTGCTGTATCTGGCTCAGGAAGGGCGGGGCATCGGCCTGGCCAACAAGCTGCGCGCCTACACCATGCAAACGGCGGGTCTGGACACGATTGACTCCGACTGCCAGCTGGGGTTCGAGGCCGATGGACGCCGCTACGATGCGGCCGTGGAGATGCTGGAATTTCTCGGCATCGACACGGTGCGTGTGCTGACCAACAACCCCGCGAAGATCGAGGCGCTGCGCGCCGGGGGCATCCAGGTGGTGGCCCGCGAGCCCGTCCACGGCACGCTCAACCCCCACAACTTGCGCTATCTCAGTACCAAGGCGGACCGCGGCGGCCACTGGCTGCAGGAACTGCTTGCCTCGGAGGCGGAGCGGGGCTGAGCCGGCCGCCGGTCTACGCAGGCGCCCGGATGTGCGTCAGATCAGCCTCAGGTCACTGCGGGCCCGCACGATCTTGCGCAGGGCAATCAGGTAGGCCGCAGTACGGTAATCCAGCACCGCTCCATTGCTCTCCACCTCGCGGGTCTCGTACATCTCGCTGAAGGCCTCGCGCATGGTGTCATCGAGGCCGGAGCGGACCAGGTCGATCTCCTCTGCGCCGCGCACGATGGATTCGCGTATCCAGTCCGGCAGCTTGTGGTCCGTGGACATCTCGATCGCGGTGACCAGATGCTGGCCCTGCGACTGGTCATAGCGCCGCTCGAGGCGTCCGAAGCGCATGTGGGCGAGATTGCGCACCCACTCGAAGTACGAGACCACGACCCCGCCGGCGTTGACGAAGACATCCGGCAGGATGGTAATGCCGCGGTCCTGCAGGATCTGGTCGGCCTCGAAGGTCACCGGGCCGTTCGCGGCCTCCGCGATCAGTCGGGCCTGGATGTTGGGCGCATTCTCGCGATGGATCGCGCCCTCGAGTGCCGCCGGAATCAGGATGTCACATTCGCGTTCCATGATCCGGTTGCCATTGCGCTCGAATTCCACGCCGGCGAAGCCCTCCATGGTACCGGAGCGGCGTACGTAGTCGTTGAGGGCGTCGACGTCGATCCCGTCCTCGCAGTAGACCCCGCCATCACTCTTGATCACCCCGACGATTTTGGCGTGGTCGTCGTTCTGCAGGAAATGGGCGGCGTGATAGCCCACATTGCCGAAGCCCTGAACGATGATGCGCTGGTCGCCCAGGCCGCCTTCCAGCCTGGCTTCGCGCGCGGCATTGCCCTCGCGGAAGAAGGCCTGCAGGGCGTACTGAACGCCGCGCCCGGTGGCCTCCAGGCGACCGCGCATGCCGCCCAGGTCAACGGGCTTGCCGGTCACGGCGGCACTGTGGTTGACGTCTTCCGGATGGCGTTCGCGATAGGTCTCCATGATCCACGCCATCTCGCGCTGCGAGGTCCCGACGTCCGGGGCCGGCACGTTCTGCGCGGGACTGATGTAGTCGCGCTGGATCAGTTCGTGGGCGAAACGGCGGGTGATCCGCTCCATCTCCCACTCGTCATACTTGCGCGGATCGATGCGCAGCCCGCCCTTGGAACCCCCAAACGGGATATCCACGATCGCGCATTTGTAGGTCATCAGGGCGGCCAGGGCCTCCGCATGTCCCTGGTCCATGGTGGGGGAGAATCGCAGTCCCCCCTTCACCGGCAAACGGTGGGAGGAGTGCACGGCACGCCAGCCGGTAAAGACCTCGATGCGGTCGCGAAAGCGGATCGGAAAGCTCACCTGGATGACCGAGTCGCAGGCCTTGATGGCATCCATCGCACCTTCGGGCAACTCGAGGAAATGCATGGCGCGATCGACCATGTGTGAGACACTGTCCAGAAAGGTTTCCGGCGTTTCGTTTTCCGACATGCGTATTTATCCCTTGGCATTCCGGGCACCACCCGCAGGGCGGGCGGCGCCTTGACTGAATCGTTGCGGTTTCCCGATCCGCGTTTTTCGGTGGCGCCGATGATGGACTGGACCGACTCCTGGTGCCGGCGTTTCCATCGGCTGCTGACCCGGCGCGCGCTGTTGTACACCGAGATGGTACACGCCAACGCGGTGATTCACGGTGATCGCGACCGGCTGCTGGGCCATGTCGCGGCGGAACACCCGCTGGCGCTGCAGCTAGGTGGATCGGATCCCGACACGCTCGCTCAGGCCGCCCGCATCGCGGCAGAGCGAGGCTTTGACGAGATCAACCTGAACGTCGGCTGCCCCTCCGACCGCGTGCAGTCGGGCACGTTCGGCGCCTGCCTGATGGCGCAACCGGAGCGGGTGGCCGAAATGGTGCGCGCGATGCAGGATGCGGTCGACGTTCCGGTGACCGTCAAGCATCGTATCGGGATTGACGAACAGGATTCCGAGGCCGATCTGCGCACGTTTGTCGAAACTGTGGCGCGGGGCGGCTGCCAGCAATTCATCGTGCATGCCCGCAAGGCGTGGCTGCAAGGCCTGAGCCCCAAGGACAACCGCGATGTTCCGCCACTGGACTACGAGCGCGTGTTCCGTCTGAAGGCGGAGTTTCCGGAACTGACCATCGTGCTGAATGGCGGCCTGGACAATGTCCGCGCGGCGCACGGCTATCTCGAGCGGGTGGACGGGGTGATGTTCGGGCGACTGGCCTACCACCAGCCGTGGGTGCTGTCCGAGGTCGACCAGCTTTATTTCGACGAGCCCGGGACGGTGACACGCGAGGCCGTGCTGCAGGGTCTGATCGACATGGCCCGCGAGATGCGCGCCGAGGGCGTCCCGCTGGCACGGCTGACACGGCATGTGCTGGGTCTGTTTCACGGCGAGCCGGGGGCGCGCCAGTGGCGGCGCATCCTGACCGAGGGTGCACATCGGCCGGATGCCGGACCGGAGCTGATCGAGCGTGCGGCGGAGCCCTGCCTGCGGGCCTGTGCCTGAATGTCCGGGCCTCAGGTCTGCGTGGAGTCCTCAGCGGGCTCCAGCCAGCCTTCCTCCAGGCCGTCGCGAAGCATTTCGTGAATCTCCGGCCATTGGTGTTCCCAGTGCCGCGGATCGAGGGTCTCCGTAGCGCACAGCTGCTCCAGTTGGTCCGGCGACAGGGTGTCGGCCGGGTAGCTGTGCCCGGCGGCGCAGAGGACCGGCCCCGTCGGCGTCTTCAGCCAGTGGCGCCGAATACCCGGGTGAATACGGCACGCCCTCGCTGCGGCGAGAGGATCTCCGGGATGCAGTTCGACGTTCCCCGCAGGCCGGCTCAGTACGCGCCCGAGGAAGGCATCCAGTTCCGTGTCGTCGGCGGCGAGCATCTCGCGCAGGATGCCGCGCAGCCGGGTTCGGTCGTGTGACGGCAGTTCGCTCGCGTAGGCGGACACCGGGCGCTGGGGATCGCCGTATCGGGGCGCCTCGCCGACCCGGTTAGCCCGTTCCTCCAGGAATCCGGTCAGCAGATCGAGGTAGGTCGGGGCACGAAAGCCGACCGACCAGGTCATGCACTGATCATCCAGTGACAGGCCGTAGTGGGGCAGGTTGGGAGGCAGGTAGAGCAGGTCACCGGGTTCAAGATCCCAGCTCTCGCTTGGCTGGAACTCACGCAGGATCGCCAGCGGCAGGTCGTCGTGGCATTCCAGTGCCCCCGGTGGCGACTGGATCTGCCAGCGCCGACGCCCGGCCGCCTGAAAGAGAAAGACATCGTAGGCATCGACATGGGGCCCGACCGATCCCTCGGGTGCTGCGTAGGAGATCATCAGGTCATCGCGGCGCCAACGCGGGACAAAGTCGAACCGCGCCAGGAAGTCCCGTCCCTCGGGCCAGAAGCGCTCGACGTCGCTAACCAGCAGGGTCCACGCGCGATCGGGCAGGGATGCGAAGCGATCCTCTGCGAACGGGCCGTATTCGACCGACCAGTCACCGTGGTCGGTGTCACCAAGTACGAGCCGGGCACCGGTATCCGGCTCACAGGCGAGCCCGGCCAGATCGTCGGGCTCGATGGGGTTGGCCAAGTCCGATACTGCGCCGCGCACGAGCAGCGGCTTTTGTTGCCAGTAGTCGCGCAGAAACTCCGCCGGTGAGAGCCCGCCCAGCAGCCTCAGGCCCAGATTCGGGTCGTGGGCGGGCACGCCTTACTCGTCGCGAGCCAGCTGGCTGGCGATCCCCGTGTAGCGGCCCGGGGTCAGTTCGCGCAGGCGCTGTTTCGCCTCGTCCGGGATCTCCAGGCCATCGATGAACTCGGCCAGGGCCTGCGGTGTGATGCGCTGGCCACGGGTCAGGGCCTTCAGTTTTTCGTAGGGAGAATCGATCCCGTAGCGGCGCATTACGGTCTGCACCGCCTCGCCCAGCACCTCCCAGTTCTGGTCGAGATCCTCGTCCAGCCGGCCGGGTTCGATCTCCAGCTTGCCCAGACCGCGCTGGAAGGCCTTGTAGGCGATCAGCGACCAGGCGAACCCCATGCCGATGTTGCGCAGCACGGTCGAGTCGGTCAGGTCACGCTGAAAGCGCGAGACGGGGAGCTTGCTCGCCAGGTGATCGAACACGGCATTGGCCAGCCCGAGGTTGCCCTCGGCGTTCTCGAAGTCGATCGGGTTGACCTTGTGCGGCATGGTCGAGGACCCGACCTCGCCGGCCACGACCTTTTGCTTGAAGTAACCCAGCGAGATGTAGCCCCAGATGTCGCGTGAGGCATCCAGCAGGATCGTGTTCAGACGCATGAAGGCGTGAAACAGCTCGGCCAGGAAGTCGTGCGGCTCGATCTGGGTGGTGTGGGTATTGGGGACCAGCCCGAGGCTTTCCACCATGCGCCGCGAGAGCGACGGCCAGTCCACCTCCGGGTAGGCCGCGTAGTGGGCATTGAAGTTGCCCACCGCACCGTTGATCTTGCCCAGACACTCATTGGCGGCGATGGCGGCGCGCTGCCGCTCCAGACGATGGACCACGTTGGCCAGTTCCTTGCCCATGGTCGTGGGCGAGGCCGGCTGTCCGTGCGTCCGGGCCAGCAGGGGCTGATCGGCGAAGCGCTGTGCCAGCTCGCGCAGCGGCTCCAGCACGGTGTCGAGCGCCGGTAGCATCACATGATTGCGCGCCTCGCGGACCATCACGCCGTAGGCGAGGTTGTTGATGTCCTCTGAGGTGCAGGCAAAGTGCACGAACTCGATCTGGCTTTGCAGATCGGTCCGATCGCGCATCTGCTCCTTGATGTAGTACTCGATGGCCTTGACGTCGTGATTGGTCGTGGCCTCGATCTCTTTCACCCGGGCGCCGGCGACCTCGTCAAATTCCAGGGCGATCTCGTCGAGGAAGGCCTCCGCTTCGGCGGTCAATGACGGGACCTCGGGGATAGCGGGCTCCGCCGCCAGGGCCTTGAGCCAGGCAATCTCCACCCGCACCCGGGCCTGCATCAGGCCCTGTTCGGAGAAATAGGGGGCCAGATCGCGGGTGTGCCGGGCATAGCGGCCATCGACGGGACTGATCGCGGACAGGGGGCTCAGGGACATGATGCACTCGAGTCGGAATGGATGGGGTCCGTCAGGGGGGCGTGGGTCATGTGTCCTGCGGACGGTCGATTGACGCGGCGCAGTATAATACAAAGCTACGCCCGATCATTTGGAGGAGTGCATGTCGAAGTCCCCGACCCGCCAGGAGCAGGACAGCCTCGGACCGGTGGAAGTCCCCAGGGATGCCCTGTGGGGCGCCCAGACCCAGCGCGCCATCGACAACTTTCAGATCGCCGGCCGGCCCATGCCACAGGTGTTCATTCGGGCCCTCGCGCTGACCAAGGCGGCCTGTGCGGAGGCCAACCAGGAACTGGGGCAGCTCCCGGACGCCGTGGCGAACGCGATTGTGGCGGCGGCCGAGGCGGTCGCGGCGGGCGAGCATGCGGACGCCTTCCCGGTTGACGTCTATCAGACGGGGTCGGGCACCAGCACCAACATGAACATGAACGAGGTGCTCGCGCGGATCGCATCGGGTAGTGAGGAACCGGTCCATCCGAACGATCATGTCAATCGCTCGCAGAGCTCCAACGACGTGATCCCGACCGCGTTGCATGTATCTGCGGCGCTGGCGCTGGAGGAGGAACTGGTCCCTGCGCTGCGTCACTTGATTGCCACGATCGCCCGCCGCGAGCGCGATGTGGGGGCGCTAGTCAAGACCGGGCGTACGCACTTGATGGATGCGATGCCCGTGACGATGGGGCAGGAACTCTCCGGCTGGCGTACCCAACTGGAACTGGACCTGGATCGCCTGGAGCACACCCGTGTGCGCATCCAGCGTCTGGCCATTGGCGCGACTGCAGTGGGCACCGGCATCAATGCACCGCCGGCCTTCGGCGCGCGTGTAACAGGGCGCCTGGCCGAGCGAACCGGCCTGCCGTTTGTGCACGAGGGTAACGGTTTTGCGGCACTGGCCAGTCAGGACAGTGCGGTGGAGCTTTCCGGGCAGTTGCGCACGGTGGCCGTCGGGCTCACCAAGATCGCGAACGATCTGCGCTGGATGAACTCGGGCCCCCTGGCGGGGCTGGGCGAGATTGCCTTGCCGGCCCTGCAACCAGGCAGCTCGATCATGCCGGGCAAAGTGAACCCGGTAATCCCGGAGGCCGTGATTATGGCTTCGCAACAGGTGATCGGCCTGGATGCGGCGATCACCGCCGCCGGCGCCGCGGGCAATTTCCAGCTGAACGTCGGCCTCCCGCTGATTGCCGACAATCTGTTGAGTCAGATCGGTCTGCTGGCACGGGCCTCTACCCATCTGTCGGATCGGGCGATCGCGGGCTTCACCGTGAACGAGGACAACCTGCGGGCCGCGCTGGATCGCAACCCGATCCTGGTCACGGCCCTGAACGCCGAGATCGGCTACGAGGCGGGGGCGCGCATCGCCAAGGAGGCCTATGCCACCGGGCGGCCCATCCTGGACGTCGCGGCGGAGCACACGGATATCCCGCGCGAGCGGCTGCAGGTACTGCTGGATCCGGCGAAGTTGACGGGCCCGGAGGGTGCCGGCGGGTAAGGCTTATCCGGCCCACGGGAGGCGGGTCCGGTCCTGCAGCAGGGTGTGGAAGTCATTGAAGGGCATGGGGTGCGCAAAGAAATAGCCCTGTGCCTCGTTGCAGCCGAATTCGCGCAGGATTTCGGCCTGGCGTTCGGTTTCGACGCCTTCGGCGATGATGTTCAGCCCCAAGGTATGCGCCATCTGGATGATGGCCTGAACAATCCGCGCGTCGCCGTCGCTGCGTTCGAGGTCCTGGACGAAGGAACGGTCGATCTTGAGGGTGTCCGCTGGCAGCTTCTTCAGCTGAATCAGCGAGGCATGGCCGGTACCGAAATCGTCCACGGCCAGCCGCATACCGATCTTGCGCAGGCGCTCAAACATGCGGGCGGCACCCTTCGGGTCATCCATGATGGTGGTTTCGGTCAGTTCCAGCTCGATGCACTCGGGCGCGACGTTCGCGGCCTGCAGGATGGCGTGAAAGTCTCCGGCGAGGTCGGGCTGGCGTAGCTGCCGTGCGGAGACGTTGATGGCGACACGGAAGGCGTGATCCCGGCCCTGCGAGGGCAGTCGCTTGAGGTCCTGGCAGACCTGGCGCAGCACCCACTCCCCAATGGCCTCGATCAGGGTCATGTCCTCCGCCAGCTCGATGAAGTGGCTGGGGGGCAACAGCCCAAGCTTCGGGTGCTGCCAGCGGATCAGCGCCTCTGCGCCGAGGATATCGCCGGTATGCAGGTCGACCTTTGGCTGGTAGTGCAGGACCAGTTGATCTTGCTCAATGGCGGTCCCCAGTTCCTTTTCCAGCTCGAAATGGCGAAAGGTGCGGGAATTCAGGTCCTGGGTGTAGAAGCGGAAGCCGTTGCGGCCACGTTGCTTGGCCTCGTACATGGCCGCATCGGCGTTGCTGAGCAGGACATCAGAGTCTTCCCCGTCGTAGGGAAACACGGCGATCCCGCAGGAGGCGCTGGTCACCACGGGCCGATCAAAGATCGTACGTTCGACCGCGGTCGTGCGCACGACGTCGGTGACCAGTCGCACACAGCCCTCGAGACCCTGTAGATCCTCGACCAGGATGCCGAACTCGTCGCCCCCCAGGCGCGACAGGGTCGCGCGCAAGGGACGCCCCGATCGGTCGTGGCTGCGATCCAGCAGCTTTCCGAGATCCTGTGCCACCTTGCGGATCAGCTCGTCGCCGGCGCGATGGCCGAGCGAGTCGTTCAGGCGCTTGAAGTTGTCCAGATCCAGCAGGATCAACGCGATGTGATGATCGGTTCCCTGATGGCGGTTAATGGCTTGGGACAGACGGTCACTGAACAGCATCCGGTTGGGGAGGTTGGTCAGCGAGTCGTGGGACTGGTGATGAAGCAGTTCGCGTGACTGGTGCTCGGTAATCCGCTGCAAGGCCTTCTGGCGCCGGTCCATCATCTGGAACAGGTCGGCGCTCTCGAGGGCATAGGCGGTATTGAACAGGACCATCGTCAGGGTCGAGAGGGTCATCTCGTGGCGCTGGAGGTCGTTCTGGCGAAAGCGGGCGGCAAACATGCCGCGAATGCGGGTCCGGGTCGAGATGACATGGAGCAGCACGTTCTCGCCGTCGAAGCGTGAAGGCAGGCAGACCGGATGATTCTGATGCAGCGCCCAGGAGAAAGTGCCTTCCTGAATCAGATCCTCGACGGCATCCGCGAGGCCGTATTCATCCTCCTGAGGATGCTGTTGATAGGCGAGATCAAACGAAGACTCGCCGTCGAGGATGTAGACGGCCATGTCGCGGGCCGGCAGCAGACGCCGGATGGATTCCAGACTGCTCTGGATGATCAGGTCTGGGCTGCGATTGCGGTCGGTGTCGCCAAAGATCGCGGTAGTCGAGGCGAGCACGTCCATCGCGTAGGCGTTCGCCTCCAGCGCTTCCTCGAGGAAACGGATGCGCTCATGCAGCGCATTGACCTCTTCAGGGCTTTTGTACGAAGGGCTCATGCCGGGTCGTCCTTTACCTGCATCCGTGCGCTCATCCGTCCCTCGTCAGTCCAGCAGGATCGCCTGCATCTGTCCGAGCTGTTTCCGGGCATCGCCGATCACGGCCTCGTAGGTCTCCATCTCCAGACCAATGCGGTCGAAGATCTCTGCTTCCACGGGCGGAACGAAACGTTCGCCAGACGAGCCCAGCCGCAAGGCGTTGGCGATGCTGTCCGCCACATGGACGATCGCGGTCTCGACCGGGAACGCCTGTGCGTCACCCGGCGCATGGTGGAAACGGGTGGCCTCCACCTGTGCCGGTGACATGCCCCAGCGCTCCATCAATTCCGCCCCAATGGCGGCATGGTCGAAGCCGAGAAATTCGGTTTCCGCTTCGAACAGCAGCATGCGTTCGCGCTCGCGGATATTGATCAGCTCCTCGGTGCGACTGGACAGATGCAGGAACATCAGCAGACGTCCCAGGTCATGCATGATCCCGTAGAGATAAAGCCGTTCGATGTTGGCCTCGCGCCGGAATCGCGCGATCGAGCGGCTCAGCACGCCGACGGCCAGGCTGTGCCGCCAGAAGGACTCCATGTCCACGCCGATCACCGGCACGCCGCGAAAGTGTTCGATCACGACCGTCGATATCACGATCTGGCGCATCTGCTGCAGGCCGATGATGGAGACGGCCCTGTGCAGGGTGTCGATCGGTTCCGGGAAGCCATAGAGCGAGGAGTTCGCCACCTTGAGCGTCTTGGCCGCGATCGTGGGGTCCAGTTCCACAGCCTCGGTGATGGCCGCGACGTTGGCCGTCGGGTCGCTCAGGCGCGTGAAGATGGTGTTGTAGCTTCCGG
Source organism: Thioalkalivibrio sp. ALgr1 (assembly GCF_000378285.1). NCBI lineage: Bacteria > Pseudomonadati > Pseudomonadota > Gammaproteobacteria > Chromatiales > Ectothiorhodospiraceae > Thioalkalivibrio > Thioalkalivibrio sp. ALgr1. The sequence goes on from NZ_KB905134.1 coordinate 211,134, forward strand.
AGAAGCTGCACAGGGCATCGTCGGTCGCGAGGAACTCGTCAACGGTCATGCCTGTTCACTCTGCCTTCTCGGTGCGTAGCGGCACAGGTCATCCAGCAGGGCTTTCCGCGCCAGAAGGTAGATGCCAGACATGGGGTGATCCTCGATCGAGCAATGCTGAAAACGCTCGGCCAGGATCTCGTCGGCGCGGGCCTCTATCTCTGGGGTGGGCTCGGTGGCGGGGGGCTCATCAGGCTCGTGCGGGGACGACATGGAGGCGTCGTCGGCACCCTCGTCGAGCACTTCAACCGCTGTGATTCCCCAGGACAGCAGTACTCGAATCTGCTTGTCCTGGAGGACCATGCCAGCGGGGATCAGCAGCCTGCCCGAGCGGTCATAAACCGCAGTCGCCAGTGTATTGCCGGACCTCACGTCCTCTATGGATACCCGACGCGTCATGCTGTGACCTTAGTCTCATTGCGCCAGTTGGCGCAACACGTAGGGCAGGATGCCCCCGTGGCGGTAGTAGTCGATCTCCTGCGGGGTATCCAGCCGCACACGGACGTTGAAGGTCGTGCGCTCGCCGTCATCGGCCACGGCGGTGACGGTGGCCTCGCGTGCCTCGCCGTTGTTCACGCCGGTGATCGAGAACGTCTCCCGACCGGTCAGCCCCAGACTGGCCGCGTTGTCGCCCGCCAGGAACTGCAGCGGCAGCACACCCATGCCCACCAGGTTGGAGCGGTGGATGCGCTCGAAGCTCTCCACGATCACGGCCTTCACGCCCAGCAGCAGTGTGCCCTTGGCCGCCCAGTCGCGCGAGGAGCCGGTGCCGTACTCTTGCCCGGCGATCACGATCAGGGGCGTGTCCTGCTCCTTGTACTGCATGGCCGCGTCATAGATGGACATCTGGTCGCCATCCGGCAGGTGGACCGTGACGCCCCCCTGCGTGCCGGGAGCCAGCAGGTTGCGCAGGCGCACGTTGGCAAAGGTGCCGCGCATCATGACTTCGTGGTTGCCGCGCCGCGAGCCATAGGAGTTGAAGTCTGCGGGCTTCACGCCCTGTTCTTCCAGGTAACGTCCGGCCGGGCTGTCCTTGGCAATGGAGCCGGCGGGGGAGATGTGGTCGGTGGTCACCGAATCACCCAGCAGGGCCAGCACACGGGCACCCTGGATGTCGGTCAACGGCTCGGGCGTCATGCCCATGCCGTCGAAATAGGGCGGGTTGCGCACGTAGGTGGAGTCGTCCTGCCACTCGAAGCGGTCCCCAGTGGGGGCCTCCAAGTTGCGCCAGCGATCCTCGCCGCTGTAGAGATCACCGTAGGCCTTGGTGAAGCTCTGGGCATCGACATGCGCCTGCACAGCTTCGTTGACCTCTTCGGTGGTTGGCCAGACATCCTTCAGGAACACGGGGTTGCCCTGTGCGTCCTCTCCGATGGGGTCGTTGTACAGATCCAGGGTGCTGCGCCCGGCCAGCGCATAGGCGACCACCAAGGGCGGCGAGGCGAGGAAATTCATCTGCACCTCGGAATGGATCCGCCCCTCGAAGTTGCGGTTGCCGGAGAGCACGGAGCTGACGATCAGGTCATCCTTGATGATGGCCTCGCTGATCGGCTCGGGCAGCGGTCCGGAGTTGCCGATACAGGTCGTGCAGCCATAACCGACCACGTGGAAACCCAGCGCCTCGAGATCTTCGAGCACCCCGGCCTTTTGCAGATAGTCGGTCACCACCCGGGAGCCGGGCGCCAGGGAGGTCTTCACCCAGGGCTTGACCTGCAGGCCGCGTTCGCGGGCCTTGCGGGCGACCAGGCCGGCGCCCAGCATGACCGACGGGTTCGACGTGTTGGTGCAGGAGGTAATGGCCGCGATCACGATGTCGCCGTGGTCGAGGGTGAAGGTCTCGCCGTTCATCTCGATGGCCGTATGGCGCGGCTCTTCGGCCTGATGCTCAACGCCGACTGCGGTATGACCACCCTCGGCCGCGAAGCGCTCGGCCTCCTCCGGCTCGTCCGCGCCGCTGTCGCGCTCCTTGAGCATGGTGTCCAGGTGGCGGCTGATCTCGGCTCCGGCCTGGCTCAGGGCGATGCGGTCCTGCGGGCGCTTGGGCCCGGCCAGGCTGGGCTCGACCGTCGCAAGGTCGAGTTCCAGCATGTCGGTGTAGCGCGCCACCGGGGCGTTGTCATTGCGCCACAGCCCCTGGGCCCTGGCATAGGCCTCGATGAACTCGATATGGCCCGCCTCGCGGCCGGTCAGGCGCAGGTACTCGAGGGTCTCGTCGTCGATCGGGAAGATGCCGCAGGTCGCGCCGTATTCCGGTGCCATGTTGGCGATGGTGGCGCGGTCCGCCAGCGGCAGATCGGCCAGCCCGTCCCCGAAGAACTCGACGAACTTCCCGACCACGCCCTTCTTGCGCAGCATCTCGACGATCACCAGCACGAGGTCGGTGGCGGTGGCCCCTTCGGCCAGCCGGCCGGTCAGGCGGAAACCCACTACCTGCGGGATCAGCATGGAGATCGGCTGACCGAGCATCGCGGCCTCGGCCTCGATGCCGCCGACGCCCCAGCCCAGGACGCCCAGGCCGTTGATCATCGTGGTGTGCGAGTCGGTGCCGACCAGGGTGTCCGGGTAGGCCAGACAGGAACCGTCTTCACGGTCCTCGACAAACACGGTGCGCGCAAGGTGTTCAAGGTTGACCTGGTGCACGATCCCGGTGTCCGGTGGGACGACCTTGAAGGTATCGAACGCCTGCTGGCCCCACTTCAGGAAGCTGTAGCGCTCGCGGTTGCGGGAGTATTCCAGCTCTGCGTTCAGGTTCATCGCGTTCGCATTGCCATACTCGTCGACCTGCACCGAGTGGTCGATTACCAGTTCGGCCGGCTGCAGCGGCGTGATCTTCTTGGGATCGCCGCCGAGGGCCTCCATCGCGTCGCGCATGGCCGCCAGGTCCACGACCGCGGGCACACCGGTGAAGTCCTGCAGCAGTACGCGGGCCGGGCGGAAGGCGATCTCCTGCGTGGGCTCGGCCTTCGGGTCCCAGTCAAGCAGGGCCTCGATATCGGCGCGCCTGACCGTGCGCTCGTCCTCGAAGCGCATCAGGTTCTCGAGCAGGATCTTCAGCGCGTAGGGCAGGTCCCGGGCGCGCGGGTCATCGGTAATCGGCACGTAACGGCACTCGCGGCCGCCGGCAGAGAGGTTTTCGGTCTTTTTCGGTTCTGCGTGGCTCATGATGCGCTATCCGCTGTCAGGTGTTCAGTCGTTGAAGGATGTGGTCCGCTTGGCGAATCAGTCGCTTGCGGCCCAGAAGGAGCTTCCACCGAGATCCAGCCGCCTGGCGCCAGAGCACGGCGGCACGGATGCCCGCCAGCAGCAGGGCGCGCACGCGCGCGGCGATCTCGGGATTGGAAAGATGATTCTGTTCGCCCTGGACGACGATCCGGGGGCCCAGCTCCGAAATGGTCTCCTTGTAGATCTCGGCCAGGCGCGCGATCACGCTCTCGTGCGTGATGGTGAAATAGTCCACCTGCCGCTGGGCACCCTGCAGGCCGTCGCCTAGTTTTTGCAGCATGTCCGGGCGTTTTTGCAGCTTGCGCTCCAGAAAGATCAGGCCCACCGCGTAGCGGGTGATCTCCATATCCGGTGGCTTGCCGCCGTTTTGCAGCTGGCTCTGCACCCGCTCCAGGCCCGGGCGCAAGCTGCTGGCGCCGCGGTAGACATCCTCGGGCGTCTCCGCGTCGAACGCGAACAGGCTGCCGATCAGGATCTCGAATTCGTACTCGTCGCAGCTGCCGCGCCAGGCCAGGTCCTTGACCAGACTCGCGCATTGGAAGAGGGCGGCCAGCGCCAGGGTGCGGTTGTGGTCGTTACGGTCCAAGCCGGAGGGCTCCCGGAGCAGGCGTGAGTGGGTGGATACGGAAAACGCGCCTACTATACCGGAACCGGGGCTTCTGACTCACTGGCGAGTGTGCGGCGGGTGGCAATCACGCCCCCCCCCAGACACACGTCGCCGTCATAAAAAACCGCCGACTGACCGGGCGTGGCCGCACGCTGAGGGGCTTCGAAGCGAACGCGTAGACGGTCCCCATCGACGGATTCCAGCTGGCAGGGCTGCAAGGGCTGGCGATGACGCAGACGCGCCATGACTGGCTGTCCCGGTTCGGGCGGGCGGTGAATCCAGTGGGCGGCCTCCGTCTCGATCTCGGGACTCATCAGCAGCGGATGCTGCGGGTCCTGCGCGACAATCAGCCGATTGCCTCCCAGGTCCTTGTCCACGACATACCAGGGGGCCTCGGGAAACCCGTCGATCCCGCCGATGCCCAGTCCCTGGCGCTGGCCCAGGGTGTAGAACATCAGGCCCTGGTGGTGCCCCACGACCTGACCTTCCGGCGTGCGCATCTCGCCCTCCGGCGCCCGCAGGTACTGCGCCAGAAAATCGCGGAAGCGACGTTCTCCGATGAAGCAGATGCCGGTGGAATCCTTGCGGGCGTGGTTGGGCAGACCCAGCTCGCGGGCACGCGCCCGGACCTGATCCTTGGGGATGTTCCCCAGCGGGAACAGCGCGGGGCGCAGCTGCTCCTGCGTCAGGGTGTGCAGGAAATAGGTCTGATCCTTGTTGGCATCCGCCGCCATGCACAGTTCGCTGTGGTCAGGGAGGTGGCGCACGCGGGCATAATGGCCGGTGGCGATCCATTGCGCACCGAGTTGCCGGGCGTGCTCCAGGAACGAGCGGAACTTGATCTCGCGGTTGCACAGGATGTCCGGATTCGGCGTCCGGCCAGCCTCGTACTCGTGCAGGAAGTGGCGGAACACCCGCTGGCGATAGTCCTCGGCGAAGTTCGCCTTGTGCAGGGGGATCTCGAGACAGTCCGCGACCTCGCGGGCCATCTCGTAGTCGGCCTCGGCCGCGCAGTATTCCGCGTCGTCGTCATCCTCCCAGTTCTTCATGAACAGGCCTTCCACGCGATAACCGGCCTCCAGCAGGCGGCTGGCCGCCACGGCCGAATCCACCCCGCCCGACAGGCCCACGATGACCCGATCGGGACCGCTCACGGCCCCTCCGCATGAACCAGTGAGCCGGCCGCCGCGAGCGGCAGGCGCATCCCGTCCTGATAGCGGCGGATGCTGCGCAGGACCAGCGGGCTGCGCAGCGGCCATCCGCGACGCGCCTCATCCGGTGTCAGCCAGTGGAGGGCATGGATGGCGGGATCGCGGGCCGGCGGATGGCTGGGGTCGCTTGTCGTGCCGCAGAACGCGACGCGCAGCGTCACCGCGCCATTCGCCAGCGCGAGCAGGTCGCAGCCAAGCAGGGCCTCCGGCTGGAAGTCCAGACAGGTTTCTTCGCGGACCTCCCGGATCACCGCTTCGACCAGGTCTTCTTCGGCATCGAGATGGCCGGCCGGCTGGTTCAGTACATGGCGGCCGTCGTCGGTCTCCTCGACGAACAGGAAGCGCCCGTCCCGCTCGATGACGGCGGCGACGGTGATATGGCAGGGCAGGCGTTCGGTCATGCCGTGAATGATAACGCAGCGGCCCGTCTTGCTGGCGTTCTCGAGACCACGTTCCCCTCGGCGGGGGCGGATGGGTATGTATAATCCGGGAGAACGATTTCAATTCTTGCGCACAAGGAGTTTGCATGGCCTACCAGCACATTCAGGTCCCGGAAAAGGGCGAACGCATCACCGTCGACGAGCAGGGCAAGCTGGTGGTGCCAGAACGCCCGATCATCCCCTTTATCGAGGGGGACGGGATCGGTGTGGACATCACGCCGGTGATGCGCCGGGTGACCGATGCGGCCGTGGAAAAGGCCTACGGTGGCCAGAAGGCGATCGAATGGATGGAGGTCTACGCGGGCGAGAAAGCCACGCAGGTCTACGACGACGACTCCGGGCTGCCGGATGAAACCCTGGAGGCGGTCAAGGACTATCGCGTGTCCATCAAGGGCCCGCTGACCACCCCGGTGGGCGGCGGTTTTCGTTCGCTTAACGTCGCGCTGCGCCAGAAGCTGGACCTGTTCGTCTGCCTGCGCCCGGTGCGCTACTACGAGGGCACCCCGAGCCCGCTGAAGGAGCCGGAAAAGACCGACATGGTGATCTTCCGCGAGAACTCGGAGGACATCTACGCCGGCATCGAGTTCGAATCCGGCACGCCGGAGGTGAAGAAGGTCATCGACTTCCTGCGAAACGAAATGGGCGTAACCCAGATCCGCTTCCCGGATACCGCCGGCATCGGCGTGAAGCCGGTCTCCAGCGAGGGCACCAAGCGCCTGGTGCGCAAGGCGATCGAGTACGCGATCGACAACGATCGCCCCTCGGTGACGCTGGTGCACAAGGGCAACATCATGAAATTCACCGAGGGCTCGTTCAAGGCTTGGGGCTACGAACTGGCGCGCGAGGAGTTTGGTGCGAAGGATCTGGACGGTGGTCCGTGGCAGACCTTCAAGAACCCGAAGACCGGCCGCGACATCGTGATCAAGGACGTGATCGCGGACGCCTTCCTGCAGCAGATCCTGTTGCGCCCGGAGGACTACTCGGTGATCGCCACGCTCAACCTGAACGGCGACTACATCTCCGATGCGCTGGCCGCGCAGGTTGGCGGTATCGGGATCGCACCCGGCGCCAACCTGTCCGACACCACGGCGATGTTCGAGGCGACCCACGGGACCGCCCCGAAATACGCCGGCCAGGACAAGGTCAATCCGGGCTCGCTGATCCTGTCGGCCGAGATGATGCTGCGCCACCTGGGCTGGCCCGAGGCCGCCGATCTGGTGGTGAAGGGTATGGGTGGCGCGATCAGCGCGGGCGAGGTGACCTATGACTTCGCGCGCCTGATGGACAACGTCGAGCCGGTGAGCTGCTCGGCCTTTGGCGAGGCCCTGATCAAGCACATGTAACGACAGCGGGTGCGGGCACTTGGTCCGAGCCCGGAACCGAACGACCATGAACGTGGCCTAAGGAGCCAGGGAGACATTGGATTCGTGTTTCCCTGGATGGCCGAACTGGCATGACTAAACCGCTGAAGGCGTGAGTTCGACCGATGAGTGAGAAAAAGCCCCAGATCCCCGATCACGACAGCAATACCGCGGTCGAAGAATCGAGGCCGGAGCTCAAGCCACCGCGGCAGTACAAGGTGGTACTGCTCAACGACGACTTCACGCCAATGGAGTTCGTGGTCGAGGTGCTGGAGACCTTCTTCAGTATGGATCGCGAAAAGGCCACCCAGGTGATGCTGCACGTGCATACACGCGGCAAGGGAGTATGCGGCATCTATACCCGGGACGTGGCCGAGACGAAGGTGGCACAGGTGAACGATTACGCCCGTAGCCACCAGCATCCACTGCTTTGCTCGATGGAGGAGGTCTGACTCCCATGCTCGACAAGGAACTCGAATTCAGCCTGAACATGGTCTTCAAGGAAGCGCGAGAGAAGCGCCACGAGTTCGTGACCGTGGAGCACCTCCTGATGGCGCTCGCGCAAAACCCCAGTGCCGCGACGGTGTTGCGCGCCTGTGGGGGTGACCTCGACCGCATCCGCGACGAGCTCGAGGTGTACATTGACGAGAACACCCCGCGCATCCCGCCGAATGACTCACGCGAGACGCAGCCGACCCTGGGGTTCCAGCGGGTCCTGCAAAGGGCGGTCTTTCATGTGCAGTCCAGTGGCCGCAAGGAGGTCTCCGGGGCAAACGTGCTGGTCGCGCTGTTCGGCGAACAGGACAGCCAGGCCCTCTACGTGCTCGGACAGCAAAACATCAGCCGCCTGGACGTGGTGAATTTCATCTCGCACGGCATCTCCAAGGTGGGCGAAGACGAGCTAGGGGCCCAGCAGAACCCGAACGACCCACAGCCGGAGCAGGTCGAGGGCGAGCGCGAGGAAAAGACCAATGCGCTGCAGCTGTACGCGACCAATCTCAACGCGAAGGCGCGCAAGGACGAGATCGACCCGCTGATCGGGCGGGACCACGAGATCGAGCGCACGATCCAGATCCTCTGCCGCCGACGCAAGAACAACCCGCTGCTGGTGGGCGAGGCCGGTGTCGGCAAGACCGCGATCGCCGAGGGCCTGGCGCGCCGTATCGTCGACGAACAGGTGCCCGAGGCGATCGAATCTGCGACCGTCTATGCGCTCGATCTGGGCGCGCTGGTAGCGGGCACCAAGTACCGCGGTGACTTCGAGAAGCGCCTGAAGGGTGTGCTGGCGCAGCTGAAGAAGGAACCCGGCGCGGTGCTGTTCATCGACGAGATCCACACCATCATCGGTGCGGGTGCCGCCTCCGGCGGGGTGATGGACGCCTCCAACCTGATCAAGCCGATGCTCGCCTCGGGCGAGCTGAAGTGCATCGGCTCGACCACCTACCAGGAATATCGCGGCATTTTCGAGAAGGACCGCGCCCTGGCCCGTCGCTTCCAGAAAATCGAAGTGCCGGAGCCGACCGTGGACGAGACCGAGCAGATCCTGCGGGGGCTGAAGTCACGCTTCGAGGCACACCACAATGTCCGCTTCACGCGCCCGGCGCTGCGGGCCGCGGCGGAACTGGCGGATCGCTACATCACCGACCGGTTTCTGCCGGACAAGGCGATCGACCTGATCGACGAAGCCGGTGCCAGCCGGCAGCTACTGCCAATGAGTCAGCGCAAGAAGACCATCGGCGTGCAGGATATCGAGACGATCGTGGCCAAGATCGCGCGCATCCCGCCGAAATCGGTTTCCAGCTCCGACAAGGAGACGCTGCGCAACCTCGAACGCAACCTGAAGATGACCGTCTTCGGCCAGGACGAGGCGATCGGGACGCTCGCAACCTCGATCAAGATGGCGCGTTCGGGGCTTGGCGACATGGACAAGCCGATCGGTTCGTTCCTGTTCGCCGGGCCGACCGGGGTCGGGAAGACCGAAGTGACGCGTCAGCTGGCGCAGCAGCTGGGGATTCATCTGGCGCGCTTCGACATGTCCGAGTACATGGAGCGCCATACGGTCTCGCGCCTGATCGGGGCGCCGCCCGGATATGTCGGCTACGACGAGGGAGGGCTGCTGACCGATGCCATCCTCAAGCATCCGCACTCGGTGCTGTTGCTGGACGAGATCGAGAAGGCCCATCCGGATGTCTTCAATGTGCTGCTGCAGGTGATGGACCACGGCACGCTGACGGACGCCAATGGCCGCGAGGTGGACTTCCGCAACGTGATCCTGGTGATGACCACGAATGCCGGTGCGGAGCAGGCCAGCCGCCCGTCGGTGGGCTTTACCCAGCAGGATCACTCCAGCGATTCCACGGAGGCGATCAAGCGGACCTTCACGCCGGAGTTCCGCAACCGCCTGGATGCCACGATCCAGTTTGGTCCGCTGGACGAGGCGACCATCCTGAATGTCGTCGACAAGTTCTTGACGCAGTTGCAGGCCCAGCTGGACGAGAAGAAGGTGCACCTGACGGTGGAGCCGGATGCCCGTGCCTGGCTGGCCGAGCATGGCTACGACGTGAAGATGGGCGCGCGTCCGATGGCGCGTACGCTGCAGGAGCACATCAAGAAGCCGCTGGCCGACGAGTTGCTGTTCGGGCGCCTGGCGCAGGGGGGCGAGGTTGTAGTCCGGGTGGGCGAATCCGGGCTGGAGCTCGATATCCGCGAGCCGGCTGTCTCCTGAGCCAAACCCCGGCCTGCAGAAACCACGAAGCCCCGGTCCAGCCGGGGCTTCGTCATTCGGGGGGTCGACCCTTATGTCTTACGAGCGGCCCCGCAACCCCCGGGGCGGAACTACTTGTTGCGGTAGACGATACGGCCCTTGGTCAGGTCGTAGGGGGTCATCTGCACGATCACCTTGTCGCCACGCAGGATGCGGATGTAGTGCTTGCGCATCTTGCCGGAGATGTGGGCGGTGATGGTGTGCCCGTTTTCGAGCTCTACCCGGAACGTCGTATTCGGCAGGGTCTCTACTACCGTTCCTTCCAGCTCGATTTCGTCTTCCTTCGCCATGCAGTTCCTCGCGTATTGAATTCGGTGGCGACATTATCCGGATGCCACGCGCGAACACAAGTCAACACGGGGTTTTCGGCGTGGCAGGGCTCCGTGCCGGTCGCCGAGTGGCCGCCATTCGCGGAGGATGGCGAGCGTGTACATTGATCAGTGTTTCCCGTGGCCCTACACTACGCCCGCTTTTTACGCGCGAGATGAATAGCGAATGACCACTACCTGGGCCGCAGTCTTTCCGGGGCAGGGCTCCCAGTCCACCGGCATGCTCACCGATCTGGGCGACGACCACGCGGTCGTACGCGATACCTTCCAGGAGGCGTCGGACTGCCTCGATGCCGACCTCTGGAGCCTGTGCCAGCACGGTCCGGTCGAACAACTGAACCAGACAGAATGGACCCAGCCGGTCATGCTCGCTGCCGGCGTGGCCACCTGGCGGCTGCTGACGCAGCAGACGGACGCGCGTCCCGCGGCTGTGGCCGGCCACAGCCTGGGGGAGTACAGCGCGCTGGTCGCGGCCGGCGTGCTGCGCTTCCCCGATGCCGTGCGGCTGGTGGCCGAACGTGCCCGCGCCATGCAGGCCGCCGTGGCCGAGGGCGAGGGCGCAATGGCTGCGATTCTCGGTCTCGACGATGCTGCGGTCGAGCAGCTCTGTGCGGACAACGCGAGCGGCGAGGTCCTGGAGGCCGTCAACCTGAATGCCCCCGGGCAGGTGGTGATCGCGGGGGCGGCCGCGGCGGTCGACCGAGCGGTCGGTGCGGCCAAGGACGCCGGGGCGAAACGGGCGCTCAAGCTGCCCGTATCCGTGCCGTCCCATTGCGCGCTGATGCGCCCGGCCGCCGAGCGTTTGCAGTCGGTTCTCGACTCTACGAGCTTTGCGACCCCGCAAATCCCCGTTTGGCAGAATGTGACCGCGGCGCCCGCCGAGACGGCCGATGCGATCAAGGCCAATCTGGCCGCGCAGCTCTACCGACCGGTGCGCTGGGTGGAGACCATACAGGGGCTTCGCGGCCAGGGTGTTGCGGTACAGGTAGAATGCGGACCGGGGCGCGTGCTGACCGGCCTGTCCAAGCGGATCGATCGCGGGCTGGAACTGTTCGATGTGGCCGATCGCGATACCCTGGATGCCACCGTGAACCGGCTGAACGCCGGCTGACCTTCTACACTCGATTCCCAGTACGTCCAATTACAGAAGGCGAATGATGTCCGATAACAAACGAGTGGCCCTGGTGACCGGGGCCAGCCGCGGCATTGGCGCGGCCATTGCCCGTCGTCTGGCGGAGCAGGGCCTGCAGGTCGTGGGAACCGCGACCAGCGAATCCGGCGCCCAGCGCATCAGCGAGGCGTTGTCCGAATGGAACGGGCGCGGTATCGCTATGGATGTCACGGACGCCGATTCGGTCGCGACCGGTCTGGCGGGTATCCAGGAGCAGGAAGGACCGGTGGAGGTGCTGGTGAACAATGCCGGCATTACCCGCGACAACCTGTTCATGCGGATGAAGGACGAGGAGTGGGATGCGATCATCAACACGAACCTGTCCTCTGCCGCCCGGCTGACGCAGCGCCTGCTGAAAGGCATGATGAAGCTGCGCCGCGGGCGGATCATTCTGATCGGCTCGGTGGTCGGTTCCGCCGGCAATGCCGGCCAGACGAACTACGCCGCGGCCAAGGCGGGGCTTGCGGGATTCGCCCGCTCGCTGGCGCGCGAGGTGGGCAGCCGGAACATCACCGTCAATACGGTCGCGCCGGGCTTCATCGATACTGATATGACCCGCGAACTCGGGGACGAGACCAAGGAACACCTGCTGGGCCAGATCCCGCTGGGGCGCCTGGGCGCGCCGGATGAGATCGCGGCTGCCGTGGGCTTTCTCGCCTCCGAGGAGGCGGGCTACATCACCGGCGAAACACTGCATGTGAACGGCGGGATGTTCATGCACTGATCAACCCGCGGGGCCCTCGGTCCCGCGCAGGCCCGAGAGGTTCGCGTCTCCCTGGAACGCAGCCGGGCTTTTCTCTAGAATGGCGAACCTTCAAACGAAGCCGCCTCAATTGGAAGGGGATTTCTGAACCATGAGTAGCATTGAAGAACGCGTCAAGAAGATCGTTGTCGAGCAGCTGGGCGTCAAGGAAGAGGACGTCACCAACAGTGCCGCCTTTGTCGACGACCTGGGTGCCGACTCGCTGGACACCGTGGAACTGGTGATGGCGCTCGAAGAAGAGTTCGAGACGGAAATCCCGGACGAGCAGGCGGAGAAGATCACCACCGTGCAGCAGGCGATCGACTACATCAACGAGCACATGAAGGACTGATTGGGCGCCCCCCTGGGCGCTCGAACAGGACGCGGACGGGCCTCTCTGCGAGCAGAGTGGCCCTTCGTCGTTTCGTTGAGCGCGTATTTCAGTCTTTCCGAGGAGAACATCATTGGCTAAGCGACGTGTCGTGATTACCGGACTGGGCATTGTGTCCCCGGTCGGCTCTACCATCGACAAGGCCTGGTCCAACATCAAGGCCGGCAAGAGCGGCATCTCTCCCATCGACGTGTTCGATGCATCGGAGATGCCGGTCAAGATTTCCGGAGCCGTGCGGGACTTCGACGCTAATGACTATGTTCCGACGAAAGACCAGAAGAAGATGGACACGTTCGTCCTCTACGGTCTGGCCGCCGGGATTCAGGCGCTGGACGACTCGGGTCTGGAAGTAACCGAGGAAAACGCGGACCGCATCGGGGTCGCGATTGGGTCCGGCATTGGGGGCCTGCCGTATATCGAACGGTCTTATGCCGCCTATCTCAAGGGCGGTGCTCGCAAGATCTCGCCGTTCTTCGTGCCCAGCGCCATCATCAACATGGTGGCGGGTAATCTCTCCATCATGCGCAACCTGCAGGGCCCGAACATCTCCATCGTGTCGGCCTGCGCGACCGCGACGCACAATATTGGCGATGCGGCTCGGATGATTGCCTATGGCGATGCGGATGCGATGGTGGCCGGCGGAGCCGAGATGGCCACGACGCCACTGGGGATCGGCGGCTTTGCGGCGGCGCGCGCGCTGTCGACCCGGAATGACGACCCCGAGCGGGCCTCGCGCCCCTGGGATCAGGATCGCGACGGCTTTGTGCTCAGCGACGGTGCCGGCGTGATGATGCTCGAGGAATACGAGCACGCCAAGGCGCGCGGGGCTCATATCTACTGCGAGGTCGCCGGTTTTGCCTGGAACGCTGACGCCTACCACATGACGCAGCCGTCTCAAGATGGCGCGGGGGCCGCCAAGTGCATGCTTCGCGCACTGAAAGATGCCGGCGTGAACCCGGAAGAGGTGGGCTACATCAACGCCCACGGTACTTCCACCCCCGCGGGCGACCTGGCCGAGACGCAGGGCCTGAAGAAGGCCTTTGGCGACCACGCCTACAAGTTGCTGGTGAATTCCACCAAATCGATGACCGGGCACCTGCTGGGAGCGGCGGGTGGCATCGAGGGTGTGTTCACGGCACTGGCGCTTCGCGATCAGGTCTCTCCGCCGACAATCAACCTCGAAAACCCGAGTGAAGGCTGCGATCTGGATTATGTGGCCAACGAGGCGCGTGAGATGAACACGAAGGTCGGCCTGTCGAACTCCTTCGGTTTTGGGGGCACGAACGGCACCCTGGTGTTCCGCACCCTCTAGTCCGCCCATATGGCAGTCGAACGCCTGGGGCGCGGGATCGATCTGGCGCCCCTGGCCCGGCGCTTTCCGGAGCGCTATCCCCACCTGCTCGAGTCGGCCCTGATTGGTCAGGCGCCGGCTCGTTACTCCATCCTGTTCGCCTTTCCGGGTGTAACGGTCGATGCCCGAACGGATGACGATCTGTTGGCCGTGCTCGATCAGGACCTGAGCGATTCAAGGGCCTCCTCTGAAATCGAGCCGGGTTATGACCATCTGCCTTTTCTCGGCGGCTGGTTTCTCTATTTAGGGTATGAATGGGCATGGCAGCTGGAACCTGCCCTGGGCCGCTGCCGCGCGGATCCCTGGCTGCCCACCGCCCGGGCCATCCGCTTTCCCGCCGCCATCATTGTGGATCACCACGACGATCAGACCTTTCTGGTGAGCGAGGAGGGGCCCGACCCGCTCGCGGAGATGCGGGCCGATGTCGAGTTGTGCCGGGAGGATGTGCTGGTGCCAGGGGCCTTGCCGGAGCTTGTGATCGACGAGGAGAAGCCCGAGCGCTATCGCGAGGCGGTGAAGCAGGGACTTGAGTACATTCGGGCGGGCGATACCTTTCAGGTGAATCTGTCGCGCGAGTGGAAGGCCACCAGCCCAGAGGCACTCGATGGGGCTTCGTTGTACGCCCGCCTGCGGCGCGCGAATGCAGCACCGTTCGCCGCCTGGTTGCAGTTTCCCGAGGGTCAGGTGATCAGTTCATCGCCCGAACGTCTGGTGTCTGTGGACGGCGGCGAGGTCGAGACGCGGCCGATCGCCGGCACACGCCGCCGGGACGACAATGCGGATAAAGACTCCAGTCTTTTTAGTGAGCTAACGGGCAATATTAAGGAGCGATCTGAGCACGTGATGCTGGTCGACCTTGAACGCAACGATATCGGCCGGGTGGCCTCTGCCGGGAGCGTGCGGGTAGCCGAATTGATGACCGTCGAGAGTTACCGACGGGTCCATCACATCGTCTCGAGTATCGTGGGGCGGTTGAAGCCCGGGACGCGCGCGGGCGATGTGCTCCGAGCCGTGTTTCCGGGCGGGACGATTACCGGGTGTCCCAAGATACGGAGCATGCAGATCATTCAGGAGCTCGAGGATGGCGCGCCCCGGGGGGCGTACACCGGGTCCTGTGGCTATTTGAGCCGGCATGGGCGCATGGATACCAACATCCTGATCCGTACCCTGGTGCTGCGCGGCAACGAACTGCGCTTTCGTGCCGGCGCGGGCATCGTGGCGGACTCGGATCCCGACCGTGAACTCGCCGAGACCCGCCACAAGGCCCATGGTCTGCTGGATGCACTGGAGAACCGGGCGTGATCCTCGTGAACGGCGTCGAGAGCTGTGTGCCGGGCGACGATCGGGGTCTGTTGCTGGGCGACGGTCTCTTCGAGACGATCATGATGGAGGGCGGCCAGCCACGCTTGTGGCCTTATCATGTCGCACGGCTTGAACGGGGACTGAAACGACTCGGCTTTCCGCGCGTTGACGCAGCGCTCCTTCGCGAGGAACTGCAGCAGGTGGCGCCAGAGGGGCAGCGTATGGCGCGCATTACTGTGACCAGGGGGCAGGGGCCCCGGGGTTACGCGCCACCCGAAAATGTGGAGATGACGAGGGTTGTGTCCGCGGGTCCCGTGCTGCGTCAGTCTCGCGGTGCCGAACCGAAGCCACTGCGTATGGGCTGGTCGCGGGTCGCCATGGCGATTCAGCCCGCGCTGGCAGGACTCAAGCACACGAGCCGCCTGGAGCAGGTGGTAATCCGGCAAGGATGGGAGTCCGGCTGGGACGAGTCCGTCGTTTGCGATACGCAGGGGCGGCTGGTGAGCGCCACGCAAGGCAATCTCTGGTGGCGTCAGGGGATGGACCTGTTCACCCCCCCGGTGGACGAGGCCGGGATCGCGGGTACGCGCAGGGCCTGGATATTTGACCATGCGGCTTCCTGTGGCTTCGCCGTGCACGAGCAGAGCGCGGAACCGCAGGCGCTGGATCAGGTGGACGGGCTTTATGTCAGCAATGCGCGCCTGGGATTACACCCAGCCCGCCTGATCGAAACGGACATGCCGGACACGGCGTGGCAGGATGACCCGGTTAGGGTTCTGAGTATGGCGCTCCATGAAGCGGATTAGTGGTCTGATAATCGGAATTGTGCTGGTCGGCGTGATGGCTGGAGGCTGGTGGTTTGGCGATCGCTATCACCAGAATCTCAACCAGCCACTGGCGCTCGACCAGACAGAGCGGTTCCAGCTTGAACGCGGGCAGGGGCTGCGTCAGGTGAGTAAAGAGTTCGAGCGGCGCGGCTGGGTCGAGCAAGCCTGGATGATCGAGCTGTACGGGCGGCGCCAGGGACTGGCACCGCGTTTGCAGGCGGGTGAGTACGCGGTCGACGCGGGTGCGACCCCGCGCAGCCTGCTGCACGCCATGGCGCGTGGCGAGGTCGTCCAGCATCGATTGACTGTCCCGGAAGGCTGGACGGTTGCTCAGGCCCTGCGTGCCTTGCGCCAGCATCCCGAGATCGAAGGGCCAGCGGAATCCGTCGGGGTCGACAACCTGCTGGACGCGCTGGGCCTCGAAGAGCTGGAGCATCCCGAAGGCTGGTTTTTGCCGGACACCTACTTTTTTGGCTCGGGGACCGATGCCCTGGATGTGTTGCGGCGCGCGCACCGCGCGATGGATGCCACCTTGCACTCTGCCTGGGATTCCCGCACCGAGGACCACCCGGTCGAGTCACCGTACGAACTCCTGATCCTGGCCTCGATCATCGAACGCGAGACGGGCCGCGGCGAGGAGCGTGATCGAGTCGCAGGCGTGTTCGTGAACCGGCTCCGCCGCGGGATGCTGCTGCAGACCGATCCGACGCTGCTCTATGTCCAGGAGCCCGGCGTGCAACGGCTCACCCGCGCCGAGCTCCAGCGCGATCACCCCTACAACACCTACACTCGCACCGGGCTGCCACCGACCCCCATCGCCTTGCCGGGACGAGCGGCGATCGAGGCGGCCGCGCAGCCGGCCGAGACGAACGACCTGTTCTTCGTCTCCAGGGGCGACGGCACGCACCACTTCTCCGAGACGTATCGCGAGCATCGCCAGGCCGTCATTCGCTATCAACTCGGCGGCGATGGCAGCCGCTACGGCATCCGGAACCGCCAATGACCACCGACGCATCCAGCAATGCACGCTTCGTGGTACTGGAAGGCATCGAAGGCTCGGGCAAATCCACGCAGCTCGCCACGGTGGTGGAGGCCCTGCGCGCCATGGGCATCGAGCCTGAATGCACGCGTGAGCCGGGGGGTACGGCGCTGGGCGAGCGGTTGCGGGGGTTGCTGCTCGATCCCGACCTTCCCGGTATGTGTCCGGAGGCGGAGCTGCTGTTGATGTTTGCCGCCCGTGCGCAACATCTCGCCTCGGTGATACGGCCTGCACTCGCGGCGGGCCGCTGGGTAGTCAGTGATCGCTTTACCGACGCCAGTTTTGCCTATCAGGGTGCAGGGCGAGGACTGGGGATGGAGCGCGTGGCCCGGCTGGAAGAATGGGTGCAGAGCGATCTGCGGCCCGACCTGGTCCTGTTGCTGGATATCGATCCGGCCACCGGGCTGGAACGCGCCGTGCAGCGGGGTCGACGGGACCGCATCGAGCGCGAGGCGCTGGATTTCTTCGCACGGGTGCGTGAGGCCTACCTGGAGCGGGCCCGCGCCTACCCGGATCGCTACCGGATTATTGATGGGCATGCCGCTCCTGAACAGGTGGCGGAACGGGTTCGTCAGGCGCTGCAAGAGTGGCGCACCAAGATCATGCCCCGGGGCGCCTGATGTCGACCCAGCCACCCTGGCTCGAACCCATCCGCCAGCGGCTCGTGCTGCGCGGGCGGGATGGATGGCTCCCCAGCGGGGTTCTGATCAGCGGGAGCCCCGGGGTGGGCAAGGCCCTGCTGACGACCAGCGTGGTCCAGAGCCTGCTGTGTCAGCGTGTGTCCAGTGATGAACCCGCCTGCGGCGAGTGCAACGCCTGTTGCAGCCTGGAGGGCGGCGTGCACCCGGAGGTACGGTTACTGGAGCCCGCCGAGCCCGGCAAGGATATCCTGGTCGATGCCGTACGCGACGCCACGGAATTCCTCACCCTGAGTGGCTCGGGCGGGGCGCTGCGCGCGCTGATTATCCGTCCGGCCGACGCACTGAACGTCAACGCAGCCAATGCCCTGCTCAAGACGCTGGAAGAACCTCCCGCCGGGGCCACGCTGTTTCTCGAGGCAGCGCGTCCGGCCAGTCTCCCCGCAACCATTCGGAGTCGTTGCCAGCAAGTCGATGTCGCCTGTCCCTCGATAGAACAGGTCCACGAGTGGCTTGCGGCTGAAACCGATCAGTATGAACGAGTCGCGGAGGCTTATGCTGCGAGCCTCAATCGTCCGCTCCTGGCGCGGGAGATCCTGACCGATTCCGCGGCGCTGGAGGCCTGGGAGACCGATCGACAGATCCTGACGGGGCTCCTGAGTGCGGCGGATCTGCATTCCACCGCTGCTGCCCTGCAGCGCAGCGTGCCGGAACGCCTGATCCCTCGCCTGCAGGCCTTGCTGTTGTCGGCGCAGCGCCTGCTACTTGTGGGGCAGCTGGATGCCTTTGGCGAGCAGTTCCCGCGTGAGCGGCTGCTGGACTTCGCACGCGCGCGGGGCGCGCGTCGTCTCGCATGGCTCGCGCAGCAGGCGTTGGAGTGGCAACGCCAGAGTGGCGCAAACCTGAATCCGGCGCTTCGCAGCGAGACCATCGCGCTTGCGCTGGGGCGACGCTGACAGCGAGGCCCCAAAGGGGGGGTGGCGCGCGCCACGCGGGATAGGGGATACTCGCGAGTCCAGACACCGTCACGGGAGGGAACATGGCCGGGCAGGGCATGCTGACCTTGGCAATCAAGGAAAAACCGGCGCTGTACGCCGCGTACATGCCCTTCGTGACCAACGGCGGGCTGTTTATCCCCACGGACAAATCCTACAAGCTCGGGGACCAGGTCTTCCTGCTGTTGTCTCTGCTGGAGGATTCCGACCGCCTGCCGACCCCGTGCACGGTCGTGTGGATCACGCCGCCCAGGGCGCAGGGCAACCGCCTGCGCGGCATTGGCGTGCAGTTCAACAAGTCCGACAAGGGTGTGACGCACCGACGGATCGAGGAACACCTGGGCGGCATGCTCAATTCCGACCGCAAGACCCACACGTTCTGAGCATCCGATCCCTGCGGCCCGTCAGGCCGCGATCCCAAGCGCCTCTTTCACCTGATCCAGGGCACGCCCGATCTGCTGATCCGTCAGGTAGTAGTGGGGCGAGAAGCGGATGCCGCCGCCCCGTACCGCGCACAGGACTCCGCCGGCCTGAAGCCGCGCATAGACGGCGTCGAGATCCGCCGCAGGGGGCCGGAAAGTCAGGATCCCCGCGCGGCGGCCACGCGGCGTAAGCACCTCGCACCCCATCGCCTCCAGGTCCTCGGCCAGGTGGTGCCAGTGGAAGCAGATGTCGTGGTCGATGTTCTCGATCCCGACCTCCAGGAGCAGCGAGAGGCTGGCATGCAGCGCATGGATGCCCAGCATGTTGTGGCTGCCCGGTTCGAAACGGCGTGCCGACGGGGCCGGGGTCAGGCTCGGATTCGCGAAGTCGCCGGCGTGCGCCAGCATGTTCCACCCGTACTCCTGTAACCGGAGCTGGTCGCGAACCTCCGGATTGACGTAGAAGATCCCGATCCCCTCCGGTGCCAGCATCCACTTGTGGCCATCCGCCATCACAAAGTCCGCGTGGCAACCCGGGGCGTCGAAGGGCAGCGCCCCCAAGTGCTGGATCGCGTCGACACAGAACAGGATCCCGCGGGCGCGCAGCTCTGCCCCGAGTGCCTGGATATCCACGCGGATGCCCGAATCATAGCGCACCGCGCTGGTCGCGACCAGCCGTGTCCGGCGATCGCAGGCAGCCAGCAGGTCGCGTTCGGGTTCATCACCCACCTTGACCTCGCGTACCTCAATGCCAAACCGCTCACCCGCCGCGTGCCAGACGACCCGGTTGGACGGGAACTCCCCAGCGGGAAAGACAATGTTCTCCCCCTCCGACCACGGCAGGCCGAAGGCCACCATCGACAGCGCTTCCGAGGTGTTCTTGACGAAGGCGATATCCGCCGCGTCGCGGGCCCCGATCAGGGCGCGTGCCAGCTCGCGCGTCGCATCCACCTGCTTGAGCCATCGGCCATAGTCCTTCGAGCCCTGGCGTACGTTCTCGCGCGCGAACTCGCAAACGGCCTCTTCCGTACGCCTCGGCCAGGCGCCGACCGCCGCGTGGTTCAGATGGATGATGTCCTGCTGCGGAAATTCGGGATGCATGGGATCCTCCTGGCCGGCAGAAAAGGGTACATCAGAAGAGGGGGCCGGCTGAATCCCGGGGCGCATGCGCGATGCCTTGTCCGGTCAGGGACCCCCTGCTACTTTCCGCCCATCGAAAACTGGCCCCTCCGGTGCGTTTCCGGCGGCTAGGGGCCCACAGCGCCAAAGAGTTCACCGCATGGATAACGAACAGCTCAAACGCCGGGACCTGCGTGCCCTATGGCACCCCTGTACCCAGATGAAGGATTACGGAGAGGAGGGGACCTTGCCCCTGCTCCCGATTCAGCGCGGGGAGGGCGTCTGGTTGTACGACTTCGACGGCAATCGGTACCTCGATGCCATCAGCTCCTGGTGGGTCAACCTGTTCGGCCATGCAAACCCGCGAATCAATGCCGCGGTGCGCGACCAGCTGGACCAGCTCGAGCACGTGATCCTTGCGGGCTGTACGCATGAACCCGTCGTGGAGCTGTGTGAGCGGCTGATCGACCTCACCCCCGATGGACTCGACCGGGTCTTCCTGGCAGACAACGGCAGTGCCGGCGTGGAGGTCGCGCTCAAGATGAGCTTCCACTACTGGCTGAACAGTGGCCGGAGCGAAAAGACCCGGTTCATACGACTGTCGAACAGCTACCACGGGGAGACCCTGGGCGCACTTTCCGTCAGCGATGTCCCGCTCTACAGCGCCACCTACAAGCCCCTGATGCTGGATGTCATCACCGTACCGGCTCCGGACTGCTACGAGCGCGAGCCCGGGGAGACCTGTGCCGATGTGGCCCGGCGCCAGTTCATCCAGATGGAGGCCGCACTCGCGGAACACGCGGATGAAGTCTGTGCGGTCATCGTGGAGCCCTTGGTGCAGTGCGCAGGGCACATGCGTATGTACGACCCTGAATATCTGCGCCTGCTTCGTGCTGCATGTGACCGTTATGGCGTTCACCTGATCGCAGACGAGATCGCGGTGGGCTTTGGGCGCACGGGCACCATGTTCGCCTGCGAGCAGGGGCCGGTCATCCCGGATTTTATGTGCCTTTCCAAGGGGCTGACAGGCGGTTACCTGCCCATGGCAGCTGTGCTGACGTCGGAGCAAATCTACCGCGCCTTTTATGATGACTATGAGAAACTCAATATGTTTCTCCACTCGCACTCTTACACGGGTAATCCTTTAGCGTGTCGTGCTGCCCTGGCCACGCTCGACATTTTTACTACAGAACCCGTTCTTGAGCGGAACCAGGGGCTGGCCTCCCACATCTCCAAACGTCTTGCTCCGCTTATGGATCACCCCCATGTTTCCGACGTGCGACAACACGGCATGATTGCGGCGGTTGAACTCGTACAAGACAAGGCCTCCCGTACCCCTTACCCCTGGCAGGAACGTCGAGGCCTGGAAATCTACCGGTATGCCCTTGGTCGAGGTGCGCTTTTGCGTCCGTTGGGCAATGTCTCGTACCTCATGCCGCCCTACGTAATCACGGAGGATGAGATCGACTTCCTTGTCGAGGTGATGACCGAGGGTATCGACCGCGCCACACATCGGCCTTAACGCCGTTTAATCACTTTGTGTGCCCGTTGGAT
Source organism: Thioalkalivibrio sp. ALgr1 (assembly GCF_000378285.1). Classification (NCBI taxonomy): domain Bacteria; kingdom Pseudomonadati; phylum Pseudomonadota; class Gammaproteobacteria; order Chromatiales; family Ectothiorhodospiraceae; genus Thioalkalivibrio; species Thioalkalivibrio sp. ALgr1. The sequence continues at coordinate 232,658 of NZ_KB905134.1, forward strand.
GAGTTTCATCGCGCTGTGCTTGACGGACCTTCGGACCTGTGTCTATATACTTTCTAAAAGTGCGCATACGCAGTTGGTACTAGGCCCATCGGAAGGGCACCCGAGGTAAGTCTGAAAAATCTAATCGGTTGACTCGGACCCGCCTCGTCTTTCCAATATCAATGGTTCAAATGTGGAGAGCAGGTGACGTCATGAACGATTCAAACGATGATTCACAAGTACTGATTGTAACGTCGGCATCCCCCCAGTCGGCCCTTTTTATCGAGTACGTTTCCGAGAAAACCAAATGTTCGGTAACGGGACTAGAACCTGGGTCCCCAAAGGTCGCCCAGACGCTCAGGGATTACAGCCTTGCCCTGTTTGACGCCAGTTCCCTTGACGAGCGTGACATTGGGCATGTTCAGCAGGCCGTCGCGGACGGGGCAAAAACGGTGTTTGCCGGATTCAATATTCCCAACGAGGACGAGGCACTCCGGCTCCTCGATGTGCTGTACCTGCAGGGCATTTTTTACAAGACCGATCAGCTGGACCTGTTGTGCAAGGGGATCCTGTGCCTGCTGAACGGTGACTTCTGGATGTCCCGGCACCTGATGACACGGCTGGTGCGGCTGTATCGTCAGCAGCGCACCAACACCTATCGGCCCGCCTGTGGCTTGACTCAGCGCGAGCTGGAGATTCTGGCCATGCTGGGTTCAGGCGAGACGAACATGAATATCGCGAAGCAGCTGTTCATCAGTGAACACACGGTCAAGTCCCACCTGTACAACATCTTCCGCAAGATCGAGGTCAAAAACCGCACGCAGGCGATCAACTGGGCCAAGGATCATCTGGGCGCTCCGCCACCCCAGGTGATGTGGCGTCGCCGTCGTGCCGAGGCGCGCGCCGTCTAACGCGCGCTGGCCCCTGGGCGGGGCGATAGGGGTGAGGGCGGCTGCAATTGCCGAACCGTCCTCACCAAACGGGTGCAATGCCCGAAGCTGATGTGCCTGCGCCATCAGTCACACCGGGAGCTTAGGACGAACGACTGGCGTAGCTCGCGATCCTCGGTCGAGTCGCACCCACATGGCTCATACTTCTCGCTTGATAACGACCGACAAAGCTCTCCCGGAAAACCACCCGTTATTCTGATGCCTGCTGCCAATCCGACCGCCATACTGCAGTTGGATTAACGGTCGGAGGCCGCCTCATTCCTGCAATTGCCGCAAGGGGCACTCAAGCCTGCCTGGCGGCGATGCCGGAACTTGCACCGACCCGACGCCCGCGATCGGCCAGACATCCTGATCCGTCGTGTTCCTGGCGATCCCTGCCGGATTGCCCCTGGCTGGAGGTGTTCACGCGATGTCGACATCGCCCAACGAATCGCGTATCGGCCTGCAAGCCTCCGGGCCCGAGGGTACTGCGTATTCCATTACATGCACGGTCACCCGAATCCACGACGTCGAGGAAGTGGAATTCGAAGGCGTCGTGCCACTGGAAGTGGAATTTGAAGGGATCGGAGTGGATTGCAGGGTCGTACAACTCAGTGGGCCGGGATATCTGGACCTGGTCCTGACGAAGAATGGGCATGTCACGCGTTCGCGTTGCCATGGTCTGAACAGCACAATGAATCTGCGAATCCGGTGACAGGGGCTCTTGGTTAACGCCACCCATTACGACGCATAATACATATTATGTTAAGTCTGGGATCGGTGAGGGTCAGCTTTCTGTTCTAGCCCGCCTGCTCCCCTGGCCGAAAACGACGATCGTTCCCGGTCCTGCGCCTCAGGACAGCGTCTCGATCACGTGCGTAAGTACATCCTTCGCCCGCGTCATCCCTTGATCCAGGTTGCGGCCGATCTCGTCCATGGTGATCTCGCCCTCGGCACGACCGGCCGCCCAGTTGGCGATCACGGCACAGCAGGCGTAGTTCAGCTCCAGTTCGCGCGCCAGCGCCGTCTCCGGCATGCCGGTCATTCCCACCAGGTCGCAGCCATCACGCGCCATGCGGTCGATCTCGGCCGCCGTCTCCAGCCGCGGGCCCTGGGTGGCCCCATACGTCCCTCGGTCCGTAGCCTCGATGCACAGGTCATCAATCGCGTTCAGCAGCGTCTCCCGCACGCCCTGGTTGTAAGGCCAGGTCATGTCGATATGGGTGACCTCTTCGAGGTCACCGCCCTCGAAAAAGGTGTTGGCGCGTGACCAGGTGTAATCGATGATCTGATCGGGAATCGCGATCATGCCCGGCTTCATCGATTCGGTAATGCCGCCCACGGCGGCCACCGCAATCACGTTGTCGACCCCGGCATGCTTCAGGGCCCAGATGTTGGCCCGGTAGTTCACCTGGTGCGGCGGGATAGTGTGACGTGCGCCATGGCGCGGCAGAAACACGATTTCCGTGTCATTCAGCCGCCCGAAGACCAGCGGCCCCGACGGTTCGCCATACGGGGTATGCATGACCTGCCTGCGGGTAATCTCCAGCGACTTCAGCTGGGTCAGTCCGGTGCCGCCGATCACGGCAAGACGGGGTGTCGACATATGGCGGGTATCCCTAGTGGTTCGCGACGGCAAAGATGCCGGGTGCGTTGCGGAGGTAATCCTGGTAATCCATCCCGTAGCCAAACACGTACCGATTCGGCACCTCCAGGGCCGCAAAATCGACGGTAATGGCCGGATCGCGTTCCGGGTTGGCCTTGTCCACCAGCACCACGGAATAAACTTTCTCGGCGCCCTGCTCTTCGCAGAAAGCCTGGATGCCTTCCAGGGTAATGCCACCGTCGAGGATGTCATCCACGATCACTACGGTGCGCCCCTGGATCGGAGTCTGGGGGCGCGCCAGCCAGTGCAGCTGCTCCCCTCCCCGCGTGCCGCCGCGATAGCGCGTGGCGTGCAGATAGTCGACCTGCATTGGAAACGACCAGCGAGTCAGCAGCCCGCCCATCAGGACGACCCCGCCATTCATCACGCCCAGAACCAGGGGGTTACGGTCCTTGAGCGCCTGCGCCGAGCGTTCGGCCAGGCGGTCGATCGCGGTCTCGACTGCATCGCGGCTATAGAGGCAGTCGGCATCTCGGAGCGTTGCACGGGCCTGTTCCGGGCTCATCAAGGGTCCTGCGGTGGGGGGTGGAGGAAGGATGTTGGCCGAGCGTCTGGCAGACGGCAAGGTCTGGGTCCGGTATGCGCGGGCCCTACAGGGCCCTTAAACGCAACCGGCCGGCACAAGGGCCGGCCGGATGGCAAAGCTACGGACGTGTGGACCCTTAGTAGGTAAAGGTCACGGTGTCGTCGTCCATGGCTTCGGAAATCACGTAGGCGCCGCCCACGGTTTCTTCGATTTCCGGGATCAGGTCGTTGCCCCACAGATCCAGAGTCGGGGTGCAGACCTTCATCACCACGCCGGCTTCGTGGGCGTCCTTCATGAAATCGTAGACGCTCTTGCTGGAGCCTTCCTGGACAAACAGGTTTTCGGCAACGCCCTTCTTGGCCAGCTCGCCGGCACGGCCGGTCATGACGACTTCAACGTCATATTCCATCGCGGCGGCCACGGTGGCCTGGAAGAACGGGGCACCCAGTTCAGACGGGTTGCTCGGATCGGTATTAACCATGACGATCAGGAGCTTGTCGGCCATTTTTGATCTCCAACTTCAGTGGTGAGTGTGAATATTAACAGCTGCTCAAGCGCAAACCGGTGGCGCATTATAGGCGCGCGAGCGCCTGTGCGCCAATGAGTGACTCCCCCGCCGCGGAACGGGGTTTCAGGCCGTCGCTGCCTGACGGGCCGCGAGCCAGTGATGCAGCTGAGCGCGAAGGGCGTGAATTCGCCTGGGTTCATGCGCAGTGGACTGTGCGCGCAATGCCTCGACTCTTCGCAATGCCTGGGCATCGAGCGGCTGTCCCTCCTGCGCCTCGAGGATGGCGTCGGCCTGCTCGGGCTGGTTGCAGATCAGCACCATGTCGCAGCCTGCCGCACGCGCTGCCGCGGCCCGTTCGGCCGGGCTGCCGATGGCCTCGGCGCCGGCCATGGCCAGATCATCGCTGAGGATTGCCCCGCGGAACCGAAGTTCGCGGCGCAGGATGTCCTGTAGCCAGATCCGCGAAAATCCGGCGGGCTGGTCATCCACCTGTGGGTACAGGACGTGCGCGGGCATCACGGCATCGAGATCGCCCAGCACCGGGCGAAAGGCCGCGATGTCATCGGCCTCGATCTCGGCCAGCGGGCGGTCATCTACCGGGAGCGCGAGATGGGAATCCGCCTGGACAGCCCCGTGTCCGGGGAAATGCTTGCCCACACTGGCCATGCCGCCGGCCGCGAGCCCGCGAATCAGCTCGCCTGCCAGGCGTGCGATGACATCGGGATCATGGTGGAACGCACGATCCCCAATCACCTCGCTGACGTCGATGTCCCGGTCCAGTACAGGCGTGAAACTGAAATCGATTCCCACCTCGCGCAGTTCCAGCGCCAGCAATTCCCCGGTCGCATGGGCCAGCTCACAGGCCTTGTTGCGATCGTAATCATCGACATGCCCCAGCTCGCGCATGGGCGGGAGCGCGGTGAAACCGTCTCGCAGACGCTGTACGCGCCCACCCTCCTGATCCACCGCGATCAGGATGCCGGGTCGCTCCGCGCGTATCGCATCGGTGAGTGCCCTCACCTGCTCGGGCGTACCGGCGTTGCGGGCAAAGAGGATGACGCCGCCTGTCGCCGGGTGGCGCAGGCGTTCACGGTCTTCCGGGGTCAGTTCCAGGCCTGTCACATCGAGCATGACCGGCCCCAGGGGCAGGGATACGGGAGAAGCCATTGAACCTGTACTCAACTGGCGCTCGTGACCCGAGCAATCTTTTTAGGATAGCGAGGCTTCCGGGCGGAACGCGAGTGCTTTGAGCTTCTCGATGCGGTCACGGATCCGCGCGGCCTCCTCGAACTCCAGGTCGCGGGCCTTCTGGAACATCTCCTGTTCCAGCTTCTCGATCTCCTTGGCGGCCTGCTCCGGGGCGTCGATGTAGTCGGGCGCATCCTCGGCCACCTTCTTCTGGCCACGACGCCGCCCGGAGCCTGGCGTAGCGTTGCGGGCCTCGAGTATGTCGGCGACATTCTTGCGGATGCCCTGCGGGGTGATGCCGTGCGCCTTGTTATGGGCGATCTGCTTCTCCCGCCGGCGCTCGGTCTCGTCGATCGCCCTCTGCATCGATCCGGTCACCTTGTCGGCGTACAGGATCGCCTTGCCGTTCACGTTGCGCGCGGCACGCCCGATGGTCTGAATCAGCGAGCGATCGGAGCGCAGGAAGCCCTCCTTGTCGGCGTCCAGGATCGCCACCAGCGAGACCTCGGGCATGTCGAGGCCCTCGCGTAGCAGGTTGATCCCCACCAGCACATCGAACTCGCCCAGGCGCAGGTCGCGGATGATCTCCATACGCTCGACGGTGTCGATATCCGAATGCAGATAGCGCACCCGCACGCCGTGTTCCGAAAGATAGTCAGTCAGGTCCTCGGCCATGCGCTTGGTCAGCGTCGTGATCAATACACGCTCGTCGCGCTCCACCCGGTCGCGCACCTCGGACAGACAGTCGTCGACCTGGCTGCCCGCCGGGCGCACCTCGAGAATCGGGTCCAGTAGCCCCGTGGGCCGGACGACCTGATCGACGATGGCCCCGGCATGCTCGCGCTCGTACGGCCCCGGTGTGGCGGACACGTAGATGGTCTGCGGCTGCAGGGCCTCGAATTCCTCGAAGCGCAGCGGGCGGTTATCCAGTGCCGAAGGCAGTCGGAAACCGTATTCCACCAGCGTCTCCTTGCGCGAGCGGTCGCCCTTGTACATCCCGCCCACCTGGGGCACCGACACATGCGACTCGTCGACCACCAGCAGCGCGTCCTTCGGCAGGTAGTCGAAGAAGGTGGGCGGCGGCTCGCCCGGTGCCCGGCCGGAGAGATAACGCGAGTAGTTCTCGATGCCGTTGCAGTAACCGATCTCGAGGATCATCTCCAGGTCGAACAGCGTGCGCTGCTCCAGGCGTTGCGCCTCGACCAGGCGATCCTCCTTGCGCAGGAAATCCAGACGCTCCTTGAGTTCGTCGCGGATATGGTCCACCGCCTCCAGCAGTGTCTCGCGCGGGGTCACGTAGTGCGTCTTCGGGTAGATGGTCAGGCGCGGGACGGTGCGCAGCTGCTCGCCGGTCAGCGGATCGAAGTACGACAGCCGCTCGATCTCGTCGTCGAACAACTCGATGCGCACGGCCTCGATTTCGGATTCGGCGGGATGGATGTCGATGACCTCCCCACGTACCCGGTAGGTGGCGCGCCGCAGCTCGGTGTCGTTGCGGGTGTACTGCAGCTCTGCCAGACGCCGCAGCAGGTCGCGCTGGTCAATGCGATCCCCGCGCTGGAGGTGGAGCACCATCGACAGGTACTTGCGCGGATCGCCGAGGCCGTAGATGGCGGAGACCGAGGCCACGATGATCGCATCCCGGCGCTCCAGCAGGGCGCGCGTCGCGGACAGTCGCATCTGCTCGATGTGGTCGTTGATCGAGGCATCCTTCTCGATGTAGGTGTCCGAGGACGGGACGTAGGCCTCCGGCTGGTAGTAGTCGTAGTACGAGACGAAGTACTCCACCGCGTTGTTCGGGAAGAACTCCTTGAACTCGCCATACAGCTGCGCGGCCAGGGTCTTGTTCGGCGCCAGGATGATAGTCGGGCGTTGCAGGTTCTCGACGACGTTGGCGATCGTGAAGGTCTTGCCCGACCCCGTCACACCCAGCAGGACCTGATGCGCCAGCCCCGCCTCGATGCCATCGATCAGCGCGCGGATCGCCGCGGGCTGGTCGCCGGCAGGCTGATACTGCGATACCACCTTGAATTGTTCGCCTTCATCTGGCTGCACGCCTTATCCTCCGCGCCTGATTTCAGTATTATTTCGCCACTTGCGGCCGGTTATGCATTCGCGCCCGGCCGCCCACCCCGCCCAACCCGCATGAGGCCCGCCTTGGATATCGAGCTCTCCGATCGCGTTCAGCGCATCCAGCCCTCCCCCACCCTGGCCGTCAGCGCGCTGGCCGCGCAGCTGCGGGCCGAGGGCCGCGATATCGTCGGTCTGGGGGCCGGCGAGCCGGATTTCGATACCCCGGAGCATATCAAGCAGGCGGCCATCGACGCCCTTGCCCGCGGGGAAACCAAGTACACTCCAGTGGATGGTACGCAGGGCCTGAAAGACGCCATCATCCGCAAGTTTGATCGCGACAACGGGCTTACGTTCGAGCGTGACCAGATCCTGGTCTCCTCTGGTGGCAAGCAGAGCATCTTCAACCTCTGCCAGGCCCTGCTGAACCCGGGCGACGAGGTGGTGATCCCGGCGCCCTACTGGGTCTCCTACCCCGACATCGCACTTCTGGCCGGTGCGCGGCCCGTAGTGGTCAGCGCCACCCAGGAGGCGGGATTCCGGATTACGGGCGAGCAACTCGCGGCGGCGATCACGCCGAACACCCGCCTGGTGTTCATCAACAGCCCGTCCAACCCCACTGGAGCGGCCTACTCGGCCGACGAGTTGAAGGCCCTGGCCGACGTGCTGCGCGAACACCCCCGGGTGGTGATCGCCACCGACGACATGTACGAACACATCCGCTTCGGCTCCACGCCGTTTGTGAACATCGTGAATGTGGCTCCGGATCTGCTCGAGCGCACCGTCGTGCTCAATGGCGTGTCCAAGGCCTACGCGATGACCGGCTGGCGTATCGGTTATGCCGGTGGACCGAAGAATCTGATCGCGGCGATGAAAAAGATTCAGTCGCAGAGCACCTCCAACCCCACCTCGATTGCGCAGGCCGGAGCGCAGGCCGCGCTGGATGGCGATCAGGGCTGCGTGATCGCCATGTGTTCCGCGTTCGCCGAACGGGCGCGGCACGTGGTCGACGGCCTGAATGCGATCGACGGCATCGACTGCCTGATGCCCGACGGCACCTTCTACTGCTTTCCACGGGTCACCGGCCTGATGCAGGCGGCCGACATCGACACCGATGTCGCCCTCACCAAGCAATTGCTGGACGAAGTCGGAGTCGCCCTGGTGCCCGGCAGTGCATTCGGCGCCCCGGGTCATGTGCGCGTCTCGTTCGCCACCAGCGTCGACATGCTCGACAAGGCACTGGACCGGCTCAGGCAATTCGCCTCGACCCACCGCTGAAGCAATAATTGAAGCTTGACGGGGTGGCCGCCCCCCATTAGGATCTGCGGCCAATTCCCCGGTAGCTCAGTCGGTAGAGCGGGTGACTGTTAATCACTAGGTCGGCGGTTCGAGCCCGTCCCGGGGAGCCAGATAAAGAGAAAGGGCCAGGTCTGCGCTGCAGCCTGGCCCTTTTTTATGCAGCCTTCGTCCGGTTCAGTCCGGCTCGTGTTCGATGGGGTCCAGCGACTGCAGATAGGCCGCGATTGCCCGGCGGTCGTCACTGGTCAGGTAGGACGTTCCGTGCTCGATCACGTCGGCCATGCTGCTCCCGGCAAAATCGCCGTCACGGGTGATACCCATCTCCAGGTAGCGGGCGATATGACGCGCGCCCCATCGGCCGATGCCGGTTTCCCGGTCCGGCGTGATATTCGGTGCGACGTCGCCATCCGGCATGCGCGCCCCTGCCCCCAGACGCTCGAGATCCAGCCCGCCCGTCCGGGTGCGCGGGGTATGGCATTCCATGCAGTGCCCCAGGGCCTGAGTCAGATAGGCGCCACGGTTCCACTCCTCGGACTCGTCAGGATTTGCCTCGAACTCGCCGGGCTCGAAGTGCAACCACTTCCATACACTGAGTGATGGCCGAAAGCGCACGAACCAGTCCAGATCGTGCGGGGTATTCTCGCGGGCGACGGACTCGACCTCGGACTGCAGATAGGCCCATAACGCCTCCACGTCCTCGTCCGTCATCTTCGTATATGCGGTGTACGGAAATGCCGGGTAGTAATGGGTCCCGTTCGGGCTGCGCCCTTCCCTCAGGGCCTTCTTGAAGTCGCCCTCCGACCAGCCGCCGATGCCGTGCTCTTCGTCCGGGGTGATGTTCGGGCCGTAGAACACGCCGAACGGGCTTTCGATCGGCCGACCACCGGCCAGGAAGTCACCCTCCTCCGCGGTGTGACAGGTCACACACCCGCCGGCGCGCAAGACGTATTCACCGTAGGCAATACGTTCGTCCTCTCCGGCCTGGGGGTCCTCTTCACCGATCTCCACCTCCGCCTGTGCGACGGAACTCCATGCAAAGGCCGCAATGGCCAGGGCCGGCAGCCAGGCGGCCGGCCCTGTGCGCCTTGTTGTCACCGCCACCGATCAGTCGCGGCGGAAGTCGTCGTGGCAAGCCTGGCAGGACTGCCCCAGGTTACGGAAGCGAATCGGGAGTTCGTCGTCGTCACCGGCTTCAACCGCGGCATGCAATGCCTCGGCCGCATCCTTGGTGTCCTGAGAGAGCTCCTTGAACCGGTCCCAGTCGTCCCAGATCTCCTCTTTGGCATCGGTATCGGGGAAGTCACTGCCTTCAGGGAACAGTGCCGGGATGTCCGCGGTTAGATCCACCAGATGTCTGGTGTGCATCTCGAGGTTGTCGCCGAATTCGGCGCCGTCGACAACGACTGCGGCGATAGACCCGACGTTGCCGCCGATGGACCGCATCACGCCCTGACGGTAATCAATGGTTGCCTCGTGCTCGTCAAAGGCATGCACGGAATGCACAGCGCCCAGGCCCAGCGCGAGGGTTCCGGCAACGGAAGCCGCAGTCAGAAAACGAAGGGGTTTTTTCATGGGTTGTCCTCCCTGTTCAAGGAACATCGAAAGTGCCGCGCGACCGCTGCGGCCTGCCAAGTACAGCCTTCAATATAGATGTCCAGGTGGCGTGCGCGCCATCCGCGTCTTCACGTCCCGCTCACGCCGGCCTCTCGACATTGACCCCATAAACTAACGGGTGTTCCCCGAGACATCCTTCGCGCCTGTCGCGATACAATCCGGCTTCCATCTATCCCCCTGGATTCCGATGCCTGCCACCGATGAACTGGCCCTGCGCCAAGCGATTATCGACACCGCGCTCGAGACCAATCGCCGTGGCCTGAACCAGGGCACCTCGGGCAACGTCAGCGCGCGTCTGGGCGACGGCATGCTGATTACCCCGTCCGGCGTGCCCTATGAAGCCCTGCGTCCGGAGGACCTGGTCTCCGTCGATGCACAGGGACGCTGGCCGGATCACCAGAAGCCTTCCAGCGAGTGGCATTTTCATCGGGCGATCCTCCAGGCGCGCCCGGAGTTGAACGCCGTGGTGCATGTCCACTCGATCTATGCCAGCGTGGTCGCGATTCAGGGTCGTGATATCCCCGCCCTGCACTATATGGTGGCGGCGGCCGGGGGCAATTCGATCCGTTGTGCCCCCTATGCCACGTTCGGCACGGAGCAGCTGTCAGGCAACGCGGTGGAGGCCCTGCAGGATCGACTCGCGTGCCTGCTGGCCAACCACGGCATGATTGCGACGGGGCCGGATCTCGCGCGGGCCTTGTGGCTGACCCAAGAGGTCGAACTGCTCGCGCAGCAGTATGTGCTGAGCCTGCAAATTGGCGGCCCGCAGCTGCTCGGCGATGATGAAATGGCGCGCGTGCTGGAAAAATTCCGAGACTACGGGCCGTCCCGGCGCGCGCAGGACAGCTGAACTACAACCCGCCCAGCGGGCTCGCGGACTCCGGGGCGCCCATCGGCGCAAATTCGTTCAGGTGGCGCGTCTGCTGATAGTGCGCCAGGGCCCAGGCGACCGACGGAAATGCGAGCTCCCCGGGCAGATCATTGAAGTCGAACAGCGCGACCTCTTCCGATTCCGGTCCGGGAGCGACATCGTCGCCCAGCAGCTCGGCACGGTAGATCATCTGCACCTGACCGATATGCGGCAGACTGTAGACCGCGAGCAGGCGATCGATACGCAGCCGGGCGCGCGCCTCCTCCCAGGCCTCTCGCTCGGCGCCCTGCTCGGTCGACTCGCCGAGCTCCATGTATCCTGCGGGCAGCGTCCAGTGACCCTTGCGCGGCTCGATCGCCCGGCGGCACAACAGGACCCGCCCTTCCCATGTGGCGACGACGCCCACCACAATCCGCGGGTTCTCGTAGTCCACGAAGCCACAGTGACTGCAGATCTTGCGTTCGCGGTCATCATTTTCGGGCACGGCCCGGTGAAATTCGGGGCGGGGGATGCTGACGTCACGGGACATGGTATACGTTCGCTTTGCGGGTTCAGGACCACGCGCCGGAACGCGAGACCCGGGCGATGGTCTTTTCTGAGAGACACTGTCAATGCAGCACAATTAATGCACCAAACGCCGCCAGGGGGCAGCGATGACACAGGGAACACGCTTCACCGTGGGTGAACTGGTCCACCATACCAAGTTCGGCTACCGCGGTGTGATCGTCGAGGTCGACCCGGTCTACTCCGGCTCGGACGAATGGTACGAAACCGTGGCCAGGAGCCGTCCCCCCAAGGACCGGCCGTGGTACCACGTGCTGGTGGACGGGTACTCGCACAGCACGTATGTGGCCGAACGCCACCTGGAACCCGACACCTCCGGCCAGCAGATCGACCATCCGGCACTGGGCCAGTTCTTCGATCACTTCCTCAATGGGCGCTACTGCCGGGGAAGCAATTCTCGCACCCACTAGTCCGCCCTCTCCCGGGCCGGACAACGGACAGGACGACTCGATGACCCAGGACAATCGACGCAGCCGCGTCGTCACCGAAGGGCCACGCCGCACCCCCAACCGCGCCATGCTCAGGGCCGTGGGCTTCGGTGACGACGACTTCCAGCGCCCCATCGTTGGCATTGCCAACGCCCACAGCACCATCACTCCCTGCAACATGGGGATCGGGGCACTGGCCAAACGTGCGGAATCGGCCGTACGAGCCTCGGGCGGCATGCCGCAGACCTTCGGCACCATCACCATCTCTGACGGCATTTCGATGGGCACCCCGGGCATGAAGTACTCCCTGGTGTCGCGCGAGGTGATCGCCGATGCGATCGAGACGGTCGTCAACGGCCAGAGTCTGGACGGGCTGCTGGCCACCGGCGGCTGCGACAAGAACATGCCCGGCGCCATGATGGCGATCGCCCGGCTTAACGTGCCCGCGATCTTCGTCTACGGAGGCACGATCAAGCCGGGACGCTACAAGGACCAGGACCTGACGATCGTCAGTGCGTTCGAGGCCGTCGGACAGCATGGGGCGGGAAAGCTGTCGGATGAAGACCTGGCCGGCGTGGAGCGCAATGCCTGCCCGGGAGCCGGCTCCTGTGGCGGCATGTTCACAGCCAATACCATGTCCAGCGCCTTCGAGGCGATGGGCATGAGTCTGCCGGGCTCGTCGACCCAGGCGGCCGAGGACCCGGAAAAGGCCGACTCCGCCGCCCGTTCCGCCGAGGTCCTCCTGGAGGCGATCCATGCCGACCGCAAGCCGCGCGACATCCTCACGCGCGAGGCCTTCGAGAACGCCCTGGCCGTGGTTATGGCCGTCGGGGGATCGACCAATGCCGTGCTCCACCTGCTCGCCATTGCCCACTGTGCCAACGTGCCGTTAGCTCTGGATGACGTAGAACGGATCCGCCGGAAAACCCCGGTACTGTGCGATCTGAAGCCCTCCGGTCGACACGTGACCACGGAATTCCATGCGGTGGGGGGCACACCGCAGGTCATGAAGATCCTGCTGAACGCCGGTCTTCTGCACAGGCACTGCCTGACCATTACCGGCCAGACCCTAAGCGAGGTCCTCGCAGACATCCCTGATGCACCACCATCGAACCAGACCATCATCCGCCCGCTGGATGCCCCCCTGTACCCGCAGGGGCACCTGGCGATCCTTAAGGGCAATCTGGCGCCGGAAGGCAGCGTGGCCAAGATCACCGGGCTCAAGTCCACTTCGATTCGCGGGCCCGCGCGCGTATTCGAATCCGAGGAGGAATGCCTGGACGCCATCCTGGCGGGTGGTATTCAGGCTGGAGACGTCATCGTGGTCCGTCACGAGGGTCCTCGTGGGGGGCCCGGTATGCGCGAGATGCTCGCCCCCACGGCAGCGATCATCGGCGCGGGTCTCGGCGACTCCGTTGCGTTGATTACCGACGGACGCTTCTCCGGAGGCACCTACGGTCTCGTCGTCGGACATGTCGCGCCCGAGGCGGCGCAAGGTGGGCCCATTGCCCTGGTGCGCGAGGGCGACATCATCGAGGTCGATGCCGACCGTAATCGTCTCGCGCTCGAGGTACCAGAGGACGAACTGGCGCGTCGCCGCAGTGCCTGGCAGGCACCCCCGCCGCGCTTTGATCGAGGTGTGCTCGGGAAGTACAGCCGTCAGGTCGGATCCGCCAGTCGCGGCGCGGTCACCGACGACTTTCGCTGATCCCGGCCCCGATGACGCACCCGGACCCGCGCCACCCCGATTTCAGCATGATGCCACCGGTGATCGGCTTTTTGCTGATCACCAACGTGGCGCTCTTTCTTGCCCTGCCCTGGCTGGGCGACTGGCTGATGACCCATTTCGCTCTGTGGCCCATCGGAACGCCTTCGATGATCCTCCAGGACGGGCAATGGCTACGTGTGCCGGACTTCCAGCTCTGGCAGCTGTTGACCTACGGGTTCCTGCACGGAGGCCTCGTTCACCTCTCGGTGAACATGTTTGCCGTCTGGATGCTGGGAGTGCAGATCGAGAACGCCTGGGGTTCCAGGACCTTCGCCCTGTACTTCCTCATCTGCGTGATCGGCGCAGGGCTGGTACAGCTTATGGTCACCGCCTATGGCGACAATGGGATGGTCTATCCCACTGTTGGGGCATCCGGCGGCGTGTTCGGGGTCTTGCTGGCGTTCGGGATGATGTTCCCCAACCAGCGGCTTTATCTGTTCTTCCTGCCGATCCCCATCAAGGCAAAGTACTTCGTCATCGCCTACGGCGCCCTGGAACTCTACCTGGGGATCTCGGGCACCCTCGCCGGTATTGCGCATTTCGCGCATCTGGGCGGGATGGCGTTCGGCTTCCTCGCCATCCAGTACTGGCGCGGAAGGCTTCCGATACGTCCGCGTCAGCGGAGGTTCTGGTGGTGAGGCTTCAGGAGGTGCTGGCGCGGGATTTCAGATAGGCGCCAAAGTCGTCCTTCAGCTCCGGGTGCATCAACGCGAACTCCACGGTCGCCTCCAGATAGCCCAGCTTGCTTCCACAGTCGAAGCGGCGACCTTCGAAATTAAGGGCAGTTACACGCTCTTCCTGAAGTAACTTGGCAATTGCGTCGGTCAGCTGGATTTCGCCCCCAGCACCGGGCTCCTGCTCCGCCAGCAGCTCGAAGATGCGCGGGGTCAGGACATAGCGGCCCACGACCGCCACATTGGAGGGTGCGTCCGCCGGCTGCGGCTTCTCCACAATCCCGCGTACGTCCCAGGTGCGCGGGCCCGTTTGCACCGGATCAATGATGCCGTACTGATGGGTGCGGTCCGCCGGCACCTCTTCCACGCCCAGCACGCTGCATCCATGCTGGTTAAAGGCCTCAACCATCTGCTTCGTGGCACCGCCCTGCTCTTCTTCGATCAGGTCATCGGCCAGGATCACCGCAAAGGGCTCGTTGCGTACCACCGGCCGCGCGCAGGCTACCGCATGTCCCAGACCCAGTGCCTCGGCCTGACGCACGTACACACAGGTCACGTTGGACGGCACGATATTGCGCACCTTCTCCAGCATCTCCGTCTTGCCGCGTTCTTCCAGCTCCGTTTCAAGCTCGTAGGCCTTGTCGAAGTGATCGGGGATGGAACGCTTGTTGCGACCGGTCACGAACACCAGGGTCTCGATACCCGCACGCACGGCCTCCTCGGCCGCGTACTGAATAAGCGGCTTGTCGACAATGGGGAGCATCTCTTTGGGGTTGGCCTTGGTGGCCGGAAGAAAGCGGGTGCCCATGCCCGCGACAGGAAAAACAGCGGTACGGATCGGTGGCGTATTCGGGTTCATCCTGACTCCAGGTGGGAAAAGACGACGGGGATCGGCCCCGTCGTCCTCGATCGGGCTACTCGACCTCGATACGGTCGAGATTCATCTCCACCGTGCGCTCGCCGACGCCGGATACGTCCGTCAGCGCCTGCACCGAGGCAAACGGACCGTGGGCTTCGCGATGCTCGACGATCGCCTCGGCCTTGACCTGGCCGATGTTGTCCAGCGTCGCGAGTTCATCCGCCGATGCCGAGTTCACATTCACCGGCGTCTGCCCGCCTGATGCCGTAACCAGCGCCAGCGGCAGCACGCACAAGGCGGCGAAGAACCAGCATTTCACACAGTAGATGGCATTTTTCATGTTAACTGCTCCATGTTGAGTGATAACCGGCGCAACCCTTGCGCCAAGGTCATCCTAACGGGATCAGTGGCTCTGGAAAACCCTCTCCAGGCGATGTGCGAAATCGGTCGCAGCTGCCGCCGGATCGGCCGCCCGGGTAATGGGTCGCCCCACCACAATGGCGCTGGCACCGGCCTTGATCGCGTTCTCCGGTGTCATCACCCTGCGCTGATCGTCTCCTTCGGCCTCCGGAAGCCGGATTCCGGGGGTCACCAGCATCGGGCCAGAGCCCAGCTCCTCACGCAGCAGGCTTGCCTCCTGCGCAGAACACACCAGCCCCTCCAGCCCAGCCCGTGCGATGGCCAGATTGCCCAGCAGGCGCACCTGGGCCTCCGGGCTGCGCTGAACGCCAATCTCGCGCAGCGTGTGTGCGTCGCTGGAGGTCAGAACCGTAACCGCCAGAACGGCGGTGTGATCATTGACCTCGCGGACCGCCTCGTGCGCCGCCTGCATCATCTGCAAGCCACCACTGGCGTGCACATTTACCAGCCATACGCCGGTTCGCGCCGCTGCCCTGCAGGCGGCGGCCACTGTATTGGGGATATCGTGAAACTTGAGATCGAGGAATACCCGAAAGCCGAGATCGTGCAGTCTGCCCAATAAATCGGGCCCGGCCACGACAAACAACTCGAACCCGACCTTCAGGGCGCACAATGACGGATCGAGACGCTGCGCCAGCTGGATGGCACTGTCGGCATCGGCAAAGTCGAGTGCCACGATCAGACGCGGGGCTGGGGACTGAACGACTGCTCGCATGGCTCTTCCTGATTAAATGGGTTTCAGCGCGTCCCTTCGCGGACCAGCGCATCTTCAGCCTCCTCGGTAGAGGCATCGAGTTCAAAATCCAGCCCCCGCAGGGTATCCCATCGGCGACAGCTCGGACATTGCCAGACGTGCGCTCGACCCTGGTAGCCACAGTTCATGCACTGGTACAGATGCTGGCTTCCGAGCTGATCCGAAAGCGCTTTCTCGAACGCGGCGAACTCCACACTGTATTCCTGCACCGCGGGGAGAATCTTCATCCAGCGCACGGCCTCGAGCAAGCCCGATGTCGGCACCGGGCGTTGCGAAAGGATCATCCCGAGTTCGGAGAGTGCGGCATCCAGCCGCCCGGTGCGACGGTACAACCGCATCAGTGCGATCCGCGCCACGGTGATACCGCGGCTGTTCGCCAGATCTTCCAGGGTTTGCTCCAGCTGCCCCAGGCGGTTCTCACCTGGCAGTGCCTGGTGCAGCCGCTCGAGGCGCGGCACGACCAGGGGTGCCAGCGGTGGCGTACGGGCCACGGCCTCACGGCCGCATGCAATCGCATCGGCGATGCGGTCTTCGCGTTCCGCGATCTCGGACTTGATCAGCAGCGCGCGCGACAGCCCAGGGACCAGCCCCTCTGCTTGTGCCGCTCGCTCGGCGGAGGTTGAGCGGTCACCTTGCTCCAGCGCAATAGTCGCCAACTCACAGTGATAATGCGCGATTCGAAGATGTTCATTCGGCACGTTATGCGCTTTCAGTCGTGTGCCGACCTCGATCGCGCGCTCCCATTCACGCTGGGTTTCATAGACATGCTGCAGGCCCTTCAGCGCCTGCACCGCCTGATGCGGCGAGTCCGCAAGCTCGCGGAAGACCGCCTCGGCCCGATCGAGAACGCCGGCTAGCAGAAAGTCCTGCCCGAGCTCGTTCAGCGCCTGGGCCCGCTGCTCGTCCTTCAGAGAAGGACGCGCCACCAGGTTCTGATGGATCCGGATCGCCCGATCGACCTCGCCTCGACGCCGGAACAGGCGTCCAAGAATCACATGGGTCTCAAAGGTTTCGTGGTCGACCTCCACCATCTCGATGAAGGCCTGCAAGGCATCATCGGTACGGTCGTCCAGCAGATATCGGACGCCCTCAAGGTAACGGTGAAGGGAAGGTTCCTGGTCCCCCGGGTCTTCCGGGTGGACGCGACGGGCTACCCACCAGCCGCTTGCCGCCGCCACGGGCAGCAAGAGCCAGAACCAGTCGTTGATCACGTGACGCTCCCGGACTCGGACAGCGACCCCAGCTTTCGCGCCGGGCCACAGGGCCGAGCGAACGCTGCGAGGCATACCCGTTTCCACACCCTGCAACATGACCCACGAGAAGGGCCTGGCCAACCAATCTTGTTACATCGGGTGATCAATAAACGAGCGTTCACGGGAGAGGAAACGAGCCATCCCAACCATATGGTCGATCGATTCTCGGACGTAGCGGAAGACATGGCGCGTCGTTTGTGCCTCAAGGCTGGCCTTCACCGGCTGCACTGTGCACGTGGGCGAAATGGACTCCAGCGCGGGCATGCACAGTGATCCGCATTGCACTAATAAAAATCCCGCATCGGGGCCGTTCGCATCTGCTCGACCTCGGTCTTCAATGCGCGATTCTCCGCGCGCAGGTCCGCCACCTTCTGGTTCAGTCGGCGGATACGGAGAAGCAGAATGGCGGCCGTGACGACCACACCCACGAGCGCGGAAATGCCCAGCAGGACTACCAGGGGCGCTTGCACGTCTACCCATGGCAGGCTCAGGGTGACCTGGCCCTCGTTGAACACCACAAGAATACCGATCGCCGAAGAGATCAGGATCAGCAAGGCAAACGCGACTACGTTGCGGACCTGCTGGCGCCGTCGATCGGACATGCCGATTACTCGTCGACAACCGCGGGGCTATTGACCCGCTCGCGCAGTTCCTTGCCGGGTTTGAAATGCGGGACATGCTTGCCCGGCAGTGCCACCCCTTCCCCGGTCTTGGGATTGCGTCCAAGACGCGGCGGGCGGAAATGCAGGGAGAAGCTGCCGAAGCCACGAATCTCGACTCGCTGACCATGCGCCAGGGCCTGACTCATCCGTTCCAGCAACGCCTTCACGCACATCTCGACATCCCGTGCGGGCAGGTGAGGCGATTTCTGGGCGAGGCTTTCGATCAATTCCGATTTGGTCATCTGACGCTCGTCACAGACAGAAGAAAGAGATCCGCAGTGTGCGGATAAAAAACAGTCCACGGCATCCGTACGGACACCGTGGACTTTATTGTGACGGACTTAGTCGTTCTTGCCCATCTGTTCCTTCAGCAGATCGCCAAGGGAGGTCGTCGCACTACCGCTCGCGGAGTAGTCGGAGACCATCTCGGCCTCTTCGGCGCGGTCCTTGGCCTTGATCGACAGGCTGATCGCACGGGTCTTCTTGTCCACACCCATGAACTTGGCCTCGACCTCTTCGCCAACGTTCAGCACGGTCCGCGCATCTTCCACACGGTCCTGGGAGATATCGGCCGCACGCAGGATGCCGTCGATACCGTCAGCCAGCTCGATCACGGCCGCCTTGGCGTCCACTTCCTTGACCGTACCCTTCACGATGCTGCCCTTGGTGTGCTCGGCCACGAAGTTGGAGAACGGATCGCGGTCCAGCTGCTTCAGACCCAGGGAGATACGCTCGCGCTCCGGATCCACCGACAGCACCACGGCCTCGACCTCGTCGCCCTTCTTGAAGTTGCGGATCGCCTCTTCACCGGCCTCGTGCCAGGACAGGTCGGACAGGTGGATCAGGCCATCGATGCCGCCATCCAGACCGACGAACACGCCGAAGTCGGTGATCGACTTGATCTGGCCACGGACCTTCTCGCCACGGTTGTGGTTAGCGGCGAAGTCGTCCCACGGGTTGGACTGGCACTGCTTCATACCCAGCGAGATGCGGCGGCGCTCTTCGTCCAGGTCCAGGATCATCACCTCGACCTCGTCGCCGATGGCCACGACCTTGCCCGGATTAACGTTCTTGTTGGTCCAGTCCATCTCGGACACGTGCACCAGGCCTTCCACGCCGTCTTCGATTTCCACGAAGCAGCCGTAGTCGGTAATGTTGGTGACCTTGCCGAAGATGCGGGTGCCGGTCGGGTAACGGCGGGTGATGTTCTCCCACGGATCCTCGCCCAGCTGCTTCAGGCCCAGCGAGACGCGCATGCGTTCGCGGTCGAACTTCAGCACCTTGACTTCGACTTCCTGGCCGATCTCGACCACGTCGGAGGGGTGCTTCACGCGCTTCCAGGCCATGTCAGTGATATGCAGCAGGCCGTCGATGCCACCCAGATCCAGGAACGCACCGTAGTCGGTCAGGTTCTTCACGATGCCCTTCACGACCGCGCCTTCCTGCAGGTTCTTCAGCAGTTCTTCGCGCTCGGCGCTGTATTCCTGCTCGACCACGGCGCGGCGCGATACGACCACGTTATTGCGGCGGCGATCCAGCTTGATGAGCTTGAATTCCAGTTCCTTGCCTTCCAGGTACGCGGTATCGCGCACCGGACGTACATCCACGAGTGAACCGGGCAGGAACGCACGGATGTCTCCCAGCTCGACGGTGTACCCGCCCTTGACCTTGCCGGAGATCTTGCCGGTGACGTACTGCTCTTCTTCCATCGCACCTTCAAGACGATCCCAGGCCTTGGCCCGCTTGGCCTTCTCGCGCGACATGCGCGTCTCGCCGAAACCGTCTTCGGGGGTTTCGAGGGCCACTTCGACGACATCGCCGACCTTGACCTCGAGCTCGCCCTCGTCGTTCATGAACTGCTCGGTGGGGATGACCCCCTCGGACTTCAGGCCGGCATTGACCACGACCACATCCGGGGTGACCTCAATGACGGTGGCACTGAGGATGGCACCCGGCTGCATCTGGGTGTAGGCCATGCTCTCTTCGAGCAGTTGCGCGAAACTTTCACTCATGGATTTAAAAACCTGTGATTAAACAAACTCTTGAAGAAACTTCCTACAAGAGGGTTTGAACGTTAATGTACCCGCTTCGAGGCTATCCCTCGATTCGGGGGCTTTGTTCCGGGAGTACGTCCCGGAGGCGCTCCAGGATCATGTCCACCACGCTGACGATGTCGAGTTCCGTGGTATCCAGCACCCAGGCATCTTCGGCGGGCTTGAGGGGAGCCACGCTACGCTCGCGGTCACGGCGGTCGCGCGCCTCCATCTCATCCTGAAGGGCGGAAAGATTAGCACTAAGTCCTTGTTCCTTCAACTGCATGTAACGCCTGCGCGCCCGCTCCTCCGCCGAGGCCGTCAGGAAGATCTTGAGGTCCGCATCCGGGAACACCACGGTGCCCATGTCGCGCCCGTCCGCGACCAGCCCCGGGGCCTGAGCAAACCATCGCTGGCGATCGAGCAATGCCTCGCGTACAGCGGGCAGCGCGGCGACCTGCGAGGCATCGGAACCCGCCTGTTCGGTGCGCAGGAGCACGTCCACCGGCTGGCCCTCAAGCAGGGTCGTTACCCTTGCCGCATCGCCGTCGATCTCGAAGCTGACGTCCAGTGCGCCGGCCAGGCGTTCGAGTCCTTCGATATCGGTCAGCTCCACCCCATGCTGGCGCGCGGCAAGGCCCAGCAGTCGGTACAGGGCCCCACTGTCGAGCAGGTGCCAGCCCATCGCCGCGGCGACGCGCATGCACACCGTCCCCTTTCCGGCACCACCCGGGCCGTCAATGGCGAGCACCGGGATCGCCGCCGTCATGCCGCCTCCAGCGACAGACCGGCATTACGGGCAAGGTCCACGAAACCCGGGAACGATGTCGCCACATTGGCGCAGTCACGAATGCGAATCGGGCCACTGGCCCGCAGCCCGGCCATCGCGAACGACATCGCGATACGGTGGTCGCCATGGCTGTCGATCTCTCCGCCGGCGAAACCCTCGCCGCCCAGAATGCGAATACCATCGCGCTGCACCGAGCACTGCACACCCAGCGCCTGAAGCCCATCGGCCATCACCTGAATGCGATCGCTCTCCTTGACCCGCAGTTCTTCCGCGCCCGTCAGGACCGTCTCGCCCTCGGCGCAGGCCGCGGCGACAAAGATGGCCGGGAATTCGTCGATCGCCAGCGGCACCAGCTCGGTCGGGATTTCGATCCCCTTCAGGCGCGTGGCATGTACCTCGATGTCGGCCACCGGCTCGCCGCCGGCTTCGCGTTCGTTCTCCACGCGGATATCCGCGCCCATCAGGCGCAGGATGTCGATCACACCGGTCCGGGTCGGATTGATGCCGACGTGTTCCAGGCGCATCTGCGAGCCCGTCGCGATGCTGGCGCCCACCAGGAAGAACGCGGCCGAGGAAATGTCCGCCGGGACATCCACCGAACTGGCCTGCAGGCGCCCGCCACCGGTCACGCAGGCCTTGGGACCATCCCGGGTAACGACACAGCCGAAGCCATTCAGCATCCGCTCGGTGTGGTCCCGGGTGGGCGCGGGCTCGGTCACACAGGTTTTCCCGTCTGCCCACAATCCCGCGAGCAGGATCGCGGACTTGACCTGTGCGCTGGCCACCTGCAGCACATGATCGGTGCCCCGCAGGGGTGCGCCGCCACGGATGCGCAAAGGCGGCGTACCGGCCTCACTGGTCTCGATCTGTGCACCCATGAGCGCCAGGGGCTCGGTGACCCGGCGCATGGGGCGACGCGTCAGGGATTCATCGCCGATGAGCTCGCTATCGAACGACTGCCCGGCGAGCACCCCGCAGAGCAGCCGCATGGCGGTCCCCGAGTTACCCATGTCCAGCGGGCGATCCGGGGCCTGCAGGCCCTGCAGGCCCCGGCCCTGGATCACGACCTCGCCTGGCCCTTTGCGCTCGATCGGCACACCCATCGCGCGAAAGGCCTCCAGCGTCGCCAGGCAATCGGCCCCTTCGAGAAAGCCGGTGACACGCGTCTCGCCCTCGGCCAGCGCACCCAGCATGATCGAGCGATGGGAAATGGATTTGTCGCCCGGCACACGGGCGACACCGGAGAGCGTGCCCCCCGGCTGTACGGTAAAGGTGTTCATCTGTCAGGTATCCAGTTGTGCATCCGCCGGGTCACAAAAACGATCCCGGGTTTCCTTTGCGTGCCGAAAGCGCGTCTCGATCGCGGGCCCGTCCGCCGATTCGATCATCCCGCGTAACTGCTCCAGGTCACCCTGGTAGCGTTCGATCACCTCGAGGATGGCCGTGCGGTTGGCCAGGCAGATATCGCGCCAGACCACCGGGTCCGACGAGGCAATGCGGGTGAAATCGCGAAAGCCGCCCGCCGCATAATGAAAGATCTCGTCGCGCTCGCTCATGTCCGACAGTGACGCCACCAGCGTGTAGGCCAGCACGTGAGGCAGATGGCTCGTCGCCGCGAGCACCCGGTCGTGGTGGGCGGGTGTCATGAATTCCACCCGCGCACCAGTCGCCTGCCACATCTGTGCAATGCGATCGCTGGCCATCGGGTTGGTCGCATCCGCCGGGGTCAGGATCACCAGCCGATCCCGAAATAGGCTGGGGAATGCCGCCGCCACCCCGCTCTTCTCGGTCCCGGCAATGGGGTGACCGGGCACAAACTGGCGCGGCGTGGTGCCAAAGCCCTCGGTCACCGCGTCGATCACGGCCTGCTTGCTCGAGCCGACGTCCGTCAACGGGCTGTCGTCCGGCCAGCAGCCGGCCAGGTCGCGTGCCAGCGGGCCCATTGCCCCCAGCGGCACTGCCAGTACGCCGATATCCGCCCCTTCCGCGGCCTCCGCCACCGAGGTCGTCCAGCGGTCGATCACGCCCAGACGCTCGGCCTCGCGCAGGTTGTCCGCATTGCGCGAACAGCCCACGATCTCGCGTACCGCTCCCGCCTCGCGCAAGGCGAGCGCGAGCGAGCCACCAATCAGGCCAACCCCAAAGATGACCAGCCGCTCGATCATGCCAGGGCCCGAGCCAGCGCCTGCAGGAAGCGTTCGTTGTCCTCGGCCGTGGAGACCGTTACCCGCAGATGCCCGGGCAGCCCGTAGTTCTCCACTGGACGGGTGATCACGCCTTCGCGTTGCAACGCCTCGTACACCGGCCCCGCATCACGCCCGGTGTCAAAGGTAATGAAGTTGCCCACCGACGGGATCACGCGCAGTCCCCGCTCGCGGAGACCTTCGTCAAGCTGCGCCAGCCCCTCGCGGTTGACGCGCACCGAACGCTCGATATGCGCGGAGTCCCCCAGTGCGGCAAGACCTGCGGCCTGTGCAACCGCATTCACATTGAACGGCTGGCGCACGCGATTAAGCAGTTCCGCGACCGCGGGCGAACTGACGGAATACCCCAGGCGCAGACCGGCAAGGCCCTGAATCTTTGAAAACGTGCGGGTCACGATGAGATTCGGATAGCGCGCGACCCACTGGGTGGTATCGGGATAGTCTTCCTGCTCGACGTACTCCGCATACGCCTCGTCGATCACGACCAGCGTAGTGGCCGGCATCGCTGCCACGAAAGCCTCGAGTGCTGCGCGCCCGACCCAGGTCCCGGTCGGGTTGTTCGGATTGGCCACGAACACCACCCGCACGGTGTCATCCACTGCTTTCTGCATCGCAGCCAGATCATGCCCGTATGGCTGTTTCAGGTCGGCCGCAGGCAGCGCTTCGACCACCCGGGCCTCGGCCCCCACCGCCTGGGTAACCAGCGGGTACACGGCAAAGGCATGAGCCGAAAAGACCGCGGCCCGACCGGGCGCCAGCCACGCCCGCGCAATCAGCTCCAGGATCTCGTTGGACCCATTGCCGAGGGAAATGGCATCCGGTTCGACAGCATGCCGGGTGGCCAGCGCGGCCTTCAGTTCGAAGCCTGCCCCATCGGGATAGATGTGGGCCCCGCTCATCGCCGCGCGTGCGGCCTCCACCGCCTGGGGCGAGGGCCCCAATGGATTCTCGTTGGAGGCCATCTTGATCGCCTGCTGAATGCCCAGCTCCCGCTCGAGCGCCGCGATCGGCTTGCCGGGCTGATAGGGCGTCAGGCCCCGAACGCCATCCACGGCAAGCGCGGCGGCATCAAAACCACCCGGGTTCTGGTCGGACACGGGGTTGCGTGAAGCCATGGGATACCTCGGTTAGGGGAACACTGATTCATGCACGCGCTCGCGCTCGAGTCGCTTTTGCGTGCGAACAAGGCGCGGTGACTGCCGTGCAGTCATTCTGCACAAGGGAGCCGCAACGCCGTTCCCGCGCCCGTTTTTGATAACAACGGGCGGCCGAGCCCCTTGGGGTTGGTACCCCAGGTTCCCCGATCCTGCGTTGCGCCCCGAATCAATCAACAACGGGCGGGTAGAACCACTACCCGCTGCACGGCGCGCCTTGTCTCGGGAAACCTGGGGTATCAACGCGAGCGTGTGCATGAGTCAGTGTTCCCCTCAGGTAGCGGCCTGAGGATAGCTCCCCAGCACCTTGACGGTATCGGCGGTCTGGCGCAGCTGTTCCAGACAATCCTGGATTGCCGGATCCTTCTGGTGGCCCACCAGATCCAGGAAAAACACATAGGTCCACTGGGTGCAGCGCGAGGGCCGCGACTCGATCCGGGTCAGGCTGATGCCGGCCTCGGCGATCGGTTTGAGCAGTGCATAAAGCGACCCTGGCCGGTTCGCGGTACTGAGCATGATCGAGGTCCGGTCCGCGCCACTCGGCTCGGTGGACGCGGTGCCGATAATCAGGAAGCGCGTGGTGTTGTCGGCGCGATCCTCGACATGCTGCACCCGCAGTGGAACGCCATAGTGCTCAGCGGCCACGCGGCTGGCGATCGCCGCGCTTTCCGGGTCTTTGGCCGCAACCTCGGCGGCTCGGGCGTTGGAGGACACCGCCTCGCGCTCCGCGTGTGGCAGGTGGGTATCCAGCCACTGCCGGCACTGGGCCAGTGCCTGAGCGTGCGCTCGGACGCGGCGAATCTCGCCCAGGTCTTCGGCCTGCGCCAGAAGATGATGATGGATTGGCGTCACGACCTCGCCGCAGATCTGCAGGGACGAATCGAGGAAACAGTCCACGGTATGCGTGACCACGCCCTCGGAGCTGTTCTCGATCGGCACAACACCGAACTGCGCCCGTCCCGCTTCCACCGCGCCAAACACCTGATCGATCGAGGTAAGCGGGGTGGTCTCCACCGCATGCCCAAAGTGCTTGCGTGCCGCCAGGTGGGTAAAGGTCCCTTCGGGGCCCAGATAGGCGACCGTCAGCGGATGTTCCAGCGCCAGACACTCGGACATGATCTCCCGGAACAGCCGGACCACGGCCTCGCCGGACAAGGGTCCGGGGTTTTCCTCGCGCACGCGCCGCAGGATCTCGGCCTCGCGCTCCGGCCGGTAGAAGACCGGATTCGGCTCGAAGTCGCGCTTGACCCGCGCGACCGCCTCGGCGCAGCGTGCACGCTCGCTGAGAAGCTCCAGCAACTGCCCGTCCAGCGCGTCGATGCGGTTACGCAAGGACCCGAGGTCTTCCGGCCCCGTAGCGGCTTTCGGCGATGGCCCCTTCTTCGTCACGATCTACAGCACCCGTGCGCGCAGCACGCCATCAATCTGCAGCAACGCATCCAGCGTGGACGGGTCGGGCTTGCCGTCCACGTCCAGAAGCGTATACGCGAGATCCCCACGGGAATCGTTCATCAGGTGCAGGATGTTCAGGTTGGATTCGCCCAGGACATGCGAGATGCGCGCCACGCGATCCGGGAGATTGCGGTTGACCACCGCGATGCGGGTGTCGCCCTTGCGGTCCAGCACCAGGGTCGGCAGGTTCACCGAATTGACCACATTGCCGTTCTCGAGATAGTCGCGCAGCTCGTCGGCGATCATCACCGCGCAGTTCTCTTCCGACTCGGTCGTCGAAGCCCCCAGGTGCGGCAGCGTGATGACCCGCGGGTGGCCCAGCATGTTGGGCACCGGGAAGTCGGTAATGTAGGCGTGCAGCCGCTCGGCATCGAGCCCTTCGCGCACGGCCTCGTCATCGACGATGCCCTCGCGCGCCAGGTTCAGCACCATCGCGCCTGGATTCATACCAGCCAGCCCCTTGGCATTGACGATATGGCGAGTGTTCTCGGTCAGCGGTACATGTACCGTCACCGCGTCGGCACCCTCCAGGGCAGCTTCCACGGAGCGCGCCCGCTCGATGTCCGAATCGAGGCGCCAGGCATTCTCGACCGTGACCTTGGGGTCGAAACCCACGACTTCCATGCCGAGGGCCTTGGCCGCATTGGCCACGCCGACACCGATGGCGCCCAGTCCCAGCACGGCGAGCTTGCGCCCGGGCAGTTCGAAGCCCGTGAACCGCTTCTTGCCGTGTTCGACCGCGGCCATGAAGTCGTCCTTGCTCGGGTCCAGCTCCTGCACATAGCCGGCCGCCGGGAGCAGATTGCGCGCGCCCAGCAGCAGGCCGGCGATCACCAGCTCCTTGACGGCATTGGCATTGGCCCCGGGCGCGTTGAATACCGCGACCCCACGGTCCGACAGCGCCGTGACCGGGATATTGTTCACCCCGCTGCCAGCCCGCCCGACGGCCAGCACGGACTCCGGGATATCGACATCGTGCAGATTAAACGAGCGCAGCATCAGCGCGTCGGGCTGATTGATGTCCGAGGCGACCTCGTAACGGTCCCGCGGGAAGCGATCCAGCCCGCGTATGGCGATATTGTTGTAGGTCTGTATGCGGTACATCCGGGTCCTCCGTGATCGGTTACCCCAGGGGGACACGCTCAGGCGTGGCGGTTCTCGAAGTCCGCCATGAACTCGATCAGCGCGTCCACAGCACTCTCCGGCACGGCGTTGTAGATGCTAGCGCGCATACCGCCCACCGAACGATGCCCTTTCAGCGACGACAGCCCGGCGGCATCGGCCTCGTTCAGGAACGTACCATCCAGCGAGTCGTCCGCGAGGATAAACGGCACGTTCATCCACGAACGCGCATCCGGCTCGACCGGGTTGCGATAAAACGCCGAGTTATCCACGAAATGATAGAGCTTCTCGGCCTTGCGCTGGTTGATCTCGGCCATCTTGTCCAGCCCGCCCTGCTCCAGAAGCCACTCGAAGACCAGTCCCGCCAAGTACCAGCCGAAGGTCGGCGGCGTGTTGTACATGGAGTCGTTTTTCGCCTGCAGCGTCCAGTCGACCACCGCCGGCAGATTCGGATTCGACTCTTTGTCCAGCAGGTCATTGCGAACAATCACCACGGTCAGCCCGGCGGGCCCGATGTTCTTCTGCGCGCCCGCGTAAATCACGCCAAATTTCGACACGTCGATCGGGCGCGAGAGGATGGTGGAGGACATGTCCGCCACCAGCGGCTTGCCCCCGACATCCGGGACCTCGTGAAACTCCACGCCACCGATCGTTTCGTTCGGGGTGTAGTGCACGTAGGCGGCATTCGGGTCCAGATTCCAGCTGTCGCGCGCCGGGATCGAGGCGTAGCCACTGGCCTGCGAGCTGGCGACGATATTCACCGGCCCGAACTTCTGGGCTTCCTTGATCGCCTTGCCCGACCAGGCCCCGGTGTCGATGTAGTCCATCGGTTTTCCGCCCGAGTGCAGGTTCATCGGGATCGCCGCAAACTGGCCGGTCGCCCCACCCTGCAGGAACAGCACACTGTAGTCGTCCGGAATGTTCATCAGCTTGCGCAGGTCTTGCTCCGCCTTCTCGGCGACCTGCATGAACGGCTTGCCGCGATGGCTCATCTCCATAACCGACATGCCGGCGCCATGGAAATCGATCAGTTCTTCGCGTGCCCGTTCCAGGACCGCCTGCGGCAGCGCAGCCGGCCCCGCACTGAAGTTATGCACTCGGCTCATTCCGGATCTCCGTTGTCGATGGTGTTCTGCGTGGATTCGTCGTCCTCGCTCTCGCTGTCGTCGTCCAGGTCTTCATCCTCGCCCTGCAGCTTTTCGACCCGGGCCAGTTCCACCAGGCGCTCGCCCTCGTCCAGGCGGATCAGCCGCACACCCTGCGTATTGCGCCCGATCAGCGGGATCTGGTCCACCGGTGTACGCACCAGCGTACCGCCCGTGGTGATCAGCATCGCCTCGTCGTCTTCCAGCACGCGCGCGGCCCCGACCAGTGGCCCGTTGCGCCCCTCGGTCTGGATCCCGATCACGCCCTGGCCGCCACGACGGTGGACCGGGAATTCGTCGAAGCGAGTCCGCTTGCCGTAGCCGTTCTCGGTGGCCAGCAAGGCGGCACCCTCGGCGACATTGAGCAGCGCAATCACGCGATGATCCGATTCCATGCGCACGCCGCGCACACCGCAGGCGGTACGGCCCATCGGCCGCACGTCGTTCTCGGAGAAGCGCACTGCCTTGCCGGCCGTGGTAACGAGCATTACGTCCATCTGGCCATCGGTAAGCGAAACGTCCACCAGGTAATCGTCGTCGCGCAGATCCACCGCGATGATCCCGGTCGAGCGGCGGCGCGAGAAGTCGGTCAGCGGGGTCTTCTTGACCGTTCCGCGCGCGGTCACCATGAACACATAGTGGTCCGGGTCGTACTCGCGCACCGGCAGGATGGCGTTGATTCGCTCGTCCGCTTCCAGCGGCAGCAGATTCACGATCGGCTTGCCACGCGAGGCGCGCGAACCCTGTGGCAGTTCATAGACTTTCAGCCAGTAGACCCGCCCGCGGCTGGAGAAACACAGCACCGTGTCGTGCGTGTTCGCGACCAGCAACCGGTCGACAAAGTCCTCTTCCTTGAAGCTCGCGGCCGCCTTGCCGCGACCGCCTCGGCGTTGCGCGCGGTAGTCGGCCACCGGCTGGTACTTCACATAGCCGGCGTGGGAGAGCGTCACCACGACGTCTTCCTCGCCGATCAGGTCTTCCAGGGTGAGGTTCGCCTGGCGCTCGCGGATCTCGCTACGGCGTTCGTCGCCGAACTGCTCGGCCACGGCCAGCAGTTCGTTGCGGATCTCCTGCTGCAGGCGCTCCCCCGAACCGAGAATGTCGAGCAGGTCCTCGATCAAGTCGAGCAGCTCCCGGTATTCGTCGAGGATCTTGTCCTGTTCCAGCCCGGTCAGACGGTGCAGGCGCAGATCCAGAATCGCCTGCGCCTGGGCCTCGGACAGGCGATAGCCGTCGTCGCCCACGCCGTAGTCCGCTGCCAGATCCTCCGGACGCGAGGCGCTGGCCCCGGCCCGGTCGAGCATGTCGCTGACCACGCCCAGCGGCCAGCTGCGCGCCAGCAGGCCGGCCTTGGCCTCGGCCGGGTTGGGGGCGGCACGGATCAGTTCGATCACCGGATCGATGTTGGCCAGCGCGATCGCCAGGCCTTCCAGGATATGGGCGCGCTCGCGCGCCTTGCGCAGGTCGAAGATCGTGCGGCGGGTAACCACCTCGCGGCGATGCCGCAGAAAGGACTCCAGCACCTGACGCAGATCCAGCACCTTCGGCTGGCCGTCAACCAGGGCGACGATGTTGATGCCGAAGACGTTCTGCATCTGCGTGTGCATGTACAGGTGGTTCAGGACCACCTCGGCCATCTCGCCGCGCTTGAGCTCGATGACCAGTCGCATGCCGTCCTTGTCCGACTCGTCGCGCAGCTCCGAGATGCCGTCGATGCGCTTTTCCTTGACCAGCTCGGCGATCTTCTCGGTCAGGCGGGCCTTGTTCACCTGGTACGGGAGTTCGGTGACGACGATCGCCTCGCGCTGTCCGCCCTCCAGCGGCTCGACATGCGAGCGCGCCCGGATCAGCACCCGGCCACGACCAGTGCGATAGGCCTCGCGCACGCCTTCCACGCCGTTGATGATCCCGGCCGTCGGGAAATCGGGGCCCGGCACGTGCTCCATCAGACCTTCGATGGATATCTCCGGGTCATCAATCAGCGCCACACAGGCGTTGATCACCTCGCGCAGGTTGTGCGGCGGGATGTTGGTCGCCATCCCCACCGCGATCCCGGCGGAGCCGTTGACCAGCAGGTTGGGAAACTTGCTCGGCAGTACCGCCGGCTCCGTCTCGGAGCCGTCGTAGTTGTCGATGAAGTCGACGGTTTCCTTGTCGATATCGGCCAGCAGCTCGGCCGCGATGCGCGCCATGCGCACCTCGGTATAACGCATGGCCGCCGGGGAATCACCGTCAATGGAGCCGAAGTTGCCCTGCCCGTCGGCCAGCATGTAGCGCATCGAGAACGGCTGCGCCATACGCACGATGGCGTCGTAGACGGCGGAGTCACCATGCGGGTGGTATTTACCGATCACGTCACCGACCACGCGCGCCGACTTCTTGTACGGCTTGTTGTAGTCGTTGCCCAGCTCGCGCATCGCGTAGAGCACGCGGCGATGGACCGGCTTGAGGCCGTCACGGACATCGGGGAGGGCCCGGCCCACGATTACGCTCATCGCGTAATCGAGGTAGGACTGCTGCATCTCGTCTTCGAGATTGACCGGGAAGATTTCCTTGGCAAATTCAGCCATCGAGGGTTACGCCGTCCGTCTGAACAAGCTCGCGATCATACCACAGGGGTAACCACTGGGACCTAGCAAATGGGCCTGAAATCGCCCCTCCGTAGCTCTCAGCGGGGGTGCACTACTGTGAAACACCGTGATCCGGCGCTGTCAGCCCTCCACAACAGGCTCTCCAGCGACGGCTTTCCGCCGCAGGGCGGCCAGTTTGTCCCGATCCGGCGCCTCGACCACACCGTGCTCGGTCACGATCGCGTCGACCAGGTGCGCCGGCGTAACGTCGAACGCCGGGTTGTAGGCCCGGGCGCCGTCCGCGGCCACGCGCTTCCCGGCGAGCGCCAAAACCTCGTCTTCGGCGCGCTGCTCGATCGGGATACCCTCCCCGTCCGGCATGTCGAAGTCGATGGTCGACAACGGGGCCGCGACCATAAAGCGCACGCCGTGGGCACGGGCCAGGAGGGCCAGCCCATAGGTGCCGATCTTGTTCGCCACATCGCCGTTCGCCGCAATGCGGTCGGAACCCACGATCACCCAGCCGACGCGTCCGGAACGCAGCAGACTGGCGGCCGCCCCTTCGCACAGCAGCTGTACCGGGATACCGTCATGCACGAGTTCCCAGGCGGTCAGCCGGCTCCCCTGGAGCCACGGGCGGGTCTCGTCGGCAAAGACCTCGGTCACCCGACCCTCGTCCCAGGCCGCCCGAATCACCCCCAGGGCCGTGCCATAGCCCCCGGTGGCCAGCGAACCCGTATTGCAGTGGGTGAGCACCGCATGCCCCGGCTCAATCAAGGAAGCCCCGTGCCGCCCCATGCGACGGTTGCCCGCGATGTCGTCGTCCAGCATCTGCCGGGCCGCGGTCGTGGTCGCCTCAATGGCGGCCTCCGGATCCGGGGCGCCATCGACCTCCCGGGCCATGCGGTCCAGCGCCCAGAACAGATTCACCGCCGTGGGCCGCGAGGCCCGCAGGCGATCCATGTCCGCGGCCACGCGTTCGCGCCAGTCGTCCCGACCCCGGGCCTTCTGGCAGGCCAGCACGACCCCGAACGCGGCCGTGATCCCGATGGCGGGCGCACCGCGCACGACCATGTCGCGTATCGCGGTCGCCACCTCGCCGGCATCGGTGTAGCACTGGCGCACGGCCTCGCCCGGCAACAGGCGCTGGTCGAGCAGATAGAGGTTGCCGTCTTCAAAGCGAATCGGGCGGATCGTGTCGGAGCGGTGTTCGGTCATGGCGTTATTCTATCAGGGCTCATTTCGGTCAGGGCTTCTTGGATGCCAGAATCGCAGCCGCGGACGGCCTGTCGCCGGAGCGCTGTCGAGTTGGGTACTGCTCGTGACCAGCGCCCCGCTGCGCCCAGTCTCGTACAGGGGAATACCGCTTAGCTCCAGCCGTTTCCGTGCCTCGTCGGGCAAACCGGCACCCTCGGCAGTCGTCGCAGCCCAAACCTGACCGGGCGGGAATTGCGCCAGCCAGTCGTCCTGCAGGGCGCGCGGGTTGGAAGTCCTCGGCGCTACCAGCAAGTCAACCGCAAATCCTGCGGTGCCCCGACGCATCACGGCCTCGCCGAGACCATCCAGCCCGCCCATGACCAGCAGGGTCGCGTCCGCCCCCTCCACCTTCAGCACACAGGACGCGGACGAGTCGTCATTCCAGCCCGGCGGCGGATGGAGTATCTCGAAGCGCACACCGTCCCAGTTCCACTGATCCCCCTTTTCGCAACGTTCGTCAGTGCCATGGCTCACCGGGGTGCGCCGCAGCGTGCGCCTCACCGAGATCTGTTCCCGGACTGCCGCCACGCCGCCGGCGTGCCCGGCATGCTCGTGCGTCACCATCAGCGTGTCCAGGGAGCGGATGCCGCCCGCCCGCAAGGCCGGCACCACAATCCGGTCACCCGCGCTGAAGCCGCCCTCCCGGCCCGGACCCGCATCAATTAACAGCGCGTGTCGTCGGGTCTCGACGATGGTGGCCTGCCCGGCGCCAACGTCCAGGACCTGAACGCGCCACTGCCCGGCCGCAAAGTCCGGGCGCAACGGCGCGACCAGGGCGATCGCAGTCACTGCAATCCAGGGCGCCAATCGCCGGGCGAGCGGCTGCAAGGCCAGGAAAACAGCCACCCCGCCCAGCAGGGACGCGGCCACCGGCACATGGCGCTGGTCCACCAGGACAGGGATCCCTGCCAGTGCCTCGAGCGTCATCACCAGCAGTGCCAACAGGCCATCCGCAATGCCTAACAACAAGCCACCTGCGGCCGGCCACCCCCACGCGAGCAAGGCACCGGCCAGCAACAACGGCAAGATCAGTAGCGTCACCATCGGCACCGCGACCAGGTTGGCCACGGGTGCGACCCAGGACCCCAGCTGGAACCAGGCCAGACTGAGCGGCAGCATCGCAATCGCCAGCACGACCTGGATGCGCAGGCCTTCGCGCCAGCCGGTCGTCCCGACCCGACCCTGCAACAGCAGCAGGATCACGGCCACTGCGCCGAACGAGAACCAGAACCCCGGGGCCAGCACGCTCGGTGGGTGCACAATCAGCACCATGGCCGCGGCAAGGGCCAGGGCGCGCCAGGCAACACCCTCGCGACGCGACAGCACCGCAAGCGTGAGCGCAATCAGCATCAGCAAAGCCCTTTGGGTCGGGATGCTGAAACCGGCGAGTACCGCATAGCCCGTGGCGGCCACCAGCCCGACCACACCCATGAACAGCCAGCGCCGCAGCCGTCTTATAACGGCCACCCCGGACCACAACCATCCGGCAATGCCGCCGGCAAACCCCGCCACCAGGGCCACATGCAACCCGGAAATCGCCATCAGGTGATTCGTCCCGGTGTGTAGAAAGGCCTGCCATTCACTCTCGGTCATGGCCTGACGATTGCCGATGACCAGCGCCTGCACCAGGCCCGGGTGACGCAAATCCGGTGCCGCGCGCTCCAGACGTGCCTGCATTGCGGCCCGAAGGCGGTGCATGATCACGCGGCCCCTGGCCCCCTCGTGCACGCCTGCCAGTGGGGTAACGGAACGCGCAACGGCGCTGCCGTGCATCCCCTCGCGGTAGAACCAGCCTGCGGCATCGAATCCCCCGGGGTTGCGGGGGCCGTCGACACCACGCAATCGCAAGTCCAGCCGCAACGAATCACCCACCTGTATCGCCGGCCGCGCGGGGAAGGTGCTCACCCACAACTCGCGGCCTGCAAGCTCCAGCCCCGGGCTGCCCTGCTCGATCTCCGACACCCCAACCCGGAACCGGCTGCGCCGCTCCCCGTGCTCCGGCAAACTGACCACCTGTGCCCGCACCGAGACCTCGACTCCCGACCACTCGGGACCCACGACCTTGCCCGACCAGTCCGTCGCATGCGGGAGTGCCAGCCACACGCCCGCGAGCAACCCCAGCGAGGCTGCTGGCAACCACGTGAAAGGAGAACCTCGCCGAGCCGCCTGGACCCAGCCAAGTGCGACCAGCGCGCCAGCGACAGGCAGGAACACTCTCAATGGACCTTCGAGCAAGACAGGCAGGACGGGGAGCTGGTGCAACCCCCACACACCGGCGATCAGACCCAGCACCGCGACCATCATGGCGCACGGTCCCGTCCAGGAAGAGTTGGAATCCTCTCCCCAGGGCCCAGTCCTAGCAGGTAGGATGCACGCCCAGGATTGGGCCTGCGAGAGTCCGACAGATACCCACAGACATGGCGAAGCACATCATCAGAAGGCTGTTCCCCGGCATGGAGGGCGTGCGCGGCCATCGCGCACTCTCCCCACTGGGGCCGCGCCTGCGGTCTCCGGATCTGTGGCATCTGAACCGCCGCTCCGTGGCTGGTGCGTTTGCCGTTGGGCTGTTCGTGACCTTCCTGCCTATCCCTATGCAGATGCTGGTCGCCGCGATTGTCGCGCTGATTGTGCGCGTCAACCTGCCCATCTCGGTGATCCTGGTCTGGATCTCCAACCCGATCACCATGCCCCCCATGTTGTATATGGCCTATACCGTCGGCCGCAAGCTGCTGGGTGAGCCGCCCCGCGATGTCCATCTCGACTGGAGTTGGGAATGGTTCAGTACCGAGCTGCTGACCATCTGGCAGCCGCTACTGCTCGGCAGCCTGCTCTTCGCGACGCTGGCCAGCCTCTCCGGATATCTGCTGGTGCGTGTGCTGTGGCGCGTGAATGTCGTACAGCGCCTGCGGACCCGTCGCGCGTTGCGGCGGTTGCGTCAGGAGCGGGAAAGGGAAAAAGCGGAAAAAGACGATTCGGGCCGGTAGCCGACGCACGCCAAGGGCTGACCGCAACTTCGCAAGGCTTTACCCAGCGCTCCCGAGCGGACGGATCAGTCGTCGGCCAGCTGGCCGTGGAAGTGCTCGCGCTCCAGGTGCCCCTTGACCAGCTGTACCGACCGATCCAGCTCGCGCGCGAGGGTGATGTCATGCGTCACCAGTGCCAGCGCGGTGCCGGTCGAACGGTTCATCTCGCGCAGCAGCGCGAACACATGCTGGGCGCGCTCCTGATCCAGATTCCCGGTGGGCTCGTCGGCCAGAATCGCGGACGGCCGCGTCACCAGCGCCCGCGCGATCGCCACGCGCTGGCGCTCGCCCCCCGACAGTTCGGCCGGCTTGTGCGCACCACGGTGCCCGAGGTCGACCTGCCCGAGCCAGTGCTCTGCCTCCTGGCGCGACCGACGGCTGGAGGTCCCCCGGATCAGCAGAGGCAGCGCGACATTCTCGACCGCCGTCAGCTCCGGCAACAGGTGGTGGAACTGATAGACGAAACCGAGGTGCTGGTTGCGCATGCGCCCCCGGCGCGCCTCGCCCATACGCGACCACTCCTGCCCCAGCAGCCGGACCTCGCCCGCCGTGGGCCGATCCAGCCCCCCGAGCAGATGCAGCAGCGTACTCTTGCCGGAGCCGGAGGCGCCGATGATCGCCGTCTGATCGCCCCGCTCCAGGCGAAAATCGACCCCCTGCAGCACGGCCACGTCCAGCTTGCCATCGCGGAAGCGCCGCTCGACCCCCACG
Organism: Thioalkalivibrio sp. ALgr1; assembly: GCF_000378285.1. Taxonomy (NCBI): domain Bacteria; kingdom Pseudomonadati; phylum Pseudomonadota; class Gammaproteobacteria; order Chromatiales; family Ectothiorhodospiraceae; genus Thioalkalivibrio; species Thioalkalivibrio sp. ALgr1. Next base: position 268,151 of record NZ_KB905134.1, read on the forward strand.
GCCTCCAGTACAGGCACAGTCTCAGTCATGGCGCAGGGCCTCCGCCGGCTGTGTACGGGCCGCCCGCCAGGCCGGGAACAGCGTCGCCACGACGGTCAGCAAGAACGCAATCCCGCCCACCCGAAAGACATCGGATGCCTTCAGTTCCGACGGCAAGTCACTGATGTAGTAGACATCGGCCGCGAGAAACTCGATGCCCATCGCGCGTTCGATAAAGGGCACCACGACATCGATATTGAGTGCCAGCGCGACACCGGCGACCGAGCCGAGCAGGATGCCGATCGCGCCGATCACCACCCCCTGGACCACGAACACCAGCATGACCCCCGACGGGGACAGCCCAAGGGTTCGCAGTATCGCGATATCCCCCTGCTTGTCGGTCACCAGCATGATCAGCGTGGAAACGATATTGAAGGCCGCTACCGCGACGATCAGGGACAGGATGATGAACATCACCATCTTCTCGATCTGGATCGCGCGAAACAGGTTCGCGTGCTGGCGCGTCCAGTCGGACACCCGGAACAGCCCGTCAAGCTGACTGGCCACCTCGCGCGAGACCACACCCGCCCGCATCATGTCCGTCAGGCGCAGGCGCAGGCCGGTGACGCTCTCGCCGGTCTGGAAGACCGCCTGGGCGTCCTGCAGATGAATAAACGCAGTCCCGCGGTCGTACTCGTACATCCCGACCTCGAAGATCCCCGCCACCTCAAATCGTCGCATGCGCGGCATTACACCCGCTGGCGACACCGAGGCCTGTGGCGCCATCAGGATCAGAGAATCGCCTACCCTCACGCGCAGTTCCGCTGCCAGCTCGCGCCCCAGCACAATGCGGTAGGCACCGGGTTCGAGCTGCCCGAGCCGGCCCTGAGTCATGTGCTCGCCGATCCGCGCCACGCGCTCCTCGGCCTCCGGGTCCACCCCGCGGATCAGAGCGCCCGAGATGTTCCCGCTTGCACTGAGCATCGCCTCGCCCTGGACATACGGAGCGACCGCCAGTACTCGCTCGTCGATCGTCTCGACCTGCTCCTTCAGCGACTCCCAGTTGCGCAAGCCACCATTCACGTCCTGGATGGTCGCATGCGACGCCATGCCCAGGATGCGATCGCGCAGCTCGCGTTCGAAGCCGTTCATGACCGAGAGCACGGTAATCAGCGCCATCACACCCAGCACCAGGCCGAGGATCGAGACGACCGAGATAAAGGAGATGAAGTGGTTACGCCGTTTGGCGCGCGTATAGCGCAGACCAATGGCGAGCGGGAGCGGGCGGAACATCGAGAAATCATGCCAGAGTTACACGGGCGCGCCTATCCCCGATGGCACAGACTTTCACGATGGGAGGCACAGCCAACAGGATGACGCTACCATGTGGTTTATCGTCCGCGAGCCATCGGAGATTTGTCTCATGCAAGGGAATCATGCAAAGCCAACGCTTACCCGTCCGCGCGGCCCGCTCGCCGTCGCTGCCGCGGCGGTCCTGGTCATGACCACGGCACTGACCCCATTGACCGTCAACGAGGCGCAGGCCGAGATCCTGCGGGGCACAAGCGGAGACTTCGAAGTACAAACCCGTGAGGGGCTGCCAGCCCGTGGCCAGAGCCAGTCCGGGGTGCGCAGTCGTCATGGCGAGCCCAGCCAGCGCCATCCCACGGTCGGTGATCCGCCGATCACCCGCTGGGACTACAGCGATTTCTCTGTCGTGTTCGAGGGCGAATACGTGCTGCACAGCATCGTGCACGGCGAACAGACCCCGCGTCGGCCGTGACGGGCGGCGCATCTTCCCCCCATACCCGGCGTCTACCAGCAGAGTGGGAACCGCAGGCCGGTGTTCAGCTCACCTGGCCGCATAGCGGTACCGACTGGGCCGGAGAACTCGACCGGGTCCACCCTGTCTTTGCCACCCTCGCGGCTGCGATCAGCCGTTTCGAGCCGGTGGTGATCGTCGCCCGCGACCCGGAACACATCGAAGAGATCTCCGGATTTCTGGTCGAGGCCGCCATCCGCAACGACCGTCTGTGGTTCGCGCTGGCCGACTCCGACGACACCTGGGCTCGCGACCATGGCCCGATTACCGTACTGGAAGGGCCGCAGCCCCGCCTGCTCGACTTCACCTTCAACGGCTGGGGCGGCAAATTCCCTGCAGAGCATGACAACGCGATCACCACTGCCCTGGCCCAGCAGGGCGTCTTCGGCCCGAACGTGCCGGAGCCCATCGCAATGGTGCTGGAGGGTGGCAGCATCGAGTCCGACGGCGACGGCACCCTCCTGACGACTGCCCAATGCCTGCTGCAGCCAACACGCAACCCGGATCTGGACAAGGCGGCGATCGAGCGCTGCCTGCACGAGCATCTGGGCACACAACGGGTCCTGTGGCTGGAACATGGCCACCTCGAAGGGGACGACACCGACAGCCACATCGACACCCTCGCCCGCTTCTGCAGCCCGGATACGATCGCCTATGTCCAGTGCGACGACCCCGATGATCCGCACCACGGCGAACTGGCGGCCATGGAGGAGGAGCTGCGCTCGCTGCGCCAGGCCTCCGGCGCGCCCTACCGGCTGATTCCCCTGCCCTGGCCTCGCCCGCAGCGCGGCCCCGATGGCCAGCGCCTGCCGGCGACCTACGCAAACTTCCTGATCCTCAACGATGCCGTCCTGATGCCGGCCTACGACGACCCCGCCGATGCCATCGCGCTCGATCGCCTGACCGAGGCCTTTCCGGGGCGCGAAATCGTGGAAATCGACTGCCGGGCCATCATCCGTCAGGGTGGCAGCCTGCACTGCCTGACCATGCAATACCCCAAGGGCGCCCTTGGCATCCCGGAAGACTGATCTGTGATGACGACCGATACCCTTCCCGTGGCCCTGATCCAGCACCGCGATGCCGGGAGCGTCGAGGCCAACCTGGACGCGACCGCCCAGGCCGTAGCCGATGCCGCGGCGGGCGGGGCTCGCCTGGTCGTGCTGGCCGAGCTGCACACCGGCCCCTACTTCTGCCAGACCGAAGACCCGGGGGTCTTCGACCGCGCCGAGCCCATCCCCGGCCCGTCCACCAGGCGCCTGGGACAGATCGCCCGCGACAACGCCGTGGTGCTCGTGACCTCGCTGTTCGAGCGGCGCGCAGCCGGCGTTTACCACAACACCGCGATCGTCTTCGAGGCCGATGGCCGCCCGGCCGGCCTTTACCGCAAAATGCACATCCCGGACGACCCCGGGTATTACGAAAAGTACTACTTCACCCCGGGTGATACCGGCTTCGTCCCGATCGACACCTCGGTCGGGCGCCTGGGCGTGCTGGTCTGCTGGGACCAGTGGTATCCAGAGGCCGCGCGCATCATGGCCCTGTCCGGGGCGCAGTGCCTGATCTACCCGACCGCCATTGGCTGGGACCCGCGCGACGAGGCGGACGAGCAGACCCTCCAGCGCGAGGCCTGGATCACCGTCCAGCGCGGCCACGCGGTCGCGAACAACCTGCCGGTCCTCGCCTGCAATCGCACCGGACACGAAATGGACCCGTCAGAGACCAGTCCCGGGGCCCGGTTCTGGGGCACCAGCTTCGTTGCGGGCCCGCAGGGGGAGTTCCTGGCGCAGGCGGGCGAGGATCAGCCCGAGACCCTCCGCGCCACCCTGGACCTGGGCCGCACCGAGGCGGTCCGCCGGATGTGGCCCTTCCTGCGCGACCGTCGCATCGACGCCTACAGCCCGATCCTCAAGCGCTACATCGACCGCACGGACTGACCGCTACCTGCTAATTCAGCGCCTTCCCGACGGGGTTCCGCCGCAAACAGGATCGAATCCGTATAATGCCGGCCCGTTTTCCCGGATTCTCGACACTGCATGTCCGAACAGCCGCGCAACCCGCTAAAACCCGGTCGCTTTCCCGGCGACGGATTCGAGATCTGGTCGGGGCTCAATACCTCGGCCGCGCCCCTGGCACTCGCACGCGCCGCCGCATCGGCCGAATGGCCGCTGCTGGTCGTCGTCGAGTCGAATGAGGCCGCGGACCGCTGGCAGGAAGAGTGGGACTTTTTCGGTGCCGGGCTCGACCTGCCAGTGATGCGTCTCCCCGACTGGGAGACCCTGCCGTTCGATGTCTTTTCCCCACACGAGGACATCATCTCCGAGCGGCTGCGCACGCTGTATCACCTCCCGTCGCTGGAGCGCGGGATCATCCTGATCCCGGTCTCCACGCTGATGCAGCGCCTGCCCCCGCGCGACTGGCTGACCACCCAGGGTCTCTCCCTGCGCAGTGCCCAGCGCCTGGACCGCATGCAGCTGCGGGAACGGCTGACCGAGGCGGGCTACAGCGCAGTCAACCAGGTGATCAGCCACGGCGAATTTGCCGCACGCGGGGAGATCCTCGATCTGTTCCCGATGGGCGCCGAGCAGCCGGTGCGCATCGAGTTTCTCGACGACGAGATCGATTCCCTGCGCCATTTCGACCCGGAGACCCAGCGCTCCACGGAAAAGGTCGAGCGCGTCGAGATCCTGCCCAGCCACGAGTTTCCGCTGAACGAGGATTCCATCCGCGCGTTCCGCACCCGCTACCGCGAGCAGTTCAGTGGCGATCCCAGTCGCCACCCGATCTACCGGGACATCAGCGAAGGCCTGGTTCCCCCGGGCATCGAAGCCTACCTGCCCCTGTTCTTCGAGGGCATGGACAGCGTATTCGACTACGCCCCTCAGGCTCGCGTCGTGCAGGCCGGCAATATCGCCGACGCCGCGCAGGAGTATGCCCGCGAGATCGCCGACCGCTTCGAGCAACTGAGCCACCAGGTGGAACGCCCCCTGCTGCCACCGGAGCGCCTCTATCTCGACGAGTCGGCCCTGAACGAGGCGCTGCGCGCCCGCGCCGGTATTGCCCTGGGCGGCGAGCCGCCGCAGCCGCTACCGGCAGACCGAGGCAGGACCGTGCCCTTCACCTGCGACCCCCTCCCCGAACTGGGAATGGAACACGGCAAGGATGCCCCCGCCGAACGCCTGAAGCGCTTTGTCGGGGAACAGGAGCGGGTCCTGCTCACCGCCGAGTCCGCCGGCCGGCGCGAGGCCCTGCTCACACTGCTGCGCGAACAGGATGTGCCGCACCACGCCGTCGATGACTGGGAGGCCTTCCTGGGGGGCGAGCCCGGCCTCAGCGTGACAGTCGGTGCGCTGAGCGAAGGTTTCCGGCTGCCGGACGGGATCGTGCTCGTGCCGGAGTCCGCGATCCTCGGCGAACGCGCGCGGCAATCCCGCCGACGCAACCGTCCCACCCGCGATGCGGACGCCGTCATCCAGAACCTCAGCGACCTGACGATCGGGGCCCCGGTCGTCCACGAGGAGCAGGGCGTGGGCCGATACCTCGGCCTGCAGACACTGGATTTCAGCGGCCAGCCGTCGGAGTTCCTGACTCTGGAATACGCCGATGGCGCCAAGCTCTATGTCCCGGTCTCCTCGCTGCACCTGATCAGCCGCTATACCGGTGCCGATGCGGAACACGCCCCGCTTCACCGCCTGGGCAGCGAACAGTGGAACCGCGCCCGCCGCAAGGCCGCCGAAAAGGCGCGCGATGTCGCCGCCGAGCTGCTGGAGGTCCACGCGCGGCGCGCCGCCAAGCAGGGCACGGCGTTCGCGACCGAGACTCCCGAGTATCACGCCTTTGCGGCCGCCTTCCCGTTCGAGGAAACCGCCGATCAGCTCCAGGCGATCGACGCGGTACTGACCGACATGGCTGACACCCGGCCGATGGACCGCGTGATCTGCGGCGATGTCGGCTTCGGCAAGACCGAGGTCGCCATGCGCGCCGCATTCGTCGCCGTGCAGAACAATCGCCAGGTGGCCGTGCTGGTCCCGACCACCCTGCTCGCCCAGCAGCACCACCAGAACTTCAGCGACCGCTTCGCCGACTGGCCCGTCCGCATCGAGTCCCTGTCGCGCTTTCGCAGTGCCAAGCAGCAGGCCGCCGTGCTGGAAGGGCTGAAGGAAGGCAAGGTCGATATCGTAATCGGCACGCACAAGCTGCTGCAGTCGAACCTGGACTTCTCCAACCTCGGGCTCGTGATCGTGGACGAGGAACAACGCTTTGGCGTGCGCCACAAGGAGGCGCTGAAGAGACTGCGCGCCGAGGTCGACATGCTGACCATGACCGCGACCCCGATCCCGCGCACGCTGAACATGGCCCTGTCCGGGCTGCGCGACCTCTCGGTGATCACCACCCCGCCGCGCGAACGCCTGGCAATCAAGACCTTCGTCAACGAGTGGAACGACGCGATCATCCAGGAGGCCTGCCTGCGCGAGATTCGCCGCGGTGGCCAGGTGTACTTCGTGCACAACGAGGTCAACACCATCGAACGCATGGCGGAGCAGATTCGTGCGCTGCTGCCGGGTGCGCGCATCGGCATCGCCCACGGCCAGATGCGCGAGCGCGAACTCGAGCAGGTGATGCTCGACTTCTACCACCGGCGCTACAACATCCTGGTCTGCTCCACCATCATCGAGACCGGCATCGACGTACCCACCGCGAATACCATCGTGATGAATCGCGCCGACAAGCTGGGCCTCGCCCAGATGCACCAGCTGCGCGGCCGCGTCGGGCGCTCCCACCACCGGGCCTATGCCTACCTGGTCACGCCGCCGGAGAAGGCCATGTCAGCCGACGCGCGCAAACGCCTGGAGGCGATTGCCTCGCTGGAGGATCTGGGCGTTGGCTTTACACTCGCCAGTCACGACCTCGAGATCCGGGGCGCCGGCGAGCTGCTGGGCGACGAGCAAAGCGGCCAGATCCAGGAAGTCGGCTTCTCGATGTACAACGACCTGCTCAACCGTGCGGTCAACGCCCTGCGCTCCGGCAAGATGCCTGAACTGGAGACTCCGGAGACGCCCGGCACCGAGGTTGAGCTGGGGCTGCCCGCCCTGCTCCCGGATGCTTTCGTACCCGATGTGCACACACGCCTGATCCTCTACAAGCGCGTCAGCAGCGCCGAGAACAGCGATGCACTGCGCGAGCTGGAAGTCGAACTGGTAGATCGTTTCGGGTTGCTGCCGGACCCGGCCAAGGCCCTGTTCGAGGCCGCCCGCCTGCGGCTCAAGCTGACGCCCCTGGGGATCCGCAAGCTGGAACTGGGGCCGGCCGGGGGACGCTTCGTTTTTGGACCCAATCCCGAAATCGATATCGCCGCCCTGATCGAACTGGTGCAATCCGACCCGAATGCCTACAAACTGGATGGCCAGAAGGCTTTCCGCTTTTATGCCGAAATGGAGACTCTGGAGGCTCGCTCTCAGGCCGTCCAGCGTCTGATCCATACCATCAGCCCGAAACAACAGGCCGCCTGAATGCCCGCCAACACCAATCGCCCCGACCCGAACCGCCGCAGGCTCGTCAGCAGCCTCGCCCTCCTGCCACTACTCGGGCTTGGGACAACGGCCACCGCCCAGGTCGGCCGCCGCTACCGCATCGAGCTGGTCATCTTCGAGCACACGACCGCGGAGAGCCGGCGCCTGCAGGAGGAGATCGCCTCCGTGCGCGAACCCAACCTGGCAGGATCCGAACTGGGTGGGCGCATCTATCAGGATTCTCGGCGCGGCTTCGAGTTGCAGCGGGCGGCCAGTCGGGTCGAAGACTCCGGCACCGGGCGTGTGATCGCGCGTCTGGCCTGGGATCAGCTGGGCCGCGATCATAGCGCCACCCCCTGGCTCAAGGTGCAGCAGGGCCGCCGTCTTGGGGCGCGTCAGGCTGTGTTTGGCGATTCCACCACCGCAGCGCAGCCGATCGTAGTGGACGAAGACCGCTACGAACTGGAGGGCCGGCTACGGGTATGGGTCGGGCGTTTCCTCCACCTGGAGACCGACCTCGTCTATCACATCGACCGTGACGGGGCCGAACCGCTCGGGGTGGCCGTGCGCGGCCACCAGCGCATGAACTCCGGCAGCCAGCTCTTCTACCTGGACCACCCGGTCGTCGGGATCATCGCCCGCGTGACGCGGCTGGACAGCTAGTCCGGACTGAAACAGGCGTCACCCCGCCTGTTTTGCCGGCTCAGCGCCAGTTGGGCTTGGTCTCCATCGCCAGCCAGCTCTGCAGCGCCGACATGCCCAGGTCCTCGAACAGAAGCTGAAGGGCGCTGCGGCGCGGCTTGAAGGTCACCATTTTCTCAACACCAATCACGTCGCGTGCGACCGACTGATCCGTCCCCAGACCATCGATAAGGCCCAGATCCACCGCGCGTTGACCGGTCCAGATCAGGCCGTCGAACAGCTCCTCGTTTTCGGCCAGACGATCTCCCCGCCCCTGGCGGACCACATCGACGAACTGCTGGTGCAGCCCGTCCATCAGGTCATGGATATGGCTCACGTGACCCTCGTCGAGCGGCAGAAACGGATCCAGCAGGGCCTTGTTCTCCCCGGAGGTGAACAGCCGCCGTTCGACACCAATGTTCTCCAGCAGATCCACCACGCCAAAGCTGTCCAGGCGCACCCCGATCGAACCGACCATGCTGGCCTGGCTGGCGTAAATCTCGTCGGCCGCCACGGCGATGTAGTAGGCGGCCGAGGCCCCGATATCGGTGACGACCGCATAGACCGGGATGTCCTCGTGCTCGTCCTTCAGCCGCAGGATCTCGTCATGGATCGCGGCGGCCTGCACCGGACTCCCGCCCCCACTGTTGATGCGCAGCATCACGGCGCGAGTGCCATCCGCCTCGAACGCCCGTTTCAGGGTCTTGTTGAGCTCTTCCGCGTTGGCCCGAGCACTCGACGCGATCAGTCCGTCGACCTCGACAACGGCCACGTGCTCTTCGGGCTCGCGGTCGTCCTCGAACCAGGCGGTCAAGCCCATATCGCCGCCCCGCACCAGAACCAGCAGGGCGAACAGATAGATGAACAGCAGCAGCTTGAAGAAGATTCCCCAGCGCCGGGCACGCCGCTGTTCCACCACCTGGGCCTGGACCAGACGCTCCAGCGTCTCGCGCTCCCAGCCCGGCTTGTTCTCGTTCGACCAACCCATCGTTTGTCCTCAGTCCTCGGGAAGCGGCTCCGACTGCCGCAGGAGATCCAGCAGTTCCTTCAGGTCGCGGGCCACGGCCAGCGGGCGCTCGTCGCTCAGCCGGCGGTGATCGTGGACCCCATGTGTCACGGCCAGCGACGGGACGCCGGCGGCGCGAGCCATCTGCAGATCATAAACGCTATCACCGACCATCCGTGCCCGGGAACGTTCCACCCCGCAGCGCGCCATCACATGTTCCAGCATCACCGGACTGGGTTTCGACGGATGCTCGTCCCCGCAGGCCGTCGCGACAAAACGTCCCATGAGGCCGGCGGCTTCCAGGGCCTGGTCCAGCCCCGCCCGCGACTTGCCGGTCGCAACGCCCAGCAGCACGCCGCGTTCGTCAAGCCAGTCGAGCAAGGGCTCGACATGCGCGAACAGGGGCGTCTCTGGCGCATCGGTGGCGCCCAGATAGCACTGGCGATAGGTGGTGGCGAACGCCCCCACGAACGCAGAGTCGGCGCCCGGGAACAGTCTCTCTACCGCGGCCTCCACGCCCAGGCCAATAATATCGCGCAGCTCGCTTTCCGCGGGCGTCTCGCGCCCCAGGGCCGCACAGGCCCGCTGCAGGCAGTGAACAATCCGGCGTGGCGAATCCATCAGCGTCCCGTCCCAGTCGAATACGACCAGGCGCAAGGCATCCCCCTCCGGTGGCAGCAGTGTGCTCATCCGGACGCTTCGGGGCTTGCGAGCGCATCGAGGATCGACTGCAGCTCGTCCGGCAGCGGCGCGGAGTACACATGCGACTCGCCGGCCGAATCCTCGTACTGCAGGGCCTGGGCGTGCAGAAACAGGCGTTTCAGGCCTGCCCCGCGCAGTACCCGGTTTGCATCGGGCAATCCGTAGTCGTGATCGCCGCCAACGGGATGGCCAATCGCCTGGCCATGTACGCGGATTTGGTGGGTCCGTCCGGTACCGATCCGTACCTCGGCCAACTGAAAAGATCCAAAACGTTCCAGCGGCACGAACTGGCTGATCGCCGAGCGGGCACTCTCGGGGTCGGCATCCTCCCCCGCACGCATGCGGCGTTTCCCGTCCTGACCCCGACTGGAGGCAATCGGTTCGTCGCACACAATGGGCTGATCGTTGGGGAACGCCCCCACCAGCAGCGCCAGATAGCGCTTCTCCACACGCCCCTCGCGCAGCGCCGCGTGGAAGTCCTGCAATCCCGCGCGAGTCTTGGCCAGCAGCAGGCAGCCGCTGGTCTCGCGATCCAGCCGATGCCCCAGCTCCAGCTCCAGCTCGCAACCGGGACGCAGCTGGCGCATCGCCTCGATGATCCCGAAGGCCAGGCCGCTGCCGCCATGCACCGCAAGGCCCGAGGGCTTGTCGAGGACCAGGACCTGGTCGTCTTCATGCAAGATGGAGCGGCGCAGTCGGTCCAGGACCCCCGGGGGGATGTCCCGCTCGACGGCCTCGGGCCGGTCCAGGTCCGGCACGCGCACCTCCGAGCCGACACTCAGCCGCTGGGTCACCTTGGCACGGCGCCCATCGACCCGGATCGCCCCCTTGCGCACCAGGCGGTAGATCAGACTTTTGGGAACTCCCTTGAGCTCGCGCAGGAGGAAGTTATCCAGGCGCTGGCCATCCCCGCGCTCGGTGACCGAGAGCGTACGAGGCCCAGAGGGAGATTGCGGCTGACGGGGACGTGCTTTCATCGGGCGCGATCCTACCTCAGGCGCGCCATCCTAACCATGTACCCTGGCATTTCCGCGACGAAAAAACTTGCCCAATCGGGGGGTTATGCCCTACATTGGCGCACGGTACCTGCTGGCGGATATTGCGCCCGGGCGCCTCGAATTACCCGCCGATCTGGTCCTGCACAGTGCGACTACATGCGACCAGACGGCCATCGCCCAAAAGCGAACCTGTGACACTATTTCTTCTAACCCAGTCCTGTCTCCCCGGCCCCGCATCCCGCGGACGGCTGGTCCCGTGGCTATTGGTGAACACCTGGCTGGCGCGTTGGATTCCTCTTCGCGCCGCCATGGCGGGCATGCGTCTCGAAACGTCGACGTGCCGCCTTCGTTCCGCACCACGTGGCCTCGGGCTTGTGACCGACGTACAGGACGATCGACCGAGTCCATTGCATGAAACGCATCCTGATCAATGCCACGCAGCCCGAAGAGCTGCGCGTGGCCATGGTCGACGGCCAGCGGCTGTACGACCTCGACATCGAACTGCCTTCGCGCGAGCGCAAGAAGGCCAACATCTACAAGGCCAAGATCACCCGCGTCGAGCCAAGCCTCGAAGCCGCGTTTGTTAATTTCGGCGCCGAGCGCCACGGCTTTCTCCCGTTCAAGGAGATCGCCCCCTCCGCGGTTGGCGCGCCGGCCGACAGCGACAAGCCCATCCGCGAGCTGCTAAAGGAAGGGACCCAGCTTCTCGTCCAGGTGGAGAAGGAAGAACGAGGCAACAAGGGTGCCGCGCTGACCACCTATATCAGCCTGGCCGGGCGCTACCTGGTCCTGATGCCGAACAATCCCAAGGCCGGTGGCGTATCGCGGCGCATCGAAGGCGAAGACCGCGCGGAACTGCGCGAGGCACTGTCCGGCCTGACCATGCCCGATGGCATGGGCGTGATCGCCCGCACCGCCGGCGTAGGCCGCAGCACCGAAGAACTGCAATGGGACCTCGACTACATGACGGCCCTTTGGTCGGCCGTGACCGAGGCGGCGGAAAAGGCCAACGCCCCGGCGCTGATCCACCAGGAAAGCAACGTGATCATCCGCGCCCTGCGCGATCACATGCGCAATGACGTCGGCGAGGTGATCATCGACGACGAAGCCGTCTATCAGCAGGCGGAGGACTTCGTCCGACTGGTGATGCCGAACAGCCAGCGCAAGCTGAAGAAGTACGACGACCCCGTCCCGCTGTTCAACCGCTATCAGATCGAAAGTCAGATCGAGAGCGCCTTCGATCGCGACGTGCAGCTCCCCTCCGGCGGCGCCCTGGTCATCGACCATACCGAGGCCCTGATCTCCATCGACGTGAACTCCGCCCGCTCCACCAAGGGTGGCGATATCGAGGAGACCGCCTTCCACACCAATCTGGAAGCCGCTGAAGAGGTGGCGCGCCAGCTGCGCGTGCGAGATCTGGGCGGCCTGATCGTGATCGATTTCATCGACATGAGCGCCAACAAGCATCAGCGAGAAGTGGAAAACCGTCTCCGCGAAGCGCTCGAGCTCGATCGCGCGCGGGTCCAGGTGGGCCGCATCAGTCGCTTTGGGCTGCTGGAGATGTCGCGCCAGCGCCTGCGTTCGTCGCTCGGCGAGTCCAGCCAGATCACCTGCCCCCGCTGCCAGGGGCATGGCCAGGTGCGCAGCGTCGAGTCGCTAGCCCTGTCGATCCTGCGCCTGATCGAAGAAGAGGCGATGAAAGACCGCACCGGCCTCGTCCTGGCGCAGGTCCCGGTCGATGTCGGCACCTTCCTGCTGAACGAAAAACGTTCATCGATCAACGAGATCGAGGCACGCCATCGGGTCGATATCAGTATCGTCCCGAACCCGCAGTACCTGACACCGAAGTTCGAGGTCCAGCGCGTGCGCGGCGACGAACGCGAAGAGGTCGTCAGTGGCCGCGGATCGCACGAACTCGTGGAGTCCGTCGAAGAGGATGTCGACCCGCACGGCGAACGCCGCGGCAAAGTGGAGAAGCCCCTGGTCCAGGGTGTGAAGGTCAAGGCCCCGGCCCCGATGGCCGAGTCGCCCGCCCCTCAAACGCCCAGCGAGCCGGTGCAGCAACCCGGGTTCTTTACCCGCATCTGGTCCTCCCTGTTCCCCAATGCGGCCCGGACCCCGGAGCCTGAAGCAGAAGAGCAAGAGAAAGACGAGGGGCGCAAGCGCGGCAAAGGCGGGCAGCAGCGAGCCAGCCGCGGTAATGGAAGCAACCGTGGGGGCGGCTCCAACCGGCGCCGTGGCGCACGAGACGACGGCGGTGACAAGCGTGATGCAGCGAAGCCGTCAGGTAACGGCAAAGGCGAGCCCCGTCAGGACGCCAGCAGCGCCGGTAGTGAAGACGGCGGCAAAGGCGGCCGATCGCGACGGCGTGGTAGCGCCAGTGGTGGCGCCGGCACCAAGGCTCGCGAAACCGAACCCAAGGCCGCCAAACCGAAGGCGGAAGGGGGCGAGGCAGCCGCAACATCCGAGGAACCGGCATCGCCTTCCGGGAACGGCCCGTCCACTTCCGACGACGATAGCGGCAAGGGCCGTGCCCGTTCGCGCCGCTCGCGCCGGGGCGGGCGCCGTCGTGGCGGCCGCGGCCGCTCCGGAAGCGGTGACGACAGCTCGGGTAATGAAAACGCCGAGAACCAGGATGCCGGTACTTCGAAGGAAGGTGACAAGTCCGCCTCCTCGCCCCAGGACAGCGAGACCACCAAGAAGCCAGCCGTGCAGGACTCGGGCAAGGGCGACAGCCAGCCACCCAGCGGCGAGTCCAAACCGGCCGCTAGGGAAAAATCAGCCGAGAAGGACTCCGGCCAGGAAACCGGTGGCAAAAGCGAAAAGGCGCCTGAAGACAAAGGTGCGGTAAGCGACAAGCCTCAGGCCCAGGAGAAGCCAACCCGCGAGCCTGGCAAGGCGGAAAAAGGGTCGGAAGAGGCGCCCAAGGCTGCCTCCGGCACACGTCGGGCAAAGGGAAGCGCTCAATCGTCCAAAACGGATGACGCGAAGGACAAGGGTGATTCTGGATCGCACACCGAGAATCGCCCTTCCGAAGCCGCCAAAACGGATGACAGCTCCGCATCGAAGCCGTCTCGTGGCAAGAAAAGCGATGCCAAGCCCGCGCCCGAGAAGGCCGCACCCGCCGAGGCCAGCGGTTCTGCCCGGTCGGAGCCGGCCTCGGCACCCCCGACCGACAAGCCGGCCAGCAAGCCGGAACCGGCGGCTGAGTCTTCGAGCAGCCCGGACGACAAGCCGCGCGATTGAGCTGGAAACCGGCCGATAACGTTTATCGCGTTATCGGCCGGTGGGAGAACGCCCCGGCCGCCTGACCGGGGTCTTCAGGAGACGCGCTCCAGCGCGTGTTCCCGGCAGATGTGGTCCAGCAGGCCGTCGCTGGCGGCCTCGACGAGATCCATCACATGAACGAAGCCATCCGGCCCGCCATAGTACGGGTCCGGTACTTCGCGCTCGGGATGGTCCTGGGCGAACTCCAGGAAACGGTGCAACCGCGCGCGGGCGCCATTCGGCTGGATCTGCTGGGCATTGCGATAGTTCGCCTCGTCCATCGTCAGGATGTAGTCGAACGTCTCGAAGTCGTCCGCCTCCAGCTGCCGCGCCCGCAACTGCTCGAGATCGTAGCCCCGGCGGCTCGCCTCCTCGCGGGCGCGCGGGTCCGGCCGTGCCCCAACGTGATAACCCGCCGTACCCGCCGAATCCACCTCGATGGCGGACTCCAGACCATGGGCGCGCACGCGTGCCTGGAAGACACCGTGAGCCATGGGCGAGCGGCAGATATTGCCCAGACAAACCATCAGCACTCGAATCTTTTGCATGCCTTCTTTTGTGTTCGCGAAATGAACACACAGCATAGCAAAGCCCCGCTCCGATGCCCGCCCGTAGGCGCGGCGGACACGGTGTGCGATGCTGTTGGCATGCCTGCTGTGCGGGCAGCCGCTTCCCAAGCGACTCGGAGCACCGATGCCCGACTTTACCGGCCCTCGCCCAACCGGATTGCCCGCAGGCGGCCTTGATCGGGTAGCCCCGCGAGCGAGCGCGATGCCGACGCTTGAGACCGGCACCCGGCTACAGGTCCAGATCGTCGGGCAACTGGCCGAACGGGGAGTTCAACTGCGCCCGCTGACGTCGTCCGGCGCGCAAAGCGTGGACACCCGCGCGCCCATCTTCAATGCCCAGCTGGCGACTCCACTACCCAACGCCCTGCTACGCGGCAACCAGTCCGGTCCACGCATCGCCCTCGCCGAGGTGACCCGCACAGAGCCGCGCCTGGAGGTGAGGCTGCTACCCCTGCCCTCTGGCACCACCCTGGCGACCGGTTCGCCCTCGCCCCCGGCGCCGACTTCACCATCGAATCCGTCGGTCGGCCAGCACGACGCCACGCAGTGGCTGTTGCGCGAGTTGCGCCACCAGATACCGGGGGCGCGAGGCCTGGCCGGTGGCATGCAAACGATTCAGAACACGCTGGCCACGGCCATAGCAGCCGGCGCGCCACCCACAGCGAGCGAAGCCCGACTGCTGCCGGCGATGAACCGCCTGATCGAACTGACACCTCCTGCCGTTCGCCTGACCAGCCCCGATAGCCTGAATCGCCATATCCAGCAGTCCGGCCTGTGGCTGGAGGCCATGCTCGCTCAGGGGGGTCGAACCAATACCTCTGCCACGGCCGCTCAGGATCTCAAGGCCCAGCTGCTGCGCGTCGCCGAACACCTGCGCCAATCGGCCGAGACCCGTTCCCCTCTGCCAACCCCCGCGGCTGCGACGCCGGCCCCACCCGCGCCCACCACGGCGGGCCTGCCTCCCACGGGGGCGCTGGCCGGGCTCATCGAAGGGATGCTGAAGCGCATTACCACGCTGCAACTGCATTCACTGCAGCCCAGCACGCAGGGAGACGACGAGTCGCACCCCCGCTGGTTCTTCGAGCTACCCTTTCGCAGCCCGCAAGGGCTTCACTCGCTGGCCGGCCAGTTACAGCACGAGGCTGGCCGCCCCCCCGAACGCGCCGAGGGATGGACTCTTGTGCTGGATCTCGATTTGCAGGCCCTCGGCCCTACCCGTGTCGCCCTTGCGCTGCGCGATGACCGGGTATCCGTTCATTTCACCGCAGAACGCCCGGAAACCGCCCAACGCCTGCGCGCCGGCACGCCGGAACTCCATCAGCGCCTGGCCGGGCGGGACTTGACCGTCGGATCGCTCTCGGTGCGAGAAGGTCAGGTGGAGCCACAGGATCCGGCGAGCCTTACCTTGCGTGACGGGCTGCTGGACGAGCGCGCCTGAAGGCTTGAGATGAGCAAGCGACGCCCCCCTCACGATCACGACGAGCCGTACGTCGCCCCCCGCGGCCCCCGCCGGCAGCAAGCGGTGGCACTGGAATGGGATCGGCAACGAGCGCCGCGGATCACCGCGAGCGGCAGTGGTGTCACCGCCGAGCAGATCCTGCGAATCGCCGAGGAACACGGGATTCCCCTGCACCAGGACCCGGGCCTGACCGAGGCGCTCGCACAGGTACCGCTGGGCGAAGAGGTCCCGGAGAGTCTTTATGTCGCGGTGGCCGAGGTCCTTGCGTATGTATTTGTGCTTGCGGGCATCACACCCGAGGACCGCGAACAGGGATACCGCCGCGACGATTCAACATCGGGCGAGTGAAGACACAAGCAGTAGCAGGGACTAACGACGACCCGCAGAGCCGGGGGCGTGCAGACTGTACAGGAGGTCCAGCTCGGTGGTGGTCAGGCCGCACATCCGGCGGACTTCTTCGCGCTCACGGCCCTGCCGAATAAGCTCGATCGCCTGCTGATAGGCGCCATCATCGGCGTCACGGGCCCGCAGCTCGCTTTGCTGGTCGTTGAGGCGCTCCAGTGCGCGCTGCACCGCGGATTGCGCCTGGCTGTGGTTGACCACCCCCTGGGAGATGACCTTCATCGCACCCTGCAGCGCCATCACCGAGGTCGCCTGACGCTGGTAGTCCTGGCGCAACGTCGCGAGCTGGCGCCGCAGGGTTAACACAAGCGAGACGGACAGCACTGCAACGACGGTCGCCACCAGGGCGATTGCCGCGACAATCCAAACCAGAATGGCTTCCCCCATCGACCCAATACTCCCAGCGACTCAGACTCGATTGTCGCGTGAAATGCACTGATACACCACCCGGGGCCGACTGGAGGGGTCCGTCAGGCGTAATCGTCGATCAAGCCCTTACGGGGGCGCTGGCGTCGGTCGCGCGGGGAACGCTGTTGCGCAGGCTTTACGGCCGGACGCAGCACGGGGTCCCGGTCGTGGTCATCACTGAGCGTCCGCCCGGGCACGGTCGTATGGACCGGGCGAACCGTGGAGTTCGTGGTCGGCGGCTGCACGGGGCGAACCGTACGATCCGGCTGCAGTTCATCCACCATCGCCCCACCTCCCCTCCGCATGCCGCGTTTCGGAGCCACTCTCAGGTTTGATCCTCTCCAATACGCGGCGGTTCCAGTTCGCCGAATGCCCCGCGGTTTCTACAGCTCCCGCAACTGGGCCCATTCCTCGTCAGACAGGAGCTTGTTCAGGTCGACCAGGATCGTGAGCCCCTGCTCCGTGCTCGTCACCCCCTGGATGAACCGCGAACTGTCGTCATTTCCGACTTCCGGCGCGGGCTCGACCGAATCCAGCGAGATCCGCACGACCTCCGAGACCGAGTCCACCAGGATGCCGACATTCTGGTTGTCGACATCGATGATCACGATGCGCGAGGCCTCGTCCGGCTCGCGGTCCTCCAGGCCCATACGGCGGCGCGCGTCGATCACGGTCACGACGTTGCCCCGCAGGTTGATAATGCCAAGGATATAGTCCGGCACACCGGGAACAGGCGCGATCTCGGTGACCTTCAGCACCTCCTGCACCTGCAGGACGTCAATCGCGTAGGTCTCCTCCGCGAGACTGAACGTCACATACGGGGCCGTATCGGCCTTGGCCATCGCTTCTACGTCTTGTGCGCTGCTCATGTCGTCCTCGTCGCTCGCGGACCCTGTTGCGGGCCCGGTGTTCGGTTCCTGAATACGTTATCGGCCGCGCTCGTCCCGGCTTGAGTCCGGAGTACCGCCCATTTCCCAGCTGCCCTGGTCCAGGGTCCGGTCGAGGGCCTCCAGGTCCAGCAGGGTGGCCATCTGTTCCCGCTCCACCCCGGCCAGCCAGGGCAGGCGCTTGCGGTGACTGCGCCAGCGCAGATTCTGAGGGTCGATCACGCGGGTCCCCTGAATCGAGCGGCAGGCCAACGCGAAGCGCGAACCGGCCAGGAACACGACATGGCGGGCTGTCTCCGGCTCATATTCCCGATCCTCGGGGGTCACCACGGCCGCGAGATCAATCAACTGCACTCGCCCCTGTTTGGTATCCGCCAGACCCAGATACCAGACGGAGTGGTTGGGCGTGGGGCGCACATCCAGATCCCCAAGCGGCGCAACGCCGCCGAGCGAGGCCAGCGGCGCCAGCAGGGTCAGATTCCCGGCCTCCAGCACCAGGGCGGAGAATCGCTCGGACGGACGCGGATACTCGTCACTCTCGACAATCGTGCGCGGAGGCACGGGGGGCGCGACCGCTTCGGCCACCACGGGGACCTCTGGTTCGTCTAACGGCTCCGGTTCAGCGGGCGCCGGTCTCGGTTCGAGGATATCCGGGCGCAGCAGGTGCGCCGGGGCGATCGGCGCCGGTTCGTCCAGCAGGCTGCCAAAATAGTCATGCAGGGCTTCAGGTTCGGCCTTGAGTGCCAGGTTGTCATCACGCGAACGGTTCATCCCTTCTGCCTCCGGGTCCGGGCATGAGGCTGCGAAAGCTGCCCGCCAATCGCCTCCAGCAAGTCCGAGTACGCCAGTACGCCCCGGGCGTCCGGAATCATGAAGCACAGCGGCTGGCCTGCGCTCGACGCATCGCGAAACTTCGTATCGACCGGGATCACGCCGGGCCAGACCTCATCGCCATAAAGGCGGCGCAGCTCGGCCAACGCCTCGTGCGCGGCACGCGTGCGTCGATCGAACAGGGTGGGAATGATCCGGTACTGCAACTCGGCCTTGCGCGACTTCTGGACCATTTTCAGGGTATTGATCATGCGTTCCAGGCCCTTGAGGGCAAGGAACTCGGTCTGCACCGGGACCAGCAGCTCGTCACAGGCCGCCAGGGCATTGACCATCAACACGCCCAGCATGGGCGGGCAGTCCATCAGCACGTAGTCGTACTGGTCGGCGACCTGCTCCAGCGCCTGGCGCAGCACCAGGCCCATCCCGCTGCGCGTACCAAGCTGACGGTCGAGTGTGGCCAGTGCCGTACTGGCCGTCAGCAGGTCCAGCCCCGGGAACCGGGTCTCGCGGATCAACCCCCGCGGATCAGGACGCTTCCCCTCTGCGCACTGGCTGAACAGCTCGTACACACCGCGGGTGGCGGTCTCCGGGTCGTGGCCGAAATAGGCCGTCAGCGAGCCATGGGGGTCGACGTCGACCATCAGGACGCGCTGTTCCGGACCCGACAACAGGCCACTCAGGGTGACTGTGGTCGTGGTCTTGCCCACCCCGCCCTTCTGGTTGGCCACCGCCCAGATCTTCACTCGGTATCCCCCTCGTCCCCATCCATCGTTGGTGCACCCGGCGCGAGCGGAAGGTCTTCGCGCAATTGCTCGGGTTCCTGCGCCCCGTCTTCGCGCGGGCGCGCGCCGGGCAGGACCACGATGGCCACCCGCCGGTTTTCCGCCCGTCCTTGCTCGGTATCATTGCTCGCGACCGGACGATGCTCACCATATCCCAGGGCCACCAGATTCTTCGGCTCGATGCCCGCGTCTTCAAACACGCTCACCACGGCCGCGGCACGCCCCGAAGAAAGCTCCCAGTTGGAAGGATAGACCGCCGTCTGGATCGGGACATTGTCCGTATGGCCCTCCACGTGCACCCGCGACACCCGCGGCGCGAGGATCGCCCCGACCTCGTCCAGCAGGGCCCGGGCCTCGGGATTCAACGTAGCCGAACCGCTCCCGAACAACAGCCGACTGGTGATCTCGATTTCCAGCCAGTACGCCTCGCGGCTTACCCGGAGATCACCCTCCTCGATCAAGGGGGCCATCGCCATTTCCAGCTCGTCGGCGACCTCGGCCAGTGCCTCCAGGAACTCCTGCAGCTCGTCATCCGTACCCGCATCGTCCAGTAGCCCGGATAAGGCCATGTCGATGGGTGCTACACCGTCGTCAACGATGCCGGGCTGCACATCAATCGGAACCAGCGCGCGCATCTCGTCCAGGGACTGCTCACGCGACACCGTCGGTTCTCCCACCTGGATCGGATCGGTCTGCGCCGGTGCCCGGAAGGCGTCCACCAGCGACTCCGACAGCACACGATACTTGCCGTCATCCACCGAGGAGATCGCGTACATCACCACGAAAAACGCCAGCAGCAGCGTGACCAGGTCGCCATAGGGGATGGCCCAGGCCTCGTGATTCTCCGCTTCTTCTGGGCGTTTGCGCCGGGCCATCGCGACCTCACTCGTGGATGAAGCCGCTAAGCTTGCTTTCAATGTTGCGGGGGTTTTCGCCCTCGGCGATGGAGATCAGCCCCTCCATCAGCATCAACTGGTGCTGCGAGCGTTTCTGGATGATTGATTTCAGCTTGTTCGCCACCGGCAGGAACAACAGATTCGCCGACGCAATCCCGTAGATCGTGGCGACAAAGGCCGCGGCAATCCCCGCTCCCAGCTTGCTGGGGTCAGCCAGGTTCTGCATGACCGCCATCAGACCCATCACCGCGCCGACAATGCCAAGCGTCGGGGCGTACACCCCCATGCTCTCGAATACCTTGGCCCCCTGGGTATCAAAATGCTCGCGGTTGTCCAGATCCGCCTCGAGGATCTGGCGGATGGTCTGCGGCTCGGAGCCATCCACCAGCAACTGCAGCCCCTTGCGCGCGAATTCGTCGGTCTCCTCGTCGGCCAGCGTCTCCAGACCCAGCAGCCCTTCCTTGCGTGCCACGTTGGACCACTCCACGATGCGAGCCAGCATCGCCTCGTTGTCGATCCGCGGCGGCTTGAATGCCCAGGGCAGAATGCGCATCCCGTGAAGAAACACCGCCATGCGCGCCTGCACGAGGGTTGCCCCCAGCGTCCCCAGGACCACGATCACAAACGCGGCCGCGTTCCAGAGTGCGCCCAGACCACTCCCCTTCGCGATACTCCCCCCGAGCACCGCGACGAGCCCCAGGGTGATCCCGATGAGGCTCAGGATATCCATCTAGCAGAACCCCTTGACCAGTGCCGGACCCACATCCGGCAACGGATACACCTGATCCACGAGCCCGGCCTCTGCGACTGCAGCCGGCATCCCATACACCACCGAGGTGGCCGCGTCCTGTGCCCAGACCTGCGCCCCGGCGGTCTTCAAAGCCCGCGCACCTTCGCGGCCATCTGCGCCCATCCCGGTTAGCACCACGGCGAGCACCTGCCCGCGCAAGGCCTCGACCGCCGAGCTGAACGCGGCATCCACGCTGGGCTTGTAGATCGTGCCCAACGGGCTCTCGGTCACGCGCACCGTTGTCTGGCTGCCGCGCTCCAGCGTGGTTTGCAGACCGCCGGGGGCCAACAGGGCCACCCCAGGGCGCATGACATCGCCATCCTGTGCCTGCTTGACCCGAATTTGGCACATGGCGTCCAGGCGCTCCGCGAAGGCCGGCGTAAAGCTCGCAGGCATGTGCTGAATCAGCAAGATCGGCTGTGGGAAGTTCGCCGGCAGGGCCTTGAGCACTTCCTGCAAGGCCACCGGCCCCCCGGTGGACGTCCCGATCAGCACCGCGCGGACCTGCCGCAGCGGCACGGCGGGCCGACTGACCGGCGGGGCCTGTCGCTGTACCTCGGCCGCCTTGCGGTCGGACTCTTCACGACGCGCAGAAGGGCGGGCCTCGACCGCTGGTCGCACGCTCCCTGGCTGGCTGACCGAACGGGCCCGGCTGCGCGAAAGGCTGCGCACCCGCCGGCGCAGCAGCATGCGCGCGCTGTCCTCATCGGACGCGATGTCGCTGAAGCGCTTCGGCAGAAAGTCCACCGCCCCTGCCTCAAGCGCATCCAGGGTCGCCTGGGCCCCCTCGGTGGTCAGACTCGAGAACATCAGTACCGGCCGGGGGTTCTCGGCCATGATCCGGCGCACCGCGGTGATGCCGTCCATCACGGGCATCTCGATATCCATGGTCACGACATCCGGGTCCAGTTCCTTGACCTTGCGAATCGCCTCCTCGCCGTTCTCCGCGCTGCCGACGACCTCGATCCCCGCGTCGGCGTCCAGAATTTCACTAATGCGGCGGCGGAAAAACCCGGAGTCATCCACCACCAGTACCTTAACCGGCATCCTTAGCCCTCGATTGTTTGCGCAGGCCGCCGGGTGCGGCCCGCCGACGGGATCTTGTGCGTCAACAAACCCACGAGATCGGCGACATCCAGGATCAGCGCAATCCCTCCATCACCCGTGATGGTCGCGCCTGCCAGGCCCTTCACGCCCTGCAGGTTCTGCCCCAGTGGCTTGATGACCACCTCTTCCTGCCCCACCAGATCATCGACGACCAGCCCTACCTTGCGATCCGCGGTATGCACCACGACCACATGCGATTCCGGTTTGGCTTCGGGGATGAACCCCGGCTTCAACCACCGCTTGAGATAGTGAACCGGAAGCGCCTGATTTCTTACGACAATGACCTCCTGATCATCCACGTAATGGGTCTTGGTCAGATCCAGGTCCAGGATCTCCGAGACAGACGCCAGCGGGATCGCGAATCGCCGCCCGTCGAGGATGACCATCAATGCAGGGAGGATCGCCAGGGTCAGCGGCAGCTTCACCCGCAGCGTGGTCCCGACACCGATCTCGGAATCGATCTCGATGGTGCCGTTGAGCTGCGAGATCTTCGTCTTGACGACGTCCATCCCCACCCCGCGACCGGACACATCCGAGATCTCGGTCTTGGTGGAGAACCCGGCCATGAAGATGACGTTGAAGGCCTCGCGATCGGTCATCCGCTCGGCCATCGCGGGTTCCATCAGACCCTTCTCGACGACCTTGCGCCGCAGGGCCTGCGGATCCATGCCACCCCCATCGTCCTTGATCAGCAAGGCGATGTGATCGCCTTCCTGCGCCGCGCCGAGCACCACCGTACCCTTGCGCGGTTTGCCGGCCTTCTCGCGCACCTCCGGAGTCTCGATCCCATGATCCACGGCGTTGCGCACCAGATGCACCAGCGGATCGGACAGGGCCTCGACCAGGTTCTTGTCGAGGTCGGTGTCCTCGCCGAAGATCTCCAGCTCGATCTCCTTGCCCAGGCTGCGCGACAGATCGCGGATCACGCGCGGGAAGCGATTGAAGACCTTGTTCACCGGTTGCATGCGGGTCTTCATCACCGACGTCTGAAGATCCGACGTGACCAGCGCCAGCGAACTAATGGCCTTGCCCAGCTCGTCATCCACGTGCTGGGTTCGCAACATGCTCAGGCGGTTGCGCACGAGCACCAGCTCCCCGACCAGATTCATAATCTCGTCGAGACGTTCGGTGTTCACACGGACCGAGGCCTCGCCCTGAGGGGCCTGCCGGGCGCCGGCCGCCCCGGCCGCAGGCGAAGACGCCTGTGGCTTGGCTTCGGGAGCCGGCGGTTCCTGTGTCGCGCCAGCGGCTTCGGGCTCCACGCTCGGCTCTTCATGCGGGGACGACTCAGTCACAGCGGGTGCCGGCGCTGCAGTGGCAGGAGGCCCATGACCTCGTGCCTGCAACTCGTCCAGCAGGTTCTCGAACTCATCGTCGGAAATCAGGTCCTCGCCGTCGTCCCCTGGCCCGGCTGCATCCGAATCGGTGTCGGGCAACCCGGCGTCCTCAGTCGACGGCGTAGCGGAGTCCTGGGCCGCCTGCGGCGAACCATCGCCGTGCAGCGAATCCAGCAGGGCCTCGAACTCGTCATCGGTAATCTCGTCATCGGCACCGACCAGCCCCGACTCATCCCCTCCAGCCTTCGCAGTGGCTTCCACCTCGGCGGGGGGTGCCGGTTCCGGCTCCGGTTCGGGGGGCACGTCTGGCGTCGCGATTGCGGCGGGTTCGGAATTGCCGGCCACGTCTTCATTCTTGGCCATCCGCCGCAGGTCTTCGACGAGATCGGCCTCCGCGGGCGTCGGATCGACCCCGGAGCGGAGGTCGCCAAACATCACGTTCAACGTATCGAGGACCCGCAGCATGGTATCCATCAGGTGACCGTCGACCTGACGTTCCCCATTGCGCAGGAGATTAAACACATCCTCTGCGTGATGGCAGACGGTCACCAGCGGATCCAGGCTCAGAAAGCCCGCGCCACCCTTGATCGTGTGAAAGCTGCGGAATACCGCGTTCAACAGATCCCGGTCATCGGGATGCTGTTCCAGGTCGATCAGCTGCTCGTTGAGTCCTTCGAGCAGTTCCCCGGCCTCGATCAGGAAGTCCTGAAGGATTTCGTCGTTGGGGTCGATGGCCATTCGGTCTCTCCGTTCCGGTGAGGCTTGCCGTTGAGGGGTGGGCGCCGGGAAGCCGCCGATTCAGGGATCAGCGGGCTACCTAGAAGCCCAGGCTGGACAACAGATCGTCCACCTCGTCCTGTCCTTGAACGACATCCTGGCCGGAATCTTGAGTCTTCGGCACTGCTGGCCCGTGTCCACGCCGATCGCCCTCACGCCGCTCGGCATCGTCATCCAGCGTCTTCTCCGCAGCCTCGACCGTCTCCATACGCCCGCTGGACAGCCGAATCAGCGTGACCAGGTTCTCCTCCAGGTCGGTCACGAGCTGAATCACGCGCCGGATCACCTGCCCGGTAATATCCTGGTAGCTCTGCGCCATCAGAACCTCCGACAGCAGGCGGCGCAGCTCTTCGGTATCGTCGTTGGCCTGAGCAAAAAACTCGTCCAGCTCACGAGCGAATTCCCGGAACTCGTCGACCGAGAGTTGCCGATTGCGAAAACGGGTCCACTTCGCCGTCAGTTGGCCGGCCTGCTGGCTGAACGATTCGGCAATGGGGAGACTCGTCTCGATCGCGGTCAGGGTCTCGTGCGCGGCCTTCTCGGTCATCGTGACCACATAATTGAGACGCTCGCGGGCATCCGGGATCTCGGCCTGGGTCAACTCGACCAGCCGCGAATCCCCCCGGAAGCTTTGCAAGGCCTCGTGCAGGTCGCGCGTAAGCTTTCCGAGCTCGTCGAAGAGTTCCCGGTCGTAGGGGCGCGCCAGATCCTGGATCAACGCGCGCGCGGCCACCTCATCCCCTGCCTCCAGAACCTGCACGAGCTCCCGCGCGCGAGCGATTTGCTGCTCACTGATCGATTGTTCTTGGTCTGTCATCCAAAGCCCCTTGCTCGCTCCCCATCCCGAACGTGATGACCGGGATCGATCCCCCGGCCATCCATTTGTCTGGACCAGGAGACTTCGACACCGAATCCCAAACTAGCCTTGGGATTCAATGCGTTCGAATATTTTGTCGATCTTTTCCTTGAGGGTTTCCGCAGTAAAGGGCTTCACCACGTAGCCGTTCACGCCCGCCTCGGCCGCCTCGACGATCTGATCCCGCTTGGCCTCCGCCGTCACCATCAGCACCGGCATCGTCTTCAGCTTCTCGTCGGCACGAACCGCCCGCAGCAGGTCGATGCCCGGCATATTGGGCATGTTCCAGTCGGTAATCAGAAAATCGAAGTCGCCGTTCTGGAGCATCGGCAATGCCGTGCTGCCGTCATCGGCCTCTTGGGTGTTGTTGAAGCCAAGATCACGCAACAGGTTCTTGATGATCCGTCGCATCGTGGAGAAGTCGTCCACGATGAGAATTTTCATTCCCTTGTCCACAGGTCACTCCGGGATAAATGATTCATATGAGTACTAGAGCTTGGCCTTCAGAATAACTGCAAAGCCTCGCCGTCTTCGAGCCAGGAGCCCAGGCGCGCGCGCAGTCGGATAACGGCCTGACTGCGGATCTGGCTGACGCGCGACTCGGTCACCCCGAGTACCGCGCCAATCTCGCGCAGGTTGAGCTCCTCGATGTAATAAAGCGACAACACCAGACGTTCGCGTTCGGGCAAATCGCCCAGCGCGGCGGCCAGCTCCTCGCGAAACTCCCCGGCCTCGATCGTGCGCGAGGGCGAGGCCTCCTGCCCCTCGATCACCCGGTCCGCATCACCATCGGTGCCGCCCAGATCATCCAGCGCGAACAGATGGGCGCCGGCATGGTCCTGCAGCATCGAGTAGTACTCGTCGATCGGGACCTCGAGTTCCTCGGCCACCTCGACCCCGCGCGCCGCACGCCCCTCCCTGGCCTCGACCGTCTGGATCGCCTCGGCGATCTTGCGGCTGTTGCGGTGCACCGATCTCGGGGTCCAGTCACTGCGGCGTAACTCGTCGATCATCGCGCCACGGATGCGAATCCCGGCGTAGGTCGCAAACGTCGCGCCCTGCCCGCCCTCGAATTGCCGCGCGGCCTCCAGCAGGCCAATCATGCCGGCCTGGATCAGGTCATCGACCTGGACCGAGGAAGGGAGGCGAGCCATCAGATGGTGCGCGATGCGGTGCACCAGCTCGATATGTTCCGCGACGCGCTGCTCGTGGCCGGCTGCGGCCACGTTCTCGTATCCGTGGAGGCGATTACGCGTCGCCATCATGCGCTCTGCAGCATCCGTTCGACGAAAAACCCGACACCACCATCGGCACCACGGGCCACCGGCCAGCGGTCGACCGCACGGGCGAGTTCGGTAAAGGCCTTGGCCGCCGGGCTGCCCGGATATTGCTGCACGACCGGTGCCCGTTTCTGTACGGCCTTGCGCAGATGCTCGTCCATCGGGATGTAACCGGCGAGATCCAGGATGACTTCCGGCAGGTAGTTGTCGCAAACCGTGGTGAGTTTCTGCAACAAGCGCTCGGCGCCCGCGCGGTCCTGGACCATATTCGTGACCAGCCGGAAACGCCGCATGCCATGATCGCGATGCAGCACCTTGATCAAGGCATAGGCATCGGTGATGGACGCCGGCTCGTCGCAGACGACAACCAGGGTCTCCTGGACCGCCCGGCAGAAGGTCGTGACGGATTCCTGCAGGCCCGCTGCCGTATCCACCACCAGCACATCCAGCGGCTTGGAATAGGCGCTGAATGCCTGGATCAAACCGTTGTGCTCGAGCTGCGTGAGATTCGCCATCGCCGCGATCCCCGAGGCCGACGGGATGACCTTGATCCCCTCCGGGCCCTCGATCAGCACATCCTGGAGGTCGTCCACCTGTCCGGTCACCAGGTCATGCAGGGTGCGCTCGGGTCGCAGTCCGAGCAGCACATCGGCATTGGCCAGCCCCAGGTCGGCATCAAACAGCATGACCTCGCGGCCCAGCCGCGCGAGCGCCACGGACAGGTTGACCGACACATTGGTCTTGCCGACGCCGCCCTTGCCGGAGGCAACCGCAATGACCTTCAACGGCTGATTAGTGCGTGGCATAGCGTCCTTTCCCCACCGGATGGATCATCTCCAGAACGCCCGCATCCTGAGTACGGCGCGGCGACGGCGCATTGCGGCCGGCATTCGAGAACTCCGCCAGGCTTGCATCGGTCCATCGTTCATCGCGGGAGGATCGACGCGCGGGGCCGCGCTCTTCGCCGAGCGCCCGCCGGGTCAGATCGCCCGTCTCGACCCGGTGGAAGTCTTCGGCAATCCGCTGTCCATCGCTGACAAACGTGAGCCCAAGGTGTTGATCGAGCAATACCGACAACGTCTCCCCCAACTGTTCGGCTTCGTCGAGTTTGGTCAGCACCAGCGCCGATGGCTCCGTCTTCCGGAACGCATCCAGCACCCTTCGCAGCGCCGCCGCCTGAGTGGTCGCGGAGACGACCAGCCAGCTCTCGCGCCGGACATGGTCCGGCCAGCCGGCAAACAGCGACTCGTCGCCCACCGCGGAAGGTGCCTGCCCGGCGGTGTCGACCAGAATCAGATGCCCATCCTCTGCTCGCGCGGTCATGTCGCGCAACTCGCGCGGGCTCTGCAGCACCCGCAATGACACGCCCGCCATCTGCGCGAACGCCTGCAGCTGGCGCGTGGCCCCAATGCGCTGGGTGTCCAGTGTGACCAGCGTAACCGAATCCGCACCCATACGACGGATTTGACGCAAGGCAATGCGTGCGAGTGTAGTGGTCTTGCCCACCCCCGTAGGCCCCACCAGGGCCAGCACGCCACCTTCATCCAGGATGTCCGGATGGCGGGTCGCGATCGCCCCGGAAAGGCGTGCGCGCAGCCTCTCCCAGGCCTGCTCCACCGTGCTGTCGTCGAGAATACTCCCGGCGAGACTGCGCGCCAGTGACTCGCTGAACCCACGGTCCATCAGACGCGCCTTGCACTCCGCCGCCAGCGGATGCCGCGCCGCCCACTGTGCGGCCTCGTTGTCGCTGTGCTGGCGAGTGAGCAGGCTGCGCAGATCCCGCAGCTCCTGGCGCATCGCGGCGAGCTCGGGGTCCGCGGGCCAGGCCGAGCCCGGGCTCGGACGCGAGGCGGATGCCGGCGCCTCACGCGGGGCATGGACCGCGTTCACCGCAGCCTGCTGCTCGCGCTCCGAGACCCCCGCGTCGCCATCTTCCAGCGCCGCGACAACCTCCAGCCAACCATCGACACGGCGGCTCGACAGGATCACGGCATCCTCGCCCTGCTGTTCACGCACTTGCCGCATCGCATCGCGCATGTCGCGTGCCCGGTACCGTCTCACATTCATCTCTGTTCTCCCGCTCCGCTCAAGGAAAACACTGATCAGTGTTTCCCTCTCGTATCCGATCGCTACTGTTCGTCTCAGGCACCTGTGGGCGTTGCCTGCCGGGCCGAGTCTTCCTGGCCCACCGTGGCCACCACGCGGATCCGCCGGTTATCGGGGATCTCGGTAAAGGCCAGCACCGCCAGGCTGCGCACGGCTCCGCGGAGCCACCCGGCAATCCAGGAGCGGATCTCCGGGGCCACCACCAGGATGGCCGGCTGCCCGCTGGCTTCCTGGCGCTGGGCCGCCTCGGACACCGACCGCTGCAGGCGTTCCGCCAGGCCCGGTTCCAGCCCCACGGTCTCGCCATTACTGCCCTGAAGAGACTTATGCAAGAGCTGTTCCAACGACGGGTCGAGCGCGATCAACGGCAGCTCATCGTCCGGTCCCACAAGGTCCTGCACGATCGAGCGCGACAGCGAGACACGCACGGCCGCAGTCAAAACGCCGGGATCCTGACTCTTCACGCCCTCCTCTGCCAGGGTTTCGGCGATCGTGCGCAGGTCGCGGATCGAGACCTGCTCGGCCAGCAGGTTCTGCAGCACCTTCAGGATTACCGACAGCGAGAGTGTCTTCGGCACCAGATTCTCGACCAGCTTCGGCGAATGCCGTGCCAGCTGGTCCAGCAGATGCTGGGCCTCTTCGTGACCAATCAGGCGATGGGCGTTCTCGCGGAAGACCTGCGACAGATGCGTGGCGATCACGGTGGAACAGTCGACCACGGTGTAGCCGGCGCCCTGCGCCTGATCGCGATCCGCCGGATCGATCCACAAGGCGTCCAGATTGAAGGTCGGATCCTTGGTCGGCGTGCCCGGAACGGTGCCGAACACCTCGCCCGGATTGATCGCCAGCTCGCGATCGGGGAAGACCTCGGCCTCCGCCACCGTGACACCCAGCAGGGAGATGCGATAGGCATTCGGACTCAGTTCCAGGTTGTCGCGGATATGGACCGGTTGCAGCAGGAACCCCAGCTCCTGGGAGAGCTTGCGGCGCACACCCTTGATCCGCCCCATCAGCTGACCGTCCTGGGTGCGATCCACCAGCGGGATCAGACGATAGCCGACTTCCAGGGAGACGAGGTCGATCGGCGGCACGTCGTCCCAGGTGAGATCGCGATTTTCCGGACTGGTGTCCGCCGCTTCGTCAGGCACGCGCTCCACCTCCACGGCCTGCTCGCGCTCGCGCCGCTGCATCAGGTAGGCCGATCCGATGGCCAGCGAGGCGAGACCCAGGAATACGGCATTGGGCATACCCGGCACCAGCCCCAGCGCGGCGATCACGCCACCCGCCACGTACAGCACGCGCGGGTTGGAGAACATCTGCCCGAACACCTGCTGGCCCATGTCCTGGGTGCTGGAGACACGGGTCACGATGATCGCGGTGGCCGAGGACAGCACCAGCGACGGGATCTGCGCGACCAGACCATCACCAATGGTCAGCAGCACGTAGTTCGTCGCGGCGTCGCCCATCGACATGCCGTGCTGCAGCGTGCCGATAGTCAGGCCGCCAATGATGTTCACGAACAGGATGAGAATCCCGGCGATTGCGTCCCCGCGCACGAACTTCGAGGCACCGTCCATCGAGCCGTAGAAGTCCGCCTCGCTAGCGATCTCCTCGCGGCGCTTGCGCGCCTCTTCCTGGGTCAGAATTCCGGCATTCAGGTCGGCGTCGATCGCCATCTGCTTGCCCGGCATGGAATCCAGGGTGAATCGAGCACTCACTTCGGAGACACGCCCGGCGCCCTTGGTCACCACCACAAAGTTGATGATGATCAGGATGGCGAACACCACCAGACCGACGGTGTAGTTGCCGCCCACGACGAAATCGCCAAAGGCCTGGATGACCTGGCCCGCGGCGTCAGTGCCGGTATGCCCCTCCAGCAGGATCACGCGCGTGGAGGCCACGTTCAGCGCCAGGCGCAGCAAGGTGGCGACCAGCAGCACGGTCGGGAAGACCGCGAACTCCAGCGGCCGCGGCGTGTAGACCGCGACCATGATCACGACCAGCGACAGCGCGATGTTGAAGGTGAACAGGACATCCAGGGCGATGGGCGGCAGCGGCAGCACCATCATCGAGAGCATCGCGATCAGCAGGATCGGCGCCCCCAGGCCCCACTTGCCGACAGTCCCCAGGCGGTCGAAGAAGGCCATTAGCGGTTCCTCCGACGGCCGCGCGGCTGCTGCGGATCGAGATAGTCTTCCGGCACCGGCAGGTCATCCGGCATCGCGACGTCTGCATCCGCGCGCTTCAGCTGATAGACGTAGGCGAGGATGCGCGCGACTGCGACGAACAGCCCGTTCGGGATCTCCTGGTTCAGGTCCGTGGTGAAGTAGATTGCACGCGCCACCCGGGGTGCCTCGACGCGAATGATTTTGTGTTCGTCCGCGACCGCGCGGATCGACGCCGCGACCTCGTCCACGCCCTTCGCCACGAGCTTCGGCGCAGCCATGCGCGAGGCCTCGTAGGTAATCGCTACCGCGTAGTGGGTCGGGTTGGTGATGACCACGTCGGCCTTCGGGACTTCCTCCATCATCCGGCGCTGCGCCATCTCCTGCTGCAGCTGCCGGATCTTCTGCTTGACCTCCGGCTTGCCGTCGGTCTCCTTGTACTCGTCCTTCAGCTCCTGGCGCGTCATGCGCAGCTGCTTCTGGTGGTTCCACATCTGAAACGGCGCGTCGATCGCGGCCACCAGGATCAGTGCGGCCGAGACCGCCACGAACGTCCCCAGCGCCAGCTGCGCCGCGTGCGCGATCGCTTGCTCAAGGGGCTCGTAGCCGAGCATCAGCAGGCGATCCGAAAAGGTCCACAACACCGACATCGCGACACCCGCGATGAGCACGAACTTGGCGAAGGTCTTGCCAAACTCCATCAAACCCTGCCACGAAAAAATGCGCTTGAGACCCTTGAGCGGGTTCAGCTTGGAGGCCTTGGGTTTCGCCGCCTGCCAGGAGAAGTTGGCGCCGCCGATCAGGATGGGCGCCAGTACCGCCGCGACCATCAGCACGCCAAAAAGCGGCAGCAGCGTGCGCAACGTCATAAAGATCTGTTCCGACAGATACGGCAGCAGCAGCGAGCTGTCATAGGCCAGATCACGCTCGATGTCGAAGCGCCCGGCCGTCTGTTCGGCCAGCTGCCCGCCCATCGTCGGGCCGAAGAACGTCATGAATCCGCCGGCCGCCATCAGTACGAGGAAGGTCGACAGCTCCCGCGAACGCGGGACCTGACCCTTCTCCTTCGCCTCGCGCA
The DNA here is from genome assembly GCF_000378285.1 of Thioalkalivibrio sp. ALgr1. NCBI lineage: Bacteria > Pseudomonadati > Pseudomonadota > Gammaproteobacteria > Chromatiales > Ectothiorhodospiraceae > Thioalkalivibrio > Thioalkalivibrio sp. ALgr1. The sequence goes on from NZ_KB905134.1 coordinate 299,843, forward strand.
GGCGTTTCGGAGTCGGCTGTTCGGTTTTCTCTTGTCCGCTCTCGTTCTCGGCCATCCTAGAACCCCAGCATCGCTTGCATCAGGCCAAAACCTTCGAACAACAGATCCCCAAGCCGCTCCGGCAACCCGGGCATGGTCAGCATCAGCAGGATGAAGCCCATCAGGATCATCATCGGAAAGCCCACCGCGAAGATGTTCAGCTGCGGCGAGGCCCGGGTAATCACCCCCATCGACAGGTTGACCAGCAGCAGCGAGGCCACCGCCGGGATCGCAACCAGCACGGCCCCCTGGAACATGACACTGCCAAACGCGATCAGCGACGCCAGCGCCTCGGCATCCAGCCCCGAGGGGGCGACCGGCAGCGTCTCGAAGCTGGTCAGAAGCAGCTCGAGCGCGATCAGATGCCCATTCATTGCCAGGAAGATCAACGTGGCCATGATCACGAAGATCGTGGAGACCACCGGCACCTGCACGCCCTGTGCCGGATCCACGATCGAGGCGAAACCAAGACCCATCGACAGTGCGATCACCTCGCCGGCCTGCGTCAGTGCGGAAAAGACCATCTGCAGGATGAAGCCCATCACCAGACCGATCAGGATCTGGTGCACGGTCACCACCACGCCCTCGATGCTGATCGGGTCCACTGCTGGCAGCGCCGGCCCCTGCATGGCCACGAAGATCGCCAGCACCAGGGCAAACAGGATGCGCACCGTCGCGGTGAGCTGATCACCGCCGAACACCGGCATCACCAGGAGCATCGCCCCAATGCGGGCAAACGGCCACATGACCGCCCCCACCCACACGAGGATCTGCTCCATGGCGAGGTTCACGGCTGCCTACCCCACCATGCCCGGCGCGGCATCATAGAGTCGCTCCGTGTATTCGATGATCAGCGCCAGCATCCAGTGTCCGGAGATCAGCAAGGCGGCAAACATCGCCAGCAGCTTGGGGATGAAGGACAGCGTCATCTCCTGGATCTGGGTCGCGGCCTGCAGCATCCCGATCGCCAGGCCCACGGCCAGGGCCGTCAGCAGCGGCGGCGCGGCCAGCAGGACCACGACCGTGAGCGTCTCGCGCCCGACATCAACCACCATTTCGGGTGTCATCGCGTATCCCCCTAAACGAAGAAGCTGGTGGCAAGCGTGTTCATCATCAGCGCCCAGCCATCGACGAGGACGAACAGCATCACCTTGAACGGCAGCGAGATGATCAGCGGCGACAACATGACCATCCCCATCGACATCAGGACGGACGCCACCACCAGGTCGATAATCAGGAACGGAATCAGGATCAGGAATCCGATCTGGAAGGCCGTCTTCAGTTCGCTGGTTACGAAAGCCGGCACCAGCAGGCGCAACGGGATGTCATCAGCGTCTTCGAATCCGTCGATGCCGTTGATCTCGGCAAACATGCGGATATCGCTCTCGCGGGTGTGCGCGAGCATGAATTCGCGAAGGGGCTGCACACCGGCCTGCAGGACTTCTTCGGTCCCCATCTCCTCGTTCATGTACGGGACCACGGCGCTCTCGTAGATCTCGTCGAATACGGGTGCCATCACGAACAGGGTGAGGAAGAACGCCAGGCCAATGAGGATCTGGTTCGAGGGGGTCTGCGTCGTCCCCAGCCCCTGGCGCAGGATCGCCAGCACCACGAGGATGCGGGTAAATGCCGTCATCATGATCAGCGCCGCCGGCAACAACGTCAGCAGCGTCATCAGCAGCAGGATCTGCAGGGTGACGGAATAGGTCTCGCCGCCCTCGCCGTCGGTGGTCACCGTCAGCGCCTCGATCCCCTCGCCGCCGAACTGACCCCAGGCCAGCCCCGGAAGCAGCAACAGCGCCAGCGCCAGAACGGCGCGCGGCAGGTACCTGAGCCGACCCGCCATCACGACCGCTCGCCTCCCGCCTCGCGCCGACCCGAGACGGCTCGGCGCAGCGCACTGGAGAAGTCAGGCGTCGTTGCCTCCTCGACGCTGACCGGCTCCCGCAGCGTGTGCAGGGTCCGCATCCCCGAGGGTGCGACCCCGATCAGGACCTGCTCCTCCCCTACCTGGACCAGCATCAGGCGCTCGCGCGTCCCCACCGAGCGCACCGCCACCAGCTCGATGGTCTGCGAACCCCGGCTCAGGCCACCCTGGGTCCGGCGAAGAATCCAGCCCAGAACGACGATCGCGATGATCACGATGACCAGCCCGCCGATCATCTGCGTCAGGTGGGCGGCGGCCGAGATCCCGCCGTTCGCCTCCTCGGCGAGGCCAATCGCAGGCCAGAGCCCCCCTGTGCCGGTCAGTCCGAGGACTGCCAGCCAATGTGCAAATCGTAGTTTCATCAGTTACTTGAGCTTGCGAATGCGTTCACTGGGGCTGATCACGTCAGTCAGCCGTATGCCGAACTTCTCGTTGACCACGACCACCTCGCCATGCGCGATGAGCGTCCCGTTCACGAGCACATCCAACGCCTCCCCCGCGAGTCGGTCGAGCTCCACCACCGACCCCTGGTTCAACTGCAGCAGATTGCGAATGGGGATGCGGCTGCGACCGATCTCCATCGAGATGGTGACCGGCACATCCAGCACCATCTGCAGATTAATGTCCTCGGCCGACATGCCGGCCGACGCCGCCAGTTCCTCCGGCTTCAGAGGTTCGGCCTCCGGATCGGGCTTGTGCTTGCGCTCCCTTTTCTCCGCTCCCATCAGGGGATCGGCCGATTCACTTCCGCTACTGCTGGCCTGGGCCTGATTCAACAGCTCGTCCGGATCGGCGGCCGGCTCACCGTCGGTGTCCTTCTGCTCGGCCAGCGCTGCGGCCCATTCGTCCGCCAGGGCGTCCTGGTCCTCTTCGGATTCCCCTTCGGCTGCCTCCGGGGTCACGTCACTGTCCTCACTGGAAGCCAGGCTCTCGTCGTCTTTCTTGTTGTCTTCGGTGTCTGCCATGGGTGCAGCCCTCTATCGCTTGATAATGCGATCCGTCACCTGGATCGCATTCTTGCCATCGGATACGCCAAACTTCCCACGAAACAGCGGGATATCTTCGACTCTCAAGGTAACGGTCTCGGGGAGATTGATCGGGATGATGTCGCCCGGCTGGATGTCGAGCAGCTCCTGCACCGTCACTTCGGTCTCGGTCAGGGTGGAGCTCACCTCGACTTCCGCGTCCTGAATCTCTTCTTCCAGCGCCTTCATCCAGCGTTGATCCACGTCGGACCGGTCCGATTGCAGCCCGGTATCCAGCTGCTCGCGGATCGGCTCGATCATCGAGTACGGCAAGGTGAAATGCAGATTGCCGCCGCCACCATCGAGCTCGATATGGAACTCGCTGATCACGACGATCTCGGTGGGCGAGACGATATTGGCGAACTGCGGGTTCACCTCCGAGTTCAGGAACTCGAAGCGCAGATCCATCACCGGCTGCCAGGCCTTGACCATGTCCTCGAATGCGCCTTCGAGGATGCCGTGGACCACGCGCATCTCCATCGGCGTGAAATCCCGTCCCTCGATGCGCGTGTGGTAGCGACCGTCGCCACCAAAGAAGTTGTCGACCAGGATGAACACCAGCTTCGGGTCGAACACGAACAGACCAGTCCCGTGCAGCGGATGCGCCCGCACCAGGTTCAGGCTGGTCGGCACGAACAAGGAGTGCATGTACTCCGAGAACTTCGAGACCCGAGTGCCGACCACGGAGAGCTCCGCAGAGCGACGCAGCATATTGAACAGGCGTACCCGGAGGTGTCGTGCAAAGCGCTCGTTGATCATCTCCAGCGTGGGCATCCGCCCACGCACGATCCGATCCTGCGTCGCGAAGTTGAACTCGCGGGCCTCTCCGTCATTCGGAAACGGGTCATCCGTTTCGATATCGCCGTCATCGACCCCATGAAGGAGGGCGTCGATCTCGTCCTGGCTGAGGATGTCCGTTTGCGCCATGGTTCTGCCTACTGCATGACCAGTTCGTTAAAGCGCACCGCTTCCACATCATGTGGTGCGTCCCGCTCCTCAAGGATCTCGGCGATCGCCTCGCGCAGCTCCTCGGCAAGCGATTCCTTCCCGTCACGCGTATTGAGGTCGTCGTAGTGTTTCTCTCCAAGCAGGCCCAGCACATCGTTGCGAACGGCCGGCATATGCCGCTCCAGTGCTTCAATCACCTCGGGGTCGGTGGTGACGACGCTTAGCTCGACCCGGAGATAGCGAATGCGTCCGGGCCCATCAATGTTCACGGTCATCGGCTCCAGCCCGTGATAGTGACGCTCGGCCGGGCCTTCTTCACCGGTCTCTTCCTCGCCACCGCCGGACAAGAAAAACCACGCAGCCGCCGCGCCGGCCCCGGCGAACACGAGCACCAGCAAAATGACAATCCAGAGCAGCCCCTTCTTGCCCTTATTGCCGGCGCCTTCTCCACCCAGTTCGACTTCCTTCTCCGCCATTTCCCACCCTCGAGATTCGTGAATCCGTCCATGTTGACGGCACGGGATCGCGCTGACTATTGCCTGAACTCATAGCAAAGGCAGTGCCAAAATTAATTTATGTAATGATTTCCGACGCTTAAGCGGTAACGAGGAGAGCACAGGAGGGGTGCAGCCGGGAATTAAAAAGGGGATCGTCAAGATTCAGCCGCCCCGAACCCGGCAGAAGACGGGATCTTGGCGGCACAACAACCGAGGTTGGGAACGACCGGGCGGGTTTACGCACCCGGTCTTTTGCAAACGGACTTACTCAGGCGAACAGGTCAAGCCGGCGGTTCAGGATAGAAAGGGTGCTACCCGTCGCCTGCTCTTCCTCGGCCTCGGACTCATCGGCCTCGCGCCCGGCCCGCTGCCCGTCAGCCAATTCCTGCTGACCTTCACGCTCTTCGGCCGCCTGATCGGACACGGTCGCATCCTCGAGCGTAAGGCCGCTCTGGGCGAGACTCTCGCGCAGCCGAGGCATCGCCGCCTCCAGAACCTCGCGGGTCACCGGATTTGCACTGATGAACTGGACGGTGGCTCGATCACCGTCCACGTTCAGGCGGACATCGAGTGTCCCCAGCTGCGGCGGGTGCAGCTTGATCTCGGTACGGCCGCCCTGGGCACGCGCCAGCATGCGGATCTGGTCCGTCAGCTCGCGCTCGCCACCCGGCTGCAGCAGCCGAGCCAGGTCCAGGCGCAACGAGCTGCGTGAACCCTCGCTGCCTTCCGCAGCCTGTACATGCGCCGGCAGAATGCCGGCCAGAGGTTCCGCGCGTCCCTGCGCCCTTTGCGTATCAGTCCCCTGGGACATCCATTGCGCCAGCAGCTCCAGAACATTCTCGCGCGAAAGGCGGCTGTTCGGACCGAGCAGCTCGGTGCCCGCCCCGCCGCCTGAAGCAGCCGAGCCCTGGCTGGACTCGAGGAACAGCCGCATGACCGCTGCAGGCAACGGCTTGATCTCGCGCGCGCCACCGTTGCCTTCGCCGCGCTCCATACGTGCAACGGACGGACCGGGGCGATCATCCACTGCCGTCATGAGCGCGGCCAGCGGCAAATCCTTGCCGCCCGATTCCACCTCGACGGCCAGTTCGCCTCCGTCCATCAGGGCTTGCAAGCGGGCCAGCATGCCCTCCAGATCGAGCCCTTCAAGCTCCTCTTCACCCACGCCCAGATCGGCCAGCAGCGCCTCGAGCTGTGGCTGAAGAATATCGAGGAAACCCTCGCCTTCTGCGGTTTTCAGGTCCTTCAACCCTTCGAGGCCTTCGAGCGCCTGAAGGTCCTTGAGGTCACTGCCACCCCCCAACAACTGCAGCAGCGGCATCATCCCCTGGCCGGCATTGCCTGTCGCGATCATCAATGGATCCTCTGAGTCATTGCCCGGCTCGTACGCCTTTGATGGGCATTCCTGGTCAGCTCATTCAAGATTCTTGCCAGTCGTTGTTCGTCTCCTGCGTGCGCGTGTGCACCTGCCGTGTCGCCCACATGTCCTGCTCATGCTGGCGACGGCGATCGGCCACCCGCTCCTGTTCTGCAATGCGGCGCTCCAGGAGCTTTTCCAGGGACATCACCGCCCGGTGGCGGAGCAGCCACTCCTGGCGTGCCTGCTCCGCCTGGGCGCCTGCGGCCTGCGCGCGAAGGTCTTGCTGTTCCAGTGCATGCCGCAGTTGATCCCGCATCCCGGAAAGCCACTTGAGCTGATTCGTGTCATCGGGCAGTGGCGCCCGGAGATACTCGAGCTGATAGCCCTCCAGCTGGGTCCGCTGGGTCTCGACCGCGTCCAGTTGCTGCAACCGCGCCCCCAGTTGACGCGTGGCTTCACTCTCTTCGATGCGTCGCAGACGCAGAAGACGTTCCAAGCGCCGAGAATCCATTTCAGGCGCCCCCGATCAAGGCCAGCAGTTCGTCGCGGGCCTGATCAAACCCGACCGCCTCGTCGCGACCCTGCCCAAGGTAGGCCTCCAGCCGCTCGTGCATCGCCACCGCTTCATCCAGATGCGGATCCGCTCCCCTGCGGTAGGCGCCCACGGCGATCAGGTCGCGGTTGCGCATGTAGGTCGAGGCGAGATCCCGGAATCGCCGGGCCGCCTGCTCGTGCTCCGGCGTGATCAGCGCGCTCATCACTCGCGAGACCGACGCCGACACGTCGATCGCGGGATAGCGTCCGGTCTCCGCGATCTCGCGCGACAGGACCACGTGCCCGTCGAGGATCGCACGCGCCGCATCCACAATCGGGTCGTTCTGGTCATCGCCCTCGGCGAGCACCGTATAGAACGCCGTGATCGAACCACCGCCCACATCCCCGTTGCCGGCCCGCTCCACCAGTTGCGGCAGACGCGCGAACACCGAGGCGGCGTAGCCCTTCGAGGCCGGTGGCTCGCCAATCGCCATCGCGATCTCGCGCGCCCCCTGGGCAAAACGCGTGAGCGAATCCATCAACAGCAGTACATTGAGCCCCCGGTCGCGGAACGACTCCGCCACCGTGGTGGCTACCCAGGCCCCGTGCTGGCGAAGCAGCGGCGACTGGTCGGCGGGCACTGCCACGACCACGGTGCGCTGGCGTGACTCCTCATCCAGGATCTCGTGGATAAATTCATTTACTTCGCGCCCACGCTCACCGATCAGCCCGACCACGATCACATCGGCATCAGTGTTGCGTGTCATCATCCCGAGCAGAACGCTCTTCCCGACACCGGACCCGGCGAACAGGCCCAGCCGCTGCCCACGGCCGACCGACAGCAGGCCGTTGATCGAGCGAATCCCGACATCCAGCGGTTCCCGCACCGGAGCCCGCTGTAGCGGGTTGATCGGCCGCCCCGACAGCGGACTGTGGTCACGCGCGCGCAAGGGCCCTTTGCCATCCAGCGGCTGGCCATTGGCATCGATCACGCGCCCGAGCAGCGCGTCCCCGACCGGGATCTCGCGTTGGATATCGAGTGGTTCGATGCGCGCACCGGGCGTCAGGCCCGAGGCAAGCTCCTCCGGCATCAGAAAGGTGCGGTCGTTCTGGAACCCCACCACCTCGGCCGGGACGGCCGCGCCATTCTCGCCGTGGATCAGCGCCCGGCCACCCATCGGAAGGCGCAACCCCTCGGCCTCGAAGGTCAGGCCCGTCAGCCGCGACAGGCGGCCTTCGGACTGTGGCGGTTGCACGCGCTCCAGCCGGCCACGCGACTGCTGCAGACGATCCAGAAGCCCGGTGGTCAGTTGCTCTTGCCCACGCTTGCGCAGGGTATCGAGGGGCGAGCTCATGAATCGTCCTCCGATACCGAAGCATCCTCGGGCGCCGTCGAACGGGCAGGCTCAGCCAGATCGCCCCAGACCGCCTCGACCGCCTGTTGCAGGCGGCGCTCCAGCGAGGCGTCCACAAACGCCGCGCCCGACTCGACGCGGCAGCCACCCCGAACAAGGTTCGTATCCGCGACCCAGCGCACCCGCGTATCCAGCGACTGGACATACTCTTCCAGCAGGTTGCGGTCATCCGGGTGCACATGCACCCGCACTTCCTGATTCCGCCCAGGCAGTTGTGCCAAGGCCTGATGCAATACCTGTTCGATCAGTTCCGGTCGGGTCTCCAGCTCGGCAGACAGCACTTTGCGGGCCAGGGCGACGGTCAACGCCAGCAGCTCCGGCTCCAGCTGGTCGGCTGCTTCGGCCAACGGGTCGGTCAGCCCACCCGCCAGTGACTCCAGTCTGGCGACCGTCTCGCGCAGCTGCTTGTCCGACTTTGCCCGCGCGGCCTTCTCGGCCTCCTGTTTCCCGACCTCGTGGCCTTCGGCGTATCCGGCCTCGAAGCCATTCTGACGTGCCTGTTCCTCGATCGCCTCGATCTCGGCGGCCGTGGGCAGTCGTCGGGGCGGCCGCAGGCCTTCATCGCCAATCTCTGGCGGTTCCCAAACCGACGCGTCGGGGTCATGGACCCGCACCTGGGCGCCGGGACGGGATGTCACAACATCGCCTCGCTACCCTGCCCGCCGAGCACGATCTCGCCGTTCTCGGCGAGGCGACGGGCCACCGCCAGGATCTCCTTCTGCGCCGCCTCGACCTCGCTCACGCGGACCGGGCCCTTGGCCTCCAGATCCTCACGCAGCATCTCGGCCGCACGCTTCGACATATTGCGGAAAATCTTGTCCTGGAGCTCCTCTTCGGCGCCCTTCATGGCCAGCACCAACGAGTCTGTCGAGATCTCGCGCAACAGGGTCTGGATGCCGCGATCGTCGATATCCACCAGGTTCTCGAAGACGAACATCTCTTCTTCGATCCGCCCGCCAAGGTCCGAATCGGACTCCTTGATGGATTCCATGATCTCGGCCTCGCGCGACCCTTCCATCAGATTCATGATGTTGGCCGCCGTGCGAACCCCACCCAGCATCGAGGTCTTGCTGGCGGCATTCCCCGAAAGCTGACGATCGAGGATTTCATCCAGCTCCTGCAGCGCCTGCGGCTGGATGCCGTCCAGCGTCGCGATTCGCATCACGACGTCCGTCTGCACGCGGGTAGGCAGGTATTGCAGCGTGTCCGATGCCTGATCGGAATCCAGGTGCGACAGGACGATCGCGACGATCTGTGGGTGTTCGTTACGCAGCATGTCGGCGATCGCGCGCGGGTCCAGCCACTTAAGGGCCTCGATCCCCTTGGAATTGCGCCCCAGCAGGATCCGGTCGATGACGCCCGAGGCCTTCTCGCCAAGGGCGTTCTCCAGCACGCTGCGCACGTACTCGTCCGCACCCACGCCGAGCGCCGTTTGCTCCTGCACATGCGCGGAAAACTCGTGCAGCGCGGAGTCCACATCCGCGCGCGAGATGCGGTCCATCGAGGCCATCGCGGTCCCGATCTTCTGGACCTCTTTGGGCCCCATATGGCGCATGACCTCGGCGGCGGCATCCTCGCCGAGACTCATCATGAACACCGCGGCGCGTTCCGCGCCATCGAGCTTCTTGGGTTGCTTGTCAACGGCCATCATCACCCAACCAGGTCTTCATTACCTGCGCCACGCGCTTCGGATCCTCGCGCACCATCTCGCGTACCGCCTCGAGATCCATCTCCTGCTGATCGGGCCCCTTGGGGCCCGTCAGTGCGGCCACGGCCGACTGCGAGCCCGCCGGCGCACCGGGACTATCTTCGTCCGACTGGTCCGTCAGCGCCCTTTGCTGGTCGGCCCGCGGATCACGCGGCGGGCTTGCCATCAGCTGCTTGAGCGCCGGGCGAACCACCGTGAGCAACAGAATCAACGCCAACAACAGGCCTGCGCCGATCTTGACCATCTCGAGGAACCACGACTGAGACCAGAACGGCACCTCGTCTTCGATCATTTCTTCCGCCGGGGCCTCAAAGGGCGCCGTCACGACGTTCAGCGTATCGCCTCGGGCCTCCGAGAATCCAACCGCTTCTCGCACCAGCGCTTCGATCCTTTCCAGCTCCTCCGCATCGCGCGCCACGCTCTCGCTGGCTCCGTCCTCGCCCAGCTGCTCACGGAAGTCCACCACGACCGCGGTGGACACCCGGCGGATACCGCCCGGCGCCTCGCGGATATGGTTGATGCGTCGATCGACCTCGTAGTTACGCGTAACGTTGGCGCTGCGGCTCGTCGGCAGCGGCGCCGGGGCCACCTCACCCTCAGTGCCCTCAACCGCCCCGCCCTCCGGCGGCTGATTGGTCAGGGCGCCGGGGACTCCCGCCGGCCCACCATCCATCCCGGTGCGCTCGTCCTCGCGCGTCTGCTCCGAACGCAGCGCGATGGTCTCGGGATCGTAGAGCTCCTCGGTGCGTTCCACCTGCGAGAAATCGATATCGGCATTGACCTGGACGCGCACCTTGTCCGAACCCACGATCGGCGCCAGCAGATCGTGGATGCGCTCGGCGTAGCGTTGTTCGACCTCGCGCGAGAACGACAGGCGGTCACTGCTGGCCATGCCGCCACGATCGGCCCCATCCTGCGTCAACAGGCGGCCACGCTGATCGACCACCGTCACCCGCTCCGCCTCGAGCTCCGAGGTGCTGGAGGCCACCAGATGCACGACCGCGGCCACCTGCGACTCGGAAAGCGAGCGACCACCCCGGAGATGAACAACCACCGAGGCAGTGGCCGGGCGGCGATCGCGCACGAATACCGACTGTTCGGCCTGCGCGATATGCACGCGTGCCCGTTCGACCGCGTCCAGAGACGCAACGGTGCGCGCCAGCTCGCCCTCCATCGCGCGATGAAAGCGCGCCCCCTCCACCATACGGCTGGTACCCAGCCCGGTGTCTTCCTGCAGCAGCTCGAAGCCCACATCGCCCGAGCGCGGCAGGCCTTCCGATGCCAGCTGCAGTCGCGCCTCGGCCAGATCCCCCTGGGGCACCTTCACTTGTCCGGTCGTGGCGTCCACCTGGTATGAAATACCGGCCTGGGACAGCGCCTGCACGACTTCCGCTGCCTCCTCGCTTTCCATGCGCGGAAACAGCGGCACATACGTCGGCCGGAAGGCCCAGTACAGTACCGCCACGATCACCACGATCGCGCCGGCGAGCATGCCCAGAAGCGCAAGCTGACGCCCCGCCGGCATGCCATTGAACTCGCGGATACCACCCGTGATTACGGACGGCAGGGATTGTGCGTTCTCGGCCATGAGTACTTATTCTCCGTGCGGTCCGCGCATCAGACCTGCATCCGCATGATTTCCTGATACGCATTCAGGAGCCGGTTGCGTACCTGGTTCGTGGCCTCGAACGCGATGCTCGACTTGTTCATTGCCACCATGACCTGGGGCAGGCTGACGTTCTCGTCGCCCAGCTCGAAGCGAGTCTGTAGATCGGTCGCACTCTGCTGAACATCATTCACCCCGCGCAGCGAGTCGCGCAGCACGTTCTGGAAATCCGCCCCGCCGACCTTGCCCGGCTGCTGCGCGGGATTGGTCCCTTCCACGCCCGAGCTCTGCGTCAGCTGGCGCATCTGGGCCAGAACGTTCTGAATCTGCATCTCGCTCATGATTCGACTCCCCTATTCGCCATCCACGCCCACGTGTGCGTGTCTTACCCTTCGCGCCAATGCCCGATGTGACCTGTTGGCGTCGAAACAGCACTAAGCAAAGGCCGTGCCAGTGGTCTCACTAGTGACTCGACGAAGGCACCGCGAAGCCCGATTCCCGCAACCGGGCAATCTTGTAACGCAATGTTCTGGGGCTGATTCCCAGACGTTCCGCGGCCTCCTTGCGGCGCCCGCCCGACTCGCGCAGGACATTGAGAATCACCCGACTCTCCTGTGTCTGCAGGGTCTGTTCCAGCATGGGCGTCGAGTTCTCGTCGACCGAGTCGCGGTCATCCGGGTCCGAAGCGTCCGATGGCCGACACTCGTGCGTGCCCCAGGGCATCAGCATGTCCAGGTCCAGCCAGATCGCTTCGACACCGATAACGGGTCCGCGCGCCGCATCGTGCAGCGTCACCGCACGTTCCATCACATTGGCGAGCTCGCGCACATTGCCCGGCCAGTCGTGCTCGACCAGCCGTTTCCGGGCAGACGCATCGAGATCGGTCAAGGCATTGCCGCTCAACCGGCGCAGCAGGGTGCGCGCCAGCGGCACGATATCCTCCGGGCGCTCGCGCAGCGGCGGGATCCAGACAGGAAAGACATTCAGGCGGTAGTAGAGGTCGTCGCGCAGCACCCCTTCCGCCAGTGCCTCGCGCAGGTCGCGGTTCGAGGTCGCAATCACCCGTACATCCACTCGGCGGGCCTGCCGGCCGCCCAGTGGCTCTACCTCGCGTTCCTGCAGCACCCGCAGCAGCTTGGCCTGCAGGTTCACCGGGATCTCCGTGACCTCGTCGAGCAACAGCGTCCCGCCGTGAGCCTGGGCGAACTTCCCGGGCCGCGCCTCCAGTGCCCCGGTAAACGCCCCCTTCGCATGCCCGAACAACAGGGCCTCCAGCATCGTCTCCGGCAGTGCCGCGCAGTTGACGGCCTCGAACGGGCCGTTCGCACGTGGTGAGCGGGCATGCACCTGGCGGGCCAGCACCTCCTTGCCAACGCCTGACTCGCCGGTGACGAATACCGTCGCCGGGCTTGCGGCGATCCTCGAGACAAAGGCGTCCAACAACTGCATTGAGGCGCTCTGCGCCACCATCCGTGGAACCACAATGCTTGGCGACGGCCTGGCCACCGAACGCAGCCATTCAGCCATGGACTCGGCCATCTCGGGAAGGGCGAAATGCGCGGCCAAGCCTTCACGCAAGGCCCCGATCTCGGCGTCCTGCGTGGCGTCGTGCCCGACCGCGGCGACCGGCATCCGCGCCCCCAACTCAGCCCAGTGGCCCGGGGCATCCCTGCGCGCCACCAAAACCGCACGAGGGCGATGCGTCTCCAGTGCGACCGGTAGCGCCTCGCTCCGGCAAGATTCCAGCCGCACGCGCGGGATCGTCGCCAATACGCGGACCACCGCCTCGCGCAGCGCGGGTTCCGCATCGACTAGGAGAATGGTCGCTCTGGACATATACCGGTTCCTCGAAAGTTCAGGAGGCAACCAGCAAGAACCAAGCCAGAAAGAAGAAACGAAATAACTACAAGGACTTAACAAGGGGTCCGGATGCGCGTCGTCAAATCCTCGTCGGGCGTTCCGGTATCAACGCGGCCCCCACCTGACGGCTTCCCGACGATGCTGGGCCAAGGGGCAGAACCTCAGGCCTTGCCCAATCCGAACTTGCGCATACGCTCGACCAGGGTGGTGCGGCGCATACCGAGGCGGCGCGCCGCACGGGCGACGACCTGGCCGGTTTCGTTCAGCGCCGTGACGATCATTTCGCGCTCCAGGTCATTCAGATAGCCGCGCAGGTCCACGCCTTCCGGGGGCAGCCCCTCGCGGGCCAGACCCAATGCCCCATTCGGCGCGCTGCCGGCCTGTCCATTCGCATCGCTCTGCGGCGGCATGGTCAGGTCTTCGATGCCCTCCGGGCGGACCCGCGGAGGGAGCTGCCCGAGGTCCACTGGCAGGTCCGGATACATGATGGCCAACTGCTCGAGCAGGTTTGCCAGTTCGCGGATGTTGCCCTTCCACGGCAGCTGGCTCAGGTGCGCCATCACGGCCGGGGTCAGGTGGGCCGGAGTCATGCCCTGCTCTCGCAACCGATCCTCCAGCGCAGCCACCAGGGACGGGATGTCGCTCGCGCGCTCGCGCAGCGGGGGTAGCTCGATGGGGAATACATTGAGCCGGAAGAACAGATCCTGACGGAAACTGCCCTCGGTCACCGCGTCATCCAGATTGCGATGCGTGGCCGCGATGATCCGTGCATTGGTGGAGATCGACTTGTTGGAACCAACGCGTTCGAACACGCGCTCCTGCAGGACACGCAGCAGCTTGACCTGCATCGGCAACGGCATGTCCCCGATCTCGTCGAGGAACAGCGTCCCGTCGCCGGCCAGTTCGAAGCGGCCCGTACGCGCGGTGAAGGCACCCGTAAAGGCCCCCTTCTCGTGCCCGAACAACTCGCTTTCGAGAAGATCCGCCGGGATTGCGCCGCAGTTGACGGCGACGAAGGGCTTGTCCGCACGATCGGAGGCCGCGTGGATCGCCCGCGCAATGACCTCCTTGCCGGACCCGGTTTCGCCCAGAATCAGCGCCGTGGCATCGGTACGGGCCACCTGCGCGACCAGGCGCTTGACCGCCAGCATCGTCGGATGCACCCCCACCAGGCCCGGCATGTCGTCATGCCCGGGCTCGCGGCCGTACCGCAGCCACTGCAAGACTTGGCTCACCTGGGCAATCGACAACGGGTGCTCCACCACGCAACCCGAACCCGGGGCGCTGACCTTCTCGCCATCGGTGGGCTGCACGACCACGGTCGTCTGCCCGTTGAGTCCCTCGAACAGGCGCTGGTCCAGCTCCGCGGCCGGCCCGCACCACCACACCGCTGCGGCGTCGGAACCCTGGTCGATCAATGCATCAGGGGATTGATGGGATTCGGTTTCACAACCGAGACAGGACAGAATCGCCTGCGTGTCGCGGGCAGCGCCTGGTTCACCGGTGAGAGCAATCCGTAGTTCCTGGCTGCGTCCATTCAGATCCGTCATACCGGCCACCGCTCGTAGACTGAGTTGACTCATGCAGGGTCCAAAGCCGACCCATACAAAGGTGTGATGAGCGTCTCAGTATCCGGCTAGTTGTGACCGGCGTCAACTTTCTGTCGTTTGTCGGCAATCTCGCGCCGATGGAGGCGAAAAATCCAGCGTCCAAGGGACTCTCTGAGGGTGTCTTCCATGCCCGTCCACCGCATCAGCTGTACGTCTCCAGCCGTTGTCGGACTCTCGACACCCAGCACGCAAGGCTGCGGCAACAGCCGGCTGAGATAGATCTCCAGACGGTCACAGTCCTCGGGTACAGTGCCCGCTGGCAATACAATCCCGTGGCGCGACAAGGTCGCCTCCACGGGTGCCGGACGCTCCGGGTGCAGCGATTCGGCCACCAGATGCAGCAGCAGGTCCAGCTTGTGCTCCAGGCGCTGGATCTCGGGTGCGGTCTCGTCCTCGTGTGGGATCGAGCGCGGGTGAGTGTCGTCGAACAGGTCCAGGCTTTCGATCAGGCGCTGTGCGAGCCCCGGGTCCGTCAAGGCGCGCTCCGATGGGCCGACCGCGAGCGCACTGCTCACTCGCAGATCATCCCCCAGGTACTCGCTCCATTCGCTCGCCGTCATCGGACCTCCTGGTTTACCGGCAGGGTGCGTTCCCGCCGCTTGCGCGGTTTGTACAGACGCTTATAGACGATCAGGCCACGAACACACGCGCGTTACGGAACAACCGCATCCAGGGGCCGTCTTCACCCCAGTCCTGTGGGTGCCAGCTGTGCTGCACGGTCCGGAACACCCGTTCCGGGTGCGGCATCATGATCGTGGCACGGCCGTCCTGCGAAGTGAAACCGGTGGCGCCGCCCGGGGAGCCATTGGGGTTCGCCGGGTAGTGGGTGGCCGGCGTGTCGTCCGCCTCCACGTAGCGCAGCGCCGCCTGGTCGTGCACCGGGACCTCGTCCCGATACTGCACGCGGCCCTCCCCGTGCGAGACCACCACGGGCAGCAGGGATCCACCCATACCGTCCAGCAGGACCGAGGGGCCCGGCTCCACCCGAACCAGTGACAACCGGGCCTCGAACTGCTCCGAGCGATTACGCACAAAGCGCGGCCAGTGATCCGCTCCGGGAATCAGCGGGGCCAGATGGGACAGCATCTGGCAGCCATTGCAGACCCCGAGCGTAAAGCTGTCGGCGCGGTCGAAGAAGGCCTGAAACTGATCGCGCAACGCCGCGTGGTTCAGGATGGTCTGGGCCCAGCCGCCCCCGGCGCCGAGCACATCCCCGTAGGAAAATCCTCCACAGACAGCGAGGCCCTGCATCTCGTCCAGCGTCCTCCGTCCCGAGAGCAGGTCCGTCATGTGGACATCCACCGGCTGAAAGCCCGCACGCTCGAATGCCGCCGCCATCTCCAGCTGGCCGTTCACCCCCTGCTCGCGCAGGATCGCCACGCGTGGCCGCTCACCGGTCGCGATCATGGGTGCGGCGATATCCTCCGCCGGGTCGAACCCGAGGCGCGCGGTCAGGCCGCCATCGTTGTCGACACGCGAGAACTCCTCTTCGGCACACTCCGGATCGTCGCGCAGCCGCTGCATCGCGGCCGAGGTTGCCTGCCACTCGCCCTGCAACTGCGCCCGCGTCGTCTCCAGCAAATCCTTCGGTCCCTGGCGCACGAGCACGCGGTCATCCGCGCGCACGGTCGCGACCCGGTGCAGGTGCGCGCCCAGGCCCACGGCGTTCAGCCCGTCACGCAGCGCCGCCTCGGCCCCCGGGGCCAGCTGCACGACCGCGCCCAGTTCCTCGTTGAACAACCACTCCTGTGCACGGTGATCGTCGGGCACCGTGACCTCCAGCCCGCAACGACCGGCGAAGGCCATCTCCGCAAGCGTCGTGAACAGGCCGCCATCGGACCGATCGTGGTACGCGGCCAGCAGATCCTTGCGGCGCAGCCCCGTGATCACGTCAAAGAAGCCGCGCAGACGCCCCACATCGACCAGATCCGGTGCCTCACTCCCGATATGCCCCCAGGCCTGGGCCAGCGCCGAGCCGCCCATGCGCGTATTCCCCTCGCCCAGGTCAATGAGCCACAGGGTCGAGTCCGCACCCGGATTCAGCTCGGGCGTCACGCTGCGCCGGACGTCGGCGACCGGGGCAAAGCCCGAGACGATCAGCGAGACCGGCGAATACATGTCCCGCGCCTCGCCATCGGCGGTCTCCCAGACCGTACGCATCGACAGCGAATCCTTGCCCACCGGGATGGAAATGCCCAGGCCCGGGCAGACATCCTCGGCCACCGCGCGCACGGTATCGAACAGGTTGGCGTCCTCGCCGGAGACACCGGCGGCGGCCATCCAGTTGGCCGACAGCCGAATCATCTCGGTACTGTCGATATCGGCGGCGGCCATATTGGTCACGACCTCGCCAATGGCCATGCGCCCCGAGGCGGGGCCGGAGAGGATCGCCAGCGGCGTGCGCTCGCCCATGGCCATCGCCTCGCCGGTATAGCCCTCGAAGTCGGTCAGCGTGACCGCGCAGTCGGCCACCGGCACCTGCCACGGGCCCACCATCTGGTCGCGCGCGACCAGCCCGCCCACGCTGCGATCACCGATCGTGATCAGGAAGTGCTTGGCCGCTACCGCAGGTACCTGCAGCACGCGGCGGACCGCCTCATCCAGCGGGCAAGCGACCGCGTCAAAGTCGGTAGCCGGCGGTGCCGTGCGACGGTCCTCGCGCGTCATGCGCGGCGTCTTGCCGAGCAGCATGCCCATCGGCATGTCCACGGGCGGCTCGTGGAACAGCCGGTCCTCGACCTTCAGGTGGCCTTCCTCGGTGGCGCGACCGACGACCGCGAACGGCGCCCGCTCGCGCTCGGCCAGCATACGGAAGGTCTCCAGACGGCCGTCGTCCACGGCCAGCACGTAGCGTTCCTGCGCCTCGTTGCACCACAGCTCCATCGGCGACAGGCCCGGCTCGGCGGTCGGGACCTCCCGCATCTCGATCACGCCGCCCCGGCCGGCATCGTCGAGGATCTCGGGAATGGCGTTGGACAGTCCACCCGCACCCACGTCATGGATCGAACGGATCGGGTTCTGCACCCCCAGCGCGGTGCAGCGATCGATCACCTCCTGGCAGCGCCGCTCCATCTCCGGATTGCCCCGCTGCACCGAGGCGAAATCAAGCTGCTCGGCGCTGGCGCCGCTGGCCATTGACGACGCCGCCCCGCCACCCAGGCCGATCAGCATCGCCGGGCCGCCCAGCACCACGATCGGCGTACCCGGGGGTACATCCTGCTTGTGCACATGTTCGCCGCGGATCGATCCCAGGCCGCCGGCCAGCATGATCGGCTTGTGGTAGCCGTACAGGGCCTCGCTCCCGTCCGGGCGCGGCAGGGCCATCTCGAAGGTGCGGAAGTATCCCGCCAGCGCCGGGCGGCCGAATTCGTTGTTGAACGCAGCGGCGCCGATCGGGCCGTCCAGCATGATCTGGCGCGCGCTCTCGATCCGTTGCGGCCGGCCAAAATCATGCTCCCACGGCTGCGGCAACTCCGGGATCTGGAGATTGGAGACGGTAAAGCCGGTCAGCCCCGCCTTGGGCTTGGAGCCCTGTCCGGTGGCCCCCTCGTCGCGGATCTCGCCGCCCGAGCCTGTGGCGGCACCCGGGAACGGCGAGATCGCGGTCGGGTGGTTGTGGGTTTCCACCTTCATCAGGATCGGCAGATCCAGCGATTCGCGCTGATACTCGCCAGTGATCGCATCCGGCATCAGGCGGATGCCCGCATGCCCGGCGATCACCGAGGCATTGTCGCTGTAGGCCGACAGCACACGCTCCGGATGTTTCTGGTGGGTACTGCGGATCATCCCGAACAGCGTGCGTTCGTCCGCCTCGCCATCCAGGATCCAGGCGGCGTTGAAGATCTTGTGGCGGCAGTGTTCGGAGTTCGCCTGGGCGAACATCATCAGTTCGGCGTCGGTGGGCGCGCGCCCGAGCGCCGCGTACCCATCCGCGAGATATTCGATCTCGTCCGGCGAGAGCGCCAACCCCAGATCGACATTGGCGGCTTCCAGCGCCCGGCGCGGGTCATCGCCCAGCTCTACACGGCCCAGCGAGCGCGGCGTCTCGGTCTGGAACAGCCGCGCGGCCTCCGCCGGATCCTCGATCACGGTCTCGGTCATCCGGTCGTGCAGGACATCGCCGAGCGCCTCGAGGGCCGCGCCTTTGGCCCCCTGCCCGCCGATCTGCCAGTGGATGCCGCGCTCGATCCGCACGACGGCCTCCTCGAGGCCGGCATGGTGTGCGATCTCGGAGGCCTTGGACGACCACGGGCTGATCGTGCCGAAACGCGGGATGACCACCAGTTCGCGCTGGATCTCGAAGTCCGGCGCGCGCCAGGCCTCGCCCTCGGACAACAGGCGGTCCAGGATCGCGTCTTCTTCCGCCGTCAGGCGGCGCCGGGGCTCGATGAAATACACAAACCGCGCCGCGAGCGGACCCGCGTCAGGGACACTCGCCCGCAGGCCGGCTTCCAGTGCCCGCAGCCGAAATGGCGAGACGGCGATACCCCCTTCCACAAACCGCATTGCGCTTCCTCGATACCCGGAGATGACAAAGGCTGCGCATTGTACCGGACCCGGCGCCGGGCCGGGACCGCCGCCCGCCTACTGGATCACTCTCCATGGACCGTTACGGTCAGCGTGCGCGTGTGGGCGGCGTAGCGGTGCTCCCACAGAAACAGGCCCTGCCAGGTACCCAGGACCAGCCGGCCCATCCCGACCGGGACGGTCAGGTCATTGTGGGTCAGCATCGCGCGGGCATGGGCGGCCATGTCGTCGTCGCCTTCCATGTCATGCCGGTAAGCGGGATCGCCGTCCGGGGCCATGCGCGCGATCAGGGTCTCCAGGTCATGACGGACATCGGGATCGGCGTTTTCGGTCACCAACAACGAGGCACTGGTGTGGTGCTGAAAGACATGGCAGGTACCGGTAGTGATCCCGCTGGCGGCCACGATCTCGTCGATCTGGCGCGTGATGTTGATCGTGCCCCGCCCCTCGGTGCGTACGCGAAAGCTGTCCTGATGCACGGCCATACCCGGCTCCCCAACAAAAAAGCGCCCGAAGGCGCTTGATTGGACTTGCTAATTTGGTGGAGGCGGCGGGAATCGAACCCGCGTCCGCAGGCCCTCCGCCTTCGGCTCTACATGCTTATTCTGTCTTTGAGTTTAACCAGCCGCTACCCGACAGGCAGGGAAAACAACTGGCGATCCCGGTTTAGTTTTAATGGATCCACGCCGGGCGCGCTTCACCACGAGCTTGTGAGAGTCGACGCCCGATACTGGACGCACAAGCACGGCTCCAGTCGGACGGCATCTACCGGTTTTAAGCGGCGAGTGCGTAGTTGTCGTCGTTGGCAACTATTTTTTTGCAGTGATTTTTACGAGGCTCACCACATCCTCGGCATGCACCTCAGGTTTCGCGACCCGCGTCGAATCCAAGTCGCCCCCTTACAGTACACAGACAGTCTACCGCGCCAAGGGTTCCCCGACCAGACGAATATGCACGGTGACCTCCTCCCGATCGTGATACAACTGTCGTGCCCGGACCTCATAAGCCAGCCCCGCGTCGCTCAGCCGTTCATCCAGGTGTTCCAGACAGTCCCGCACGGTCTGCCAGCGTTTCTTCATCGGCAGTTTCAGGTTGAAGATCGCCTCGCGGCACCACTGTCTTTCCAGCCAGTCCCCCATGCGGGCCGCAACACGTGCCGGCTTGTCCACGATATCGCAGACCAGCCAGATCACCGGATTCGGCGGCTCCCAGACAAAGGCATCCTCGCGGTGATGCTCCACCTGGGTGGTCGCCATCAGCCGCTCGTCCATCGGTCCGTTGTCCACGGCATGCACATGCATCCCGCGCCGCACCAGCTGCCAGGTCCAGCCGCCCGGAGCGGCCCCCAGATCCACGGCCTGCATGCCCTCGGCCAGTCGCTCCGGCCACTGCTCCGCCGGGATAAATGTGTGCCAGGCCTCTTCCAGCTTCAGCGCGGAGCGGCTGGGCGCATCGGATGCCGCCCGCAGGCGCGGCTTGCCCTCCGGCCAGTCGCTGCGTTCTCCCGGCCGGGAGAATGCAATCTGTACCCGGTCGCCAGCGGACCAGAACAGGTGCGCCCGCAACCCGGCCGCATCCGGGACCAGCAGGCCGCGCTTGCGCAACACGGCCTGCAAGGGTCGATCCAGGGCGCGCGCCAGCCGAACCAGTGACTGGCCGTCGTTGGTGTCCGGGCACTCGTGCCACAGCGAGTCGAAACAGATCCCCGTCAACTGCAGCTGATCCAGGATCGGCGTCACTCGATCCTCTCGGCTCAGCCGTTCCAGTGGGTGCAGCGCCACCAGCCGCTGCCGGGCAAAAATCAATTCATCCAGCGGCAGTGCCGCGGCCAGCCCCACAAGATCGCCATCCGCCGGGACAAAGCGTACAAATCCGGTATCGGGCTTCGCACGCGGATAGGCGGCCATACCCGCCTCCGCCGCCCGCTCCGTCAGCTCGGCAATCAGGTCGGGCTCGAAACCCGGGCGGCAGTAAAACAGCAGTTCGGACGCCGTCGCCTCGATCGCCACCATGTCTCCTCCATGAAAAAAGCCGCCACACCCGAGAGGGGTGAGGCGGCTTCGAGGGTAACCGGACCGAACATCCGGGTCACCAATCCACGGTCGGGATTAGATCTCCAGGCCCGGATCGCCTTCGACGTTCTTCAGCTTCGGCAGATAGGGCTTGCTGACCTCGACCGTACCCTTCTCGCGCAGATAGTCCGCGACCAGTTCCCAGACCGGCTCGGAATCCAGCGGCTCGTGCACGTTCGCCCAGCCGGCCACGACATAGTTCTTGTCCATGTCGATCGGTTCGCCATTGATCTCCAGGTCGCTGATACGCGAACCCATCGACTCGTGCGGATCAATCGTGTACTTGATCCCGCCGGTCCGGACCATGTCGCCACCGCGATGATGGTACGGGTTCTGGTTAAAGATCGAGTTGGCCACATCCTCCAGCGTGTTCTTCAGCTGTTCGCCGGTCATCTCGTTACGCTGGACCTCGGAGTACGTGGTCACGGTCTGGCTCATCACCTCCTCGAAGGTGATCGGCTGACCCGGCAGCACGCTGACACCCCAGCGGAAGCCCGGGGAAAGTGCGACTTCGGCATCCAGCTTCTCGCGCAGTGCATCCAGGATCACCTCGTCGAAGGTGCCGTTGAAGTTGCCACGGCGGTACAGCACACCGTCGGTCACCGCGAGCTCTTCGTTCAGCTTGTCCTGGTAAGGCTCGTGAACCTTCTTCACGTGCTCTTCCATCTCCGGATCGGCATCCAGCAGGTTGGAGAACACCGGCAGCATGTGGAACTTGTAGTCGCGCACGCCGCTCTCGCCGACATCCAGATCGAGCAGACCCAGGAACTTGCCGTTCGAGCCCGCGTTGGTCACCAGCGTGATGTCGCCACCGGCATTTTCGATCTCGACCGCACCGGGGATCGGGTCGTGGGTATGACCACCCATGATCACGTCCACGCCTTCCAGGTTACGGGCCATTTCCATGTCCGTGACCATGCCGTTGTGCGACAGGATCGCGACCACCTTCGCGCCCTTTTCGCGGCACTCGTTGATCATGCGCTGCATGTGCTCGTCGCGGATGCCGAAGCTCCAGTCCGGGAACATGTAGCTCGGGTTAGCCACCGAGGTGTACGGGAAGGCCTGACCAATCACCGCCACCGGCACGCCGTTCATTTCGCGGATGGTGTAGGGCTCGAACACCGGGTCGCCCCAGTCGCGGTCCTCGATGTTCTGCGCCAGGAAGTCGATGCCGTTCGGCTTGAAGTCGTTCTCGACGATCTCCATCACGCGGTCGTCCCCGAAGGTGAACTCCCAGTGGCCGACCATGATGTCCACACCCAGCAGCTTCTGGGCATCGACCATGTCCTGACCGTCGTCCCACAGGGACACCGCAGAACCATGCCAGGTATCGCCACCGTCCAGCATCAACGAGTTCGGCCGGTCAGCGCGCAACTTCTTGACCAGCGTGGAAAGGTGCGAGAAACCGCCCATACGGCCGTACTTCTCCGCCGCGTCGACGTAGTCGAGATGGGTGATGGCATGCGCCATCGGCGTACCGGGCTTGATACCGAACCACTCGAGCAGCTCGTTGCCCACCAGCACCGGCGGCTTGCCCTTCATGTCGCCCACGCCAATGTTCACGTTCGGCTCGCGGAAGTAGATCGGCTTCAGCTGCGCGTGGCAGTCGGTGTAGTGCATGAACGAGACATTGCCGAATTTCGGGATGTCGTACATCTCGCTGCTCAGGGGCTTCCACGATCCCTTCTCGCCGGCCCAGGCATTCATCGAGAAGCCGGCGGCGCTCGCCACGGCCATGGCCTGCAGGAATTCTCTCCGAGTCAGATTCATTGACTGGCTCCTATTGGTGGTTTGAATTGGATAAACCGCAATTTCTAGCTGGACCTGTTCCGGTCCTCTTCCCGGTTATTCCGGACGTGCTTTGGCCAATTTTGTTCCATCGGCCTGGTCGTCATCGGGTGCGCAGCCTACCGGAGTTACCGCGAGTTCGCGCGGGATCGTATAAAAATCGAACCCATTCCAATCCGATCTGCGCTGACAAAAAAATGCTCCGGGAGCCTGCCAGAGCCACAACGCAGGTCACAAAAAAGGCCTGTCACCCTAGGGGTAACAGGCCAAGACGCGACATACACCGCCGGAGGAATCGATACGGGGGCACGGCGCCGACAGCGCTGATCCTTGTGCCCTCGCCGACCGACCCATGCCCGGCAGCTACAGTCTATGAACCTGGAACCCGGCGGGAATTGATTCAGATCAACTATGCCGCAGGTTCCAGGTTGCACCCGCCCATCGTGACCCGCACGCCCTAGGCCGCGTACTTGCCCTCCGCGGCCAGGCCATTGTCGCGGGCACGCTCGTATACCGTCTTCTGCGCGCTCTCGAAATTCGCCTGCATGTCCTCGCCCCACAGCTTCATCGCGGCCTGCTGCATGCCGCGGCCGTAGGAGAACGAGAGCGGCCAGGGCGTGCCCCCAATGCGATTCATTGCATCCAGGTGCGCAGTTGCATCCGCGTCGCTCTGCCCGCCCGACAGGAACACAATACCGGGGAGGATTGCGGGCACCGCGGAGGCAAGGCAGCGAAGCGTTGCGTGGGCGACATCGTCCACACCCACCTGCTCCGGGCAGTCCTTGCCGGGGATCACCATGCTGGCCTTCAGGATCGTGCCTTCCAGCAACACGTGATGCTCGTACAGCGCGCTGAACACCGCCCGCTGCGTCGCCTCTGTGACGCCATAGCAGGTCTCGATGTCGTGATCGCCGTCCATCAGCACCTCGGGCTCCACGATCGGCACCAGCCCCTGCTCCTGGCAAAGCGCCGCATACCGGGCCAGCGCATGCGCATTGGCCTCGATGCAGGTATCGGTGGGCATGGTCTCGCCGATAGTGATCACGGCGCGCCACTTGGCGAACTTCGCACCCATCCGCGCGTATTCCTGCAGGCGCTCGCGCAGCCCGTCCAGGCCCTCGGTAACCTTCTCGCCGGGGAACCCCGCCAGGTCCTTGGCGCCCGTATCCACCTTGATGCCGGGCAGGATGCCCGCCTCGCGCATCACATCCACAAACGGCTTGCCGTCGCGCGTGGACTGGCGAAGGGTCTCGTCGTAGAGGATGGCGCCGGAGATGTATTCGTTCAGCTTCGGTGTGGTGAGCAGGAGCTCGCGGTAGGTTCGGCGATTCTCCTCGGTGTTCTCCACGCCCACCGCTTCGAATCGCTTGGCAATCGTGCTGGTGGATTCGTCGATGGCAATAATGCCCTTGCCGGGGGCCACCATAGCCTCGGCCGTCTCGATCAGTGTGTCGATTTTCATCTCTGCTCCTTGGGCGGGGGTACCCGTATGGATTTCCGTTGGAGACTAGTTCCCCACTCGGGGTTCTTCCATACGGACTCCCAACGCCCGGGAGCGGTTCACAAACCGTCGCTGCCGTTACAACCGCAGCGGTGGCCTAGTTCAGCCACTCCTTGCGCACGACGAACGTCTCGGCGATCAGGTCGTGCAGCCCCTGGCGGCGGCGGGTAAACGCCACCATCAGGTAGCCGATGCCGAACAGCAGGCCCGAAAGGATCTCCGCGAGATAGCGTCCTGTCGCGCGCATGAAGGTAATGCGCTCGCCGTGATAGTCGACCACACGCAGCCCCACCGCCATCTTGCCGACCGTCGCCTGGTAGCGGGAGCTGTGCATCCCCGCCCAGTACAGCCAGGCCACCAGGATGTTGATCAGCATCCAGGCAATATCGGCCGCCATCAGCTCGGGTTCCGGCCCCTTGGGCGCCATCGTCTCCGGGCTGATCACCATCTGCGCCACGATCTGCGGCACCCCGATCACCACCATGTCGACCAGGGTGGCCAGCACACGCCGCCAGAACCCGCCAAAGGCGGCGCGATCCTCCGGCGGCCCGGCGTGCGCCGGCGACGCTGCGGCCACCTCGACCAGATCCGCTCCGCAGCCATTGCAGTAGCGCGCCTCGGGCGGGTTGTCCCGCCCGCATGCCTTACATTCCATGTAACCCCCCTGACACTACAGCCCTACGGATGCACGACCGTGTTATGCCCGAACCGGATCTGCCAGCCGTGGTGATCATCCCGCTCGAGCAGAAAGCTCATACGGGTGTACAGCACGCCATCGCCGCGATCCGGCAGCCCGGCCGGCATGGATTGGATATCCGATACCCGCAGCACAGCCTCGGCAAACGCCGTGTCTTCGCTCAGCATCGAAATATCCTGGACATCCACGCTTAACGACGTACCGGCAAACGGCCCTTGCAGGACCTCGGTATGCCGCTTGGCATTCGTCGCACGATCATCAAAGCGCGTACCGAACAGGTTCACGAGCCCCGCGTCTTCCTGATAGTCCCGCGCCCAGGCCTCGCCATCACCGGCCTCCCAGGCCGCCTCCTTGGCCTCCAGAATGCGCTGGATTTCGCCTTCATCGGCGCCGGCGGTGGAGATCAGCGCGGCCAACGGCAGGGCGAGAAGCGAGAGTGCTTTTCTGGACATGACAACTCCTATAGTGAACGGCAAGACAGGCCCCTGTTTACAGGAGCGGCTCCACTGGCGCCAGTCGCGTAATCCCGGACAAGAAGCGCCGCCAGATACCCGCCTTCGGATCCGTGCGGTAGAGCGTGCCCTCGTCGTCCGTCCAGATCGGCCAGCCCTCGTCGTCCAACCGAACCTGATACGCCAGCTCCGGCCGGGTGCTGTGTTCGTACAGCTCCAGCAGCTCCTGGACGATCTCCGGCTCGCGCAGGAACACGCCCAGTTCGGTGTTGGTATAGCGCGAGCGCGGGTCCAGATTGAACGAGCCGACGAATCCCTCCTCGCGATCGATGATCAGCGCCTTGGTATGCAGGCTCGCATGCGAGGAGCCAATCCCCATCTCGCGATCCGCGGCTGCGCGTGGCGGCAGCGCAGTCGGGCGCAACTCGTGCAGCTCCACCCCGGCCTCCAGCAATGCGGGACGGCGGCGCGAGTAGCCGCTGTGGGTAAAGGCCACGTCGTTCGCCGCCAGGGAGTTTGTCAGCACACTCACCCGCACCCCCCGCTCACGCATCGCGATCAGCTGCGCCGTGCCATCCCGCCGCGGCACAAAATACGGCGATATCATCAACAACTCGTGCTCGACCGCATCCAGTCGCCGTGCCACCGCCTCGGCGACCCCGTCCCGGATATGCTCGTAGCCCTTGGCCTTGCCAACGTCATCCACGACCAGCTTGGCCTGGTCCGTCCAGGTGTAAGCCCCGGCATCATCAATCGGCTCGGCGAGAGGCACACCATTCAGTGGCTCCAGTGTCAGCAGCGGATGTTCCTGGTGCTCGGCCAGCCAGGCGTCGAGCTTCTCCCGGTGGCGCGCGAGCTTCTCCGGGTCCTGCTCCACCCGACGCATCCGCCGCAGATCGATCGCCGCGCGGCTGTTCCAGTACTCCACGAACGAATGATCGACCTCCGTCGCCAGCGGGCCGACCATCACCAGATCCAGATCCGTGAAGTTGTAATACGGGCTGACCTCGAAATACTCGTCGCCGATGTTGCGCCCGCCGATGATCGCCAGGTGCCCGTCGACCACCCAGACCTTGTTATGCATACGGCGATTCAGGTCGCTGCCACGAAAAACAAACTCCACCCCCGCACGCACCGCACCCCGGCGCGTACGAAACGGGTTGAACACGCGAACCTCGATATTGGGATGCTGATTGACCGCGGCCAGCAGGTCATCACTGCCGCGCAAATCCATGTCGTCCAGCAACAGCGACACCGCCACGCCCCGGTCCGCCGCATCCAGCAGCTCCCCGAGCAGCGTGCGACCGGCCACGTCATCGCGCCAGATGTAGTACTGGATATGGATGCGTTCCTGCGCCTTGCGCGCACTCTGCACCCGCCACTGAAAGGCCTCCGCCCCGGTATCCAGCAGCCGGAACCCCGTCTGCCCTTCCTCGACCGCCGGCAGCGTATCCAGCCAGGTGGCCAGCTCGCCCTGTACCGCTGGCGCCTGCGGGGTACGGTCCACCCGGTCCGACGCCGGCTGCATCGGGGTACACGCCGCCAGAAACGCCAGCAGCAACGCCGCGACCAGCGGCTGAAGCAACGTACGCGCGTTCATTCGCAGATGTCCGACACCCGCCCCCAACGAAGCACCCATAACGCAAGCATGTACCCACCCTGCGAACCTTTCCATGGTCCGTATCCCCAAAACAAAAAAGCGAGCCGGGAAACCCTGGCTCGCTTTCTCAAAATACTGGTAGGCGCGATTGGACTCGAACCAACGACCCCCACCATGTCAAGGTGGTGCTCTAACCAACTGAGCTACGCGCCTGTCGTCTTCGAGCCGCGTATTCTACGCGCTCCCCGCCCCCTGTCAAAGCCCTTTGTAACGCGGCGCTCGCCGCCGCTCTATCCGTAGCAAGACACGCTTTGCCTGGGAGAACCTGAGGTGCCAACGTCAGCGTGTCCATTGATCCGCTTTCCCAAAACGCATGCGCACGGGTTCAACCTGGCAGAGCAGGCGGGAGCAAAGAAATCTGCCAGTCCTCAGGCGCATCCTCCGGCAGGGCATGATCCAGATAGGCGATCAGGTCTTCCTGTCGCGGCTGACCGAATACCATGCGGTAGAGCGCGAGCTGGCGTTTCATGCGCTTGAGGCGCCCCACGTCTCGGCTCAATGGCAACAGCAGGACCCGCCGCATGATCCGTGCGTCCCCGGCCTCGTAGATCCACCACGGTGCCAGGTCGGATTGCTGGCCAAACTCCGTCGCTTCAGCGCACTCGAACAGACGGGCCCACGGGTCTCCTTCCCCCTGCCAGTCCGCAAGCGCGGCCAGGCCGATGTGCTGGGCGACGTTCCTCCTCACCGCGTGGCCCTTGTAGCGATGAACGCGCCCCTCGCGCTGTTCCATGTCCACCGGATTCGACGGGAGGTTCCAGTGCACCACCGAGTGACACCAGGTATGGAAGTCCAGGCCTTCCTGCCCGACCGAGGTGCTGGCCAGCACAAAAGGTCGAAAGGGCGAATTGAACGCCGCCCGCACGGAGTCGGTACGGGCGACAGCGCCGCCAGTGTCATCGCGCATATCGCCAAACCGCAGTGCGAACCTGCAACGCATGGAGAGATCCGCAACCTCCACCCGGCGCTTATTCACTCGCACGTCGTCGACCTTGAGCTGCGCCGAACGCATGGATAAGGATTCCGTCACGGCGCGCGCCACCGCATCGATGCGCTCGGCGGCGGGGGCCTCTACCCTCCCCAGTTGCTCCGGCAGCACATGCACCTGCTCGTCCAGGACGGCCTGCAGATTGCCCTCCACCGCATAGTCCAGTGCCTGCCGCCAGTAGGGCTGTTCATCCCGGTTCTGGATCAGCACCACGCTCTCGGGCAGATTGAACAGCATACGAAAGCCGTTGGCCACCCGCGCGGCCCCCAGCAACAATGCCGGATCGTTCCAATCGACATCCGTAGCCACCCGCCGCAGTGCACGTAACGCGCAAACCCCGGGGCCTCCAAGCGCGAACCGGGCCAGCACTTCTGCAAGGTCTGACGGGCGCCGCCCCAGGTCCAGTTCCCCCCGCATGGCCTGGATCATCTGGTCGCGATGGGCGCGAAAGTGCTCGCCCCCTTCCTGTTCGGGGATGGCCTCGGGCCAGCCGCTCGCCGCCTGCATCCACTCGATCAGGCCCGCATCCCGTTCCAGCATCGCGATCGCTGCCCAGTACCAGCGCTCGTCGACCCGCCCGTACTCGTCCCCCTTTGGCAGTTCGTCGAGCAGGTCACGACAGCGCCGCGTGGCCTCCACAAGGAGTACGTCGAGGGCCGGTGGTTCACCATTGCCAAAGGCGATGGCTAGATGCAAAGGATCCACCTCGCGAGCCAGGCGAGGCGCCGGCATGATGCGGGCCAGGGCTGGCATTCCCGTCAGGCGCCCATCCGCGTCCGTCTGAAATCGCAGCAGTGGCCGGACCCGCTCGTAGGTATTGCTGTACCCGACATCCCCGCCCACCTGGCCAAACGCCCTCGCCTGCGCCTCGTACGAGCACAGCGTGGCAATCGCATCCGGCACGGCATTCCAGGCCGAGAACACTAGCTGTTTGGTGACCTCTCCTGCCCGCGCCCACGGCCCGGCCAGCTGCGTATAGGGCAACGAAGGCGGTAACCACAGAAGCTCCCACAGACCAGCACCCACGGTTTCGTCGATGAATCCGCGCATCCGTGCGTGCGGAATATCCAACGGCTCATAGGCCTCAATGCGATTGACGTCGATCGTACTGAGCCCCTTCCCCCGCGCGATCGCCCGCCGAAGCTTCTTTGGTGGCTTGGTCGCAATGGCATCCAGCTCCCGGCGCATCTGATAGCCGCGCATGTAGCTGAGCATGTACGGCACCGACTTCCAGTACTCGATGACATCCGGCAACCCCGCCGCATGCGCCGTGGAATCGATGTTCCGGGCGTATTCGAGATCCAGGGGCGCCAGATCCACGGTGCGCTCGTCCCCGGAAAGCATGGCATCGCGTCGGCGCGTCAAGCCCACGCGCTCCGTTCTGCACATCACCCGTAGCAACCGCGATTGAAGACCCTCACGCGCCTGCTCAATACCCTCGTGATCGCCCTCTGCCAGTTGCCGGCAGCCGCGGCGATAGGTCTCCAGTGCCCAACGCAGGCCGTCCACCTCGTGCACGTCGCCGTACAGGAAACCCACCGTATCCAGGAAGTTCTGGTGATGATCTTCGTCCGACTCCCCGTGCATGCTCAGCATCCGGTACGGAGTCGCCGACAGCAGCAGGAGCCGCGCACCCTCCAGCGAGAACAGGTCATTGGCCAGTTCGGCTTCTTCTGTCTCCCCGTTCAGCAGGTCGGAAAACCGCTGGAACTCGTCCAGGATCACCAGCGATGGGCGCAGCGCATCCAGACAGACGCGAGCAAGCCTGCGGCGCAGCCGACCCACCAGAGCATTGCGCTCGGCATTCGTCTCCGCCGGCCGCTCGGATTCTGGTACCTCAAAGACCTCGCACAGTCTCCGCAGCTCTCCGAGCAATTCCGTCTGCTGGCGCATATCCTCCAGAAACGCGGCGGCCAGGTCGGTTTCGATCTCCTCCGGCCCCTCTTTCAGTAGTTGCGGCCAGCGTTCCCCCACGTTGCACTGGAGCACCTTGCTCAGACCGGCCGGGCTCAGACCTTCCAGCCCATCGAGCAGATGGAACAGCAGCACCCGCTCCCGCGCGATCCCCGTGCTGGAGCGAAGGTTGAAGGTGGTCCCCGGGGTCAGGCTGATGAAATTGACAGGATTCCGGTTGAGCTGATGAACCGTCTCGGGCAACAGGGTCAAGCGGCTGGCCAGCGCAAACTCGTTGTCCTCGAGCACATTCATCCGGCGGATGTTCTGCTGCGCAATCGCCGCGTTCGAGCACACGTAGATGATGTCGACGCGCTCGCCCTGTCCGCTCAGCGCCTCCAGGCTGCGCGCGATGACCCCCCGAGCGACCAGCGTCTTGCCCAGCCCCACCTCGTCGGCCACCAGAAAGCGCCCGCTGCCGGCCGGGTCGAACAGCCGCTGGAAGGTGTAATCCACGGTGCGGCGCTGAAAGGGCTTGAGCCCGTCCAGCACCGGCTGGGCATCGAAACCCTCAATCCCGGCCATCGCGGTGCTCCATCGCTTCCTGATACGTCCGCCACAACGCCTCGAACTCCGGCGGCACCAAGTCAGAGGTGCCCAGGCGCCCCTGCAGGCGCTCGATCATTTCGGCGATATCCCGCAGGCGCTCCGGTTCCCGGCTGTAGCAGCGGGTCATCTCTTCCAGAAGCGGCAGTTCGTCCAGCACCGCCCTTTGCCAGTGCCCGTGACCACTTCCCGCCATCGGGATAAAGGCGCCAGCGGCGGCATCGTCATTCGCCAGTAGCAGCATCAGATACCGCAGGAACCCGTCGCGATTCTCCACCACGGCACGCAGGATGGCCGCCTCGCGATCCTCTGCCGGCAAGCCCTCGATCGGCAGGTTCAGTGCAAAGCGCAGCTCGTGGTCCGCCGCCGGATCCGTAAGCTCAAAGGCAATGACCCCGGTCAGGTAGGCCACGCCGCCATATGGCAACTCGCTTCTCCCTGCGTCTCCGCCCGCCCCAAGCGCTACCGCATCACTGGGGGACCGGCTCACCGGCCAAACGCGGCAATTCACCGACTCCGGCAGCTCCACCTGCCCGACCAGCCAACACCGCCACATATCCTCCGAACTGCCGGCCTCGCAAACCACCCGCAGCCCACCCCGCGCAAGCTCGGCACGCGCCCGCTCCAGCCGCTCGCGCGCCCTCACGAGTTCTGCATCCTCGTGCGCCGCGCGCTCCCCGGGCTCCCAGCGCTGCAGCACGCCCCCAAGGCCCTTTTCGCCCAGAAGGTCGTCGATGCCACCCAGTTTGCGCCGAGGGCCTTTCAGGGTCGCAATCACCTCCAGGTTTTGCTGCGCCAGCAACGCCGCATCCGTCACGTTGGCTGACCCCAGCGTGATCGACGTGCGAGTACCTCGTTCGCTGATCCATGCCTTGGCGTGCAGCCCGCGGGTGTCGTGGTCGATCTCGCCCTCGTTGTCCTCCGTCTCGGCCGCCTCGTGCAGCACGTAACAGCCATCGAAGGCGCCGCAGACATCCGGCGAAACCTGCTGCAGCTCCTCCGGACGCGAGACCAGCGCCACCGGCCCGCGACTGGCGCCAGCCAGCCGGCCCAGCGCCGCATCCTTCAGAAACGGCGAGATCACCGCCAGGCGATCGCTCTTCTCGGGTTCCCAGCGTTCCCCGGGCAGGCCCGGAACCGAAAACTCGAGGGTCTCGGCGCCATGGGGCAACGCGAATTTGCAAGCCATCAAATCGCGGGCCAGCTCCCGCGCCTGCGCCCGCCGGCCCGCATCAACCTCGCGCACGGCCAGTCCCGGCAGGGCCTCCAGCAGCCGCGCTAACGGCCGGTTCGCCTCAATACTTTCGTCGCCCAGCTCGCCATCAAGCTGCAGCGAGAGATCCCAGGAGCGATCGTCGGTCACGTTACGCGACAGAATCGCTACCCGCAGCAGCGGCGGTTCCCGCACCCCCTCGTCCGGCCGGAAGCGCAGCACCCAGACCTTGGGGTGAAACACCCCGTCCCCGGCTGGCTCCACCTCCACCATGCAAGGCTCCAGCAACCCGAACAGGTGATTGCCGGCCTTCGGCGCGCGCATCTGGCCGCGCTGGAGATAGAGCGTTACCCGATCCATCGTGCGGCGGACCGACTCGTACACCGCGATGCCGTCATCCCGCCGCTCCGCTCCCAGCAGCGACAGATGCACGGGAATGGTCAGCAGTGTCGGAATATCCAGCGAGAACGTGGTGCCCAGCGCCTGATCCAGCGAGTATCCGGGCGGTGGTGTGAGCAGGCTCGTGTACAGGCTGCGGCCATTCGGATCGAGCATTACCCGTCCTCCCCCTGCAACGCAGCGTACAGGTCACGGTGGAACCGGCTCACCGTCGGCCAGCGATAGTTGTAGCGATAGGCACCCGACTGGCCGCTCCATTGCGTCAGGGCCTGCGGGTTGTTGAAGCGCGAACGTGCCTTTTTCAACAGCGATTCGCGCCGACGCACCAGATCACGCGCCGCCTCGTCCGCCCGCAGCCGCGTCCCGTCGCTGCCACAGGCCACTACCCGCTCGCGCCATTCCCGCAGGAAGTCGCGCGCCCCCTGCTGTACCCGCAGCGCTCCCCCATCCGTCAGCGCAAACAGATGGTCCAGGTTCCACTCCGCCAACGGCAGTGCCCGGGCCGCCTCGGTCCAGTCATCCATCCGCTGCACGTAGTGCTCGACCCAATCCTCGCGTTCGCGCCGTTCGGACAGCGCCAGGTTGTAGAGCAGGAACGCCCCCTGTGCGAGCACCGCAAGCTTCTCCGCCTGATCGAGCAGCGCCTGCTGCCGGTCGCTGAAGCCCGCCCGATCCGGGTGCTCCCAGGGGTATTCCACGTCCGCCGGTGCGCTGCGCTCGAACAGATGGGCCAGCAGGCTCGTCGGATGACACTCGCGCACCCGGTCCAGGATGAACGCCGCCTCCGCACGGTCCAACGCCAGCGTCACATTTGACGGGAATCGCTCGGGCGCGTCCGGCAGTCCGGCATGCCAAGTGCGATACTCCGAAACGCTGTCCGCCGATTCACCCTCGCCCGTCAAGGCCGCCCTCTCGCGCCGCCGTTCCACCAAGCCAACCACACTGCGGTGGTAGCGCTCCTGCGACAGCGGCACCTCCCGAATGCCCCAGGACGCCAGCCCCGCCCAGTACACCGAGCTCGGCAACCGCTGCAGCGTCCGCCCGGAACCGATTCCGAACACCCCGGCCCGGTCGTCCCCCTCGCGCAGCACATCCACAATGCGAAACTCCAAATCAGCCGCCCGCGCCGGCACCTTCTCCGGCGCAAGCTCCCCCCGCGCCAGCTCCGACTCCACCTGCTGGTACACCCACGCGACCAACAGCATGTAGCGCAAGCGCGTCTGGATCGTACTCGTGCCCGGAAACAGCAGATCCGCCAGGTTGTCTCGGATCGCCCCAAGCCCCAGCTCGTCGCGCGTATCGCGCTCCCCGAACATCGCCAGCACGCGCATGCTCCGCTCGCGCGCCTCCGCATCGTGATCAAGCCAGGCAATTCTGGACTGGAGCATTCCCATTCCCTGTCCCTATCCCCGCGCCCGCTTCACCAGACCATGCCGCGAGCGTACGCTCCATTAGTCATTTCCGACCCACACCTTTTTCTTGCCACTCCAGCGAAGTCGCTACAACACCATTGACGCATTAATGTACAGCCTGAATTCAGGCAGCAAATAATCACATTCCAATCCCGATATGCCGCTCCGGCCCCGATGATTGGCTTCGCGCACCCTCTTGAACACACTATTCCGGTGAAGGCGCAAACTTCAACTCGAGCTGGTCCGCAATCGACTCGACCAATTTATCGCACTCCCCCATCGTTCCACGCAAATAATTGTGATCTGGCCAAAGAAAACCACTCTCCGGCTCACTAACTGCAAGCCCGGCCTCTTGCACCTTCCTCCGATAGATCGAATTTATTTTCCAGTTATTATGCACGCCCAAATCGCGTCTCGCTTTCGCCTCAATGAAAGCCGCCCAATGAGTTTTAACTGGCTCAGCTTCGATTGACATCAACTCTGTAAGCTTATCGAGGTACTCCATCGGCCTCCCATACATCAAGCCATGAAGGTGCTCCTCCGCCGCCATGAGAACCATCTCCTCTTTAGGCTTATCAATTATGTCCCTTAGTGCAAACTCCATATGACCGATCTTTTTAGGGTAACACTGAAGCAGATGTTTTGTAACATCGACAAGATAACTTTCAACCTCAGTAATCACAGAGGACAAAAGCATTCCACTAAAGTGATTCGCTACACTCATCCCGTACGGACCCAAACACCTCTCGAGACTCTGGAACTGCTCCTTAAGATCACCATCTCCATATGACAAAAGCTGGCTATTCAGAATGATTACCGCAGAACTAGAAATAGCGGACATCTTGCTATAGTACCTACGCCTAATCTCCAAGAGTGACGCGGAGAGCTGCTCCTTATTATTAACTAAGCTCATGGAATGCGCCCTTGATTAATCGTGTAATGATTCACTGATTCCTTAAACGAGCACTGCGTAAATACTTTTTTAAACCCCTCCGGCACGGGTCACCGCCGTCGCGCGCAACGTACCGCACTTACGTGCAATATGGACCTCTAAGGAATCCTTCTTTTAATGTCTTCCGGACAAGATAGTTGTCAGTCTTTAGGCAGAAGTGCTCGAAGGGATCGTTTAGCTCCACCAGCCGCTCAACCTTGAGTTTACGATTCTCAAGTTCCTGAAAACCGTAGTGTTCGCTTATAAAATTGTAGATACGCATTCTTGATCCTAAAAACAGAGGGAACTCATGATCTTTTATGGCGCCTGCGGAAGACCGGTTTGACTGTTCGCCTAGTTAAACGTCTTCTGGATCAATCCCGCCATGTAGAAATGTCTCCATAGCATTTTTACCTTCCGGTTTTAAACCCTCACGCTGCATGGCTCGGTACCAATTTTCCACTACACGCTTCATCCAGTTCAGATCGTTTTTCCAGGCAGGGCCAACATGCTCAACCCACAACTCAATCTCGCGTTCTGATGTGGGCTCCGCCGAAGACAACAGCCGGGCTGTGAAAACTAATTTACCTGCCAGCTCGACGTCAATAACTTCGTCAGGAACTGACCAGTTCCCCTCGTTGCCAAGACAGTCTGTATAAAAGCCGATTTGCTTAACCTGATCCAACAGGTATGGGTGCTCGGCATTTTTATCGAATAGTGGACGAAGGTCGTCTAGTTTTCTTACGCCCTCAGCGACCAGCTGAGGAATGATCCACTGGACATTCTTTTCGGTATGAGAGCGGTAACGCTTCCATTCTTCCTTTAGTTCGTTGTCGTCACGCGCAAGCGCCATGGCACGAAGTATTGAGACCTTTCCTGACTCTTCTATAGAAAGGGCAGCCAGGGAACATGCGGTCGGAAGCCTTCCATTTTCCAAAAGTATCTGGGCATCCTTTGCCAAGCGTGCTGCATTGGCAGACGCAGCGGTCATGCCTTCGGCTACCTGCGAGGAGCTTAAACGTCCTTTATAACTTGGCAGCTTCTTCGGCACGAGCATCAACCGTTTAACAGGTGTTAGGCAGAGACTGGGATACTGGCACGATTCAGATTCTGGCTGACACCGACATAGCCTCGATGTTCCGCATATCGTTCTGTTAGTAACACGTACATGCGAGACCGCTTGTGCAAACGAATTACGGTCTCGCAGCGTTGTGGCTGTGCCTTTCCGGTGGACGAGGAGCGCCACGATGCACTGGAACGCTTGTTCATTGGCTGGGCCTTGTGGCCATTGATTGTTGGTCGGCAGCACCGCCGGTCAGCAAACGGAGTATCAGCAGCGCGAAGTCCCGCTGCCGCTCCGGGTCGTCCAGGACCTGCATGGAGAGTTTTTCGTGGTCGGTCATGGCGTCGAGGACGGTGTCGGTGACGCGTTTGGGGAACAGGCCGTGCATCACCTGGTCGGGGCTATGGTTCTCGACCTGGGCCATCACGGCGTCGTCGCGGCGGATGCGGTCGGCGATGCCGTTGGCGAACTGGAGCTTGTCCGCGTCGCTCACTTCGGCGCCGAACAGTTCGTTGAGCTGGTCGATGATCTCGGAGAGGCGTTTCTTTTCCGGGTCGTGGGGCTTGCCGGAACCGACGTCGGAGACGGGCTTGAGGCCGTCGTAGTCGGCGCCGTCCTCTGCGAGGCTCAGGCGCTGCTCCGCGCGCTTGTTCAGGCGGTAGTGGGTCAGCTCCAGTTCGTCGACGTCGATGGCGTCTTCTTCGATGTTTTCGATGCGCAGCAGCGGGTGCAGGGCGCGGGCGTAGACGTTGAGCTGTTCCAGCTCGTGGTCCTCGAAGTCGACGATCTGTGACAGGAACTCGTAGCTGCGCACGAAGCTCTGCAGGTTCTTGCGGAACAGGTCGAGCTCGTCGCGGGTGGTGTGGGCGTCCTTCAGCTCCTGCTCGGCGCGGTGCAGGCCGGCCTTGTCGCCGTTGCGCTCGGCTTCGGCATGGGCGGCCTTCCAGGTCTGGATCTGCTCCAGCACCGCCTTGTAGCGGGTGTGGTAGCGCTCCTTCGCGGGCTGGCAGTAGTAGCTGAGCTGGCTGGCGCCGGCCTTCGGATCAAAGAAGGCGCGGGCGAAGTTCTCGACCTCGTCCCAGTGGTAGATGCCGGCGGCGTCCAGGCTCTTCTGCAGGTCGTAGACGATCTGATGGTCGGAGACGTCGGCCAGCTCGGCCTTGTTGTAGTACGGGCGGAAGGCCTCGAGGATGTCTTCGGCATCGTTGAAGAAGTCGAGGACGAAGGTGGCCTCCTTGCCCGGGAAGATGCGGTTCAGGCGCGAGAGGGTCTGCACGCACTCCACGCCCTGCAGCTTCTTGTCCACGTACATGGCGCAGAGCTTGGGCTGGTCGAACCCGGTCTGGAACTTGTTGGCGACGATCATCACGTTGTATTCGTCGGTCTTGAACGCCTCGGCCAGGTCGCGGCCCTTCAGCCCCGGGTTCAGCAGCGAGCTGGTCTCGGTCACCTCCTCGGGGATCACCTCGTCCGGCAGAACGGAGCCGGAGAAGGCGACCAGCGCGTGCACGTCGGTGTAGCCCTTGTCCTGGATGTACGCGCGCATGGCCAGCGCGTAGCGCACCGCCTCCTGGCGGCTGCCGGTCACCACCATGGCCTTGGCCTGGCCGTCCAGCAGGTGGCGCACGTTGGCGCGGAAGTGCTCGACGATCACCTCCACCCTCTGCGAGATGTTGTACGGGTGCAGGCGCACCCAGCGGGCGATCTTGGTCGAGGCCTTGCGCGACTCCACCTCCTGCTCGTCGGCGTGCGGGTGCGCCAGCTTCCAGGCGGTGGAGTACGTGGTGTAGTTCTTCAGCACGTCGAG
Source organism: Thioalkalivibrio sp. ALgr1 (assembly GCF_000378285.1). Classification (NCBI taxonomy): domain Bacteria; kingdom Pseudomonadati; phylum Pseudomonadota; class Gammaproteobacteria; order Chromatiales; family Ectothiorhodospiraceae; genus Thioalkalivibrio; species Thioalkalivibrio sp. ALgr1. The sequence continues at coordinate 337,381 of NZ_KB905134.1, forward strand.
GATGAAGCCTTCCTCGATGGCCTGGCGCATGGAGTAGAGGTGGAAGGGCTCGGGCTTATTGTCCTGTGATGCCGGCAGTTCCGGATTCGGCGGGCGGCCGAACAGCTCCAGAGTCTTCGCCTTGGGGGTGGCGGTAAAGGCGTAGTAGCTGATGCCCTCGGCGGGTTTGCGCGCGGCCACGGCCGCGTCCAGCAGCTCCTCGGCGCTGATCTCCTCGTCCTCCGGCTTGTCCGTTCCGAGAATCGCCTTCAGCTTGGTGGCGGAGGAGCCGGTCTGCGAGGAATGCGCCTCGTCGGCGATCACCGCGTAGCGCCCGGCGGCCAGGTCCGGGCGCTTGTCCAGCGCGTCGAACAGCGCCGGGAAGGTCTGGATGGTCACGATAATGATGCGGGTCTGCTCGGCCAGCGCCTCGGCCAGTTGCTCCGACTTGCTCTGGCTGCCGACATCGCGGGTGATCGGCCGCACCACCCCATGCGCGTGCTCGAAGTCGAAAATAGTCTTCTGGAGTTGACTGTCCAGCACCGTGCGGTCGGTGACCACGATCACGGAGTTGAACAGCTTGTCGCCCGCATCGTCGTATAACGCAGAAAGCTGGTGGGCGATCCAGCCTATGGAGTTGGACTTGCCGGAGCCGGCGCTGTGCTGGATCAGGTAGCGCTGCCCCGCGCCTTCCTCGCGCGTCGCCTCGATCAGGCGGTTCACCACGTCCCACTGGTGGAAGCGCGGGAAGATCAGCGACTCCTTCTTGCGCCGTTTTCCGTGAAAGTCTTCCTCCGGTTTGTCCTCCAGGTGCAGGAAACGGCCGATGATCTTCAGCCAGGCATCCGGCTGGAACACGCGTTGCCAGAGGTAGCCGGTGGCGTAGCTGTCCGGGTCCGGGGGTGCGGGGTTGCCGGCGCCGCCCTCCTCGGTGCCCTGGTTGAAGGGCAGGAAGAAGGTGTCCTTGCCGTTCAGGCGCGTGGTCATCGCCACCTGGTCCTGGCTAACGGCAAAGTGCACCAGCGCCCCGCGCTTGAAGGTCAAAAGCGGCTCGGGCTTGCGGGTGACCGGGTCCTTCAGCGGGCGGTCGCGCCGGTACTGGCGCTTGGCGTTCTCCACCGACTGCTTGAACTCGCTCTTCAGCTCCAGCGTGGCGGTGGGGATGCCGTTGACGAACAGCACCAGATCCAGCCGGGGGTTGTACTCGCCGCTGCGCGCATGCGGCGAGTACGAGACCTCCGGCACCACCCGCAGGCGGTTGGCGCGGTAGCGCGCCAGGGACTCGGGGTTCATCTCGTGGTCGGGCCTGAAGCTGCACAGATCCAGCTTTACACCCGGGGTCTTCACCCCGTGGCGCAGCACTTCCAGCGTGCCGTCGTGCTCCAGCTCGCGGGTGACCGCGCGCACCAGGGCCTTCTGCGGGTCCTGCGCGTTCTTCGCGGCGAACTTCTCCCAGCGCTCCGGCCAGGCGTCCTGCAGGTAGGCGACCAGATCCTCGGTGTACAGGGCGTTGGCGGCGTCATACCCGCTGGCCGGACCGGTCAGCCAGCCATCGGCGGTCATCGCTTCGATGATGTCCTGCTGAAACTGGGCTTCCCTGCTATCCGCCATCAATGCTTCCCTTCCTGGTGGTTACGGCCTCCGATGGCTCCCAATTTGCAGGGTTATGCGCGCAACGGCAAACCGCCATTCCCGTGGCCCGCCCCAGAGTCCTTATGGAGAACGGTAATGCGGTTCCAAAACGCGCCCGGCGCCTGGCTAATGCGCACCGCCTGCGGCGTCACCCTTCAGCGGGTTCCTGGTGGCTTCTTCCTGGAGGCGCTCGACCAGCCACACCTTGATGATGGACTGACGGGTCACGCCGATGCGCGCCGCCTCGCGGTCCAGCGACTCCACCACCCAGGCGGGAAAGTCGACGTTGATGCGCTTCTGTTCCTGATTGACGCGGCGCGCCGACGAGAGGTCGAGATCGCCAACGATATCTTCCTGCCCTTCGTCGAATTTCTTGTCGAAGTCTTTAGCTTTCATAGAGCTCCACCTCCTTCCTGCGGGAGCGCCTGACGGAGATCAGGCGAGTACGGCCTTCCCTGTAGGTGACGACAGCCGACCAGTGTCTTCCAGCAATCTTCCCGATCAGCAGGAATCGCGGCTCGCCCTCGGACCTTGCCCGGATCTCCAGCAGGTTCGGGTCTTCCCACAGCGCCTGGGCGGTCTCGAAATCGATACCGTGCTTTTCCAGATTGGCCCTGCTTTTGGCCTCGTCAAACTGAAACTCACCCATGAGTCGTAATTATACCTTTTTTAATCATCCAGAAGGAACGGGGGATGCGCGACAACACTGGCCGTCATCGGATCGCGCGTGTTCAGCCGGGAGCAGGAACTGGCCAATCGCGTGCGAAAGCGATCGGTCGCCGGTACCAACAGCGGCGGATCAGAGCACTTCAGCGCTGCTTTCTGCGGCTTCGCTGACCACCTGCTCCTGCCATTCGCCATAGGTTTGGCCAGTGTCTTCCCGTTTCCATTCGGTACGGCCGTTGGCCGACCTCCCCACCACCATGGCCGCAGCGGCGCTGGGACTGGAGAACGCGTAATCGCGGGAAAATCGCAGCAACCCGGTCTCGTCCTCCACCAGTACGCCCTCTTCGAGCAGTCGTTGGTGCAGGGGCTGATAGCTATGCCCCGGAGCGGCCCACGACGCCCTGGCCTGCGAGCCCTCCAGAACGAAGAACTCGCCCTCCGCCTCCTGCCCGTACGCGGTGATGCCGTATTTCGGAAAGATCATGCGGAATCGTGGCGAGGCAGCAGCTTCGTCAGCGCTAAGGGAACTGCCTTCCGCGCCATCACGCGACGGCGGTCGGCTCGAGTCGCGCAGGAACTCGAAGCCGAGCACAGGGAGCACGGTACGGATCTGTTCCAGGAAGAAGGCCATGTCGGCCTGGTCGGCCTCGGGCAGGCCGATGTAGTCGTGGCGGGTCCCGTTGACCAGAGTGCAGCGGCCCACTCGCTGAGCCTGCTGGATCAGCAGGCTCTCCAGGTACTTCACGTGGGCCTTGGTCAGGTTCTGATCCTTGCTGGTGATCAGGCAGACCTTTTCCCAGAAGTCCTTGCCGCCCTGCTCCTCGGTCCGGTTGTGCTGCTTGAGTCGCTTGCCGACATCATCCGACTCGCCGATGTACACCTGCGGGCGGGCGCTGTTCTCCGCATCCGGGCCGACCAGAAAGTACACGCCGGTGCGCCCGCACTCTGGGCGCTGCACCAGCTCGCTCAGCTTGCCCCGCGGCCCGGTAAGCACATGCCCGGTCCAGTTCATGATCTCCGCCGTCAGCAGCCCGTGCGGCGTGCCGTCGACCAGGAACAGGCGGATGCTGCGGCCCTGGGTCATTGGGCACCGCCTTGCGCCGAATACCCGGCCGACGCCTCGGCGACCATCGCCAGCCCCGGCTTTTCCGCCTCAGACCCACGCGACCAGGCGCGCGCGTCGATCTTGCCGGTGACGGCGGCGGAGATCAGGGCCGATCTCCTTTCCAGAAGGAGAGCGATCGCACGGTCTGTCTTGCTAACCAATTCATCAATGCGAACTAAAGCCTCAGATAACTGCTCCAGAATTTCGGATTGCTCTTTGGGCGAAGGGATCGGAACAAGGCAAGACATCACGTTCCGGGATGAAATGGATGCAAGATTGGTGCTTTGCTTCGAGTATAGGTAGAAGTACGCTCTCGCGGAGTCGCTCCGCGTAAACATTGACAGCCAGTTTGCAGACAACCCCCTGCTTGGCCGAATGGCGAAAACGTGATTTTGATGCAAACAACCTTCAATCTGCCCCTGCCACACTGCGCCACGCCCAAGCTTGTCGCTATCCCCGCCTTCGTTCATCAAGACATCGCCTTCTCGAAGTTCATAACGATTCAGCTCAGTTAAACTGACAGGAACGTCGTAAACTTCAGACAGGTCCAGGTGCCCATCCTGGACATTTGCGACGCGAAGGTAGGGACGCAGGACCACCGGTTCGTCCGGCCCATATTTCTTGCCCTTGGCAACTCCACCCTGAACAGTTGCGTACCAACGCAACGCAGCAACAGCCCAATGCGCCGGCACCTCACCGAGCCATTCGACGCCGGAGTCCTTCATGGGCACGTTGGGGTCGAGGCCCTTGGTGACGGCGTGGGAGATCACCACCTGCCGCTTCTCCTTCAGCAGCTCGATCAGCCGCCGCTGCGCCTCGATCAGCGCATCAATCTTCCCGGTCTCGTGGTCGAGGAAGGCGGCGATACGGGATTGCTCATCGGCTGTGGGAACGAGCACGTTAAGCCACTTCATGTCCGAATATTTGAGCGATTGTCGAAGCCCGCCGCCCATCGAGTAAAAGACTTTCAGAAGGTCATAGGCACGAAAGAGGTAATGCGCGAACCGTTTGTTTATACCTGCGGGGCTGACCGCAAGATATGCGGAGGTAATAATACCTCTTTCTGGAACGATTGCGCTTCGAAGACTGCGCTTGTCATTCTGAAGATCAGTAAGACGTAAGACGATGTCTCCAGGCTGGACGATTTGGTACGTTTCGAACGAGGCAGGAAGTAACCCATCCTGTGTCTCAAGATCCTTTTGAACAATGCGCCCGAAGCTCAGTGAGAGAAGATTGTCTTCGATCATCCCTGTATTCGCATCACGGCGCTCTTCAAAGAGACTAAAGAACGGCTGCAAGCACCAATGCTGGGGGACCTCGCCCAGCCACTCGACGCCGGAGTCCCTGTACTCGGGATACTTCGGGAAGCTCACGCCGACAGCTCCTCGATCATCTGCTTGATGCGGGTGGTGACGGCCTTCAGGTCGGCGTCGATCTCTTCCAGCGGACGTGGGGGCTGGAACACGTAGAAGTGGCGGTTGAACGGGATCTCGAAGCCGACGATGCCGATCTCGCCGTCCTGCTCGTCGCGCTTGTCCTCGTCGATCCAGGCGTCGGGGACGTGCGGCTTCACCTCGCGCTCAAAGTAGTCGAACACGTCCTCGCCCAGCGGGACGTTCTCGGTGTCACGCAGGTCGCTGTCCGGTTCCGGGTTGCCCTTCTTGTCGGTGCAGATGTCCGCTTCCGGGTCGCGTTCGCTCAGGCCGTTCCATACGGCCTTCAGCGCGGCAGCGGGAAACTTCACGTCCAGCGCCTTCAACTGGGCCTTCAGGTCGGTCAGGAAGGCCTCGCGGTTGGTGTATACGCGCTCGGCGTCCAGTCGCTCGCAGGCGGCCTGCACGCCCAGGCGGGTGGTCTCGTCCAGCTTCTGGATCGGCTTTTCGGCCAGCATGCGTTCGATGCGCTCGGGGCTGGCCTGGAAGTTCAGGCGCAGCGGGCGTTCGACCGTGATACGGCGGTAGCCGAAGGCCTCGTTCGGGAAGATCTTGCTCTTGTCGCTCTCTTGGAAGGCGCCGTAGCTGCGCACGATGGCGTCGATGTTGGCGTCGTCGATGTACTGGCGCTTGGAGCCGAGCGACTTGCGCATCTTGGCGTAGCGCTCGGTGGCGTCGATGAGCTGCACGCGGCCGCGGCGCTCGGCCGGCTTGCGGTTGTTCAGAACCCAGATGTAGGTGGCGATGCCGGTGTTGTAGAACATGTCGGTGGGCAGGCCGATGATGGCCTCCACCATGTCGTGCTGCAGCAGGTAGCGGCGGATCTCGGACTCGCCACTGCCGGCCCCGCCGGTGAACAGCGGCGAGCCGTTGAGGATGATGCCGATGCGCGAGCCACCCTCCCGCGGGTCGCGCATCTTGCTGACCAGGTGCAGCAGGAACAGCAGCGAGCCGTCGGACACGCGCGGCAGGCCGGGGCCGAAACGGCCGTTGAAGCCCTTGTGCTTGTGCTCGTCCACCACCTGCTTCTGGACCTTCTTCCACTCCACGCCGAACGGCGGATTGGCGAGCATGTAGTCGGCCTGCAGCTCGTCGAGCTGGTCGTCGGACAGGGTGTTGCCGAGCTTGATGTTCTCGACGTCCTGCCCCTTCACCAGCATGTCCGCCTTGCAGATGGCGTAGGACTCGGGGTTCAGCTCCTGCCCGTGCAGGGACACGGTCACGTCCTGGCTGATCTGCTGAACGTATTCGTCGCTCTCGGACAGGAAGCCGCCGGTGCCGCAGGTGGGGTCGTACACGGTGACGATACTGTGCGGCTTGAGCTTGTGCTCCTGCCCGGTGAGCACGAGCGAGGTGGTCAGGTGCACGATGTCGCGCGGGGTGAAGTGCTCCCCCGCCGTCTCGTTGGAGCTCTCCGCGAACTTGCGGATCAGCTCCTCAAAGATCATGCCCATGCCAAAGTTGGTGATGCGCGCCGGACGCAGGTCAATGGCGGCGAAACGCTGCACCACCTGGTACAGCAGGTTGTTGGACGCAAGCTGCTCGACGAAGTCCTCGAAGTGGAAGTGATCGAAGATCTCGCGGGCATGGGTGCTGAAGGACTCGATGTAACTCATCAGGTCCTCCGCCGTCTGCGTATCCGACAGACTCGCGAGCGACAGCGGCGAGGTGTTGAAGAACGGCTGCTCCGCTTCGCGCAGCAGAAACTTTTCGCGCACGGAATCGGGCTTCTGTGCGTGCTCCCTGGCCGCCGCAAGCACCGTTTCCCGGGTCGGCTCCAGTACACACTCCAGCCGCCGCAGCAGCGTGAACGGCAGGATCACCCGCCCGTACTGCGACTGCTTGAAGTCCCCCCGCAACAGATCCGCCACCGACCAGATCCACGCGGCGGTCTCTGAATGATTCTCCGTGTTCAAGCCCTGCTCCCCTGTTCGTTCTTCCATGCCGGGCACCAAGCCCCAGTGATGGGGACATTGTTGCAGCAAACGAAGGCACGCGGCGAACAGAGGAACGACAGCCGCCTTATCGGCCACCCACAACCCTGCTATGTGACGGTAACAATTGCGGCCGCAGGCCCAAGAGCGCCCGTCAGGCTACGCACCCATCCGCGCCTTGATGAGCTTCTTCAGTTCGTCCACGGCAAGCGGCGGTACTTGCCTATGCACCACCGCGTGACAGTTAGGGCACAGCGGAATGAGGTCATGGACAGGATCGACGGTATATTCCTTCCCGATGTCGGACAGGCGAACGTTGTGGTGAACCTCAATTAGGTCCTTTGCGATGGGCCCATATCGCTCTTCGAAGGACATCCCACAGGCCTGGCAAGTCAGCCCATAGTGCTCCAGACATTTCCGCCGCGCTTCTGGGTTACGCTCGTACCGCGTCGCCACGGTCAATAGCCTCTTCCCTTCCACCACGCCCATCGATGCCGAATATGCAGGGCGCTGCGCGCGCTCTGCCCAGCGAGCTTCCAGCACCTCAGCCACGTCGCTCGCTATCGTCACGCCGGAGGCCTGGGGAAACCAGTCCTGAGCATCAAGCGGTTTTGAGCGGAGTTCAGCCTCGTCCACCACAGGCTGTTCACTCAGAACATCAAACTCGATCTCCACAACGTTGGCGGTATCGCCTTTCGCACGCCGCTCTGCATCCCAGTGATGCCTTTCGCGCGGACTCGACAGCACGATACCCGACCCGATCAAACCCTTGGGTGACTCACCCAGCCGAATCAGAAACGCGCGGTCTCCAGGCTGAACGTTCTTGGTTACTCCACAGCTCCATTCATCTCTGTAAGAACCTTCCTGGTTCGCCCGAACAACCGCCCGGGGAAGCTCATCCCAGACCCACTTTCTTGGGTTCCAGGCAAAAAGAATCGTCTTCATCCAGTCACTCCCTACTCCTGCAGTGTGCGGACCAACACCAGCGTATGGGTAAGCGAACCTGACTTCCGGGGGTGAGCAGAAGGCTCTTGAACAGGAAAGAGGACACCCCTCTTCTTCCATACCCCACCGGGATCATTCTCCCTACACGCCAGTCTTACCTATAGGCCATCTGTCAGTCGGATCGACAAGCATCCACACCCCGTAACGATCGGATTTGCCTGGAGGGGGCTCATCATGCGCCCGAACCTGATCACGGTATTCGGCGGCACCGGCTTTCTCGGCCGCGCCACGGTGCACGCACTGCTCGACGCCGGGCACACCGTGCGCATCGCCTCGCGCCGCCCCGTACTACCCGATTCTCTGCAAGATCACCCCCGAGTGGAGCACTGCCGCGCCGACATCCGGGACGATGCCGATGTCGCCCGCGCCGTGGAAGATGCCAAGGGTGTTATCAACGCCGTCAGCCTGTACGTGGAGCAACGCGACCTGCGCTTCACCTCCATCCACGTCGAAGGCGCCGCGCGCCTCGCCCGTGCCGCCCGGAACGCGGCCCTGGAGCGCGTCGTGCAGGTCTCCGGCATCGGCGCCGACAGCCGCTCGCCCTCGTCGTACATCCGCGCCCGAGCGCAAGGCGAAGCCGCCGTCCTCCGCGAATCCCCCAACGCCATCGTCGTGCGCCCCAGCGTACTCTTCGGCCCGGGCGACGCCTTTGTGCGCAACCTCGCCGGCCTCGCGCCCCTGCCCGTAATACCCCTGTTCGGCCGCGGCACCACCCGCCTGCAACCGGTACACGTCAGCGACATCGCCCGCGCCCTCGCCCGCCTGTGCGCAGACGAGCCGCCCACACACCCCATCTACGAACTCGGCGGCCCGGACATCCTCAACTATCGCCAGATCGTGAGCCTGGTCCTCACGCACCTGGGCCGCAAACGCCCCATGCTGCCCATTCCATTCATCCTCTGGCACGCCCTAGCCGCCGTGGGATCGCTACTCCCCAACCCACCCCTGACGCGCGATCAGCTCTACCTGATGCAACAGGACAACATCGCCAACCCCACCCTCGGCGCCTTCGCCGACCTCGGCATCACCCCTCACTCGTTCGAACAATCCCTGCCCGACTGCCTCCCAACCCACTAACCCCACCCAAATACATCACTCCACTGTTGCCCGTCTCCCCCTGTGGGAGCCCCTCGTCATCCCGGCCGCAGCGAAGCGAAGAGCCCGGATCTCCCAAGAGAAAGAGCGAGAAATAGGACACCCAGCTTCTCCCTGGCGGCAAACGGTCATCCAAAGAGCGAGAAATAGGACACCCAGCTTCTCCCTGGCGGCAAACGGTCATCCCGGCCGGAGCGAAGGGGAGAGCCGGGATCTCCGGCGTCCGCTCCTGCCTCGGCGCCCGAAATCCCGGATAACCGCTGCGCGGTTTCCGGGATGACCTTCCAGGCTGGGCGAAAGGACAATTCCTGGAACGATCCGAACGGTTGCCGCAGTTTCTGCGGTGTCTGGCGGTGACGGAATACCCGTACGGTTTACGGAACGTACGCCAAGGCGTACTCTTGGTCGAAGCCCACACACTTGCGAGGTGCGCCATGACGGGAATTACGGCTACAGAGGCGCGCAGCAACCTCTACCGGCTGATCGACGAAACGGCGGAATCCCACGAGCCGATTGTGATCACCGGCAAGCGGAACAACGCGGTCCTGCTATCCGAGTCGGACTGGTCGGCCATTCAGGAGACCCTGTACCTGCTATCGGTGCCGGGTATGCGCGAGTCGATCCGCGAGGGGATGGATACTCCGGCGGATGAATGCCACGAGGAGCTGGATTGGTGACATGGAAGTGGGTCTACACCCGGCAGGCTCAAAAGGATGCGAAGAAGCTGGCGGCCAGCGGCCTGAAGCCGAAAGCACAGGAACTGCTGACCCTGATTGCGGAAGATCCGTATCGAAAGCCCCCACCATTCGAGAAGCTGGTGGGTGATCTCTCCGGCGCGTACTCGCGGCGCATCAATATTCAACACCGGCTTGTGTACCAGGTGCTTGAAGACGAGGGAGTCGCCAAGGTGATTCGTTTATGGAGCCACTACGAGTAACCCGGCTACACGATCCCGCAGCCGCCAGGAAAAGAGGACACCCGCCTTGTTCAAATGCCGCCACAGCCCCTTCTCTCGTAGGAGCCCAGCCCTCTGGGCGACGGGGCATTGGGCACGTCTGATCGGCGAGGGGGCTCGCCTCCTACAAGGGGCTCCGGGGTCAGGCCTTGCCTTTTGTCCATAGGGTCAGCGCTTGTCTTTTGCCGCTGTCTCGGCCAGAGGGCCGGCCTGAGCTGTTGAACGCGCGCCGCGTTGTGGTAGCTGTCTCGACGAGCATTCCCATCAAGACGCCACTGAAAGGCCTTAATGGCGACACTCCCAACGGCCTGGCGCTATCCGACCACAGGATGCATCGAGTCGGTTGTTGCGCCACCGCCGGTCCTGCGGCACCCTCGCGGGACTTCCGCGCCTGGCGGGCGTGTTCCCAACGGTATCCTCCGAGCGAAGGCCATGAGTGAAGCGACAATGACGGCGGTGGCCCGGCAGCGACTGCTGCTCCAGGGACAACTGTCGACCGCACTGGCGCGGCTGGTGACCCCCTGTGCCGAGAGATGGGGTGATCGCGAGGCCCTGGAGCAGCGACTCGCGGTGGCTCTGGGCGCGCTGCCGTCCTGCAAGTACCTCTATGTGCTCGATCATCGCGCTCACCAGGTGACCGCCAACGTATCCCCGGAAGGCCCCTTGCCAGACCAGGCCGGACGGGATCGCAGCACCCGGCCCTACCTGGCCGATGCCCTGGCCGGTGCCGAGTTTTCCATGTCGTCGGCCTACATCAGCCGCAACCGGCGCCGCCCTACCCTGACGGCCGTGCAACGGCTGACCCAAAGCGACGGCACACTGCTGGGGTTCCTGGGGGCGGACTTCGACCTGCGGGAACTGCCCCTGACCCGCGACCTCTATCAGCAGCCGGACCAATGGATGCAGCTCAAGGGGGATCCAGCGATCCGCGGGGGCCTGTTCAACCAGCATCGGGTGGACAGCCCGCTCGACACCCGTATCGACGAGGTACTGGACCTCCTGACTGAGCTGGTGGCCGCCCACGGTGTATTCCACGGCAAGCTGCATTTCTCCAGTTCCCGGGCCACCTTGTGGCTGCGCGACGATCCATTCCGCTACCGCTTGCTGGACTACGAGGACCTCACGGATCCCGGGATCTGTCTCGCCTATCCTCAGCGGTCCTACCCCGAGGAGGCATTACTCTCCACGGAGCAGGTAGCAGCGGTGTTCCGTACCTTCCGTGAGCTGCGCTTCATGGACGACACGATCTACCTGCGCTCCGGCTCCCTCAATATCTTCAACGGCATGGTTGGCCTCAACTTCTCCTGTGACGGGTCCCACTACATGAGCGGGCAGGAGTTTCTCGCCAAACGCCTGGACTTCTGGCTGGGCTCCGGAGAAGAGCACGAACACCCGTAATCCCTCGGCCTCCGGGGAAGGGCAACCTGGGCAAGAATCACAACGCGTCGTAATGGCCCCCGATCGCGAAGATATAGATGGCTTGATCGTCGAAGCGGTAGATCAGTCGGTCCCGGGCGGAGAGACGTCGGGACCAGAAGCCCGAGAGCGAATGCCGGAGGGGTTCCGGCTTCCCGGTTCCGGTGGCCGGGTCGTTCCGGAGCATCTCCTTCAGGATCCGGCGCAGGGCTCGATGCAGCTTTGGGTCGCGCTCCCGGAGCGTTTCGTACGCGGCCCAGGTATTACCCTCGAATACCAGTGATCTCATCGATCTCCCCTTCCGTGGGTCGATAACCGTCTCCCTTCCGATGGGTGGCGGCGGAGTCCGCAATCTGCTGCATCAAGCTGGAGTTCTGAAGCACATAGAGCGTTTCCTGCTCCCGCTCCCAGTCATCCGCGCTCATCACTACGAAGGCTTCACCCGCGCGCCGCGTCACCTTGAGCGGGGTGTGCGTGGATACCGCTTCCTCGACAAAGGCCTTCAGGTTCTCACGAAACCGGTTGACGCTTACTGTTTCCATGGTCGCTCCGAACCGTACGGTAATTCAGTACGAGAATAGACCAATTATTGGGGGTGATTCAATCGCCAAACATGGCTGGAAGCATGCGAAAGTGGACACCCATCTTGTTCACATGCCGCCACAGCCCCTTTCTCTCGTAGGAGCCCAGCCCTCTGGGCGATGGGGAACTGGACACGCCCGATCGGCGAGAGGGCTCGCCTCCTACAGTGGTAGGACCCAGCCTCACCAGGGAACGGGCGTGGGGTGATTCCGTTGCTACAGGCTACGGACATGCCCCTTGGGGCGCTGGGTCAGGCGGCGTCTAGTGGGTGGATGCGGTTTATGTCGTCCTGAATGGCCTGGGCGGCGTCCCAGAGGTCCACGGCACGTTGAGCATTCATCCAGTACTCCGGGGTAGTCCCGAACAGCCGTGCGAGTCGCAGTGCCATCTCCGGACTTAGAGCTCGACGTTCGCGCAGCAGTTCGTTGATGGACTGGCGCGATACGCCTGCCGCCTTGGCCAACTCCGCGGTGCTCAGGCCAAAATCCGGAAGAAAGTCCTCGCGCAGCATTTCACCCGGATGGGTCGGCCGCCGCTTCAGGCCGGTGGTGTTGGAGATGCTCATCACTATTGCCTCCTAGTGATAATCCGTGATTTCGACATCGAAGGCGTCGCCATCCTCGAACCGGAAGCAGAGCCGCCACTGGTCATTGACGGAGATTGCATACTGACCCTTGCGATCTCCTTCCAGCGCGTGCAGCCGATTGCCGGGAGGAACCCGCAAGTCATCAAGCTGCTCGGCTACCGAGAGATAGTCCAATTTGCGGACCGCCCTTCTGGCAACATCTGGCGGGATCCGCTTCGACTTCCCTGTCGCGTACAACTCTTGCGTACGCCGATCCGCGAACGTCTTGATCATGGCACCAATGTCTCGTATCACGTGACACGTGTCAATCTGCTAGCTAACGCGGCGAGAAAGCGGAGTCCCATCTTGTTCACATTCCGCCACAGCCCTTTTCTCTTGTAGGAGCCCAGCCCTCTGGGCGATGGGGCATTGGACATGCCCGCTCGGCGAGAGGGCTCGCCTCCTACAGTGGGTAAACCCCAGCCTCGATGACGCACAGGCGCAAGCGCTTTGGGGGGGTATCGCCGCTTGAGGACGAGAAAGAGGACACCCGTCTTGTTCACATGGCAACACAGCCCTTTTCTCTTGTAGGAGCCCAGCCCTCTGGGCGATGGGGCATTGGACATGCCCGCTCGGCGAGAGGGCTCGCCTCCTACAGTGGGTAAGCCCCAGCCTCGATGACGCACAGGCGCAAGCGCTTTGGGGCGGTATCGCCGTTTGAGGACGAGAAAGAGGACACCCGTCTTGTTCACATGGCGCCACAGCCCTTTTCTCTTGTAGGAGCCCAGCCCTCTGGGCGATGGGGCACTGGACATGCCCGCTCGGCGAGAGGGCTCGCCTCCTACAGTGGGTAAACCCCAGCCTCGGTGACGCACAGGCGCAAGCGCTTTGGGGCGGTATCGCCGTTTCGCTGGAGGCTGGATTCCGGCGCAGGCCGCTAATGGGTCGAGGCAGTACCAAAAAACTCAACCATGCGTGCAAGGGTTGTCTATAGTTCACAAGGTACATTCCAAAAGGACTTTGAATCACATGGCCGATGTTTCCGGCAGCACCCCGCAGGCGAAGTCCTCTCCAACTCCATCCGATAACACCACCAGCCGGGAGTTTGTCCGGGGCCTGCCACGGATGGTCGCCGACCTGGCCGACCGGTGGTACATGATCCGGCAGCGTGGCTGCCGCCATGTGGACCTGGGGGAGATCCGCGCGCTGACCCGGGTGATCGCCGGAGGGCTGGCCGGGACGGCGCTGAAGGAAGCGCTCAACACCGCACGGCGCATTGACGAGCGTGTGGCCCAGCATCTGCAAAGCCCGCTGCCTCCCAACTCCAACGAGCAGGAGACCATTGGCGCCCTGATCCTGCGCCTGCAGGGGACGCTTCCGGACGATCTCGCCGCGTCGGAGGGGCTCCCGGCGGCTCCGGAGCCCGACAGTATGCCGACTCCGGTTCCCGACCGACTGCGGGTCCAGTTGCTCGGGCCGGCCGGCGCGGAACGCGACGAACTGGCACTGCAACTGGTGGCCTGTGGCTTTCGGGTGGACGCCTTCGCCAGCCTGCAGGAGGCGGTGCATGCCGAATCGACAGCGACGCCTCATGCACGCGTCGTCCTGGCGGCGCCGCCGGGCCCGCCAACACCGGATGACGATGCAGCGTTGCCCAATATCCTGATCCTGCAAGCTTCCCAGGGCGGGGAACAGCCAACCACGATCGATGACTGGGACGCGGTCCTGTCGATGCCCACGATTCCCTCCGAGATCGCCGCGACACTGGAGGGCCTGGTCGACTCCAGCCCATGGGATCCGCTGCGGGTCATGCTGGTCACCACCGGGCAGTCGGTCTCCCCGACCCGCGCCCTGCAGGAGGCCCCGGCACTCGACATCCAGCGTCTCTTGCCGGAGGACGATGTGCCGGGCCAAGCCCTGGAGAGCCTGCCCGAGGCCATTGTGATCGACGTGGACATCACGCCCGGCCAGGCCGCGGCCCTGTCCCGCTCCCTTGATCAGGACCCATCGCTGTTCGACATCCCGCGCGTTCTGCTGACGCCACCAGAAGGCCCTGGAGCCGAGCCGGGCCCTCGGCTTGCGCACATATCGCCGGAGGCGGCGCCCGCGCGTGTCCGCTCCGAGGCGCGCCTCTGCCGCCGACGTCGTCGGGCCGGGCGGGCCCCCGCCACCCTGCGCTCCGGCGACCTGGCGCCCCTGCTGGACCACTGGCGAGCGGGGCTGGCCACTCAGCCCGGAATCGTCGCCCTCGCCTGCGTCGAATGGGACGAGGCCTCAAGTCTGATCCGGGAACAGGGAGTGGCCGGTTTCTCGCTGCTTCAGCGTCGCCTGCTGGGGCGAATCGCGTCAGGCCTGGCCGCGGGCGAGCGCATCACCCGATTCAGCGAGAACGCGACCCTCGTGCTGCTGAACCGAGCCGACGCGGAAGCCCTGTCAGGCTGGGGCGATGCCCTTTATGCGAAGGTCCCGGCGCCGCATGGTGCCCCGAGCCACGCGCCGTACCCGGGCCTGAGCATCGGGATCACGGCACTGGCCGACATTCCCGCGGCAGATGCAGTGGACCAGTCTCTGGCGCTTTGTGCGCAGGCCCGCCGGGAGGGCGGAAACCGTATCCAGCTGGACCCGGCGCTGATCACGCCGGAGTGCGGTGCCGCCCAGCAGCAGCACTGGCGCCAGGTGATCACTCGGGCGATTCACGAGCACCGCCTTTTTCTGGTGTATCAGCCGATCGCCAACATCGCCGGCTCCGACAACACGGAGCGCTACGAAGTGCTGCTCCGGATTCGCGATCCGGAAGGCCACACCCAATTACCCGGCCCGTTCGTCAACATGGCCGGACACCTGGACCTCGACCGGGCGCTGGACCGCTGGGTGCTGGCCAACGCAGTGGACATCCTGGGCGCACGACGGCGCACCCATCCGGACTCGGTGTTCTTCGTCAAACTGTCGCGCGGGTCGCTGCGCGACAAGGACCTGGCAGGTTGGCTCGAGCGCATCCTCGCCCAGGCGGCCTTGCCAGCCCGAGCGCTGGTATTGCAGCTGGCGGAGGAAGACATCGTGGCGGACCTGCAGCAGGCCGAACGGGTCATTGGGACACTGCGCGATATCCATGTCGGAGTGGCCGTGGAGCACTTCGGACTCTCCAGCGAACAGCCGGCGCAGCTACTGCGCAGCCTGCAGCCCGACTACGTGAAGGTCGCGCGTCCACTGACCCACGGGCTGCACGATGCCGCCGACAAGCTCGCGCGCCTGGAGCCGCTGCTGAACATCGCCCGGGCCAGCGGCGCACGCACCATGGCGGCCTATGTGGAGGATGTGGACGGCCTGGCCCTGCTGTGGCAGTCGCAAATCGACCTGGTGCAGGGCAACTTCCTGCGTCAGCCGGACGAAGAGCTGCGCTACGACATCGAGTTCTAGCGCACGGTGCGGTGGTGCCTTCAGTCGCAGGAGGGCCCGGGGTCTGCCTTCAGATTGAGCAGACCGCCGCGTTAGCGGAAGAGGTCGCCCATCTTGCGCGCACACCGCCCCAGCCCCTTTTTCTTATTTTTCTTGTAGGAGCCCAGCCCTCTGGGCGATGGTGAGCCGGACACGCCCGATCGGCGAGAGGGCTCGCCTCCTACAGTGGGCAGACCCCGGCCTCGGCGACGAACCGGCGCGGACCCGGGGCAGACCTTGCCTGTTGCCCTGCCCGGCCAACTTTGGCGCAAAGGGGGGCTCTGATTCCGAGGGGCTCTGTTCCGGCCACACGGGGACGAAAACCAGGATCTGACCTTGTGCCTTGGCTCGTCGATCATTGCGGTCGGTCACAAGGGCCACCTACGGTACCGAGCGAACAGCAACCTCTCGGAACGGTCCGGCAGATTGCCGCGGTCTCTGCGAGACCTCGCAATGACGGAATATCGCGGGCATGACGGGGCCGGACCAAGGTAAGGTCAAACGCATGCACGGCGACGCGGTGCCGCATCGCGAAGGTGGCCCGGATGGCGCGAGTCAGGTCCCCGATGCAACGACCTTGAGGGGTCCGTGGTCGTCGCAGTGGTCACCATGGGGGTGATGCAGGTGGCCGTCTACCAGGTAGTCGACGTGGTCCCCGTGCGGAACGGGCTCGTGGCCGCAGCCGGGACCGTGCACGTGATTCGGGTCGTGACCTTGGCACTGATGGTCGGGGGTGCAGTGATCGGGGTTCGTTTCGCTCACCTCGATGACATGCTCGTCAACATGGTCGCCATGCGGATGGTGGAGATGGCCATCATGCAAGTAATCCACGTGTCCGTTGTGCTCCACCGCGGTGTGTCCGCAGCCGGGTCCGTGTTCATGATCGTGATTCGGATGTTCCTGGCAACTCATGACGCTTTCTCCTGCTGGACAACCTGTTGAGCGATCACACCTAACCCGTGTTTTAGGTGACCATGGCGATTTCCTCAACTCGTTGGTTGACCCGACGGCACAGCAAGTTCCGACCGTTGTGCTGATCAATGACAGGGTTGGACCCCGGTAACCGGCCAATACGACCGCGGAGAGCCGGACTCTCTGACGTCACCTCGCCTGTTCCCAAGGGCCGTTTACCGCTGCGCGGTTGCCGATCGACCCGGGACACCAAAAGCATCCTGAGGGAGCCTGCTTGCAGGCGCCTACCGGGCCCAGAATCGTTGAGGCCTATGGCGAGTGATCAGGGGTACACGATCGTTCGGGGCGTCCGCCGCTGCGATCGAAACTGGCAGCGTGTGGTCGGATAGAGACCTTTGTGCCGATGGCGAGCGACCCAGCCCATGACCTCTCCGAATGTGGAACACGACCGAACCGTTGATCCCGCCGAGGTGGAACGCTACCGCGCCCTGGCCGAGATGTGGTGGGAACCGGATGGAAGACTCTGGCCCCTGCACGTACTGAACGGCCTGCGCAGTGACTACATCCGCGACCAACTCTGCCGCTCGCTCGGGCGGGACGCGGAGGCCGAGCGCCCCCTGGACGGCCTGCGCATCCTCGATATTGGCTGTGGCGGCGGGCTGCTGAGCGAGGCCATGGCCCGCCTGGGCGCGAATGTACTGGGCGTGGACGTCGTCGACCGGAACATCGCCGCGGCTCGGCTTCATGCCGCGGAGCAGGGCCTGGATATCGAGTACGAAGTGAACACCGCGGAAGCCCTCGCGGCACGAGGCGAGACCTTCGACGTGATCCTGAACATGGAGGTGGTGGAGCATGTGGCGGACCTGCCCGCGTTCATGGCGAGCGTCAACCGCATGCTGCGCGCCGGCGGCCACACCTTCGTGGCCACGATCAATCGCAATCCGGTCTCGTTCGTGGTGGCGATTGTCGGTGCCGAGTACCTGTTCCGCATCCTGCCCCGGGGCACCCATCAGTGGAAGCGCTTTGTCACACCGCGGGAAACGAGGGCGCTGCTCGCGCGGGACGGCCTGGAGCCCGTGGCGCAGACGGGAGTCAAGGTGAATCCGCTTTCCCGCCGGATGTGGCTGTCGCGCTCCATGAGCGTCAACTACATGCTGTTGGCACGGAAGCCCGAAGCCTGAAAGACGGGTTCGCTGTATGCCGATTCCGCCGATCCCTCATCCGGGTTACACGATCATGAAAGAGGACACCCACTTTTCCATCGGGCCAGTGGTCCCTTAATCCGGCTGATACTCCAGCGACGAGTGATGCAGATTGATGCGCAATGCACCGGCGTCATCGCGCACAAAACCCCAGGTCTTGTCGACGGTTGTAACCTCTCCATCCTGGTCCGTGAAATGCACCTTCCCCATCGTGATCGCGCTCTTGCCATCGATGAAGATTCCGGCATTCTGTGGTTCGCACTCCTTCCAGGCCTCGAGAGCAAACCCGGAGTCGTCAGGAAAAGAGGAATCGCCCCCCACGAAGTACGACAATGCACCTTCCCGGGTCATGCGGAACGTGTCCGGTTTCTGCGCCAGCGTGGGTTTGAAGAGAACCGTGCCCATCTGGTAGGCATATGCTTCGTCGATGATGTCTGCGGCGAGCGCCTTGGCGGCTTCATGCCCGCTTTCCGCATAGGTGGAACTGATATCGACAAGCGCCTCGCACCAAGCGTCCTGAGCCGCCAGGACGTCTTGCTTCAGAATCGATTGATCGACCACCACGACATCTTCCGCAGCCGCCGAGCCGGAGATCAACGAGATCGTTGCGACTAGTGCGAAGCCAAAAGAGTGCTTCATTGTTACCTCCTCTTTACGCGAGATCATCTCTGTCATGCACTGTCCTGGCGGGCGTCACGCGGTTGGTCGCTCGGCCGGGCGATATCCCGAGCAGCGAGCGCCCGTGAGACCCTTGCACAAAAGCATTCGCGAACGGCGCCTGTCTACACTCCGCTCGAACCCGGGCCAGCACCCCCACGACTGAAAGCCCACGCAGTTCCTTGCGGTCCGACCGCGCGAGACATGGACATCGAGCCTGCGAAATAACAGCCAATGGGTCAAGCAGCGAAGAGGACGGGCACAGATGTACTTTTCTGAAGGTGAAGCAAGATAAAGGACACCCATATTGTTCACCCGCCGCCACAGCCGCTTTCTCTCGTAGGAGCCCAGCCCTCTGGGCGATAGGGCGCTGGACATGCCCGATCGGCGAGTGTGCTGGTCTAATTTTCGTGGACACCTCGATCGGTGGAATGATTGGGATCTGATCGAGGAGACGATATGGGACGCAGGAATTTTGATCCGGAGTACAAGCTTCGGGTGGCCCGGATGGTGGTGGATGAGGGCCAGAGTGTGCCGCAAGTGGTGCGGGACACCGGGGTGGGCGAGACGGCCGTTCGGCGCTGGGTCGAGCAACTCAAGGCGGATCGTGCCGGGG
>NZ_KB905135.1:0-330825 GCF_000378285.1 Thioalkalivibrio sp. ALgr1
GACCACGAACGCCCGCTTCCAGACCGGGCGCAGCCCCTGCTCCCGCATCAGACGGCGGACCCGGTAGCGGCCGACCTCAACGCCATCCGACCGCAGCGCCGCCTGCACACGGCGGCTGCCGTAGGTCCACTCCGACTGTTCGAACGCCTCCTTGACCCGCTGTCCCAGCGCACAAGGCCGGCGCAGTCGCCGGCCGCGCGTCTGCGCCGCGTAGTAGCCCGAACGGCTCGCCTCCAGCAGATCGCAGACCCGCTGCACCGAAGCCTTCTCCGTCAGGGTCGTGATGCAGCGATGCATCACTTCAGTTCCCGGGCGAAGAAGGCGGAGGCCTTTTTTAGGATGGCCTTGTCTTCCCGCAGCCGACGGTTCTCTTCCTCCAGCTCCCGGATTCGCCGCTGCTCCGGCGTCAGGGGCCGGCCGTCGCCGGCTTCTCCAGCGCGATCCGCCTTGAGCTGCTCGACCCAGCGTCGAACGGCCGTCTCGCCGACCCCGGTGTCCCGCACCACTTGCGGCACATTCTGGCCCTCATCCACCACCATCCGGGCCACCCGAAGCTTGTACTCCGGATCAAAATTCCTGCGTCCCATATCGTCTCCTCGATCAGATCCCAATCATTCCACCGATCGAGGTGTCCACGAAAATTAGACCAGCACACCATCCATAAGCACAATCGCCGGGACAGCTGTTGCCTTGACCTTCACCCCCGTTGTCGTCGCGCCGAGTGGAGAGGGTTTTCGCGGGAAGAGAGGCGCTGACTGTCTGAGCGGAGCGTAGCGCAGCGAGTTTCAGCGCCGCCCGCGAAAACCCTCGGAGCGAGGGAAACCCCGGCCCGCACAGCGGGCCGGGGTCGCGGCAGTCGGGCGTGTTTCTTGGGTACTTCTTTGCACGAGCAAAGAAGTACCTCGCGGCACGCTCGCGAGTGAGCGCACGGCAGTATGCGGACCGAAGGCACATAAACACCGGACGCCGAACCAGGGCCAGCCTTGAAGCGCCGACGGCTAGCGGGTGTCGTCGTCGGATTCGGGGGCGGGCTCGAGGCGGAGCTGGCCATTGGCGTCGTCCTCGGGCGGTGCCAGGGTGAAGCCCGCGTCGGAGGCGACGTCCGCCAGGTCGCGGATCGCGTCCAGCGGCGGCAGCTCCTCCAGCCGCTTCAGGCCCAGGTCGTCGAGGAACGTCCGCGTCGTCGCATACAGCGCAGGCCGACCGGGCACCTCCTTGTGCCCTACCACGCGTACCCATTCGCGCTCCTGCAGGGTACGCATGATGCCGGAGCTGACTGCCACGCCGCGTACCGCCTCGATCTCGGCGCGCGTCACCGGCTGGCGATAGGCAATGATCGCGAGCGTCTCCAGCAGCGCGCGCGACAGCCGCGCGGGGCGTTCGGGCTGCGCCGCCTGCACCGTGGCCGAGAAGCGGGCCCGCACCCGGAAGCGGTAGCCGCCAGCGGTGCGCACCAGCTCGATGGCGCGATCCGAATAGCGCTCCTGCAGCCGGCCAATCGCCTGGTCCAGGGTCGGCTGATCGATCTCGCCAAGGTCCTCGCAGGCGGCCTTCAGGTCGCGCGGCGCGACCGGCTCGGCGGCGGCAAACAGGACCGCCTCGATCGCGAGTTCGATGGCACCGAGCGTGTCGGTGTCGATCTCGGTAGCGGCTTGCGGGGCCTCAGGGCTGGTGACGTCGTTCATGCATCCTCCGTGTCCGGCCGGCCACCCCGACGGCGCAGGCGAATCGGGCTGTAGGGTTCGCTCTGGCCCCACTCCACCAGGCCGGACTTGGTCAGCTCCAGCACGGCGAGAAACGAAACCACCACGCCCTGGCGCCCTTCAGAGGCGAGCAGGAGCGTGACGAAGTCGGTAAAGCGCTCCGGGTGCAGGACCTCGAGGATACTGCTCATGCGCTCGCGCACCGACAACTGCTCGGTGGAGATGTGATGGTGTGCGGAGAGGCTGGCCCGATGCATCACGGCGGCCAGGGCCTCCATCAACTCGTCCATCGTGGGGGCCGGGGGTGGCGGCCCCTCCAGTGCCTCGACGCTGGCAGCGGCGGCGTACACGTCGCGGTCCATGCGCGGGATCTCGTCCAGCCGTTCGGCCGCGGTCTTGAACTGTTCGTATTCCTGCAGCTGCCGGATCAGCGCCATGCGCGGATCCGTGTCCTCGTCCGCGTCAGCCTGCACCGGGCGCGGGAGCAGCATGCGCGACTTGATCTCGGCAAGCAGCGCCGCCATCACCAGATACTCGCCGGCCAGCTCCAGGCGCAGCGCGCGCATGACCTCGATATACGCCATGTACTGACGGGTGATCTCGGCGATCGGGATGGCGAGGATGTCGAGGTTCTGCCGGCGGATCAGGTACAGCAACAGGTCCAGCGGACCTTCGAACGATTCGAGGAAGACCTCCAGTGCATCCGGGGGGATATACAGATCGGCCGGCAGCTCGGCCACCGGCTCGCCATGCACGCGATAGACAAACTCGCCTTCCGCTCCGGTCTCGACCGTCGCGGAGTTCTCCAGGTCCGTCAGCTCATCGCGCGGGTCCATGGCTCATCTCGGTGGGAGCTTCCCGAATGGGGTCATCGCAGGTAATCCAGGCCCATCACGCGGCGTACCTCTTCCAGGGTCTCGCGCGCCTCTTCGCGCGCGGCCTCGGAGCCCTCGACGATGATCGAGCGCACCAGGGCCGGGTCCTCGGCATACTCCTTGGCGCGCTGCTGGATCGGCTCCAGTTCCGCCTGCACCTCTTCGATCAGCGGGCGCTTGCAGTCGATGCAGCCGATCCCGGCCGAGGTGCAGCCCTCGTGCAGCTCGGCACGGCTGGCCTCGTCGGTATAGACCAGGTGCAGGTCCCAGACCGGACACTTCTCCGGCGTGCCGGGATCAGTACGGCGCACGCGCGCCGGGTCGGTCGGCATGGTGCGGATCAGTTTTTCCACCTCGGCCGGCTCGGTGCGCAGGCTGATGGTGTTGCCATAGCTCTTGGACATCTTGCGCCCGTCCAGCCCCGGCATCTTCGCAGTGGGCGTGAGCTTGGCCTGGGGCTCCGGCAGGATGATCTTGCCACCACCTTCAAGGTAGCCGAACAGGCGTTCACGATCCCCCAGCGAGATGTTCTGCTGCGACTCGAGCATGGCCCGGGCCACTTCCAGCGCCTCGTCCTCGCCGTGCTCCTGGAAACGCTTGCGCAGGTCGCGGTAACGCTTGGCGGCCTTTTTGCCCATCTTGTCGACCGCGGCCTCGGCCTTCTCCGCAAACCCCGGCTCGCGGCCATAGAGATGGTTGAAGCGGCGCGCGATCTCGCGCGTGACTTCCAGATGCGATACCTGATCCTCGCCAACCGGGACCATGCCG
This sequence comes from Thioalkalivibrio sp. ALgr1, assembly GCF_000378285.1. Classification (NCBI taxonomy): domain Bacteria; kingdom Pseudomonadati; phylum Pseudomonadota; class Gammaproteobacteria; order Chromatiales; family Ectothiorhodospiraceae; genus Thioalkalivibrio; species Thioalkalivibrio sp. ALgr1. The sequence goes on from NZ_KB905135.1 coordinate 3,347, forward strand.
GCGCGGTAGGCGAGCACATCCGCGCTCTGCAGCACGGGGTACCCCAGAAAGCCGTAGGTCGCCAGATCCTTCTCGCGCAGCTGTTCCTGCTGGTCCTTGTACGTGGGCACGCGCTCCAGCCAGCCGAGCGGGGTAATCATCGACAGCAGCAGGTGCAGCTCCGCATGCTCCGGCACGCGCGACTGCACGAACAGCGTGGCGGAGCCGGGACTCACCCCGGCCGCCAGCCAGTCGATCACCATCTCGGTGACATGCTGTTGCAGATCACCCGGGTCTTCGTAGTGCGTGGTCAGCGCGTGCCAGTCGGCGACGAAGAAGAAGCACTCGTAGTTGTGCTGCAGCTCGATCCAGTTTTTCAGGACGCCGTGATAATGGCCCAGATGCAGGTGCCCGGTCGGGCGCATGCCCGAGATCACGCGCTGGTTCGTTCCCTGGTTGCTGGTCACGAGTGGTTCCTTCTCCGTTATTCGTGGGGTTCGTTGGGCACGATTCAGAACATACCGCCCGACAAGGCAAACAGCATGCCCAACAGGGCCGCCGTACGATCGCGTTCGTTCACGTACACCCGACCGTCTTCCATATTCAGGTGCCCGCGCCAGAGCTCGGCATCGGCGTCGCGCTGCAGCCAGCCCTGCGCCGCCAGGGCATGGAGACGCTCGTCCAGCTCCGCGTCGGGATAGGCCGCGTCGAACTCGCGGACCCATTCCAGCCCGAGCCGCAGCTCGCTGTCCAGTACCAGGGTCTCCAGTGGCCGGGTGCGGAAGCCGCGCGCATCACCGCGCAGGCCCAGTTCGGTCTCCAGGGCCACCTGATGCGCGGGGGATTCATTGAACGAGGCCTTCAGCTCGACCGCCGGCCGATGCTCGATCATGCGTTCGATCGCATCGGTGATCACCGACCCGCCGAGCGCCAGACGCTGCCCGCGTTCGAGGTCACGCTCCTGCAACACCTCCAGGTCCTGGATCATCTGCAGCAGTGCCGGGCGATCCCAGCGCAGCATCGCAAACTGGAGATCGACAGTCTCGAGTTCCAGCACGTCGGCGTCCGCCTCGCGCAGGCGGACCTCGTCGATCTCCAGGCGCAGGCGGCTGTCCAGGCGATCGTTATTGGTCTTCTGGAAGGCATTCACCCGCGGCCGGGTCAGCTCCATCTCGCCCTGCTCGTCGCGAAAGCGCAGCTGCGCGGCCGCCAGGCCGCCCTCGTAATCGGGCAGGCGGCCGTAGATGCCATCCTCGTCTGGTTCAAACACGGTCGCAAAACGGCCCTGCTCCACTCGCAGGTCCGCCTCGTCGTCATTCAGACGCAGTGCGGGCAGGTCCAGGCTCAGCAGCAGCTGCTCCGCCGACCAGGCAAAGCGCCCCTGGCCCGCATCCAGCTCGAGCCACAACGGCCCTTCGCCATCAACACGGTCGGCCACATCCGGGACCTCCATCAGGTCCAGCGTCAGGGGCTCGAACTGCACACGCGTAGTCAGACGACCACCCATGCCGGCGTGCGTCTGCACGACCAGATCGAGCTCGTGCAGCAGATGGGCCGCGAGCGAGCCCTCCGGGGCCTCGAGGGCACCCAGGTCCACGTTCGATTCGCCGCGGGCGCCGAGCACGCCGTGGCGTACCCGATGTTCCAGCGGAATGACCAGTTCGGTCTCGCCGTCATTGAGCGTCAGCTCGCTGCGAGCGGTCGCGGTGCGATAGCTGCGCCGGTATTCGACCATCTCGTGGCGCAGATCCACCTCGCCGATGCGTGCCTGCTGGGCCTCGGTCACGTTGCGCTCGACCTGCCCACCGACAAACACCGGCCAGGCGGCGACCACGATCAGCAACACCAGTACCAGCACGATCCATTTACGCATCACGCATCTCCCCGGGCCTCCATGCCCCTGCTATTCCTCAAGAAACGCCACGTCGCCGACACCGTGACGGATGATCTCCGGTACGTCACCGGTCAGGTCGATCACGCTCGTCGGCTCCAGGGTGCCGGCCCCGCCATCGACGACTTCGTCCACGACCTTTGACAGCCGCTCGTCGATCACCCAGGGCTCGCTCAGCGGCAGATCCTCGCCCGGCAGTTGCAGCGTCGCGGTCATCAGCGGCGATCCCAGTTCCTCCAGCAGCGCCGAGACGATGCGGCTGTCCGGAACGCGCAGGCCAATGGTGCGCCGCTTGGGGTGCTGCAGGCGGCGCGGCACCTCGCGCGTGGCCGGCAGGATGAAGGTATAGGGCCCGGGCGTCAGGCCTTTCATCAGGCGAAAGGCCGTGTTGTCGACCTTGGCATAGACGCCAAGCTCCGAGAGATCCCGGCACAGCAGCGTGAGGTGATGGGTCTCGTCGACCTGGCGAATGCGGCGGATACGGTCGGCGCCGGCCTTGTCGCCCGGCAAACAGGCCAGGGCATAGCAGGCATCGGTCGGGATCGCGATCACGGCGCCCTCGTGCAGCCGATCCAGGACCTGCCGGACCAACCGGGGCTGCGGGTTTTCGGGGTGTATCGCGATCATGAAGTCGGGCCACTGATGACAAGGCGCGCAGTGTAGCGCATGGTGGGCGCCGCTTATAAGGCGGTCTGGCTGCGTTAGAATTTACGTCCCAACCCACGGAGACGCCGATCAATGCTCTACATGATCCAGGGCCAGGACGCGCCCGACTCGCTGGATGCCCGCCTCGCCGCGCGGCCGGAACACGTCGCCCGCCTGCAGGCGCTGCACGACGCCGGTCGCCTGGTCCTGGCCGGTCCGCTGCCGGCGATTGACAGCAACGACCCGGGCCCCGCCGGGTTCACCGGCAGCCTGATCGTGGCCGAGTTTCCGTCGCTGGAGGCCGCCCACGACTGGGCCAACGCCGACCCCTATGTCGCCGCGGGGGTCTATACCTCGGTGGACGTTCGTCCTTTCAAGCAGGTGTTTTGATCATGCGTACCCGTCCCGCCGCGCTCGTTGCCACTCTCGCCCTCGCGGGCCTTCTGGCCGCCTGCGGGAATGGCGACGAGGGTCTGCCGCTGCCCGACGAAGAGGCTAGCGAGCTCGACACGGTCATCACCGATACCGATGACGAGGACACGGTGGCCATCGTTAACGATCGTGCGATCACCCGCGCCGACCTGTTCACCTATGCCGGCATGGACGAGGATCCGGGGTTGGCCACGCAGGGCGAAGGTGTGCTGGACGAGGTCATCAGCCTGGAGCTGCTACGCCAGGAGGCGTTGAAGCGCGGGCTGGGCGACGACCCCGAGATCCAGCGCATCCTGAAGATGGTCGAGACCAATCTGCTGGCTTCGATGCTGATGGAGCGCATCGCCGAGGAGCTCGAGATCAGCGAAGAGGACGTGGAAGCGGAATACGAGCGCCAGGTCGAATACCTGCGCGGCACGGAGTACCGCGCGCGTCACATCCTGGTCGAGGACGAAGACAGCGCGCGCGAGCTGCTGGCACAACTGGACGACGGGACGGATTTTGCGGAGCTGGCCGAGGAGCACTCCATCGACCCGGGATCCGCCGCTCGGGGCGGAGACCTGGGCTGGTTCACGCCCGATGGCATGGTGCCGGAATTCGCCGCCGCCACCGAGGCCCTGGAGCGCGGCGAGACCACCGATGCGCCCGTGCAGTCCCAGTTTGGCTGGCACCTGATCCGTCTGGACGACACCCGCGAGGTGGAAGTCCCGCCGCTGGACGAGGTGCGCGCCGAGATCATCGAGATCCTGGAAAGCCGCGCCATTCAGGAAAAGCTGGAGGCCCTGCGCGCCGAGGCGACGATCGAGATCCCGAACCGGCCGGAGAACTGATTCGGCCCGTTCGGGCGGGCGCGTCAGTGCCCGTGACCGCCGTGCCCGTGACCCGCGTCATCGTGTTCCATGTGATCGTGCCCGGCACCCCCCTCGGCCTCGCCGCGGCGGACCTGCATGTGCAGATCCATGGTCTCGCCGTCCTCAAAGGTCACACGTACGGCGACCCAGTCACCGGCCGTCAGCGGCTCGTGCAGACCGATGAACATCAGGTGCAGGCCGCCCGGCTCCAGCACCAGGGCCTCGCCCGCGGGCAGATCCAGGTGTTCGACCTCGCGCATGCGCATCACGCCATCCTCGTGGGTGTGCTCGTGCAATTCGGTAGTCTCGGCGATCGGCGACTCGGCGGCCACGATGCGGCGATCGGACCCGCCGGTATTGCGCAGCTCCAGGTAGCCGGCGGTGGTATCCCCCGGTACCAGGCGCACCCATGGCGTGCCTTCCATCTCCAGCCCTTCCAGGCATTCGCACGCCTCCGGGGCCTCCTCGGCCATCGTGGTACCACCGCCCACACCGAGGCCAAGGACCAGGGCGACGGCCCCGAGATTTCGTAATACGCCGAGTTTCATCATCGCGCTCTCCAGATTTGTGGCTGGCCGCATACTAACCCAGCGAGGATCATCGAGGAGGCGGGGTCGCGCACACAGACAATTCGCTTAGAATAACGCGCCGGGAAGGAACCCTCCGACCCTTTAGTGCCTCCAACCGACCGGCCCTGCCCCATCCGACCGAGAACACCATGCCGCGCCTTCTTCGACGTGCCCTGCCCCCCTTGCTGATCCTCGCCGCTGCGATCGTGGGCTTCCTCGTATTGCGTGCGACGGGCCCCGAGGCGCCTGCGCCGGAGGCCACCGAGCGCACCTGGCCGGTGCAGGGGCTGGTGGCCGAGTTGGGCGAACACCACCCAGGCATCCTGCTGAACGGGCGCAGCGCGTCGGCCCAGACGGCCACCCTGCGCGCAGCCGTGGAGGGCGAAATCGAAGCCGTCCCAGCCCGGATCGGGGCGCGCATGGAGGCTGGCGAAACCCTGTTGCGCATCGACCCGCGCGAGGCGGAACTGCTGCTCGTCCAGCGCACGGCCGAACGCCGTGAGCTCGAGGGCGCAAAAGAGAGCGAGGAGATCCGCGCCCGCTTCGATCGCGAGGCCCTGGTGCGCGAACGCGAACTCCTGGAGATCGCCGAGCGTGGGCTGCGCCGGGCGCAGAACCTGCGCGAACGCGATCTCGGCTCCGAGACCGACGTGGACACAGCCCGGGAGGCCCTGGAACAGGCCAGCCTGACGTTGGACAACCGCGAGCAGGCGATTGCCGATGCCCCGATGCGCATGGCCCAGGCAGAGGCCCGCCTGGAGCGCGCGCGGGCTGCCGAGGATCAGGCGCGCATCGATCTCGAGCGCACCACGATCACCGCACCCTTCGATGCCCGGATAGTCGAAGTCGAGGTGGCCGTCGGCGAGCGTGCACGCCCGGGCGACCCGCTGGTGCGCCTGTTCGCGCTCGACGACCTGGAGATTCGCGCCAGCATCCCGGCCTACATCCTGCCGCGCATCGAGGAACTGCTGGACGCGGGCGAGGAGCTGACTGCCCATGCCCGGGTGGGCGGGCGCACGGTGCGCACGGAACTGGCACGCCTGGAAGGCGAGACGCGCGCGGGCGAAGCCGGGACGCGCGGCGTCTTCGAGGTACGCGAGGGTCATTCGGCGCTGAACCTAAACCGCTTCGTCGAGCTGACGCTGCGGCTACCGGCCGAGGCCGACAGCGTGGCCGTGCCCTACGAGGCCCTGTATGGCCGAGACCAGGTCTTCCGCGTCGTCGATGGCCGCATGCAGTCGTTGCGGATCGAGCGCCTCGGCGAGTTCGTGACCGACGCCGGGGACGTCCGGGCGCTAATCCGTCACCCGGATCTGGAGACGGGCGACATCCTGGTCGCCACCCGCCTGCCAAATGCCGTGGACGGGCTGAAGGTCGAGGTCGAGGAGCCCGGCGAACGCCCGGACCGCGATGCCGCGATCCCGCGCGCCTCCGACAGCAACGGGGAACAGGACCCGAACGATGACTGACGCCGATCCCGGCCAGCGCGCCGGCGACGGCCCGAACGAGCGCCCGATGCCCGGCGGGGGATCGCGCGACAACGGCCAGCCACCGCGTGGTCCGATTCAGCTGTTCCTGGAACACCGCCTGGCCGCGAATCTGCTGATTGCGCTGATGCTGCTGGCCGGGGCGTTCGCACTGACCAAGCTGAACACCCAGTTCTTCCCGAACTTCGAACTGGACTTCATGGTCGTGGAAGTGGTCTGGAGCGGCGCCAGCGCGGAGGACGTGGAACAGGCGATCATCGATCCCCTGGAGCAGGACCTGCGCACCGTGGACGGCCTGCGCAACATGACCTCGACCTCTGCGCTGGGCGTTGGCGTGGTCACGCTGGAGTTCGAGGCGGGCACCGACATGACGCGGGCCGCCGAGCAGGTCAACGACCGCGTCGACCAGCAGCGCAATCTGCCGGAAGACGCGGAAACCCCGGTGGTCAAACGGATCATCCGCTACGAGCCCGTGGCGCGGCTGCTGATCACCGGCCCGGAAGACCCGCAGCAGCTGCGCCGGCTGGCCCGGCAGTTCGAACGTGAACTGCTAGATGCCGGGATCGCCCAGATCGAGTTCACCGGGCTGACTGAAGACGAGATGGCCATCCAGGTGCCGGCGCGCGAGCTCTATCGACTGGACATGACGCTGGACCAGATCGGTGCGCAGATCCGCGAGATGGCGCAGGACTTCCCCGCCGGCTCGGTCGGGCGCGACGATACCGCGCGCCAGATTCGCAGCCTGGAGCAGGCCCGCGATGTTGTCGGCTTCGAGCGGCTGATCCTGCGCGGCGACACCGATCTGGGGCGGATCAGGCTGGGCGATATCGCCGACATCGAACTGCGCCCGCGCGATGGCGAGGTACGCACCCGTGCCAACGGCAAGCCCGCTATCGAGATGCAGCTGCTGCGCTCGGAGACGGGTGACTCGCTGGAGGCCGCGCGCGTCCTCGAAGACTGGCTGGAGGAGACCAAACCCGCCCTGCCCCCGGGCGTGGATCTCCAGGTGATGGATGCCTTCTGGGAACTGCTGGCCGAGCGCATCAACCTGCTGCTGAAAAACGGCCTCGGCGGCCTGATGCTGGTGCTGGGGATTCTGTTTTTGTTCCTCAACCGGCATGTCGCGCTACGCGTGGCGCTGGGCATCCCCATCGCGTTCACCGCCGCGTTTGTCGTGCTGTGGCTGGTGGGCGGCTCGATCAACATGATCTCGCTGTTCGGCTTCATCATGTCGCTGGGGATCATCGTCGACAACGCGATCGTGGTCTCGGAGCATGCCTACAGCCTGCACCAGCGCGGGCTGGACGCGGGCCGGGCCGCACGCGACGGCGCCCGGCGCATGGTCGGTCCGGTGATCGCAGCCTCGCTGACCACGGTCGCCGCTTTCATGCCGCTGATGCTGATCGGCGGGGTAATCGGAAACATCCTGTTCGACATCCCGCTGGTGGTGATCTGCGTGATCGTGGCAACCCTGCTGATTGCGTTCCTGATCCTGCCGGCCCACCTGAAGGGTGTGATGCATCGGCTCAAGGAGCCCGCCCCGAACAGCCTGCGGGCACGCTTCGACGCCGGCTTCGAACGGCTGAGAAATGGCCCGTTCCGCCGCGCTGTTACGCACTCGGTGGACCACGCGGGCGTCACCCTGGCACTGGCCGTGGGCGCGCTGATCCTGGCCATTGGTCTGGCCGCCAGTGGCCGCATCGGCTTCACCTTCTTCCCCTCGCCCGAGGGCACCATCGTCAACGCCGGGGTGAACTTCGTCGCCGGCACCCCGCCGGAGCGGGTGGAGTCGTTCCTGATCCACGCCGAGCGCGCTCTTGAGGAGACCGAGGAGGCATTGGGCGGCAACCTCGTGCGCACCTCCGTGACCCGCCTCGGCAAGGGGATCGACCCGGGCGATGGCAATGCGCCCAAGGGGGAGCAGTTCGGCAACATCCAGGTGGAACTGGTCTCGCCGGAAGAACGGACCGTGCGCAATCGCGAGTTCATCCGCGAATGGGAGGACCGCATCCGCCAGGCCCCGGGAATCGAGAACTTCTCCATCGACGAGCGCCAGACCGGTCCGCCCGGGCGTGACCTCGATATCCGCCTGACCGGGGACGACCCGCATGTACTGAAGGAGGCGGCGCTGGAACTGGCCGACATGCTGGACGACTTCCCCGGGACGTTCGCCACCAGCGACGACACCCCGTTCGGGCGCGAGCAGTTCGTATTCCAGCTGAAGCCCGAGGGCCGCGCGGTCGGGCTGACGACCGAATCGGTCGGGTTGCAGCTGCGCAACGCCTTTGATGGCTACCTCGCCCAGCTCTATCAGGACGGGCTGGAGGAAGTGGAGGTGCGCGTACGACTGCCGGATGGCGAGCGCCACCGCAGCGAGAGCCTGGAGCGGCTGAACCTGCGCCTGCCGGACGGGGCCTTCGTGCCACTGGACGACGTCGTGGAACTGCGTTCACGCCAGGGGTTCGAGACCCTGCGCCACGCCGATACGCGGCTGGCCATTCAGGTCTCGACCGAGGTGGATCGGGCGGTGAACAACGCCGCCCGTATCCGGGCGGCACTCGAGGACGGGCCGCTGGACGAGCTGGCTGCCCGCTATGGCGTCGAGTACTCCTTCGAAGGGCGCGCGGCCGACCAGGAAGAGACCTTTGCCGACATGCGGATGGGCCTGCTGCTGGCGCTGGGGCTGATGTACATCGTGCTGGCCTGGGTGTTCGCCTCCTGGGGCTGGCCGCTGATCGTGATGGCAATCATCCCGTTCGGGATTCTCGGCGCACTGTTCGGGCACTGGGTGATGGGTGTGGAGCTCACCATCCTGTCACTGTTCGGCCTGTTTGGACTGACCGGGATCGTGGTCAACAACTCGATCATCCTGGTCAGCTTCTACCAGGGGCTGCGGGAGACCGGACTCGCTCTGCGCGAGGCGATCGTAGAGGCCGCCTGTCAGCGCCTGCGCGCGGTCATCCTGACCTCGGTCACCACGATCGCCGGGCTTACACCCCTGCTGTTCGAGCGCTCGGTGCAGGCCCAGTTCCTGATCCCGATGGCGATCTCGATCGTGTTCGGACTGGCCTTCGCGACCCTGCTGGTGCTGTTCGTGATCCCCGCCCTGCTGCGCCTGTACGAGGGGCGCTTCGGGCGCGCGGAGGCCACCGAGACACCTGTTTCTTGATTCTCGCTCGCCAGCGAGTAAACTTCCGGCGCCACGAATTCCGTTTCACCGGGGCCTGGCCCCGGCAATCCAAACGTCCCAGGAGATAGGCATGGCTGGACATTTCCCGTTTGCTGGTAAGCGCGGCACGCGCTACGGCCTCGCCCCGCGCGGCACCATCGCCGCCTTTTTCGAAAACCACGGGTTCAACGAGGACCTGCAGGAGAAGTACTACAAGTGGTGGTACGACTGGGCCAAGGACTTCGTCGAGAAGGACGCCGACCTCTCCTACACCATGATCACCAAGTTCGACAGCTATCCGATGGGCACCCATGCCCACCACGCGTTCCATCTGAACGGCAAGTACTGGCCGAGCTGCCTGGACGAGCTGGGCTCGTTCATTCGCGACGTCATCTTCCCGAAGATGGACGAAAAGGCGATGCACGATCTCGAAGAGAAGCACGCCAAGATGATCAAGGACCTGGAGAAGGAAGCCGAGTCCAACCCGCGCGAAGCGGCCCCGGACGTCGGTCTGTTCCGCCACGTCTGATCGGCAGCCTTGCCGCAGCATCCGGCCCCGCCCTGCGGGGCCGGTTTGTTTAGGGAAACACTGATTAATGAACGCCGCGAAGCGTGAAGCCATCTTCGAACGCCTGAAGGCGGCGAACCCCGAGCCGACCACCGAGCTCGAATACAACACGCCCTTCGAACTTTTGATCGCAGTCATCCTGTCGGCCCAGGCCACGGATGTCGGCGTGAACAAGGCCACCCGCCGCCTCTACCCCGCCGCCAACACGCCCGAGGCGATCCTCGCGCTGGGGCTGGACGGGTTAAAGGAACACATCAAGACCATCGGCCTGTACAACGCCAAGGCCGAGAACGTGATCAAGACCTGCCGCATCCTGGTCGACCAGCACGGCGGCGAGGTTCCGCGCGACCGCAAGTCGCTGGAGGCCCTGCCGGGGGTGGGCCGCAAGACCGCGAACGTCGTCCTGAATACCGCCTTCGGCGTACCCACCATCGCGGTGGACACCCACATCTTCCGGGTCGCCAACCGCACCGGACTGGCGCCCGGCAAGAACGTGCTGGAGGTCGAGAAGCGGCTGATGCGGCTGACGCCAAAGCCCTATTTGCAGGACGCCCACCACTGGCTGATCCTGCACGGACGCTATGTCTGCAAGGCGCGCAAGCCCGAATGCTGGCGTTGCCCGATCGAGGACCTGTGCGAGTACAAGGCGAAGACGCCACCCCCAGCCGGGGCCTGACCGCCCCCATACCTTCGAGGAACCCCCATGTACGGCAACCGCGACCAGATCCGCACCCAGTTCGTCGACGCCTGGCACAAGGCGCAGGCCGGCGAGACGCTGACCGACCTGGAACAGCAGCTGGTGGACGTGATCTCGGAACACCCCGAGTACCACGAATTCATCAAGGACCGCGAGACCGCGCTGACTGGCGAATTCCCGCCGGAGCTGGGCACCTCCAACCCGTTCCTGCACATGGCGATGCACCTGAGCCTGCGCGACCAGGCCCGCACCGACCGCCCAGAGGGTATCCACGCCCTGCACCAGGGCCTGTGCGCCCGCTTCGGGGTGATGGACGCCGAGCACCGGATGATGGAGTGCCTGGGCCAGGCCCTGTGGGAGGCGCAGCGCAACAACGTGGCGCCAGACCAGAACGCCTACATGGAGTGCCTGCGCCAGCTCGCCGGGCGCTGACTCAGGCGCGCTGCGGCTCTGGCGCGGGCCGCCGGTCCAGCCCCAGCCGATCCAGCAGCACCAGCATCGCAGGCGTGAACAGCAACGTCAGCGGCGTGGCGACAAACAGGCCACCGGCGATCGCGGTCGCGAGCTGCACCCAGAAGCCGGTCACCGGCGCCCCGACGTAGAAATCCCTTCCGGCGAAATCCACGGTCCAGGCCAGCACCATCGGCATCAGGCCGAGGATGGTGGTGATCGCGGTCAGCAGCACCGGCCGCATGCGCTGGGCCGCCGCGCGCAGGGCCGCCTCCAGGGCATCCAGCCCGCGTCGACGCTGCTCGTTGTAGGTGTCGATCAGCACGATGTTGTTGTTCACCACGATCCCGGCCAGTGCCAGCACCCCGATCCCGCTCATCACGATGCCGAATGGCTCGCCGCGCAGCAGCAGGGCCAGCAACACCCCGGCGGTGGAGAACACGATCGCCGACATCACCAGCAGCGCCTGCGAGAACCGGTTGAACTGGGTAACCATCATCGCGAGCATCAGGAACAGCGACAGCGCGAAGGCCGCGAGCAGGAAGCGCGCCGCCTCGGCCTGCTCCTCGGCCTGGCCGCGAAACCGCAGCTGCACGTCCGGGTCCAGGTCCATCCCGGCGATGCGCGCCTCCAGCGCGCGCTGACGCTCGTCCACCAGAAAGCCGCTGGCCGCATCCGCCTCCAGGGTGTAGGCGCGGTCACCGTCGCGGCGCTTGATCAGGCCGGTGGCCGGAACCGGCACCAGTTCCGCGAAATGCGCCAGCGGCACCAGCCCGGTCGCGCCGGGAAGGTTCAGGGTGGCCAGCTGCTGCAGGTGGCGCTGCTCCGCCGGCAGGCGCAGGCGGATATCGACCTCCTCGTCGCTGTAGTCCGGGCGGTAGCTGCCGAGCTGGATGCCGCGGGTCAGCAACTGCACGCCCTCGCCCAGCAACGGCACGTCCACGCCGAAGCGCGCCGCCTGCGTGCGATCGAAGCGCACCTCCAGTTCCACCCCGGGCAGCGGCAGGTCGTCGGTCACGTCCTCGAAGCCGCCCAGCTCGTCCATCGCACTGCGGATCTCGCGGATCACCGGCGCAATGCGATCGGCGTGGCGACTGGAGGCCTCGACCACGATCGGCCGACCCTCTCGTGGCCCTCGTTCCTGGGCACGAAACTGCAGGCGGATGCCCGGCAGGTCGGCGGTACGCTGGCGCAGGTCCTCGATGATCGCGGCCGCCGGCGGGCGCTCGCGCCAGGCGATCAATTCCAGCTGGATCAGCCCGACCAGGTCTTCCGGGTAGTCGCCCTGCAGCCGCCCGAGCTGGGTACCGATGGTCCGCGCATAGACATGCTGGATCTGCGGCACCCCCTGCAGGCGCCCCTCCACCTGCCGCACCAGTGCGTCCGCCTCCCACACCGACAGGTCGCCGCGCGCCTGTACCTGCACCTGCACGAAGTCTGGTTCCACCTGCGGGAAGAACTCCACCCCGCGCCCCTGCTGGGCGTACAGCGCATAGGCGGCGGCCACCAGCGCCAGCGTGGCCGCGAGCGTCCAGACGGGGCGGCGCACCAGCGGCTGCAGCAGGCGGATGTAGGCGCGGGTCAGGCCCTGCAGTTCGTCATAGCGGCCGTCCTCGGCCGCGCGCACGTAGCGCGTCTGGGCCGCGTTGATCGGCCGGCTCTGGCCGATCACGGCCCCCAGCGCCGGGATAAACACCAGCGCCATCGCCAGCGAGGCGATCAGGGTCACGATCACCGTGGCCGGCAGATAGACGATGAACTCGCCGACCATACCGGGCCACAGCAGCATCGGCGCGAACACCGCCAGCGTGGTCCCGATCGCGGTGGTGATCGGCCAGGACATACGCTGCGCCGCGGCGCGGAAGGCATCCCGCCGCGGCATGCCTTCGGCCACATAGCGGTCGGCCAGCTCCACCACCACGACCGCACCGTCCACCAGCATGCCGACCACCAGGATCAGCCCGAACAGCACCACCACATTGAGCGTGAAGCCCATCAGATAGATCGCCAGGATGCCACCGAGGAAGGCCCCGGGGATGGCCACCCCCACCAGCAGCGCCGCGCGCGCCCCCATCATCGCCAGGATCACCAGCGCCACGATCAGCACCGCAGCGATCACGCTGTTCTCGAGATCGCCCAGCAAGTCGTCGACATCGCGCGCCATGTCCTGCAGGTAGGTGACCTCGACCGTCTCCGGCCAGTCGGCACGCGCCGCCTCGATGGTCGCGCGCGCGGCCGCCACCACCTCCAGGATGTTGGCCTCCGAGGCCTTGCGGATCTCCAGCGACACCGAGGGCTGGCCGTCGATGCGGGTGAAGCCTTCCGGGTCCAGATAGCTCTGGCGGACCTCGGCGACATCGCGCACCCGCACCACCGCGTCGCCCTCCACCCGGATCGCGGTATCCAGCACGTCGTCGACATCGTCGATGGTGCCCGGCACCCGCAGCGGGATGCGCCCGGCCCCGGTGTCCAGCGCCCCAGCCGCGACCAGACGGTTATTGCGTTCGATCGCCCGGGTCAGCTCGTCGAACGACAGCTCGAAGGTCTCCAGCACCAGCGGATCGACCAGCACCTCCATCTGCTCCTCGCGGTCGCCGCCGACATCCGCCTCCAGCACCCCGGGGATCGCCTCCACGCGGTCGCGCAGGTCGCGCGCCAGACGCACCAGCGTGCGCTCGTCCAGCGGCCCGGACAGGTTCAGCGTGAGCACCGGGAACAGCGACAGGTCGACCTCGGAGACGCTCGGGTCCTCGGCCCCGGCGGGCAGTTCCGGGCGCACCTGGTCGACCTCCTCGCGCAGGTCCGACAGGGCCCGGCGGTTGTCCCAGCCGGGCTCGAAGTCCAGCCGCACCAGGGCAAAGCCCTCGCCGGCCCAGGACTGCATCTCGTCCACCCCGGGCAGGGTCTGCAGTTCGCGCTCCAGCGGGCGCAGCATCAGGCGCTCGGCATCCTCCGGACTGACCCCCGGATACGGCACGGACACGAAGAAGATGGGGATGTCGATCTCGGGGGCCGCCTCCTTGGGCACCACCTGGTAGGCGGTCGCGCCCAGTACCAGGATCAGCAGCAGGAACAGCAGCACCGTCCGGGCGTGTTCTACCGCCCAGGCGATCAGGGCCTTCACGGCAGCGCCCCGCCCACCGGTTCCGGCCCGGCCGCGCCCGTCGATGCCTCGGTGGACCGGGGCCGGACGGTCTCGCCCGGGGTCACGAAGCCGTGGCCGATGGTGATCACCCGTGCGCGCTCCGGCAACCCGGTGACCCAGACGCCATCGGTGGCGGCGCGGATCACCTCGACTGCGTGGAAGACCACCCGGTCGTCGTCATCCACTGTCTTCACCCCGACCCGGCCGTTGTCGTCCAGTCCCATCCAGGCCGGCGAGAGCTTGTGCGCCGCGACCGTCTCGGTCGGGATCTCAACCCCGGCGCTGATCCCGGAGGGCAGCGCCTCGTCGGCATTCGGGACCTCGACCTCCACGCGGAAGGTCTGGGTGCCGACCTCGGCCACCCGCGAGACGAACCGGACCTCGCCCTCGGCGCGGCGCCCGTCCAGGAAGCGGATGCGCGCCGCCTGGCCCGGCTCCACGCGCCCGATCTGGTGCTGCGGCACATGCACCACCGCCAGCAGCGGGTCGTTGTCCACGATCTCCGCCACCGGGTCGCCACGTGCCACGAAGTCGCCCCGCTCCGCCAGGCGCTGATTCACCACCCCGTCCACCGGGGCGATAATGCGCGTGTTGCGGATATCCAGCTCGATCGCCTCCAGCTCCGCCCGGGCGGCCTCGCGCTCGGCCTCGCGGGCCTCCAGCTGGGTGCGAGATACATGGCCCTGATCGTGCAGCCGCTGGGCGGCCTCGTATTCGCTCTCGGCCCCGCGCAGCCGCGCGATCGCCTGGCGCCGGCGCGCCTCGCGGTCGTCCATGCGCAGTCGCGCCAGGGGTACGTCGGCGGCCACGCGTGCCCCGCGGGCCACCTCCCACTCGGCCACCTGGCCGGCGGTCTCGGCGCGCACCATCACGCGCAAATCCGGCTCTACTCGCCCCTGCAGCACCAGCAGGCGCTCCACCGGGTCCGCCTCCAGCGTGGTCACGGCCACCGCCATCGGCTGCGGCTCGGCCGCCCGTGGCGCCTCGTCGGCCTCGCGCCCGAACATCCCGGAGGCGATCCAGACGATCACCAGCAGCAGGATGCCCAGCGCGAACAGCACGCGCCCCTGCCCGCGCAGGCGCTGCCACCAGGAATCAGCCATCGCCCCGTCTCCCCTGTGTGCCGGCTGTACTCATTTTGCCCCACCGAACAGGCGCTGCCACCAGCGCCGGCGGCTGCCGGTCGGCGGCATCGCTGCCTGCAGATCCACGGGCGGGACCCGCGAGAGTACCCAGCCGGGCAGTATCCTCAGCCCCGAGGACCCGCAACTGGCCCCCAAGTGGTTCGGGTCGAAGATCTTCACGAAGCTTGGGGCATCACGATCGTCGACATAGACGATGCCGCAGTAATCTTCGTCGTGGTCCTGCCGCAGCAAGTGATCGACCTCCTCCAGGAAGCGCCGGAAATCATCCGCCGGCACTGGCGCCTGGGGCACTGCATCGCCCACGGCATAGATATACCAGTGGTCGTCCGCCCGTTCGCGCAGCCGCGCCCACAAGGCTTCCAGGTCAGTCCAGTGCAGCACGCCGGTGCTGCCCGCCTGGAAGCGCTTGAGAAACTCGGGTTCGGCGGACGGGGCGGACATCGCGGTAACCGGTGGGGGGTGAACCGTCATCGTAGCCCGCCGCAGACTCGCTTGCATGGAACCCACGGCCTGCGCGAGCCTCTGATCAGCAAGTACCGCTCAACCTTCCCGGCAGCCGGACGATGCGTCAGCTCACCCACAACACCTCTCTCCACGCGGAACCGGAGCAGGTCTTCGACCTGTTGAGCCATGTGCCCAACTTTGTCGATCTGTGCGACAACGTCGAGCATATCGAGCCGCTGGGGGGCGCGCGCTACCGCTGGACCATCCGCGCGGCGGGGATGAAGCTGCACTTCGATGTGGAGGTCTGCGAGGCGGCGCGCCCGGAGTATTTTGCCTGGCGCTCGATCCGCGGTATCCAGAATCGGGGCAGCTACCGGCTGAGTCCGGGCGAACCCGGCCACACGCAGGTGGAGTTCGAGCTGCAATACCGCCTGGGCAGCCCGCTGCTGGAGGCCGCGGTGCGCCGTGCCGCGAACTCGCTGGTCGAACGCGTCTCCGGTCAGTTGATGACCCGTGTGCAACGCCGGCTCGATGCCGAGAACGGGCGCGCCTGACGCTTCAAGCGGCGCGGCCTATGGCGTGCGTACTGGCGTCTTGTGTCGCCACTCCCCGTATACCGAGGCCAGCACGCCAGCCGCCGCCAGAAACGCCGCGAACACATAGACCGAGGCGGGGCTGATGCCATCCCAGAGGTAGCCCGCGACCAGGCTTCCGCTGGCACCACCCATCCCGAATGCCAGGGAAGAGTACAGGGCCTGCCCGCGCCCTTGTAGGCGCCCGGGAAAGAAGTAATGGATCAGCGAGATGGCGGCCGCGTGATAAACGCCATAACTCGCCGCATGCAGGGCCTGGATAAACAGCAGCATGGGCAGCGAGTCAGGTATGGCGGCCAGAAGCCCCCAGCGCAGGGTGGTCAGCACCAGTGCCACCGACACCAGGAACCAGGCGCCGAAGCGCAGGATCAGCCTCGGCATCAGCAGGAACAGGACCACCTCCGCCGCGACCCCGAGCGCCCACAGCTGGCCGGCCACCGCGCGCGAGAACCCGGCCTCCTCCAGATACAGCGTGAAAAACGCGTAGTACGGGCCGTGGCTCGCCTGCATGAAAAAACAGGCCACAAACAGCGCGATCACCTCGGGCCGCTTGAGTACTGCCACCAGCGCCGGGACGTTGTTGTCCTGATCCAGGTCGCGCACCGGCTCGCGCACCCAGAGGGTCGTCAGCCAGAGGGTGGCGAAGATCCCGAGGACGATCCAGGGCAGCCAGGCGATGTCGATCTGGTCGAACGCCCAGCCCAGCAGCGCGACCGCCACGATAAACCCGACCGACCCCCACAACCGGACCAGCGCGTAGCGATGGGCATCGCGACCCAGCGTACGCATGGTGGTCGCCTCGAACTGCGGGAGGATCGCATTCCAGAAAAAACTGAAGGCGGCCATTACCACGGCCAGCCACCAGTAGCCGGTGTACAGCAGCACCCCGGCAAAGGCGACCACACCGCCAAAGGCCCCCCAGCGGGTGATCGGCATGTGCGCGCCGGCGCGATCCGCGAGCCAGCCCCAGACGTTGGGTGCAATGATCTTGGTGGCGAGCACGATCGCCATCAACTCGCCGATCTGCGATCCGCTAAAGCCGGCCTCGGACAGATACGGGCCCCAGAACGGCATGAACGCGCCGAGGCTCGCGAAATAGAAGAAGTAGACCGTGGACAGGCGTGCGCTGGGGATCACCGGAGCGGACCCCCGGCGATGCGGGCACGACGGAGCGCGCCCATATCAGTCGTGCGGCAGGTCGCGCAGTTCCGGCAGACCGGTGTCACCGACGTCGGCGTTTTGTCCGCGATGGCGCAGGGCATGGTCCATCAGCACGAGTGCCATCATCGCCTCCGCGATCGGGGTCGCGCGGATGCCTACGCAGGGGTCATGGCGGCCCTTGGTGACCACCTCCACCGGTTCGCCGGCGGTGTTGATGCTGCGTCCGGGCAGACGGATGCTCGAGGTCGGCTTGAGCGCGATGCTCGCACGCACGGCCTGGCCGGTGCTGATCCCGCCCAGCACGCCGCCGGCGTGGTTCGACAGGAAGCCGTCGGGGGTGATTTCGTCACGGTGCTCGGTACCCCGCTGGGTCACCGACTCGAAGCCGGCCCCGATCTCCACACCCTTGACCGCATTGATGCTCATCAGCGCATGCGCCAGTTCCGCATCCAGGCGATCGAACACCGGCTCGCCCCAGCCTGCCGGCACACCGACAGCCTCGACGGTCACCCGCGCGCCAATCGAATCGCCGGACTTGCGCAGGGCATCCATGTATTCCTCCAGCTCTGCGACCTTGTCCGGGTCGGGGCAGAAGAACGGATTGTCGTTGACGATCTCCGGCTGCTTCGCCTCCAGCTCGATCGGGCCCAGCTGTGACAGCCAGCCACGGATCTCGATCCCGTAGCGCTGCTGGAGGTAGCGCCGGGCGATGCCACCCGCCGCGACACGCAGCGCGGTCTCGCGCGCGGAGCTGCGCCCGCCGCCGCGGTAATCGCGCGAGCCGTATTTGCGGTGATAGGTGTAGTCCGCATGCCCCGGGCGGAAGCGATCCATGATCTCGCTGTAGTCCTTGGAGCGCTGATCGACGTTCTCGATCAGCAGGCCGATCGGGGTGCCGGTCGTTCGGCCCTCGAACACCCCGGACAGAATGCGCACCTGGTCCGGCTCGCGGCGCTGGGTGGTGTGGCGCGACTGTCCCGGCCGGCGGCGATCCAGATCAAACTGCAGGTCCGCCTCGCAAAGCTCCAGACCAGGCGGACAGCCGTCCACCACCGCGCCCAGGGCCGGCCCGTGACTCTCACCAAAGGTACTGACGACGAACAGTCGCCCAAAGCTGTTTCCCGACATGCGCGATAGTGTATCCGCGCCGCGCGGTGCTGTCGCCTGTCGCGAGCCCGACCGGGCAGCAAAGCCAAGATGTTTCTGCCATGATCGGCAGCGCAGCACCCATAACAAAAGACAGGAGATGGATATGTCGCGTTCGATCAAGCGTCTGGCCGCCGGTACCGCCGCCGCGGCCTGTCTGGGACTGGCCAGCGTGGCCCAGGCCGACGTGTTCAACCAGCGCATGATGAGCATGGAACTGGCCAACGACATCGCCGAGGCCGCGGTGCTGGCCTGCCGCGAGAAGGGACACCAGACCAGCGCCGTGGTCGTTGACCGCGCCGGGAACGATCGCTCCGTAATGCGCGACAATCTGGCGGCCGTGCAGACTATCCAGATTGCCGGCGACAAGGCCCGCGCCACAGTCATGTCCGGCACCAGTTCCGGCAGCTTCCGCGACAACCGCGAAGAAATCCGCATGGAGATGAACCACGTGGACGGCATCATCATGCTGGCCGGCGGGCTGCCGATCGAGGTGGCCGGCAGCATGATCGGCGCGGTGGGCGTGTCCGGTGCTCCCGGTGGTGATCTGGATGAAGAATGTGCCCAGGCCGCGCTAGACTCGGTCCAGGAACGACTCGACTTCGCGATGTAATGCCATTGCAACCCCAGGGATCGGGGCGCGCGGCCAGGGATGGCCGCCCACCCGCGTCCGGAGCTTGAATGGAAGACCCTCTCGCCAATCAGAAGACGGTTCCCGCGCCCGGCGTACGCCGGATCCGCCCGCAGGAGGCGCATCAGCGGCTGCAGGAGCGCCCGCGCGACCTGCTGATCGACATCCGCTCCACGATGGAATTCCTGTTCGTCGGGCACCCGCAGGGCGCCATCCATATCCCGTGGATCGACGAACCGGACTGGACCGTGAATCCTCACTTCGTGCCCCAGGTACGCAAGCTGCTGCTGGGCGGGGCCGAGGATCACAGCGAGGATGCCCCCGCGCTCTACCTGATCTGCCGCAGCGGCAAGCGCACGCTGGCCGCTGGCCAGGCCCTGGTCGATGCCGGTATCGAGAACGTGTACTCGGTGGAAGAAGGTTTTGAAGGACCGCTGGACGAACACCACCAGCGTTCCACCCGCGGCGGCTGGCGCTACCACGGGCTGCCCTGGGAACAGTGCTGAGCGAGTCAGCGCCTGACGCAACTGAACTCGCTAGCGGTGATACTCGCCGGCGCGCTCCGGCTGGTACTCGACGGCCTCGATGCGCACATGCATCTTCCCGCCACCCGGGCGCGGCCATTCGATCTCGTCCCCCTCGGACAGCCCCAGCAGCGCACTGCCCACCGGCGCCAGAATCGACAACGTGCCGCCGCTCTCGTCCACGTCACGCGGATAGACCAGCGTCAGCGAGAACTCCTCGCCGGACTCGATCACCCGGAAACGGACCCTGGAATTCATCGTGACCACCGAACCCGGGATCTGGCGCGAATCAACGACATCCGCGCGGTCCAGCTCGGCCTCCAGGTCGGCCTTGCCGGGAAAGCTGTCGTCCGGCAGCGATTCCAGCAGCTTGTCCAGGCGCTCCATGTCCGTGTTGGAGACGACGATCTTCGGATTACTCACCTTTACACACTCCAATAAAGCAGAACGCGCCCCCACCGGAGGCGCGCTGAATAAAACGGGGACAAATCCCAAATCGGAGAATCAGACCCGAGAGTAGCCAAGCCCCGGCCAAAAAGCCATATCAGCCGCGACTGGCATTCCTGCGATCAAGTCTGCGTGTCACGCCACGCCGAGTAGCCACCACGCAGGACCCGGGCATCCATTCCCATCGCGCGCAGACTGTCCGCCACCAGCTGGGACCGGCCACGGCCCCCGCAGAACACCACGACGGGCTGCTGGGGGTCCTGCATGTGGGATTCGATGCTGGCCTCCAGCTTGGGCCGGGGGATATTCACCGCGCCTTCAATACTGCCTTCGGCCGCCTCCTCCTGCTGGCGCACATCCACTAGCAGAAAGGACCGCCCAGTTTGGCGCCAGTCGACCAGTTCCGCGGGGTCCAGATGCGGCAGCTCTTCTTCCAGTTCGGCGATGCGTTTGTCGAAAAGACTCACTGTCAGCGGCTCCGTTGAAGGCCCATGTGCAGCATTCTACCGCCTCGGCAGAAGCAGGACCCTCACAGGGACGGGCGCAGCAGGAGCGGCGCGATGCGCAGCGTAAACAGCAGTAGCGCGACGAACGCGGCTAGCGCACCGACCGCGGTCAGCATTGGCACGCCCAGCAGCCAGCCGAAGCCCATACCCAGCACAGCCAGATGTACCAGAATCTGCGGTGTCCAGGCCCACAGCCAGCCACCCGCAATCGGGTGCCCGGTAAAGCGCGGCAGCATGTGCTCGCCCAGCCCCATGATCAGCAGCAGCAGGAACCCGAGGGTAAAGCCGTGCAATGCGGCGGGACGCGCGGCCCCATCCAGAAAGAAGCCGCCCAGCGGCAAGGCGGCACCCGCGATCAGCAGCCAGATCATGGCGCCCAGTACCGAGGCACGGCTGGAGGCCGAAAGCCCCAGCCCGACATGACGTGCAGCCTTCTGCGTGCGCTCCGGCGCCTCGGCGACCAGCGCGGTCGCGGCCGTGCGGTCCAGCAGCCCGATGTGCTTGAGTTCGCCGTCCACGACCACGGCCGGGATGGAACGTATGCGCAACCGGGTCGCCAGTTGACGCCCCTCCGGCTGCCCCATGTCGACGACTGCGAAATCGATCTGTTTCTTCTCCGCCACCTCGCGCCAGATGCGCTCGGCATCGTGACAGGAGGCACACCATTCGGACACCAGCAGTTCCACCTTCATGAGTCCGTCTCCTCAGTCCGCGCAGCGCATGCAGTGGATGTCGTAGCGGTCGATCCACTGCTTGAGCCCGTCGACGGCTTCGGGCCCTGTATGCAGCCGCTCCAGCGCCTTTTGCGGGTCGTCCGGGCGCATCACCACCACCCAGGCATCGGTATAGGGGGCCACATTCACCAGCCCGGGGTCGGCCTCCACGGCCGGGTTGATGCGCTCAATGGTGCCGTCGAAGGGCGTGGGGATGCCCCCCGCCCACTTGCCGGACTCCAGCCGCGCGACCGGCTTGCCCGCGGCCCGATGCGAACCGGGCTTGCGAAAGCGGAAGTACTGTACGCGGCCCGCCATGGTCTGGGCGGGATCGGTGATCCCCAGGGTGAAGGTCCCGTCGCCCTCCGGGCGGACCCAGACATAGTCGAGGTCGTAGAACAGGTCGTCCGGCAACTCGCAGCCGTTGTATTCGGTATGGCTCATCACGCCCCCTTCGGGCCGTAGTGGCGCACGGTGAGTGCGATATTCAGCGCGAACAGGATCATCGCCCCCCAGGCCATCGCCCCGCCGACCGCAACAGTCGGGTTATGGAACATCATCCAGCCGGCGATCATCACCCAGAGACCGAGATTGGCCAGCACGAACTGCGCATGCCCCAGCCGTTCCGAGAACAGCGAACGCCCGGAGAAGCGCGGTAGTACGTGGAGCCCTACGCCGTAGATCATCATGGTGACAAAGCCGAGCAGCATCAGGTGACCATGGATGCGTGGCACATTGCCGGGGATCAGCCCCGGATGGGCCAGCCAGACGATGCTGATGAGTCCACCCAGCAGCGCATAGGCCAGCGCGGCCAGGATGAACATCCGGTTGCGTGGATGCATGTCGCGTTTGCTCCCTTTTTTGTTTGTTCTGCAGCGAGGCTAGACTACGATAAGATACATCGTAAATGCATTGATCGAGATCAACACGGACGCTTGCGCATTCAGTGACAGTACGCCCCACATGTGCGCTGAGCACACGCCGATTGCCCCGCCATCCGAGCCTATTGATGAAACTGCACCTCCAAGAACCCGCGCCCGGCTTCCACCGCCCGATCGAGCTCCTGCGGGCCTGTCATCGGCGGATCACGAACTGCCTCGACACAATGGAGCGGCTGTCGGGACACATCGAGCAGCACGGGGCCGACGCGGAGGCCCAATCCGCGGCTCGCCGTGTGCTGGCCTATTTCGAGCAGGCCGCCCCGCAACATCACGCCGACGAGGACCAGGATCTGTTCCCGATCCTGCAGGCGTACCGCGACCACCCCGAGGCCCATCCACAACTGGGTGAGTGGATGGATCGCCTGAGCGCGGAGCACCCCCAGCTAGAGGCTGGCTGGGACGCCCTGGAGCCTGCGCTGCAAAACATTGCGGCCGGGCACGCAGATCCGCTGGAAGGCGCGACTGACTGGATCCAGCGCTACCGGGCCCACCTCGAGCTGGAGGAACAAGCCGTACTGCCGCTGGCTGAACACCTGCTCAACGCCGAGGAACGCGCCCGTATCGGACGCTCCATGGCGCACCGGCGCGGCATCCCGGATGCGTACACGGAACCCGCCGATGAGTGACTTCCTGCTGGACCTGCGGGGGCTGGCCGACCACGCGCACACCCGCGCCTACTACACGCTGCGCGAACTGCAACCGGGTCAGGTCTTCGACGTCTGGCTGGATCAGGAGCCACAGCTGCTGATGGATGCGGTCAGCCTGCAGTTGCGCCACGCCATCCACTGGCAGGTGCAGGAGAACGGCCCGCCCCTGTGGAAGCTGCGCGTCCAGCGGCGCGAGGACGTCGCGCCCGTGGACCTTGTCGATCTGCTGCAGCGCGACCACCTGCGCATCGACCGGCTGTTCGCCAGCGCCCTGCACAAGGTCAATGCCGGCGATCTCGAGGGTGCAGCACCCGACTTCCAGGCCTACGTGGGAGGCCTGCGCCGGCACGTTCATGTGGAGAACGAACTGATCGTCCCGACACTGGAAATTTCGCGCGGGGCCGGCAGCCAGGACCCGGTCACGATCATGCTGCGCGAACATGACGAGATCCTGGAACAAACCGCGCTGCTGGAACACGAGTTCCAGGAAGGCGTCGAGGAGGCCTGGATGGTAGCCCCCTTCTTCGCCCTGATCTCCGGGGCCCTCGCCAAGCACGAAAGTCGCGAGGAGCAAAACGTCTTCCCGAACTGGGGACGCCGCCTGCGCCACGAACCCGACCTGGCGGCCGAACTCCTGGAGAAGGCCCGTCAGCACCTGGGGGATGACGCCATGACGCCCAATCGATAGGGGTCGGCAATACGCAAGGACTGTGTCACGATAGCTCATCGACACGGCCCGAAACGACGTGACACCACTCCACCCCGCTACCGGCTTCCCCCGCCTTTTCCAATGGCTTCGCGAGTGCCGCCGGCTCGTCGCATCGCCCGCCAGTGTTCTGGCAATGGGCCTCCTGCTCCTTTGCGGCGCCAGCGTTCAGGCCGACGAACCGACACAACCGCTGATCGTCTCCCAGGACCATGCCTGGCCACCCTTCGCCTTCGCGGACAACGGCGGCGAGCCACGGGGTTTGCTGGTCGATCTGTGGCAGGAACTCGCAAACGAGCTCGACCGCCCGGTGGAGTTCCGGCTGGTCGACTGGCCGCGCACCCTGGATCTTGTCCGCGACGGCGAGGCCAATGTCCACGGCGGGCTCATCCGGTCTCCCGAACGCGAAGAAACACTGGCCTTCAGCGACGTGCTGTTCCCCCTGCGCACCTTCGCCTTTGTGCGCACCGGCGCGCCCGTGGCCCGACTGGACGAACTCGCGCACAAGCCGGCGGGCGTGGTGTCGGGCAGCTTCGAACTCGAGTTCATGCGGCGCGAACGACCCGAACACCCGCTGCAGGTCTTCGACAACAACGAGCAAATGGTGCGCGCCGCGGTGGAAGGCACGATCGATGTCTTCGTGGGCGACTACCCGGTCGCGATGTATCTGCTGGACCGTCATGGCGAGCCGGGCATGTTTCACCCCCTGGAGCTGCTCTACGAGCAGCCCCTGCGCGCAGCGGTGACTCACGGTAACGAGGAACTGCTGGACGAAATCAACACGGCCATCGCCCAGCTGGATGACGAACTGCTGCGCCAGATCACGCAGCGCTGGATCCACTCGGATACGGTCGAGGTGATCCCCACCTGGCTGCTCCCAACCG
Source organism: Thioalkalivibrio sp. ALgr1 (assembly GCF_000378285.1). Classification (NCBI taxonomy): domain Bacteria; kingdom Pseudomonadati; phylum Pseudomonadota; class Gammaproteobacteria; order Chromatiales; family Ectothiorhodospiraceae; genus Thioalkalivibrio; species Thioalkalivibrio sp. ALgr1. The sequence continues at coordinate 27,718 of NZ_KB905135.1, forward strand.
TCATTGGCCTGGGCCTGCTGGCGGTGTTGCTGTATGCCGCATTACTGCTTCGCCAGCGGCGCGCGCTCGAGACACGCGTTCGCCAGCGCACTGCCGAACTCGAGGACGAGCGCGAGCTGTTCCGTACCCTGACCGAACACGCCGCGGCCGGGGTATTCATCCTCCAGGACGACCATTTCCAGACCGTCAATCCGGCCCTTTCCCGTATCCTTCAGCGCCCCGAATCCTGGCTGCTGAACCAGCCCTTCTACGAGATCATCCACCCGGAACAGCGCGAGGCCGTGACCCAGCGGGCCCGCGACCGGATCGCGGGCAAAAAGGTGCCGGATCACTACGAGATGAAGGTCATCACCGGCGAGGGCGAGACCCGCTGGGTCGACCTGACCGCCGGCCGCGTGGAGCTGCAAAGCGGCCCGGCCAGCATTGGCACGATATACGACATCACCGAACGGCGACTGCTGGAGGATCAGCTGCGCACCAGCGAGGCCCAGTACCGCCAGCTGGTCGAGAACATCGGCGACATCATCTACACCCTCACGCCGGCCGGCGTCATCACCTATGTCTCGCCGCAATGGACACGAGTGCTGGGTTATGCCGCCGAAGAGGCGACCGGAACCCCCATCACCGACTACGTCCATCGGGACGACCGCGAGGAATTCGGCCGCTTCCTCCAGCGCACCATCCGCTCCGAGAAAAACGAGCAGGAAATCGAGTACCGCATCCGGCATCAAGAAGGGGAATGGCGCTGGCACGTCTCGAGCGGCGCCCCGATCCGCAGCGCGACGGGCGAGATCACGGGCTATGTGGGTGTCGCCCGAGACATTACCGATCGCCGCCGCATGCACGACGAGCTTCAGTATCAGGCGCGTTTCAATGCGATGCTGGCACACCTGTCCTCGGACTTTGTAACCGCCAGCGCCGACTTGATGGACGAGCGCCTGGATGCCGCGCTGGCCGATATCGGGCGCTTTTTCGCGGGCGACCGCTGTTACCTGTTCGAGTTGTCGGCGGATGGCGAGAATATGGACAACACCCACGAATGGTGTGCCCCCGGCGTGTTCTCCGTAATGGATCAGCTGCGGGATGTAGACCTCAAGGAACTGCCCTGGTGGCGTGCACGCATGCTGGAGATGCTCGAACAGCGCACACCCGTGGTCATCCCCTCTGTGGACGACCTCCCGAAGGAGGCGGCCACCGAGCGCGGGCTGTTCCGGCAACAAGGGGTCAAGACCCTGATCTGCGTACCCATTCTGACTGGGCAGCAGGTCACCGGCTTCGTCGGGATGGACATGCTGCGCCCACGCACCTGGCGCAAGGATCAGGATGAACTGCTGCTGGTGCTCGGCAACCTGATCTCGGAGGCACTGCAGCGCAACCACCTGGAGATCCAGCTACGCGATCTGGGGATCACCGACCCGTTGACCGGCCTGTACAACCGCCGCTACCTGATGGAGCGCCTGCGCGAACAGATCGAGGCCTGGCGCCGCCACGGCGAACACTTTGCCCTGGCGATCCTGGATCTGGACCATTTCAAGGCCCTCAATGACACCCATGGGCACCTGGCCGGCGACGAGGTGCTGCGCAACTTCGGCGATCTGCTGCGGCGCCAGCATCGGGTCTTCGACATTGTCGCTCGATTTGGCGGCGAGGAATTCATCGTGGTGCTCAGCCATGTCGATCACGAGGCCGCCATCACCGCGATCGAGCGCCTGCTGCAGGCCACCCGCGAACTCGACACACGGTTCGAGGGCGAATCGCTGGCCTTCACGGTCAGCGCCGGCCTGGCCTGGTCCGACGAGTGTGACCCGGAGCACCTCACGCCCGAAGCCCTGATCGATCGGGCCGATGACCGTCTGTATCGCGCGAAGGCCCAGGGGCGCGACCGGCTTGTGGCCGGGGACACATAACCCATCCGGGCGGCGCTGAAAGCGTCAGCCTCTCCCGGCGCCCCGTGGGCCCGACAGCCGGCTGAGCGCCCACAAGCCGAGCGCGGGGCCGGGCAACAACAGCCACACCACCCACAGCCCCAGGTCATCCCACAGCCAGGCGGTCCCCAGGATCGAAGGCAGGGTGAGCGCAAAGCCGATGGCATTCATCACGCTCAGGGCGGAACCCACCGCATCCTGTGGCGCACTCTCCGCGGCCAGCGCGGAGAACTGGGGCGAATCCGCGATCACCGTCAGCCCCCAGAGGGCCAACAGACCCAGAAGCAGCCACGGCGCCAGCCCCGCCAGCAACGGATACAACAGGCACACCAGCCCGGATGTGGCGAGCGCCACCCGCGCGACACGCAGGCTCCCCAGTCGGCGGCTCAGCCGGCCACCCCAGACACAGCCCACCGCGCCCAGCCCGATCACCGCGAAGGCCAGCCAGGGTACCAGCCCCGCCGGGGCATCCAGACGGGTCAGCTCATGCGCCACCAGCAGAGGGACCAGGGTCCAGAAGGCATACAGCTCCCAGCAATGGCCGAAGTAACCGCCGGCCACCGCACGAAAATCACGCCCGCCCAATGCACGAAAGCCCTTGCCCAGCCCCGGTGTGCGCCCCGGCGGCGGCAGATGCGGGCCGTCACCCAGGCGCGCGATCATCCAGGCGGCCGCCACCGCCAGCACGGAGGCCAGCATCATCGGCACCGGCCAGACCAGATCGAGGGTCACGCCCCGCAGGAGATGAGGAAGCGCCGTTCCCAGCGTGAGCATCCCGAGCAGCCAGGACAGGGCCCAGCCCTTGTGCTGCGGCGTCCAGCTGATCACCAGCTTCATGCCCAGCGGATACACCCCGGCCAGACACAGCCCGACGACAAAGCGCACCACCAGCGCCATCTCCCAGACGCCGGCCAACAGGACAAACCCGGCATTGACCAGCGCCCCCAATAGCGCGGACACCATGAACAGGCGACTGGCACGCACCCGGTCGGCCAGGCCGGTCGCGGCCGCCACCAGGGTGCCGATGATGAACCCCAGCTGCGTCGCCATCGTCAGCCAGCCGATCTCGGTCGCCGTCCAGCCCAGTTCCTGCTGCAGGGACAGCCCGACCCCGTTCACGCTGAACCACAGCGAGGTCGCAAAGAGCTGAGCGATCACGATCACCGCCAGGGGATGGCGGTGCAGCAGCCCCGCGAAGCGGCCTGCCTGCACGAGTTCTAATCCACCACGCGGCCGGGACAGGCGTCGCTCAGGGGGCATCCCTGACAAAGCGGTTTCGGACGGCAGCGCTGCTTGCCGTGTTCCACAATCAAGGCGTGCAGATCATTGAAGGCCTGCGCATCCGGCCCCAGCTCCGACTCCACCCAGGCCCGCAGGTCGTCGTAGGCGCCACGCGCATGCGGCAGGCCCAGCCGTTCGAACAGCCGCCGGGTGTAGGCATCGACCACGAACACCGGCCGTTCGAAGGCGTACAGCACGATGTCGTCCGCCGTCTCCGGCCCGACGCCCTTGACGCCCAGAAGGGCCGAGCGCAAGGCCTCGGTCTCCATGCGGGCCAGGGCTTCCACCCCGCCGTGCTGTTCCAGAAAGCGCAGCAGGTGCCGCAGACGGTCGGCCTTCACGTTGAAGTAGCCGCTCGGGCGGATGTGTTCGGCCAGGGTCTCGTGCGGGAGCTCCAGCAGGGCTTCCGGGTCCAGCACATCGGCCTCGCGCAGATTCGCGATTGCGCGTTCGACATTGGTCCAGCTGGTGTTCTGCGTGAGCACCGCGCCCACCATGACCTCGAACGCCGACTCCGCCGGCCACCACTGCAGGTCGCCGTAGGCGCCCTGCAGGCGCTGCCGCACTTCGGCCACCCGCAACGACATCAGGAACGCGCCCGACCACCCGGCTTGCGCGGCCCACCCTTGCGCCCGGAACCTCCTGGCCCCGAACGTCCGGTCTTGCCGCCCTTGCCGGGGCCGCTCCCCGGCTTGGTGGAGCTCCAGCGATCCGCTTCACGTACGCGCCCGCCCGACTTGCCCCGCTTGCCGCGCGCGGGCCGGGTGTTGCGGCCCGGCCCGCGGCGCCGACCCCGCTCGCGAATGGACTCCGGCACGGGCAGCTCGACTGCCTCGTACAGGGCCTCGACCTCGCGCACCTCCAGATCCCGCGACGCACCCGTCTTCAGACCGCGCCCGAGCACCACCGGTCCGTAGCGCACCCGGATCAGCCGGCTCACGGTCACACCTACGGCGTCCCACAGGCGGCGCACCAGACGGTTGCGACCCTCACTGACCACGACATGAAACCAGTGGTTGGCGCCGTCGCCGCCACGCTCTTCCAGGACATCGAAGCGCGCGGGACCATCCTCCAGCTCGACCCCTTCCAGCAGCATGCGCCGCGTATCGTCGGGGACCTCGCCCAGCACCCGCACCGCATACTCGCGCTCCAGCGAATGACTGGGGTGCATCAGGCGGTTCGCCAGTTCGCCATCGGTGGTGAACAGCAGCAGTCCCGAGGTATTCAGGTCGAGACGCCCGACCGCGACCCAGCGCTGCCCCTTCAGGCGCGGCAGGCTGGCGAACACCGGCTTGCGGCCCTCGGGGTCGCTGCGACTGCAGATCTCGCCGACCGGCTTGTGATACACGAGCCAGCGATGCGCATGCTCCGCCATGTGGATCACGCGGCCGCGCACGCGGATCACGTCATTCGGCCCGACCTGATCGCCCAGCTTCGCCGTGCGCTGGTTGACCTTCACCTCGCCGCGCTCGATCCAGCCCTCGATCTCGCGCCGCGAGCCGAGGCCGCGCGCCGCCAGGACCTTTTGTACCCGCTCCGACATTCCTGCTGACTCCAGACGTCTCGATCCGGCCGCATTGCCGCGACCGGACCCGCATTCATTATGATGGGCGCTCACGATACACCAACAGGACGTTGCCCATGACCGCCAAGTGCCCGGAAACCTCCCCCGTCCAGACTCCGCTGAACATCGCCGTCCTCACGGTATCCGACAGCCGAACGCTGGCCGAGGACCGCTCCGGCGATGCCCTGGTGGAACGGCTGGAGGGCGCAGGGCACCGCCTGGCCGAGCGCCGCGTAGTCCGGGACGACATCTATGCGATCCGCGCCGAACTCTCACGCTGGATTGCCGATCCGGAGATCGACGCGGTGCTAACCACCGGCGGCACCGGCATCACGGGCCGCGACGGCACCCCGGAGGCCGCCTCGGTGCTACTGGACAAGACCATCGAGGGCTTCGGCGAGCTGTTCCGCATGCTCTCCTTTGAGGAGATCGGCACCTCCAGCCTGCAGTCCCGCGCGCTGTCGGGCGTGGCTAACGGCACCTATGTCTTCGTGCTGCCGGGCTCCACCGGCGCCTGCCGCACCGCCTGGGACCGCATCATCCAGGCCCAGCTGGACGACCGCACCATGCCCTGCAACCTGACCATGCTGATGCCGCGCCTGAAGGAGTCCTGAGCGATCAATCCGGATCTGCCGCGGGCTCGTCGGGCGCGAAGCACACCGGCGAAGCACGTTCGCCGGGTCGCTCCTCCTCAGCCCGCTCGGCAGCAAGGAGATCGCGCAACACCACCGCGTGGCTATGCTCCACATCCCGCGTGGCCGTCAGCAGCGTCAGGCAGCCGCGGCGGGCGTACCCCAATAGCCGGCCCCAGGCCTCGGCGCCGCCTCCAGTTCTGTTTGATAACGGCGGCAGAAATCACGCCAGCGCCCCGGGTCATGGCCGAACCAGCGGCGCAGCTCCGGGGACGGCGCGATGGCCTTTTCCCAGGCATCCAGTGCGAGTGTGGATTTCTTTATCCCCCGCGGCCAGAGGCGATCAACCAGCACACGACACCTGTCGTCGGGCCCGACCGGATCGTAGACGCGCCGGATCCGCACCCGTTCCATGCGGCGCTTACCGATCCACGTGGGTCTGCAGCCAGTATTCGAGCAGGGCCGCATGCCACAGCTTGGAACCCTGGATGCGGGTGAAGTACTGATCCGGGGCGTCCAGCAGCTTGTCGATGTAGGCCGGCTGGTACAGCCCGCGCTCGCGCGAGGCGCGCGAGGTCAGGATGTCGCGCATGAATTCGAGGAAGTCGCCGCGCACGTATTTGAGTGCCGGCACCGGGAAGTAGCCCTTGGGCCGGTCCAGCACCGCGTCCGGCAGGCGCCCGCGGGCGATGCGGCGCAGCACGTCCTTGCCGCCGTCGCCCAGCTTCAGGTGCGGCGGCATCGCGGCGGCGGTCTCCACCAGCTCGTGATCCAGGAACGGGACCCGCGCCTCCAGGCCGAAGGCCATGGTCATGTTGTCCACGCGCTTGACCGGGTCGTCCACGATCAGCGTGGTCACATCCAGCGCCAGCACCGCGTCGATGAAGGAATCCGCGCGGTCGGTCTCGAGTTCGGCGAACTGCTCGCGCAGCCAGTCGCCGGTCACGTCATTCGACGGCGGGTGGCGCAGCATCTCGGCCATCTCGGGGTGGTCGCGGTCGAAGTAGTGGCGACGGAAACGTTCCACCCAGTCGCCGTGACGGTCCTCGGCCATCTGCGGGTACCAGAAGTAGCCACCGAAGACCTCGTCCGCGCCCTGGCCGGACTGCACCACCTTCACATGCTGCGAGACCTGTTCCGAGAGCAGGTAGAAGGCCACCGCATCCTGGCCGAACATCGGCTCGGCCATCGCCCCCACCGCCTCCGGCAGGCGGGCCAGCACCTGGTCGTTGGGGATCAGCGTGGCCTGATGGTCGGTGGCGTAGCGCTCGGCGACCGGATCGGAGTACTCGAACTCCGATCCCTTCTCCTCCGGCTGGTCCTCGAAGCCGACGGTGAAGGTACGCAGGTCCTGCGCCCCCTCCTCCATCGCCAGCGCGACCAACAGCGACGAGTCAAGCCCGCCGGAGAGCAGCACGCCCACCGGCACGTCGGCCACCTCCAGGCGCTTGCGCACGGCGCTGCGCAGACTGTGCTCGATACGCTCCTGCCATTCGGCGTCGGACACGGCCTCGGCCGGGCGGTGGGCATACAGCGTCCAGTAACGTTGCAGTCGCTCCTGCCCACGCGCATCGATACTGAGGTAATGCCCCGGCTCCAGCTTGCGGATACCGCGCAGCACGGTACGCGGCGCGGGCACCACCGCGTGCAGCGAGAACAGCATGTGCAACGCCTCGGCATCCAGCTCGGTGTCCACGTCGCCCGCCGCCAGCAGCGCCTGGGTGTTGGAGGCGAAGCGGATGCCGTCGCCACCGCGCGCCAGATACAGCGGCTTGATGCCCATGCGGTCGCGCGCCAGCAGCAAGCGCTGGGCGTGGCCGTCATACAGCGCAAAGGCAAACATGCCGTGCAGCCGGGCGACGATGCCCTCGCCCCACTCGGCATAGCCGCGCAGGATGACCTCGGTATCGCCGGTGGAGAAGAAGCGATGGCCGCGGCCCTCCAGCTCGCTGCGCAGGGCACGGAAGTTGTAGATCGCGCCGTTGAACACCAGCGCGAGCCCGGTCTCCGGGTCGAACATCGGCTGGTGCGCGCGCTGCGACAGGTCCAGGATCGACAGGCGCCGGTGCCCCAGGGCCACCCGCCCGGAGGCCCACAGCCCGTCGGCATCCGGCCCGCGCCGTTCCAGGCAGGGCAGCATGCGCGCCACGGCCTCGCCACTGGCGCGCCGTTCACCCCAGACGAATTCTCCCGCGATCCCGCACATCGATTCTTTCCTTGCTGGTTGGGTGGCTTGGTTTTGGAGCCGGCTTGTTCCTCTCCGGCGCAGGCAGGGCTTCGCCTGCAGGCAGGCTCCTACCGTTCAGGGGGCTCTGACGAGCTTCCGCCGAAGGCGGCCTCCAGGGCCTCCATCAGGGCCTGGCTGGCGGCCCCGGCGCGGTCGCGATCCGCGTGCGCCATGTAGAACGGCACCTCGTGGCGCGTGCCTGCCTCCAGGTTCAATTCGACCAGACACCCCTGCTCAAGATCCTCCGCGATACGATCCAGCGGCAGCCAGGCGAAGCCGATCCCGGAGCACAGGATCGCGCGCGCGGTACTCATGTGCGAGACCGTCCAGCGCTGGTCGGCCTCGAGCCAGCCACCCTCCCCGGCCTGCTGCTCGCCGGAATCACGAACCACGATCTGGCGCTGCGCCTGCAGGTCCCGCCGTGTCAGCCGCTGGCCGTCGGCCAGCGGATGTCCCGGGTGTGCCACGCAGACCATGATCTGATCCGCCAGCCAGGCGCCCAGATAGCCGCCCGGCAACTCCGGCGCGATCAGGATATCCACCCGGCCTTCGCGCAGGAGTTCCGGGCCGCCGCTCAGGACGACCTCCTCCAGCTGGACACGCGTGGCCGGATAGGCACGGGAAAAGCGCTCCAGCGCCTGGATCACCGGGCCCCGCGGCAGGATCTGGTCCACCGCCAGCCGCACCTCGGACTCCACACCGGCGGCGAGCGCACCGGCCAGGGCCTCGATCTCGGCGGCCTCCTCCAGCAGGTGCTCGGCACGGCGCAGCAGCGCCTCGCCCGCCGGGGTCAGCACCGCCTTGCGGCCCTGGACTTCGAAGACCTCGACGCCCAGGCGCTCTTCCAGCTTCTGCACCGCATGATTCACACTGGAGGGGCTCTTGTGAACTTGTTCCGCGGCACGAGCAAAACCGCCGGCGGCCACCACCGCCTGCAACATGCGCCATTGCTCCAGGGAGACGCGGATCAATGGACCCGCCTACGTCGACATCCAGGAGTCCACGCCAGGACGCGGCGGCCCCGTTCTGGTGACAGGCTGCACCGCCACTGCCGCGGCTTCTCAGCACACAGCATCGAACCAAACGCCGCCCGATTCATCCTAGTGTTCCTCGGGGCACCCGCAGCCGGTCTTGTGGATACGCCGATGCCATTCCTCGCGCATCCGCGCGTAGGCGGTCGTGGTCATCAGCAGCAGATGGACCGTGGAGGGGTAGATTCGGCCGTCCATGCGCAGGGTCTCGGTCAGCTCCGGGTCCTTGCCCTCGGGGATGTAGAAAAAGTCCTGCCCCTCGCGCAGCTGATCCTTTTGCGCCTTGAACAGACGAAAGGCCGTGCCCTTGGGCACACCGTTCCATTCGTCGATCTGACGCAGGCTCAGGGTGGCGTATCCCTTATGGATGACCGGGTCCGGCGGGGTGTCGCTGGCGGAACCCTCGCGCCCCGGAAACAGTCCTGCACTACGGGGGTCTTCGTCGCTTTCGATCCTCATGCTGGCATTATGGCATGCCGACAGCCGCCCGACGGAACAGGACGACACGGATGGAATTGCTACAGGAATACGGGCTGTTCTTCGCCAAACTCGTAACCGCCCTCGTGGTGGTGCTGATCTTCGTGAGTGCCGTGGCGGGGGTGGTCGCCAAGAGCCGCGAGAGGCGTCCGGACCGCCTGACGGTGCGCAAGCTGAACGATCGCTATCGCCGCATGGAGAAGACCATCCGCCACGCGGTCGAGGGAAGCGCGACCTGGCGAGCGCGGCTGCGCAAGAAGCTGGGGTGGCGCCGCGGCGATTCCTCGTCCGGCGAAGGTGAATCCACCGAGGCCCCAAAACCGGATACCCCGAGCGAACACCCCGGCCCGGATTCCGGCGACCAGGAACGGCCCAGGGTGTATGTGCTGCACTTCACCGGCGATATCCGCGCCTCCAGCGTCGACAGCCTGCGCGAGGAGGTGACCGCGATCCTGACCCTCGCCCGCCCCGAACAGGACCGGGTGATCGTATGCCTGGAAAGCCCCGGGGGGCTTGTCCCGTCGTACGGCCTGGCGGCCTCGCAACTGGCCCGCCTGCGCGACCAGGGGCTGGACCTGACCGTCGCGGTGGACCGGGTTGCCGCCAGCGGCGGGTACATGATGGCCGCCGTGGCGCACCGGATCGTGGCTGCGCCCTTCGCGGTGCTGGGGTCGATCGGGGTCGTGGCCCAGATTCCGAATCTGCACCGCTGGCTGGAACGTCATGACATCGATGTCGAACTGCTGACCGCCGGCGAATACAAGCGCACCCTGACCGTACTCGGGGAGAACACCGACGAGGGCCGGCGCAAGTTCCGCGAGCAGCTGGACGAGGCGCACGACCAGTTCAAGACGTTTCTTTCCCGCTACCGCCCATCCCTGGACCTGGAGAAAGTGGCAACCGGCGAGCACTGGTACGGCGAACAGGCACACGACCTGGGCCTGGCCGATGAACTGCGAACCAGCGATGATCTGCTGCTGGAGACCAGCCGCGAGGCCGACCTGTTCGAGATTACCTATACGCGCCCGCAGCGCCTGAGCCGACGCGTCACGCTGGCGATGGAATCCATCGTCGAGCGTGCGCTGCGCGGCAGCGCTCCTCATGAACGGCTATAACCGGGGAAGAAGCGCCCACCCCCAGTCGTCCAACATCAAGAACCGACCCGGAGGACACGACCATGCAACATCGCTCCCGCACCCCTGCTTTTTTGCTCTGCCTGCTTGCCGGCATTGCCCTGTTCGCGTTGCCGCTGGCGGGCAGTGCGGACGACAAGATGCCCTGGGGCTCGGCCGAGATGATGGACCGCGAATACGAGCCACGTAAGGTGGTCTACGACGTCTATGTGGATACCGAAGACGAGCTGAACATGGTGCTCGATCGCGTCAGCATGCTGAACAACGTCTACGAGTCCGATCCGTTCGAGGCCCACATCGTGCTGGTTTTGCATGGCCGCGAGGTCCCGTTCTTCACGCGCGACCAGTTCGAGGAGCGCGAGGAAACCATGCGTCGCGCCAAGTCCCTCAGTGAAGGCGGCGTCATCGAGTTCCGCATGTGTGAGGCCTCCGCCCGGCTGCGCGGCATCGACCACGAAGACGTCCACGGCTTTGTGAACCTGGTGCCCATGGCCGACGCCGAGATCATCGAACTGCAGCACGAGGGCTACCTGCTGATGCAGTGAGGCCCCGCCTGCAGGCAGACGCCAGAACCCTGGTGTCTGCCTGTTAACGCCCCTTCAATGGCTGCCCCGAGCAAGCCTCCCTACGCCCCATCGATAGCACCCCAAGGAATCCCCGCTCATGAAACGACGCCTGCTTGCCCTCCTGATCGCAGCCACCGGCCCCACCCTGGTTCTGGCCGACGAACCGCGGAAGAGCGACCCTGATCAGAATGTCTACATCCCAGGGGCCGAGGACAGCCAGGGCGTGTTGCGCGTGGCAGCAGTCTACAACGGGGACCGCATCCGGATTCACTACGAGTACGAAACCAACAGCCCCAGCTGGTATCACCAGTACTGGCGCTACGAGGATGGCGAATGGGTGCGCTACGGCTCCGGCGGCCCGGAGCCGGACGAGCACGGCCTGTACGAAGACCGCATCTCGATGATGCTGGACGACGGCTCGGTCGACGACTTCATGCGCCTTGGTGGCTGGATGACGGCACACGAAGGCATGCGCAGCCTGAGCTCGGAGGTGGATCGCGACGACGTGCGCGAACACCCCAAGCTGGGCGAAGCGATGGGCCGCAGCGATGTGCGCAAATACCTGCCGCAGACCCGCGAAACCGATGACCCGGAAGATGTCTCCTGGGACGCCATCCGCGATGATGACGAGCTCGAGGCGATGCGCGAGAACGGCGAATTCCTCGACCTGTGGCAATGGCGGGCCCACCGCAGCCACCCGATGGGGTACGCGGATAACGGCTATGTGCTGCACTACCGCCTCGCCTCCGAGGGCGACAGCATGTTCACCACCAACTGGGACGACGACACCGAGCAGCCCGCCTATATGTTCGACCCCGACCAGGTGGGCGCCCCGGCCCTCGACTGGGAGCGCCTGGTCGCGGGCGAATATGGCCAGAACGACCCCTACTTCCTGTCGGAAAATAACTCGGTCGCGTTTGACCCCGACTATGACTGGCAGGAGGGCGACACCCTGCCCCAGCGCTTCCTGCGCGAGCCCGGTGGCAGCCGCGGCGCGATCGAGGCCTCGGGCGGCTACCAGGACGGGGCCTGGCGCATCGCGTTGACCCGCTCGCTCGACGCCCCGGACTCACGCGACAGCAAGGCACTTGAACAGGGCAATACCTACAACGTCGCCTTCGCCGTGCACAACGGCACCGGGGCCCGCTGGCATCTGGTCTCGCTGCCCCTGACGCTGGGGCTGGACAATGGCGAGGCCGACATCGAAGCCCAGTACACGGACGGACACCTGGACGACGCCGACCTCGAATGGACCGAGGTCCCGGTGTTCTATCCCGGACAGATGACCTACCAGAAGCTGCACAGCGACGCGCACGGGGCCGGCGGCCCGCTCGTGCGTGATGGCGACCTGGGCGTGCTTGACGCCCACGATCCGGAGGGCCTCGCGGACCTGATCATCGAGCACGAACTGCGTCAGCTGGAGAACTAGGGGGGCCAATGTCTCCCCAGGACTGATCGTCAGCTCGACCCGGATGGTTCCGAGGGTGCCTGCGGGGCGGGGAACAGGCGCGGCATCCAGCGCAGGTAGCCGAGCATCCCGAACAGCTCGACCAGCGACTGCAGCACGATGACCATGACGGCCGCGTGCAGGGCCTCCGGCAGTGCCAGCGCCACCGGCAGCACGACAAACGAGTTGCGCGTACCCAGGCTGAACGCCAGTGTGCGCCCCTGCTCAATGGGCAGGGCGAATACCCGGGCCAGGGCCCATGCCAGTGCGGCCGCCCCGACCAGAAACAGCAGGTACACCGGGATCACCCCCAGCAGCTCCCGCCCGCCCTCGAACACCACCGGGGCCTCCGCCAGCGCGATCAGCCCCACCACCAGCGCCAGCAGCGGAACGGTGGCGACCCCGAAGCGGTTCTGCCAGACCTGCACACGCCCCCGCACCCTGAGCGCCTGCTCCAGCAGAACGGCCGCCGACAGCGGCAGCCCGATCAGCAGCGCCGCCGCGGCGAACACGGTCGGCGACATAAGGCCCACGGTCTCGCCCGGCCCCAGGATGAGGGCCAGGTACACCGGCAGCATCAGGAATTGCGCCGCAAGACTCACCGGCGCAAAGGCCGCGGCACGCGCACTATCGCCCCCGCCCTGGCGGGCAAAGGCAATGAACCAGTCGGTGCAGGGCATCAGCAGCACGAGCAGGATGCCCAGCCGTATCGCCGGGTCGTCCGGGGCCAACGGCAGCAGGGCGATCAGCAACAGCGGCACCAGCACGAAGTTCCCCACCAGTGCGGCCACCAGGAAGCGGCGATCGTTAAAGGCGAGCCGGATCGCCTCCCAGGGGATCTGCGCAAAGGTGACAAACAGCAACAGCCCGAGCGCGATCCATACCCAGGCGGTCAGCCCCTCGCCAAGCCCCGGCCAGAGGCTGGCCAGGACGAGCCCCAGCACAATCGCGGCGAGATAGACCCAGACCTGAAGACGTTCCAGCATCCCGCTACGGTATCAGAACCCCACCCGCCGTCCGGCTTCGTTGTCGGCGGCGCCGCGACCGGTCAGGCTTAGGGTGTTGCTTTGCGTACGTATCCGCACCGTGCAGGGGATGTGATGATCCAGCAGGAGCCTTTGGTGGCCTACCACGATTTCCCGCCCCTGACCCGGGCGCGGCTGGAGACCCTGCAGGCCAACCTCGGCTATGTCTGCAACCAGACCTGCTTTCACTGCCATGTGAACGCCGGGCCGAACCGGCGCGAGATCATGCCGCCAGAGGTGATCGACGAACTGCTCGCCTGCTGCGATCGCTGCGACGTCCAGACCCTGGACCTGACCGGTGGCGCCCCGGAACTGAATCCCGGCTTTCGCGACCTGGTCCGCGCCGCCCGCCAGCGCGGGATACACGTGATGGATCGCTGCAACCTGACCATCCTCGGTGAACCCGGGCAGGAGGACCTGGCAGCGTTCCTGGCCGAACAGGGCATCGAGATCGTGGCCTCGCTGCCCTGCTATCTGGAAGAGAACGTCGATGCCCAGCGTGGCGACGGTGTGTTCGAACGCAGCATTGCAGGTCTGAAGCAGCTCAATGCCCTGGGTTACGGCCAGCCCGACAGCGGGCTCGGTCTCAACCTGGTCTACAACCCGCAAGGGCCGAGTCTGCCGCCCCCGCAGGCCGAACTGGAGGCCGCCTACCACGAGCACCTCGAGCGCGAGTACGGCATCCTTTTCAACGCGCTGTTCACGATCACCAACATGCCCATTCACCGCTTCGCCAAGACGCTAGCGCGTGAGGGCCGTTACAACGCCTACATGCAGACGCTGCGAAACGCCCATCAGTCGTCTAACCTCGCGAGCGTCATGTGTCGGACACTCGTCTCGGTCGACTGGCAGGGATACGTGCACGACTGTGACTTCAACCAGATGCTGGGGTTACCCCTGGGGGCCGGTCGCGGCCACCGCGTCCACATCGGCGAGCTGACGCCCGAGTACCTGGCGCAGGCACCGATCGCGGTCGGCGACCACTGCTACGGATGCACGGCCGGCCAGGGTTCCAGCTGCGGCGGGGCGCTTTGATCCCCCCGCGACCATTCAAGTCCTCAACCACGATGAAAAGGAATTCGTCACGAAAAAAACCCTTCTGGCCACCACACTGTCGCTCGCCCTCGCCGCCACGTCCGCGCAGGCGTTCGATGTGGACGGCATGATCACCAAGGCCAGCCCGCACTCGGCCGCGGAAACCCTGGACCGCTTCGAGTCCGCCCTGCAGGCGAACGATGTCAACGTCGCCCTGCGCTGGGATCACGCCAGCAAGGCCGCGGGCGAGGACATTGATCTTGGCCCGACCGAGCTGCTGCTGTTCGGCAATCCGGCCCTGGGCAGCCACATGTTCACCAGCCGCCAGCACGCGGGCATCGACCTGCCGATGAAGGCGCTGGCCTGGACCGATGCGGAAGGACAGACCTGGCTGGCCTACAACGATCCCGAGTGGCTGGCCGAACGCCACGGGATCGACGATCGCGAGGATATTGTCGAGCAGATGAGCAACGCGCTCGACAACCTCTCAGGTGCGGCGATCGCCGACGACTGAGCACCAGCAACCGGCGGGCGATTCGTTATAGTGGGGGCCAGACCCAATGTCCCGGGAGACTCATGGATCGCCCGCCTCATTACAATCCATCGGCGCGTGCCGAAGATGTGCTCGGCTGGCGCGAGTGGGTCGGCCTACCGGATCTCGGCCTCGGAGCCATCAAGTGCAAGGTGGATACCGGCGCGCGCAGCTCCGCGCTGCATGCCTTCTATATCGAGAGTTTTACCCGCGACGGGCATGAATGGGTGCGCTTCGGGATCCATCCGTACCAGCAGGATGACCAGACCGAGGCCTGGTGCGAGGCCCCGGTACTGGATGTTCGCAACGTCACCGACTCCGGCGGCCATAGCGGCGAGCGTTACTTCATCGCCACCCGCGCTAAAATCGGTGATCGAGTGATCCCTCTGGAACTCTCCCTGACCAGTCGCGATACCATGCGGTTTCGTATGCTGCTCGGGCGCGAGGCCATGCGGGGGCGGTTTCTGGTGGACCCCCGCGCCTCGTTTCTGCTCGGGCGACCCGCTCCACATCCTGCAACGCCGGAATCCATGCCCGAATGAAGCTCGGAATCCTCTCGCGCAACAGCAAGCTCTACTCCACCCGGCGCCTGGTCGAGGCCGCCCAGGAACGCGGTCACGAGATCCGCGTGGTGGACCCGCTACGCTGCTACATGAACATCACCGCGCACAAGCCCCAGATCCACTACAAGGGCGATGTGCTCGACCAGTTCAACGCGGTGATCCCGCGTATCGGCGCCTCCATCACCTTCTACGGCAGCGCCGTGCTGCGCCAGTTCGAGATGATGAACGTCTACCCCCTGAACGAGTCAGTGGCCATCTCGCGCTCGCGCGACAAGCTGCGCAGCCTGCAACTCCTGTCACGCCGCGGCATCGGGCTGCCGGTAACCGGCTTTGCCCACTCCCCCGATGACATCGACGACCTGCTGGCCACTGTCGGCGGCGCACCCGCCGTGATCAAACTGCTGGAGGGAACCCAGGGGCTTGGGGTCGTGCTGGCCGAGACCAAACAGGCGGCGGAAAGCGTGATCCAGGCCTTCATGGGTCTGAAGCAGCACATCCTGGTGCAGGAGTACATCAAGGAGGCCAAGGGCTCGGATATCCGCTGCCTGGTGATCGGCGACAAGGTCGTCGCCTCGATGAAGCGCCAGGCAAAGGAAGGCGAGTTTCGTTCCAACCTGCATCGCGGTGGCAGCGCGAGCCTGTGCCGCATCACCCCCGAGGAACGGGCTACGGCGGTGCGCGCGGCCAAGGTGATGGGCCTGAATGTCTGCGGCGTCGACCTCCTGCGCTCCAACCACGGCGCGGTGGTGATGGAGGTGAACTCCTCACCGGGCCTGGAAGGAATCGAAAACGCCTCCGGCAAGGACGTGGCCGGCATGATCATCGACTTCATCCAGAAGAACGCCAAGCCGAACCGCACCAAGACCAAGGGCCGTGGCTGATGGCCACACCCCGGGGCGACCGTAACGCCCCCATCACCATCGGCGGGACAACCGTGCGCCCGGGTGAACGGCGAACGGTGGAGCTGCAGCTCGGTGCCCTGTACACCCACACCCCGACCAACATGCCCGTACAGGTGCTGTGCGGCCGGCGCAAGGGACCGGTGCTGTTCGTCAGCGCCGCCATCCATGGCGACGAGATCAACGGCGTGGAGATCATCCGCCGTCTGCTGAAGGTCCCGGCGCTGCGGCGCATGCGGGGCACGCTGCTGGCGATCCCCGTGGTCAACATGCACGGCTTCATCAACCAGAGCCGCTACCTGCCCGACCGCCGCGACCTGAATCGCTGTTTCCCCGGATCACCCAAGGGCTCGCTGGGGGCCCGGGTCGCGCGGCTGTTCATGCGCGAGATCGTCCACCGCAGCACCCACGGGATCGACCTGCACACCGGGGCGATCCACCGCTCCAACCTGCCGCAGATCCGCGCCAACCTCGACCACGCGGAAACACAGGAACTGGCGCGCGCCTTCGGCGCACCGGTGGTCCTGAATTCCGCACTGCGCGACGGCTCCCTGCGCGAGGCCGCGGCGGAGCGGGATACGCCGATCCTGCTGTACGAGGCCGGCGAGGCACTGCGCTTCGACGAGCTGTCCATCCGCGGCGGTGTACACGGGATCATCGAGGTGATGCGGCATCTTGGCATGCTGCCGGCGAGCCGGCGCCGCAGCCCGCGCGAGCCCATCATGGCCCGCACCAGCGGCTGGGTACGCGCCCCCCAAAGCGGCATCCTGCGCAGCTTCGTGCGCCAAGGCGATCGCGTGGTCCGCGACCAGACGCGCCTGGCAATCGTCTCCGATCCCTTCGGCGAGACCGAGACCGAGGTCCTCGCCCCGGCCTCGGGGATCATCATCGGTCAGCTCAACCTGCCCCTGATCAACGAGGGCGACGCCCTGTACCATATCGCCCAGTTCAACCGGACCGACCTGGCGGTGGAACGCCTGGAGACCTTCCAGGAAAACCTCGAGGCCAGCGACTACCCCTACGCCGACGCCCCGCGCCCGGAAACGCCCTGACGTTCACACTGGCGGGGGATCAAAACCCGCTGTCACCACGTCTACGGCTTGAACTCATTCAACCAGACCTCTGTCCATGATCCGTTTGCCCTTGTGGCTCCATGCCCTGCTCCTGACTGGCGCCCTGTGTACGAGCCCCGCCCTGGCGCAAGAGATTGCCGAAGAGACCTCGGACGATGCCCGGACCGGCACGGTCTCCGCCGCCACCAGCATCGACGCGGGCGGGGCCGAGATCCCGGTCGAGCGCTACCCCACCGATGGCGAGGCCGTGCTGCTGTGGTTCCCGTCCGAGCACGGGCTGCTGGACGGCCACCGGCAGCAGGCCCTGGCGCTACAGGCCGCCGGCGTCGAGGTCTGGCTGACGGACCCGTTCGCCGGGCATTTCCTGCCGGAGGCCGCCTCCAGCTTCGACGAGATGCCGACCGACACCGTGGGCGACCTGATCGAGGCCGCGCACGCGGAAGACGAACGCGCGGTGTTCGTGTTCGGCAATGACCGCGCCCTGCCCTGGCTGCTCACGGGCCTGTACCACTGGCAGGAAGAACATCCGGAAGCAGAGCACCTGGCGGGGCTGATCATGATGAGCCCGTACCTGCATACCGGGGTGGACACCGACGAGGCCGAGATGCAACCCATCGTCGGCGTCACCAACCTGCCCGTCTACATCATCCAGCCGATGCTGTCTCCGCAGTTCCAGCACCTGGGGCTGATCCGCTCGACCCTCAGTGACGGGGGCAGCACCGTCGGGGCGCGCCTGCTCCCCGAGTTGCGTGACCGCTTCTTCTTCCGCCCCGATGCGATGGAGACCGAGCTCCTGGCGCGCGAGGTCTTCCACCAGGAACTCGTCTACGGCATGGACCTGCTACGCCGCCTGTCGGCCGCGCGCACCGCCACCGCATCCGACGACCTGGACCTGAGCGTGAACACGCCCACCGGCGGCGACGTCCAGCTGGATACGCTGGACGAACCCATCGCGGCCCCCGAACTGGTCCGCCCGGACCTGGCCGGCGAGGAACACCGGCTGGAGGACTATCGTGGCGAGGTCGTGCTGATCAACTTCTGGGCCAGCTGGTGCCCGCCCTGCGTGCACGAAATGCCGTCCATGCAGCTGCTGGAAGACGAGCTGCGCGAACAGGGCTTTCGCATCCTCGCGGTCAATCTTGGCGAGGACGAAGAGACCATCCGCGACTTCATCGAGAACGAGGTGCAAACCGAGTTCACCATCCTGCTCGACCCGGACCAGGAGTCGCTGAACGACTGGCGCGCGATGGCCTACCCCACCAGCTATGTCGTCGACCGCGAGGGCAACCTGCGCTACTACCTGTTCGGCGCCATCGAGTGGACCGAACCCGGCGTCGTCGACCAGATGCGCGAACTGCTCGAGGAAGACTACGAAGCCTCGGAAGGCGACGACTAGTCCGAACCCGGTGGCGTCCCGAACGCCTCGCGCAGCCACTCGCGCAGGGCGTCAAAGCCATGCTCCGCCCGCTCCGAGGGCGGCTGCATGCCCGGGACGAACCCGTATTCGCGAAATGGCTCCAGCAAGGCCGGATCGCCGCTGATGATATGCACGGGCACGGCCCAGCTGGCGTCCTGACCAGTCACCAGGGCGGCCGGCTGGTGATCACCCAGCATGAAAAATAGCGTGTCCTCGTCCGCATACCGCGCCGCGTAGCCGCCGGTCACCTCCAGCGAATAGCGCACCGACTCCGCGTAGTACTCGCGCACGCGATCGAAGTCCCGCCACAGCGACTCCGGGGTCGGGCCCTTGCCCGCCCACTCGTCGAAGACCGCGCCGTCCCCGATCGACTCCCAGTCCTCCAGCACCGGCAGGATCGGCGTCCACGGTGCATGCGAGCTGATCAGGGCCAGCATCGCGAATACCGGGCGCTCCGAGGGCCCGCGGATCTCGCGTTCGAAGAACGACCAGGTGTACTGGTCCGGCATGGTCACCCAGAAAAACGGCGGCCCGGCGTAGTCGAACCCGTGCTTGTCGACGATCCGGTCCCAGCGAAACCACTGTCCCTCCGGCCAGTCGAGCTGGATCGCCGGGGCCAGCATGGCCGTGTCGTGCCCGGTCGCCTGAAAGTCCTGCACCAGGGTGTCGCGGGTCTGCGCCTGCAGGGCGTCATAATGCCCGGCGTAACGCACCTGCAGGCCCGCCAGCAGCGAGGCCTGCGCCAGCCAGGACTGCCCCCCGGCGATCGGGGCCTCCAGTACACCGGTCACCACATGCAGGTCCGCGGCGTCGAGCTGCTCGCCAATGGATTCGAGACTCGGCACGATGACCGGGGCATAGCGCTCGTCGAACACCGCCGAGACCCCGTAGGACTCCACCAGCCCCAGGATCACGTCGACGTCAGCCAGACCCGTCAGGGGACGCCCCTCGGCCTGCTCGCGGGTCTGTTCCAGGCGCTCGCGAAATACACGGTTCTCCGCCAACGCCCCCTGCCCGGCCACGATCTGCTTTTGGACCGAAACGAGCCCGGGCGCGGCCGTACCCGGCGGTGCCGCGCCCCGGCCGGAGACGACCGCCCCCACCAGCCCGAGTGTTAGCAGCCCGACCGCTACGGACAGGGGTATCCGGCGCCCTTGCGTCGGCTGAACGGTCAGCGCGAACAGGCCGCGCCCCGCGCCCGCGATCACCGCGATCAGCCCCGTGATCAGTACGACCACCAGTGCCACCGTGACCCAGAGATCCAGATTGCCGGTCACCAGCCGGTAGACCGCGTCCAGCAGGATCCAGTCCTGCATCACATTCAGGGGGCGTACCAGGCTGACGCGGGTCAGGGCATCGAACAGGGCCAGCACCACCAGCGCCAACAGCACGCATCCGGCCAGCCAGGCCAGCGCACGCGCCAGCCGCCCGGCGGGCAACAGCGCGAACAGCCCGACCAGCAGGACCGCCTCCCAGGCCAGCCAGTACGGGCCAATTCCCGCGTGGCGGGGCACGTCCAGCCCCAGCAGCACGACGTTGAGTGCCGCGAGGGTCAGCAGCAGTCGAATCACGGGCAGACGGACATTAGGGAAACACTGATCAATGTACACGCTCGCGCTGCGGGGAACCGAACGTCATCCGCTGCAGGACACCATCCCGTCGCACACGCCAGTGGTACAGGGCCGCCGAGATATGACCCAGTGCCAGCACCAGAAGGGTGATCCCCAGGATCTGGTGCCAGGCGAACAGGGTCTCCGACAGCGCCTCGTTTTCCGGGAACAGGCCCGGCAGGATCAGCGGACCCAGCTGCACCGGGTAGCCGCCGGCGGCCGTGGCCCACCAGCCGATTACCGGCATCACGATCAACAGCAGATACAGCAGGCCGTGGACCGACTCGGCGGCAATGCGCTGGGCCGGCGGCAACGCGACCGCGTAGGGCGGCTTGCCATGCCGCAGACGCATGCCCACACGCACCAGCATCAGCAGCAGCACCAGCACGCCGAAGCTCTTGTGCCAGGTGTAGATGGTGTCGGTCGTGCCTTCGCCAAAGCGCTCCTGGAGACCCTCGAAGCCATACCAGCCAATGGTCCCGCCCAGCGCCAGCGCACCCAGCACCAGCACGGCGACCGCCCAGTGCACGATCCGCTGGCTCAGGGCGTAACGCGGCCACACTCCGGTATTGTCCGTCTCCATCCCGCACTCCCGTTCGTGTATGCCCCCAACATGCCGCCCCCACAGCATGCCCGCAACCCCAGCCCGGCTGACGATATCCCCCATTGGCCGTACCGGGCCATTATGCTTTGAGGATGCGATCCTCCATCCCCAACCCCACGCCGCTGACCGGCGTACGCTGCCTGACGTTCGACCTCGACGACACGCTGTGGCCGGTGATGCCGGTGATCCACCATGCGGAGGCGCGCTTCTACGCCTGGCTGCGCGAGCACGCGCCGGTGGTCTGCGAACGCTTTGATCCGCAGGCCCTGATTGCTGAACGGGCCGCCTTCATGCGCGCGGCCCCGCAGAGCGAGCGCCACGACCTGACCGGCCTGCGCAAGCGCTGGCTGCGCCGGCTGGCCACGGATTGCGGCTGCTGTCCCGATCTGCTCTCGGGCGAGGGATTCGCGGTGTTCTGGCATGCGCGCAACGAGGTGACGCCCTTCCCCGAGGCGGATGGCGTGCTCGCCACGCTGTCGCGTCACTTCCGGCTGGGCGCGATCAGCAACGGCAATGCCGATGTCTTTCGCACCCCCCTGGGGCGCCACTTCGACTTTGCGATCGCGGCGGGCGAGGCCGGCGCGGCCAAGCCCGACCCGGTGATCTTCGCCCAGGCCCGCGAGCAGGCCAGCGTCGAGGCCGAGCAGATCCTGCATGTGGGGGATGACAGCACCAGCGACGTCCTGGGAGCCCTGAACGCGGGGTTTCAGGCCGCCTGGTTCAATCCCGACGCGCTGCCCTGGGAACACGGGCGCCCCCGACCAATACTGACACTGGGCCGCCTGGGCCAGCTGCCGCGGCATCTCGGGATCGACTAGGCGTCTATCGCCGCAGCCCCACCCTCTCAGTCGGGATCGACGCGGCCGCGCAGGGCCTTCTTGCGGCCACGGTGGGTCTTGCCCTCTAGCCGACGCAGCTTGGAGGCACGTGTGGGCCGGGTCGGCTTGCGCGTCTTGATCGGGCGGCCCGCCTCGCGCAGGAGCTCGGCCAGGCGCTCCAGCGCATCCTCGCGATTGGCCTCCTGGGCACGGTACTGCTGCGCCTTGATCACCACCACGCCGTCCTTGCTGATGCGCTGATCACGGCGGCGCAGCAGGCGCTGCTTGTAGACCTCCGGGAGACTGGAGGCATGGATATCGAAACGAAGATGGATGGCCGAGGCCACCTTGTTCACATTCTGCCCGCCCGCGCCCTGGGCCCGGATCGCGGTCAGCTCGATCTCGTCGTCCGGCACCGTAACGCTGTTGGAGATACGCAGGGTCATGGCAGCGTATTCGCTAGCGAAAGTCGCCGTCCTGGATTCGACCCTCGTCATCCAGCTCGGCGAAGAAGCGCGAGTTGTCCTGGCGGTACTCGTGGGTCGCGATCTCGCCCGGCAGCACCAGCGTCACGTCCGGGTAGACGCGCTCGAACTCCTCGGGGCTCGGCCGGGTTTCCAGGAAGTGCAGAAACGGGTTCATCTGCTTGACCGTCCCCGGACGCGGCTCCGGCCCGTCGGGCCGCGTCTCGGTCTTGTGGACCGCGCAGCCGCTAACCCCAAGCGCCAGCATCACTGCCACTACGGACATCCATCGAAGTACTCGTGACATGCATCCCTCCGGCGTCAGTCGTATGCAACTTTATTGCGAGGCACCGCAGGCGCCGCAGCAGTCGCAAACTGGCATCAAGCCACGAACCACTGGTTTCGGATGGAGGTCCCCAGGTCGCTACGCTCCTCGCGATGACGGTGCCAACGCAGGGCTCCGGGGTCGCCCCTACTCGGTTGGCTGGCCGTGCTCGCGGGTGGCCTCGAAGCGGACCTCCGGCCATTTCTCCTGCGCCATCTGCAGGTTCACCCGTGTCGGGGCGATATAGACCAGATCGCCGCCGTGGTCGATCGCCAGGTTGACCGCGGCCTTCTCCTTGAACTCCTCGAGTTTCTTCGGATCGTCACATTCGACCCAGCGTGCCGTCTGGACGTTCACGTTCTCGAACTGCGCCTCGACCTTGTACTCGGTGCGCAGGCGCTCGGCGACCACATCGAACTGCAGCACGCCAACCGCGCCCAGGATCAGGTCGTTATTGGTCAGCGGGCGGTAGAGCTGGGTCGCCCCTTCCTCGCACAGCTCCTGCAGGCCCTTGGCCAGCTGCTTCATCTTCAGCGGGTCCTTCAGCTGTGCGCGACGGAACAGCTCCGGCGCGAAGTTCGGCACGCCGGTAAAGGTCAGGTCCTCGCCCTCGGTGAAGGTATCCCCGATGCGGATGGTGCCGTGGTTGTGGATGCCGATGATGTCGCCCGGATAGGCGGTCTCCACATGCTCGCGGTCCGAGGCCATGAAGGTCAGCGCATCGGGGATCTTCACGTCGCGCCCGATGCGCACATGGCGCAGTTTCGCGCCCTTGTCGAAGGTGCCGGAGCAGATGCGCATGAAGGCGATGCGGTCGCGATGTTTCGGGTCCATGTTCGCCTGGATCTTGAACACGAAGCCGCTGAACTTCTCCTCGGTGGGCTCGACCTTGCGCGAATGGGTCGGCCGCGGCAGCGGACCCGGGGCGTATTCTACGAAGTCGTCCAGCAGTTCCTCGATGCCGAAGTTGTTGATCGCGGAGCCGAAGAACACCGGGGTCTGTTCGCCACGCAGGTAGCCGTCGGAATCGAACTCATGTGAGGCGCCCCGCACCAGCTCCATCTCGTCACGCAGCTCCTGTGCCTGATCGCCGAGCACCTCGTCCAGGCGCGGATTGTCCAGCCCTTCGATGATCTCGCCGGTGGACTTCTTGCCACCCTCTTCCGGGTCGTACAGGTGCACCGCATCGCGGCGGATATGGTAGACGCCGCGGAAACGCTTGCCGGACCCGATCGGCCAGGTGATCGGGGCACACTGGATTTTCAGCACCTCTTCGACCTCGTCGAGCAGCTCGATCGGGTCGCGGCCCTCGCGGTCCATCTTGTTGACGAAGGTCATGATTGGCGTATCGCGCAGCCGGCAGACCTCCATCAGCTTGATGGTGCGCTCCTCAACACCCTTGGCCGCGTCGATCACCATCAGCGCGGAGTCCACCGCGGTCAGCGTGCGGTAGGTGTCCTCGGAGAAGTCTGCATGCCCGGGGGTGTCCAGCAGGTTCACGATGCGGCCCTTGTAGGGATACTGCATCACCGAGGAGGTCACCGAGATCCCGCGCTGCTTTTCCATCTCCATCCAGTCGGAGGTGGCATGGCGCGACGCCTTGCGCCCCTTGACCGTACCGGCGAGCTGGATCGCACCACCGTACAGCAGGAGCTTTTCGGTCATGGTGGTCTTGCCCGCGTCCGGGTGCGAGATGATCGCAAACGTCCGGCGCCGGGCGGTTTCCTCGAGAAAAGACATGGTCTTGGGCCGCCTGAGTGAAGCGCGGGAGTTTAACGCGAAAACGGGGCAGGCGTTGCGTTTCCCGGTGCCCGCAATGCAAACGGCCCCGGATCAAGATCCGGGGCCGTTTGCAGCAGGCCCTGAACAATAATGGCTCGCGCTAGCGTGCAGAGGCTCGCTGGATCGCGGAGGACTGTTCGTCCAGCCGGCTCTGGGCCAGGTCCAGATCACGCTGGCTCATGCGCGTCTTCACGGCCTCCATGCGCTCGCTGTCCTCGGCCAGGGAATACCAGACATAGGCCTCGACCAGATCACGCTCCACGCCCTGTCCGTTCTGGTGCAGGCGCCCGAGACCGATCTGCGCATTACGATCGCCTCGCTCCGCAGCCTTGGTGTACCAGCGGGCGGCCTCACCGGGATTCCGGTTCGTCCCGCGACCCGTCTCGTGCAGGAAGCCGTAGTAGTACTTGGCCGAAACCTGGCCCTGCTCGGCCGCCTTGCCCAGCCACTCCAGGGCCTCGCCATTCGACTGCTCGTTACGGGCATAGTGGCTGCCCAGCCAGTACTGCGCATTGGCGTAGCCGAGTTCGGCCGAGCGGGTGTAGTGCTCGAGGGCCTTGTCTTCATCGGCAGCCGTGCCACGGCCGGCGGCAAACATGAATCCAAGGTAGTAGTGGGCGCCCGCATGGTCGTCGTCCGCCGCACGCGCGAACCAGTGCAGCGCCGCGTCGTAATCCACGTCAGTGCCACGGCCGACATAGTTGGCCATACCCACGTCGAACATGGCGCGGGTGTCACCGCGCTGGGCGTTGCCTTCACGAATCTCGTACCAGACGCCGAGCAACTCCTGTTGCCGCTCGACTTCGTCGTAGCCGAAATCCTGGGCCTGAGCCGCACCGACCCCAAAGGCCAGGGGCAATGTCAGGGGAAGAGAGAAAAACAACGCACGCAGGGATCGGGACATGGGGCAGCCTCGCAGGGAATTCCGGCATCAATGCCGGTTACGATCATAGACCGCCCCCCATCCGCGCGCAAAACCCGTCCACGGGTACGAGAACCGCTGGCCGCAAAACGCCCTCCGAACGCCGAAAAAACGTGGCAGACGTCACACTGTGTCGCGTCACGCCCCGGCCGGGGCGTCGCAACGGCAACTCAGCACCCAGGCATCCTCGCGGCCGCTGTGCAACGGGTAGTAGCGCGGCCGGGTGCCGATGTGCTCGAAGCCCTCCGAACGATAAAGCTGGACCGCCGCGACATTGGAGGGACGCACCTCCAGAAGCAGGGCCTCGGCCCTCTGGTCGCAGGCATAGTCGAGCAGGCGGCGCAGCATGAAGCGACCCAGCCCGTAGCCCTGCCAGCGTCGGTCCACGGTCAGATTCAGAAGATGCGCCTCGCCGGCCGCCACGGTCAGCACGGCGTGTCCCACCTGGCGTTCATCCACCTCCAGCACCCAGCAGTCGTATCCGACCCGGATGCAGTCCTCGAAGATGCGCGCGGTCCACGGATAGTGATACGCCTCGCGCTCGATGCCCATCACACACTCGACATCCTCGGCCAGCATGCGGCGCATCCGGGGTTGTACTTGCGGCTCGGCACTCATGGCGTCGGGCTGGATCTCCTGAGTTTATTACCTGGGCTGAACATATAGGCGAGTCCGCGTTCGCTGCGTTCCCTAACACCTACAGTCTGCAGGGTTACCCTCCGGGCGCACTCGTCAGACAGGCCCGCGCGCGCTGCAGATCCTGCCAGGCCCTGGCCTTGTCCTGCGGCTTCCGCAAAAGGTAGGCCGGATGATAGGTCACGACCAGCGGGACCTCACGATACCGGTGCAGGCTGCCCCGCAGGGATCCCAGCGGCTGGTCGGTCTCCAGCAGTTGCTGGGCGGCGACACGCCCCAGCGCCACGATCACCTCCGGCTGCACCAGTGCGATCTGCCGGTCCAGGAAGCCACGGCAGGCCCGGGATTCCTCCGGACTGGGGTCGCGGTTGTTCGGCGGACGACACTTGAGGACATTCGCGATAAAGACATCCTGCCGTCGATCGAGTCCCAGCGCGGCGAGCATGCTGTCCAGCAACTGGCCGGCACGCCCGACAAACGGCTCGCCTCGGCGGTCTTCCTCGACCCCGGGTGCCTCGCCCACGAACAGCCACCGGGCACGGCGGTCGCCCACGCCAAACACGGTCTGCGTACGCTGGGCCGCCAGTTCGGCGCAGGCCGTGCAGTCGCGCACACGGGCTTCGAGCTCGGGCCAGTCCAGAGCCGCAACTTCGACTTCCAGCGGCCCGCTCGCGGGGGACACGAGCGGCTCGGGTATCTCGGGTGTCTCGGGGGGTGCACTGGTCGCTTGAGCCGACGCGGCCTCGGGCATTAGCGGGGCAGTGGGAGGCTCGACGGTCGGGGCTGCGGCCGGCACGCCAGGAAAGGCGCCGTCCCGGGCACGCCAAACGGGGATCCCCATATCGGCCAGGATACGGCGTTTGCGCGCCGACAGGTCCACGCCTCAATCTCCCGAGGGCGTACGGCGACGGTGACGGCGCCAGCGCTCCAGCGTCAGCAGGGGTCCGGACAGGGCGTAAATCACGAAGCCCGCCCAAAGGACCTTGGGCGGATCCAGCGCCAGCAGCATCAGTGCGCCCACCACCCCGACGATCGCCAGGAAGGGCACCCGATGCTTGAAGTCCATGTCCTTGAAGCTGAAGTAGGTCAGATTGCTGACCATCGCCGCACCTGCCAGAACCGTCACGATCAGGATCGCCACCACGTACGGATCGGCCAGATCCGCCGGAATGCCAAGATCCTCGAGCACCCAGACCATCCCCACCACCAGCGCGGCGGCGGCAGGGCTCGGCAGCCCCTGGAAGAAACGTTTGTCGACCACGGCCAGTCGGCTGTTGAAGCGCGCGAGACGCAATGCCGCGGCCGTGGCAAAGAAGAAGGCCGCCACCCAGCCAAGATTGCCCAGATCCTGCAGCTGCCACAGGTACACGACGAGGGCCGGGGCCACGCCGAAGGAGACCAGGTCGGAGAGCGAGTCATACTGCGCCCCGAACTCGCTTTGCGTGTCCGTCATACGCGCCACGCGGCCATCGAGGGTATCCAGGACCATGGCCACGAACACCGCGATCGCGGCGGTCGTAAATTCGCCATTGATCGCGGAGACAATCGCGAAGAAGCCGGAGAACAGCACCCCGGTCGTGAACAGGTTGGGCAGCAGAAAGATCCCGCGGCGACGCCGGGAACGGCCCTCGTGCCGCTCGTCGGCCCCGTTCATCTCGTCGATATCGCTTGATCTCTCGTCATCCGGCGTCACTCCAGCACCTCCACGGTCGCTTCCTCGTCGCCACTGGCCTCCGGCAGCCCACCGATCACGGTGGAGCCCGCCAGCACCTTCTGGCCGACCTGGGCCATGACCTGCGACCCGGCCGGCAGCCAGACCTCGAAGGTAGCACCGAACCCGGCAAAACCCATGCGTTTGCCGCGCCCGAGTCGATTCCCGGGCACCACATTCTGCAGGCGGATCATGCGCGGCCAGTGATTGACCGACAGCGCGAGCGTCAGGCGCGTGCCCTCGTCGGTCGCCAGCGCAAATGCCAGGCGGTGATCGAGCTGCCCGTCCGGCGGGCTATCCGTCTCCTTACCCGGCCAGACCCGCTCCACCACCTTCGATTCCTGCGGGGCATGGACGTTGTATTCCCCCAGGCGTCGCTGACGAATGCGAATCCGCAGGGCTGACTTGCCCG
Source organism: Thioalkalivibrio sp. ALgr1 (assembly GCF_000378285.1). NCBI lineage: Bacteria > Pseudomonadati > Pseudomonadota > Gammaproteobacteria > Chromatiales > Ectothiorhodospiraceae > Thioalkalivibrio > Thioalkalivibrio sp. ALgr1. The sequence continues at coordinate 55,829 of NZ_KB905135.1, forward strand.
TGAACGGATCGGTCGTCTCGTCGATCGCCTCCACCGTGCCATCGGCCGGGGCAATCACGCCCAGCGCGGGGGCCGCCGCCTTGCGCCGAAGGTCGCGGAAAAGCCCCATCAGCGCCACGGTCAGCAGCACCATGAACAGGCCCAGCTCCGCCTCCCCGACTAGCAGCGAGATCACCGCCATCCAGGCGGAGATGATCACGAACAGACGGCCTTCGGGGGCAAGCGGAAACAGCATGGGGTTCTCGGAGGGGGTGCGGGTGCGCGACCCGGGGTCTGTGCCCCGGGTCGCCCCGACGGATCAGTTGCGGGACTTGTCGACCAGCTGGTTGGCCTTGATCCACGGCATCATCGCACGCAGGCGTTCGCCCACCTGCTCGATCTCGTGGGCCGCGTTCAGGCGGCGGTTGGCGGTCATCGACGGGTAATTCATCGCGCCTTCCAGGATGAACTGCTTGGCGTACTCGCCGTTCTGGATGTTCTTCAGCGCCTCGCGCATCGCCCAGCGCGACTCCTCGTTGATCACCTGCGGGCCGGTCACGTACTCGCCGTACTCGGCATTGTTGGAGATCGAGTAGTTCATGTTGGCGATGCCACCCTCGTACATCAGGTCGACGATCAGCTTGAGCTCGTGCAGGCACTCGAAGTAGGCCATCTCCGGGGCGTAGCCGGCCTCGGTCAGGGTCTCGAAGCCGGCCTTGACCAGTTCCACCGCACCGCCGCAGAGCACGGCCTGTTCGCCGAACAGGTCGGTCTCGGTCTCGTCCTTGAAGGTGGTCTCGATGATGCCGGTGCGGCCGCCGCCGATCGCGGAGGCGTAGGACATCGCGATGTCACGGGCCTTGCCGGAGGCGTCCTGCTGGATCGCGATCAGGTCGGGGATGCCGCCGCCACGCACGAACTCGGAGCGCACGGTGTGGCCCGGGGCCTTCGGCGCGATCATGATCACGTCCAGGTCCTTGCGCGGCACGATCTGGTTGTAGTGGATCGCGAAGCCGTGGGCGAACGCCAGGGTCGCACCCTCCTTCAGGTTCGGCTCCAGCACGTCGCGGTACAGGGCGGCCTGGTATTCGTCCGGGGCCAGCACCATAATCAGGTCGGCGCCGGCGGTCGCGGCGTCGACATCGGCGACCTTCAGGCCAGCTTCTTCGGCCTTGGCGCGCGAGGCGGAGCCGTCGCGCAGGCCCACGGTCACGTCCACACCGGAATCCTTCAGGTTGTTCGCATGGGCGTGGCCCTGCGAGCCGTAGCCGATGATCGCGACCTTCATGCCCTGGATGATGGAGAGGTCGGCGTCTTTGTCGTAATACAGATTCATGGCAGTCATTTCCTTGGCAACAGGCCCCGCCAGGGGGCCGATGACGAATAAAAAGCCCGTGCCTGGCCGGCACGGACGAAAACGAAGACGATTACAGCTGCAGCGCGACGTCGCCGCGGGCGATGCCCATCACACCCGAGCGCACGACTTCCAGCACCGGGAACGGCGAGACAGCCTCGAGGAAGGCATCCAGCTTGGAGCCCTCGCCGGTGATCTCGATCACGTAGGTCTGTTGGGTCACGTCGATGATGCGACCGCGGAAGATATCGGTCAGGCGCTTGACCTCTTCACGGTCGGCGGCCTCGCCGACGCGTACCTTGACCAGTGCCATCTCGCGCTCGATGTGCGGATGCGCGGTCATGTCCAGCAGCTTGATCACGTCGACCAGCTTGTTCAGCTGCTTGGTGATCTGCTCGACGATCTCGTCGGAGCCACTGGTGACGATGGTCATGCGCGACAGCGACGGGTCGTCGGTCGGCGCGACGGTCAGCGATTCGATGTTGTAGCCACGCGCGGAGAACAGGCCGGCCACCCTTGAGAGGGCACCGGATTCGTTTTCCAGCAGGACACTGATGATATGACGCATACGGCTCTTCCCTGTACCCGGTTCAGACCAGGATCATTTCGTTCTGGCCGGCGCCGGCCGGGATCATCGGATAGACGTTCTCGGACTGGTCGGTGAGGAAGTCCAGGAACACCAGGCGCTCCTTCTGCGCGAGGGCCTCCTTGATCGCGCCCTCGACGTCGCCCGGCTTGTCGATACGCATGCCCACATGGCCATACGCCTCGGCCAGCTTCACGAAGTCCGGCAGCGCGTCCATGTAGGACATCGCGTAACGGCCCTGGTAGAAGAATTCCTGCCACTGCCGGACCATGCCCAGGTAGCGGTTGTTCAGGTTCAGGATCTTGATCGGGAGCTGGTACTGGTAGCAGGTCGACAGCTCCTGGATGCACATCTGGATGCTGGCCTCGCCGGTGATGCAGCCGACCGTCGCGTCCGGGTGCGCGAACTGCACGCCCATCGCAAACGGCAGGCCCACGCCCATCGTCCCCAGGCCACCCGAGTTGATCCATCGGTTGGGCTTGTCGAAGCCGTAGAACTGCGCGGCCCACATCTGGTGCTGGCCGACGTCGGAGGTCACGAAGGCATCGCCCTGCGTCAGCTCCCAGAACTTCTGCACCACGTACTGCGGCTTGATCAGTTCGGACTCGCGGTCGTATTTCAGGCAGTCCTGCGACTGCCACTCGCGGATCTGCTTCCACCAGGCATCCAGCGCCGCCGGGTCCGGCTTCGCGTTGGCGGCGTCCAGCGCCTTGATCAGCTCGCGCAGCACCGGCTCCACCTCGCCAACGATGGGCACGTCGACCTTCACGTTCTTGGAAATCGAGGATGGGTCGACATCGACATGCACGATCTTCGCGTGCGGGCAGAACTTCTCGATGTTGCCGGTCACGCGGTCGTCGAAGCGCGCGCCGATCGCAATCAGCACGTCGGCGTGGTGCATGGCCATGTTGGCCTCGTAGGTCCCGTGCATGCCCAGCATGCCGAGGAACTGCTTGTCCGACGCCGGATAGCCACCCAGCCCCATCAGGGTGTTGGTGATCGGGTAGCCCAGCTTGCGGGTGAACTCGGTCAGTGCCTCGGAACCCCTGCCCAGGATCACGCCCCCACCGGTGTAGATCATCGGCTGCTTCGCCGACAGGATCAGGTCCACCGCCTTGTCGATCTGGCCTGTATAGCCGCCAAAGGTCGGGTTGTACGAGCGCATGTGGATGGACTCGGGATATTCGAACTCGCAGCTCGCCGCGGTCACATCCTTCGGGATATCCACGACCACGGGGCCGGGGCGGCCGGTGGTCGCCACGTAGAAGGCCTTCTTGATCGTGGTCGCCAGGTCCTTCACGTCCTTGACCAGGAAGTTGTGCTTCACGCAGGGGCGGGTAATCCCCACGGTATCCACTTCCTGGAAGGCATCGTTGCCGATCAGGCTGGTCGGCACCTGGCCGGTGAACACCACCAGCGGCACCGAATCCATGTAGGCATCGGCGATCCCGGTAATCGCATTGGTCGCACCGGGGCCGGAGGTGACCAGCGCGACACCCGGCTTGTCGGAGGACTTGGCATAGCCCTCGGCCGCGTGCACCGCACCCTGCTCGTGACGCACCAGTACGTGCGAGACTTTGTCCTGGCGATACAGCGCATCATAGATGTGCAGTACCGCCCCGCCGGGATACCCGAATACGACATCGACACCCTCGGCCTGCAGGCTGCGGCAGAAGATTTCGGCGCCGGTGATGGCGGTGGAGGAACTTGAGGTCTCGGACATGGTGGTCGACTTCCTTACCTAAGGGCTCGTGCGTGATCGTGACGGGATCACCCAGCAGGAATCAAAATAGCCCAACATCCTAATATGAAATGACGATTTTTCCCAGCACCGGGGTGCGGAAAAGCCATCCCGGGAGGCGGCCCAGCATTGTGCAGACAGCCGGCTTCAGTCGTCCGACTTCTTCACGTCCGCCGCGGGCAGACCGGGATTGGTCGGGCGGCGGGCATCGTCGCTGGACATGTCCTGCGGCGCCATCTGCTGTTCCAGCCCTTGCGGCGGGTTCACCTCTTCTTCCTCGCCTCCGCAACCGGCCAGCACAAGCGTGGCGGCAACCGACAGAACGAGGAATCCAGTGATTCGGGCATGGCGGTACATAGCATTCTTCCTTGCAAGACAGGGGCGTGAACTGGCGAGCTTGCCGTGGCGCCAATGGCTTGGCAACAATCCACCACGGCGAGACGCTGATTCCCGCGCGGGCCCGGACCCTACGACATCCCAACCGGCAGTATCCGCGTCCCGGCCCGCCCCGCAATAATCGCGGCAGCGTCCTCGAGCGCCCCGATCCCGGCACGGGCACCGTATTCCGCGACGCGCCGCGCGGCCTCCATCTTCGGGCCCATCGAACCGGCCGGGAACGACGCGGGGTCGACCGCGCTCACCAGCAATGCCTTCAAGCGCGTGGCGTCAGGCTCGCCCCAGTTCCAGTAGACGCCGTCGACGTCCGTCAGCATCAACAGCCAGTCCGCGCCCAGTTCCACTGCGAGGCGTGCGGCGGTCAGGTCCTTGTCCACCACCGCCTCGATACCGTACAGCCTTCCCTCAGCGTCTCGCGCGACCGGCACACCGCCGCCGCCCGCGCAGATCGCGAGGGACCCGCCGTCGACCAGGGTCCGTACGGCCTCCACGCCCAGCACCTTCTGCGGCTCCGGCGAGGCCACCACGCGCCGCCAGCCGTCACCGTCGCGGGCGATATCCCAGCCGCGTGCCTCGGCCAGTGCACGCGCCCGGGATTCACCCCAGACCGGGCCGATGAATTTCTCGGGGCGGGCGAACGCCGGATCGTCCGGGTCGACCTCGGTCTGCGTCAGGAGGCTGGCAACCCGGTCATGGCCCAGGGCGTTGTGCAGTTCCTGCGCAAGGATGTAGCCGATCATCCCGTGGCTCTCGGCGCCGACCACATCCAGTGGCCAGTGGATGGAGTCGGCCTCCGCCTGGCTGGCGAGCAGGCCCACCTGCGGGCCATTGCCGTGGGTCACAACGACCTCGTGCTCGTTTGCGACTGCGGCGACAGCCCGCGCCGCGGCACGGGCGTTGCGCCGCTGGGCCTCGGCCGACGGCGTCTCGCCGCGTTGCAGCAGGGCGTTTCCGCCCAGCGCGATCACGATGCGCATGGCGGCCTCCTGGGTAGAAGGGTGAGTGCGTCAGGTACGGGGCAGTGTTACGCCGCGCTGGCCCTGATACTTGCCGCCGCGGTCCTTGTAGGACGTCTCGCAGACCTCGTCGGACTGCAGGAACAGCATCTGCGCCACACCCTCGTTGGCGTAGATCTTGGCTGGCAGCGGCGTGGTGTTGGAGAACTCCAGGGTCACGTGGCCTTCCCACTCGGGTTCCAGCGGGGTCACGTTCACGATGATGCCGCAGCGCGCGTAGGTCGATTTGCCGAGGCAGATGGTCAGCACGTCACGCGGGATGCGGAAGTACTCGACGGTATGCGCCAGCGCAAACGAGTTGGGCGGGATGATGCAGACATCGGAATGCACGTCCACAAAGCTGCCCTCGTCGAAGCCCTTGGGGTCGACGATGCTCGAGTTGATGTTGGTGAAGATCTTGAAGTGCTCCGAGCAGCGCACGTCATAGCCATAGCTGGACGTGCCGTAGGAGACGATGCGCTGCTCGTCGCGATAGCGGACCTGACCGGGCTCGAAGGGCTCGATCATGCCCTTCGTCTCGGCCATCTCCCGGATCCAGCGGTCCGACTTGATGCTCATCTGCCCTGTCCCTGGTTGTGATCGCCGGATCAGTTGTTCTGGATGACGATATTGGGGAATTTGCTGCTGTAGTCCTTCGCCTGCTCCGCGAGCTTGGCGCCGGTACGGCGGGCGATCTCGCGATAGATCTCTGTGATGCGGCCGTCCGGATCGGCGATCACGGTCGGTTCACCACCGTCGGCCTGCTCGCGAATGCGAATATCCAGCGGCAGCGCGCCGAGCATGTCCACGCCATACTCTTCGGCCATGCCCTGGGCACCGCCCTGGCCGAAGATGTGCTCCTCGTGGCCACAGCTCGAGCAGATATGAATGCTCATGTTCTCGATGATGCCCAGTACCGGCACCTCCACCTTCTCGAACATGCGCAGGCCCTTGCGCGCATCCAGAAGTGCGATGTCCTGCGGGGTGGTGACGATCACCGCGCCGGAGACCGGGATCTTCTGCGACAGGGTCAGCTGGATATCACCGGTGCCCGGCGGCAGGTCGATCACCAGGTAGTCGAGATCCTTCCAGTTGGTCTCGTTCAGCAGCTGCTCAAGGGCCTGGGTGACCATCGGGCCACGCCAGATCATCGGCGTGTCCTCGTCGATCAGGAAGCCGATGGACATCGCCTGCACGCCGTGGCGTTCCAGCGGCTCCATGGACTTGCCGTCTTTCGACTCCGGGCGGTCCTTGATGCCCAGCATGCGCGGCTGGCTGGGGCCATAGATATCCGCATCCAGGATGCCGACCTGCGCGCCTTCGGCCGCCAGGCCCAAGGCCAGGTTGACCGCGGTGGTGGACTTGCCCACCCCGCCCTTGCCGGAGGCCACAGCGATGATGTTCTTGATGCCGGGCATCGGCTTCAGGCTCTTCTGCACCGCGTGGGCGGTCACCCTGGTGGTGATCGTCACTTCGGAGGACTCCAGCCCGGCGACGCCGGCCAGCGCCCCCTGGATCGCGGCGCGCAGCTCGTCGTGATAGCCGCTCGCGGAGTAGCCCATCTCGAGGGTGATGGCCGCCCGTGCGCCCTCCACACGGATGTCCTTGACCGCACCGGCGGCCACCAAGTCCTGCTCCAGGTACTTGTCCTGAACGGTCTTCAGGGCGTTTTCGATCTGCTCGCGCGAGAGTTCGGCCATGGCGTTCGTTCCATCCGGCAGTTGGGAGTGATCGCGCGATTCTACTGGGCCGCAATCAGCACGCCAATGGCACCACCACACGCCAGCCCTTTACCCATGCCGCAAGAGGCGCCACAGATGATCTGTCAACCCCTATTCGCGACTTTTATACACATGAATCTTCGCTGCCCCTGAAAACGCCCCAGATAGCAGCCAAAACACCGAAAGCACTACACAAAGAACCTTCATGTATTTGTTTTTTCGGTATAAAAAGAAATTGAACGTTTTTTGACCAATCTGTACAAGGCCCTTGCGTGACAAGGCCTGACGATGAATTCCACTGGGTTGCCCACAGAGTTATCCACAGCTTCTGTGGAAAAGCCCGTGGCGGACTTTTCCACGCCTCGACAACCCGGCTGGCAGCCCCGACAATAGCGCCCCTGCATGCCACCGCCCGCCGCTACCGACGCACGAGTCCGACGATGACTGACACGCCGCGCAAGATCCTGGTCACCAGCGCCCTGCCCTACGCCAACGGGCCGATCCATCTGGGGCACCTGGTCGAGTACATCCAGACCGATATCTGGGTGCGCTTCCAGCGTGCGCGCGGCCACGAGGTGATCTACGTCTGCGCGGATGACGCCCACGGCACGCCGATCATGCTGAAGGCCCGCGCCGAGGGCATCGAACCCGAAGAGTTGATCACGCGCGTACGCCAGGAGCACGAGGCCGACTTCAGCGAGTTCCTGGTGGATTTCGACCACTACCACTCGACCCACTCGGACGAAAACCGCGAACTGGCCGCCCACATCTACACCGCGCTGCGCGACGCCGGGCACATCGAGACGCGCACCATCGACCAGGCCTACGACCCCGAGGCCGGGATGTTCCTGCCCGACCGCTTCATCAAGGGCACCTGCCCCAACTGCGGCGCCGAGGAGCAGTACGGCGATTCCTGCGAGGCCTGCGGAGCCACCTACAGCCCGCTGGACCTGAAAGACCCGGTTTCCGCGATCAGCGGCGCCCGTCCCGAGTCGCGCCAGTCCGAGCACTACTTCTTCAAACTCGGCGACTTCGAGGCCTTCCTGCGCGAATGGACCGGCTCCGGCCGCCTGCAGGACGCGATCCGCAACAAGCTCGACGAGTGGTTCGATGCGGGCCTGACCGACTGGGACATCTCGCGCGATGCCCCCTACTTCGGCTTCGAGATCCCCGACGCCCCGGGCAAGTACTTCTACGTCTGGCTGGACGCGCCGATCGGCTACATGGCGAGCTTTCGCGCCTACGCCGAGAAGCAGGGCCTGAACTTTGATGCCTGGTGGGGCGCGGATTCCGATGCCGAGCTGTATCACTTCATCGGCAAGGACATCGCGTATTTCCATACGCTGTTCTGGCCGGCGATGCTGCACGGCGCGGGCTTTCGCACGCCCAGCGCGGTGTTCTGCCACGGCTTCCTGACCGTCAACGGGCAGAAGATGTCCAAATCGCGCGGGACCTTCATCCGCGCGCGCGACTACCTGGACCACCTGAACCCCGAATCCCTGCGCTACTACCTCGCCGCCAAGCTGGGTGCCGGGGTCGACGACCTCGACCTCAACCTGGACGACTTCGTCCAGCGTGTGAACTCCGATCTGGTCGGCAAGCTGGTCAACATCGCCAGCCGCTGCGCCGGCTTCATTACCAAGCGCTCGAACGGCGAGCTGGCGGCCGAGCTGCCACGTCCGGACCTGCACGAGGCCTTCGTCGCCGAGGGCGACGCCATCGCGGCCGCGTTCGAGAACCGCGAATACGCCCAGGCCATCCGCCGCATCATGGCGCTGGCCGATCAGGCCAACCAGTACATCGACGAGGCCCAGCCCTGGGTGCTGGCGAAACAGGAAGGCCGCGAGGCCGAGGTACAGGCCATCTCCACCCAGGGCCTGGACCTGTTCCGCATCCTGATCGTCTACCTCGCCCCGGTGCTGCCGCGACTGGCGGCCGACGCTGCGGCCTTCCTCCGGCTGGACAGCCTGGCCTGGGACACGCGCGCGCCGCTGGTCGGGCGCTCGATCGAGAAGTTCAAGCCGCTGATGACCCGCATCGAAGGCGAGACCGTCGACAAGCTGCTGGAGGCCTCGAAGGCCACCCTGGCCGCGACCGCGCAAACGCCCAGCCCCAACCCCGAAGCGGAGCCCGACGTGGACCCCATCGCCGAGACCATCGACTTCGACACCTTTGCAAAGGTGGACCTGCGCATCGCCCGCATCGCCAGTGCCGAGCACGTGGAAGGTGCCGACAAGCTGCTGAAGCTCACCCTCGATATCGGCTCGGAGACGCGCCAGGTGTTTGCCGGGATCAAGTCGGCCTACGCGCCGGAGGACCTGGTCGGCCGGCACACTGTGATGGTCGCCAACCTCGCGCCGCGCAAGATGCGCTTTGGCGTATCCGAGGGCATGGTCCTGGCGGCCGGCCCCGGCGGCTCGGAGCTGTACATCCTGAACCCGGACGACGGCGCCCAAGCCGGGATGCGGGTCAAATAGGCCGCCCGCGTCATGGATTTGCACCCACGGCTCGCGTAAGCTGCCGCTCTTTTGTCGATACCCGGACGCATGGACCAAAGCCCCGAATTCCTGGCGCAGGTACGCCTGCTGGCCGAAGCAGGCCGCGATCTCTCGGCGCGCGGCTGGTTGCCCGCGCGCACCGGCCACTTCTCCGCGCGCCTGGACGACCGGCATATCGCCGTCACCGCGCCCAATCGCGAGAAGAGCTTTCTCGACCGCCACGACTTCCTGGTGGTCGATCTCGACGGCCACGTGGTCGCCGGCAGCGAAGAGCCGGCCCCGGAGACCTTCCTGCACATCATCATGTACCGCCACGATGCCCAGCTGGGCGCCGTGCTGCACACGCATTCCGTACATGCGACCGTACTGTCGCGCCAGTTCCCCGGCACGCTTGCCCTGCGCGACTACGAGGTCCTGCGCGAACTGCCCGGCGTGAAGAATCCCGCGCGGGGCCTGGACCTGCCCGTGTTCGCGAACGACCCCGACGTACAGCAACTGGCCGCGCGGGTCGACGCCGCCATGACCCGCGAGCCGAATCTCGCCGGGTTCCTGATCGGCGGCCACGGCCTCTATACCTGGGGCGCGAGCGTGGAGCTGGCACTGCACCGGGTCGAGGCCTTCGAATTCATGTTCCAGTGCGAGACGCTTGCACACCAGATGAGCCGATGAACATGTCACCGAATCCCGCGCCCCAGGCCCTGATCCTCGCGTTCGAGGGGGTGCTGGCGCCGCCCGGCGTACTGCGCGACACGCTCGAGCCCTATTCCCTGGAGGCCTTGCCGGGCTTTCTCGAGCGCCACGCGGAGAGTACCGCGGTGCAACGCGTGCTCGCGGATATCCTCGCCTATTCCGGCCGCGAGCTGGACGTCGACGGGCTGCTCGCGCAGATCCGCGCCTGGATTCGCGGCGGACAGGACATCACGCCCCTGCGCCAGCTACAGGGGCTGATCTGGGCCGACGCCCTGGAGGCCTCGATGCTGCGCCCTGAGCTGTCGGACGACACGGCCCGCGCCCTGATGGCGCTGGACGATGCCGGCGTGGCCCTGTACAGCTTTGGTGCGAGCCCGGCCCCGGTCCAGCGCGACTGGCTGCGTCACGGCCCGTATCCGGAGGTGGAGCAGCGTCTGACCGGACTGTTCGACACCCGCATCGGCGGTCGCCGCGATGCCGGCAGCTACCGCCGTCTGGCCGACGAGATCGGCATCGCGCCGGAGGCGATCATGCTGCTGTCGGTGCGCGGCGAGGAGCTGGATGCCGCACACCAGGCCTGGCTGCAGACCGCCCGCCCGTTCACCGACCCGGCGGCTACCGACCAACACCCACTGCGCAGCCTGGAATCGCTCATCCCGGCAGGCGACTAGACTCTATCCTGCAGGGGCAAGCCTGTCCGCGAATGCCGCCCGCCAAGGTCCGGCTATTGCAGGGGCTTCGCGGGCAGGCCCGCTCCCACGCAAAACCAGCGCCCCGGAAGGGTTGAGTCGGGATAAGCAGTCCCTGATACTATTTTGTTGACCTGACGACTCGGAATTAACGTGGAATACGTCCTGATCCTCATCAGTACGATCCTCGTGAACAACTTCGTACTGGTGAAGTTTCTGGGCCTGTGCCCGTTCATGGGGGTCTCGCGCAAGGTCGAGACGGCCACCGGCATGGGCCTGGCCACGACCTTCGTGCTGACGTTGTCCGCGGTCAGTTCCTACGTGATCAACGAATACCTGCTGACCCCACTGGGGCTCGAGTACCTGCGCACCATCGCGTTCATCCTCGTGATCGCCGCCGTGGTCCAGTTCACCGAGCTGGTGGTGCGCAAGACCAGCCCGCTGCTCTACAACGTGCTGGGCATCTTCCTGCCGCTGATCACCACCAACTGCGCGGTGCTGGGCGTGGCCCTGCTGAACGTCCAGGAGGCACACAACTTCGTCGAATCCGCGCTCTACGGCTTCGGCGCCGCGGTCGGCTTCTCCCTGGTGCTGATCCTGTTCTCCGCCATTCGTGAACGCATCGCGGTGGCCGATGTGCCCGTGGTCTTTCGCGGCAGCGCGGTCGCCATGGTCACCGCGGGCCTGATGTCGCTGGCGTTCATGGGCTTCTCCGGGCTGGTGCGGCTGTGAGTGTCGTCTACGCCATCCTCGCGATCGGCGGTCTGGCCGCCGCGTTCGGACTGATCCTCGGCTTTGCCGCACAGCGCTTTCGCGTCGAGGCGGATCCGGTCGTCGACCAGATCGACGCCCTGCTGCCACAGACCCAGTGCGGCCAGTGCTCCTACCCTGGCTGCCGCCCTTATGCCGAGGCGATCGCTGCAGGCGAAGCCGACATCAACCGCTGCCCGCCCGGTGGCCAGGCCACGGTCCAGGCGCTGGCGGACCTGCTGGACCGCGAGCCGACCCCGCTGGAAGAAGAGGAACAGGAAAAGGCCGTCGCGGTGATCGACGAAAACATCTGCATCGGCTGCACCCTGTGCATCCAGGCCTGCCCGGTGGACGCCATCCTGGGCGCAGCCAAGCAGATGCATACCGTGATCGAGGAGGAATGCACCGGCTGCGAACTGTGCATCGAACCCTGTCCAGTCGACTGCATCGACATGGTGCCGGTCCAGACCGATATCACCGAGTGGCGCTGGGCGGAGCCGGAACCCTCGCCCATCGAGCGGCCCATTTACGCGATTGCGGACGTCTCGCGCAGCGGGCACTAAGCCCCGCACCCGCGAAACGTTAGAATACGCCGATGCAGCTGCACCGCTTCCATGGAGGCCTGAAACTGGCCGACGAGACCGACGCCAGTACCGCCAATCCGGTGCTGGTGATGGGCGTGCCCGCGAAACTGACCGTACCGCTTGGCCAGCATATCGGCGAGGCGACCGAAGCCTGCGTCCAGGTCGGCGACCACGTGACCAAGGGCCAGCGCATCGGCCAGTCCAAGGGCTACATCGCGGCGCACGTGCATGCACCCACCTCCGGCGAGGTGGTCGATATCGACCTCTACCCCGTACCCCACCCCTCGGGCCTCAATGCCCCCTGCGTGGTCATCGAGCCCGATGGGCGCGACGACTGGGGCGAGGCCCGCATGGAACCCTGGCTGGACTGGGATACCCGCGACCTGCGCGCGCTGCGCCAGCGCCTGCGCGCCGGGGGGATCGTCGGGCTGGGCGGCGCGGCCTTCCCCACAGCGGTCAAGCTGAACCCGCGCGCCGGCCAGCGCATCCACACACTGATCGTCAACGGGGCAGAGTGCGAGCCCTACATCAGCGCGGACGACATGCTGCTGCGCACCGCCCCCGAGGCGGTGTTCGAAGGGATTCGCATTACCGCCCGCCTGCTGGGCGTGGAGCGGGTGCTGTTCGCGGTCGAGGACAATATGCCGGAGGCGATGCGCTCGCTGACCGAGACCCTGCCCCCCGAGCTGCGCGATCTGATCGAGCTGGTATCGGTCCCCTCGATCTATCCCACCGGGGGCGAGCGCCAGCTGATCAAGGTACTGACCGGCCAGGAGGTCCCGAGCGGCGGCCTGCCTGCGGATCTCGGGATGGTCTGCCACAATCCAGGCACCTTCAAGGCGATCTGCGACACGGTGATCCAGGGCCGCCCGCTGCTGTCCCGCATCGTCACGGTCACCGGCCCCGGCGTGAAACACCCACGCAACGTGGAGGCCCTGCTCGGCACCCCGTTCGCCGACGTGATCGAGGCGGCCGGAGGCTATGCCGAAGGCGTCGACCGGCTGGTGATGGGCGGCCCGATGATGGGTTTCGCGGTCCACGACGACTCCATGCCAGTGATCAAGGCCACCAACTGCCTGCTCGCCACGCGCCCCCAGGACACGCCCGCGCCCGGCCCGGTCATGCCCTGCATCCGCTGCGCCGAGTGCGCGGCCGTCTGCCCGGCCCAGCTGCTGCCGCAACAGCTGTACTGGCAGGCAAAGGCGAAGGACTTCGACGCGATCCAGGACTACGGGCTGTTCGACTGCATCGAATGCGGCTGCTGCGCCTATGTCTGCCCCAGCAACATCCCGCTGGTGCAGTACTACCGCTATGCCAAGAACGAGATCTGGGCGCGGGAGAAGGAGCGCCAGAAGTCGGACATCGCGCGCGAGCGCTACGAGTTCCGCCAGGAGCGCATCGAGCGCGAGGAGCGCGAGAAGGCCGAACGCCTGGCGAAGAAGAAGGCCGCGCTCAAGAACAAGGAAAGTGACGGCGACAAGCAGGCCGCGATCCAGGCGGCACTGGAACGCGCCCAGAAGAAAAAGGCCGCCCGCGCGGAAGAGCCCGCGAAGGACAGCGATCAGGCGTCCGGCTCGGAGACGACCGGCGAGGAAACCTCCACGACAGACAACACCCGGGACGGGGACGGCCGCTGATGCGCTTTCGTACGCAATCCTCCCCCCATGTGATCCCGGCGCACTCCGTGGGCGGAGTGATGCAGCAGGTGCTGATGGCGCTGGTGCCCGGCACCCTGGCCATGACCTGGTTCTTCGGCTGGGGCGTGCTGGTCAACGTGCTGCTGGGCGTGCTGTTCGCGGTGGCCTTCGAGGCGGCGATGGTCGCCGCGCGCAAGCGGCCCGTCATGGCCACGCTGGCGGACAACTCCGCGATCGTTACCGGCTGGCTGTTCGCGCTGGCGATCCCGCCACTGGCGCCGTTCTGGGTCACGCTGATCGGGATCGCGTTCGCGATCATCGTCGCCAAACACCTGTACGGCGGGCTGGGCTACAACCCGTTCAACCCCGCGATGGTCGGCTATGTCGTCGTGCTGGTCTCGTTCCCGCGCGAAATGGCGCTCTGGCCGGCCCCCAGCACGCTGCCGGAATCCCCGCTGAGCCTGCTGCAGACCCTGCAGACCGTCCTGACCGGCAGCCTCCCCGGCGCCCAGGCGTGGGACGCGGTCACGCGCGCGACACCACTCGATGCGATGCGTGAGGGGCTGGTCTCCGGGCGAACCGTGGGCGAGATCACCGCCAGCCCGCTGTTCGGCACCTTCACCGAGACGGGCTGGGAATGGGTCGGCAACTTCTTCCTGCTCGGCGGGCTGTACCTGCTGTTCCGCCGTATCATCCACTGGCACATCCCGGTGGCGGTCATCCTGGGCGTGGCCATCCCGGCCGGCTTCTTCTGGCTGCTGGACCCGGACTCGTTCGCCTCGCCCGCCTTCCACGTGTTCTCCGGGGCGGTCATCATCGGCGCGTTCTTCATCGCCACCGATCCGGTCTCCGCTTCCACCACCCCGCTCGGCCGCATCCTCTACGGGGCCGGGATCGGCGTGCTGATCTTCGTGATCCGGACCTGGGGCGGCTACCCGGACGCGGTCGCCTTTGCCGTGCTGCTGATGAACATGGTCGCCCCGACGCTCGACCACCTGACGCGACCCCGAGTCTTCGGGCGCAGCCGCGGCGGGCCGCCGCCAGGCGACGGTCATGCTTAACCTGAAACCGCGCGACATCCTGATCGCCACCGTCCTGCTGGCCGGCTTTGCAGCGGCCGGCGCCGGGCTGGTCGCGCTGGTGCAGGAAGGCACCGAGGCGCGCATCGCGGACAACCGCATGGAGGTCAACCGCAACCGCATCGCGGAGCTCACCGGCGATCTCGATTACGCCAATGACCCGGTGCACGACACGATGGCCCTGAGCGACGAGCGTCTGGGAGGCGACAACCTGCCGGCGTGGTTCGCCCGCGACGCAGACGACAATGTCATGGGCATCGTGTTCTCGGCGGTCGCGCGCGACGGCTACAGCGGCAACATCCATCTGCTGATCGGCGTGGACCGCGACGGTGAGCTGCTCGGCGTGCGCGTCTCCAGCCATCGCGAGACGCCGGGGCTGGGCGATGCCATCGAGGCCGAGCGCTCCGACTGGATCCATGGCTTCGAAGGCCGCTCCCTGGGCGACCCCGAGCCTGACGAGTGGGCGGTGCGCCGCGATGGCGGCGTGTTCGACCAGTTCACCGGCGCCACCATTACCCCGCGTGCGGTGGTTCGCGCCGTCCGCCGCACACTGGAATACTTCGACGACTACCGCGACGACCTGCTCTCGACCGCGCCGAAGGAAGAGGAAGGCGCGGTGGTCGAGCCGCTCACGGAACAGGACGACCGATGAACCCGACCCTGACCGACATCATTCGTGACGGCCTGTGGAACAACAACCCGGGCCTGGTCCAGCTACTCGGCCTGTGCCCGCTGCTGGCAATCTCCGGCACCATGGTCAACGCCATCGGGCTGGGCATCGCGACCACCCTGACGCTGCTGTTGTCGAACGTCCTGGTCTCGATGATCCGCCGCCACGCCCGCCCGGAGATCCGTATCCCGGTCTACGTGCTGATCATCGCCTCCATCGTGACCGCGATCGAGCTGGCGATGAACGCCTGGTTCCACGGCCTGTTCCTGATCCTCGGCATCTTCATCCCGCTGATTGTCACCAACTGCGCGATCATCGGCCGCGCCGAGGCATTCGCCTCGCGCAACTCGGTCCCGCGCGCCGCGCTGGACGGGCTGATGATGGGGCTGGGCTTTACCGGCGTACTGATTGCGCTGGGCGCACTGCGCGAGGTCCTGGGCCAGGGCACGCTGATGGACAACGCCCACCTGCTGTTCGGCGAGTGGGGCCACGCGATGACCATCCAGATCTTCCCGTCCGAGCACGGCTTCCTGCTGGCCCTGCTGCCGCCTGGCGCGTTCATGGCCATGGGCCTGCTGATCGCCGCCAAGAACTGGATCGACCAGCACACGGCGACCGAGCCGGAGCCCGCTGCCGACGAATCCCGCGCCGAGGCTTCCGAGACCACCTGATCAGACGGACCGTACAGGCCCCATCAACGAAAACGCCCCACCGGGGCGCTGCGGCGGGGCGTTAAGGGAACCACTGATCAGTGTTCCCCTGAGTGACCGTATGGGCAATCAGGCGGTCGTGTCGACGTTATTGCCCACGTGGTCGGGCAGGCCCTGGGAGGTCGCCTGCATCTCGCTGATGTTCGGCATGGCCTGCAACAGGCCCTGTGCCGCCATCTCTTCCGATTCCATGGCCTTCTTCTGCACCGCCACATCCTTTTGCGCTGCGATACTCTGCTGGCTCATCTGCGTGGCCTGGCTGGCAATCGCACTGGCGTCCATCGTTCACTCCTGATTCGAATGTAGAGCCAGCCCGCCGGGTGTAATTAACACCAACTCGGACCTGGCTCTCCCGGGGTGACGACCACGCATGCTCAGACTTTAGAGTTCGCCTCGAATTTTTTTGGATGGGCCACGAAGCGCCGCATGACCCCGCGCGACTCGCGATCCTCTGCCTCGATCGCGAACCCGGCGCGCTCCACCGCGGCCTCGGTATCACGGTTCGGGTGGCAGCCCCCGGTCACACAGGTCCAGGTCGGCTGCACGCGATCCTGTACCCAGGCCAGGCTCGGGCGCCGGTGCCGCACGTGCTCGAGCATGCGCAACTGGCCCTCGGCGCCCAGCACACGGAGGATCTCCCCCAGCCCCCGCTCCGGGTCCTGAACCGAACAGAACACCAGCCCCGAGACGACCGTGTCGAACTGTCCATCGGCAAATGGCAATGCCTCGGCCCGGGCGACCACAAAAAGCGCCCCGGGCGCGCGATCGCGCGCCCGATGCAGGGCCGCCAGATCTGGATCGAGCGCGACGAGCTGCGTCGGGTCGGAATACAGAGGAAGATTGCGGCCCGTGCCGCAGCCCAGCTCGAGGACGCGACCCCGTGCCCTCACGACGAGACGCCGGCGCCAGCCACGGAAACCAAGCGCGTCCGCCAGCCCCATCAGGGCGTCATAAAGCCAGGGAATCTGTTCCACTCCGCGCATGGAAACCATTCTACGCGCCGCAAAATGTGAACGCGTTCGCGTGATGCCCGAATCCGGAAGGAACCTGTGGGCAACACCCCTGTCCACCGAGGCAAGAGCGGAAAAATCGGCGCCTGGCAACGGCCGCCGCAGTTCCGCCGTTCAGACTAGAAGACTCCATCACACGGTTGTCTGAACGTTCGGCCCGGACTCCCACCGGGCCATTTTTTTGTCCGGGCCCACGACCGGGGTCGGCGCGGGCCAACGCCTGACTCACGCCTGCGCGGTCACTCCCCCCTTACCCTGATACGATTCGGCGCTTTCGTGCTCCCCACGCGGTGATGCAATGACCGAACCCTCGCAATCGAAGATTCTCTACGAGGTGGATGACCATCCGCCGGTCGGGAAATGCGCGCTCAGCGCCCTTCAGAGTCTGATCCTGGTCGCCCCGACCATTATCCTCGCGCCCCTGATTCTGGCGCGCACCATCGGCCTCGACCTGGCCGCCACCCAGTGGACCGTCTTTGCCGCACTCATCGGCAGTGCGCTCGCCACGCTGGTCCAGGTTCGTCGCGTCGGGCCGGTCGGTTCGGGCTACCTGATCTTCATGGGCACCTCGACCGCGTATCTGGCCGTCGGCATCGAGGCGGCCATGGTCGGCGGCATGGCGCTGGTCGCGACGCTGGCCATCCTGTCCGCACCCGCACAGTTACTGTTCGCCCGCTACCTGGGCCTGTTCCGGCGCATCATAACGCCGACCGTCAGCGGGGTCGTGATCATGCTGCTGGTGCTGACCGTGATCCCGTCCACGGCCGACATGATGCATGGAGAAGGCGAGTACGAGGGCACCTGGCGCGCCCTGGTCGTCGCCCTGTTTACGCTCGGGTTCACCATCCTGCTGGCGATCTTCGGCGGTCGCATGCTGCGCCTTTGGGCACCCATCATCGGGCTCGGGGTTGGCGTCGCGGTGGCGGTTGCATTCAACATCACGGACTTTTCCAGGGTGGCGGACGCCGCCTGGCTGGGTCTGCCGCCACTGGAATGGCCGGGCTTCAACTTCGAGTTCTCGACCGCCTGGTTCACACTACTTCTGACCTTCATCATCGTCACCCTGGTCGGATCGGTCGAGTCGGTGGGCGACACCATGGTCGCGCAACGCAACTCCCACCGGACCCCGCGCAAGGTTGATTACGACCGCGTGCGCGGCGGCCTCTATGCGGACGGGGTCGGCAACATGATCGCCGGCGGCCTGGGTACGCTGCCGAACACCACCTACGGGATCGGCGTGTCCTCGATCGAGCTGACCGGCATGGCTGCGCGGCGCGTCGGCTACTACTTCGCCGGCTTCCTCGCCCTGGTCGCACTCATCCCCAAACTCAACATGGTGATGATCTCGCTCCCTGGCCCGGTCTTCGGAGCCTTCCTGCTGATCCTTCTGGCGCTGCTGTTCGTGGCCGGCATTCGCCTGTGCGCACAGGACGGCCTGAGCTACCAGAGCGGGCTGATCATCGGCGTGGCGTTCTCCACCGGCTTCCTGTTCCAGAACCAGTTGTTCTTCCATCACTTGATCCCGGACGCGCTGGGGCCGTTCATGAACAACAGCGTGACCACCGGCGGCACCGTCGCGGTCGCCATCAGCCTGATCTTCAACCTGCGCCCGCGCCCACGACGCCGCAGCACCTTCGCGCCCGAGGCCGAATCCCTGCCGCAGATCCAGGCCATGGCGCGGGAGTTCGGCGAGAGCCTGAGTCTGCCGGAGAAGCAGTCCGTCAAGCTGCAGGTGGCCTTGGAAGAGGTGTTCATGCACCTGTCCGAACAGGCCGCCAGCGAGCCGGGGCGCAGCCGCCCGGTGGATGTCCGTCTGGAACGCGAGGGCGAACACCTCGCGGTGGAGATGATCGACCGAAGTGCGGCGGCCGAAGTCGACGAGGCCTCGCTGCGCAAGGCCCGGCAATGGGGTCACAACGACGAGCAGTCCCTGCGCGAACTGGGGCTGTACCTGCTGAATAGCCTCGCGCAGGATGTGCGACACCTGCGCATGGCCGGGGTCAACTACATCTCGTTCAGTATCCCGCTGCGCCCGATGTAGTCACTCGACGCCGGTTCGCCGGTTCAGGGCCCCGCCGCCAGCGGTTCAGTCGCGGGAGCCGTGGATCAGGTTGAGGAACTCGCGACGGGTACGCGCATCTTCGCGGAAGGCACCCAGCATCACCGACGTCGCCATCGAGGAGTGCTGCTTCTCCACCCCGCGCATGGTCATGCACATGTGCTTGGCGTCCACGACCACGCCCACGCCCTTGGCATTGGTGACCTGCTTCAGGGCCTCGGCGATCTGCCGCGTCATGTTTTCCTGGATCTGCAGGCGCGCGGCGAACATATCGACAATCCGCGCGATCTTGGAGAGGCCGATCACCTTGCCATTCGGCAGGTAGGCGACATGCACCTTGCCGATAATCGGCAGCAGGTGGTGCTCGCACAGCGAGTACAGCTCGATATCGCGCAGCAGCACCATCTCGTCGTTGTCGGAGCTGAACAGCGCGCCGTTGACGATCGTGTCGAGGTCCTGGTGATAGCCCCGGGTCAGGTACTGCATCGCCTTGGCCGCCCGCATCGGCGTATCCAGCAAACCCTCGCGGTTCGGGTCTTCATTCAGGCCGGCGAGGATCTCGCGATAATGACGGGCCAGGGCCTCGGGGGCCGGCAGCGGCCGCCCATCGGCTGCGCTGGTCACGGGTTCGTCCGCGGTACGGGCATCTGCTTGCATCGATAGGTCCTTGTTCTGTGCCATCTTCGGCATTCCTAGGGGCGTGCGGGCGCGTCAGCGCACCATGATAACGGCCAGCCCGGAGGCCAGCGAAACGATAGCCCCCGCAGTCAGCGCCATGCGCAGTCCCAGGTACCCGCGCGGCAACGGCCGCCCACGCAGGCTCAACCGGTCCACCCACAGCGCCCCCAAAAACAGCGCGGCCAGGGTCATCAGCGCCTCGGGCAGCGGTTGCAGCAACGCCAGCCAGGCGAGGATCGCCGGGACCACCGCCCACACGGGTGCCGACAGCGGGCCCACCCGGTGCTCACGATCCGCCAGGTAAAGGCCCCAGTGGATCGCTCCGAGAAACGACAGGATGACGGCACCATAAAACGCCAGGGCCTCCAGCGCGAAAACCTGCCATTCCGGCTGGGCCATCCAGGCCCCGAAGCCCAGGACCACAAAGGGGATCAAACCTCCGTATCCCAGCACCTGAAGCATCGGTGCCGAGGCTTCCTGGGACTGTTGCGTCTGCCCTGCCCGTTCCGCGACGTCACGCGGACCTCGGTTGGCCCCGGCCGCGACAGCCCGCGCACCGAGGTACTCACGCAATTCGGGGAGCCCCCCGATTGCACCGTCCCGCGCAACGAAATAGGGCAATACATCGGCCCCGGTCGCCTGCTGCAGGGCATGAAACTGCTCGCGGTTGTGAGCAGAGCCCATGCCCCACTCCAGGCGCACCCATCGACCGGGCAGCATTGCATCCAGCAGGGCCACGGCATCACGCACATCGGACAGCCCGGAGGTGATCGCAACGACCTCGTGCTCGACCAGTGCCTGGCGCACCTCGGCAGGCCAGCCGCTCATGGCCTGGGCGGTGTCGTTCATAACGCGGCCTCGATCGCGGCGCGCAAACGCCGGTCCTCGGACGTCAGGCCTGCCCACAACAGCTCTATCACCACAAGCAACCGACTACCCCTACGCATCGCTGCACCCTCCGCGCCCCGGGCTGTGCGGGGCTCACTGTGCGCCGTATTCTGGACGACGACCATTTGCAGGCATTGTACAGGTATTGTATAAGATGTACATCACCCTTTGATGGAATCGGAACCGTCATCATGAGCACCTCTCGCATCGCCGTCATCGGCGGCGGCATCGCCGGGCTGGCCAGCGGCTGGATCCTGCAGTCGCGTCACCAGGTGCGCCTGTTCGAGGCGGCGCCCGAACTGGGCGGTCACGCCCACACCATCGAGGTATCCGACCCGGAGGGCCCCACGCACCTCGATACCGGCTTCGTGGTGTACAACGAGCGCAACTACCCGCTGCTGACCCGCCTTTTTCGCGACCTGAGCGTGCCGACCCAGCCGACTGAAATGTCGTTCTCCTGTTCCCGGCATCCCCACGGCGTGGAATACGCCGGCAGCGACCTGAACACCCTGTTCGCGCAGCGGCGCAACCTGCTCAGCCCGCGCTTTCTGCGTATGGGCGCCGACATCCTGCGCTTCAACCGCCTGGGGCATCGACTGTTCGAGCGCGGCGAGACGCCGCAGGGCACCTTGGGCCATTTTCTGTCGCGGCACCGCTTTGGCCAGGGTTTCATCGAGGACTACCTGTTGCCGATGGCCGCCGCGATCTGGTCCGCGCCGCCGGAGTCCATCCGCGAGTTCCCGTCCGCGAGTTTCCTGCGGTTCTTTCGCAACCACGGGCTGCTGGACCTGCGCGACCGCCCGCAGTGGCGCACCGTGCGCGGTGGCAGCCGCGAATATGTGCAGCGCCTCGCCGCGCGGCTCGAGCCGCGTAGCGTCATCCACGAGGCCGTCCGCGCCGTGATCCCCGAAGGCGGCCAGTGGCGTGTGCTGACCGCGGAGCGCTCCGAGGGATTCGATCGAGTCGTGTTCGCCTGTCATGCGAACGACGCCCGCCGCCTCCTGGGGCGAACCATGCCCGCGCTCGACGGCCTGCTGGCGGACTGCCGCTTCCAGGAAAACCGCGCCATCGTGCATACCGACGCCACCCTGATGCCCCGCTCACGCCGCGTCTGGTCCTCGTGGAACTACCTGAGCGGACGCACCACGCAGCCTGGTGAACGGGTTTCGGTCTCCTACTGGATGAACCGCCTGCACAACCTGGAGCGTCGCCGCGACTACGTGATCAGCCTGAACCCCTGGCGCGAGCCCCACCCCACCGCAGTGCTTGGCGAGCACCTTTGGGAACATCCCGTAATGGATGCCCCCGCCGAGATCGCACGCCAGCGCCTGATGGACCGCCAGGGCCAGGACGGACTCCATTTCGCCGGGGCCTGGATGGGCGACGGCTTCCACGAGGACGGGCTGCGCTCCGCCGTCGCGATCGGCGAGGCGATGGGCATCGCGCCCCCTTGGGACTCCAGGCCGAGTGCTACACCCGCGCCGGTGGCGGTGGATTCGGAGCCGGTCAACGGCGGTGGCGCGACGCCGACCGCGGCACCGGCTGCGCGCCCCGAGGATGCCTGAGGCGCTGGCATGGACGCGGCCCTCGTCTACACATCGGTTGTGCACCAGCGCATTGCGGCGCCGGCGTACCGCTTTCGCTATCCGGTGATCGCCGCGCTGTTCGACATTGATCGCCTGGAGGCCACCGCGGCCCGCTGCCGCGCTTTCTCCCTGAATCGTTTCAACCTGTTCAGCCTGCATACCCGCGACCACGGCCCCCGCGACGGTCGCCCCTGGCGGCCCTGGATCGAGTCCCGTCTCGCGGAGCACGGCATTGAGCTCGCGGGCGGCGCGATCCACCTGCTCGCGATGCCGCGCGTATTCGGGCACGCGTTCAACCCGCTCAGCGCCTGGTTCGCCTATCACGCGGATGGCGGGTTGCGTGGCGTGTTGCTGGAAGTCCGCAACACCTTCGGCGAGCACCACCACTACCTGCTGCACGAAGGCGGGTGCGCCATGACCACGCCGGTACGCCAGGAGAAGGACAAGGCCTTTCATGTATCCCCGTTCATCGACATGGATGCGCGCTACGCCTTCACCATCTCGCCCGCACGGCTGGAACGCGGGGCCACCGTGCGGTTGGCAATCCGCGAGACCCAGGCGGGTTCACCATTCCTGGTCGCAACCCAGCACGGCCGCCTGCGCGACTTTGCCGACCGAACGCTGCTGGCCGCATTGATGCACCAGCCCTGGATGACCCTCAAGGTCCTGCCACTGATTCACTGGCAGGCACTCAAGATCTGGCTGCGCGGCGGACACTACCACCCGCGCCCTGCGCCGCCGCAAAAGGAGATGCACTGATGTCCGTCGAACAAGGAAGCGCGACGACCGGGTTCGCGACCCGCCGGCACTGGGCCCTGCAACTGATCGCCCGGGCCCTGCGCGGTCTCGAGCAGGGACAATTGACGCTGGTCGGCCCACGCGGGGAACGGGAGGTCGTACAGGGCGAGCAACCCGGACGTGAAGTGATCTGGCACCTCAAGCGGCCCTGGCGGACGCTGCTGCGCATCCTGCGCCACGGCGATCTCGGCTTTGCCGAGGGCTATATTGCGGGGGACTGGAATACGCCGGACCTGAAGGGCCTGCTGCACCTCGCCACCGACAACGAGGCGGCGCTGGCCGATCTTGCGGCTCGCCCCGTGGTCCAGCGTCAATTCGACGCCCTGCGCCACTGGTGGCACCGCAACAGCCGCCGCGGCAGTCGTGCCAACATCCGCTTCCACTACGATCTAGGCAACGACTTCTATCGCATGTGGCTGGATCCGAGCATGAGCTACTCCGCGGCCCTGTTCAGCCGCGGCGACGAGGCACTGGAAAGTGCCCAGCAGCGCAAGTACGAGCGCCTGCTGGATCAACTCGACGCCGCCCCCGGGTCCCACATCCTCGAGATCGGGTGCGGCTGGGGCGGCTTTGCCGAACTCGCCGCGCGTCGCGGCCATCAGGTCACGGCCATTACCCTGTCGCAAGAGCAGCTCGACTACGCTCGCGAGCGGATCGAGCGGGCCGGTCTCTCCGACCGTGTCGAACTGCGCCTGCAGGATTACCGGGATCTGCACGGCCAGTTCGATCACGTCGTCTCGATCGAGATGTTCGAGGCGGTCGGACAGCAATGGTGGCCCAGCTTCTTCGAGACCTTGCGTGCCTGCCTGCGCCCAGGCGGGCGCGCCGCACTGCAGGTCATCACCATCGACGAAGCCGCGTTCGAGTATTACCGCAACAACGCCGATTTCATCCAGATGTATGTCTTCCCGGGCGGGATGCTGCCGTCCGTCCACCGCTTCAACGCCGCCGCCCGCCAGGCGGGCCTCGCGATCGGCGATCAGCAGTTCTTTGGGCAGGACTACGCCGAAACCCTGCGTCGCTGGGATCGCGAGGTGCGTCATGCCGAACCCGTCATCGAGGCCCTGGGATACTCGCCCGAGTTCCTCCGCATGTGGCGCTACTACCTCGCCTACTGCGAAGTCGGTTTCGAGCACCAGCGTGTCGACCTGATGCAGGTAGTCCTGGAGCCCCACGACCGGGACGAGCGCGCGCCCCACATGACTTCCCAATAATCCAAGATTCTCAAGACCCCTCCCCACCGATGAGCACAAACTAGTACCCAATCACCAGTTTATTGGGAAACGAGTCACAGGACGGTTCTGGATTCGTCGACTAGAATGCAAATTTCCGGGCTCATGGAAAGCGGGACTCGTCCACCACCCGCCCCGTGTGGTCGAGCCCCGATTGGTCGAGGACCCCAGCCATGCAACAACGCATTCAGTTCCGCGAGGCCAGCTGGCCCGCCGACGCCGAAGCCATCTCCGCCGTCCGACGCGAGGTCTTCATCGACGAACAGGGCGTCCCCGAGCCACTGGAATTCGACGGTCTGGATGTGACCGCATTGCACTGGCTGGCCATCGGCCCCGGCGACGAACCCATCGGTACCCTGCGCATGCTGCCCTCCGGTCAGATCGGGCGCATGGCCGTGCGCGAACCCTGGCGCGGCCACGGAATCGGCTCGCGGCTGCTCGACTACGCCGTCGAGGCCGCCATCCGCCATGGCTGGCGCGAGGTCTGGCTAAACGCCCAGAACACCCGCCTGGGCTTTTACGCCCAGCACGATTTCTTCATCATCTCCGACACCTTCGAGGACGCCGGCATCCCCCACCGCCGCATGCTCCGCCGCATCCGCCAGCCCCTGGCGCAGGCCAGGTAACCAACACCTGCTCGCGAGTTGCGAGTCCTCCGAAAATACTCGGGCCGCACACCACGCTGTGGGTGACCGCGATTGTTGGTACGGCCCCTTCCCGGCACAGCCGCTCGAACCGAATCATCCATCTCCATTGACTGCGCATGCGCGTAGATGCGCGATGGGCGGGAGTTGCCTATGCTGAGTAGAGACCCTGCCCGGAGGCGACTGCATGGCCGAACCGACGACCGACCCCGTGATGGAAGATGCCGCCGTGCTTCTCGGGGAGCTGCTGGACCAAACCCGGCGGCGCTTCTGGCTGCATGCGCGCGTGGGACTCCTGGCGGAGTTTCGCGGGCTGGAGCTGGGCTCGTATCTGGCCAACATCGCGCGCCGCCACCGGCATACGGACATCCGCATTCTGGTGGACGACGATCTGGCGCTGCGGGATCGCATCCCTGGACTGGTCGAAACCATCAAGCGTCTGCCCACCGCCGTCACCGTGCGCCGGCTCGATGCCGCCGAGGAGAGCCCCCTGACGCTGACCGCAATCGCTGACCACAGCGGCTGGATGCAGCTGACGCAGGCTGGAGGGCAACGAATCCTTCGGGGGGATGTCGATGATCGTGGGGGCACCCAGCGGGCCGCCCTGGATTTCGAGGCGAACTGGAGTCTCAGCGATGAAGCGATCGAACTGCGCCGGCTCATGGTCTAGGCGCCGCACCCTGCGCATCCTGGCGGGGAGCCTGCTACTGCCCGGACTCTCGACACCCGCGTTGGCCCGCGACCCACAGGCCGAGGTCGCCGTGCTCCCGCTGCAAAATCGCCCGGCCGCCGAGATCCTGCCGGAGCTACAGGGCCTGTTCGGGAATGCCGCCACGCTGCGCGCCGATGGCTTCCGCCTCCTGGTACGCGCCGACGCCCAGACCCTCGAACAGATCCGTAACGTCGTAGCCGAGCTCGACCACGCATCCCGGGACCTGATCCTCTCGGTACGCCGCAGCAGCGAGCGCCCCCGTCAGGACACGGGTGCGGGGATCGACATCGAATACGGCCCGGATGGCACCCAGGCCCGCGGTACCGCCCGGCGCTGGACCACCACCCGCCACGACGACCAGACCCAGCAGATCCGCCTGCGCGAAGGCACCGAGGCCATCATCCTGGTCGGCGAGACCGAGGCCCACGGCTTCCGCGTATTCGCCGGCCGCGCCGGATTCGGCATGGAACCCGTCTTTCGCGACACCGCCCGCGGCTTCCGAGTGCAACCCCACACACAGCCCGACGGCCGCATCCGCGTGGATATTTATCAACTCCACGAACAGCCACCCGCCACCACCATGGGCCGCGTGGAACGCCAGTCCGTCGAATCATCCATCACCATCGAGCCCGGCGCTTGGGCCGACCTTGCCGGAGTGGGCCGCACCACCAACCTTGACGAACGCCGCATTGCCTCCCGGCGCACCACCCGCGAACGAGATGCACTGTCGCTTCAGATCCGAGTCGACCCGATCGACTGATCGTCCACCAAGGGACAAAGGCACTTCGATACCGTACGGGCTCCCGCCCGCTACCAGCAGCACACATCGACCGTCATCCCGGAAACCGCGCAGCGGTTATCCGGGATCTCCTACCTGGCTCGTAACCCACCCCTTGCCAGCCCCAAAGCCGTGGATCCCGGCTCTCCGCTTCGCTGCGGCCGGGATGACGAAGGCGGGCCGTCCCCGAAGCAATGACAGGGAGCCGATCCGCTAACCAAAATGCAAGCATCCACCCCGGAACGGGTACAACACCCCAGACCGCCAGGCACAAAAAAGCCCCGAACGGGGCCGAAGGTCGTGCATAAAAAACGGGGCCCCTGGGGGCCCCGTAAAACAAGCTAGTGCTTGTTGTTATACCGCTTGTAGGCAGTGCTTGGGCTTAGAAGGACACCCGCATACCGCCACCAACACCGGTGAACGAGGTAGAACCGCTGGTGCCTGCCTGGTTGGCAAACTGCCCATTATCCGAGCTGTTGTACGAAACACCAGCGAACGCCATCACGCGGTTGGTGAAGTTGTGCTTCACAGCGAACGCGGCGTAGTCGATGTTGTCGTTATCGCCCTCAGAGAGCCCGTCTTTGACTCGCGTGTGACCCAGGTTCAGCACGAAGTCGTTACGGCCCATGGTGTAGGTACCCGAGACGAAATACGTGTTACCACGCTCACGTACACCGAGGTCGACACGGTCGACCTTGACGTCTTCAATTTCACCCACGACGCGGAACGGACCGTGACTCCAGTCCGCACCGATCTTGTAGAGGCGTGCATCTTCGATCAACCAGCCCGGACCATCGAGGCCACTGCCTGCAACGCCGCTTACGTCAGCGTCATCCGCCCAAGTAGCTGCACCGTAGACCTCCACGGGACCCACATCGAAGCCCAACTTGGCGGACCAGATGCTGTTGCTATCGTCGCTGTTGTCGATAAACGTGGCCACATCCAGGCTGACCGGACCGAAATCGTTGCTGTACGCCAGACCGTTGTTCAGGTAGCTGCCATTACCCAGACCACCGCTCGGGCCGATACGGCCGCCGTTGGTACGAGCCTGCATGAAGGTCGCATTCAGCGGGTCCTTGCCAGCCGTATTGTACGGGGTGCTCATACGACCAAGGGTGACACGACCGAAGTTGCCATCCAGGCCCACGTAGACGTCACGCGCACTGGAATCGAACCCATCACGGCTGGTTACGTTCTGCTCGATCTTGGCCAGACCAGTCAGCCCGTTGCCCAGGTCGTGGTTGATCATTACACCGATGCGATTCGGGTTAGCGCCGTCATTCGGAGCGCCAGCAGCGCCGGCATCATGCACCCGGAAACCGCTTTCGAAGTCACGCGCGAAGTCGCCACTTCCAGAATGGTGGACGACCTGCGTCTGCAGCTGACCGAACAGAGTGACGTTGGTGTCGGCGGCGGCGAAGGCCGGGACTGCGAAGGCGCCGGCAACGGCGACTGCGAGAATCTGTTTTTTCATGTTGCGTATCTCCCAGGAGAGGTGTTTGGTTCGTTATCTACGCCTGCATCCACGGTCGATGCCGCGAATGACAGGTGTTTTATATACACCACGGTGTCGTATTTCAACCCTTTGTGGCGAAAAAATGTCGATTGTGTTGGAAGTTTGCGCCTCGGTAACCGGGAGGAACGCATGGATACGGGTGAAAGACAGTGCAGAACTGCATCGCAAGGCACTGAATAAGCGCAATAATGGCAACTGCCGAGGACGCACGGTAGTTGTGATGGAGCACCCATATAAGGATGATCTTATTTTGTAGAAAAGTGCGCTTTCAGGCGGGTTAGAGGATGGAATACGGCCGCCCTGAAGCTGTTGCATATGTGCAACGAAGCGGTACAGGGCAGGCGTTCGAGAGTATTTGTTGCGGGAAGGCGACAATTGAGCCGACGGCGCGAAGGCTGGAGTGATGCGTTTCGCTTGGTTCAACGCATCCTACGGCGTGCAAGGCGGAAGATGGAGTTGTAGGAGGCCAGCCCTCTGGCCGATTGGGAGTCGCCCAATGCCCCATCGGCCAGAGGGCTGGCCTCCTACAGGGGGTGTGGCAGCGATTGCGCTAGTCGAGGCCGAAGGCGCGGCGGGCGAGGCGGCGCTTGACGGGGTCGGCCTGGTCGACCAGGCGCAGGCCGAGGCCGCGCAGCTCCGGGAGGCCGGCCGCCTGGGTGCCGAACAGGAGCTTGAAGCCGTCCATGGCGCGTTGCATGAAGGCGTTTTCCGGGCGGCGGGCGCGGGTGTAGGCGCGCAGGACGGTCTCGGCGCCCGGGTCGTGGCGGGCGGGGCCGCGCAGCCCGTCGACCAGGGTACGGGCGTCAGCCAGACCCAGGTTCAGGCCCTGCCCGGCCAGCGGGTGGATGGTGTGGGCGGCGTCGCCGGCCAGTACCACGCGGCCCGCATGGTAGGTTTTGGCGTGCCACGCGGTGAGCGGGAAGCTGGCGCGCGGGGACGTGGCGGTAATCGCGCCCAGGCAGCCGTCGGTCTCCTGCTCCAGTGCCGCACAAAACGCCGCGTCGTCCAGGGCCAGCGTGTCTTCGGCGGCGGGCCATTCCGGCTGTGACCAGACGATGGAACAGCGCCCGTCCGCCAGCGGCAGGAGCGCGATGATCCGGTCCTCGACGAAGCGCTGCCAGGCGGTGTCCTGGTGCGGGTGCTCGGTGGTGATGGTGGCGACAACGCCGCTCGCGTCGTAGTCGTGCCCGGTAAACGGGATACCGACGTAGTCGCGGACACGCGAGCGCGCCCCGTCGGTCGCGACCAGCAGACGGGCCGAGGCGATCGGCTGTCGGTGGCCACCGTACACATCGACCCGGTCCGGGCGGCGGTCGAGGGACTTCCATTCGGTCTGCGGGTACAAGGCAACGCCGGCGGCCTCAAGTTCGCTCCAGAGCACCGACTCGAGTGCGGCGAGCTCGGCCGTCCAGCCAAGCGCCGGGACACCCAGCGCGTCCGCATCGAAGCGGATATGGCCGGGACCGTTCGCATCCCATACGTACATGCCGGAGAACGCATGGGCGCGGCGCTGCTCCAGCGCCTTGCGCACGCCCAGCTCGTCGAGAAAGGCCATGGAGGCGGAGTTGAGCGTGGCAACCCGCGTGACCGGTGTCGTCTCCGGATCGAACTGGGGCGCGGCGTTGCGTTCCAGCACGCCAACCCGCAGGCCCTGCCGCGCGGCGCCCAGGGCGATCGCCCCGCCGACGGCGCCCGCGCCCACGACCAAGACGTCCAGCGTTTCGTGGGTGCCTTTCGTCATGGCGTGCCCTGCCCGGCTGCGGGTAGATGGGCGAGCGTATGGCGCGGCAGCGGACCCAGCCCCATTGCGGAGCGGGCCAGCGCATCGCGCGCCGGGCGCAGGCGATCGACCGCCATCATGCCGGCCCCCAGCCCGTGGCCGCGCAGCCCGGCGGCATGCAGCAGGCCCCGGGCGAGGAAATCGGTGGCCGCGACCACGCTGCCCACATCCTGTCGCCGCTCTTTCGCATAAGCCTCCAGCACGGCCGCCGCACCCGGGTCAGCGGCAAACGTCGGGGTTCCATCCGCCTGCCGCCCGGTGCGCAGCGCCCCAAGCAGGCCCGCCACATCGCGCAGCGACAGGTTGAGCCCCTGCCCCGCGACCGGATGCACGGAATGTGCGGCATTGCCCAGCAGCAACGCACGATCGGCGACCGGGTCCGGGGCGTGGACGCGTTCCAGTGGGAAGCGCACGACCGGCCCCGCCGGGCGCAGGCGCCCGAGGGTCCAGCCGAAACGGGCCTGCAACTCGCGCAGGCGTTCGGCCTCGCCCTGCTCCAGGCGCTGTTCGCAGGTCCGCGGCGGCGCCACCCAGACGACATTCATGCGGCCATCGGCCTGCGGCAGCAGGGCCAGTGGCCCCTCGTCGGTGAAGCGCTCGAAGGCCTGGCCGTTGTGCGGGCGATCCGGGCGTACGTCGAACACCAGGGCATCGGCGTCGTAGCGCAGACGCTGCACCGGGAGGCCCAGGGCCTTGCGGGTCGGGGAGCTCACGCCGTCCGCCGCGAGGATCAGACGGGCGGACCAGGCCGACTCACCCTTTGCTCCCTGGATGTGCAGCGTCCGCCGGTCGCCCTCGGCCGGATCGAGGCCGTCCAGGGTCGAGTCGTAGTACAGGTCCACGCCAGCCGCGCGACAGGCCTCGTTCAGCATCGGATCCAGGGCGGCGGCCGGAACGACCTGGCCGAGCGCGGCGCGGCCGTGGTCGCGCGCGTTCAGGTGGACCCGCCCCAGCCCGCCGCGACGGCTGACCACGATGGATCGGATGGGGGTGGCCT
Source organism: Thioalkalivibrio sp. ALgr1 (assembly GCF_000378285.1). NCBI lineage: Bacteria > Pseudomonadati > Pseudomonadota > Gammaproteobacteria > Chromatiales > Ectothiorhodospiraceae > Thioalkalivibrio > Thioalkalivibrio sp. ALgr1. The sequence goes on from NZ_KB905135.1 coordinate 86,586, forward strand.
GTTCGGCCACGGAGGACCAGTAGCCGAGGTCGTCCAGCAGCTGGACGGAGCCAGCGGCCAGGGCGTAGCCGCGGGTGTCGGGGCGGGTGGTGTCCGGCTTCGGCGCGGCTCCGCGCTCGAACAGGGCCACGGAATAGCCGGCCCGGGAGAGGGTCGCGGCCGCCAGACTGCCGACCGGGCCGCCACCGATGATGGCGATGTCGGGGGTTTGGGTGCTCATGTCAGACCGGAAAGCCTTCGTGGGCGGCCGTTCGCGGGCAAGCCCGCTCCCACAAGGGCCGTTCCCGCAGCGCCGTCGTAGGATGCGGATGAGCGCAGCGAATCGCATCGGGGGCGTGGCCACACCCCAGCGATCGGTGCGTTTCGCGGGGCTCAACGCACCCTACGGTTTGGGGGTTGGCCGGGTTTGGGCGGGTGCGCATGGTCAGGTCCAGCCCGGGAGGTCGCCGGCCATGCAGGCTTCGATGTCGGCGGGGGTCTTGGGGCAGGCGGCGGTGAGGACTTCGTGTCCGTCGCGGGTGACGGCGACGTCGTCCTCGATGCGGATGCCGATGCCGCGCAGGGCCTTCGGGGCCTCGGAGTACGGGCCGAAATAGAGGCCCGGCTCCACGGTGGTCACCATGCCCGGCTCGAGCAGGCGCCAGGCGTCGCCGACGCGGTAGTCGCCGACGTCGTGCACATCCAGCCCCAGCCAGTGGCCGGTGCGGTGCATATAGAAAGGCCGGTAGGCATGGTCCTTGAGCAGCTTGTCGAGCCGGCCCTTGAGCACACCGAGGTCCTTGAGCCCGCGGGTCAGTTCGCGCACGGCGGCGTCGTGCGGGTCGTTCCAGTGGTTGCCAGGGCGGGTCTGCTCGATGGCCGCGTGCTGGGCGGCCAGTACGCACTCGTAGACCTCGCGCTGGGTGTCGCTGAAGCGCCCGGAGACCGGGAAGGTGCGGGTGATATCGGAGGCGTAGCCCTGCACCTCGCAGCCGGCATCGATCAGCAGCAGGTCGCCGTCGTTCAGGACATCGCGGTTCTCGATGTAGTGCAGGATGCAGCCGTTCTCGCCACCGCCGACGATGGAGGGATACGCCGGCTCGGTGCCATGGCGGTGAAACTCGTGCAGCAGCTCGGCCTCGACCATGAACTCGGTCACGCCCGGTCGCGCCGCCTGCATCGCGCGGATATGGGCCTGGCACGAGATCGCCGCCGCGTGGCGCATCATGCGCAGTTCCGGGGCCTTCTTGAACAGGCGCTGTTCGTGCACGTAGTGCTCGACCGCGACGTATTCATGCGGGGCCCGTACGCCGTTGCGCGCCTTCGCGCGGACCCGATTGACCCAGCCGAACAGCCGCTGGTCCAGCGCCTCGTCACGCCCGAACGGGGCACACAGCACGCGCCGATTCTCCATCAGGCCCGGCAGGATCTCGTCGATGTCCTCGATCGGGAACGCGCACTCCGCGCCGTAGTGTTCCATCGCCCCGTCCGGTCCGGCGCGCCGCCCCTGCCAGGTCTCCTGCGTGGGGTCGCGGTCGCGGCAGAACAGGATGTACTCCCCGGCCTCGCGTCCGGGGACGAACACGGCAACCGCATCCGGCTCCGGGAAGCCCGTCAGATAGAGGAAGTCGCTGTTCTGTCGAAACGGGTAGTCGACATCGCGATTGCGCACCTGCTCGTGCGCCGCGGGCACCACGATGATCGAGTCGCCACCCACGCCGCGCACCAGGCGCTGACGCCGCCGGGCGAACTCGGCCAGGGTGATGGTCGGGGTCTTGCCGGGCAGCGGGGGGCGCGTGGGGGCATTCATTGCATCGGGATCCGTTTCGGGTCGTCCGGGGCGAGCTCGTCGGCGATTAGCAATACACCGACGCGCACATATTCGTTGAGTTCCTCGAAGGCGGCGGCGTTGTCTTCGTCGTCCTCCGGCTCCAGTTCGATGCGCGCAATCTCGGCAAAGTCGCGCAGGATTTCGCTGGCCTCGGCCGAGGGCTTCATCTGCTGTAGCCGGGGCATCTGCCCGAAACCCGAGATAAAGCCGTCGACCCACTCGGACAGGGCCTGGGCACGCGCCTCGATCGGCTCGCCCTCCGGCAGCAGGGGCCCGAAGCCGAGCTCGACGTCGTACAGCTGCGCCAGCAGTGCCCGGCGGATCGCCTCCACCGTCGCGCGGAAGTCGTCCGGCGCGGCATCGGTCAGCGGCAGCGCCTCGCCCAGGCTTTGTTCCAGCGCCTCGACATCCGCGCCGGGGTCCGCGACCACACAGCCGGTGAACAGCCCGTGGGCGGAGGCCGGCGTTTGCGCGAAGCCCATGCGGCGCAGGCCATGCGCGAGCTGCTCGGCCAGGGCCGCCGGGTCGGATTCAAGGCCGTCGCGCGCCTTGGGCGATTCGCCAGTGGGGGCGGCCATCAGAAGGACTCCAGGCGGGCTTCGTACGGAAACAGCAGGAAGCGGTAGAGGTCGTCACCGACCTGCAGATGGGTGAACTGCGGCTCGCCCAGCTTGATCGCGCTGGACCCGGTGGCCGACAGCGCATTCAGACCAAAGCGCTTCTCCGCGATCAGGTCCGCCAGCAGCTGCTCCAGATCCGCGCGCGGGATCGCCCCGGTATTGTCCACGATGCGGCAGGGCTTGCCGTTGTGGGCGGTGCCCTCGATTACGGTGGCCTGCGGGTCGGGTTCGGGGGGCTGGGTCATGGGCGAGGCGGTTCCTGAGAAACGATATGCCGCCTATTGTGACCAGCCCACCATAGGAGTCGCAACAAAGCGCCGTGTCCGCGCGCGTTTGGCCCTGTCGCCGCCGGCAGTCGCGGATGGCAATAGTGAAGGCGCTCCCGCAAAAAGGTCACACAAGTTGACGATTTGCGGGGGGGCCTCCTAGACTCCATGGACTGCGTCGCGCGCCGTGCGCGGTCGCCTTCACCGAACCGGGGCCTGTCGCCATGTCGTCCGAGGATTCCAGCCACGATCCCGTCGAGCGCCTCGAGACCGCGATTACGCGGCTGCTCGATGAACATGCCGCCCTGCGCGAGGAGAACAATCTGCTGCACGAGCAGATTCGTCAGCTCAAAAGCGAGCGCGCGGCCTTCAAGGAACGCAACGAACAGGCCCGCCACCGGGTCGAGACGATGATCGCCCGCCTGCGGTCGATGGAGCACAGCGAATGAGCCAGTCCGAACCCGTACGCGTCTCGATCCTGGGCAAGGAATACCAGATCGCCTGCCCGCCCGAGGAACGCGCCGACCTGTTTGCCTCCGCCTCCCTGGTCGACGAGCGCATGCGCGAACTGCGCGACACCGGCCGCGTGGTCGGCGCCGAGCGCATTGCCGTGATGGTGGCGTTGAACCTCGCTCACGAGATGCTCGACTGTCAGGAGCAGCTCAAACGTGCCGAGCAGACCGGCCCGGCCCGCATCACCGCCATCGCCGACCGCATCGAACAGTCACTGGGCACGCCCCGCTCCTGAATCCCCCCACCCCCGCGCCGTAGGATGGGATGAGCCAAGCGAATCCCATCAAGGGTTCCCACGGCGCACGGCACGGTGCGTTTCGCGGTGCTCAACCGCACCCTACTCCTGCCCCCACCCCGCACCGTAGGATGGGATGAGCCAGGCGAATCCCATCAAGGGTTCCCACGGCGCGGCGAATGGTGCGTTACGGCCGGTAGATATCCACCCCGGATGGCGGATCAAAGGTGAACACGGACTCGTCGACCGGCGCATTGCGCTCGCTTCGCTCGAAGTGAATCTCGGTCTCCTGACCAAAGATGTCGCGAAAGGCCATGCGGGTCAGGTCACCATCCGGCGTCAGGTCCAGCTCGAGATGCGTAAAGTCCGCCTGTTCGTTGCGCGGGATCAGCAGCAGGCGCAGGGCCGAGGCATCACCTACCGGCAGCACATCCATGCGGAAGTGTTCGTCCAGCCGCTCCGGCTGGGTGATCGCCGCGATCGGTGTCGCATCGAAGGCATCCCCCAGCGGGCGCACGGTCGCCTGCGCCAGGTCCGGGTCATAGGTCCACAGGTCCTCGCCATCGGACACGATCGTCTGCGGGAAGGGCTCGGTCACCTCCCAGCGCAGTCGATTCGGCATGCCCAGCTGCATCGAGCCGTCGGACTCCTGCAGCACATAGCCCGTCTCGTCGCGTACCGTCTGCGTGAACTCGGCCGTAAAGGTCTCCAGTCCCTCGACAAAACGGTCCAGCGCCGCGCGCGCATCCGGCGCCGGGCCGCGCTCGGCCGCCAGCGGCCCGGCGAACAGGAACATCGTCGTCGCGGCCAGGGCGAGCAACAGACGGGGGACAAGACGAACGATCATGCGGACTCCGGTTGGGTGTTTACGATGATCCTGCGCCCGGTCGCTTAACCGGACGTGAATACCACAACAGAAAGGTCGAGCCGGATCACAGGATCCGGTACATGGACCCGGCCGAGCGTTAGGGAAACACTGATTAATGTACACACTCGCGTTGGCACCCCAGGTTTTCCGAGACAAGGCGCGTCGCGCAGCGGGTAGTGGTTCTACCTGCAAGCGGCGCAACGCAGGATCGGGGAACCTGGGGTGCCAACCCCGAAGGGGCTCGGCCGCTTTTGCGCGCGCACGGCGTTGCGGCTCCCTTGTGCAGAATGACTGCACGGCAGTCACCGCGCCTTGTTCGCACGCAAAAGCGACTCGAGCGCGAGCGTGTACATTGATCAGTGTTTCCCTAGTCGTTCGGCCCCGGGACCAGGACCTCGCGATTGCCATTGGACTGCACCGGGCTGACCAGCCCGGCGGCCTCCATGTCCTCGACCATGCGCGCGGCACGGTTGTAGCCGATCTTCAGGCGGCGCTGGATGAACGAGATCGAGGCCTTGCGCGTCTCGATCACGATCTGCACGGCCTGGTCGTAAAGCGGGTCGGTCTCCGCCTCGCCATCGCCCGGTGCCTCCAGCCCCGGGATCGCGGCGGCCCCGGCCTCCGGCTCGTCGAGGATTGCCTCGTTGTAGTTCGGCTCGCCGGTAGATTTCAGGTACTCCACCACCTGATGGACCTCGTTGTCGCCGACGAAGGCACCATGTACGCGCTCCGGCATCGCCTTGCCCGGCGGCAGGTAGAGCATGTCGCCGTGGCCCAGCAGGTGCTCGGCCCCCATCTGGTCGAGGATGGTGCGCGAGTCCACGCGCGAGGAGACCTGGAAGGCGATACGGCTGGGGATGTTCGCCTTGATCAGGCCGGTGATCACGTCCACCGACGGGCGCTGGGTGGCCAGGATCAGGTGGATACCGGCGGCGCGCGCCTTCTGCGCCAGGCGTGCGATCAGCTCCTCCACCTTCTTGCCCACCACCATCATCATGTCGGCGAACTCGTCGACCACGATCACGATGAACGGCAACGGCTCCAGCTCCGGCGCCTCGGTCTCGGTCAGCGCCTCCTCCGGCTTGAACAGTGGGTCCTTCAACGGCTCGCCGGCGGCCTCGGCATCGCGCACCTTCTTGTTGAAGCCGCCGATATTGCGCACGCCCATCGCCGACATCAGCTTGTAGCGCCGCTCCATCTCCGCCACCGCCCAGCGCAGGGCGTTGGAGGCATCCTTCATGTCGGTCACGACCTCGCACAGAAGGTGCGGGATGCCGTCGTACACCGACAGCTCCAGCATCTTCGGGTCGATCAGGATCAGGCGCACGTCGTCCGGCGTGGACTTGTACAGCAGCGACAGCAGCATCGCGTTCACGCCGACCGACTTACCCGAGCCGGTCGTCCCGGCCACCAGCAGGTGCGGCATCTTCGCCAGATCCGCCATCACCGGGCCACCGCCGATGTCCTTGCCGAGCGCCATGGTCAGCGGCGACTTGTTCGCGTCGAACAGCTCCGAGCGCAGGATCTCCGAGAGCGCCACGATCTCGCGGTTCTCGTTGGGGATCTCCAGGCCCACGGTGGACTTGCCCGGGATCACCTCGACGATGCGCACCGCCATCACCGACAGCGAGCGCGCCAGATCGGTGGACAGCCCCGAGATGCGCGAGGCCTTGACCCCGGCGGCCGGCTGCAGCTCGAAGCGCGTGATCACCGGGCCCGGCTGCACCGCGACCACCTCGACCTCCACGCCAAAGTCCTTCAGCTTCAGCTCGACCAGGCGCGAGAGTGCCTGCAGCGACTCCTCCGAGAAGCCATCCGGCGGGGGTGGCGCCTCGTCCAGCAGGGACAGCGGCGGACGCGGATCGGCCCCGGACCCTTCGGTGAACAGCGGGACCTGCTTTTCCTTCTGTACGCGCGGGCTGGGCGCGGGCGCCTCGATGCGCGGCTCCACGCGCGAGGGCGCGCGCTTCTCGGTGCGCTTGCGCTCCTTTTCCACCCGCGTCTCGCGCTCGGCCCGCTCGCGCGCGCCGATGCGGCGATCCCGGGCCGAATCCAGCTGAGCGCGAAGCCGCTCGAAGCCACGGATGGTCAACTGACCCAGCCGGTCCATCAGCAGGAACCAGGACAGGCCCGTGAACAGCGTCACCCCGGCCAGGAACAGCGCCAGCAGCACCAGCGTCGCCCCGACCAGGCTCAGCCCGGCCACGGCCCAGCCGGCAAACAAGTCTCCGAGGATGCCGCCCGCGTGCACCGGCATCCCGCCCGGGAGCAGGTGCAACGCGGCCAGCGCCGCGCCCGAGATCAGTGCCACAATCAGCGCGACCCCGCGCACGGTCAGTTCCATCGGGCTGGCGATCCGCGCCTCGCGGCGATGCCGGAACAGCCACCAGCCGATGCCGCCGACCGCCAGCGGAATCAGGTAGGCCAGATAGCCCAGCAGGTGAAACGCGATGTCCGCAAACCAGGCGCCGGTGGTGCCACCCAGGTTGCGCAGGCTCTCGCCATCGCCGGTGGTGGACCAGGCCGCATCGCCCGGGTGATAGCTCACCAGGGCGACCAGCAGATAAAGCGCCAGCATGCCGAAGATCAGCAGCGCACCCTCGCGCAGCCCGCGCAGCAACTGCCCGCTCAGGCTGGGTGCCGCAGCCGGCTCTGCCGTCTTCCTGCCCTTGCCCCCGGATTTGGCCTTGCTTGCGGCCATGCGCTCCCCATTGTGTTCGGCCCGCGACACGGGCATTGCGAATCATCGCGCAGTTTACCGATTAAGACGTCGTTCGTGGGGGCCGATCTCCCTCCCTGCGAAACGGGTCCGGATCGGCCGACCAGATCCAGCCCTCGCGGCCCGCCAGCGCCGCCTCATCCGCGGTCGGCGCGACTGCGTGTCCGGCCAGGAAATCGACCCCGGCCAGCACGCACAGCACCGCATCCAGCGTATCGTCGGTGGCGACACTCAGGTCTGGCACGGGCCCCTCGAAGGCCTCGGGCAGCCGGGCCCGGACATCGACACGGGTATCCCAGCCACGGACCCTGCGCAGGGCGGCCGGATACACCTCGATCGCAGCTGAATCGGCAACCGGCCCAGCAACCCGGGGCAGCGGAAGCGCCCGTCCGCTCTGGTCGCGCAGCGCTTGCAGCAGATTGACCGCCGCCAGCGCAGTGCGCGCGATGAAGTTCGCCCCCACCTCCAGCGGGCGCTTGCCGAGGCGCTCCCGAATCACCCGGTCGGTATGGCGGTGGAACATCGCATCCGCGTCCGCCGTAATGCCCGCACCGGCCTGGTGCCCCGACAGTTCCCGCGCCAGGGCGCTGGGCCAGCCGAGCGGGGCATCCAGGCACAGCAGAACGGGTCCCGGCGTATCCATCCAGCCGGCCACGATCGCGGCCGCCGGCTCGCTCGGGTGCGCGCGGCGGGCTTCCTCCAGGCGCAAGTCGTCGCCGGACCAGCGGGCACAGGCCAGCCCGGTCTTGCGCGGCTGGGTGGCACAGTCGACGCCGATGATGCGGATGGGGTTGCTCACGGACACCGGCCCCAGACCGCGAACACCGGGTCGGCATAATCCAGGCGCCCGGCATAAGGGTCGTCCGGCGGGCGCGGCAGGCCGCGCAGCGAGAGCGTGGAAAGGTCGTCGAACCCTGCGCGCAGGAACAAATCGAGCACCAGCCCCATGCGCTCGAAGTCGTACAACTGCTCCCAGACCGCGATCGCCTTGGTCGGGAAGCAGCGATCGGAGAACGCCACCGCCAACACCCCACCCGGGCGCAGCAACTCGCGCACCGAGGCGAATACTGCCTGTGGGCGCGTCAGATACTCCACCGAGGCGGTACACACGACCGCGTCGAAACTCGCGGGCGGCAGAGGAATCGTCGGCTGTCGATTCAGATCGTGCACCAGAGCCTGATCCAGGGCCTCGTTGGCGGCCAGCTCCTCGTGGTTCATGCCCAGCCCGACAACCGCCTCGGGAGACTGCAGGCGATCCAGATGCGATGCCCAACTGCTCATCAGGTCCAGCACCCGTGCACCCTGCGGGATCAGCGTGGCGTAAAGCGCCGCGATCCGGGCACGGGCCGTGGCATCCAGGTGATGCACCATGCGTGGCCCGGCGTAGAACTCGCGATCGGGCGCGGGATCCTCGCGCTCACAGGCCTCCCCAGACCAGAAGTCCGTCGGCCGCCCGTGCCAGCGCGCCTGCATCCCCGGGCCGCGCGCCGTCAGCATCCGGGTAACAGCCACCGCCCGATCGTCTTCGCGTCCCTGCTCGTGAAACGCCATTACCCGGGCGCGCAGCTGCAGGTCGTCCATGCCCGCCAGCGGATGGTTCAGGTCCGCGACGAGCCGCGCGTCTTCCAGCTTGCCGATGCGGAACAGCTCGCGGTCGCCGGCCTCGATGCCGGCATGGCCGGCGATGAACGCACGCGGATAGAAACGCCCGGCCCGGGGTTCCACCACCCGATGCCGGCGCAGGCGGCGATTGAACGCCGCCGGCGGCAGTTCGACCTCCCCGGCCGGGTCCCACCCCGGGACCAAAGGTGCCCCCGGAACGTCTACTGCCTCGCCGACATCCACGCCGGCCAGCTGCGACCCGATGGCGCCCGGCCAGACGTCGTGCGCCGGCATCAGCCACGGCAGGAACAGGCACTCGCGATGCCGCGCCTCGGCACTGCTCCAGTCCAGGGTAAAACCGACATCCAGCGCCGGGCGCGGCGTACCCATGGCCGTTGGCGCGCGTTCCGGGCAGGCAAAGGGGTCGTACATCCGTTGGTGTTTCCCTGTGGGCATTCCCGGTATGGTACGGCGAATCACCTTGAGGATATGCCCATGCCCCGTAGCGGTCGCGCTCTGTTGTACCTGATCGTTCTGACTGTGCTCGCGGGGCTGCTGGCTGCCCCTGCCGCGGCCCAGGCCCCCGGGGCCACGGCAGGCTCCGATCTCGGTGAGACGGAAACACTGCGGGTCGGCACCCGCTTCGTACCTCCGTTCGTGATCCCGCCGGACGATGCCGAGGGCCACCCCACCGGCATCGCGATCGAACTGTGGGAGCGGGTCGCGGAGCGCCTGGAGCTGGACTACGAGTACCGCGAGACCAGTCTCGAGGGGCTGATCGACGGGCTGGGGGACGGGCGTATCGATGTCTCGGTCGCCGCCCTGACCGCCACCTCGGACCGCGCCGAGCGGGTCGATTTCACTCACCCCTATTACACTACCGGGCTGTCCATCGCCGTGCCTCAGCAGGGCAACCCGGTGGCCGGGGCGCTGCGGGCCTTCATCTCCGTTCCCTTTCTGATGGTGGTACTGGCCCTGGCCGGACTGCTCCTGCTGGTGGGCGCGCTGCTGTGGCTGTTCGAGCGTCGGCGCAACGCCGACGAGTTCGGTGGCAACGCCGCCCAGGGGCTCGGCTCCGCGTTCTGGTGGGCCGCAGTCACCATGACCACGGTCGGCTATGGCGACAAGGCCCCGCGCACCCTGCCAGGACGCATGATCGCGCTGGTCTGGATGTTCGCCGCGCTGATCCTCGTGTCTACATTTACTGCCGCGATCGCGACCACGCTGACGGTCAGCTCGCTGGATACCGGCATCCAGAATGTCTCCGACCTGGAGGGTCAGCGTATCGCCACCATCGGCGGCTCCAGTGCTGCCGCCTGGCTGAACGATCAGGGCTTTGCCTACCGCGACCACCAGGACCTGACGTCCGCCCTCACGGCGGTGGCCGAGGGACGCGCCGATGCGATGGTCTACGACGCCCCGCTGCTGCGCTACCAGACGCGCGAACACTTCGCCGGCGAACTGGAGGTCCTGCCAGTGGAGTTTTTGCGCCAGGACTACGCCCTCGCCCTGCCCCAGGGCTCGCCCCTGCGCGCCCCGATGAACGTTGCCATACTGGAGATTCTGGAATCCGACGACTGGCAGCGCGTGCTGCGCCGCTATCTCGGCAACTGACCAGCCGGGCGGGGAGTAAAGACATCATGGCTGAAACATTTCTGGTGGCCATCGTCGATCAGGATCGCGAGGACCTGGCGCTGGCGATCGCGGCCGAGGAAGGCGGCGCGGACGGCACGGTGATGCACGGCGCGGGGCTCGGCTTTCCGGACCACATGACCTTTCTCGGCGTGACCTACCAGGGCCGGGAGTCGGTCTGCATCTGGGAGCTGGACGAGCAACGCGCCGAGCGCATCGCCCGCCGCCTGAACCTGGAACTGGACCTGCTGCAGCCGTACAACGGCCTGGCCTTCACACTGGATGCCCAGGCCCTGGCGGGCATGCAGTTCGCGGGTACCCCCGCCCAACCCTAAGGAAACACTGATCAATGTACACGCTCGCGTTGGTACCCCAGGTTTTCCGAGACAAGGCGCGGTGCGCAGCCGGTAGTGGTTCTACCGGCAAGGGCCGCAACGCAGGATCGGGGAACCTGGGGTACCAACCCCAAGGGGCTCGGCCGCTTTTGCGCGCGCACCGCGTTGCGGCTCCCTTGTGCAGAATGACTGCACGGCAGTCACCGCGCCTTGTTCGCACGCAAAAGCGACTCGAGCGCGAGCGTGTACATTGATCAGTGTTTCCTAATCTTCTGCGCGAGGAACGCCATGCAATTCGTACTGCTCGCCGCCGTGGTCCCGCGCAACCGGGCCGACCGTGCCATCGAGACCGTGCGCCGCGAGGGCGCCGCCGGCCTGACGCTGCTGGAGGGCCAGGGCATTGCCCAGCTGCGCCGCACACCGATCATGGATCTGAAGGACTCCGCGGCCCGCAACGTGCTGCTAATGGTCCTGGAGGCCAGCCTCGCCGAACGGCTGCTGAAACGCCTGGACGAAGAACTCGCTTTGAGCGAGGTCGGCAACGGCTTCGCGTTCACCCTGCCGATCAAGGACATCGCCGGCATCAAGCCGGAACAGATCGAGCACCTGCGCCAGACACTGGAGCAGGGCTCGCCTTAGGGAAACACCGATCACGAAGGCACTTGCCGCTACTTGCCTCGGACTTCGCCACGGAATACTGTATTTATAACCAGTAACCCGTGGAGCACCCGCCGTGTCCCTGACCGCGCGCCAGCAGGCCATCCTCGACTACATCAGCGAGACCGTCGCCACCCAGGGCACGGCCCCGACGCGCAGCGAGATCGCCCGTGCCTTTGGTTTCCGCTCGCCCTATGCGGCCGAATGCCACCTGAAGGCCCTGGAGAAAAAGGGCGCGATCGAGCTGGTGGGCGGGGCCGCGCGCGGTATCCGCCTGGCCGGTGCGCATGCGGCCCGCCCGGCCGAACTACCTCTGGTCGGGCGCGTGGCGGCCGGCTCGCCGATCCTCGCCACCGAGCATATCGAACGCCACTACCGAATCGACGACAGCCTGTTCCGGGCCCGCCCGGACTACCTGCTGCGCGTGCACGGCGAGAGCATGCGCGACGCCGGCATCCTCGATGGCGACCTGCTGGCCGTCCGCCAGACCCCGGAGGCCCGCCCCGGCCAGATCGTCGTGGCCCGCATCGAGGACGAGGTGACGGTCAAGCGCTTCGAGCGGGACGGTGCCCGCGTGCGCCTGCTGCCGGAGAACCCCGACTTCGCCCCGATCGAGATCAACCTGGAGCGTCAGGAGCTGGCGATCGAAGGCATCGGGGTCGGCGTACTGCGCGATCTTGAAGCGCAGGGCTAAGCCCGTGCCTTCCATTGATGCCCTGCTCGATCATCCGGCGCTGTGGCGCGGGCGCAGCGCCGCCCCTGCCGCGAATGCCCCGGTCTGGCCGAGTGGTCACCCGGCGCTGGACCGGGCCCTCGGGGGCGGCTGGCCGCGCGGCCAGCTGATCGAACTCCTGGGCGCCCCCTTTGGCTGTGGCGAGACCCGTCTGCTGGTCCCCATGCTCGCGGCCTGCGGCCGCGAAGGCTACTGGATCGCGCTGCTGGCGCCGCCCGCCACGCCCTGGCTGCCCGGCTGGCAGCCGCTCGGCATCCCGCCGGAACGGGTGCTGATGATCCGCACCGAACACAACCGCGACACCCTCTGGGCCGGCGAACAATGCCTGCGCGACCCGGCCTTCGGGGTCCTGCTGGCCTGGCTGGGCGGCCCGGTGGAAACCGCGTTGTTGCGTCGGCTGCGCCTGGCCGCGGCCGAAAGCCAGGCCTGCGCCATCCTGTACCGCCCGCCGCGCGCCGCGGAGCAGCCCTCCCCGGCCCATCAGCGCCTGCGCTGGCAGCCCGCCACCGACGGCCTCGAACTGCACTGCCTGAAGGGCATCGGCGACTGGGCCCGTTCCGGCCAGGCCCTGCACATCCCGGTGCCCTGAGATGGGCCATCCGGAGCGACCACAAGCCGTCCCACACCCGCGGGCCTCTCGCCCGGTCCGCGCATGGCGCCAGCCAGCCCTTATTCCGCCCTCGGTTGCGCCCTCGGAGCACCCAGCGGAGTCCGGCCCTGCCCCACGGATCGGACCACGCTCAGCAAACGAACAGTGGATGGCGGTCGAGCTGCCGCACCTGGCGCTGGAGACCCTGGCGCGTGCCGAGGCGGGCCGTTCACGGCTGACCGAACGCCCCCTGCTGGTGGTCGAGGCCGGCGCCGCTCCACGCGTGCATGCCGCTAATCGCGCCGCGCGCCGCACCGGGGCCCGACCGGGCATGGCGCTGGCCGATGCCCTTGCCATCCTCGACACGCCGGAACTCGTCGAGCACGACCCGCAGGCCCAGACCGCGCAGATCGCCATGCTGGCCGGCGTGCTGCTGCAGTTCTCCGATCACGTGCACCCGGAGCCGGACGCCCGGCGCATCCTGCTGGAGGTCGGCCGCAGCCGGCGCCTGTTCGGCGGACTCGCCGCCCTGCGGGAACGGGTGCGGGGCACCCTGGAGGGACTGGGCTTCCACCCGCGCATCGGCGTGGCACGCAGTCCGGCCGCCGCTCGCCTGCTGGCCACCCTGCGTAATCCCGCGATCCCCGAAGATAGCGAGGCCCTGCGCCGCACCCTGTCACCGGTCCCACTGGAGGCCCTGCCGCTCTCCGCCGCGACCCGGGAGGGCCTGCGGGCCATCGGCCTGCGCCAGCTCGGCGACCTGCTGCGCCTGGCGCGCCCCGAACTCGCGCGCCGCCACGGCCCGGAGTTGCTGACACTGCTGGATCGGCTGCTGGGGCGGCGCACGGAGACCCTGCCGCGCTTCGACCCGCCCCCGGAACTGGACCTGTCGCTGCGCCTGGAACACGAGATTCATGCGACCGGGGCCCTGGCCTTCCCGCTCAAGCGCCTGCTGCGCCAGGCCGAGGCCCAGCTGCGCGGCCTGAACCGCAGCCTGCAGGGGATGACGCTGGAGCTGAAACACCGTGAGGCGCATGCGCGGATTACCGCTACCCGAATGGCCCCTACCCGAATAACGCTGGAACGCGGCGATCCCGGTATCCGTGCGGAGGACTGGCTGCCCCTGTGGCAGACCCGGCTGGAACGCGAGGTCCTGCCCGCCCCGGTCATCGGCCTGCGCCTGCGGGCCACGCGGCTGCTCGACCCGCCCGCGCAGGGCGCCAGCCTGCTGGCCGAGACACCGGGCCACCCGCCGCCAGACGCGCAGCTGCCGGCCGTGCTGGCCCGCCTGAGCGCGCGTCTGGGCGAGCAGGCGATCGTCCGGCTGACCGCCAGCGGCATCCCGCGCCCCGAGGCCGCCCAGGACGCGCGACACGATCTCGACGCGGCAGCCTCACCCCCGCCGCCGACACCCGCGCAAATGATCTGCGGCACGGCGCTGTGGCTACAGGACCCACAGCCGACCCCACCCCCGCTGCAAGCACACGGGCTGGGCCGGCTGGAGGATGGCTGGTGGGACCGCGGGCAGGATGTACGCCGCGATTACGCGGTCACGCGCGACCGGCAGGGTCGCAGGCTGTGGCTGTACCGCTGCCTGCGCAGCGGCCAGTGGTTCCGGCAGGGGTACTGGGGGTAGCGCGCCAGTACGGCGCGCCCGGGTTACTGATCAGACGCGGTAGTACTCGCGATACCACTCGACAAAGCGGGCGATACCGTCTTCCACCGCGGTCGCGGGGGCATAGCCCACGTCCTCGCGCAGGGCCTCGACATCGGCGTAGGTGTCCGGCACATCGCCCGGCTGCAGGGGCAGGAGGTTTTTCTCGGCCTTCTTGCCCAGGCAGTCTTCCAGCACCTCGATGTAGCGCATCAGCTCCACCGGCTCGTGGTTGCCGATGTTGTACAGCCGGTAGGGTGCCGCACTCGTCGCCGAATCGGGCTCGGCCCCGGTCCACGCAGGATTGGCCCGTGCCGGACGATCCAGCGCGCGGATCACGCCCTCGACGATGTCGTCGATGTAGGTGAAGTCACGGCGGTGGTGGCCGTAGTTGAAGACGTCGATCGGCTCGCCCGCCAGGATCTTCTTCGTGAACAGGAACAGCGCCATGTCCGGTCGGCCCCAGGGGCCGTAGACGGTAAAGAAGCGCAGGCCCGTCACCGGGAGCTGGTAGAGGTGCGCATAGGTATGCGCCATCAGCTCGTTGGCCTTCTTGCTCGCCGCGTAGAGGCTCAGCGGGTGGTCGACGTTGTCGTGTACCGAGAACGGCATCGTGGTGTTGGCGCCGTAGACGGAGCTGGAGCTGGCGTAGACCAGGTGCTCCACACCGTTGTGCCGGCAGCCCTCCAGGATGTTGCCGAAGCCGACCAGGTTGGTGTCGACATAGGCCGCCGGGTTCTCCAGCGAGTAGCGCACCCCGGCCTGAGCCGCCAGGTTGACCACCCGCTCCGGGCGATGCTCGCGAAACACCCGCTCCATCGCCGCGCGGTCGGCGATGTCCTCGCGGACCTCGGTATAGCTCGGGTGGTCCTGCGTGCGCGCCAGGCGTGCCTCTTTCAGCGAGACATCGTAGTAGTCGTTGAGGTTGTCGACGCCGATGACCTCGTCGCCCCGCTCCAGCAGGCGCAGGGAGAGGGCGCTGCCAATAAAACCGGCGCTGCCGGTGACCAGGATTCTCATGGACGGATCATGTGCCTTATGCCGATGTTAAGCCGATGGGGCCGGGGCAACCCACCGTAGGAGGCCAGCCCTCTGGCCGATGGGGGCCGGGCCTGGCTCCCCATCGCTCAGGGGGCTGAGCTCCTACAGCGAGAGACGGGCTGAACATATGCTAGCCCCGATCGTCGGGCAGGATGATGTTCAACTCCAGCACCTCGCAGTCGCCCTCGCGGTCGACGTTCATCTGCACGGCGTCGTCGTTGACCTTCACGTACTTGCGGATGACCTGCAGCAGTTCCTGCTGCATCGCGGGCAGATAATCCGGCCCGCCCCGGGCCGCACGTTCGCGCGCCACGATGATCTGCAGGCGTTCCTTGGCAACACTGGCGCTTTTCTGCCGCGGCTGGCGGAAGTAGTCGAAGATGCCCATGGTCAGCCCCCGAACAGGCGTCCGAAGAAGCCCTTCTTCGGTACATCGACAAAGCGAAGCGGGCGCTCCTCGCCCAGGAAGCGATCCACTGCATCCTGGTAGGCCTGACCGGCGTCGGATTCCTCGTCCAGCACCACGGGCTGGCCGGCATTCGAGGCGTTCAGCACGGCCTGCGATTCGGGGATCACACCCAGCAGGTCGATGGCCAGGATCTCACCCACGTCCTCGATACTGAGCATCTCGCCGCGCGCGGCGCGCTCCGCGGCATAGCGGGTCAGCAGCAGGCGCCCCTGGATCGGCTCGCCGCCCTGTTCCACCTGCCGGGTCTTGCTGGCGAGGATGCCGAGGATGCGGTCGGAGTCGCGCACCGAGGAGACCTCGGGGTTGGTGACCACGATGGCCTCGTCAGCAAAGTAGGCCGCCATCAGCGCGCCCCGCTCGATCCCCGCCGGGCTGTCGCAGATGATGTACTCGAAGTCCTCGGACAGCTCGTTCAGCACGCGCTCCACACCGTCCTGCGTCAGGGCGTCCTTGTCGCGCGTCTGCGAGGCCGGGAGGATGTACAGGTTGTCTGCGCGCTTGTCGCGGATCAGCGCCTGTTTCAGGTTGGCGTCGCCATTGATCACGTTGACAAAGTCATACACCACGCGGCGCTCGCAGCCCATGATCAGATCCAGGTTGCGCAGGCCGACGTCAAAATCGATCACGGCCGTCTTGTGGCCGCGCAGGGCCAGACCGGTGGCGATCGCGGCAGAGGTGGTGGTCTTGCCGACCCCGCCCTTGCCCGAGGTAATCACTACGATGCGTGCCATGGTGGCTGCTTCTCCTTGGTCGTCGCGCGATGACGTATACAGGACCGAGCGCCCTCTACGCCGCTCGCTCAGATTTCAGCGATCTTGAGGCTTTCGCCCGCGAGTGTCACCAGCCGGTTCTCGCCACGCTCGGACTCGGCGATATCCTCGGCCACCCGGTAATGTCCCGCGATAGACAAAAGCTCTGCATCCAGTCGCCGGCAGAAGATCCGAGCCGTCTCCAGGCCCCGCACGCCGGCGAGTGCCCGCCCGCGCAGAGGACCCAGCACATGGATGTGGCCATCCGCGAGCAGTTCAGCACCGGCGGACACCGCCCCGGTCACCAGCAGGTCGCCGCCGCGGGCGTAGATCTGCTGCCCGGAACGGACAGGACGATCCACCACGCGGGTCGCGCTGTGGACCGCGGGGGCGGCCTCGGCCAACCTGTCCGCGGATTTCTTGCCCTTCTTGCTCGGCGCCGGCTCCGGGGGCTCGCCTTCATCCAGGGGCACCTCGCCACTGGGCGCGCCACCGCGGCCACCCAGTTGCAGCACGGGCAACACATCGAATAGCTCGGAATAGCTCTGCAGACGCTCGGCGACCTCGCCGGCATGCAGGCCGATCAGCTTGAAGCCCTCGGCGCGCACCTGCTCGATGGTCGCCTGCAGGTCGCTCTCGGGCGCCTCGGCCACCGGCTCGAGGTCCAGCACGATGGGCATGTCGCGCATCAGGTCCGGGGCCTGTTCGCGGTGCGCGACCAGCTGCTCGCCAAGCTGCCGGGGGTCGGTCTGGAACACCCGCAGCACCGACACCAGCATCATGCGCCCTTTCAGTTCAATGGTCTGGACGGGACTCGGCGTAGCGCTCATGCGTGCGTAGGGCCCTGCTGTGAGATCGGCGATCGGGAAACTCGGCCTCCAACGCGCGTCGGAAGACCGGAAAGATGCGCGCTTTATAGCGCGGACGGGGAAAGCACAGCAAGGGAGTGCCACCGAAATCGGCGACGGATCGGTGTTTCCTTAAGATCGTGGCGGACCCGGGATCAGCGTATTGGTGCGCCGCGCATAGTCCGCATAGCCCGGCCGCGAGGCATGCAGACGTTTTTCCAGTAACGTGACGCCCGACACACGCAGGATCAGCACGATCATCAGGATCGCCGAGGGCACCGCCCACCAGCCCCCGGCGGCCAGCGCGAGCAAGCCGTAGCCCACCCAGACGACGATCTCGCCGAAGTAGTTCGGGTGCCGACTGTAGCGCCATAAACCCTGGTCCATGACCTTGCCCCGCCTTGCAGGATCGCCCCGGAAGCGCGCCATCTGCGCGTCCGCGACCGATTCATACAGCGTGCCCAGCACCCAGACCGACGCGCCCAGCGCCGCCAGCGGCCACCAGATGCTTGCGGCATTCGTCACCGCCAACATCGGCAGGCCGATTACGGCCACCAGCGCACCCTGCAGCCAGAAGATCGTGACCAGGCTGCGCGCGGCGAAGGCCCGGTCCGACAGCCCCTCGCGCATGTCGGTATAGCGCCCGTCCTCGCCGTGACCCCAGTTGCGCCAGGTAATGAACAGCGACAGCCGCAGACCCCACACCAGCACCGGGATCGCGATCCAGAGGCCCTGCGACGGCCAGCCCGCAAGCCCCCACCAGACCAGCGTCACGACCACGAAGCCCAGGCCCCAGAAACGGTCGACCAGGCTGGCGTCGTGGCGCCATACGCTGCCGGCCCAGACCAGGGTCATCAGGCCCATGCTGGCCAGAAGCCCCCAGAGAAACGCCATCAGTGTCTCCATCGCGATCAGTCTCCCGGCCGTTCGAACAGCACATGGGAGACGAACCACTCGTCGCCGCCGCCGTAGTCGAACAGCTCCGCGCAGGCCATGTAGAAGATCCGCCAGCGCTGGAACCAGAGTGCCGCCTGCTGTGCGCCATAGGCCGTCTCGAACAGGGGCATCAGCGTGTCGCGGGCACGATCCTGGCGGGCCAGCCACCCATTGAGCGTGCGGGCATAGTGCTGCCCACCGACGCGCCACTGGCGGATCACACGCAGGTCCTCCTGAAAGTGCCGCGCGAGGTCGTCCGACGGCATCAGGCCGTCGCGGAAGAAGTACCGCCCCATCCAGTCATGCTCGCCCTCGGACTCGAACACATAGGCGTGCTCTCGATGGGCGAACACATGCATGAAGAAGCGCCCGCCGGGATTGAGCCACCCGGCAATGCGCCGCAGCAGTTCCGGCCAGTTGCGCATATGCTCGAACATCTCGATCGAGACCGCCCGGTCAAAGCCCGGCGACGGCGGGGCGAACGTGTTCATGTCCGCGGTCAGGACCTCGAGATTGGCGAGCCCGAGGTCATCGCGGCGGGCCTCGATAAAGGCCCGCTGGGTATTGGAGTTCGAGACGGCCGTAATCTCTGCGCCAGGGTACTGCTCGGCCATCCACAGCGACAGCGACCCCCAGCCGCAGCCCAGTTCCAGCACCCGCTGGCCATCGGCAATCCCGGCGCGCTCGCAGGTCAGGTGCAGCATCGCCTCTTCGGCCGCATCGAGGCTGTCGACGCCCTCCGGCCACCAGGCGCTGGAGTACTTGAGGCGCGGGCCCAGGCAATGCTCGAAGTAAGCGGTGGGGATCTCGTAGTGCTGCTCGTTGGCAATATCGGTGGACAGGGCAACGGGAGAAGCGCGCATGGATTCGATCAGGGCGTAGCGCCGCTCCATGGTCTCCTCGGCCGTGCCGGAGACCTCTGCCAGGCGCTCCGCCAGCAGCAGGCGGATCCCCGCACGCACCAGCATATCCGGCACGCGTCCCTGCTCCGCCCATTTCATCATCTGCTGCATGCCGCATCTCCCCCTGAGTCCCAGATGGACCCCGGGAAATGTGCCCGGTTCCCGCGATTCAACGCCTACGCATCGCTGCGACGGTCTCCGTAGCCACCGCCGCCGGGTGTGCGTATCTCGATCGCATCCCCTGGCTCTACATGGCGGCGATCGCAGGCGGACATCGGTTCGCGCGTGCCGTCGGCGCGCAGGATCGCATCCTCCCCCGGCGCACCCGGCCCGCCACCGGCGATCCCGAACGGCGGCACCCGGCGACGGTTGGACAACAGCACGACCTCCATCGCCTGGTCGAACCCGAGCCGGCGGATCACTCCATCACCGCCCGGATAATGCCCCTGCCCCCCTGAGCCGCGGCGGTAGGCGAAGCGCTCCACCCGCACCGGGAAGCGGCTCTCCAGCACCTCGGGGTCGGTCAGCCGCGAGTTGGTCATGTGGGTCTGCACCGCGCTGGCCCCGGCGTAACCCGGCCCCGCGCCGGCCCCTCCGGCGATCGTCTCGTAGTACTGGTAGTCGGCATTGCCGAAGGTCAGGTTGTTCATCGTGCCCTGGGCCGCCGCCTGCACCCCCAGCGCCCCGAACAGGGCATCGGTGACCACCTGCGAGGTCTCGACATTGCCGGCCACCACCGCGGCGGGCGGCGCCGGGTTCAGCAGGCCGTCCTCCGGAATGACCAGGTCGACCGGCGTCAGGCAGCCATCGTTCAGCGGGATCGCATCCTCCAGCAGGGTACGCAGTACATACAGCACCGCCGCGCGCACGATGGAGCTCGGCGCGTTGAAGTTGTCCCCGCGTACCGCGCTGGTACCGGTGAAGTCGATGCGCAGGCGCCGGTCGGCGGGATCGGGGGCGACCTGTACCCGCACCTCGGCGCCGTTGTCCATCGCATACGCGAACGTGCCGGCCTCGAGCTGCGGGATCAGCCGTTCCACCGCCTCGGCCGCGTTGTCCAGCACGTGGCCCATATAGGCTGTCACCATGGCCGCGCCGTACTCATCCAGGAGCCGGCCCAGCTCCTCCAGTCCCTTGCGGTTGGCCGCGACCTGGGCCTCCAGGTCGGCGAGGTTCTGATCGGGGTTGCGCGTCGGCCACACGCCCTCTCCGAGCAGTGCACGCAGGTGGTCGCTGTCGAACACCCCGTCGCGCACCAGCCGGGTGGGCGGGATCAGCACACCCTCCTCCTCAAGACGGGTGGAGAACGCGGGCATGGAGCCCGGGGTAATGCCGCCGACATCGGCGTGATGCCCGCGCGAGGCGACGAAGAACGCGGGGGCACCGGCCGCTGCAGACGGGTCTTCGGTCACCTGTTCACCCCCATCCAGGAACACGGGCGTGACCACGGTGATGTCCGGCAGGTGGGTGCCGCCGTTGTAGGGGTCGTTCAGCACGAAGGCATCGCCCGGGCGCAGGTCGCCGGCGAACGCCTCCACCACCGCGCGCACGCTGGCCCCCATGGAGCCGAGATGAACGGGCATGTGCGGGGCATTGGCGACCAGACGGCCCTCGGTGTCGAACAGTGCACAGGAGAAATCCAGGCGCTCCTTGATGTTCACCGAGTGCGCGGTGTTGCGCAGGGTGAAGCCCATCTGGTCGGCGATCGCCATGAAGCGGTTGTTGAACACCTCCAGCAGGATCGGATCGCGCGGGACGGCCTCGGGGTTTGCTGGCGCCGTACCCGGACGCCGCGCGCTGCCCCGCTCGCGATCCAGCCGCAGGGTCCCGTCCGCCTCGATGCACCCGGCCCAGCCGGGCTCCAGCACCAGCGTCGCGGTCGACTCGATCACGATGGCCGGGCCGGCCAGGGTCATGCCGGGCTGCAGGGACTCGCGCCGGTACAGCGGCACATGGCGGTGTTCGCCGTCGATGACCATCGCGACCGTATCCGCCTCCGGCGCAGGACCCCGGGCCGCCGCTGCCGCCATGCGCTCCGATGCGGTCTCCCTCGGGGCGGCGATCGCCTCGGCCGTCGCGATCGCCACCACCAGCTCACGATCCGGCGGGGCAAAGCCGTAGCGCGCGCGGTAGGCCTCGGCAAAGGCCGCCATCAACGCCGCGGGCTCGCCCGCCGGGACCTCCAGCGCGGTGTCCGAACCGGCCAGGCGCAGATGCAGCCGCCGCTCGATGCGCATGTCCTCCGCCGCCACACCCTGCTCCGCCAGCGCGGCGCGGGCGGCCTCGGCCTGTTCCGCCAGGGCGGACTCGATCGCCCCGGCATGCGGCTCGTCCAGCGGCCACTCCAGGCTGCGTTCGCGCAGGGCGCGCAACTCGCCCAGCCCCATGCCGTAGGCGGACAGCACGCCACCGAGCGGATGAAACAGGATATGCCGCATGCCCAGCTGCTCCGCCACGCGGCAGGCGTGCTGCCCCCCGGCGCCACCAAAACAGACCAGCGCATAACGCGAGACGTCATGCCCGCGCTGCACCGAGATGGTCTTGATCGCCTGGGCCATATGCTCCACCGCGATCTGCAGCGCCCCCTCGGCCAGACTCTCCGAGGTCGCGGGTTCCCCGGTCGCGGCCGCCACCGCGGCGGCCAGCTCCGCGAACTGTCGGCGCACCGGTTCCGGATCCAGCGGGCGGTCGCGATCCGGCCCGAACACCGCCGGGAAGTACTCCGGGCGCAGCCGCCCCAGCAGCAGGTTGCAGTCGGTCACGGTCAGCGGCCCGCCCTGGCCGTAGCAGGCAGGTCCGGGCTGGGCGCCGGCGGACTCCGGTCCCACGCGCAGACGGATGCCATCGAAGCGGCAGATCGATCCGCCCCCGGCCGCGACCGTATGGATATCGAGCATGGGCACACGCAGCCGCGCACCGGCCACCTCGCTCTCCTGGCGGCGCTCCAGCGCCCCCGCCAGATGCGCGACATCGGTAGAGGTGCCCCCCATGTCGAAGGTGATCAGGCGTTCGAAGCCGAGCGGACCGGCGGTCTTGAGTGCCCCGACGATCCCTCCGGCCGGCCCCGACAGGATCGCGTCGCGCCCGCGAAACCGGGCCGCGTCCACCAGCCCGCCATGCGACTGCATGAACCGCAGGGGTACACGGCCCAGCTCACCCGCCACCTGTTCGACATAACGGCGCAGCACCGGCGAGAGATAGGCGTCGACCACCGTGGTTTCGCCGCGCGGGATCAGCTTGATCAGCGGGCTGGTCGCGTGGCTGGTCGCGACCTCGGTGAACCCCAGTTCGCGCGCCAGCGAGGCGATCGCCTGCTCGTGTGCCGGGTAGCGATAGCCATGCAGACAGACGATGGCCACGCAGTGGATGCCGTCTGCCAGCGCCGCCTGCAGCCGCGGCCTCAGCGCGTCCAGATCGACCGGGATGAGGACCTCGCCGGCCGCATTCACCCGTTCGTGCACCGGCTCCACCCGTGCGTAGACCGGGGACGGCAGGTGGATCTCGCGGGCGAAAAGATCGGGGCGCGCCTGATGGCCGATCGCCAGCGCATCCTCCAGCCCCTCAGTGATCACCAGGAGTGTGGGCTCCCCCTTGCGCTCGAGCAGGGCGTTGGTGGCCACGGTCGTGCCCATGCGCACCTCGTGTACCACGCCCTCCGGAATGGGTGCTTCGGCCGGGAGCTCCAGCAGATCGCGAATCCCCTGCACGGCCGCATCGCGGTAGGCCTCCGGGTTCTCCGACAGCAGTTTGCGGGTGTGCAGGCGCCCCGCCGGATCACGTGCGACCAGGTCGGTGAACGTCCCGCCCCGGTCCACCCAGAAATGCCAGTCTTTCGCCGCTGTGGCTTGAGTCATGTCCACCGCTCTGGTTTGATCGCCCGAACTCGCGCCCCGTGACCCGGTCGCAGGCTCGTAATTCACGGGCCTTAAACAAAGGAATTATCGCGCATGGACCCCATTACCCACGCCAGTCTCGGCGCCGTGATCGGCGGCCTCACCCTCGGCTCCCGCCTGGGGCGCAAGGCCGTGGTACTGGGCGCCGGTGTCGCGCTGCTGCCCGACCTGGACGCGTTCATAGCTTACGGGGACGCGGTATCGGAGTTCATCCACCACCGGGGCTTTACGCACTCCTGGCTGGTGCAGTTGCTGGTGGCCACCGGCGTCGCGGGGCTGCTCGCCAAGGTCCCGGCAACGCGGGAAATCGGCTTTGGCCGCTGGTGGCTGTTCTTCTTCCTGATCTGGGCCACCCACTCGCTGAACGACCTGCTGACCACCTACGGCACCCAGGTACTCTGGCCATTGCCAGTCGGCCCCCTGTCCACGGGCTCGATCTTCGTGATCGACCCGTTCTACACCCTGCCGCTGCTGGTCGCGGCGATCGGCGCGCTGTTCTACCGCTTCGCCCCGCGCCTGCTGGTCGCCGGGCTCGTACTCTCGACCGTCTATGCCGGCTCCGGCCTGGCATTGAAGGCCTGGATCGACCACCGCATCCAGCCCGTGCTGGCGGCGATGGAGCTGGAAGAGCAACCGCGAATGGTCCAGCCGACCCCGTTCAACCTGCTGCTGTGGCGTGTCACCGTGATCAACGGCGACGAGTTCCTGGATGCCTGGGTCGGCATCTTCGACGACCCGATCCGACCCGACTTCGAACGCTTCGAGCGCGGTGACCCGGAACTGCGCGAGGCCGCGCTGGCGCTGGAAGACGGGCAGCGCCTGCAGTGGTTCTCCGGCGACTTCCTGCGCTTTCATCGCACCGCGCATGACGAGGGCCCCGACCGGCTCGTGGTCACCGACATCCGCCTGGGGGTCCCCGGCTTCTTCCCGTTCGGCTTCGAGATCGCGGAGGAGCGCAACGGCGACTGGGAGCCCATCACCTCGCGCCAGGTCGGCGAACTCCCCCGGCGCGACAGCCTCGACGCCCTCGGCGGCATGCTGCAGCGGAT
This sequence comes from Thioalkalivibrio sp. ALgr1, assembly GCF_000378285.1. NCBI lineage: Bacteria > Pseudomonadati > Pseudomonadota > Gammaproteobacteria > Chromatiales > Ectothiorhodospiraceae > Thioalkalivibrio > Thioalkalivibrio sp. ALgr1. Next base: position 110,706 of record NZ_KB905135.1, read on the forward strand.
TGTCGATCCCGAGGGTGCGCCCTGCATTATGGACCTGGGCGATCCGGCCTACGCGATCACCGAGCCGCCCCCGCGCTGCCGCATGGGTGGCCGCACATCGCCTCCCGCCGGGGGCGCGCACGACATGCCGTGAGCCAGGACGAAGCCATGACGCCCGGGGTGCCCGGCCCGCCACCGGCCTGCGGGCTGTGCGGCCGGTCGATGGACGACCTGACGCGGCATCACCTGATCCCGCGCAAGCAGCACCGCCGCAAGCGCATCCGGCGCCTGTTCAGTCGGAGCGAGCGCGAACAGCGAATCCTCTGGGTCTGCCGCCCCTGCCACGACCACATCCACAAGCACTTTGACGAGCAGACCCTGGCCGAGCGCCTGAACACCGCGGAGGCACTGCTCGCCGAGCCGGTCGTGCAGGACTTCGTCGTCTGGATCGCGCGCCACCCGCCCGGCTTCAAGCCGCGCAGCTAGGGAGACGCTGACTTAATCGCACGTCCGCGCTCGAGTCGCTTTTGCGTGCGAACAAGGCGCGGTGACTGCCGTGCAGTCATTCTGCACAAAGGAGCCGCAACGCTGTGCGCGCGCAAAAGCGGCCGAGCCCCTGCGTTCAATGGCTTGTGGGGTTGGTGCCCCCTGTTCCCCGATCCTTCGTTGCGCCGCTTGCGGGTAGAACCACTACCCGCTGCGCGACGCGCCTTGTCTCGGAAAACAGGGGGCACCAACGCGGACGTGCGATTAAATCAGCGTCTCCCTAAAGCAGCTGGATCTTAGAGCTCCCGCAGCCCCAGTACGTCCTGCATGTCGTACAGGCCGTGTTCGGCACCAGCCAGCCATACCGCCGCACGCACCGCCCCCGAGGCGAAAATCCCGCGGTTGGAGGCCTTGTGGGTGATCTCGATGCGTTCCCCCTCGCCGGCGAACAGCGCGGTGTGTTCGCCCACGATGTCGCCGGCACGCACGGTCGCGAACCCGATGGTGCGCCGGTCACGCGCCCCGGTCTGGCCCTCGCGGCCGTAGACGGCGTCGTGCTCCAGGTCGCGCCCCAGGACCTCGGCCACCACCCGGCCGAGCTTCAGGGCCGTGCCCGAGGGGGCATCCACCTTGTGCCGGTGGTGCGCCTCGAGGATCTCGACATCCACGCTGTCGCCCAGTGCGCGGGCGGCCAGCTCGACCAGCTTGAAGGTCAGGTTCACCCCGACGCTCATGTTCGGCGCATAGACGATGCGCATCGCCCCGGCCGCGTCTCGCAGCCGCTGCTCCTGCGCGGCATCCAGGCCCGTGGTACCGATCACCAGCGCCTTGCCGTGCGCGCGGCACAGCTCCAGGTGCTGCATGGTCGCCTCAGGGCTGGTGAAGTCGATCAGGACATCGAAGTCATCGGCCACGGTCGCCAGGTCCTCGACCAGCTGGACCGAGGCCGCCGACCCCACGGAGGTACCGAGACGCTCGCTGCCCGGTCGTTCGCTCGCCGCCCCCAGCGTGCCTCCGGGGTGATCCTCGACGGCCTGCACCAGGTTCTGCCCCATGCGCCCGGCGGCGCCCGCCACTGCCACTCGAATCATTGCCGTGTTTCCTTCGTTTCTGTTCATTCCCAGCCCGCGAAGACTACGGAAGATCCCGGGCATACGCGAGGAAGACCCCGTGGCCACCGGATTCGAACTCCAGCCAGATCAGCGGCAGATCCGGGAAGGCCTCCTCCACCGCGGGCTGGCTGTTGCCGACCTCGACGATCAGCGCGCCGTCCTCGGTCAGATGGCGGCGCGCATCGGCCAGGATGCGGCGCACGATGTCGAGCCCGTCCTCGCCCGCAGCCAGGCCCAATTCGGGTTCGTGGCGGTACTCTTGCGGCAGCTCGGCCATGTCGCGGGCATCAACATAGGGCGGATTGCTCACGATCAGGTCGTAGCGATCCTCCGTCCCCAGCGCATCGAAGACATCGGAGTGCCGCACCTGCACGCGGTCACCGACGCCATGGCGCTCGATGTTGCGCGCTGCGATGGCCAGCGCCGGTTCGGAGACATCGCTCAGATCGACCTGTGCCTGCGGCAGGGCCAGCGCCGTGGCGATACCGATGCAGCCGCCGCCCGTGCACAGATCCAGCACCCGCTCCACCGAATCGGCCTCGATCCACGGTTCGAAACCGACCGCGATCAGCTCCGCCAGGGGCGAGCGCGGCACCAGCACGTGTTCGTCGACAAAGAAAGGCAGCCCGGCAAACCAGGCCTCGCCGGTCAGATAGGCCGCTGGCTTGCGGGTCTCGATGCGCGTGCGCAGCACCGCAATCACCCGCGTGCGTTCGGCCTCGCTCAGGTTCGACGACCACCAGCTCTCGGGCAGATCCAGCGGCAGATGCAGCGTATGCAGCACCAGCCAGGCGGCCTCGTCGAAGGCGTTGTCCGTCCCGTGGCCGAAGCTCAGCCCGGCCGCGCGAAACTGGCTCGCGCCAAAGCGGATGAAGTCGCGCAGCGTGCGCAGTCCTGTGGTGGATTCCATTTGGGCCTTTCCCATTGGCGTGGGGGCCGTCATCATACCGGCTCGCTTTCGTCCCGTGCGCCCGAACCGAGTATTCCAATGAGTGCCCTAGACCCCTGGCTGGCCCGAGCTTCCCACCTGCTGCCGCAGCATGCGCTGTCGCGGGTGGTGCACCGCCTGGCCCGCATCGAGAGCCCGCGCGTTCAGCCACTGCTGCGCTGGTTCGTGCGCCAGTACGGGCTGAACATGGACGAGGCGGCGGAGCCCGACATCGGGGCCTACCCCAGCTTCAATGCCCTGTTCACACGGGCGCTGCGCGAGGACGCCCGCCCCCTGGCGGGTGACGACAACACGGTCGTGAGCCCCGCCGACTCGCGGGTCAGCGCGGCCGGGCGCATCGAGGCCGGCCAGATCTTTCAGGCCAAGGACCACCACTATACGGTGCGGGAGCTTCTGGGCGGGGAGGAAGACCTTGCCGAACCGTTTCGCCATGGCCATTTCGTAACGCTCTATCTGTCGCCGCGGCATTACCACCGGCTGCACATGCCGTTGACCGGCACGCTGACCCACATGCTGCATGTGCCCGGCCGGCTGTTCTCGGTCGCGCCGCGCATCGTGCGCCATGTCCCGCGCCTGTATGCCCGCAACGAGCGCGTGGTGGCCTGCTTCGACACGCATTTCGGGCCGATGGCCGTCGCCCTGATCGGGGCCCAGAACGTCGGCTCGATCGAGACGGTATGGGCGGGCGAGGTGACGCCACCGGCCGGACAGCCCTACAGCTGCAGCGAATACCCGGATCGCGAGATCACGCTCGAGCGCGGGGCCGAGATGGGGCGCTTCAACCTCGGCTCGTCGGTGGTGCTGCTGTTGCCGGATCATCCGCTGGAGCTGGGCGCGCACCTGACGCCGGAGACCGAGGTGCAGGTTCGCGGCGCCCTCGGCCGTTTCTACTAGCCTCCGCCTCCCGGCCGGTTTCCGCACCAGTGCCTTACTATGCAACCCCGCCTGTGGTCAGTTGCCAGCGCCGTTGAGGCTGGGCCTGGTTCGGCATCCGGGGTTTACGTGCCTTCGGTCCGCATACTGCCGTGCGCTCACTCGCGAGCGCGCCGCGAGGTACTTTCTTGCTTGCCCAAGAAAGTACCCAAAGAAGGGCACCCGGATTCCGCCCGGGAACCTTGCTCCAGGGCCCTCGGGCCGGCGGCGCTGAAACTCGCTACGCCTTCCGGCTTCTCTCAGACAGTCAGCGCCCCGTGTCTATTTTGAATCGTCCGGCCCGAGGACCCTTCCGCAAGGGGCTTCATACGGGGGGATAAGGTCAAGACAACGGCTGGCCTGACGTTCGTGCCAATGGATGGAGGCAAGGTGTCCCGACATCCTGGGCACGCGCGGCCTGCGGCCCTGGCGTGCCGCGCCCGCCAGCGGGCGCCAGACCCCATCGTAGGATGTGATGAGCGCAGCGAATCGCATCAGGGTTGCCCCAACGTCGGAACGGTGCGTTTCGCTGCGCTCAACCGCACCCTACAGCGCGGGACTTTTGGCAGGCGCTGGAGCGCCTTCTGTTTTGACCTACCCTCCCGATATGAGCCCCTTGTGGAGGGCGTGACAGGCCGGACGATTCATAATAGACACGGGGCGCTGACTGTCTGAGCGCAGCGAGTTTCAGCGCCGCCGGCCTGGCGCGTCCGGAGCAAGGTTCCCGGGCGAATCCCGGGCGTGTTTCTTGGTTACTTCTTTGCACGAGCAAAGAAGCCCGTTTTTGATTAACAACGGGCGCGGCGCGCTCGCGAGTGAGCGCTTGGCGGGCGGCGGACCGAAACCACCGTAAACACTGAAAGACGAACCAGGCCCAGCCTGAACGGCGCAGGGCGCGACGAAGCGCGATCAGTCGTGGGCGGCGGCGGGCGGCAGCTGGATGAAGTGTTCGCGGTAGACGCGAAGTTCGTCGATGGAGTCGCGGATGTCCTGCAACGCCTGGTGCGAGGCGTTCTTCTGCAGCTTCGAGAGCACGTCGGGGGCCCAGCGTCGGGCCAGCTCCTTGAGCGTGGAGACGTCCAGGTTACGGTAGTGGAAATAGGCCTCCAGCTCCGGCATCAGGCGCGCCATGAAACGCCGATCCTGACAGATCGAGTTCCCGCACATCGGCGAGGCCCCTTTCGGCACATAGTCGGACAGGAAGTCGATCGTCTCGCGTTCGGCGGCGGCCGCGTCCGTACTGCTGTGGCGGATGCGCTCGATCAGGCCGGAGGCCCCGTGCGTGCGCCGATTCCATTCGTCCATCGCATCCAGCACGTCGGCGGGCTGGTAGATCGCGAGGACCGGGCCCTCCGCCAGGATGTTGAGTTCCTTGTCGGTGACGATGGTGGCCACCTCGATGATTCGGTCGTTCTGGGGATCCAGGCCGGTCATCTCGAGATCGATCCAGATCAGGTTTTCGGCGCTCGCTGCCATGCCCGCTCCTTTCCTGTGCGCTCAAAGTCTATCATCATGGTCCAGGATGACGTTGTCCGTTTTGCTCACCTGCAACGCGGCCAAGGTCTCGGGGGCCATACGGCCCCGCCGGATCCATTCCCCACAAAGGAGGGAATCATGCGACTGATCATCTCAAGCCTTGCGGCCCTGGGCCTCGGTTTTTCGCTGGGCACCGCCCAGGCCGACGACATCCAGAAGGGCAAGAACCTGCATCAGGACAACTGCATCAGCTGTCATGCCGACATGGTCGGTGGCGACGGTACGGACCTGTACACGCGCGACAACCGGATCGTTGGCGACTATGACCACCTGGTCCGGCAGGTGAACAACTGCAACGCACAACTGGGCACCAACTGGTTCGACGACGAGATCGAGGCGGTGGTGGCCTACCTGAACGCGGAGTACTACCAGTTCGATGAGTGACCTGAAGACCAAGCACTGCCAAGCCTGTGAAGGGTTCACCGAGCCGATGTCGCGCGCGGACGCCGAGCGCGGCCTCGGCCAGCTGGACAGCCACTGGGGCATCGACGAGGCGGGCCGCAGCATCCAGCGCGGCTTCAAATTCAAGAACTTTCACGAGACGATGGCGTTCGTGAACGCGGTGGCCTGGATCGCCCATGTCGAGGATCACCACCCGGACATGGCGGTCGGCTACAACCGTTGCTCGGTGCAATTCTCGACGCACGCGGTGGGTGGCCTGACGGAGAACGACTTGATCTGCGCCGCCCGCATCGATGCGCTCTTTGACTAACAGCGTGACCAGCACGGCACCGGCTGGTCCGACCTCTTGAGCCGGGTCGGCCGGGTTCACGCCCGCCACAACCAGATGGCCGACATCGCGGCGCCGGCGAACGCGGTGCCGCGCCGCATTCGGCTGCACCGCCGGGTGAAGGATCTCGCCTGCGGTGATCGCGTGGAGATGGATGCGACCGGCGAGCAGGTTCAGCGGCGCCTGGCCCGGGACAATACCTTGGTGCGCCAGGACGGCTTTGGCCGGCGCAAGGTCATCGCGGCCAACATCGACACCGTCTGGATCGTGATCGCGCCCTCCCCGATGCCGGCGCGGTACTTGATCGACCGTTTCCTGGTTGCGGTATACAACCTCCCCGCACGGCCACGGATCCTGGTGAACAAGCAGGACGCGGGACCCGCCAACACGGGGGACTGGCTGGCCCCTTACGCTCACCTGGACCTTGACCCCCTGCATGTCAGCGCCCGCAGTGGGTACGGGCTGTCCGCCCTCGCCGAGGCCGCCCGGGGGCATACCAACATCCTGATCGGACAGTCCGGGGTGGGCAAATCCTCGCTGATCGCCGCGCTGCTGGAGCGCCACGGCAGCGGTGATATCAAGCTTCCGGAAACGGGAGATCTCGCGGTGTCCGGCGAGGGCCGCCACACGACGGTCACGGCACAGTGGTATTCATTGACAGGGGGTGGCGCCTGGATCGACTCGCCGGGCGTGCGCGACTTTACGCCGGAACTGGAATCCATCGATGCGCTGGTGCGCGGGTTTCCGGATATCGAAGCGCTTGCCGACAATTGCCGATTTCGCAATTGTCGGCACCAGTCCGAACCCGGCTGCGCGGCAAGGGAGGCCGTCGATCAAGGCACTCTGCCCGTGGCACGGCTCGAGGCCTGGACCGCCCTACTGGGGACGCTGGAGAAACGCTAGGGGAAGGCGACTAGAACGTCAGCCCCATCTCCACGCCGACCACCGACGACGAAGAGTCGCGAGTACTCTCGAAATCGAGGCGATCGGACATCCAGTCGCTTGAGGTGTTCAGCGAGTAGTCGTCGTAATACAGGCTCAGCGACAACTCGGACTGATTCTGCAGGCGCAGGCGACTGTCGAGGCTGAGATACCCCGCGCTGCGACCCAACTCGCGATGACGGCCCCCGTAGCCGAAGCCGAGGGCATCGTCTCCACTCGTCAGTGACTGGCGCACGCCGACACGGAACTGGCTGTCAAAGCGGCCAGACCCGGACGCAAAGGTGGGGCCGAAGCTGAGGTCGGTGAAATAGGCCGTGGATTCAGTCTCCGGGCCCAGGTCCGACCAGCCCGGACGAGTCTCCATACCAACCCCCAGGTTCAAGCCATAACCAAAGCCCGCGCCCAGCTGCTGGTGGTAAGCCCCTTCCACCTCGAACAGGCGGCTGGAGAGGACGCCCATACCGGTCTCGTCACCCGGAAGGCCACCAGTGGTCTCGGTGCGCAGCGTCAGTTGATAGCGCCAGTCGCGACTCGCCGAGGCGGGTTCCGGATCGGTCATCGGCAGGACGTTGGGCGCGGAGCGGGCCGCGCCACCGATCGGCTCCATGCCCACCGGGTCCACCACGGTCCCGCTCTCGGATTCGTACTCGGCTTCTTCCTCGACGCGATCCGGCCCACCAAGCGTCGACTCGGTGCTGGTGGGGGTATACGTCAGGGAATAGCGATCGTCGGCATGCGCCACACTGGTGGCGGCCACTCCGAACAAGACGGCCAGTGCCAGCGCGACCGGCACACGCGCAGGCGCCAGCTGCGGGCTGTTGCCCCGCGCTGCTTGCCTGGCTTCACCGTGATGATTCCGTCGCGTCACGCCGCATCGTCCGTGTTGTGTTGTCTCGATCAGCCCGGGGGCCAGCTCAGCGCGCGACCGCCCAGTACGTGCATGTGTACATGGTAGACCGTTTGCCCGCCGTCTTGGTTGCAGTTCATCACGGTTCGATAACCGTTTTCCGCAAATCCGCGATCGCGTGCAATCTGTGCCGCCACGTGCGCCATGTGCCCAATCACCGGGGCCGTCTCGGCGGTCAGTTCGTTCAGGGTGGCGATGTGCTGTTTCGGGATCACCAGCACATGCGTCGGGGCCTGAGGATTCAGGTCTTCAAAGGCCAGGACCTGGTCGTCCTCGAACACGACCTTCGCCGGGATCTCCCCCGCGACGATCTTGCAAAAGATGCAGTCAGCCATCATGTTCTCCTAAACGACGCGCGGGTTTATATCAGGAAACGGTAATGCATTCAATGCATCCCGAAAACCTGATCCCGATCAGTAATCGCGGCGCCCCGACAAGGCATGCGCCAGGGTCCCCGCATCGATGTACTCGAGCTCGCCCCCGGTCGGCACGCCCTGCGCGATGCGCGTAGCGCGAATGCCGTGGCGCGCCGCCATTTCCGCGAGGTAGTGCGCGGTGACCTCGCCCTCGACCGAGGTATTGGTCGCCAGGATCAGCTCGCGTACGCCCTCTTCCTGCAAGCGCGTCTCCAGCTGATCCAGCCCCAGCTCTTCGGGACCAATGCCATCCAGCGGCGACAACCGCCCGAGCAACACGTGGAAACGGCCGGCAAAGTCGGTCGCCGACTCGATGGCCATCACATCGCCCGGGCTCTCGACCACGCAGATCACGCCCGGGTCGCGCTCGGGATCCGCGCAGCGAGGACATACCTCTGCGGTGGTCAAGGTACGGCACACCTGGCAGTGCCCGACGCGCTCGACCGCCTGATCGACGGCCCGTGCCAACCGGCGCGCACCGTCGCGGTCGCGCTCCAGCAGGTGCAGCGCCATACGCCGCGCGGACTTGGCACCGACACCCGGCAGGCAGCGCAGCGCCTGCACCAGTTCGTCGAGTTCAGCGTCCATCGCGCGCAGCGCCGGTTCCGACCCAGGGAGACGCGATCAGAACGGCAGCTTCATCCCGGCCGGCAGGCCCATACCTTCGGTCAGGCTGCCCATGCGCTCCTGGGTGGTGGACTCGACCTTCTGCACGGCGTCATTGATGGCCGCGGCCACCAGGTCCTCGATCATGTCGCGGTCGTCCTCCAGCAGGCTGGGGTCGATCTTGACCCGGCGCACCGCGTACTTGCCGGTCATGAGCACACTCACAAGACCGCCGCCTGCCTGGCCCTCGATCTCCATTTCGGCCAGCTCCGCCTGCATCTTCTGCATGTCTTCCTGCATCTTCTGGGCCTGCTTCATCAGGCCACCCATGCCACCTTTCATCATGATTTCGCTCTCCTGCCCTGCGCCTTGCGCAGGGGTTATCGTTCAATCGATTGCGACGCGGACGGCTCATCACCCGCACGGTCCTCGCGAATGCGTACCGCGCCCAGTTCGGCCCCGAAGGCCTCGCCCAGGGCCTGTACCACCGGATCCTCGCGCATCGCCGTTTCGGCGCTAGCCTGACGTTCCGCTGCGTCTGCCGCAAGCCGTGCAGCGGGCGTGGCTTGCGAGGGTTGTGTCTGGTCGACAATCTCCAGCCGCACCGAGTGCCCGAGGCGTTTCTCCAGGGCCTCCTTCAGGCGCGTACGGGTTCGATCGGTATAGAGCGTACCCGGGGCTACGGCGATCACGACGCTTTCGTCATCCAGTTGCTGCAATTCGCCATGCAGCGCGAGTTCGCGCACCGTGCCGGTCGGCAGACCTTCGGCAAAGCGATGCCAGTCAAAAGGCCCGGAATCCGGCTCCGGGGGCATGACAGGCTTGGCATCCCGGGGTGGCGGCGCAGACTCGGCCGGCCCGGTATCCGGGCCGGGATCCGGCTCGCGCACCCGCTCCTGAACCCGCTCGGGCGGCGGCTCCGGGATGGGGGGCGGAGCCGACCGCGCCGTGGTGTCGGGCCGGGCCATGGCCGAACCCGCACTCGGGCCAGCTTGCGGTGCGGCCGGGGCCCCGCCCTGGCGCTCGACGGGCACGACCCCTTCGCCGGGCCCTTCCGGCCGAAAGGCCAGCAGACGCAACAGGGTCATCTCCACGCCCATCTGCGCATCCGGCGCCCAGGGCAGATCGCGGGCTCCATGGATCAGGATCTGGTAGGTCAGCTGCAGGGTTTCCGGATCCACCCGAGCTGCGGTCTCGCGCGCCCAGCGTTCGGCGGCATCGTCACCGTCCGCGCCGGCGGCACTGCGAACCAGCTGCTCCACGGCCACGCGATGCACCAGGGCCGCCAGCTCGTCCAGCAGGCGGGACCAGTCAGGCCCCAGCCCCGTAAGCTCCTGCAGACCCTGCATCAAGCCCGGACCATCACCGGAAAACGCCGCGTCCAGCAGGCCGGTCAGGCGGGTTCGCGGCAGCAGGCCCAGCATGTCGCAGGCATCGGACTCGGTCAGGCGATCGCCGCCGTAGGCGATGGCCTGGTCAGTCAGGCTCAGCGCGTCGCGCATGGAACCCTCGGCCGCCTCGCCCAGGCGCAGCAGCGCGCCCGGTTCGGCCTGCAAGCCTTCGGCCTCGAGGATGCGCGTCAGGTGCTCGGCGATCAGCGCCGGCGGCATCGGCTTGAGATTGAACTGAAGGCAGCGCGACAGCACGGTGACCGGCAGCTTCTGCGGATCAGTCGTGGCGAGCAGGAACTTCACGTGATCCGGCGGCTCTTCCAGCGTCTTCAACAGGGCGTTGAAGCTCTTCTCGGAGAGCATGTGCACCTCATCGATCAGGTACACCTTGAAACGCCCCGCCGTCGGGGCATAGGAGACGTTGTCCAGCAGCTCGCGGGTGTCGTCCACGCGGGTACGGGACGCGGCATCGACCTCGATCAGGTCGAGATGCCGGCCCTCGGCGATCTCCACGCAGGAACGGCACTCACCGCAGGGGGTCGGGGTAACACCCGTCTCGCAGTTCAGACAGCGCGCGAGGATGCGGGCGATCGTGGTCTTGCCCACGCCGCGCGTCCCGGCGAACAGGTAGGCATGGTGCAGACGATCCCCGCTCAGGGCATTGGCCAGAGCACGCACCACATGCGGTTGCCCGACCAGGTCCTCGAAACGACCGGGACGCCACTTGCGGGCCAGAACCTGGTGACTCATGCCTCCCCCGTCAGTGCAGTCTTTCGCGAGCCCGCGTGCGGGGCCATCACCGCAGGAGTCGGGGCCGCAGGGAAAAGGGTGGTGGCCCGCACCCGCCACACCCCGGCGCCCGACGCAGCTGCTACCGTTGCTCCCTTCCGGGCCTGGCGGGATTCACAACCTGTCGTCGCGAGGGGACTGATACGGACCACCATAACGCGGTCCTCGAATCGAGGCGAACTCGAATCGGGGTGGCAAGCTTCCGGGTTTGGCCGGGTGACGTCAAGCATACACAATAGCCGAAAACTAATGATACAATAGAAACATAAAACTGGATCAATCGATGGCCAGGCCTTACCTTGGGTCCCGTAGCCGGGAACTACCCCGGCCGAAAAGAAATCTTCATCCCTGACTGACAAGCAAGCGCCATTTAATTAAGGAGAGTATTTATGGAACTCGAAAATCGCGAAGGCCAGCGCGTCCCGGAAGTCACCTTCCGCTGCCGCAAGGACAACGACTGGAACGACGTACGCTCGGAAGACCTGTTCAAGGGTCGCAACGTGGTCGTTTTCGCCCTGCCGGGCGCGTTCACCCCGACCTGCTCCTCGGCCCACGTGCCGCGCTACAACGAGCTGGCGCCGGTGCTCAAGAAGCACGGCATCGACGAGATCGTCTGCATCTCGGTCAATGACGGCTTCGTGATGGAGGCCTGGCAGGCTGACCAGCAGGCCGACCGCGTGACCTTCATCGCCGACGGCAACGGCGAGTTCACCGAGCAGATGGGCATGCTGGTCGACAAGAGCGACCTCGGCTTCGGCCACCGCTCCTGGCGCTACTCCATGCTGGTGCGTGACGGTGTGATCGAGAAGCAGTTCATCGAGCCGGACGAGCCGGGCGACCCCTTCGTGGTCTCCGACGCCGACACGATGCTCGCCCACGTCGCCCCGGACGCGGCCTGCCCCGAAGACGTGGTCGTCTTCACCAAGCCCGGCTGCCCGTACTGCGCCAGTGCCAAGGAGATGCTCGAGAACGCCGGTCTCGACTACGAAGAGATCGTGCTGGGCCGCGACGCCAGCCTGCGCAGCCTGCGCGCCGCCACCGGTGCGATGACCGTCCCGCAGGTATTCGTGGGCGGCCACCGCATCGGCGACTCGGAAGATCTCCAGGAGTGGATCTCCCGCGAGAAGAAGGCGGCGTAACCCCGCCTGCCGGGTCGGGTCCTTGTGACCCGTCCCCGGTGGTCACCCTGTGGGGTGGCCATCCGTGTCCGGATGCCCGCACAGGCGGACGTCCGGACACGGATGGCAGACCCTGGCGACCGCGCGGAACGCGGTCGTTATGTACCATTTTCACCGAACCCTTCGAGGAACCGACATGGAACACTACGACATCATCGTGATTGGCGGCGGCAGTGGCGGCTTGGCCGTGGCGGAACGCGCCGCCCCGCACGGCGCGCGCGTCGCCGTGTTCGACCCGAAACCGCTCGGCGGTACCTGTGTGAACGAAGGCTGCGTGCCGAAAAAGCTCACCTGGTATGCCGCCGAGCATGCTGCGCAGGCCCGTCAGGCGCACGAGTTCGGTGTCGATGTCGAGATCAAGGGCATCCGCTACATCGATCTGGCGAACCAGCGCCAGGCCATGCTGAAAGGCCTGAACCAGTTCTGGGCCGGGCACCTGGAGAAGCTGGGCGTGACCCACATCCCGGAACGCGCTCGCCTGACCGACAGGAACAAGGTGATCAGCGACAGCGGCACCGAATACACCGCCGAGCGGATCGTGCTGGCGATGGGCGGTGCCCCGATCGTGCCGCCGCTGGAAGGGGCCGAACTGGGCGCGACCTCCGACGACTTCTTCGAGTGGACCGAACTGCCGGAATCCATCGCCGTGATCGGCGCCGGTTACATCGGCCTGGAGATGGCCGGCATGCTGCGCTCCATGGGCGTGAAGACCGACGTGGTTGCGATGGAGGACCGCGTGCTGGAGATGTTCGACCCGATGGTCTCGCAGGCGCTTGATCAACACATGGAGTACCAGGGCATCGACCGCCACCTGGGCGTGAAGGTCGCCGGCCTGGGCGGCAAGCCCGGCGCCGTGACCGTCCAGCTCGAGGGCGGCCAGGAACTGGGCCCGTACGAGAAAGTGCTATGGGCCGTTGGCCGCAAGCCGGCCACCGCTGACATGGGGCTGGAAGACGCCGGTGTCAAACTGGCCCGCGATGGCACCGTCCCGGTGGATGAGTGGCAGGCGACCAGCGTCGACGGCATCTATGCCCTGGGCGACATCATAGGCAAGGGTCCGCTGACCCCGGTTGCCATCGCGGCCGGTCGCCGACTGGCAGATCACTGGTATGCCCCGGAGACGAACCCTGTGCCCGTGGACTACGACCAGATCCCGACGGTCACCTTTACCCACCCGACCGCCGGCATGGTCGGGCTGACCGAGCCGCAGGCCGTGGAGCGCTTCGGTGATTCAGTGCGCATCTACGAGACCCAGTTCGGCGGCCTGGACCGCGCCTTCGCCAAGGGCGAGGTGCCGCCCGTCGCGATGAAGCTGGTCTGCGCCGAAGAGAATGAAAAAGTCGTCGGCATCCACATGATTGGTGCCCATGTAGACGAGATGCTGCAGGGCTTTGCCGTGGCCGTGCGCATGGGCGCCACCAAACGCGACCTGGACCTGACCATTCCGCTGCACCCCACCAGCGCCGAGGAACTGGTGACCCTCAAGGAGGCCCGCCCGGGTCGCCAGCAGGGCCTGGCCAAGGCCAAGGCCGCTTGACAGGCAGCTGGTCGCAAACGGCAAAACGCCGCCCCTGTGCAAAGCGCCGGGGCGGCGCGCCTGTGTTGCCCAGGGTCATGGCGAAACGATCCGGCAAGCCGGATCGGCTTGCTCGCCGATACCCGTCAGGCTTGTTTAGCGTCCTTCACTCCCCTAGAAGCGCCAGCCCAGCGACGCGGTAAAGGCGTCCATCTTGTAGTCGCTGTCGAAGTCATAGCGCTCGTATTCCGCGCGAATCATGAACGCGTTCAGATTGACCTGCATGCCGACACCATAGACCGGATCGAAACCGTCCTGACTGCGCAGCGTACGGCCCTCGTCTCCCAGGTTGCCGCGCACGTCCGCATCCCACTTGGCCGCGCCGACCTTCGCGAAGGCCTCTACATAGGGGCCAATCGGCAACTTCCCGAGCACACTGGCACCGTAGGCCGTCGAGCGGACGCTCGAATGGGCACCGTCCTGGTCGCCCCGCAGGTGCACCTCGCCCAGATCGGTATAGAAGCCCTCGACCGCGAGATAGCGATTGAAGTTGTAACCGACAAAGCCGCGCCAGACATTGTCGTCATCGTCGATGCTGTAGTCCGACGTCCCGGACCCAATAAAATCCGCGACCTCGTCGCTGTCATTCTTCAATGAGCTGAACCCCGTACCCAGACCCATATACAGGCCTGTGGTGCGGTCGCGCTCCTGCGTCGTACGGTCACGGTCCTGCTGTGCAAGCGCACTCTGGGAACCAAACAGGACGAGCGCCGATACTGCAACCCCGGCAGCCAGATAACGTTTCATCTTCATCTCCTTCTCATTTGCTAATCGTGCTTGAGGACGGCAAAGGAACGGAGATGATTCTTGATTCAATCCAGGCCACATGGAAGGCGCAATGGTTGAACCGATTCATAATTACACCGATATCTACATGCCCCGGTCATCAATCATTGACAAAGCGCACACCCACTTTGACTCAGGTTAAGGATAAAGTCAGGGATCAATCTAAAACGACCCATAAAAACAAAAAGGCTGGGGCGCGGATGACCACCCGCTCGTGGCCACCCGCGCCGCAGCCTTCTGGTTCAAACGACTACGGACTAATCGAAACGAATAGGGTTTCCGTCCCGGTGCTCGTCATAGTACTCGTCTTCGTATTGCTCCTCGTTTTCTTCTTCCTCACGCTGGATTTCGTCTTCGTCCTCACGCTGATCTTCGATCCAGCCGCGTGCCTCATCGCCCGATTCTTCAACGGCATCCACGGCGTCTTCTACCGTTTCTTCGAACGTTTCACCGGCATCATCCGCCGTATCCGAATCGGAACAGGCCGACAAAAACAGCAGGCCTGCCGCAGCCAGCCCCATCGCCACCCAACGAACAGCCGGGGTCTCAGGAGTCTTCTTCATTACGCACCTCGTCCATCAGTTCGTTGATCTTAGCGGCAATCTTTTCCTGGCTATCACCGTATTTCTCGCGAACCCGCGCGGCCAGCTCGTCCATATTGCCCTCGGCCTCGACTACCTCGTCATCGGTCAGGCGGCCCCATTCCTGTTTCAGCCGCGCCTTGAATCGTTCGCTGCGCCCCAGCATCTGATCTTTGTTCATACAGTTTCCCTTTGTTGAATGCGTCTGCATCACGCGGGCGGTAAAGCCTGAACAGACCGGATAACGATGGCATTAACCTGAAGCAAAAAGCTCCCCGGAAACGGGAAAAATGAGAACCGAGACACCCTGCGGGCGCTGGACCGCGCAAAAGCGCGGACCATGCCCTACACTTCAGGCGCGATTACAGCCAAAAAAGGAGTGGACGATGCTGGGATGGGCACTGATGTTCTTGATCGTCGGAATCGTAGCCGGCGTGCTGGGCCTGAGCGGGATCGCGGGCGCAGCGACCAATATTGCATGGATTCTTTTCGTGGTGGGCCTGATCCTGGCGGTCATCTTCTTCATCACGGGACGACGCCCCCCGCTATAGGCGCCCCGCTATAGACGTCTTTCTGGCACTGCAATCGCCCGGCCTTGAGCCGGGCGATTGCTTTATGAGGCTTCCTCCGCGCAACCGAGGCTTGCGCTTTTCACCCAGTTGGCTTCGCAGTCCAGATAGGCCTGGTTGAATCCGGAGAAGCGTACCAGTCCGTCCATATCCTTGATTCGGATGGCTCCGTCTTCCGTGCTAATGAGGTCCCGCTTGCGCAGCTGGCTGAACGATCGACTCACATGCACCGCGGACATGCCCAGCGCATCCCCGAGCACGCTCTGATTCATCGGGAGCCGTACCTCCTCGGACGGACGCTGCAGGCGCACTTTCATCTCGAGGAGAAAATGCGCGAGGCGCTCGGCCGCGGGCCGGCGGCCGATGTTGATGATGCGCTCCACCAGCATCGACTGTTCGCGCGCCAGGATCAGAAAGAACAGTGAAGCCAGACGCGGGGCCTGCTCGAACACCTCGGTCAACTGACGGCGGGGAAACGGGCAGGCCTCGATGTCCGTCAGCGCGACGAAGTCCGAGCGCGCCTCGTTGAACCCCATCTCGCGCAAGCCCAGGATTTGCCCCGGCAGGAAGATGTCCAGGACCTGACGCCGCCCATCGGCCAGGTCGCGTACCGCACAGGCCCAACCAGAACGCAATGTGTAGAAACGCTCGGCCTCCTCGCCAGCCGCACACAGGCAGGTCTGGGCGGCGTAACGCTTCGGGTCCTTCTCCAGTTGCAACAACAGGGCCTTCTCCTCGGGCACGAGGTCTGCAAACTGGTCAATCTGCTCGAGGATGCAACCTTGCGATACAGGCATCGCGGGCTCCTTTGTCTTCGCAAAAAGCGTTCATGTCACGCATCGAAACACCAGCGTTACCTTGCGTAACACCCGCAAGAAAGTCGTACATCCAAACGACTGATTCCCAATACTGTCCACTTATGGCGTGCTTTTTGCAGGTTGAAGGCCATTCTGTGATCCCGTTCACCCAGGGGAATGCGCCACCGCCATGACCGACGCGCTCGACAGCACCCGCGAGTTCCTCAGCGCCCACGCCCCGTTCGATCAGCTCGAACCCGACGCGCTGGAGTTCCTCGTACCGCGTCTGGAGAGTCGCTTCTACGCGCGCGGGGCCCGCATCACGGATCCCGATGCCGGACCGGCGCGCCGCTTTCACATCATCCGCCAGGGGCGCATCCGTGGCGAGACCCCCAGCGAAGACGAGCAACTCTCGGGCAAGGCGTGGGAACTGATCCCCGGCGAGTGTTTTCCGATCGGCGCCCTGCTCGGTCGCCGGGCCGTTCATACGGTACACCGAGCGGCCGAGGACACGGTATGCCTGGAGCTGGACCTGGAGGACTTCGACCGGCTGCGCACGCGCTCCCGCGTCTTCAATGACTTCTGCACGCGACGGCTGGCCAACCTGCTGGACCGCCTGCAACAGGGCCTCGACACCCTGTCCAGCCGTGACGGCGGCGCAGCCGGGCAATTGAATACCCCGCTCGCGCTGCGCATTGCCCGCGTCCCGGTGACCTGCCGTCCCGACACACACCTGCGCGAGGTGCTGACCACCATGCGCGACGAGCGCGTGGGCTCCGTGGTCGCGGTGGACGCCGAACAACGACCGGTGGGCATCTTCACCCTGCGGGACCTGCTGGCACGGGTCGCCCTGAAGGATGTCGACCTCGACACCCCGCTGGACGCGGTGATGACGCCCGAACCGGTCGCCCTGGAGGAAAGCGCGCCGGGCTTCGAGGGCATCGAGGCGATGACCGAACACGGGATGACGCATCTGTGCGTGGTACGCGACGGCCGCCTGGTCGGCGTGCTCGGCGAACGCGACCTGCTCACCAGTCAGCCCCTGACCCTGGACGGCCTGGTGCGCGAGATTCGCCGCGCCGACAGCGTGGCGGCCATTGCCGAACGGCTGCGCCAGGTCCCGCGCCTGATCGAGGCGGTCGTCGGCCAGGGGGCCGAGGCGGATCAGGTGCTGCGCCTGATCACGCGCCTGAACGAGCACGCCACGCGCCGCGTGCTGGCCCTGCTGCGCCCCCAATACGAGGCGATCGAAGGGATCGATTTCACCTGGCTGGCCTTCGGCTCCCAGGCGCGCGAGGAACAGGCGCTGGTCACCGACCAGGACAACGGCATCCTGTTCGATGCCGAGGCCGGCGATGCGGATGCGGTCCGCGAGCGCCTGCTGCCCTACGCCCGGGCCGTGAACGAGGCACTCGCCGAGTGCGGCTTCATGCTGTGCCCCGGCAACATCATGGCGGGCAATCCGGAGTGCTGCCTGAGCGGCCCGGAGTGGGATCGGCGCTTTACCCGCTGGATCGAGCAGGGCACGCCCGATCACCTGCTCAAGAGCACCATCTTCTTCGACCTGCGCGCGGTGGATGGCGACCACGGCCCGGTAGAGGCCCTGCGCACCCAGCTGCTGCAAAAGACCGCCTACAACAGCCGCTTCCGCCGCCAGATGGCGGCCAACCAGCAGGCCTTTCGCCCGCCGCTGGGGCTGTTCGGCGAGATCAAGAGCGGTGCGGACGGCATCGACATCAAGAAGCAGGGGCTGACCCCGTTCGTGGATGCGGCACGCGTGATCGCGCTGGCCGCCGAACTGCCGGCCACCCGCACCCACGAGCGTCTCGACCAGGCCGTCACCGCGGAGGTGATGCGCGAATCCGACGCGCGCGACTATCACGCCGCCCTGCGCTATCTGCAGATGCTGCGCCTGCGGGCCCAGCAAAAGGCGCTGCGAGAAGGACGCGACGACGACAACCGAATCCGGCCGGAGGAACTGGGCACCCTTGAGGGACGCATCCTCAAGGAATCCTTCCGGCAGGCCCGCAAGCTGCAAGGCCAGCTTGAAGTGCAGTACCAGCTGTGACGAATCGCATAGACGAGTCACAGCGAACAATAAAACCTATGAGAGGAGCTACGTCATGTCACAAGAAGACCTGAGCCGGCAGGCCTACTGGCGCGAGCATCTGCGCCTGTTGGCAATCTGCCTTGCCGTCTGGTTTCTCGTGTCCTTCGGGCTGGGGATCATTCTGGCCGCACCGCTGAACGCGTTCTCGATCGGCGGGTATCCGCTGGGCTTCTGGTTCGCCCAGCAGGGCGCGATCTACACCTTCATCATCCTGATCTTCGTTTATGCCTGGCGCATGAACGTCCTGGATCGCAAGTACAACGTCCACGAGGAGTAAGCCTGTCATGGATCAACAGACTCTAAGCCTGCTCGTGGTCGGGGCGACCTTCGCCCTGTACATCGGCATCGCCATCTGGGCGCGCGCCGGTTCGACCAGCGAGTTCTATGTCGCCGGCCGCGGTGTCAATCCCATCGCCAACGGGATGGCCACCGCTGCGGACTGGATGTCCGCCGCGTCGTTCATCTCCATGGCCGGCCTGATCGCGTTCCTCGGCTTTACCGGGGGCGCCTACCTGATGGGCTGGACCGGCGGCTACGTGCTGATGGCCCTGCTGCTGGCCCCGTACCTGCGCAAGTTCGGCAAGTTCACGGTGCCGGAATTCATCGGTGACCGGTTCTACTCGAAGGTCGCGCGTGTGGTGGCAGTCATCTCGCTGCTCGCGATGTCCATCACCTACGTGATCGGGCAGATGCGTGGTGTGGGGATCGCGTTCTCCAACATCCTTGAAGTGCCGCTGGCCATTGGCCTGGTATCGGGCATGGCGGTGGTGTTCATCTACGCGGTGCTCGGCGGGATGAAGGGGATTACCTACACCCAGATCGCACAGTACGTGATCATGATCTTCGCCTACACGGTGCCCGCGGTCTTCATCTCGCTGACGCTCACCGGCCAGGTGTTCCCGCAGATCGGCCTGGGTTCCACCCTGCAGGGTCAGGACACCTACCTGCTGGAGGCCCTGGACCAGACGATGGTGGATCTTGGCTTCACCATGTACTCGGCCACCGAGGGCGGCATGAGCATGCTCAACATGTTCCTGCTGACGATGGCGCTGATGATCGGTACCGCCGGTCTGCCGCACGTGATCATCCGGTTCTTTACCGTGCCGCGTGTGCGCGATGCGCGTAAGTCCGCCGGCTGGGCGCTGGTCTTCATCGGCATCCTCTACACCACCGCCCCGGCGGTCGGTGCGATGGCGATCTGGAACCTCGTCAACACCGTGCATCCGGGCGAGATCGGCACCGAAGAAGGCCACCTGGCCTACGAGGACAAGCCGGCCTGGATGGAGCGCTGGGAACAGACCGGTCTGCTCGCGTTCGAGGACAAGAACGACGACGGCCGCATCCAGTACTACAACGAGGACAACGAAGAGTTCGCCGCGATGGCGGAAGAGGAATACGGCTGGGAAGGCTCCGAGATCGTGACCCTCGACCGCGACATCATGGTGCTGGCCAACCCCGAGATCGCCGGTCTTCCGGGCTGGGTGATCGCGCTGGTGGCGGCCGGTGGTATCGCGGCGGCCCTGTCGACCGCGGCCGGGCTGTTGCTGGCCATCTCGTCGGCCATCTCGCATGACTTGCTGAAGGGCGTATTCATGCCTCGAATCAGCGAGAAAAACGAGCTGATGGCGGGACGTATCGCCATGGCAGGCGCAATCTTGTTCGCCGGATATCTGGGGTTGAATCCACCGGGCTTTGCGGCCGAGGTGGTAGCACTAGCCTTCGGTCTGGCCGCGGCCTCGCTGTTCCCGACCCTGATGATGGGCATCTTCATGAAGAAGATGAACAAGGAAGGCGCGATCGCCGGCATGCTGGTCGGTCTGGTGACCACCCTGCTGTACATCTTTACCTACAAGGGGTGGTTCTTCTTCTCCGGCACCGCCATGCTCCCGGATACCGAGGAGTACTGGCTGTTCGGCGTGAACCCGACCGGCTTCGGCGCCATTGGTGCGGTGTTCAACTTCGTCGCGGCCTACATCGTGATGAAGCTGACCAAGGAGCCGCCGCAGCATATCCAGGAGCTGGTGGAAAGCGTGCGTGTCCCGCGCACCGACAACCCGAGCTGATGTCGTGCCCGGTCATGCCGGCGGCATGACCGGGCCTCTCGGCCCACCATGAATGGAAATGCATGACGAACGTCCATGCAAGAAAGGGGGATCCGGTTCCCCCGGGGGTCGGCCCGGCGCATGCCGGGTCGGCCTTTTTTCCTTCGGGACAATTCTCCAGTACCCGGCAGAGGCACTGGAGAATTGCTCTGACCCCACCACCCACGCCGCGAACGAAGGTTGCCTGGTACGCACATGAACGGTGAACTGGAAGAGATTCGCGAGTTCCTCGAACGCTGCCCGGAGCTCGCACGACTGCCGTCCGAAACCCGTACCAGCCTCGTTCGGCGCCTGACGCTGCGCTACCTGCGCGAAGACAGCCCGTTCCCGCCCGAAGATGCGCCCCCCGGCGAGTTGTGGATCGTGCGCACCGGGGCCGCCGAACTGTACGACGCCCAGGACCAGCTCCAGGACCGTCTGGGCGAGGGCGACCTGCTCAACACCGCCCACACCGACCACCTGCACGGCCGCATCACCGAGGATGCCCTGATCTACCAGCTCGAGGCCGGTCGTGCCCGCGATCTCGCCGGCCGGGACGAGGCCTTCCGCGAGTTTGTCGATCTCGGCACCGACCGCCTGCGGGCGCCAGCCGCGACCTCGCCGGCGGGCGAGCGCAGCCTGCTGACCACCCCCGTGCGTGCCCTGATGACGCCACGACCCATCATGTCGCCCACCAGCCTCACCCTGCGCGAGGCGGCCCAGCGCATGACCGAGGCGGACATCTCCGCCCTGCTGCTGCACGAGCCCGGAATGGAAGACATCCCCGTGGGCATCCTGACCGACACCGACCTGCGCCATGCCCTGGCCGCCGGCACCGACCCCGGATGCCGCGTGGCCGAATGCATGGCCCGGCCGGTCGCCTCGGTCAGCCGCGACACCCCGGCCTTCGATGCTCTCCTGCGCATGGCGCGGCGGGACATCCACCACCTGCCGGTCACCGATGGCGAGAACGGCCCGCTGGTCGGGATCCTCTCCAGCACCGACCTGATCCGACATCAGGGCACCAGCGCGGTCTACCTGGTACGCGATCTGCGCCGCGCCGACGGCCTCGACGGCCTGCGTGACGTGATGCGCGCCCTGCCCAGCCTTCAGGTGCAACTGGTCGAGGCCGGGGCCGATGCGACCCAGATCGGCCAGACCATCACCACGGTGATCGACACCCTCACGCAGTGCCTGATCGAACAGGCGGAAGAGAAGCTCGGCCCCGCGCCAACCGCCTACGCCTGGCTGGCCAGCGGCAGTCAGGGGCGGCACGAACAGACGGTGCATACCGATCAGGACACGGCGCTGGTTTGCGACGATGCGGCACCCCCCGATGCCGACGCCTGGTTCCAGCGCCTGGCCAACGAGGTCGGCGAAGGCCTGGCAGCCTGCGGCATCCGCCGTTGTCCGGGCGATGTCGACCCAAGCCAGCCCCACTGGCGCCGTTCGACCAGCGACTGGGAGCGCGAGATTCGACGGGTGTTGAGCCACCCCTCACCGCGCGATGCGATGCTCGCCACCCATTACCTCGATCTGCGCGTGATCCATGGCCCGACCCGCCTGTTCGAGCCCATGCGCCACGCGGTCCTGGAACAGGGCTATCGCAGCGAAGCGGTATTGAGCACGCTCGCCGACCAGGCACGGGAGCTGCGCCCGCCGCTCGGATTCTTTCGCCAGTTCGTACTCGAGCGCGGGGGCGAACACGCCGACACCCTGGACCTGAAGATGCGCGGCCTGATGCCGATCGTCGCTCTGGCCCGGGTGTTTGCCCTGCGCGCCGGGTCGGACGCCCGTGGCACGGTCGAGCGACTGCGGGCCGCTCGCCACGCGGGTGTTTTGTCGGAGGGCACAGGCGCCGACCTGATCGACGCCTGGCAGTTCATCGCCACGCTGCGCGCGCGCCTGCAGGCCGAGCAGATCCGGCGCGGGTCCGCCCCCGACAACGCCCTGCCCCCGAACGAGCTGTCCGGGCTGGAGCGCAGCCACCTGAAAAACGCATTTCGTCTGGTGGCCCATGCGCAGAAGGCCGCCCTGGCTCAGGCCGAGCGGGTACACGGGTGACTAGCCCTGTGTGTCGAATTCCTCCCCGGCTTGAGGCCTCCTGATGCCCTGCCCACGGCCGGAGGACACCCCATGGATGCGCCCCATCGGGCACTGGCGTTTTTGCCGGGACCGCCAGCGAGCAGCGCGACACGCCCCGGCAGGGGCCCTGCGGGCCTGCCTGGAGTCACCCCTGCCCTCCGCCCGGCACGTGGTGGCGGGCTGTCGCTTTCTCGCGGTGGATCTCGAAACCACAGGGCTCGACCCGGAGCACGATGCGATCCTGAGCATCGGCTGGGTGGCGATGGACGGTGTACGGATCGACCTGTCGACCGCCGATCAGCGGCTCGTACGCGCGGATTGCCCGGTGCCGGAACAAAGCGCGGTCATCCACCGCATCACCGACCGCGAGGCGGCCGGCGGGACCACCGTGGACAGCGCCCTCGATGCCCTGTTCGAGGCGCTTCAGGGGCGCGTCCTGGTCGCCCATCACGCCGCACTGGAGCTCGGCTTTCTGGAGGAGGCGTGCCATCGCCTGTACGGCGTGCGCCCCCCGCTCCCGGTGGTAGACACCCTGCGCCTGGCCGAGCGCCAGCTGCGCCGTGCAGGACGCCCCATCCCGGCAGATGGCATGCGCCTGCACACCCTGCGCACACGCTACAATCTGCCGCAGTACCGTGCGCACGATGCACTGTTCGACGCGCTGGCCGCGGGCGAGCTGTTCGCCGCCCTGGTCAGCCAGCTTTCCCCGGACGCGCAGGTCCCGCTGGCGCGCGTACTGTTCCGTCCCGGCTGGTTCTGAAAGCACGGATCCCGACGGTCGGCATGCTATCCTCAGCCCCCAAAATGCCACGAATTGATCACGATTCCCGAACTGAATCACGGAGGCCCTGATGAGCGACACCATCGAGTCCACGCTGCACGAGACCCGTCACTTCGCGCCGCCGGCGGAGTTCACGAAGAACGCCCGTCTGAAGCCCGAGGATCTCGAGGCCCTGTACAAGAAGGCCGATGCCGACTACGAGGGCTTCTGGTGCGACCTCGCGCGCGAGAAGATCGACTGGCAGACCGAGTTCACCGAAGGCCTGGACAGCTCGAACGCCCCCCACTACCGCTGGTTCGCCGACGGGCGCATGAACGTGTCCTACAACTGCATCGACCGCCATCTGGAGGTCCGCGGCGACAAGACCGCAATCATCTTCGAGGCGGAGAACGGCGAGACCCGCAACCTGACCTACCGCGACCTCTACAACGAGGTCGGGAAGCTCGCCAACGCGCTCAAGACCATGGATGTGGAAAAGGGCGACCGGGTGATCATCTACATGCCGATGAACGCCGAGGCCGTGATCGCCATGCAGGCCTGCGCCCGCATCGGCGCGATCCACTCGGTGGTCTTCGGGGGCTTCTCCGCCGATGCCCTGCGTGACCGCATCGTCGACTCCGGCGCAAAGCTGGTCATCACGGCGGATGGTGGCGTGCGCGGTGGCAAGACCGTGGCACTCAAGGCCAACGTCGACAAGGCGCTGGACTCCAATCCGGCCGACGTCGAGAAGGTCATCGTCTGCAAGCGGGCCGGCAACGACGTGACCATGCAGGACGAGCGCGACGTCTGGTGGGACGACGCCGTGGACGGCGAGTCGGTGGACTGCGAGCCGGAGTGGGTCGAGTCCGAGCACCCCCTGTTCCTGCTCTATACCTCCGGCTCCACCGGCAAGCCGAAGGGCATCCAGCACTCCAGTGCCGGCTACCTGCTGGGCGCGATCATCACCAACCAGTGGGTGTTCGACCTGCAGGGCGACGACGTCTACTGGTGCACCGCCGATGTCGGCTGGATCACCGGCCATACCTACGTCGCCTACGGCCCGCTGGCGGTCGGCGCGACGCAGGTTGTCTACGAGGGCGTGCCGACCGTCCCCGACGCCGGGCGCTGGTGGAAGATGTGCCAGGACCACGGCGTGACGGTTTTCTATACCGCGCCGACCGCGATCCGCGCGCTAATGAAGGCCGGCGACGATTTCCCTGCCCAGTACGACCTGTCGAAGCTGCGTCTGCTGGGGACGGTCGGCGAGCCGATCAACCCGGAGGCCTGGATGTGGTACTACCGGGTGATCGGCGGCGAACGCTGCCCGGTGGTCGACACCTGGTGGCAGACCGAGACCGGCGCCAACATGATCGCGCCGACCCCCGGCGCTACCACCCTGGTGCCCGGATCCTGCACCCAGGCCCTGCCCGGCGTCGACGCCGATGTCGTCGACGAGAATGGCAACAGCCTGCCGGCCGACCAGGGTGGCTACCTCGTGATCAAGAAGCCGTGGCCCTCGATGCTGCGCACCGTTTGGGGCGACGACCAGCGCTACAAGGACACCTACTGGCCCAAATTTGGCGGCAAGTACTACCTGGCCGGCGACTCCGCCCGCCGCGATTCCGAAGGCAACTTCTGGATCATGGGCCGCATCGACGACGTGCTGAACGTCTCCGGACATCGCCTCGGAACCATGGAGGTCGAATCCGCACTGGTCGCGCACAAGGCCGTGGCCGAGGCCGCCGTGGTCGGACGTCCGCACGACGTGAAGGGCGAGTCCATCGTGGCCTTCGTGATCATGCACGGCGACCGTCCCACGGGCGACAGCGCGGAAAAGCTGGTCAAGGAACTGCGCGACTGGGTGGCCGACCAGATCGGGCCGATCGCCAAGCCGGACGACATCCGCTTTGCCGACGGCCTGCCGAAGACCCGCTCCGGCAAGATCATGCGCCGCCTGCTGCGCTCCATCGCCAAGGGCGAAGAGATCACCTCGGATACCTCCACCCTCGAAAACGAGGCCGTGATCCCGCAGCTCCAGGGCAAGGCCTGAGTCAGGGCCGGGGCCCACCGCCCCGGCCCTGCTTTGATCTTCCTGTAGGAGGCCAGCCCTCTGGCCGATTGGGCGCCGGAAAGGGCCAATCGGCCAGAGGGCTGGCCTCCTACCGTTTGTGCCTTGGCGGCGATCCCCATTCCGGGCACCATATCCGTTCCACCCGGGGCACCCAAGGCATGACGACACACCACTCCGATCACTCGCAAACCCCGCGCCTGCGCGTGCTGCTCGGCGAAGTCACGGCCATGGGTCCGGGCAAGGCCATGCTGCTGGAGGCCATCCGCGAGAAGGGCTCCATCTCGGCCGCGGCACGCAGTGTCGGCATGTCGTACCGGCGTGCCTGGGATCTGGTCGAGACGATGAACCAGAGCTTCCGTGAGCCCATGGTCGAGACGGCCAAGGGAGGCTCAGGTGGTGGCGGCGCACAAGTAACGGAGTTCGGCGAGCGGGTACTGGCGCGCTACCGGGAGATGGAAGCCCGCGCGACAGCGGCCATTCGCGAGGAGCTGGACGACTTCAGCGAATTCCTGACCGACCCAGCCCGCCCGGACTAATACTCTTCCGCCACCAACCCTTCGGCCAGCAACGTGGCAAAGCGCTCGGCGGGTAGCGGGCGGCTGGCCAGATAGCCCTGGTAGTGATCGCAGCCCAGCTCGCGCAGCGCGCCGAGCTGCTCGCGCGTCTCCACCCCCTCTGCCAGCACGCTCAGGCCCAGTCCGTGTCCCAGCGCCACGATCGCCCGCGCAATCGAGCGGTCATCAGCATCGTGCGCACCCGCCGCCAGGCCATCCACGAAGCTCTTGTCGACCTTCAGCGTATCGACCGGGAAGCGCTTGAGCTGGGCCATGGACGAATACCCAGTCCCGAAATCGTCCACCGCGAAGCTCACGCCCCGCTCGCGCAGCCGCTGGAGGATACGCCGGGCGCGTTCGGGGTCGAACATCAGTGCCGATTCCGTAATCTCCAGCTCCAGATACTTGGCCGGATAACCATGCCCCTCCAGCAGATCGGCCACCTGCTGGTCGATCGCCACCCGCTGAAACTGGAGTGCGGAGACATTCACCGCCAGGCGTACAGCCGGATAGCCGGCATCGCGCCAGGCCTGCCCCTGCGCCAGCACGCGCCGCAGCACCCAGTCGCCCAGCTCCACGATCAGGCCAGTCTGCTCCGCCACCGGAATGAAGCGTCCGGGCGATACGGGCCCCAGTTCGGGATCGGTCCAGCGCAGCAGGGCCTCGGCCCCGATCAGCACACCATCACTGACGCGATACTGCGGCTGGTAGTGAACCTCAAGGCTGTCCTGCTCGATCGCGCGCCGCAGCCGCGCATTCAGGTCGATGCGCTCGCGGGCCGCTTCAGTAAAGGCATCCGAGTAGTAGCGATAGCCGCCGCGCCCGTCTTCCTTGGCACGCGACAGCGCCGTACCGGCCTGCTGCAACAGGGTCTCGGCATCCGCCCCGTGGTCCGGGAACACCGCGATACCAATCGTCGCCGCGATCTCGATCTCGACACCATCACCGATATCCGCCGGACGCCCCACTTCGCGAAGGATGTCTTCAGCGACCAGTGCCGCATCATCCACATGGGCCAGGTTGTCCGCCAGCACGGCAAACTCGTCGCTGGCCAGGCGGGCGACCGTGTCGGTCCCCCGCCGCCCCGCCTGGAGACGATCGGCGACAATCTTCAGCAGGCGATCACCCGCGGCATGCCCTCTTGAGTCGTTGATGTCCTTAAAACGGTCAACGTCGATAATCAGTACCGCCAGCAGACCATTACGCCGCCGCATCAGCCCGATCGCCTGTGCCAGTCGAGCACGTAGCAACCGGCGGTTGGGCAGTTCCGTCAGGGGGTCGTGGTGCGCGAGAAAGTCGAGCTCGGCCTCCGAGGCCTTGAGGCGGGAGATATCCGCGAACACGGAGACATAGTGTGTCAGGCGACCCTGGTCATCGCGCACTGCCGTGATGCTTTGCAGCTCGGGGAAGATCTCGCCGGTCTTGCGCCGGTTCCAGATCTCGCCCTGCCAGTGCCCTTCGGTCTCGATCTGACGCCGCATGTTGGCGTAGAAAGCCTGGTCGTGGCGACCCGACTGGAACATCTTGGGCGTGCGCCCCACTACCTCGTCCTGGGTATACCCCATCAACTCGGTGAATGCGCCATTGACCGACAGGATATGGGCGGTGGCGTCGGTAATCACCACGCCCTCGCGGGTGTTCTCGAATACCACCGAGGCCAGCCGTCGGCGCTCCTCCTCCTCGCGCCGCTCGGTGATATCCTCGATGGTTGCGACCACGCGATCCACGGCGCCGTCGGCGGTACGCGTGCACTTCACATCGATGTCGGTGACCAGAACGCGCCCATCCCGGCGCAGCAGTCGCTTCTGGATGCTGTAACTATCCCGCTCGCCGGCCTGCATGGCCGCGTCCAGCGGCGCTTCACAGCCGCGATCCTCGGGCACCGCCAGCCGATCCCAGTCGGTCCGCACCAGTTCCTCTGGCGAGTAGCCCAGCATCTGTGCCAGGAACGGGTTGACCCGCTCCCAGCCCCTGCCGCCCGGATACGAGATCGCCATGCCCAGAAACGGCATGTCGAAGTACAACCGCAGCAGACGGTCCTGCTCGGCATGCGAATGCATCAGCTGCAAGTGATGGCGCAGCCATTGCTGACGCCAAAGCAGACCGCCCCCTGCCAGCACGACCAACCATACAAAGAGTGTGGCCGCCCCCATCCAGATCGCCTGCTGGCGCGGAACGATCGCCAGGGGTGCGACATCTCGCTTGAGGATCAGGTCCCATCCCGGCGCCGACAGTGGCTGTACGCCCGCCAGAAAACCACCATCGGCGTCATCGAACAACGCCACGCGCACACCGTCTCGTTCCTGATCGAGCAGCTCGCTGCGCAAGCGCGCAAAGGCCTCGGGCGGATCGATAATTCGTCCGCCCCCTGCCTCGATCCGCGCGATCGTAGCCCAGCGTGCGTCCTCCCGAGCCACTACATGCGGGTCCACGGTGCCCGCTTCCTCGCCCACGGTCAGGAGCGCCCGCAGCGTCTCGATACCGGAGGACAACACGACTACGGCAACCGCCTCGCCCTCCGGGTCCACGCGGTCCTCGACGGGGACCGCCCAGCTGATACGGGCCTCGCCCCGGGCATTCGCATGCAGATGGGGGGTGCTCACCTCGCCGCTGACCAGGGCCTCCGTCACCGCCTTGTCCACCGCGGCATGGTCCAGCGAGTTGTGCCCCACCTCGACAATCGGGCGCCAGTCGCGGTCAATCAGCGTGATGGCGTCATAGTCGTAGCGCTCGTGCATCAGTTCCAGGCGGTGACGGACCTGTTCCAACGCCAGCGCCGACTGCATCTCGACCGCGGTTCGTGCAAAGACGGAGAAGTCCCGCGCCTCGGCGAGTACCATCGCATCGCCTTCGCGCTCGGCCAGCCAGCGATCCAGCAGCCCGGCTTTCAGGAAGGCAGAGCGGTGCAGTTCCTCTTGCGCCTGCCGCTGGGCCGAGGCGTACTGCACATGGTAGGTCACCAGGGTGGCCCCGATGATCGAGACAATCACGACCAGCACGAGCAATAGCCAGGGCCCGTAGCCGAAACCCCCGGGGCGCAGCGGGCTGGTGACTGCCCCCCCCTCCGGAGGGCGCGCCAGGACCCAGCGGATGGCCAGCAAAAGGGCCATACCCGAGACGATCACGAACCCGAAGCCCTTCCCGAGGTTCGCTACTGTCAGCGCATCGCCGACCTGCCCACCCGACCACCAGGCCACCACCGCATCAGACAATGCAATCCACAGCAGACCCAGCACCGTGTAGGTACCGGCAATCCAGGCTGCAGGGCGCAGGGGGCTGTGTACGCGTTCATTCACGCGCAACCGCCCGTCCACGCCGTACCGCGTGACCTGCGCCAGCTTTCGTCCGGCCCCACCCTGCTCACTCGCATGCCGCTCCCAATGGTCGATCCATGCCGCACTCCGGACAGGCGACATAATCGGTAAGCGATATGCCGCTCGCGCATTATGCCCACAAAAGCGAATGGGGCACGTCCCGGACGTGCCCCATTCGCTGCTTCATCAACCGCGCCCCCGAATTCCGGGTCCGCGGGTCGAGTTGGAGGCGGATTATTCCGCTACAGTCTGCTCGATGATGGCCTCGATCTCGTTGCTGGAGAGTTCCATCACTTCCGCAATCTCGTCCGGCATCATCGGCAGGAAGGCCGGGACGTTCATCCGCGAGATAAAGACATCCCCCTGGCTGTCCTGGTAGATGCTGACGCGGCAGGGCATGAAGGCCGAGACCGGCCGAAACGCGTCTTCCTCGAGAATGCGGGCGCTGTACTCCCCGCTGCAGACGTCGATGATGACTACCGGATCCAGTGTGAAACCACGCTGCGAGAGCACACCGGACATGTAGTTCTTGTTCAGCACGCTCCAGCCGGCGTCTTTCACCTGGGCCTCGAAGGCCTCGACCGTGTCCGGGAAGGACA
This sequence comes from Thioalkalivibrio sp. ALgr1, assembly GCF_000378285.1. Lineage (NCBI taxonomy): Bacteria > Pseudomonadati > Pseudomonadota > Gammaproteobacteria > Chromatiales > Ectothiorhodospiraceae > Thioalkalivibrio > Thioalkalivibrio sp. ALgr1. The sequence continues at coordinate 140,522 of NZ_KB905135.1, forward strand.
TCGGGCTGGGCGTGACCTTGACCATGTCCGGCTGCTCGCCGCCATGGCTGCCGGCCTGGGCGGCACCGGCGAGCAGCAAACCCGCGAACAGCATCGCGAAAATCGGCAGGAACCGGGCACCGGCGCGTGATGTCATCTTTGTAAGCGTTCTGGTCATTGCAATTCTCCTGGCGTGAATCGGCACAAGCTTGTGATTAGAGGCCGCCCGGAGAGTTCCCGGAGGCTGCGGGGCCATTATTCGGGCACCGGCGCGGGAAGGTATTGACCCAGATCAACGGAATGCGATTCAGACGCGCTCCAGCCCCTGCGGGCAATGCGGACGCGACCCACGAAGCCAGACGACAAGGAGCACGACATGGAGGCCACACTGAAGGACGGGACCCTAACCCTGAAGATCGACAAGAAGACCGCCGAGAGCATCGCGGAGAACATCACCGAGCTTGAGGGCGAGATCAGCAACGGGGCGCGCGCGCTCGGCTCCGTACTGCAGCAGGGCGTCTACGAGCTGGGGAACGAATTCCGCCAGCCGCCACATGCCTTCGACGAGCACGCGCCCAAGCAGCCATCGATCGAGGACTGACGCGAGCCCGCTCGTATACACACGGAACCCGCAAGGAGGACGTTATGCACCTGGAAAAGGCCGAGAACGGCGAACTGCTGATCACGATGCCGGAGGCGGAGGCCTCCGATGCCCTGGCCACGCTGAAAAAGCGCGCCGATGAACTGGACGAATGCGAGGAACTGACCGAAGCCCTCGAAGAGGCCGGGATCCAGCTGCCCGCGCAGCCCGATCACATCCGGCACGAGTACATGCCCCCGGCGGATTAATGATCCGATCTGCCACCCGGCCCGCGAGCGGGCCGGGTTTTCCCATCAGGCGTTGACCTGTTCCACGGCCCCCAGGGGATCGTCACACACCTCGAGGATGGTCAGGAACCCGCTGATCTCGAACACCTCGCGAATCGGATCCCCGATCTCGCACAGCACCAGTCTCCCACCGTTCTGCTTGACCTTCTTCGCGGTCATCAGCATCACGCGAAGGCCCGCGCTGGAGATGTAGTCGACGTCGCCAAAGCGGATGACCAGCGACGGGTGATCTTCCATCCGCTGGAACAGATGGGCTTCGAATTCGGGCGAGGTATTGCTGTCCAGACGGCCGGTCGGACTGACGACCAGCACGCCGTCGATCGTCTCTTCGTTGACTTGCATCGGTGCGCCTTGCCTTTTCGTTTGCGTTGAATAGCGGCCCCGCCCACACGCGCTACACCGCGCGGACGCGACCGGAATCAGACCGGTTGCTTGCGCAGGGTCAGACGATTGACGCCATCGGCGGATCGGTAGTCGATCTCGTCCATCAGCGTCTTCATGAAATGAATCCCCAGCCCGCCGACCTGACGCGACTCGATATCACCGTCGAGCTGGGCCTCGGGGGCATCGGTCAGCGGATTGAAGGCCTGGCCGTCGTCGGTGACCGTAATCGTCAGCCCGTCATCCGCCTTGCGCAGCTCCACCTCGATGGTGTGCTCCGCGCCATCATCGAAGGCGTAGGTGATTAGATTGGTCAGCCACTCGTCCAGCACCAGATTAATCGGGTAGACCGAGGACATCGAGACGCCGGCCTCCTCGCAGAAGGCCTCCACCTGCTCGGCCAGGCGCGGGATCTCCCGCAGTTCAGTCTGGATCCGGAACGCCCGCTGCATCATGCACTCCCTGCCGGCGCTCGACGAGCGAACGCCCGTCGAGTCAAAAGGTATTCGCGACGCTGGCAACCCCCGGCGCGCGCGAGCGCACCAGGCGCTCGACCACGTTCTTCAGATCCAGCGTCGAACGCGGGCAGCCTACACAGGCCCCCTTCAAGCGCACCCGTACGGTGCGCCCGTCGAGCTCCACGAACTCGATATCGCCGCCGTCCTGCATCAGGATGCGCCGTGCCTCCTCGATCGCCGCGCGCACCGCATCTTCGTCGATCGGCCCGTCCGCCGGGACATCGGACGCCTCGCGCTCGGCGAAGGTCTGTGCCCGGTCCAGGCGCAGGGCCAGTTCCGGATCAAGCTCCTCGATCGCGTCCAGTTCGTCCTCACTGTACACATGATCCGGGTCGTCGTTCAGCAGGTGGGAGACGTCCACCATCACCTGTGCCTTGTCGGGTCCCGCCATGGTCGGTCCTCCGCATGATCGCATTCGCGCCAGTATAGCAACGCCCCATGCCCACCCGGCCCGAAGCCGCACGCGCCAACCGGATTCCGGTGTTGCGACTGGCGGCCAGCGCAGGCGGACCCGCAGCCGGCGCAGGTCATCAGGATCCAAGCGCGCGGCATGCAGCCAGAGCCGCCACAGGCGCCCCCCGTCCCGTTCGCGCAGCACCAGCAGGACCATCCCGGCCAGGACCCGGCTGTCGGGCAACAACTCCACCCAGGTTACCTGTTCCTGGCGAAGGCCCTCGCGGGTCGCGACCCAGGTATCCCCCTCCGGCGTCTGCCCCAGCCAGGCCCAGTCCGGTGCCGCATCGCGACGCTGCCACCACCAGCCGACGGCCGCCAGGCCCCAGACGGGCAGCAGCATCCACAACGGGCTGTAGACCAGCACAAAACCGGAGACGGCGAGGACCAGCAGGATTTGCCCGGCCTGCGCGAGCCGCGGCAGGACGGGGTCAGGGTGCAGTCTCAGCCGCAGCGGCGGCGCGGATCGCCGGGACAAGCCGCGCTATCCCGTCATCCACCGTGGTCTGGCGACCCATGACCACATCCAGTAGCACATTGTCGGGGTAGTCGAGCAGGCGCTCGAAGGCATCGCGACCCTCCTGGTCCAGTTGCGCATATCCCTGCGCAAGAAACTGCCCGAGCAGCCAGTCGTTCTCCAGCATGCCGCGGCGGCAACGCCAGCGGGTGCGGCTGTCGGGTTCCATCACAGCGACTTCTTGAGCATGGTGCGGCGGATATCGCCGATCGCCCGGCTCGGGTTCAGGCCCTTCGGGCAGACCTGCGTGCAGTTCATGATGGTGTGGCAGCGGTAGAGCTTCCAGGCATCGTCCAGCTCAGCCAGGCGGTGATCGGTGGCCTCGTCGCGGCTGTCCTGGATGAAGCGCGCGGCCTGCAGCAGTGCGGCCGGGCCGAGGAACTTGTCCGGGTTCCACCAGTACGACGGGCAGGCGGCGGAACAGCAGCCGCACAGGATGCACTCGTACAGGCCGTCCAGCTGGTCACGATCCTCCGGGCTCTGCTTGCGCTCGACTTCGGGCTCCGGGCTGTCGTTGACCAGCCAGGGCTCGGCTCTTCGGTACTGCTCCCAGAAGTTGCCCATGTCCACGATCAGGTCGCGGATCACCGGCATCCCCGGGAACGGACGCAGCGTGACCGGCCCCTCCAGATCCGCCAGTGGCGTGATGCAGGCCAGGCCGTTCATGCCGTTAATGTTCATGCCGTCGGAGCCGCAGACCCCGTGCTGGCAGGAGCGGCGAAAGCCCAGCGAGTCATCCTGCTCCTTCAGCAACAGCAGGGCATCCAGCAACATCATCCCCGGCTCGATCTGGTCGTCGGGCAGGGTGAAGCGCTGCATCTTCGGCAGCGTGTCCGTCTCCGGGTTGAAGCGGTAGATCGAGAATTCCAATCGTCTCTCCTGTCAGCGTTGCTACAGGTTGTCTATTGCGATCCAGTCCCCTGAAATCGCCGCCTCCTGATCTCATACGGTCCGTGGTGCGCGGGATGTGTCAATCCCTGCGAAATGCACCGAACGTGGTCCGATCAGGCGCCTGTTGATGCGATTCGCTAAGCTCATCGCATCCTGCGAGGCTTCCCTTCAAGCAGCACCGGCCGTCAATACACCCGCTCCTTCGGCGGGAACGAGGCCACGGTGTTCGGCTGGGTGCGCACCGGCTTGTAGTCGAGGCTGTCGTCGGCCAGCGAGTACAGGCTGTGCTTGAGCCAGTGCTGGTCGTCGCGCTCGGGGAAGTCAATGCGCGAATGCGCCCCGCGGCTCTCCTCGCGTCCCAGCGCGGAGCGGATGGTCGCGATCGCGCAGTCCATCAGGTTCTCCAGCTCCATCGCCTCCACCCGCGCGGTGTTGAAGGTGGCCGAGTGGTCCGCGATCACCGCGTGGTTCAAGCGCTCGCGCAGCGCGCGGACCTTCTCCACCCCCTCGCGCATCACCTCGTCGCTGCGGAACACCGAGCAGTGGTCCTCCATCACCTTGCGCAGTTCGCGCTTGAGCGGTTCGACCTGCTCGGCGGAGCCGTCGCCCGGGTCCTTGCGGTCCCAGCGCGTGAGCCGCGCCATCGCCTGCTCCACCGCCGTCTCGTCCAGCGGCCGGTGATAGCGGTTCTCGCCCAGGTACTCGAGGATGTGATTGGCCGCCGCACGCCCGAATACGAGGATATCCAGCAGCGAGTTGCCGCCCAGGCGGTTGGCCCCGTGCACCGAGACACAGGCGGCCTCGCCGGCCGCGTACAGCCCCGGAACCGGGTCCTCCGGGGTGTCCTTAACCGGCGCCACCACCTGGCCGAAGCGGTTGGTCGGGATCCCGCCCATGCTGTAGTGGCAGGTGGGGAACACCGGGATCGGGGCCTCGATCGGGTCCACCCCGAGGAAGGTCATGCTGGTCTCGCGGATGCCCGGCAGACGCTGCATGATCGTGTCCGAGCCCAGGTGGCGCAGATCCAGCAGCACATGGTCGGCATTGCGCCCGCAGCCCCGGCCCTCGCGCACCTCGGTGGCGATGGAACGGCTGACCACGTCGCGCGAGGCCAGGTCCTTCGCCCGCGGGGCATAGCGCTCCATGAAGCGCTCACCCTCGGAGTTGATCAGGAACCCGCCCTCGCCGCGCGCGCCCTCGGTAATCAGCATCCCGCGCCCGGCGATCCCGGTCGGATGGAACTGCACGAACTCCATGTCCTCCAGCGGCACCCCGGCGCGCAGCGCCATCGCCATGCCGTCGCCGGTGTTGATCAGGGCGTTGGTGGTCGTGCGGAACAGCTGCCCCGCCCCGCCGGTGGCGATCAGCGTGGTCTTGGCCTCGATCACGATCGGCTCGCCGGTCAGGATCTCGAAGGCCAGCACACCGAGCACGAAGCCCTGCTCGTCGCGCAGCAGGTCCACCGCGAAGTACTCGTCAAAAAAGTGCGTGCGCGCGCGCAGGTTCTGCTGGTACAGCGAGTGCAGGATCGCGTGCCCGGTACGGTCGGCCGCCGCACAGGTGCGCGCCGCCTGGTCCTGACCGAAGTTCTGGCTCTGCCCGCCGAAGGCGCGCTGGTAGATGTTGCCGTTGTCCAGACGCGAGAACGGCACGCCGAAGTGGTCCAGCTCGTAGACCACCTTGGGCGCCGCGCGGCACATGTACTCGATCGCATCCTGGTCGCCCAGGTAGTCCGAGCCCTTCACGGTGTCGAACATGTGCCAGTGCCAGGAGTCCGGCAGCACGTTGGCCAGCGCGGCGTTTACCCCGCCCTGCGCGGCGACGGTGTGCGAACGCGTGGGAAACACCTTGGAGACCACCGCGACCTTGGCATCGCCGTTGGACAGCTGCAGCGCGGCGCGCAGGCCCGCGCCACCGGCGCCGATGATGAGCGCGTCGAATTTGCGCCGGGTCAGATTCATGCAAGCCCCGTTCGAATCAGGAGGTAGAGGGCCCACAGGCCCAGAAGGATGAGCGCGCCCGCGCCGAGGGTCAGCACGGTCAGGCGCAGCGCCAGCGGCTTCACGTAGTCGAGCACGACATCGCGCAGCCCGATCCACGCATGCAGCAGCAGGAGCACGACAAACAGTGCACTGCCCAGCGCCACCACCGGGTGCGCGATCACCGCCACCCAGGCCGCGTGATCGGCCGGCGGGGCGATCAGGAAATAGCCCAGGGCTGCGATCACGAACAGCCCCACGTAGACCGCGGTGATCCGCTGCAGCAGCCAGGCGCCCTGCCCCGACAGCAGCCTCACAGGATCAGCCCCAGCCAGACGGCGAGCGTGGCGAAGATTGCGGCGTACAGGGCATCACGCGCGGTGCGCAGCGAGCCGGCCCGGTCCTCCCCGATGCCGAACTCCATCAGCAGATAACGAATCCCCGCGAACAGGTGATGCAGCAGCCACCACAGGCCGATCAGCAGCAGCGCCAGCCCGACCGGGTGCCGGATGATCGCGGCCACCTGCGCAAAGCCCTCCGGGCTCGCCAGCGAGCGATCCAGCAGCCACAACAGCACGGGGATGGCGAGAATCAGGAGAATCCCGGTAATACGGTGCAGGATGGAAACTACGGCATTCAGCGGTAGGCGGATCTTGCGCAGATCCAGGAAAACGGGCCGTGCCGGAGAACTCATGCCACCCCCAAAACCGGATGATGAAAAATGTCGGGCTGACACCCTGCAAGAGGTTCGTCTACTATCGACCCGCTTGGTTCAGCCGGTCGCCCGACCTGTGTTGAGCTTACCACCTCAATCCGCCGCCGTGGGTCCCCAAGGCCACCAGCCGAACGGACACACGACGCGCTGCCACGGGAGAGTTTTCGATGCGCGAAGACTGGAAGAATCACCTGATCGACGCCGGGGCCGAGTTCGAGGACGACGACCTCCTGCACTACGGAAACCCCGAACGCGAACGCCGCATGGCCATCAATGGCGAGGTGATCTGCGACCTGTCCCACCGGGGCCTGCTGGAGGTCCGCGGCGAGGACGCGACCGAGTTCCTGCAGGGCCAGTTCGGCAACGACATCACCCAGGTCGATGCCAGCCACAGCCAGATTTCCAGCTACTCCAGCCCCAAAGGGCGCGCCTACGCGGTGTTTCGCGTGCTGCGCACCGCGGACAGCTACCTCCTGGAGATGCCGGCTGACCGCATCGAGACCATCGCCAAGCGGTTGCGGATGTTCGTGCTGCGGGCCCATGTGGTGATCGAGCGCGCCGACGACTCGCGCATCCACTTCGGGTTTTCCGGCCCCGACGCCGAAACCGAACTGAACAACGCACTGGGCGCCCGCCCCGCGAACGTGGACGACGTGGTCGAGAAAGACGGCGTGACCATCGTGCGCGTGCCCGGGGTGCACCCGCGTTACGAGCTGTTCGGCGAGCTCGAACCGATGCGCACCGCCTGGGACAAGCTGAACGTGCGCTCGGGCCCGGTGGGGCCGCGCGAGTGGGCACTTCTCGACATCCTCGCCGGGATGCCGACCGTGGTCGAGGCGACCAGCGAGATGTTCGTGCCGCAGATGCTGAACCTGCACGCGCTGGGGGCGATCAACTTCGAGAAGGGCTGCTACCCGGGACAGGAGGTGGTGGCCCGGATGCACTACCTCGGCAAGCTGAAGCGGCGCATGTTCCGCCTGGCAATCCCCGCCTCGGAGCTGCCGCAGCCGGGCTCACCGGTATTTCGCGCCGGAGGCAACCCGGAGCAGTCGGACGGCGAGATCGTGGCCGCGGAACTGCACCCGGACGGCCTCTACTCGGCCCTGGCGGTGGTGCAGGTGGCGGCGGCCGAAGGCGAGCTGCACTGGGGGGCACCGGATGGCCCGCGGGCGGAGGTCGTCGACCTGCCCTACGCGGTACCGGAAGGAGCCTGAGCCATGCGATTCCTGTTCTTCTTTTTTGTCCTGATCCTGCTCGCGCTGTGGGCGGCCTTCTTCAGCCGCCCCAACAACCCGACGCTGTCCAATTGGCTGTACGTGCTGTCCGGGGTCCTCGCCGTGCTATTCCTGATCGGCTACCTGCGCCTGGACGGGGTGATATAGCGCAGACGAGCACGAGGAGTGCCCTGCGCTACTCGTGAATGTAGTCGACGACCTCGAGCCCGAAACCGCCCAGGCCATGGAAGCGCTTGGGCGCGGACATCAGCTTCATGCGGCCCACGCCGCAGTCCGCCAGGATCTGCGCGCCGATGCCGTACATGCGCCACTCGGCCGAATTCTCGCGCCCGCCACGCTCCTCCTGCGGCGGCTGCCCGAGCTGTTCCAGGCGCTGCGCCAGGGCCTCGGCGCTCTCGTGCTTGCGCAGCACCACCACGACGCCCTCGCCCGCCTCGTCGATGCGGCGCAGGGCATCGTCCAGCGGCCAGCCACGATCCGGGCCGGCATAGCCCAGCGTGTCATGCAGCGTGTTTTCCAGGTGCACGCGCACCAGGGTGCCCTGCTCCGGCTTCGGCTCGCCGCGCACCAGCGCAAAGTGTAGCTGGTGGTCGACCTCGTCCTGGAATGACAGCAGGCGGAATTCGCCGTGCGCGGTCGGGAACGGGCGCTCCGAGACGCGCTGAACGGTCTTTTCGTTCTCGATGCGGTAGCGGATCAGGTCCTCGATCGTGCCCATCTTCAGGTCGTGTTCGGCACAGAAGCGCTCGAGGTCCGGGCGCCGCGCCATCGTACCGTCCTCGTTGAGGATCTCCACGATCACCGCGGCCGGCTCGGCCCCGGCCAGGCGCGCGAGGTCGCAACCGGCCTCGGTATGGCCGGCGCGCACGATCACCCCGCCCGGCTGCGCCATCAGCGGAAAGACATGCCCCGGCTGGACGATGTCACCCGGCTGCGCGTTGGGCGCCACGGCCGTGCGGATGGTGTGCGCGCGGTCATAGGCGGAAATACCCGTAGTCACGCCCTCGGCGGCCTCGATGGACAGCGTGAAGTTGGTGCCGTGCACATCGTTGGTGTCGGTCACCATCAGCGGCAGTGCGAGCTGCTTGCAGCGCTCGCGGGTCAGCGTCAGGCAGATCAGCCCGCGGCCGTACTTGGCCATGAAGTTGATGTCCTCGGGGCGCACATGCGAGGCGAGCATCAGCAGATCGCCCTCGTTCTCGCGGTCCTCGTCGTCGACGATGACCACCATGCGTCCGGCCTGCAGTTCCTCGAGGATGGTTTCGGTATTGGAAAATTCCATGCGTGCCTTCGGTCGGGGGCCGTGCGCTCAGTCGCGCGGCCCGGAATGATTGGGGAAGCCCTGTTCGGCCAGCCAGGCCTCGGACAGATCACCCGCGCCCACGCCCGGCTCCGCCGCGCGCTCGCCCAGCATCAGGCGCTCGAGGTAGCGCGCGATCAGGTCCACCTCCAGGTTCACCGGCGTGCCCACCGCGTAGACAGAGAAGCGGGTCAGCGACCAGGTGTGGGGGATAATGTTGACCTCGAACTCGGCCCCGTCGACGCGGTTCACGGTCAGGCTGGTGCCGTCGATGGTGATCGAGCCCTTCGCCGCGATATAGCGTGCCAGCGCGGCGGGGGCACGAAAGCGCACGCGGGTCGAGCGTGCGTCCGGCTCCATCGCGACCACCTCGCCCACGCCATCGACATGGCCCGAGACCATGTGGCCGCCGAGGCGGTCGCCCAGGGCCAGGGCCCGCTCCAGGTTGGCCCGGTCGCCCGGCCCCAGCCCGCCCAGCGTGGTCACGTTCAGGGACTCGCGCGAGACATCGGCGGCAAAGCCCGCGCCCGTCAGGTCGGTCACGGTCAGACACACGCCGTTGACCGCGATGGAGTCGCCCAGGCGTGTGTCCGACAGGTCCATCCCGGGGGCATTCACATGCAGGCGCACGTCGCCGCCGCTGGGCGTCAGGCGATCCAGGCTGCCAAGGGTCTCGATGATTCCGGTGAACATGGGCCTTGCTTCGGTTACAGGCCGCCCCGGGAAGGGACGCCGCGAGCCGCCCATCTTAGGGAAACGCGAAGGCGTTCGCACCACACGATGGAGGACGTATGGATTTAGCACCCCGACAAGGCGCAGGACGATCGGACCATCAGGAGCGCGGACGGGCTCGCAGGCGCAGGCTGTCACCGACCCAGCGGCTCTCGAGGATCTCCAGCTCCGCGCGTTCGTCCATGCGCGCCAGCGGCCACTCCACCAGCGGACGGGCACTCGAGCCCAGCAGCAACGGCGCCTGGTACAACAGCCACTCGTCCACCCAGCCCCCGCGGGCCAGGGCGCCGGCCAGACCGGGGCCGGACTCGACATGCAGTTCGTTTACCTCGGCGCGTGCCAGCTCCACCAGCACCTCGCCGAGGTCCAGTCCGCCCTCGGGCGAGTCGCTGGCCAGCGCGATCGGCCGCACATCCGCGCCATGCCCGCGCAACGTATCCGCGACCGGCGAACGCGCGGCATCCGGCCCGGTCAGGACCCACACAGGCCCGCTCTTCAGGATCTGGGCGCCGGGGGGCGTGCGCAGCCGGGCATCCAGGATCACCCTGAGCGGCTGCCGGGTGGGCAGATCCGAGTAGTGCGGGTCATCAGGAAAACCGGCCTGGGCAGCCAGCTGATGCGGTTTCATGCGCACGGTCAGGCGCGGGTCGTCGGCCACCACGGTACCGCTGCCGGTCAGAATCGCCCCGGCGCGCGCCCGCCACAGCTGTACGTCGCGACGCGCGGCCTCGCCGGTAATCCAGCGGGACTCGCCCGAGGCCATCGCCGTGCGCCCGTCCAGGCTCGCCGCGAGCTTGATCCGGACCCAGGGACGTCCTTGCTCCATGCGCTGGACAAAGCCCGGGTTCAGTGCCCGGGCCTCGGCCTCGAGTACGCCGGTTTCGACCTCGATCCCGGCCGCGCGCAGCGCCTCCATGCCGCCACCACAGACCCGCGGGTTCGGGTCCTGCATCGCAATCACGGCCCGGGCCACGCCGGCCTGGATCAGCGCCTCGGTACAGGGAGGAGTGCGACCGTGGTGACTGCACGGCTCGAGCGTCACGTAGACAGTGGCCCCGCGCGCGGCTTCGCCGGCCGCGTGCAGGGCGTTCACCTCGGCGTGCGGCTCGCCGGCACACCAGTGCAGCCCCTCTCCGACGACCTCGCCATCGCGCACCAGCACACAGCCCACCCGAGGATTGGGATCGGCACTGAAGCGGCCATAGTCGGCCAGCTCCAGCGCCCGCGCCATGTGACGCCGATCCTCCACCGCCTGTTCGTGTCCCGGCTGTGCCATCAACTGCCCTCCTGCGAATCCCCCGGTGCGGCGGCATCCGTGTCGGCGAGTCCCTCATCGATCAGGCGCAGCTGTGAACGGCGCATCTCCGGCGTCAGGTCATCCTCGAGCCGCTCGATGGCCTCGCGGAAGGACTGCACACTGGCAAAGCTCAGATAGATGGAGGCAAAACGGATATAGGCCACATGGTCCAGGGCATGCAAGGCTGCCAGGACCATTTCGCCAATACGGTCGGACTTGACCTCGGGGGCCGCCAGGGACGCGAGCTGGCGCTTGATGTCGTCGATCACGCGCTCGACATCCTCGGTCTTCACCGGGCGCTTGTGCAACGCCCGGCGCAGACCACTGCGCAACTTGTCTTCGTCGAAGGCAACGCGCTCGCCGGAGCGCTTGACCACCCGCGGCAGGCTAAACTCCGCCCGCTCGAAGGTGGTGAAGCGCGCCCGGCACTCGCGGCACTCGCGCCGACGCCGGATCTGCTCCTGCTCCGGACCGGCCACCCGCGAGTCGACCACGCGGGTGTCCTGAGCGCCACAGGCCGGGCAGCGCATGGCGGGCCGCCGCTACGCCGCGTTATTCGGGGGCGCCGTAGACCGGGAAGCGGCGGCAGATCTCGACGACCTTGTCGCGGGTCGCGTCGATCACCTGCTCGTTCTCGTGGTCGTCCAGCACGTCGGCGATCCAGCCGGCCAGCTCGCGCGACTCCGCTTCGGTGAAGCCACGCGTGGTCAGAGCGGCGGTGCCGATGCGGATGCCGGAGGTCACGAATGGGGATTCCGGATCGTTGGGCACGGCGTTCTTGTTGACCGTGATGTTGGCGCGACCCAGCGCGGCGTCCGCGGCCTTGCCGGTCATGCCCTTGGACACCAGGCTCAGCAGGAACAGGTGATTGTCGGTCCCGCCGGAGACGATGTCGTAGCCACGCTCGACCAGGACCTCGGCCATCGCGCGGGCGTTGGCGATCACCTGCTTCTGATAGGTCTTGAATTCCGGCTCCAGGGCCTCCTTGAAGGCCACCGCCTTGCCGGCGATCACGTGCATCAGCGGGCCGCCCTGGGTACCCGGGAAGATCAGCGACTGGAACTTCTTGTTCAGCTCCGGCTGGCCCTTGGTGATGATGAAGCCGCCACGCGGCCCGCGCAGGGACTTGTGCGTGGTGGAAGTGACCACGTGGGCGTGGTCGATCGGGTTCGGGTATTCGCCGGCGGCGATCAGGCCGGAGACGTGGGCCATGTCCACCATCAGGTAGGCGCCCACGGAATCGGCGATCTCGCGGAAGCGCTTCCAGTCGACCACGCGCGAGTAGGCGGAGAAGCCGGCGACGATCATCTTCGGCTGGTGCTCGGTGGCCAGGCGCTGGACCTCGTCGTAGTCGATCAGACCCTCGTCGGTGATGCCGTACTGCACCGCGTTGTAGATCTTGCCGGAGAAGTTCGGCTTGGCGCCGTGGGTCAGGTGACCGCCGGCGTCCAGGCTCATGCCCAGCACGGTGTCATGCGGCTGCAGCAGGGCCATGTACACGGCCGCGTTGGCCTGCGAGCCGGAATGCGGCTGCACGTTCGCGTAGTCGGCGCCGTAGAGCTGCTTGAGGCGATCGATCGCGAGCTGCTCGACGATATCCACATACTCGCAGCCACCGTAGTAGCGCTTGCCCGGATAGCCCTCGGCGTACTTGTTGGTCAGCACGGAGCCCTGGGCCTCCATCACGCGCGGGCTGGTGTAGTTCTCGGAGGCGATCAGCTCGATATGCTCTTCCTGGCGCTGCGCCTCCTTGCTGATGGCGCCCCAGAGTTCGTCGTCGTAGCCGTGGATACTCATGTCGATCGAAAACATTCGGATCTCCCGTTTCATTACTTTCGTGGATTCGGTTTCCCGGCGCGCCGACTCACCGGCGCAGGCCTGGGAAGGGGGAAACAAAGACGCGTAATGATAGGGGATGCGGGGCTTTTTTTCAGGTGGCCGCCACGCCATGGCCAGACCACCGTCCAGGTAGCGCACAACGCAAGAATCCAAAGCCTTCCGTATTTTCAGCTACATACGGCCTATTGCGCGCTGCCGGGCAAGCTCGACAGGGTAGCCATGGCCTCCGGCGCGCACGGCCTGGTGTCCCGTTTCTTTACACCCAATCCTGGCCGGGTAAACCCCTCTCGCGGCACTGAGAATGTACCCGCCGGGCGCCACTCACCCGAACGGCGTAGTCGTCGGTGTCACACTTTTTTACGCCCATCCAGTCCCGCTGCCATCCGGCAAAAGGCGCATCCTCCTATCGGTCTGTTTTTTCGAATGAATTAGCGCGCATATGGGAATGGCACCGTTTCTGCATAGCCCTGAGTGCACAAGGACCGGATGGGCCGGATCCGCGCAAGCCACCCAGGGGGCTATTCCCAGGGAAGGTGCATCGAATGAACCCCAAACGTACTACACCCTATTTCGCGAGTGCCGCCCTGTTGCTGGGCCTGGGCCTTTCCGGCGCCGCACAGGCTTCGTTGATCAGCTGCGCCAGCCTGGATGGCGGCGTTGAAAACCGCGTCACCGCCAACATCGGCTGCCAGATCCTCGAACCCCTGGATGGGCATGCAAACGACCCTGTGGGAGGCGACCCCTCCAACTGGATCGTCAACACGGCCGGTGGCACGGGCTTTTTCGGCATCAGTGACTGGCAGTTCGATGGCCGCTGGGAAGATCCGCCGAACAGCAACGGCGATCCGCTGGAGTTTGATCCGGCCGATCCGACCCTCAACCTGGTCACGCTGGACGGAACCTCCCAGGGCGGGACCTGGACACTGGATCCGAGCTTTGTCTACGGCGACCTGCTGTTCCTGTTCAAGGATGGCCGCGGCACCAATCTGACCGGGTTCCTGATGACTGGCTATAACGGCAGCTACCTCTCGCCATTCATTGACCCGCCGTTTGACTTCCCGGGTGCAAGCCCCAAAGACATCTCCCACGTGAGCATCTACTACCGTCCGAACGGGCAGGTACCGGAGCCCCACACACTGTTGCTACTGGGTCTGGGTCTGGGCTTGCTGGGTATCGCCGTCCGCCGCAAAGCACGCAGGGACACGATGGCGGCCTGATCACGTCCTGCTCGACTTGGCATGATGGCGCCCATGTGGCGCCATCATTTCGTTCATGCCTCCTGATCCACAGTGATTCGCTCGCCTCGACCGAACATGTCCGGTTCTTTTACATCTCGGCCGTAACCCACGACCGCCTCTCCACATCAAATCTCACAAGCGATTGTTTCATCGCCCGAATCCCCCATCTCGTCGAACATGGCACGAAGCGTGCTGCATTCCCGCCTTGTGAGTGATGGCACTTTCAGGCGATCCGCGCCCCAGCCGCATTCATGAGAAACCATGGAGGGACTTTCGTCCCATGGAGGTAAGCTCGATGTCATGCAAGCCATTGCTCTCGTTCCTGGCCGGAACGGTGTTCCTGTTGACCCTGTCGCTCTCCGGGGCCACCCAGGCCGCACTGCTCGATTGCACTGCCCTGTCCGGCAACGTCGGTGACAAGGTCACCAACAATCTCGGCTGTCAGATTTTGTCGCCACTGGATGGCGCAGCCACCGACTCCACCACCGGCGATCCCTCCAGCTGGCTTGTGAATACCGCGGGCGACACCGGATTCTTCGGAATCAGCGACTGGCTATTCGACGGCCGCTGGACCTCCCCCGGGTCGAACAGCTCGACCCTCGCCAGCTTTGATGGCAATCGCCACAGCGGGCAATGGAACCTCGATTCCGAATGGGACTATGGAGACCTGCTGTTCGTGTTCAGTCATGGCAGCGGCACCAACCTGGTCGGCTTCCTGATGACCGGGATCAATGGCGATTACAGCTCGCCCTTCACCCAACCGCCCTTCAGCTATCCGGGTGTGGCCACACGCAACATCTCGCATATCAGCGTCTATTACCGTTCGGGCGCGGTCGGCACCGTCCCCGAACCGAAGACGATGCTGCTGATGGGACTGGGGCTCGGCCTGCTCGGGCTGATGCTTCGCCGGAACCGACGTCAGGGGCCCCGTTTGCCGATCTAGCCGAGCGCACCGCGGCCCGTCGCCGCGCCATCAAGGGCACGCCTGTCGGGCGTGTCCTTTACCCTGATTGAAGAGGGGCCTGCACAGGAGCGCGGATGACCGAAGGCGAGGCGATCCCCATCGCCCCCGGCCCGCAGGCACAGTCGACCTGAACGCGAACGTGCTATTTGATCGGCGTCTCCCTAGAATCCTCGGCACTGCCGCGATTCGTTCCCGGCATGACCCCGGAGGGCGTATGAATCGATCCAGTGTGCCGAGGGCCGACCGGCGATGGCTGCAACGCCTGCTGCCAGTGCTCACCCTGGTCAGCCTGCTACTGGCCACCAACGCGCAGGCCGAATCGCGCTTCATCAATATCGGCACAGGCGGGGTCACCGGCGTGTATTACCCGGCGGGCCAGCACCTGTGCCGCCTGTTCAACACCCGTCGCGACGAGCACGGGATGCGCTGCACAGCGGAGAGCACCGGCGGCTCGGTCTTCAATCTCAACATGATCCGCTCGGGCGACATGGACTTCGGCGTCGCGCAGTCGGACCTGCAGTACCACGCCTATCGGGGCTCCGGGCGTTTCGAGGAATTCGGGCCCGCTCCCCATCTCCGGGCGGCGTTCAGCCTGCATGCCGAACCCCTCACCCTGGTGGTGCGCCCCGACGCAGACATCGAGGGGCTGGATGACCTGCCCGGCAAGCGCGTCAACATCGGCAACCCAGGCTCGGGCCAGCGCATCCTGATGGAAGAACTAATGGGGGCGCTGGGCTGGGACCAGGACACCTTTCGCCGGGTGAGTGAGCTGCCCTCGCGCGAGCAGGCCCAGGCGCTTTGCGACAACCGCATCGACGCCTTTGTATTTTCCGTCGGCCACCCCTCGGCCGCGATTCAGGAACCCATCGCGACCTGCAACGCCCGACTGGTGTCGATCGAGGGTTCAACCGTCGACCAACTGGTCGAGGACACCCCTTATTACCTGCGCGCGCTGATCCCCGCCGGCACCTACCCGGGCCAGGACGACGACATCCATACCTACGGTGTCGGCGCCACGCTGGTGACCTCGACCCGCACCTCGGAACGCGCGGTCTACGAGATCACCCGCGCGGTGTTCGAGAACTTCGAGACCTTTCGCGGCCTGCATCCGGCCTTTGGCCCGCTGGAGCGCGAGACGATGGTGGACGAAGGACTGTCGGCCCCCCTGCATCCGGGGGCCCAACGCTATTTCCGTGAAGCGGGGCTGATCGAATGAGCGATACCAGGGGGACCACCGGGGGGGGCACGGAACCGGCCGACAACGCGGCCGAGACTGCTCAGGAGCTGGAATCCGGCGCACGTCATCCGGGGCGCGGCACGCGCAGCCTGATCTGGCTGACGGCGGTGGCCTGGTCGCTGTTCCAGATCTGGATCGCCTCGCCCCTGGGCGACTGGCTGGATTTCTTTGTCGTCTCGGACACCGAGGCGCGCTCGATCCATCTGGCCTTTGCAGTCTTCCTGGCCTATCTGCTGTTTCCCGCGATCCGGCCGGGCACACGCCACGTGTCCTGGCCACGCGCCATTGGCGTGACCTATGCCCTGGGCGGGCTGGTCCTGATGGTGTTCGGGATCTGGCAATTGCTGGGCCTGGAGCGCCTGGCCGAGGTCTACGTGATCATCGGGCTGACCCTTCTGGTGGTCGCATTGCCGCTGCTGCGCGGCCATGACCCCATCCACCACATACCGCTGACCGACTGGATGTTCGCTGCAATCGCGGCCTTCAGTGCGCTGTATCTGTACCTGTTCCACGCCGAGCTGGCCGACCGTCCCGGGGCGCCCTCGGACGTCGACCTGATCGTCGCCGGGATCGGCCTGATCCTGCTGCTGGAGGCCACCCGGCGGGTACTGGGCCCGGCGCTGACGATCATTGCCGCGATCTTTTTGTTCTACACATTCGCCGGCCCGATCATGCCGGACATCATTGCCCATCGCGGCGCCAGCTATCCGCGCGCGATGGCCCAGCAGTGGCTGTCCAACGAAGGCGTGTTCGGGATCGCGCTTGGCGTCTCGACCAGCTTCGTGTTCCTGTTCGTGCTGTTCGGCGCGCTACTGGAACGGGCCGGCGCCGGCGACTACTTCATTCGCGTGGCGTTCTCGCTGCTGGGGCACATGCGCGGTGGCCCGGCCAAGGCGGCGGTGATGGCGTCCGGGATGACCGGCGTGGTCTCGGGCTCGTCCATCGCCAATGTCGTCACCACCGGGACCTTCACCGTGCCCCTGATGAAGCGGGTCGGCTTCAGCCCGCACAAGGCCGGGGCCGTGGAGGTCGCCAGCTCGGTGAACGGGCAGCTGATGCCGCCGGTGATGGGTGCGGCCGCGTTCCTGATGGTCGAGTACGTCGGGATTCCCTATGTCGAGGTCCTCAAGCACGCGATCCTGCCGGCCCTGATCGCCTATATCGCGCTGATCTACATCGTGCACCTGGAGGCCTGCAAGAGCGGCATGGAGGGCCTCAAGCGCGCCACCGTCACCACCTGGCGCGGCCGCCTGATCAGCTTCGGGATTACCGTCTCCAGCCTGATCATCCTCGCCGCCGCGGTGTACTGGGGGCTTGGCTGGATCAAGGATCTGGCCGGCGACGCCGCCGCCTGGATCATCGCCGCTTTGCTGTTTACCGCCTATATGGTGCTGCTGTGGATTGCCGCCCACGAGCCGGAGGCGGAGCCGCTGGATACCGAGCGTCCCCTGCCGCGCGTGCTGCCCACAGTGCTGGGCGGCCTGCACTACGTGCTGCCGCTGGTGGTGCTCGTCTGGGCCCTGGTCGTGGAGCGCCTGTCGCCGGGGCTTTCCGCCTTCTGGGCCGTGGCGTTCATGATCTTCATCGTGCTGACCCAGCGGCCGCTGGTGGCGCTGTTCCGGCGCCAGGGCCGGCTCGCCCAGGCGACCTGGGTCGGGGTGTGGGAGCTGTTCCAGGGCTTCGAGACCGGCGCGCGCAACATGATCGGCATCGGGGTGGCGACCGCGGCGGCCGGGATCATCGTCGGCACCGTCGCGATGACCGGGGTCGGACTGGTGCTGACCGACCTGGTCGACACCCTGTCCGGCGGCAACCTGCTGATGGTGCTTTTGCTGACCGCGCTGATCAGCCTGGTGCTGGGCCTGGGGCTGCCGACCACCGCGAACTACATCGTGGTCGCGACCCTGATGGCCCCGGTGATCGTGGAGCTGGGGGCGCAGAACGACATCCTGATACCGCTGATCGCCGCACACCTGTTCGTGTTCTATTTCGGCATCATGGCGGACGTGACACCGCCCGTGGGGCTGGCCTCGTTCGCCGGGGCGGCCGTCGCCAAGGCGGACCCGATCCGCACCGGCATACAGGCCTTCGCCTACAGCCTGCGCACCATCGCGCTGCCGTTCTTCTTCATCTTCAACAGCCAGCTGCTGCTGATCGGCGTGGATAACGTGTTCCAGCTGCTGCTGGTCTTCCTCGGCTCGCTGGCGGGCATCCTCCTGTTCACTGCGGCGACCCAGGGCTGGTTCCTGGCCCGCAGCCGGCGCTGGGAATCGGCACTGCTGCTGGTCAGTGCGTTCGTGCTGCTGGCCCCGACCGTACTGATGGACCGCGTGGCGGAGCCCTACGAGCGTGTGCCGGCCGAACAGCTGTTCGAGGTCGTGGAGACCGTCCCGGATCGCGAATCGCTGCGGGTCGAGGCCACCGGCATCGACCTGGAGGGCCGCGAGATCACCCGCACCGTGATGTTCCCGCTGGGCGACCCGGGCCTGGAGCCGCGCGAGCGCCTGTCCGATGCCGGACTCGATGTCACCTTCGATACGGACACGGAAAAAGCGCGCATTCAGACGGTTGCTTTTGGCAGCCCGGCCGGCCGGGTAGGCTTGGAAGGTGGCTGGACGATCACCAGCGTGCTCGTGGATACGGACCGCCCGAGCCCCTACTGGTGGTACCTCCCGGGCATGCTGCCGGCGCTGCTGGTGGCCTGGAACCAGCGCCGTCGCGAACCGCCCGCCGGGCCGACCGCGACGGCACCGGCGCTCAGCGCCTGACGACCCACGCGACAGGAAGACGGCACCATGGAACAACCCAAGTACGGCTTTAACGTGATTCTGAGCGTCCCGATGGATACGGCCATCGAGCGCACGACAGCGGCCCTCGGCGAGGAGGGCTTCGGCATCCTCAGCGAGATCGATGTAGCCGCCGCCTTCAAGAAGAAGCTGGATCTCGATCATCGCCCCTATCGCATCCTCGGCGCCTGCAACCCGCATCTCGCGCGTCATGCCATCGAGGCCGATCCCAACATCGGGCTGCTACTACCCTGCAACGTCCTGGTGCAGGACAACCAGGACGGGACCTGCACCGTCGGCTTCATGGACCCGGTAGCGGTGATGGCCCTGGTGGACAAACCGGGCGTCGAGGCCCTTGCCAGCGATGTCCGGGAACGCCTCGAACGGGTCCGCCAGGCACTGGAAGCCGGCTGAGCCTCCCGCCCGGTGAGAGATACCAAGGACCATGCCGCGCCGCTCGCGGAGGCGATTCGCGAGGCCAGCGTTGCGGGGACCCGAATCGCCGTGCGCGGCGGGCGCCAGCATGGTGATCAGAGCTTCCCCGACGGCCTCCCCTCCGGTGTACTCCAGCTGGAGACCCGCGAGCACCGGGGTATCGTGACCCTGGAGCCGAGCGAGCTGGTCGTCACCGTGCGCAGCGGAACGCCCGTGGTCACCCTGGACCAGGCGCTGGCCGAGGTCGGCATGATGCTCCCCTTCGAGCCCGCGCTGGGTACTCCCGAAGCCACCGTCGGCGGCATGGTCGCGCTGGGGATGTCGGGACCGCGTCGCCCGTGGGCCGCCGCGCTACGCGATGCGGTGCTGGGCACCCGGATTGTGAACGGACGTGGCGAGACCCTGCAGTTCGGCGGCCAGGTAATGAAGAACGTCGCCGGCTTCGATGTCTCCCGTCTGATGTGCGGCAGCCAGGGCGGTCTCGGGCTGATCCTGGAGACCAGCTTCAAGCTGCTGCCAAGACCGCCCTGCGAGCGCTACCTGCAACGCGAGGATGATGCGGAGTCGTTCGTCGCGCGCTGCAGCGCCTGGGGGCGCACCGGGTGGCCGTTCTCGGGGATCGCCTGGCACGACGGCGTCACCCATATTCGGCTCGGTGGCGGCGAGGAGGCGGTCGACGAGGCCACCCAGCGCATCGACGCCGAACCGGGCGACCCGGCCCGGGGCTTCTGTGACGCGCTGAGGGACCGCAGCCTGCCCCTGTTCACGGACGAGCTGGCCGCCGAGGCCCGGCTGTGGCGGATCAGCCTGCCGCCGGCGACGGAACCGCTCGCGCTTTCCGGCGAATGGCTGATGAACTGGGGTGGCGCGGAGCGCTGGCTGCGCACGACGGAGCACGCTGAGACCGTGCGCCGCGTCGTGACCGACGCCGGCGGGCACGCCCGCCTGTGGCTCGGCGACGCCCCGGGCGTGCCCCGCCTGCACCCGCGCGGGGAGGCACTGGAGGCCCTGGAAGGCCGCCTGCGCGAGTCCCTGGACCCGGATGGCGTCTTCTTCGCCCCCCTGCTGCCGAACCCGCGCTCCCGCCGGCCGCGCACGACCTGAGCCATGGAGACCCGGCTGCACAAACGCTTCGCCGATGACCCGGCCGCGCGCATCGCGGAGGATGCGCTGCGCGCCTGCGTGCACTGCGGCTTCTGCAACGCGACCTGCCCGACCTACCAGGAGCTGGGCGACGAGGTCGACGGCCCGCGCGGCCGCATCTACCAGATCAAGGAAATCCTCGAATCCGGCGAGGCCAACCCGACCGCGCGCACCCACCTGGATCGCTGCCTGACCTGTCTCAACTGCATGACCACCTGCCCCTCCGGCGTGGATTACAACCACCTGGTCGCCTATGGCCGGGAGGTGATCGAGCACGACCTCGACCGAAACTGGCGTGACCGGGGCCTGCGCAGCCTGCTGGCCCGCGCCCTGCCCGCACGCTGGCCGTTCCGAATGGCCCTGGGGCTGGGGCGCCTGGTCCGCCCCGTCCTGCCGGCGACCCTGCGCCGTCGAGTACCCGCGCGACAGGAAGCCCACGAAACGACACAACCGACCCCTTCGCCAACCCTGGAAGGTTTCCCCCACGGGCGCATCCTGCTGCTGGCTGGCTGCGTACATGACGCGATTGACGCACGCACCAACGCCTCGCTGAAGAACCTGCTGGGGCGCCTCGGCATCGACGTCGTGGAAGTCGCTGAAACGCGTTGCTGCGGCGCGGTCGAACATCACCTGGCGTTCGAGGAGCGCGCCCGGCAACGGGTGCGCGCCAACCTCGACGCCTGGAAAGGCGTACTCGACCAGGGCGTGGACGCGGTGGTCAGCACCGCCAGCGGCTGCGGTGTGATGCTGCGCGACTACGGCCACCTGCTGGCCGGCGACCCCGACTACGCGGAACGCGCACGCACCGTTGCCGAGCGCGTACGCGATCCGGTGGAACTGTTCACCCCCGCTGCCGTACAGAAGCTGGGCATCCGCGCGCCGCAAGGCCACGACCCGATCGCCTGGCACGCCCCCTGCACCCTGCAGCATGGCCAGCGCCTGGCCGGGCGCGTAGAGCCGCTGCTGCAGACGGCCGGCTTCGAACTGGTACCCACAGCGGAGCCACACCTGTGCTGCGGTTCGGCGGGGACCTATTCGATCACCCAGCCGGCGATGGCCGCCCGGCTGCGTACCCGCAAGCTGGACAACCTGGAGGCCGCCACGCCCGCGCGCATCGTGACGGCCAACGTCGGTTGCCAGACGCATCTCCAGTCCGGGACCGACACCCCGGTCGAGCACTGGCTGACGCTGCTCGAACGCCATTGCCCGGCAACTCCCGCCGGTGCGTAGGGGCGCTTGCCCGGACCGGTACGGCACACTAGATTCCCCCTTTTCCAATCCGGTAGACGCATCCATGCAGGCAAAATCCTTCCTCCCCCCGCAGCGCACCCTGATGGGCCCCGGCCCCTCCGACGTGAATCCGCGCGTGCTGAGCGCGATGAGCCGCCCGATCATCGGTCACCTGGATCCGGTGTTCGTCGGCATGATGGAGGAGATGAAAGGCCTGCTGCAGTACGCGTTCCAGACCGAGAACGCGCTGACCCTGCCGGTCTCCGCTCCCGGCTCTGCCGGCATGGAGACCTGCTTTGCCAACCTGGTGGAGCCGGGCGACAAGGTGATCGTCTGCATCAACGGCGTGTTCGGCACGCGCATGAAGGAGAACGTCGAGCGCTGCGGCGGCACGGCGGTGGTGGTCGAGGATGACTGGGGCGCCCCGGTCTCCCCGGGCAAGGTCGAGGACGCACTGAAGGGCAACCCGGACGCGAAGATCCTCGCCTTCGTGCATGCCGAGACCTCCACCGGCGCCTGCTCCGACGTCGAGACCCTGTGCCGGATGGCCCGCGAACACGACTGCCTGACCATCGTGGACGCGGTCACCAGCCTGGGCGGCAGCCCGCTGAAGGTCGACGACTGGGGCGTGGATGCGATCTACTCCGGCTCGCAGAAATGCCTGTCCTGCACCCCGGGTCTTTCGCCGGTCAGCTTCAGCCAGCGTGCGGTGGAGCGTATCCAGGCGCGCAGCCACAAGGTGCAGAGCTGGTTCCTCGACCTGAACCTGGTGATGGGCTACTGGGGCGGCGGCGGCAAGCGCGCCTACCACCACACCGCACCGATCAACGCCCTGTATGCGCTGCACGAGTCGCTGGTCATCCTCGCCGAGGAAGGCCTGGAGAACAGCTGGACCCGCCACGCCCGCCACCACGCAGCCCTGCGCGCGGGCCTCGAGGCGATGGGCCTGACGTTCCTGGTCGACGAGGCCCACCGACTGCCGCAACTCAACGCCGTACACGTCCCCGAAGGCGTGGACGAGGCTGCCGTGCGTGCGGAGCTGCTGGAGCGCTACAACCTCGAGATCGGCGCCGGGCTCGGCCCCTATGCCGGCAAGGTCTGGCGCATCGGCCTGATGGGTCATGGCGCCAACGAACGCAACGTCTCGCTGTGCCTGTCCGCGCTGGAGGCGGTGCTGGCCGACATGGGCGCGGTGAAGCCGGGCCAGGCCCTGGCCGCCGCCCGCGCGAGCTACAAGCAAGCGTAGCGCTGGACCACCCGAGCCAATAACGAAACCTGCGGGAGACGCAACATGACGCTATCCGAACTGCTGCAGTACCTGGACGAAAATATGGACGGGGTCTTCCTGGACGGCGACCCAGCCGCCACGCTGGACAAGGCACGCGAAGGCTCGCACCGCAACCCAATCGCCGCCGAGGTGCTGGTGGCGTTGATGGACGGTGCCGGCGCCGATCGTCCGGATGCCACCCTGGAGCGCGCCGAGGCGGTCAAGGCCATCGGCCCGGTACGCCTGAAATACATGGCCGACGACGCCCCGGTCGAGGGCTTCCGCCTGGTCGAAAAGACCATCGTCACCATCGACGCCGCCTACAACGACGAGGCCCTCTCCTCACGCGGCTGACCCCCGTCCCCCGCCGCCCCGGAAACCGCATGGCGGTTATCCGGGACCTCGCGTGCACTGGCGGCGGCCGGCACGACGGAACACTTCCTGGACGACAGGTCGCAACCGCACCATCGGGCCCGTTCAAACCAGACCGGCCAGTGCCAGCACCGCCCCGGCCATACTGGCCCCGATCAGCGCCCCCATCGCGACGTCGCTGGGATAGTGCAGCGCCAGCACCAGGCGCGAAGCGGCGACCAGGGCGGCGAACGGCACCACCAGCCAGACCCAGACGGGGAACCATGCCACCAGCACGACGGTGAATCCCACCGCATGCATGGTGTGGCCGGAGGGGAAGCTGAACTCGTCCAGTGGATCTACCGTGCGGGTGAACGGACGGTCGCGGTTGCACGGTCGCGGTCGGCTGGTGCGACGCTTGAGCCACTTGTACAGCGGTAACGACGCCAGCCCCACCACGGCCATCTGCAGGCTGACCCAGGCGGCCTGCGGACCGTGGAACAGCGGCAGCAGGAGCATCAGCCCGTACCAGAACACCCCGTCCCCCAGCCGGCTGATCAGTCCGAAGAAGCGGCTGATCGCCCACTGACGATTGACCTGATTGCACAGCTGGCAGATCGCCAGCTCCGCCTCATCCATGCGCCGAGGCATGCGCATCACGGGCCTCCGTCTGCACCAGTTGCACCAGGACCGACTCGAAGCCGCCGATCACTTCGGACCAGTCCAGCGTGGACGCATGCTCCCGCGCACGCGCGCCGAGCAGCGGCCACTGCTCGGGATGGCCGGCGAGCTCGCGTGCCGCGCGCACGAAGGCCTGCTCGTCGACCCGGCGACTGCCGGTCAGCGAAACGCGGACACCCGATACGCCATCGGCCAGGTGCTCGTGAGCGGCGGCCGTATCGAAAGCGAGCACCGGAAGGCCGCTGGCCATGGCCTCGATCACCACATTGCCGAAGGTCTCCGAGGTCGACGGGAACAGGAACAGGTCCCCACTGGCGTAGTGCTGCGCGAGGGCCTGTCCGGTCTGCTGCCCGGCGAGAATGACATCCGGATGCGTACGCGCCAGACGCTCGCGCTGAGGGCCATCCCCCACCAGCACGAGCCGCGCATCGGAACGAATCGTCTGGATCGCGCGGAAGGCGGCGATCACCAGATCCAGATTCTTCTCCGCGGCCAGGCGTCCGACATGAATCACGACCGGCACCGGGCCACTCGCACCCCACTGCCCCCTCAGGGTCCGGGAACGACGCGCGGGGGTGAAACGCCGGGTATCCACCCCCCGCGCCAGGACACCTACTCGTTGAAACCCCTGATCCCGCAGTTCCTCGGCCAGCGCACGGGTGGGTGCCAGAGTGGCGCCACAGCGGTTGTGAAACCGGCGCAGCAGACGCCGCACCGGGAGCGTCAGCAGCCCCAGCCCGTAGTGGCGGGCATAGCCATCGAAACGCGTGTGAAAACCCGAGGCCACCGGGATGCCGAGCTGCCTGGCCACCGCCAGCGCGGCATGCCCGAGGGGTCCTTCGGTGGCGATGTACGCGACATCCGGGGGGGAGTGCCGCCACAGGCGGCGCAAGCGTCGAGTGGAGGGGAGGCCCATGCGCAGCCCCCGGTAGCCGGGGATCGCGATACCGGGCAGCGTGACATCCTCGGGGCTCGTTGCATGCCGGGGCCCCGCGACGGGCCGATCGAGCCCCTGCCGCGGGCGAATCACCTGGACCCGATGGCCCCGTTCCCGCAGCCCCTCGGTCAGCCGTTCGAGGGTATGCGCCACACCATTGACCTCGGGTGGCCAGGTCTCGGTCACGAGGGCCACGTTCAAACGACCTGGATTCGGGCCACGCGATGCAAGGGAAAACGGGACTGGCATCGTCGCGGCCTCCATGGTCAGCGCGCCTTTCGTCGCTTCGTGGCGGGCGGGTCCAGGGGCTCGGCGGGCAGCCCCAGTCGCTCGACGATCGCGTCCCGCGAGGCCTCGGCCAGCGAGCGGCGATCCTCTTCGGCGGTTTGCAGCGGCGCGAGGAAATGCACCTGCACGCGGGTCTCGCGGCGGCACAGCAGCTGCCAGGCATTCACCAGCAGGCGGTCGTCGTCGGTATAGGCGACGGGGACCGGGCCGCCCTCGGGGCGCTCGTAGTCCAGCGCCACCGGCTGCACCGGATGGCCGTTCTCGGCCACCGCGGCAAACAGGCGCGGATGAAAGCGGCGCACGCCCTGCCCGCGGCTGGTCGTCCCTTCCGGGAACACGACGAAGTGCCGGCCCTCGTCGAGGCCCTCGCGCATGGCCTCGATGTGGGCGTTCGCCTCGCCCGCACCGCGGCGGATGAAACGCGTGTCGTGCTGGCGCGCCAGCCAGCCGATCACCGGCCAGCGGGCAATCTCGTCCTTGGACAGAAAACACGGGTCCACGGCCGCGCCGATCAACGGGATGTCCAGCCACGAGACGTGGTTGGCAACCACCAGCGAGGCCTGTTGAGGCCGTGTACCGGTCAGGCGAAAGCGCACACCCGCCAGCCACAGCGCGCGATCGTACCAGTCGCGGCGGATGCGGCTGCGCGTCTCGAAGTCATCACCCCGGCGCGACATGCGCCAGGTCAGCCAGACGCCTTTCAGCAGGTGCAGGAGAATGCGCATCAGCCTACCCGATGCCCGCAGGCTTCCCGTCATGGTGCAACCCTCGGCTTGCGGGCGCGATCGCGCCCAGGAAGTGCCGATGGTAGCGATCCGGAAGGTCCCTGACATCCAGTAGGACCAGCAGGTCGGCGACGTTGAAGTCGGGATCGTGACAGGCCTCGCCACAGATACGGGCGCCCAGGCGGAGGTAGGCCTTGAGCAGCGGCGGCAGACCGGCGCGCGACGGCGTGCCGTGCCAGATGCTGAGCGAGTTGGGCAGTGGGCGGCGCGGCGTGACTCGGAGGCGCGACGGGCCGCGGTGGAACAGGCGCAGCCACGAGAGCTGAGCCGGGGTCTGTTCGGTCAGCGGCAGACTGGCGCAGCCCATCAGATACTGATACTGCCTCGCGGTCATAAAGCGGGCGAGACCGGACCACAGCGCGTTGATCGCCGCACCCTGGCGCTGATCCGCGCGCACACAGGTGCGCCCGATCTCCAGCGTCTTGCCGGGCAGATTCATCAACGGACCCAGCTCGAACTCGGCCAGTGAGTAGAAGCCACCGGCAATGGCCGCGCTCTCCTCGGTCAGGATGCGTGTGCAGGCGACCAGCTCCCCGGTGCGAGGCTCGCGTACCAGGAGGTGATGGCAGTGGGGGTCCAGATAATCGGCACCCAGTTCGCGTTCGGCGTCGGGGATCCGCGCGCCCATCTCCTCCGCGAACACGGAGTAGCGCAGGCGCTGAGCGGCCTCCAGATCGCCCGGTCCGGCGGCCAGATGAACGCGAAAGCCCGTCTCGGCGTGAGCCGCCTTTACGGGCGGGATGATCTGCGGTGCGGACATGGGCGCCACCTCCGGTTGAACTGTCCCGGAGACTACGCCCGCGATTTGACGGCCTCGTGTAACCCGCGTGACGTTCCCGTGAACACGCCACGGGTGTCAGCAGGGAGGGTTTTCTACGGCAGCTGACCGGTATAGGCGCCGGATTCCACCGGCAGGTCCTCGGCCTCCCAGCCCTTTATGCCGCCGGCCACGTTCACGACCTGGCCAAAGCCCATCTCGCGCAGGCGCTGCACCGACATCGCGGCACGTCCGCCCGTGGCGCACATCACGGCCACCGGCTTCTCGCGGGCGTTGACCAGTGCATCGATGCGATGCGGGGTGTTCGGATCCGCCGCGCCTTCGAGCAGGCCGCGCGGGATCAGCAGCGAATTCGGCACATGGATCTTTTCGTATTCATACGGCTCGCGCACGTCCACCAGCAGCCAGTCCTCGCCGGCCTCCATCTTTTCGGAGAGGTCCTCGGGGGAGATCTCCTCGACGTTCTGGCGCGCCTCGGCGACGAAATCCATCAGCTTCTTCTCGCTCATTCGAACCTTCCCTTTTGCAATGATCTGGATGTTTTTGTGGGAGCCTGCTTGCGGGGCTGACCCATTCTACTGTGGGTGCGCGACCAGGCGTTTCAACCCGGTGAGAGCGCGTTGTCCAGCGCCGCGGGGTCGGTTACCGGCGCCTCGCAGTGCAGGCCGCGGCAGAGATAGGCGCGCACGCCAGACTCCGGCGGCGCCTTCTCCGCCAGGGCCGCCGGCAGGTCGTCGACCTCGCCCGCGATGGCGAAGCCCCATGCCGGATGGCCCTGTGACCGCAGGCGCTGCTGCCAGGCCGGCAGCTCGTCCGCCGCGCCGCGCAGCACGACGAGCGGCGGCGGCTGCTGGTGCATATCCAGCGCAATCAGCAGGCTCATGTGGCCCAGCGGGGCCTGCTCGATCATCGGCCCGGCGTTGGCCAGCGTGCGTTCGGCGGCCTCCAGGTAGCGCGGCTCGGCCAGCAGGAAGCCGAGTTTCTGCATGGCCTGCGCGGCGATGCCATTGCCGGCGGCCATCGCGTCGTCGGCGTAGACCTTGGGCCGCTGGATCAGCGCCTCGTGATCGCGCGCGGTGTAGAAGAAGCCGCCGTGCTCGGTATCCTCGAAGTCGTCCAGCAGGGCCTCCGCCAGGGTCGTAGCCCAGCCCAGCAGGTCGCTGTCCCATTCGGCTTCCAGCAGCGCCAGCGTGGCCTCCAGCAGCAGGGCGTGGTCGTCCAGATAGGCCCGTGGCAGCTCGCCGGTCGCCCCTTCGCGGTAGCTGGCAAACAGCCGGCCATCGCGCCAGAGCCGTTCACGCACCGCATCCATCGCCGCGCGGGCGAGTCCCAGCCAGTCGGGCCGCCCGAGCGCGCGCGCGGCGCGGGCGAGCCCGGTAATCATCAGCGCGTTCCAGGCGCCCAGGATCTTGTCGTCGCGATGCGGCCGCACGCGCTGCTCCCGCGCGGCCAGCAGGCGCTCGCGGGCGCGGCCGAGGCGCGCGTTCGCCTCGGGCTCGTCGATGCCCAGGGCATCGGCCACGGTCGCGATCGGGACCACCTCGTGCAGGTGCCAGCGACCCTCGAAGTTCGCCGGGCCGTTCAGTCCCCAGACCCGACTGGCGACCGCCCATTCGTCCTCCGCCAGCAGGCCCTCGACCGTCTCCGGATCCCAAACGTAGAAGCGGCCTTCCTCCCCTTCCGAATCGGCATCGAGACTGGAGTAGAACGCGCCGGAGGGGTCGCGCATCTCGCGCTCCAGCCAGGCGACCGTCTGCTCGGCCACATGCCGCGCGCGGTCGTCACCGGCGGCCGCGCGCTCGGCATACAGGCCCAGCAAAGGCCCGTTGTCGTAGAGCATCTTCTCGAAGTGCGGGATCATCCAGCGCGCATCCACCGAGTAGCGGCAGAAGCCGCCGCCGACCTGGTCGAAAATCCCGCCGGCGGCCATCGCCGCGAGCGTCCGCTCGAGCATCCGGTCGGCCTCGGCGTCATCGTGGCGCGCCGCGTGCCAGGCCAGCCATTCGAGGCTGGCCGGGTGCGGGAACTTGGGTGCGTCGCCGAAGCCCCCGAACTGCTCGTCGAAGGTCTGCGCCAGTTCCGCCCGCGCCTTGTCCAGCACGCCGATCGCCGGGATCGCCCCGCCCGCCGGGCGGTAGATGCGTGCCAGCGCCTGCTGCAGCGATTCGTTCTGGCGCTGGATCTCGTCGGGATGCTCCGCGAGGAAATCGGCCACCCGGGTCATCAGGTCGACGAACGACGGCAGTCCGTGGCGCGGAGTGCTGGGGAAGTACGTGCCGGCAAAGAACGGCACCTGGTCAGGGGTCAGGAACACCGTCAGCGGCCAGCCTCCCGGGCGCTGGGACAGCAGCATGTGCGCGTTCTGATAGATACGGTCGAGGTCGGGACGCTCTTCGCGATCCACCTTGATGTTGATGAAACGTTCGTTCATCACCTCGGCGGTGGCCGGGTCCTCGAACGATTCATGCGCCATCACGTGGCACCAGTGACAGGCGGAGTAGCCGATCGACAGCAGGATCGGCTTGTCCTCACGGCGGGCGCGCTGCAGCGCGTCCTCGCCCCACGGATACCAGTCCACCGGGTTGTCGGCATGCTGTAGCAGATACGGGCTGCTGGCCCCGGCCAGTCGATTCATCGCACGACCTCCCTGGAAAGCGGATTCGCCCCGACGGGTACAGGTGCACGCCAGGGCCAGGCCGGGTAGCATGTGCAGCCGATTTTCCATCCGCAAGCGACCATGCCCACGCACCCGTTTATCGATCCGGTAGCCCTGTCGCTGGGCCCCCTGACCCTGTACTGGTACGGGCTGATGTACCTGATCGGCTTCGTGGCCTTCTGGGCACTGGGCGCCTGGCGTGCGCGCACGCAGGGCTGGGCGCCCCTGCAACCGGTTCAGGTCGGCGACCTGCTGTTCTGGGGCGCGATCGGCGTGATTATCGGCGGGCGCCTGGGCTATGCCCTTCTCTACAACCTGGATGCCACACTCGCCGACCCGGTCAGCCTGTTCCGTGTCTGGGAAGGTGGCATGGCCTTCCACGGCGGCCTGGTCGGGGTACTCGTAACCTCCTGGCTCTATGCACGCCGGCTGGGCGTGGGCTTCTTCCGCCTGACGGATTTCATTGCACCGCTGATCCCGATCGGCCTGGGCGCGGGACGCATCGGGAACTGGATCAACGGCGAGCTGTGGGGCAAACCCACCGACCTGCCCTGGGCGATGATCTTCCCGGCCGCCGACTATGTGCCGCGCCACCCATCGCAGCTCTACCAGGCGTTCCTCGAGGGGCTGGCGCTGTTCGTGGTGCTGTGGATCGTCTCGCGTCATCCGCGCCGCACGGGGCTGGTCTCCGGGCTGTTCCTAACGCTCTACGGCGGCTTCCGCTTCCTGGTCGAATTCGTGCGCGTGCCGGATGCGCATATCGGCTATCTGGCCTTCGACTGGCTGACGCTCGGCCAGGTACTGAGCCTGCCGGTCATCCTGTTCGGGATTGGTCTGATCCTCTGGTCACGCAAGAATGCCGTGCCGGAATCCCGCCCGGCCACCGAGAACGCCTGACATGCAGCAATACCTCGACCTCGTCCGCCACATTCGTGAACACGGCACCGACCGCCCGGACCGCACCGGCACCGGCACGCGCTCGGTGTTCGGCTACCAGATGCGCTTCGACCTGGCCGCGGGCTTTCCGCTGGTCACCACCAAGCGCACCCACCTGCGCTCGGTGATCCACGAACTGCTGTGGTTTATCCGCGGCGAGACCAACATCGGCTATCTCAAGGAACACAAGGTCCGCATCTGGGACGAGTGGGCCACCGAGGACGGCGATCTGGGCCCGATCTACGGGGCACAGTGGCGCAACTGGGCCGGGCACGACCAGCTGGCCGAACTGGTGGACAACCTGAAGCAACGCCCCTACTCGCGGCGCCACATCATCAGCGCCTGGAACGTGGCCGACCTGCCGGACGAGTCCGTCTCACCACAGGAGAACGCGACCGCCGGGCGCATGGCGCTGGCGCCCTGCCACACCCTGTTCCAGTTCTACGTCGCCGACGGCCGGCTGTCCTGCCAGCTCTACCAGCGCAGTGCCGATGTGTTCCTGGGTGTGCCGTTCAACATCGCCAGCTATGCCCTGTTCACGCACATGCTGGCGCAGGTGGCCGGCCTGGAACCGGGCGACTTCGTGCATACCTTCGGCGACGCCCACCTGTATCACAACCACGAACAGCAGGTGAACGAGCTGCTGGGCCGCGAGCCCCTGCCGCTGCCCACCCTGCACCTGAATCCCGAGGTCACGGACCTGTTCGCGTTCACCTTCGACGACATCGAGGTGCGCGACTACCAGTCGCACCCGCCGATCAAGGCGCCGGTGGCGATCTGATGGCGGCCCCCGAGATCCACCTGATCGTCGCGCTGGACCCGGACCATGTAATCGGACGCGACAACGATCTGCCCTGGCATCTGCCGAAGGACCTGCAGCACTTCAAGCGCGTGACCGACGGGCACCCGATGATCATGGGCCGGCGCACGTTCGAGTCCATCGGTCGCCCCCTGCCGAAGCGCCGCAACCTGGTGCTGACCCGCCAGGCAGACTGGCAGGCCCACGGCGTGGAGGTCTATCCGGACCTGGACAGCGCCCTCACCTCCATCCCCGAGGGCCCGGCCTTCGTGATCGGCGGCGCAGGGCTGTTTGCCGAGGCCCTGCCCCGGGCCTCCGTGCTGCACCTGACACGCGTGCACGAACCCCATGCCGGGGACACCTGGTTCCCGGCCATCAACCCCGATGACTGGGACTGCGTCTGGTCCGAACACCACGAACCCGACGACCGCCACGCCTGCGCCTTCACCTTCCAGCGTCTGGAACGTCGCCGCTAACCCCCACCCTGCCATGGGACACTGTGCCGGCCCGGAAAGCCTTCGCGGGCAGGCCGCGCCACTCGTGCCTATACTCGGTAGAAACACCCAGGACCGCAGGTCGCCCTGACGGCGCTGCACCCGATGGTTCCGGACCGGCAAGCTCACAAGCGGCGCGCTGTTGGTCGAGCCCGGTCATATCCAACAGCTTCGCGCGGAGGGATGCCATGCTGCGCAAGACGACCTACACGATCCTTGCGGCCGGGGCGCTTGCCCTTTCCGGCTGTGCACACTACGGGGGACAGGAGCAGGCCGGCATGGTGATCGGCGGCGCCCTGGGAGGCCTGCTCGGCGCCGAGGTCGGCGCGGGGCGTGGGCGCACCGCCGCGATCATCGCCGGCACCCTGGCCGGCGCGGCGATTGGCGGCGCAGTCGGCCGCTCGATGGACGACGTCGACCGCATGAAGACCGCCCAGACCCTGGAAACCGTACGCACGGGGGTGCCAGCGCAATGGGTCAATCCGGATACCGGACACCAGTATGCGGTGACCCCCACCCGGACCTTTGATACCGCGACCGGACCCTGCCGCGAGTACACCATCGATGCGACCATCGGTGGTCAGCGCGAACAGGTCTATGGCACGGCATGCCGCCAGCCGGACGGGAGCTGGCAGGTCCAGAGCTGACCGCAGCACACCCAGCCCGGTCGCTGCCCGAGCGATGGGTCAGCGCCAGGGCGGATCCACGCCCTCGACCCGGTACTCGCGGCCCAGCGCGCGCATCAGGCTGATGCAGCAGAACACCAGGATGATGGCGACCGGCAGCCCGGCGGTCAGGGAACCGGTCTGCAGGCTGTCCAGCGCGCGCTCGCCGCCAACGATCAGCAAGGTGGCGGCCACTGCCCCCTCGGTAATGCCCCAGATCACCCGCTGGCGCTTCGGCGAGTGCTTCGAGCCGCGCGAGATCAGCGCATCGACCACATAGGTGCCCGAGGCCGACGAGGTGATGAAGTAGGTCGCAATCAGCAGGGTCGCCACGCCGGAGGCGATCGTGGTCCAGGGCAGCTGCGCCAGGGTCGCGTACAGGGCCACGGTGGTGTCCTCGGCGACCGCCGCGGCGATACCCGCGCCATCGTCGAACAGCTCCATGTGCAGCGCGGTGCCGCCGAAGATCGCCATCCAGGCGAACACGAACAGGCTGGGCAGGGCGAGCACGCCGACGATGAACTCGCGGATGGTGCGCCCGCGCGAGATGCGCGCGATGAAGATGCCGACGAACGGCGACCAGGCGATCCACCACGCCCAGTAGAACATGGTCCAGTCCTTCTGCCACTGCGAGCCGCCGATGGCATCGGTGTGCAGGCTGAGCTGGACGATCTGCTGCAGATAGCCGCCGGTGGAGTCGAGGAAGAAGCGCAGGATGAACAATGTGGGCCCGGCGATCAGCACGAACAGCATGAAGCTGATCGCCAGTACCAGGTTGAACACGCTGACCCACTTCAGCCCGCGGTCCAGCCCGGAGATCACCGACAGCACCGCCACCGCGGTGATCGCGGTGATAATGCCCACCTGCCACCAGTGCGAGACCGGCATGTCGACCAGCACGTTGAGCCCGGTATTGAGCTGCATCGCCCCGAAACCCAGCGAGGTGGCCAACCCGAACAGGGTGCCGAATACCGCGAGGATGTCGATCACATGCCCGATCGGGCCGTAGATGCGGTCCCCCAGCAGCGGGTAGAAGATCGAACGGATGGTCAGCGGCAGGCGGTGACGGAAGCTGAAATAGGCGACCGACAGCCCCAGCACCACGTACACCGCCCAGGCGTGCAGTCCCCAGTGAAAGAAGGTGTAGACCATCGCCTGGCGCGCGGCCGCGTCGGTCTCGCCATCGCCGGTCGGCGGATGCTGGTAGTGCAGGATCGGCTCGGCCACGCTCCAGAACACCAGCCCGATCCCCATGCCGGCAGAGAACAGCATCGCGAACCACGCGGCAAAGCCGAACTCCGGCCGGTCATCCGGCTGCCCCAGGCGGATGGCCCCGTAGCGGCTGAAGCCCAGCCAGATCAGAAAGCCGAGGAAGAAGGTCACCACCAACAGGTAGCCCCAACCGAGATACTCGGTGATGAAGCCGTGGATCCTGGCGAACACCTCGCTGGCGGTGTCGGGGAAGATCACCCCGAAGGCGACGAACACCACCACCATAATCGCGGAGGCAGTGAACACCGTCGGGTTCACCGTGGCGAAGAAGGCCTCCGGTCGGTAGTGGCTCATGCCGCGGCCTCCCCGCGGGCGGAATCAGGCCGGCGCATCGGGATCCGCGCCCGCGTCCGCCGAGCACAGCGCCCCGGTGAGGTCCGCCTCGTCGAGCACGTGCCCCTCGGCCACGGCATCGAACTGGCTGCGGGTCGCCCCCGCCTCCAGCTCCAGCTCGGCATCCAGCGCCAGCAGGCGGAAGCGGTAGTGATGACAGCCCTCCGGCGGCACCGGGCCGAGATAGCCGACCTTGCCGAAGGCATCCATCCCCACGCGCCCCTCGCGGGGC
The DNA here is from genome assembly GCF_000378285.1 of Thioalkalivibrio sp. ALgr1. Classification (NCBI taxonomy): domain Bacteria; kingdom Pseudomonadati; phylum Pseudomonadota; class Gammaproteobacteria; order Chromatiales; family Ectothiorhodospiraceae; genus Thioalkalivibrio; species Thioalkalivibrio sp. ALgr1. The sequence goes on from NZ_KB905135.1 coordinate 174,753, forward strand.
AGGTGCAGGGCATCCACGCAATGCGTATCCGGTGGCAGGTTCCAGACCAGCCAGTGGGTGACCTCCCCCAGCGGCGAGTCCAGGTCTTCCAGGATCAACGCGAGACTGCGTGCACCCGCCGGCACATCACGAATGTCCAGCTGCGGCAACTCGTTGGCATCCCGCGCCGAGACCTCGATCGGCATCCGTTCTCCGTCTGCAAACGCCGGACTGCTCAGCCGCATCGCCTTGCAACCTACCCCGTGGTCCTGTTGACAGCCTCGCCCGCCGGCCGGGGTGGGTCAACCCATGCGGTCAACTGCCACGCCCGGGGTTGATCCGGATCAAGTGCGAACGCTTTGCTTGCCCATTACACCCACGTCCCGCGTACACTTCCCCTCATGGCACAACTGACCTTTCAGGGGGCAACCGGCGAGGTCACCGGTTCGCGTTATCTCCTCGAGACCGACGACGCCCGCATCCTGCTGGAATGCGGCATGCACCAGGGCAACAGCGAAGCGGACGAGGCCAACCGCGCCTCGCTCGTTGAACTGGCGGAAACACTCGACGCAGTGGTGCTGTCGCACGGCCACCTCGACCACTCGGGGCTCCTGCCCAAGCTGGTGCGCGATGGCTACCGCGGCCCGATCTACTGCACGCCAGGCACCGAGGAGCTGCTCGAGATCATGCTCGAGGACGCCGCGTTCGTGATGAGCAAGGACATCGAGTGGGAGAACAAGTGGCGCCGGCGCGCGGACAAGCCGCTGCTGGAGCCGGTCTATGACATCGACGACGTCGCCACCACCCTCGGGCTGTGCGAGGCCGTGCCCTACGGCCAGGCGCGCAAGATCGCGGGCGGAATTGGCCTGACCTTCCGCGATGCCGGGCATATCCTCGGTTCCGCGATCGTGGACCTGATCGTGCCCTCCGGCGGGCGCGATCGGCACCTGGTGTTCTCGGGCGATCTCGGCAACGCCGACGCCGTGCTGATGCACGACCCGGCACGCCCGGAACACGCGGATCACGTGCTGCTGGAGAGCACCTACGGCGACCGCGACCACCGCCCGATGGAGGAGACGGTCGAGGAGTTCGCGCAGGTCCTGGCCGAGGCCGACAAGAGCGGCGGCAACGTGCTGATCCCAGCCTTCGCCGTGGGCCGCACCCAGGAGATCCTCTACCACCTGAGCATGTTGCACCACGCCGGGCGCCTGCCGCAGCAGAAGGTCTTCCTCGACAGTCCGATGGCGATCAAGGTCACCGAGCTGTACGCCCGCCTGCGCCGCACGCTGGACCCGGAGGACATGGACCGGCTGCACCAGGCCGCGAATGGGGATCCGGCGGCCTACCTGCCGGGGCTGCAGGTCTGCCGCACGGTCGAGGAATCCATGGCGATCAACCGGATCACCGGCGGCGCGATCATCATCGCCGGCTCCGGAATGTGCAATGGCGGGCGCATCCGGCACCACATGAAGTACAACCTGTGGCGGCGCGAGGCGCATCTGGTGATCGTCGGCTTCCAGGCGACAGGCACGCTGGGCCGGCGCCTGGTCGACGGCGCCGAGCGAGTCAAGCTCCTGGGCGACGAGGTCGCGGTGAACGCGAAGGTCCACACCCTGGGCGGCTTTTCCGCCCATGCCGGGCGCAGCCAGCTGATCGACTGGGCGCGCGCCTTTCAGGACCAGCCGGTATTCCACCTCGTGCACGGCGAGCCGGAGGCGCGCGAGGCCCTGGCCACCGGCCTGCGTGACGAGCTGGGGGCCGAGGCGCATGCACCCGCCTTCGGCGAGACCATTACGCTGTAACTGCGCGAAAAATAAGGACCGATGCCGGAGGCCGAAGCCGTCAGCACCTACGCCCTGATCGCCGGCTTCCTCGGCGGTCTCGGGCTGTTCCTGCTCGGGATGACCCTGCTGACCGACGGCCTGAAGACCGCCGGCGGCAGGGCGTTGCAGCACATCCTCGGGCAATGGACCCGCACCCGGCCGCGTGCCCTCGCCTCGGGCATGGGCGTGACCGCGCTGGTGCAGTCCTCCAGCGCGGTCACGGTCGCCACCATCGGCTTCGCCAATGCCGGTCTGCTGACGCTGGGCCAGTCGGTCTGGGTAATCTTCGGCTCCAACGTCGGCACGACCATGACCGGCTGGCTGGTCGCACTGATCGGCTTCAACATCCGCATCGAGGCCTTCGCCCTGCCGGCGATCGGCATCGGCGCCCTGCTCTACCTGTTCATGAAGGCCGCACGGCCGCGCTATCTGGGCCTGGCGCTGGCCGGCTTCGGTCTGCTGTTCTTCGGGATCGACGTGCTGCGCGAGGCCTTCGAGGGACTGAGCGCCACCTTCGACCTGGGCGCGCTGGCGCGTCCCGGTTTCGCCGGGCTCCTGATCATGGTCGGCATCGGGGCACTCCTGACCGTGCTGATGCAGAGCTCCTCGGCCTCCATGGCCATGGCCCTGACCGCCGCGATGAGTGGCGCGGTACCGCTGGAAGCGGCCGCCGCGGCCGTGATCGGCGCCAACCTCGGCACCACGGTGAAAGCGCTGCTGGTCGTAATCGGCGCAACCCCGAACGCCAAGCGCGTCGCTGCGGCCCATGTGATCTTCAACGGCCTGACCGCGATCGTTGCGCTACTGATCCTGCCCTGGTTCCTGGCCGCGATCGCCTGGATCTGGGGCAGCACCGGCGAGGCCCCGGCGCCGGCGGTGCTGCTGGCGCTGTTTCATACCGCGTTCAACCTGCTCGGGGTGGCGCTGATGGTGCCAGTCGCCCCGCCGATGATCCGCTGGCTGCAGGGCCGCTTCCGCACTATCGAGGAGGACATCGCCCGGCCACAATACCTGGACCGCAGCAGCTCCGGGGTCCCGGATCTCGCCCTGCAGTCGCTGATCCAGGAGACCGAGCGCCTGGCCGACATCGGCCACTCGATGGCCCGCGAGGCCCTGCAGACCGCGCCGCCGGCGGCCGGCACCCTGGACCGCAGGCGCCTGGCCGCGGAGCAGCTGACCCAGGCCATCGCCGACTTCGCGGCCCATACCGCGAACCACCCAATGCCGGAACAGGTCGGGCACGGAATCGCCGAAGCCGTGCGCATTGCCCGCTACCATCGCGAGGTCGCCATACTGGCCGACGACATCGCCGACCTGCGCCGCCAGTCCAGCGGCGAGGAGCGCCCGATCGTGACCGAACAGCGCCGCGCCTGGCAGGAACAGGCGATCCGCGCCCTGGACCTGTGCAACCTGGAGGCGGACGATGGCGACAATGGGCATGAACTGGCCGCCGCAGAGGCTGTAGACACGGTGGAATCCGCCTATGCCGAATTGAAGGCCGCCCTGCTGCGCGAAGGCACCTTCGGCTCGCTGAGCATGGCCGAGATGGAACGACAGCTGCGGATCATCAGCATGGCGCGGCGCCTGGTAACCCAGGCCGGCAAGGCCCGCCGCCACACCGAGGCCCTGAAGGATCAGATCCGGGGCCTGAGGAAGACCCCGACAGAAGAGAACGCATGATCGACCACGAAACACTGCAGGATGCCGTCGCAAATCGCCGCGCCGAGGCCCTGACGTTTGACGGGCTGGAGTACGCACGGCTGCTGGAACCGGTTAATCACTACCCGCGCGGATCCGTAGTATTGCCGGACGGTTCAATAATCCCCGGCTACCCGGCAATCGGACGCATCCAGTCGCTGGAAGCCGGGCTGCCCCGTCAGTTCGACCAGCCCTTCTGGGCGGAGGAGAAGATCGACGGCTTCAACGTGCGCATCCTGCGCTGGCACGGGCGCATCTATGCCTTCAGCCGCGGCGGCTACGTCTGCGCGTTCAGCACAGACCGGGTGACGGATTTCATGGACCCGGTGATCTTCGACGCCGAGCCCGACCTGATCCTGTGCGCAGAGATCGCCGGTCCGGATACGCCGTACCTGGAAGGTTCCACCCCCCGGGTCGCACACGATGTGGGCTTGTTCGTCTTCGACTTGATGCGCCTCGGCCAGCCCGGCTTCGTGCCCCAGCCAGAGAAATTCTCTTTGATCGAGCACCACGCACTGCCCCCGGCGCCCCTGCACGGACAGTTCACCCCACACGACACCCAGGCGCTCGGGCAATTGATACGGCGGCTGGACGAGGAAGGGGCCGAGGGGCTGGTCCTGAAGACCGTGGACGGGCAGCACCGCGCCAAATATGTCACCGGGAGCTCGTGCATCTCCGATATTCGCGTATGTTCGGAACAACTGCTCGACCTGCCGCCAGAGTATTTCACCAACCGCCTGACGCGCCTCGCCATTTTTCTGTCCGAGCACCCGTCCCGGCACCACACCGATCTGGAACAGATTCTCGGCGATGCGCTCCTTTCAGGGCTTTACGGGGCGGTCGGGCAGCACCGCCGGCAGGGCCATGTCGGCCATCGCTATCGCTGCCGCTTCCGCGAGCGTGCCAACGCGCTGCATTTCATGAACCACATGCGTGCCACCGGCGGACGCCACGTGGCCTTCGCCGACGACGCACCGCGCCAGGAAGATGGCTACTGGCTGCTGGAATTCGACCGCCAGTTCGACCGCATCACCGGCACACTGGCCTCCGCCCTGGCCGGCGAACGCCAGTACGATTGAGCCGGCGCGCTCAAATGCCGGGGCGCTCCGCCTCTGCGAGGTTCTCCATCACCCGGCGCAGATAATCGGCGGTGACGAGCTTGATGCCCATGCGGTTGCCCAGTTTGCGCATGCCCTCATCGGCACTGGCCAGCTCCGCATCCAGCTCCATCGCCAGCAGAACGGCATCGACGTCCTCGCGCGAGTCCACCAGGCCCTTGCGCATGGCCTCGCGAAAGCGCTCGCGCAGCTGGGTGATGAGCTCGGGTTTGAGCGACTCCGCCGCACCCGCCTGGCGCGTGTGCTCCTCGGCGATGCGCAGCCCGCGGTCGATACGCGTGCGCACCTCGTCGATGAACTCGTAGAGGATGTCGCTGGGTAGTGTCAGGGCGAAGCGACGCGGCGAGCGCACCCAGACCACGGTCTCAAAATCCGCGGCCAGGGCCTCCAGGTCGCGCATGCCGCGGAATTCCTCGTACACCGACAGCGGCATGTAGAACTCGGCCGGGCAATCGCGCGCCAGATGCAGAAAGGTGCGCAGGATGTCCTCCGCGTCCGCGCCAAACTGGCCCGCCACATGCGGGTTGGTGAACACACTGGTATCCAGCACGAAGCGGCGCATCACGACCTCCTGTCGGGTTCTTTCTCCATCATCGGCGGCGACCGCAAACCCGTCAACCAAGGCCATGTTCGGATCGGCGCCAGGGGCACCCTGTGGCATAATCCCGCCTGACCTCCCAGCCATACAGGGACGACCCTTGGCCACCCGCGCGGAAGTGGAAAAATTCCTCGAGCGACTGCGCTCGGATCTGGAACGTCAGCAGATCGATATCCCGACCCTTCCGGATATTTCCGTGCAGGCGCTGTTTATCGTGCAGGACGACACCAGCTCCATCGCCGATCTGGTCAACCTGATTTCGCGTGACACGGCGCTGGCGACTCGGCTGGTGCGCCATGCCAACAGCCCCGCCTATCGGGGACTGAGCCGCTGCGCGACCATCCGCTCCGCGGTGACCCGACTGGGCATGGAGCGGGCGCGCCAGACCATCATCGCCCTGTCGATGAAAGAGGTCTTTCAAAGTGGCAACGACGCGATCCGGCAACGCATGGAAGCATTGTGGAACCACAGCCTCGAGGTCGCGATCATCAGCTATCTGCTGGCGCGCCGGCATCCGCATCTGGACCCGGACACCGCCCTGCTCGCCGGCCTGGTGCACGACATCGGGATGATCCCGATCCTGCGCCGTGCGGAGAAGACGCCGGCGATCTACGAGGATCCACGCGCCCTGCAGGCAGCGGCAGATGCCGCACACGTCGCGATCGGCCGAGCGATGCTGAAGAACTGGAACTTCGAGCCGGAGATCATCCGCGCGGTCGCGGACCACGAGAACCTCCAGCGCGAACCAGATGCCGAGTCCCCGATCAGCTACAGCGACGTCGTACAGGCCGCCAACATCGAAAGCCATGTCGGCACCCCCCACCGTCTGGCCCACATCGATCGCGAAGGGGTCGCTTCGCTGCGCCGCCTGGCCCCGCGTTCGTCCACCCGGGACCTGGACTGGGAAAGCGACGCGATTGGCCTGGAGCACGTCAACCAGATCATCGAATAGGGTCGACGCTCATCCCACTGCGGAACGTCCGACCCCGGGCGTGGTCTTCCCTACATATCCATTCAGAGATGTTCCGCTGATGACGCTCCAGCTGGTGTATGTCAGCCGCGCGGCCTTTGCGCGCCACGAACATCCCGCCCAGGGCATCGAGCCCGAGGTCGGGCGGATCCTGCTGCAGTCGCGCCAGAACAACCCCCGGGCCGGCATCGTGGGTGCCCTCTATTACGGCGACGGCCACTTCTTCCAGTGCCTGGAGGGCGAGCCCAAGGCCGTCTACGCGACTCTGGAGCGCATCCGTTGCGACCCGCGCCACGAAGAGATCACCGTACTGCGCGAACGCGAGCTGGAGCGCGCAGGCTTCGGAGAGTGGTCGATGAAATATGTCCCCGCGGCCGGCGAGGTACGCGCCCTGTTGCAGCAATTCGGGCAGCGCCGGTTCGATCCCTTCGGCTTCGACGACCAGCAGATTGAAGCGATGCTGGATCTCCTGCGCAGCGGACGCGACAGCGAACTGGAGACGACACCCGCGATCAGCGGGAGCACGCCTTCAACGAGCCCCGCCCCGCCGGGCGATCGGCGTCGCCTGCTAGCCCTGGCGGGCTGGGTCGCGGCCGCCGTGGCCGCAGGCATCGCCGGTACGGCGGGCTATCTGTTCCTGGCCGGGGGCTGAGTTAGCCACCCCCCGCAGCGGCTATTCCCACTCGATCGTGGCCGGGGGCTTGCCGGAGATGTCGTAGGTCACGCGCGAGATGCCGGGGATCTCGTTGATGATCCGGCGCGAGACGTGGTCGAGGAAGTCATACGGCAGGTGCGCCCAGCGCGCGGTCATGAAATCGATGGTCTCCACCGCGCGCAGCGCGACCACGTAGTCGTAGCGCCGGCCGTCGCCCATCACCCCAACGGACTTCACCGGCAGAAACACCGCAAACGCCTGCGAGGTCTTGTCGTATAGATCCGCGGCACGCAGCTCCTCGATGAAGATGGCGTCCGCCCGGCGCAGTAGCTCAGCGTATTCTTTCTTCACCTCGCCCAAGATGCGCACGCCCAGACCCGGCCCCGGGAACGGGTGGCGGTAGACCATCTCGGTGGGCAGGCCCAGCTCCACACCGATCTTGCGCACCTCGTCCTTGAACAGCTCGCGCAGTGGCTCCACCAGCCCCAGCTTCATGTTCTCCGGCAGCCCGCCCACGTTGTGGTGCGACTTGATCACATGCGCCTTGCCGGTCTTGGAGTCGGCCGACTCGATCACGTCCGGGTAGATCGTGCCCTGGGCCAGCCACTGCACGTTGTTCAGCTTCGCGGCCTCCTCGTCAAAAACGTCGATGAACAGCCCGCCGATGACCTTGCGCTTGGCCTCCGGGTCCTCGACCCCGGCGAGCGCGCGCATGAAGCGGTCTTCGGCGTCCACGCGGATCACGTTCACGCCCATGTGGCGGGCGAAGGTCGCCATCACCTGGTCGCCCTCGCCCAGGCGCAGCAGCCCGGTATCCACGAACACGCAGGTCAGCTGGTCGCCGATCGCCTTGTGCAGCAGCGCCCCGACCACCGAGGAGTCCACCCCGCCGGACAGGCCCAGCACCACGTGGTCGTCCCCGACCTGCTCGCGCACCCGCGCGGCCATGTCGTCGATGATGTTGTCCGCAGTCCACAGCGACTCGCAGCCGCAGATCTCGTGCAGAAAGCGCTCCAGGATGCGCTGGCCCTGAGTCGTGTGCGTGACTTCGGGGTGGAACTGCACGCCGTAGAAGCCGCGCTCCGGATCGGCCATGCCGGCGATGGGCGCGGAGTCGGTGGAGGCCATCAGGCGAAAGCCCTCCGGCAGCTCAGTCACGTGGTCGCCATGCGACATCCACACGTCCAGCAGGCCGTAGCCCTCCGGTGTGGTGTGGTCCTCGATGTCGCGCAGCAACGGGGTGTGGCCGCGCGCGCGTACCTGGGCATAACCGAACTCGCGGCGCTCGGACGGCTCGACCCGCCCGCCCAGCTGCGCGGCCATGGTCTGCATGCCGTAGCAGATACCCAGAACCGGCACGCCCAGTTCGAACACCGCATCCTCGGCGCGCGGCGGCTGGTCGACGTTCACCGACTCCGGGCCGCCGGACAGGATGATGCCGGTGGGATTGAACGCGCGGATATCCGCCGCCGGCATATCCCAGGCGTGCACCTCGGAGTAGACCCCGGCCTCGCGCACGCGGCGGGCGATCAGCTGGGTGTACTGGGAGCCGAAGTCCAGCACCAGAATGCGGTGGGCGTGAAGATCCTGGGTCATGAGGTCATCCGCTATACCGGCCGGACGGCCGGTGGGGTATCGGGACCGGGCCGTGACGGGCCGGTCAGTCCATTCGGTAGTTCGGGGCTTCCTTGGTGATCGCCACGTCGTGCACATGGCTCTCGCGCATGCCGGCGGCGGTCACGCGCACGAAGTGCGGCTTGCTGCGCATCTCCTCGATGTCGTGCGCGCCGACATAGCCCATGGACGAGCGCAGCCCGCCCATCAACTGGTAGATGATCGCGACAATCGAGCCCTTGTACGGCACCCGGCCCTCGATGCCCTCGGGCACGAACTTGTCGGCCGAGCTGTTCGGGTCCTGGAAATAGCGGTCCGAGGAGCCCTGCTGCATCGCACCCAGCGAACCCATACCGCGGTAGATCTTGTAGGAGCGGCCCTGATAGAGCTCGACCTCGCCCGGGGCCTCCTCGGTCCCGGCGAACATCGAACCCAGCATCACGCAGTTGGCGCCGGCGGCGATGGCCTTGGCCAGGTCGCCAGAGAAGCGCACGCCGCCATCGGCGATCATCGGCACACCGGTACCCTTCAGCGCCTCGGCCACATCCGAGATCGCGGTGATCTGCGGCACGCCCACGCCGGCCACGATACGGGTAGTGCAGATCGAGCCCGGGCCGATCCCGACCTTCACGCCATCGGCCCCGGCCGCGACCAGATCCTTCGCGGCGGCGGCGGTGGCGATGTTGCCGCCGATCACCTGCACGTCCGGATAGTGCGTTTTCACCCAGGCCACGCGATCCAGCACGCCCTGCGAGTGACCATGCGCGGTATCCACCACCAGTACGTCCACCCCGGCCTCGACCAGCGCGGCCACGCGCTCGTCGGTACCGGCACCCACGCCGACCGCCGCGCCCACGCGCAGGCGACCGCGATCGTCCTTGCAGGCGTGCGGGTGTTCGGTGGACTTCTGAATATCCTTGACGGTGATCATCCCGCGCAGCTGGAAGTCGTCGTTGACCACCAGCACCTTCTCGATGCGGTGCTTGTGCAGCAGCTCCAGCACGTGACCGCGGTCCGCGCCCTCGGGCACGGTGACCAGCCGCTCGCGGGGGGTCATGATCTCGGTGACCGGGGCCTCCATGCGAGTCTCGAAGCGCAGGTCGCGGGAGGTCACGATGCCAACCAGGTCATTGCCGTTCACCACCGGCACGCCGGAGATGTGATTGGCCTGGGTCAGCTCCACGACCTCGCCGATCGTCGCGGTCGGGCCGATGGTGATCGGCTCGCTGATTACCCCGCTTTCGTGCTTCTTGACCTGCTGAACCTCGGCGGCCTGGGCCTCGACCGACATGTTCTTGTGCACGATCCCGAGCCCGCCTTCCTGCGCCATGGCAATCGCCAGACGCGCCTCGGTCACCGTATCCATCGCGGCGGAGACGACCGGCGCGCTCAGCTGGATTTCGCGGGTGATGTTCGTGGTCAGATCAACATCGCGGGGGACGACATTCGAATGCCCCGGGATCAGCAGCACGTCATCGAAGGTCAGGGCTTCACCGAGTATCCGCATGCATCGCTCCAGGACAGTCCAGCGGGGGAAAGAACCGATATCTTTCCCGGAATGATAAATAGCCGTTCAGTATAAATTTTCCGGCCACCTCCCGACAAGCAGACCGGGCGAACGCCGTACATGTCGCCCGGCAGACGCGAAATCGGCACCCTGCTACGATGACCGTCCTCGTTTCAAGCCACCGAGCCCCTTCATGCCCTGCCTGAGCCGCCGCCGACTGCTTGCCCTGATGCTCGCACCCGGGCTGCTGACGGTTGCCGCGGCACCGACGGCCAGCGCCAGCTGGTGGCCCTTCAACCCCGACGTGCTGCGCGCGCTGACCCGCCGCCCGGACGCCTCCGACCTCACGACGGCCGAGATCATCGAGGCAGTACACGAGGCCCTGATCATCGCCTCCCATTCGGCCACCGAGACCCTGTCCCAGCGCAACGGCTTCTTCGGCAACCCGGACGTGCGCGTCCCGCTGCCGGAGGTACTCGCGACCGCCCGTCGGTCGCTGGATCGCATCGGCATGGCCACGCCGCTGAACCAGCTTGAGGAGCGGATGAACCGGGCCGCCGAGGCCGCTATACGCGAAGCCCGCGAGCCACTGGTACGGGCCGTCTTCGCGCTCGACCTGGACAACGCCCGCGAAATCCTGGTCGGCGACGACGACGCCGCCACCCGGCATCTCGAACACCACGCACGCGCCGAAATCACCGAGACGATGCGCCCGGCCATCCAGCAGAGCCTGGAGCAGGTGGAGGCCCTGGACACCTACGGTGAGCTGAAGGAGCGCATGCGCGACATCCCCTTCCTCGCGCGCGTGCGCTTCGACCCGGTCGAGCACGTCCTGGAGCATGCGATGGAAGGCCTGTTCTTCATGCTGGCGGAGGAAGAGGCCCGCCTGCGCGCCAACCCGCAGGGACGCGGCACCGATGTCCTGCACCGCGTGTTCCGGCGACAATAGCCCTTCGCCACGCACATCCCGAACACCACGTCCGTGAATCCCGAACCATGAGCGACGCCCCCGTACTGACCGTCACCGAACTCAACCAGTGTGCCGACGGCCTGCTGCGCGACGGCCTGGGCCGGGTACGCGTGGAGGGAGAGGTCTCCAACCTGCGCCAGTACGCCTCCGGCCACCAGTACTTCTCGCTCAAAGACGCGAACAGCTCGGTCAGCTGTGTGCTCTTTCGCGGCAATGCCCGCAACGCTGCCCGCTTCGCCGATGGCGACGCGGTGCAGATCCAGGGCCGTGCCGGGATCTACGCGGCACGCGGCCAGTTCCAGATCATCGTCGAGCAGCTGCAGCCGGCCGGCGAGGGCCAGCTCCTGGCAGCCTTCCAGCGCCTGAAGGAAAAGCTCGCCGCCGAGGGCCTGTTCGACCTCGAGCGGAAGAAGCCCCTCCCCACCTGGACCCATCGCCTCGGCGTGATCACCTCCACCCAGGGCGATGTGCGGCACGATATCGAACGCACCCTGGCGCGGCGTTTCCCTCTGCTGTTGCCCTTTACCCTCTACCCCACCGCGGTACAGGGCGCGCAGGCCGCCAGCCAGATCGTCGCGGCCCTGGAGCAGGCCGCCCGCGAGGGCATCGTGGACGTGATGATCCTGGCGCGCGGCGGCGGTTCGCTGGAGGATCTGCAGGCGTTCAACGAGGAAAGCGTGGCCCGCGCCATCGCCGCGTCGCCAATCCCGGTCGTGACGGGTGTCGGGCACGAGACCGATACCACCATTGCGGACTTCGTCGCCGACCTGCGCGCCTCCACCCCGACCGCGGCGGCCGAGGCAGTCAGCCCGGATGGCGCCACCCTGCGCCACCGGATCGAACGGGCGCGCGACCGGATGACTACACTTGCAGGCCAGCGCGTTGCCCAGCACCGGCAGACGCTGAACGCCCTGTGGACCCGACTCGAACGGCGCCACCCGCGCCAGCTGATGGAACGCAACGCGCAGCGCCTGGACGACCAGCACGAGCGCCTGCAACGCGCCTGGCAGCGCCGGCACGAGCAGGCCGGCCAGCGCCTGCAGCATCTACGCCTGCGCCTGGCCGGGGCCTCCCCCGGCAACCGCATCGCCTCCGCGCGGATGCGCCTCGACCATCTGCACCAGCGTCTCGCGCGCGCCGCCCCGGCACACGACATCCGCACACACCGCGAGCGCCTGGCACGCCTGCACCGGGATCTCGAATACCAGATGCGTCAGGCCCTGACGATCCGCCAGCAGCGGCTGCAGGCCACCCGGCGCCAGCTGAGCGCCCTCGGCCCCCAGGCGGTCCTGGAACGCGGCTATGCGATCCTGCAAACGAAAGAAGGACAGGTCCTGCGCGACGCCGCAAGAACCGAGATCGGCGCGCCGCTGCAGGCCCGCCTGGCGCGCGGCGCACTCGAGCTGAAGGTGACGGCGACGAAATCGCCCGAGGGAGACTGAAGGGCGCTTCAGCCCGCCTGCTCAAGCGCGGCCTGCAGGCGCGCACGCACCCGTTCACGCCCTAGATACTCGAAGATGCGCGGCAGCTCGGGCCCATGCGTCTGGCCGGACAGCGCCGCACGCAGCGGCATGAACAGCTTGCGCCCCTTCGCACCCGTCGCCGCGCCGACAGCCTTTGCCAGGGCCGGGAAATCCTCGGCCTCTTCCAGGGCGTCCAGGGCGGCGCGGTAGAAATCCGCGCCCGCCTGCTGCAGCTCGGCGGCGGCCGCCTCGCTCAGTGGGGCCGGATCGGCGGCGAAGGCCTCCACCCAGATACGGGCGTCCTCGGCGCGGGTGATGTTGTCACGCAACAGCCCCGCCAGTGCCGGGCGCTGGTCCTCTGACAGCTGCCCGAACACATCGAAGTCATCGAGATAGGCCAGCAGATCGGCATCGGACAGCTGGCGCAGGGCCTCGGTCTGCCAGTGTTCCAACTGCTGCGCATCGTGGCGCGCAGCGCTGTGACCAATGCGCTCCGGGCTGAACCCGGCCGCGAGTTCCTGCGCACTCAGTAACTCGTCCGACTCGTAGCGATGCCCGAGGCGTGCCAGGTGATTAAGGATCGCGAGCGGCAGGTAACCCGTAGTGCGCAACTCCTCGACACTGGCCGACCCATTGCGCTTGGACAACGGCGCACCGTCGTGCCCCATCACCAGCGGCAGGTGATGGTAGGCCGGCGCCGCCAGCCCCAGCGCCTCCAGCAACAGCATCTGGCGTGGGGTGTTGGCGATATGGTCCTCGCCGCGCACCACATCGGTCACGCCCATCAGGGCGTCGTCGATCGCATTGGAGAAGAAGAAGGCGGGCGTGCCGTCGGAGCGGCGGATCACGAAATCGCCGATCTCGTCGGTCCGAAAGCTCACCGGCCCGCGTACCCCGTCCTCGAAACGGACCGTCCGACCCAGCGGCACACGAAAGCGCAGGGTCGGCTTCTGCCCCTCGGCCGCGCGCCGCTCGGCCTCCTCCGCGCTCAGGTGGGAGCAGGTCCCCGGATAGCGCGGCGGCTTGCCCTGGGCGCGCATGCGCTTGCGTCCCCGCTCCAGCTCGGCGGGCGAGCAGAAGCAGGGGTAGGCCTGACCGGCATCAATCAACTGCTGGTAATAGCCATCGAAGATCCCGCCGCGCTCGGACTGGGCATACGGTCCGGCATCGCCACCGGCGTCAACGCCCTCGTCCCAGTCCAGCTTCAGCCAGCGCAGGTCGCGCATCAGCGCGACCACGAACTCCGGGCGCGAGCGCTCGGCGTCGGTGTCCTCGATCCGCAGCAGAAAATGCCCGCCGCGCGAGCGGGCGAACAGCGCGCTGAACAACGCGGTGCGCACGTTGCCGAGGTGGAGAAGCCCGGTGGGACTGGGCGCGAAACGGGTCTTGGTCGGCGGTGTCGTCATCGCGCGCATGGTAGCGGAGCACCCCGCGGGCCACCAGCCGGGCCTGCCGTGGCCCTAGGGCGACGCTGATTGAATCGCGCGTCCGCGCTCGAGTCGCTTTTGCGTGCGAACAAGGCGCGGTGACTGCCGTGCAGTCATTCTGCACAAGGGAACCGCAACGCCGTTCCCGCGCAAAAGCGGCCGAGCCCCTGCACTAAATGTCTTGTGGGGTTGGTGCCCCCTGCTCCTCGATCCTGCGTTGCGCCCCGAATCCATCAAAAACGGGCGGGTAGAACCACTACCCGCTGCACGACGCGCCTTGTCTCGGAAAACAGGGGGCACCAACGCGGACGTGCGATTCAATCAGCGTCTCCCTAGTAGCGTTGCTGGCAGGCACCCCGCCTGCCGGGTACCATGGCCGCCCGACACTCATCCGGAGGGCCAGTCCCGTGCAGCGATCCCGTTTCCGGCTCGGCATTGTGCTGGCCACCGCCCTTCTTGCCCTACTGCTTTCAGGAGCCCCCATGGCCGATACCAATCCGCAGGTCGCGATCGAAACCAACCATGGCCGCATCGTGCTGGAACTCAATGCCGAGGCCGCCCCGGAGACGGTCGCCAACTTCATGTCCTACGTGGATGACGGCTTCTACGACGGCACGATCTTTCACCGCGTGATCCCGGGCTTCATGGTCCAGGGCGGCGGCTTCGACAAGAACATGAGCCAGAAGTCCGCTGGCGAGCCCATCCGCAACGAGGCGGACAACGGCCTGAAGAACGAGGTGGGTGCGATCTCCATGGCCCGCACCCAGGATCCGCACTCGGCCACCGCGCAGTTCTTCATCAACGTGAACGACAACGACTTCCTCAACCACACGGCCCCGAATGCGCAGGGCTGGGGTTATGCGGTCTTCGGCAAGGTGACCGAGGGCATGGACGTCGTGCGCCAGATCGAGTCCGTACCCACCGGCCGTTCCGGCATGCACCAGGATGTGCCGCAGGAGCCGGTCGTGATGGAAAGCGTGAAGCGCGTCGAGGACTGAGCCACCCCGTGGCTTCCAGCGCGCCGGCCCTGGTCATTTCCGACCTGCACCTGGATCGCGAGCCCGGCCCCCTGCTGGAGGCCACACTCGCCTTCCTGAAGGGACCGGCGCGCAGCGCCTCGGCGCTGTACATCCTCGGCGACCTGTTCGAATACTGGGTCGGCGATGACGCCGGATTCCCGGCCGCCGAACAGCTCGCCGAGGCCCTGCAGACACTCGAGATCCCGGTGGCCTTCATCCATGGCAACCGGGATTTTCTCGTGGGCCCGGACTATGCCGCCCGCGCCGGGATGCAGCTGGCGCCCGAGCCGCTGCACGCGGCCCTGCCCTGCGGGCCCGCCGTGCTGCTGCATGGCGATTCCCTGTGCACCGACGACACCGAACACATGGCCTTTCGCCAGCAGGTACGCGGCGGCGAATGGCAGCGGGCCTTCCTGGCCCAGCCGCTGGAGGAACGCATCCGGCAGGCGGAGTCCATGCGCGCCACCAGTCGTGACAACAGCCGGATGAAGGCCGACGCGATCATGGATGTGAATGCCGACGCCGTAGCGGATACCTTCCGCGACGCCGATGTCCCGCTGATGATCCATGGCCATACCCACCGGCCCGCGATCCACGACCTGACGGTCGACGGCCAGCCACGGCAGCGCTGCGTGCTCCCGGCCTGGGACGAGCATCCGGGCTACCTGGAGGTCGCGGCGACCGGCCCCGTCCTGCGCAAGCTGGACGGCTCGCCCTACCCCGCGCACCTGCTGCACGCCTGAACCGCTGTCACGCCTCGGCCATTCTTGGCTGGGCCTGGTTCGGAATCTGGTGTTTCCGTGCCTTAGTCCGGCCGCCTGCCTGCGCTGTCTCGGCAGCGCACCCCGAGGTACTTTCTTGCTTGCCCAAGAAAGTACCCAAAGAAGGGCACCCGGACTCCGCCCGGGGACCTTGCTCCAGGGCCCTCGGGCCGGCGGCGCTGAAACTCGCTACGCCTTTGGCTTCGCTCAGACAGTCAGCGCCTCTCTTCCGTCCCGAGAACCCTTCCGCAAGGGGCTTCATACGGGGGGATGAAGGTCAAAACAGAAGTTATCCCCGCGCCTGCAGCCAACTCCAACGCCGTAGGGTGCGGTTGAGCACAGCGAAACGCACCGTTCCGACGTCGGGGCAACCCTGATGCGATTCGCTGCGCTCATCGGCATCCTACTCCCCCCCCGGCGCCCGCTGGCGGGCGCGGCACGCTATGGCCGAAGGCCGCGCGTGCCGAAGATGTCCGAAGACCTAGCCTCCATCCGTAAGCACAATCGTTGGGACAGCCGTTGTCTTGACCTTCACCCCCGTTGTCGTCGCGCGGAGTGGAGAGGGTTTTCGCGGGAAGAGAGGCGCTGACTGTCTGAGCGAAGCCGAAGGCGCAGCGAGTTTCAGCGCCGCCCGCGAAAACCCTCGGAGCGAGGGAAACCCCGGCCCGCATAGCGGGCCGGGGTCGCGGCAGTCGGGCGTGTTTCTTGGTTACTTCTTTGCACGAGCAAAGAAGCCCGTTTTTGATCAACAACGGGCGCGGTGCGCTGGCGAGACAGCGCATGGCAGGCGGCGGCCCGAAGCCACCGTAAACACCGGATGCCGAACCAGGACCAGCCTCATCAAGGCAGGCGGTCGGGGCTATGGCGACGGCTCGGCGGTGGCCTGGGCCTCCAGTTGCACCATCTCGGAGTCGGTGAAGCCGGCGGCGCGGCGCGCCTCGTGGGCAAAGGGCGGGCGTACGCGGCCCGGCATGTACTCGGCCAACAGCTCGAGGAAGAGCGGCTCGGGATCAAGCCCGCGTACGTGCGCCAGCTCGCGAAACCAGCGCGAGCCGATCGCCACGTGGGCGACCTCCTCGCGCTGGATGATCTCGAGAAGCGCCACGGTCGCGTGATCGCCCGCCGCCGTCAGGCGCTCGATCATGCCCGGGGTCACGTCCAGCCCGCGCGCCTCCAGCACGCGCGGCACCAGGGCCATGCGGATCATCACGTCATGGTCGGTCGCGAGTGCGGCCTCCCACAGTCCGTTGTGGGCCGGCAGCTCGCCGTAGTCCGCCCCCAGCTCGTGGAGCCGCGCGCGCAACAGCCGGAAATGACGCGCCTCCTCGGCCGCCACCTGCAGCCAGTCGCTGACAAAGGGTGCCGGCATGTCGCGAAAGCGATAGACGGCATCCAGCGCCAGGTTGATCGCGTTGAACTCGATATGCGCGACCGCATGCACCAGCGCCACCCGCCCGGCCGTCGTGTGCAACCCGCGTCGCGGCAGGTCCTTCGGGTGCACCAGCACCGGCCGTTCCGGACGCCCGGGCACCTCCAACCGTTCCGGCCCGGAGCTGGCGACCGCCTCCAGCTCATCGGACCACCAGGCCTGCATCAGCGCCAGCACGCGCTCGCACTTGGTCTCGGGATCGCACTCGCGCAGCGCCATTTCGGCCGCTTGGTAGAGATCCGGGCTCGCGGGATGGGTGATCGGCTGACTCATGGCGGCCAAGGATACCCGTTCAGCGCTCGTCGGTCGGCATGCTGCGGCGCAGCAGGATGGAGTTGCCGATCACCGAGAGGGAGCTGGCGGTCATCGCGATCACGCCGATCATGGGGTGCAGCAGGCCGGCCGCGGCGATCGGGATTGCGGCGGAGTTGTAGCCCCAGGCCCAGAACAGGTTCTGCACGATCTTGCGGAAGGTCAGGCGCGAGAGCTGCACGGCCTCGACCACCTTGGTCAACTCGCCGCGCACCAGGGTGACGTCCGCGGCCTCGATGGCCACATCCGCGCCGGCCCCGATCGCGATGCCGACGTTCGCCTGCTGCAGCGCCGGGGCATCGTTGATGCCGTCGCCCACCATCGCCACGTGGTCGCCGTACTGCGCCTGCAGTTCGCGGACCGCTTCGACCTTGCCCTCCGGCAGCACGCCGGCTCGGACCTCGTCGATCCCCACCTGTGCGGCCACCGCGTTTGCGGTGCGCTCGTTGTCGCCGGTGACCATCACGCAGCGTATGCCGAGGCTATGCAGCTGCTCAATGGCGCTCTGCGACTCCTCCTTGAGGGTGTCGGCGACCGCGACAATGCCGGCCGGTCGCTCGCCAATGGCCACCAGCATCGCGGTCTTGCCGGCATCCTCGAGCCGCCGCAGCGATTCCAGCAGGCCGGACGGATCCAGGCCCTGCTCCTCCAGCAGCCGCTGGCTGCCGACCAGGACGCGTTCCCCGTAAAGGTGAGCCTCCACCCCGCGCGCGGTGTGCGACTGGAACTGTTCGACCTCGGCGATCGCCAGCTCCCGGTCGCGCGCACCCTGCACGATGGCCTCGGCCAGCGGGTGCGCGGAGCCGGCCTCCACGGCCGCGGCCGCACCGAGCACGCGAGCGTCATCGAAGCCCTCGGCCGCGATCACGTCGGTCAGTGCCGGCTGCCCGCGGGTGATGGTCCCGGTCTTGTCGAGCACGATCACGCGGATGTCCTTCAGCGTCTGGATCGCGGAGCCCGAGCGGATCAGCACGCCGCGCTCGGCGCCCATGCCGGAGCCCACCATCAGCGCGGTGGGCGTGGCCAGTCCCAGCGCACAGGGGCAGGCAATGACCAGCACGGCGATCGCCGCCAGCAGCGCCAGCACGATCGGCGGCCGTTCCGAGTCCACCCAGGGCAGGAAGCCCTCGCCCCAGATCAGGATCGGCTGCAGCGCCCCGGAGAACGCCAACCAGGCCGCAAACGCGGCCAGCGCAATGACCAGCACCGCCGGCACGAAGCGCGCGGTGATGCGGTCCGCCAGCTCCTGCACCGGCACCCGCGAACCCTGGGCCTCGTTCACCAGACGGATCACCTGCGACAGGAAGGTGTCGGCCCCCACGCGGGTCGCACGCACCTTCAGCCGCCCCTGCTGGTTCAGGGTCGCGCCGAGCACGCTATCGCCCTCGCCCTTGTCCACCGGCACCGACTCACCGGTGGCGATGGATTCGTCCACCGTGCTCTCGCCGGCGACCACTTCGCCATCGGTGGGGATCTTCTCGCCCGGGCGCACGATCATCAGCTCGCCCACCTGCAGCGATTTCACCGGCACCTCGACCTCTTCGCCATCGCGTTCGACCCGGGCGGTCTTCGCGCCCAGATCCAGCAGCTTGCGGATCGCGGAGGAGGCCTCGCCCTTGGCGCGGTACTCCAGATACCGCCCGAGCATGTGGAAGGCCATGATGGTCGCGGCCATCTCGATGAACGAGGTCATCGGATAGAAGAAGCCGATCAGCCCCAGCAGGTAGGGTGGCAGCGAGCCCATGGAGATCAGCACGTCCATGTTCAGGCTGCCG
The DNA here is from genome assembly GCF_000378285.1 of Thioalkalivibrio sp. ALgr1. Taxonomy (NCBI): domain Bacteria; kingdom Pseudomonadati; phylum Pseudomonadota; class Gammaproteobacteria; order Chromatiales; family Ectothiorhodospiraceae; genus Thioalkalivibrio; species Thioalkalivibrio sp. ALgr1. Next base: position 193,871 of record NZ_KB905135.1, read on the forward strand.
CTTTTCAGCGCGCGCCAGGACGAACGGTGGGTGGCCGCACCGCCCGCCATGAACACCACCGGGAAGGCCAACACGGCAATGATCAGCAGATAGCCGGGGATCTCCTGCCAGAACATGTGCGGCATCATCAGCACCATGATCGCGATGGTCGGGATCATCGCGATCCACAGCCGGCGCCAGGCCTGCTTCAGATAGGCGGCGTCAATCTCGGCGTCGTCCGCCTCGCTGCCGGCCTCCTCGGTCTCCACCGCCGCCACGTCATAGCCGGCCCCCTCGACCGCGGCGCGCAGGGCCTTGGCATCGGGGCCGCCGGGACCGGGCTCTACGGTCACACGGTGATCGCCGATGTTGGTGCGCACCGCCTGGATGCCGTCCAGCTTCTCGATCGCACCGCGCACGATCCCCGCGCAGTGATCCGACCCCATGCCGGGCACCACCAGGCGCACCGCACCGGCACCGCCCGCCGCGCCCTCGACCTGGGCAACGTCGTAGCCGGCCCCCTCCACGGCGGCCCGCAACCCCTGCGGGTCCACCTGCTCGGGGTCGTATCCCACGGTCACCCGGTGGCGGGCGATATTGGTCCCCACCGAGGCTACACCCGGGGTCTTCTCCAGCGCCGCGCGGACAATCCCCGCGCAGTGGTCCGACCCCATGCCGGGGACGATCACCACCGCCTCGCGGGCGTCCGCTGGCTTCGTTTCCGTCGTCATCGCGCGACTCCTCAGCGATTACTGAACAGATACTTGATCAGGGCCGCGATCCCGAGGATCAGTAGCGCCAGAATCAGTAGACCAATCCAGCCATGGCCGAAGCCGAGGCCCGTCATCCAGCCAAAACCTTGTTCATGCATCATGGTGTAGTCCTCCCAGGGAACTAGTGACAACCGCAATGCGCGACACCGCGCACCGAGTGGGCGATCCACGATCACCCGGGGCCGGGCGGAACCCCGGCCAGGGAGGACTCAGAGGGGTGGGCGAAGATCCGGTGCCGCAGGGATACCGGGGCCCATGGCGACGGGAAGGGGGGCGAAAACGGGCGCGGCCGCCGTGACCGGCGTGCCGGCGGGTGAAGGCAAACCCGAGACCCCGCAGGCGCCACAGACCGCACAGGGCATCTCGCAGGCCGAAGGCGCAGCCTGGATCACAAGGTCCGGCGAAAGGTCCGATGACATGGGGTCTGCAGGTGATCCCGCTCCATGATCCAGGCAGTGGTCCGCCGCGGTCATGCCGCCCGCGGCGCCACCGTGCATCATCCCCGCACCGGCGATCGGCGCCAGCAACAGGGCGGCGACGATCAGTAGATTCAGCAGATGGCGCGAGGCTCGTGACACGGGCTGGTCTCGAAAAGGTATTCTGCCTGCAAGTCTAGCAGCCGGTCCGGCGTTCGGCGTGACACAGATCAAGCCGCCCGTTCATCGCCCAGAGCGCTACAGCACAGGCGCCAGCAGATAGGCGGCCCGCGCGGCCACGCGGCGCCACAGCGGCAGGTCGTCCACGTCCTGCCGGGTCATCTCGCGCGAGCGGGCGAAGTCGGCCTCGAACATGCGCGCCGTCTCGCGGGCAAATCCCGGATCCAGCACCAGCGCGGTGACCTCGAAGTTCAGCCGAAACGAGCGGTTGTCCAGGTTCACGGTCCCCACCGCCGCACCCATGTCGTCCACCACGAAGGCCTTGCCGTGCAGGAAGCCCTCCTGATAGCGGTAGACGCGCACGCCGGCATCCAGTAGCGGGCCCAGGAAGGCGTAGGCCGCATGCGTGGTCAGCGGGTTGTCGGTGACCTCGGGGATCAGCACGCGCACGTCGACGCCACTGAGTGCCGCCAGCTTGAGCATGCCCTGCACGCCCTCGTCGGGCACGAAGTACGGGCTGGCGATCCAGATGCGCCGCTCGGCCGAATGGATCGCCTGCTGCATCATCAGGCTGGCGGTCTCGAACTCGTCGGCCGGTCCTGAGGGCAGGATCAGCACCGGGACGCCATCGTCCGCCATGGTCGCCGGCTGCCAGTCCAGCTCCGGGATCTCTTCGGTGGCCCAGTGCCAGTCCTCCAGGAACACCGACTGCAGGGCCAGGGCGGACGGCCCCTCGATGCGCAGGTGGGTGTCGCGCCAGGGGCCGATCTTCGGGTCCCGCCCGAGGTACTCGTCCCCCACGTTCAGTCCGCCGACCCAGCCCTGTTCGCCATCGGCCACCACGATCTTGCGGTGATTGCGGAAGTTCAGCTGGAAGCGATTGCCGCGCCCGCGGGTCGAGTGAAAGTGCTGCACATGCACCCCCGCCTCGCGCAGGGTGTCCAGATAGCTGCCGGGCAGGCGGTAGCTGCCGATCTCGTCGTAGAGAAAATAGACCTCGACCCCGTCCTGCGCCCGCTCCACCAGCCGCCGCTTGAGTTCGCGCCCGATCGCGTCGTCGCGCACGATATAGAACTGCACCAGCAGGTAGCGCTCGGCCTGCTCGATCCCCTCGAAGATACTGTCGAAGGTCGCCTCGCCATCCACCAGCAGCTCGACCTCGTTGCCGTGGAGGAACGGCCAGCGGGCGAGTTGCTGCACCCCGTCCAGGTGCTTGCTCGGCTCTTGCGCGATGTACTGGTGTGACCACAGCTCCTCGGTCTTCGGCTGCAAGGCCCGCGCCAGAGCGGAGTCCTCGTCACGGCGCGCGACCACATAGCCGCGAAACTCGCTGGCGCCGAATACCCAGTAGGCCGGCACAGCCACATAGGGAACGGTGTTGAGCGACACGATCCAGGCCACCGCGCCCTGCGGCGTGCGGGTGGACATCAGCGCATCCAGCGACGACAGGAACCCCAGCAGGTGAAAGCCAATTACAACCGTCAGCAGCACGCGCCAGCGCGGACGCCGGCGCGGCTTCGGATGGGCATCACCGGACTCGGGTCTGGACATATCCGTGCGGTCGACCCGGGAGCCGCGTCAGAGCGCGTCGAGCCCGCGGGCCAGGTCGCGCTGGATGTCGGCGACCGCCTCCAGCCCCACGGCGACCCGCACCAGAGCCTCGGTAATGCCCTGGGCCTCCCGCTTGTCCGGGTCCACACGACCGTGGGTAGTGGTGGCCGGGTGGGTGATGGTGGTCTTGGCATCGCCCAGGTTCGCGGTGATCGACAGGAATTTCGTTGCGTCGATCACCGACCAGGCGGCCTCGCGCCCGTCGGCGACCTCGAAGCTCAGCACGCCGCCGAAGCCGCTTTGCTGGCGCTTGGCGATCGCATGCTGCGGGTGGGATTCGAGCCCCGGGTAATGCACGGCGGTGATCTTCGGGTGGGCTTGCAGCCACTGCGCCAGGGCCAGGGCGTTGTCGCTGTGGGCGCGCATGCGCAGGGCCAGGGTCTCCAGCCCCTTCAGGAACACCCAGGCGTTGAACGGCGACAGGGTCGGCCCGGCCGTGCGCAGGAAGCCGTAGACGTCCTTACCGACGCGCTCGGCATCGCCGACTACCGCGCCGCCCAGGCAGCGCCCCTGGCCGTCGAGGAACTTGGTCGCCGAGTGGATGATGATGTCGGCGCCCAGATCCAGCGGACGCTGCAGGATCGGCGTGCAGAAGCAGTTGTCCACCGCGAGCAGCGCGTCGTGCCGATGCGCGATCTCCGCCAGCGCGGCAATGTCCACCACCTCGCCCAGCGGGTTGGACGGCGTCTCGCAGAAATACAGCCGGGTATTGGGCTGCGTGGCGGCCTCCCAGGCCTCGAGGTTCGACAGCTCGACGTAGGTCACCTCGACGCCGAAACGCCCGAGGTAATTGTTGAACAACACGGTCGTCGTGCCGAACACCGAACGCGAGCAGACCACATGATCGCCGGCCTTCAACAGACCCATCATGGTCGCGAGGATCGCGGACATGCCGGAGGCGGTGGCCACACAGGCCTCGCCCCCCTCCAGCGCCGCCAGACGGTCCTGGAAGGTGCGCACGGTCGGGTTGGTGAAGCGCGAGTAGATATTGCCGGGCGACTCCCCGCCGAAGCGCGCGGCGGCCTCCGCGGCCGAACCGAACACGAAGCTGGAGGTCGGGAAGATCGCCTCGGAGTGCTCGCCCTCGGGCGTACGCCGGTAGCCGTGCCGGATGGCTACAGTCTGCGGGTCGTAATCAGCGGGGTCGAAGTCGGTCATCGCGGCATCCTTGAATGCGGAATGCCACAGTGTATCAGCGCGCCGGCTGCAGCCGGTCGGCCACACGCGTCAGCAGCTCGTAGCTGATCGTCCCCGCCGCACGCGCCACGCGTTCCACGGGAAGGCCTTCGCCCCACAGGGTCACCGGGTCCCCGACCTGCGCATCGGGCACCCCGGAGAGATCCACCGCCAGCATGTCCATGGACACGCGCCCGATCAGCGGGCAAAGCGCCCCCTTCACCAGCACTGGTGTGCCCGACGGGGCATGGCGCGGGTATCCGTCGGCATACCCCATCGCGACGATCCCGGCCCGGCCCGGCACATCGGCAGCCCAGGTCGCCCCATAACCGACGGTACTGCCGGATTCGAGCGGCTGGGTGGCGATGATCGGGGCCTGCACGGTCATCGCCGGGCGCAGGTCGCTGTCCGGACCCTCCGGGAGGTGCTCGGTGGGTACCGAGGCCGGATGCGCGCCGTAGAGCATGATACCGGGCCGGCCCCAGTATTCACCGGGGGCATCGGACGTCCCGCCCCGACCCCAGCCGGCAAACAGGGCCGCCGAATTGGCCACGCTGCGGCGTCCCGAAAATTCCGCCACCGTCGTCGCGAAACGGTCCAGCTGGCGGGCATTTTGTGGATGCTCCGGCTCGTCGGCACAGGCCATGTGGGTCATCCAGTGCAACCCGCCCTGCCCGTGGCCGGTAACCTGCAGTCGCCTGGCGACCGAGGCCGCCTCCGCCGGCACGAAACCCAGCCGGTTCATCCCGGTATTCAGTTTGATCCAGACGATGGGAAGCGTGACTCGGGCGGTCTCGAGATGGTCGAGTTGTGCCGCGTCGTGCAGCACGGGCTGCAGATGGAATTCGGTGCAGGCATGCACCTCGGAGGGATCGCGCGGACCCTGCAGCACCAGCAACGCGCCGTCGAAGCCGGCATCGCGCAGTGCCCGCGCCTCACCGACCTGGGAGACGGCCAGCCCGTCGCTTTCGCTGGCGAGTGCCTCGGCCGCCCACAGCAGTCCGTGGCCGTAGCCTTCCGCCTTTATCACCGACCACATGGGGACACCGGGTGCGAGGCCTCGCGCCACGGCCAGGTTGTGCCGCAGGGCCTCGGGGTGGAGCTGGATGCTGGCCGCGCGCCTCACGCGCCGCCTCGGGCCAGGGATCGAGAAGCATTGGGCGCCAACGCAAGTGTGTACATGGCTGGGTGTCCCCCTACTGCTCCATCCCGCCGTAGACGTCGGGGGCGTAGTTCTCGAAGCGAGTGAACTGCCCGCGGAAGGTCAGGCGCACGGTACCGATGGGGCCATTACGCTGCTTGGCGATAATGATCTCGGCCGTGCCCTTGTCCGGGGACTCCTCGTTATAGACCTCGTCGCGGTAGACGAAGGCAATAATGTCGGCGTCCTGCTCGATGGCCCCGGACTCGCGCAGGTCGGACATCACCGGGCGCTTGTTCGGGCGCTGTTCCAGCGAGCGGTTGAGCTGTGACAGCGCGATCATCGGTACGCTCAGCTCCTTCGCCAGGGCCTTCAGCGACCGCGAGATGTCCGAGATTTCATTCGCGCGATTCTCGCTGCTGCCGGGCGACTGCATCAACTGCAGGTAGTCGACCACGATCAGCTTGAGCCCCTTGTGCTCGCGCATCAGCCGGCGCGTACGGGCACGCAGTTCGGTGGGTGACAGCGCCGGGGTGTCGTCGATAAACAGCGGCGCCTCGGAGAGCATCTGCACGGCGCTGGTCAGTCGCGGCCAGTCGCCATCCTCCAGGCGCCCGGAGCGCAGCTTCTGCTGGTTGATCCGACCCATGGACGACAACAAACGCATCGCCAACTGCTCGCCGGGCATCTCCATGGAGAAGATCGCCACCGGTTCGGCGTTCTTCATCGCCACATACTCGGCGATGTTCATGGCAAACGAGGTCTTGCCCATCGAGGGCCGGCCGGCAACGATCACCAGATCGCCGGGGTTCAGCCCCGACGTCAGGGCATCCAGGTCCTGATACCCCGTCGCCACGCCGGTGATCGGGTTCTGCGTCTCGTAGAGGTACTCGATCTGCTCGACCGCGGCGGTCAGCAGCGGCTTCATGCCGCGGAAACCCCGGGCTCCGCGCGCACCCTGCTCGGCGATGCGGAACACCTTCTGCTCGGCCTGGTCCAGCAGCTCCTTGGATTCCCGACCCTCGGGCACAAAGGCCGAGTCGGCGATCTCGGTGCCCACCGAGATCAGGGAACGCAGGATGGACCGCTCGCGAACGATATCCGCGTAGGCCACGATGTTCGCGGCACTGGGGGTTTCGGCCGCCAGACGGCCCAGATAGGCCATGCCGCCCGCGTCTTCCAGCTCGGAGCTGCGCTCGAGCTGCTCCGACACGGTCACCATGTCGAACGGGGCGTTGCGTTCGGCCAGCGCGGCCACCGCCCGGAAGATCAGGCGGTGGTCGTGGCGATAGAAGTCTTCATCGGTAATGCGGTCCGCCACCCGATCCCAGGCGGCGTTATCCAGCATCAGCCCCCCGAGGACCGACTGCTCGGCCTCCTCGGAGTGCGGGGGGATGCGCGGATTCGGCGTCATTGGCCGGTTCATGCCCGAGGGCACCGTGTGAACCGGCCAGCCTGCCGGGCGTCAGCGACCTGCGGCCACTCTCCCGACATGCGGAGGATCACTCCTCGCCGATGACCACGACGTGAATGTCGACATCCACGTCCGTATGCAGATGCAGTCCGACCTCGAACTCACCCGTAGTACGCAGCGGTCCTTCCGGCATGCGCACTTCCTTCTTCTCCACCTCGGTGCCCTTGGCAGTCAGCGCATCGGCGATATCGGCGGGCCCGATGGAGCCGAACAGCTTGCCTTCGCCACCGGACTTGGCGGTGATTTCCAGCACGGTGCCTTCCAGCTGTGCCTTGCGCGCCTCGGCGGCGGCCAGCGCTTCGGCGGCGGCCTTTTCCAGCTCGGCACGGCGGGCCTCGAACTCGGCGATGTTCTCCGCGGTGGCGAACTTGGCCTTGCCCTGCGGCAGCAGGTAGTTGCGGGCGAAGCCGGAGCGCACGGTCACGCGGTCACCCAGACCACCCAGGTTATCGATCTTTTCCAGCAGAATGACTTCCATCTTTCGGTATTCCTGTAACGTTGGGTCAGCCCCAAAAACGAGGCATTCTACACCGGTCGCCGACCGGTCTCACGAATTGTTGTCACCGTCCGGTCCGTCACCCGGACCCTTTCGCCCGCCCAGCGCGCCAAGACGCGAGCGGATGTCCGCCCAGGCATCGATCACCCCGATCGTCGCCAGCAGCAGGAACATCTGCGGCAGGGCCAGCGCCATCAGCACGTACATGCCCACCAGCCAGAAGCTGCTCATGCCCTGGTGATGCGTCAGTGCATGCACCAGTGCAATGCCCTGGAGGAAGAACAGCACCCCAAGGATGAACGCCAGCTCGGTGGCCAGCGGCACCGGGCCGAGATGCCCGACCAGCCCCAGCGCGACGGTCACGCCGCTCATGGCGCGACCGAACTGCAGCGCGCGGAACTCCTCGCCAAACGCCCCCGGGTTATACAGAAGCGCCTGCCAATAGCGGCCGATCAGCAGACTCAGCGTCAGACTCAGCAGCACGATCCCGGCAAAAAGCCCCGTCAGGTAGGGCGCCGCACGGCGCAGCGCGGCCTCCAGCTCCTGCGCCCCGGTATCCGTACCCTCGACCAGCGGTCCCAGCAGGGCCATGCCCGCCTCGGACCAGGCCGTCTGCAGATCCGGTACCAGGGCATGTACTGCCAGTACGCCAAGCCCGGCGACCATCGCGCCGGCCTTCAGCGTCATGCGCCAGGACACCGTACGGCGCAGGACCTCGGCCAGCAGGACCACGGGTGCCCACTGCACAAACCCCGCGGCCACACCCGCCATCGGCGGGGCCTCCGGGATCAGCACGAACATCGCAGCTCCGAGCACCAGCGCCGACAACGCGGCGACGAGCAGGGCCTGCCCCAGACCGACACGCAGGCCGACCAGTGCGATCAGGGCACTGCTGACGATCGCGATCGGCGGCAGGAAGAGCCCCGCAACGCCAAAGCCGGAGACCGCGCCCACGGCGCGGCCCCGGCTTTTCATCACGAATTCGGCCAGTACACGCATGGCCGTGCGTCCGGGCGAACCGGAGCGCGGATCAGTGGTTGTCGCTGTACGGCAGCAGCGCGAGGTAGCGCGCGCGCTTCACGGCCGTGGCCAGCTGGCGCTGATACTTCGCGCTGGTGCCGGTCACGCGGCTGGGCACAATCTTGCCGGTCTCGGTTACAAAACCTTTCAGCAGGTTCAGGTCCTTGTAATCGATGTACTCGATGCCTTCGGCGGTGAACTTGCAGTACTTGCGACGACGCGGAAAACGGGCCATGTCAGATCTCCTTCAAAAATTCGGTCAACGGACGGGCGGGACTTACTCGGCGGAGGCCGAGTCGTCAGAGGCGGCCTGGCCACCTTCGTCGTCACGCTCGCGGCGACGGCCCTTGGCACCTTCCTCTTCCTGGCCCTTGGCCAGCGGGGAGGTTTCGGTGACGGCCTCTTCCATGCGCATGGCCAGGTGGCGCAGCACGGCATCGTTGAACCGGAAGGCACTGACCAGTTCTTCCAGCGCCTCTTCCGAGGCCTCGATGTTCATCAGCACGTAGTGGGCCTTGACCAGCTTCTGGATCGGGTAGGCCAGCTGACGACGGCCCCAGTCTTCCAGGCGGTGGATCTTGCCCTCGTGACCTTCGACCAGGCCCTTGTAGCGCTCGATCATCGCCGGGACCTGCTCGCTCTGGTCCGGGTGGACCAGGAACACAACTTCGTAATGACGCATTGTTCGACTCCTTGCGGGTATCAGCCTCCCGACGCAGCGGTGAGGCAAGGATTCCGCCCGCCGGAAAACCGGCAGACGGAAAGGCGCGATACCTTAAACGAACTGGGCCCCGGCAACAAGCCCGACGGCCCTCGGCAGCGCCGTCGCGCCGAGCCGGGTGACGATGTCAGTCCTCGTCCACCGGCCACTCGTCGTCCGGGATGATCCCGTCGTCACGCTGTTCGTGCCGCACCCAGGCGACGATATCCGCCACATCCTGATGATCCAGCCCGGGAACCGGCGGCATGTCGCCGTATTCCCAGTGATGCGCGACCACCCCGCGCTCGACCGCGATAAAGAAGGTGATATCGGCATGATGCGACGGCTCGTAGATCCGGTGGATCAGCGCCGGCCCTTGCTCGGTACCGCGGGCATCGGCACCATGACACTCTGCGCAGCTCTGCGCGAAGCGCTCCCGACCCACCTGCGGATCGCCATACAGCTCGATATTGGCCAGCCCCTGGATCGGATACGGCGCGCGCTCCTTCGCTGCCTCCGGGGCCTCGTCGCCACACCCGGTCAGCAGACCGGCAAGGGCCAGCGTGACCACCGGTGCCCCGACCGACTTAATGCGCATGCCCATGATGGCCCCCGCTGTGCTGATCATGGTCGTCGTGCCCGTCAGGCGCGTGATGACCATCGTGGTCATCCGAGGGGGCGTCGTCGACATCGGCCAGCTCGTAGCGGATGTAATTGACCACGTGCCAGATCTCGTCGTCGTCCAGCACACCGGCAAAGGCGGGCATCTCGCCCGAGCCCTCGCGAATCACCCAGTGGTATTCGCCTGCGGTGTGTCCCCCGGCGTGTTCCCGTAGATCGGCTGGACGCGACTCCAGCGCACGCGCCTGCGGGCCGTCACCGGCGCCGGCCTCCCCGTGGCAGGCCAGGCACTGGGCCCTGTAGGCCTCCCGCCCCATGCGTATGGATGAATCGTCCGCCGCGTGGGGGTTGTCCCGCTCGGCTGCGTCGGAAGGCGCTTCCCAGCGATGCTCGTGCGCGTCGTGGTCGTGCATGTGGTCATCGTGCGCGTGATGGTCATGGCCGTGGTGGTCACCCTGGCCGGAATGGTCATGGTGATCGTGGGTCGGCTCGCCATGATGGTGGTCGTGGGCCTCGCTCGCCGCGAGTGGCGCAGCCAGGGTCAGGCTCATGGCCAGCAGGGTGCTGACCGGAAAAACGGTTGCAAAAGACATCTGGATTCCTCGCTGTCGCAATCATCAAAACGGACACGGCCAGGCCGCATCCAAGACAGGGGAATCAGGATCTAGGTGGCGGGCTCGGGGGTGCGGCGGATGACCGGGCCGGTCGCAACAGCGATTCGGCGGGTACCCGGGCCAGTTGCGGCGTGAGCGAGACAACCGTCGCCAGCGGGGCCATGCAACAGCCACCGTGGCTGGAACACTCATGTTCGGCGTGATGATCGCAGTGCGCACCATCGCAGTGCATGGCGGCGTCCATCTCCACGGGCTCGATGTGCATGGTCGCCATGTCGGCCGCATGCACGGTTTGCGCCATCACCAGCAGGGGCAACAGCAGCAACAGCCAGAGGAACGGTCGAGGATGCACGCGCATGTACCGAGTGTATCAGGGCCGGCGCCGTCAGGATTGGCGCTGGCGCCGGACCTCGAACAGTGTGATCCCGGTCGCCACGGAGACGTTCAGGCTCTCCACCGTGCCCCGCATCGGGATTTTCGCGAGATGATCACAGGCCTCGCGGGTCAGGCGTCGCATGCCCTCGCCCTCGGCCCCCATCACGATCGCGGTCGGCGGCCGCAGATCCACCGCATAGAGGTCCTCGCGCGCGGCACCGTCCAGACCCACGGTCCACATGCCAGCACCCTTCAATGCCGCCAGGGTCCGCGCGAGGTTGCCGACCGCGACCACCGGCACGGTTTCCGCCGCGCCCGAGGCGACCTTGATCGCCGCCGGCGTGAGCGCCGCGCTGTGGTGTCGGGGTGTCACGATGGCACCGGCGCCGGCCGCGTCCGCGGTGCGCAGGCAGGCGCCCAGGTTGTGCGGATCGGTGACCCCGTCCAGCACCAGCACGAGGTCCAGCCCATCCTGTACCCGCCGGACCAGGGTCTTTTCGTCCACTACCGGGCGCGGGGCGCAATGCACGATCACGCCCTGATGCTGGAAGCCGGGATGGTGCTGGTCGAGCTTGTCGCGCCCCGCCCGCTCGATCGAGATCCCGCGCGCCTGGGCCTGCTCCAGCAAATGAGCCAGCGCGGGCTCCAGGGTGCCGCTCGCCAGCTGCAGCAGACGCACGCGCTCCGGGGCATGCTGCAACACGGCGGCGACCGCATGGATCCCGCCGAAGGACTCGCCGCGAGGCCCCTTGCCGCCCTTGCCCATCGCCTGGATTCTTAGGAGGCGCTGGACGAACGGCGCCGCCGACCACGACGACGCCGGCCGGACTTGCCGCCGGGCTCGCCATCGGCACCCGACGGCGTCTCTGAAGTGTCGACAGCCGGGGCCTCGGTCGGGGCCTCAGCAACAGACTCCGGCGACTTGCCACGACCGCGCCCACCGCGGCGGCGGCGCTTCTTCTTCGGCGGGCCGTCGTCCTGGGCCTGCTCGGGCGCGGCCTCCGGTGCCGGCTGCACGGCCTCGGCGTCCTTGCGCTTGCGACCACGGCCGCCCTTCTTCTTTGGCGCGGCCTCGACTTTGGACTCTTCGGCCAGAGCCAGATCGATCTTGCGATCGTCCAGGCTGACGCGCACGACCTGCACGCGCAACTCATCGCCAATACGGAATACGCGACCGCCGCGTTCGCCGGTCAACGTGTGGCGCGACGGCTCGAAGTGATAGAAGTCGTTATCGAGGGCGGTCACGTGCACCAGGCCCTCGATGTAGACGTCCTTGATCTCGACGAACAGGCCGAACCCGGTCACCCCGGAGACGACGCCGTCAAAGGTGTCGCCGACCTTGTCCTGCATGTATTCGGCCTTGAGCCAGGCGACCGCGTCGCGCGTGGCATCATCCGCACGGCGTTCAGCCATGGAGCAGTGCTCGCCGAGCGATTCCATGTCGTTGTGCGAATACGGGAAGGCCTTGTTGCTGCCCTTGCGCAGCACATGGCGAATCCCGCGATGCACCAGCAGATCCGGGTAGCGCCGGATCGGCGAGGTGAAGTGGGCGTAGTCATCCAGCGCCAGCCCGAAGTGGCCGTCCAGTTCGGGCGCGTACACCGCCTGGCTCAGCGAGCGCAGCAGCACGGTCTGGATCAGCTGCTGGTCGGGACGCTTCTTCGCCGCCTTCAGGACCTCGGTGTAGTCGCGGGGGCTCGGCTCGCTGCCCCCGCCGAGCGCCAGACCCACCCCATTGAGGAAGTCACGCAGGTCGTCGACCTTGTCCGTCGGCGGCTGGTCATGGATACGGTAGAGCGCCGGCACCTTGTGCTTCTTGAGAAAGCGCGCGGCCGCCACGTTGGCCATGATCATGCATTCCTCGACCATGCGATGCGCGTCGTTGCGCTCGGTCGGCACGATCTGCTCGATCTTGCGATCCTCGCCGAACAGGATCTTGGTCTCGGTGGTATCGAAGTCGATCGCCCCGCGGCGGTTGCGCGCGGCGTGCAGCGCCTTGAAGACCTCGTGCAGGACCTCCAGGTGGGGCATCACATGCCCATTCTGCTCGCGCAGCTGCTCGTCGCCACCGAGCATCGCGGCGACGTCCTCGTAGATCAAGCGCGCATGCGAGCGGATCAGCCCCTCGTGGAAGCGATAGTTCTTCAGGGCACCGCGAGCACCGATCTCCATCTCGCAGACCATGCTCAAGCGATCGACCTTCGGGTTCAGCGAGCAGAGCCCGTTGGACAGGACCTCCGGCAGCATCGGGATCACGTTGTTCGGGAAATACACCGAGGTCCCGCGCGTACGTGCCTCGCGGTCCAGCGCCGCATCCCGCTCGACGTAGTGCGACACGTCCGCGATGGCCACCCACAGGCGCCAGCCCTTGCCGTCGCGCTCGCAGTACAGCGCGTCATCAAAGTCCCGCGCATCGTCGCCATCGATAGTCACAAATGGCTGCTCGCGCAGGTCCAGGCGGCCCTTCTTGGCCTTCTCGTTGACCTCGGCCCCCAGCTCATCGGCTGCGGCAGCGACCTCCTCTGGCCACTCGTGCGGCAGACTGTGCGCACGGATCGCGATATCGATCTCCATGCCGGGCGCCATGTGTTCGCCCAGCACCTCGATGACGTCCCCGCGCAGGCGTGCCGTGCGCGACGCGGACTCGCGGATACGCACGACCACGATCTGGTCGTCTTCGGCCTCGCCCAGACCATCGGGCGGCACCAGGATGTCGTGCGTGATGCGCTTGTTGTCCGGGGTCAGGATGCCCACCCCGTCCTCGATGCGCAGGCGCCCGACCACCTGGGTCGTGTTGTGTTCGAGGACCTCGACGATGCCGCCCTCGCGGCGACCGCGACGATCCACGCCCATGACCCGCGCCAGCACGCGGTCACCATGGAACACACCGCGCATCTGGCGCGGCGAGAGAAACAGATCGTCGTCCTGTTCATCCGGCACCAGAAAACCGAAGCCGTCCGGGTGGCCGATCACGCGACCGCGAATCAGGTCTTCCTGGTTGACCGGGAGATAGGCGCCGCGCCGGTTGCAAAGGGCCTGCCCGTCGCGCTCCATCGCCTTCAGGCGACGGCGCAGGGCCTCGAGACGGTCGTCGTCGACGATCTCCAGCCGCTCGGCGATCTCGTCGTAGGACAGGGGGTTGTCGGCTTCCTGCAGGAGCCCGAGGATGAACTCGCGGCTGGGGATGGGATTGTCGTACTTCTGCGCCTCGCGCTCGAAATTGGGATCGGCCGGCGCCTTGCTTCTTTTTCTTGGCATTCAAACAACTCGTTGGATGATTCGGTGGCCGCCAGCGGAAGGCTGGCAACGCAAGCGCCCTATTATGCGGCAAGTAAAGATTTGCTGCCGGAAGCGCCGAGGGACGCGCGAACCCAGCCTCACGTCCGCGCCCATGGCACAGGACATTCTTGCGGGCGTTGACAGGCTTTTGGCCGCGCACTATATTGCGCGCTCCTGAAGCGCAGGACCCGGTCTCGAACCGGCGATCCGACCTCGTGCCGAGGTGGCGGAATTGGTAGACGCGCTAGCTTCAGGTGCTAGTGAGCGAAAGCTCGTGGAGGTTCAAGTCCTCTCCTCGGCACCATTTCTCTGCTTCCCGATCCCCCGAGACGAAAATACCCGCCCCGTTCTCCGCACGGATCTCCGTGTAGCGGTGGAACTATGTCTGTCCGCGCGTACGGCACGGGCCTGGCCCGCACCGCACGTCCAAGCGATATCCCAAACGCGCCTGGATCAGCAATCGAACGGGTCGCGCAGCACAAGCGTCTCGTCGCGATCCGGCCCGGTGGAGATCATGTCGATCGGGACACCCACCACCTCGGACAGGCGCTCCAGATAGGCTCGCGCCGCGGCCGGCAGCTTTTCGTATTCGCGAATCCCCACGGTGGATTCCTGCCACCCCGGCATCTCCTCGTAGATCGGCTTGCAGGCCGCATAGGCCTCGGCTCCGGACGGCGGTACCTCGTGGCGTTTGCCGCCACAGTCATAGCCGACACAGATCTGCACGCTCTCCAGCCCGTCCAGCACATCCAGCTTGGTCATGCACAGGCCGCTGATGCTGTTGATCGCGACCGCGCGCTTGAGCGCGACCGCATCGAACCAGCCACAGCGCCGTGCGCGCCCAGTGGTGGAACCGAATTCGTTGCCGCGGGTGGCCAGGTGCTCGCCCATGTTATCGAACAGCTCGGTCGGAAACGGGCCGGCCCCGACACGGGTGGTGTAGGCCTTGGTGATCCCCAGCACGTAGTCGATATCGCGCGGACCGACACCGGAGCCCGTCGAGGCGCCCCCGGCGGTGGTATTGGACGAGGTGACGAACGGGTAGGTCCCGTGGTCGATGTCCAGCAGGGTGCCCTGTGCCCCCTCGAACATCACGTCCCGGCCCTGGGCCCGCAACTCGTGCAGTCGCCCGGCGACATCCGCGACCATCGGCTGCAGGCGCTCGGCGTGCGCCAGGCACTGTTCCAGCACCTCCTGCTGGTCGATCGTGGGGGCCTTGAAATAATGCTTCAATGCGAAGTTGTGATAGTCCATCACCTCGCCCAGCTTGGCGGCCAGACGCTCGCGGTGGAACAGGTCGTCCAGGCGCAGGCCGCGACGCGCGACCTTGTCCTCGTAGGCGGGGCCGATCCCGCGCCCGGTGGTCCCGATCGCAGCCTTGCCGCGCGCCTTCTCGCGCGCATGGTCCAGCGCCACGTGATAGGGCAGGATCAACTGGCAGGCGTCCGACAGCCGCAGGCGGTCGGCAACCGGCACGCCCTTGGCCTCGAGCTCTTCCATCTCGGTAATCAGCGCCTCGGGCGAAAGCACCACCCCGTTGCCGATCATGCATTCCACGCCTTCGCGCAGGATCCCCGACGGGATCAGGTGCAGCACGGTCTTCTCGCCATCAATCACCAGGGTATGCCCGGCATTGTGCCCACCCTGAAAACGGACAACAGCGGCTGCGTCCTCGGTCAGGCGGTCGACGATCTTGCCCTTGCCCTCGTCACCCCACTGACTGCCCAGTACGACTACGAAACGTCCCATCGGCTCAGTACTCCACTACCGTCCAGGCCCCGTCGCGCAGCTCCAGGCGCGCATCGGCGGGGGGTTCATTGGTTTGCCCTTCCAGATCGCGCACCACGCGATTACCGCGCGCACGCAGGTCGGCGATTGCGGCCTCCATGGCCACGTCACCCGAGGCCGGCGCGCGCACCGTACGACGCGGCACCGGCGGCGCCACCTCGGCGCGGCGCAGCAACTCGCGCAGATCGGTGCTGAAGCCGGTCGCGGCGCGCGCCCGGCCAAAGACGCGACCAATATCGTTGTAGCGCCCGCCGCGTGCAATTGCCTGCCCGGAGCCTGGCACGAACACCGCGAACACCAGGCCCGTGTGATAGGCATAGCCGCGTAACTCGCCGAGATCAACGTGGAGGTCCACGTTCGGCTGTGTCGCCTCCAGACGTTCCGCCACCGCCTGCAGGTGATCCAGGGCCGCCTCGACCTCGGCCGGCGCACCGGCCAGGGCCTCACGCGCCGCGGCAATGACACCGGCGTCACCATTGAGATCCACCAGAGCGCGCAACCGCCGGCAGACAGCCGCATCCATGCCTTCCGTCTCCCATGCCTCGAGGGTCCCCTCGATCTCGGGGACGCTTTTGCGCTGCAACTGGTCGAAGAAGGCCTCTTCGCGCGCGTTGTCCAGACCGGCCTCGCGCGCCAGCGCGCGATAGATACCGACATGACCCAGATCCATGCTGGGCTGATAGACCCCGCAAACCTCCAGTGTGGCGAGCATCAGGCGGATGATCTCAAGGTCGGAATCCAGACCATCATGGCCGAACAACTCGGCCCCGGCCTGCAGGGGACTGCGCGATCCGGACCACTCGTCCGCACGCGTACGCAGCGTACTGCCGACATAACAGAGGCGGTTGGGGCCTTCGACCTTCAGGCGATGGGCGTCGATGCGTGCCACCTGTGGGGTCAGGTCCGCGCGCACCCCCATCAGCCGACCGTTCATCTGGTCGGTTAGCTTGAAGGTCTGCAAATCCAGCGCATGGCCCGCGCCCACCAGCAAGGACTCCAGGTATTCCGCCAGCGGCGGCATTACCAGGTCATAGCCCCAGGTATCGAACTGGTCCAGCACCCGACGGCGCAGTCCTTCCAGGCGCCGCGCGGCGTCCGGCAGCGCCTCGTCGAGGCCATCCGGCAGTAGCCAGCGGTTGATCTCGGTCATCTCGTCCCTGCCCTTGTCCTAGGGAAACACTGATCAATGTCCACGCTCGCACTCAAGGCGCTTTTGCGTCCGGCGAGTGTGTACATTGATCAGTGTTTCCCTTGTGTCACCCAATGCGCGCCGGCCGGGTCCCGGCATGACTCGGGCCCGGAAGACCGGGCCCGAGTCAAACGGTCACCGCGCACCGGACACCTGCGATGGCGCCCGGCCCCGGTGTTACTGGGTCGGCAGCGGCGCCGGCCGCTCCCCGCCCGGCGCGTTGAAGAACTGGAAGAACTCGGAGTTCGGCTCCAGGATAAAGGTGCTCTTCTCGCCGCTCATGCTGTTGCGGTAGGCGATCAGGCTTCGATAGAAGCGGAAGAACTCCTCGTCCTCGCCGAACGAGCGGCCCAGCGTCTCGGTGGCACGCGCATCACCGGCACCCCGGATCTCCTCGGAGTCGCGATAGGCGTTGGCGAGGATGACCGTGCGGTCACGGTCGGCGCGCGAGCGGATGCGCTCGGCCTCCTCCTGGCCACGGGCACGGAAGTCCTGCGCCACGCGCTCACGCTCGGCACGCATACGTTCGTACACCGACTCGGAGACCTCGTCGGGCAGATCCATCCGGCGTACGCGCACGTCGACCAGGTCAATCCCCAGCTCCAGCGCCGTCTCCAGCGCGGTCTGCCGTACCGCCCCCATGATCGCCAGGCGCTCGCCGGCGACGACTTCCTGCAACTCGAAGCGTGCGAACTCGTTACGCATGCCGTCGCGCAGGATCTGGGCCAGACGCTCCTCGGCCAGCCGCTCGTCACCGCGGGTAGCGCGGTAGAACTGACCAATATCATCGATACGCCACTTGGCGTAGAAGTCGACGATGATGTTCTTCGCCTCGGAGGTCAGGAACCGATCCGGCGGGATGTTCAGCGTCATGATCCGGGCATCGAACTTCTCGACGTTCTGGATCAGCGGAAACTTGAAATGCAGACCAGGCTCGGGATCGACCTGACGGATCTCCCCCAGGGCAAACTTGATCACGCGCTCGCGCTCATCGACGGTGTAGGTCGACAGCGCCACCACGATCCCGATGACAACAACGGCGATACCGGCTATGCGTAGCATTAGCGCACCTCCCGCGAGCGCTGGGCCGCCGGATCACGGCTACCCAGTCGATTGACACCTGACCCAGGAGTGGCACCGAGGCCACCGCGGCTGGTATCGATGGGTTGCGGGGTCGGCGTATCACCCGAGTTGGATCGGGTACCGGTACCACGGAACAGCTGATCCAGCGGCAGCATCATCAGGTTGTTGCTGCTGCCCACGTCGAGCATGACCTTGCGCGAATCCTCGAGCACGGCCTCGACGGCCTCCAGATACAGACGGTCGCGGGTCACTTCCGGGTACTGCTGGTATTCCACCAGCAACTGATCGAAGCGCGCAGCATCACCGTCGGCCTGCGCAATGACCTGATCACGATAGGCCTCGGCCTCCTCGATGATACGCGCCGCCTGACCACGGGCCCGCGGGATCACGCCGTTGGCGTAGGCCTCGGCCTCGTTGCGGAAGCGAACCTCGTCCTCGCGGGCGCGGATCGCGTCGGCAAAGGCCTCCTGGACCGGCTCGGGCGGCTGGGCCTGCTGCATGGACACGGCGGTAACCGTAACCCCGGCCCCGTAGGAATCCAGATTCTCCTGCATCACCACACGCGCCGACGAGGCAATCTCCCCACGCCCTTCGCCGAGGATGAAGTCCAGGTTGGAACGCCCGACACGTTCGCGGATCGCGGATTCCATTACGTGATTCACAGTGGAGTCCGGGTTGCGCACGTTGAAGAGGAAATCGACCAGATCGAGGATGCGGTACTGCACCGCGATATCGATATCGATGATGTTCTCGTCTCCGGTCAGCATCAACGCGCGGTGCTCGATGGTTCGCACGTTATCGACGTTGACGATCTCGACCCGCTCGATCGGATAGGGCAGATGCCAGCCGGGACCCGGGTTCTTCACTTCCTGGAAGGCGCCAAAGCGCAGCACAACACCGCGCTCGCCCTCGGAGATGATATGGAAGCCGGAGGCCAGCCAGACGACCAGAGCGATGATCAGCCCGAGACTGACCAGGGCCTGGGTACCACGGCCCATGCCACCACCGGAGGAACCCCCGGAGCCACTGTCGCCACCACCGCCGAAGATTCCATTCAGCTGGCGCGACAGCTTGCGCATCATTTCTTCCAGATCGGGAGGCTGGTTGCCCCCGCCGCCACCGCTACCACCACCGCGCTGGCCACCGCCGCCCCCACTCCAGGGGTCGCGGTTACTATTTCCCGGTTCGTTCCAGGGCATGGACTGGACTCCGTCACTCGCTCAGGGCTGGCACCATCCGTTCACCCGACACGGATGGGCATAAGGGGCCATATTCTAGGGAGCCGGTCCCACCCGGGCAACCACGACCGGAGGGAAAAGCGGGTTACTCACCACCCTCGAGGACCACAAAGGCCTGGGCATACTCGCGCTCGTCGCTAATACTGAGGTGAATGGCGCTCACCCCAAGGCGTTCGGCGGTCGCCCGTGCGCGGCCTTCCAGCACGAATTCGGGGCGCCCGCGGGCATCATGGGTCACCCCGGCTTCGGCCAGCCCCATGTCGGCCCCGACCCCACATCCCAGCGCCTTGGCGAGGGCCTCCTTGGCCGCAAAGCGCCGGGCGAGAAATCCCGCCGGATGCTCCGACGGCAGGTCGGCGTGCTCGACCGGATGCAGGATACGCTCGGCCAGCCGCCGGCCATGGCGCTCCCACATGCCCTGCATGCGCGCCACCTGGACGAGGTCGGTGCCGATCCCGAGGATCATGCGGCGATCACACCGGGTACTGGCCGACTGGCAGGCCAGCGCGGGCGGCATCCATCAACCCGCGCATGTGGCTGACTGCCTCCGGCAACCCCGTAAACAACGCCCGGGCCACGATGGAGTGGCCGATATTCAGCTCGTGAAAGACCGGATTCGCGGCGATCGGACGTACATTGTCGTAGTCGAGCCCATGACCGGCGTTGATCACCAGCCCCATGGCCTGACCGGCAGTGGCGGCCTGGTTGATCCCGGCCAGCAAACGTTCGCGCTCGGCTGCATCACGGGCATTGGCATAGGCGCCCGTATGCAGCTCCACCACCGGAGCGCCAATCTTGACCGCCGCCTCCATCTGGCGAACATCCGGCTCCACGAACAGCGAGACCTCGATCCCGGCCGCGGTCAGCGGGGCCACGAAATCACGCAGCCGCTCCAGCTGCCCGGCCGCATCCAGCCCGCCCTCGGTGGTCAGTTCCTCGCGCTTTTCCGGCACGATGCAGCAAGCCTCGGGGAGCAGCTTCAAGGCGATCGCCTGCATGCCCTCGGTGGCGGCCATCTCGAGGTTCATCGGCACCGTAAGCCGCGGCTTGATCCCGAAGACATCGTCATCCTGGATATGGCGGCGATCCTCGCGCAGGTGCAGGGTGATCGAATCCGCGCCGCTGGCCTCGGCCAGGCGTACCGCCTGCATCAGGTCAGGATACGGCGTGTGGCGGGCCTGGCGAATCGTGGCGATGTGGTCGAGGTTGACCCCCAGCTTGAGCGGTGCGGGATGCGACATGGTACGTGTGGCCTTGTATGGGCTTGAATGCGTGTCAGGGCCGGGGCTACAGCAGCGCTCGCGTGCGCAGCACGCGGCCGGCCAGGTGATGGTCAATCAGGGCGCGCATGAAGTCACGCGCCGGACGGGCATGATTATCGGGGACCGGCTGCCCCGAAGCGAGCGCCCACAGGGCCTCCCCGGCGATGGCACCCGCGCGCCCCGGTGCCGTGGGCTCCAGGCCCATCTCGGGCTCGTACCGATACCAGGCCGCCGGATCAAGCTCGGCGGCATCGACATGCTCGAGCCCGGAATCGATCGGCAGCAGCAGCGCCCACTCGGCGCGGCGCAACACCACGTCCGCGCGCTCCCGGGCCGCCAGCCGCGCGTAGGCCGTCAGCAGGGCCGGCAACGCCTCGGGGATCGGCGCGTCACGCGGATAGAGACGCAACACCAGCTCATTCAGATACAAACCGCAGACCAACGCCCGCCCGGTCAACGGAAAGACCCGCTGCTGCTCCGCCACCTGCAGCGTGGGAAGCTCGCCACGGCCGCGCCAGGCCAGATCCAGTAGCACAAAGGGCTGTACCGACCCCGCCTTGCCACGCACCACCGCCGCCACACGCCCGGCCTCGCCCGTCAGCAGTTCCAGCACGCGGCTGTTCTCGCGCAGTGCCCGCGCATGCAGCACCACACCCTGGGTGACGGCCGTCGCCGCGCCACTCATGCGCGCCGCGGCGCCTTCACCGGGGTTCTTCGATGCCCAGCTCGCGCAGGGCGCGGGGATTCCGGGTCCAGTCCGCCTCGACACGTACCGTCAGGCGCAGCATGACCTTCCGCCCCAGCAGCTCTTCCAGCTGCAGACGCGCCGCCTGCCCGATCCGCTTCAGGCGCTGTCCACCCTTGCCGATCACGATCCCCTTCTGGCTGTCGCGCTCGACCATGATGACGGCATCGATATGCGTCGTCCGCGGCTCGTCGGACCACTGCTCCACGCGCACCGCCACCGAGTACGGGACCTCCTGCCCCAGGCTCTCCAGCAGGGACTCGCGGATCATCTCCTCGGCGCGGAAGCGCTCCGGGCGATCGGACAGCTGCTCGGGGTCGTAGAGGAAGGGCCCCGCGGGCAGGTGGCCGCGGATCTCGTCGATCAGGCCCGCGACGTTGGAGCCCGTCTTCGCCGACAGAGGGACAACACCTGCATACGGCATCGCCTCCATGCGCGCCGCGATAAACGGCAGCAGTTCTTCTTTTTCCCGCGCCCGATCGACCTTGTTGATCACCAGCAGCGCCGGCCGCTCGGACTGGCGAATCAGCTGCTCGATGCGCTCGTCGCCCTCGCCAAAGCGTCCCGCCTCGACCAGGAAACACACCAGATCCGCGTCGGCCAGGGCCTGACTGGCCGTGCGGTTCAGCACCCGGTTCACCAGACGCGTGCGCTCGGTATCGATCCCCGGGGTGTCCATCAGCACGATCTGGTCGTTCCCCTCGGTCACGATGCCGAGGATGCGATTGCGCGTGGTGTGGGGACGCCGCGTCGTGGCTGCGAGCTTCTCGCCCACCAGGCGGTTCATCAGCGTAGTCTTGCCAACATTCGGGCGGCCGACCAGCGCGACCATACCGCACCGCGTTCCGGACTCGGAAGTGCTATCCATGCCGTTCACTGCTCCTGTGCCTGCTGCTGCAACCGCTGCAGCGCGGCCTCGGCCGCGGCCTGCTCCGCGCGGCGCCGAGAGGAGCCCTCGCCCTGCTGCCCCCAGCCCTGAGTAGGCAGGTGTACGAAGACGGTGAAGCGGCGCTGGTGATCGGGGCCAACCACCTCCAGCACTTCGTAAACGGGCAGTTCCGCATTGCGACCCTGCAATTGTTCCTGCAAACGGGTCTTCGGGTCCTTCAGGGATTCGGCGGAGGGCAGATTCCCTAGGCGCTCGGCATAAAGTGCCAGGGTGAAGTCGCGCGCAGCCTGCATGCCGGCCTCGCGGTAGGTCACGCCAATCAGGGCCTCGACCGCGTCGGCGAGGATGGAATCGCGCCGCTGGCCGCCGCTCTTGCGTTCGCCCTGGCCGAGATTGAGCGTGCCTTCCAGTCCCGACTCTCGCGCCAGGGCCGCCAGCGATTCGCGGTTGACCAGCGCCGCGCGCAGGCGCGTGAGATCCCCTTCTGGCGCGTCCGGCAGCTGCTCGTACAGGGCATCGGCGATGACCAGACCCAGGACCGCATCGCCCAGAAACTCCAGGCGCTCGTTGTTGCGCCCGCCGGCACTGCGATGGGTCAGGGCCTGGCGGACGCCATCGCCCTCGCGCACCGCCTCCGGCAGCAGATCGCGAAAATCGCGACTCGCACTCGATCGTTGAAGGTTACGGTCCGACAATCCCACAGCGTTTCCCTAGGGCGCCAGGGTTTCGCTACGCGAGAAACGCGCGACCACGTCGACGTTCCCCAGGAACTCGCGGCGGACTTCGTATTCCAGATGCATCTGCCGGCGATCGCCCTCCTCGGTCACCGAGAAGTCGTCCTCCTCGATCCCGTCGTACACCGAGTTGATCTGGAAGCGGCGGTTCATCTCGCGCCACAGCTCGCGCTCGCTTTTCTCGGCCGCACCGGGCTGGGTCGCCACGTCCTGCATGATCGAGCGCACCGTCAGGTACTGGGTGTACTGCGTACCCATCTTGATCACGAAGGTCCCGACCAGCAGCGCCAGCAGGATCAATGCCATCACCGTCAGGGCACCCGCCCCGCGCATGGAATGTCTGGAATGCCGCATCGCCCTACCCCTGGTTGCCTGCGCCCGCGAAACAGGCCTAGCGAATCGCCTGGCCAATCCGGGAAAAGTCCCTGTGCCCTTCATTGTAATCCCAATGCAGCCAGATAAAGAGGGCACGCCCCACCAGCAGATCCTCGGAGACGAACCCCCAGGTCCGGCTGTCGTTCGAGTTGTCGCGATTGTCGCCGACCATGAAATAGTGGCCGTCGGGGACCGTCACCGAGCCATCCAGGCTCGGGCGTTCCTCGCGCATCAGCGTCGTGTAGGTGCGCCCGTCGAGGGTCTCTTCGTACAGTGAGGCACCGGACATCATCTCCCCGGACCCCTCGCCCTCGAAGGTACCCACGCGCTCGGCCGACTGTGCCTCGCCGTTGACGTACAGCACGCGATCGCGGAACTCGATGGTATCCCCCGGCAGCCCAATCACTCGCTTGATGTAGTCCTCTTGCGGGTTGCGCGGATACTTGAACACCACGACCTCGCCACGCTCGGGCTCGCCCATATCGAAGACCTTGGTACGCGTAACCGGCAGGCGAATCCCGTAGGAAAACTTGTTCACCATGATGAAGTCGCCCACCAGCAGGGTCGGCATCATGGAGCCCGACGGGATGCGGAACGGCTCGGCCACGAACGAGCGTAGCACCAGCACAATCAGCAGCACCGGGAAGAACGAACGCGAATAGTCCACGAACCACGGCATGCGCGCCTGACGCTCGGGGCTCAGCCGCCGCCGCAGGAGCACCCAGCCCAGCCAGATCAGGCCCGTTGCGGCCGTGGCCAGTACCAGGATCAGTTCCAGATTCGCCATGTATTGTCCTCGATCACCGCCTTGCGGCGTGCCCGCTCCGACCCGGGCGCGTTATTTGTCGTCGCCGACCGACAGCACCGCCAGGAAGGCCTCCTGCGGCACATCTACCTTGCCAATCGACTTCATGCGTTTCTTGCCGGCCTTCTGCTTCTCCAGCAGCTTGCGCTTGCGCGAGACGTCGCCGCCGTAGCACTTGGCCAGCACATTCTTGCGCATCGCCTTGACCGTGGATCGCGCGATAATCTTCGAGCCGATCGCCGCCTGGATCGCCACCTCGTACATCTGCCGCGGGATGATCTTGGCCATGCGCTCGGTCAGCTCGCGACCGCGCGACTCCGCATGGTCACGATGCACGATCCCGGACAAGGCATCCACCCGCTCGCCGTTGATCAGGATATCCACGCGCACCAGCGGCGCCGCCTGGAAGCGCCGCGGCTGGTAGTCGAACGAGGCGTAGCCACGGGTTGCGGACTTCAGCCGGTCGAAGAAGTCCAGCATCACCTCGGACATCGGCAGCTCGTAGGACAACTGCACCTGACGCCCCAGGTATTGCATCTTGGTCTGCACCCCGCGCTTCTCGATGCACAGGGTGATCACCGCGCCGACGTAGTCCTGCGGCACGAGGATGTTCGCCTCGATAATCGGCTCGCGGATCTCGGCAATCTCGTTGCTCGGCGGCAGCCCGGATGGGTTGTGCACCATCACCACCTCGCCGTCGCTCTTTTCCACCTCGTAGACCACCGTGGGCGCGGTGGTAATCAGGTCAAGGTCGTACTCGCGCTCCAGGCGCTCCTGCACGATTTCCATGTGCAGCATGCCGAGGAAGCCGCAGCGAAAACCAAACCCCAGCGCCTGCGAGGTCTCCGGCTCGAAGGACAATGCGGCATCGTTCAGGCGCAGCTTGTCCAGCGCCTCGCGCAGGTCGTTGAAGTCATCCGCGCTGACCGGGAACAGGCCGGCGAACACCCGCGGCTGGACCTCCTGGAAGCCCGGCACCGGCTCGGAGGCCGGGTTGTTGAAGTCGGTGAAGGTGTCGCCCACCTTGGCCCCGGAGATGTCCTTGATGGTCGCGATCAGGTAGCCAACCTCGCCGACCTCAAGGGTCTCGCGGTCCACCGGCTTCGGCGTGAACACCCCGACCCGGCTGACCTCGTGGGCGCGCCCGACCGACATCGCCTTGATCTTCTGCCCCGCGTAGAAGCGCCCGGCCTTCACCCGCACCAGCGCGACCACGCCCAGGTAGTTGTCGTACCAGGAGTCGATCACCAGCGCCTTGGGCGAGGCCTCGGCGTCCCCCTCCGGCGGCGGGATGCGGCGCACGATCTCCTCCAGCAGCTCGGCAATCCCCTCGCCGGTCTTCGCGGAGACCCGCACGGCGTCGGTGGCCTCGATGCCGATCACATCCTCGATCTCGGCCGCCACCCGATCCGGCTCGGCCGCCGGCAGGTCGATCTTGTTAAGCACCGGGACGACCTCGAGCCCCTGATCGATCGCGGTGTAGCAGTTGGCCACACTCTGCGCCTCCACACCCTGGGAGGCATCGACCACCAGCAGTGCGCCCTCGCAGGCATACAGCGAACGCGAGACCTCATAGGAGAAGTCCACATGCCCCGGGGTATCGATGAAATTCAGCTGGTAACGCTGTCCGTCCTGGGCGTCGTAGAACAGTGAGACGCTCTGCGCCTTGATGGTGATCCCGCGCTCGCGCTCCAGGTCCATCGAGTCCAGCACCTGCTCGGACATCTCGCGCTCGGTCAGGCCATGGCAGCCCTGGATCAGGCGGTCGGCCAGCGTGGACTTGCCGTGGTCGATATGCGCGATGATGGAAAAATTGCGGGTCAGGCGAGTTTCGGTCATGCAGGGGCCAGTAGGTCCAGCAGTGCCTTTCGGTCGAGGAAATGGCAGCAAAGAATGTCGCCGTCGACCGCAAGCACCGGGACCTTCGCGTTGAAACGCACGCGCAGGTCCCGGTCCTCGTCGATGTCGACGATCTCGAGGGCGAAAGTATAACGACTTTTGAGGGCCGAAAGCTCCGCGAGCATCTGCTCGCAAAGCCCGCAGCCTTCGCGGTGATACAGCGTCAAAGTACGCATCATGATCGCTGCCGCCGCCCGGGCGCACAACGCCCGGGCCAGGGCACGACCATCATTCGGACGGGATGCGCAGGGCGATAAAGGTCGGGTTGCCGTCGCGCTGGATCAGGACCGGCACCGTACGCCCGGTGCCGGCCGCCTCGATCTGCTCTTCCAGCTCTTCCAGCGAATCCACCGAGTGGCGACCGAACTGCACAATCACGTCGCCTGGCCGAATGCCGGAGGAACGGGCCGGATTACCCGTCACCTCCGTAACCACCAGCCCGCCGTCCAGCCCGAGCTCGTCGGCCTCGGCGGCATCCAGCGGCTCCAGGTGCATCCCGAGCAGGCTTTGCGGCTCGGCACGCTCCTCCTGCTCCGGCTGGCGACCGCCGCGTTCCGCCGCCACATCGTCCGGCAGGCGTTCGATCTCGACCGTCAGGGTCCTGGTCTCCTCGCCGCGACGAATCTCCACCTCGGCCTCGGTACCGACCGGTGTACGTCCCACGATCGGCGGCAGCGCGGAGGAGTTCGGGACCTCGATCCCATTGAACTTGAGGATCACATCTCCCGTCTCGAAGCCGGCCTTCTCCGCCGGGCTGTCCGACTGCACACGGGCGACCAGGGCGCCGCTGGGCTTGTCCATGCCAAACGACTCGGCCAGATCGCGCGTAACCTCTTGGATCAGCACGCCCAGCCAGCCCCGCGTGACCTCGCCGTGCTCGCGCAGCTGCTTGACCACGTCCTCGACCATCTCGATCGGGACTGCGAATGACAGCCCCATGAAGCCACCGGTACGGCTGTAGATCTGGGCATTAATCCCCACGACCTTGCCGTCCAGGTTCAGCAGCGGGCCACCCGAGTTCCCGGGGTTGATCGCGACATCGGTCTGGATGAACGGGACGTAATTCTCGGTCGGGAGGTTGCGCCCCTTGGCGCTGACGATCCCGGCCGTCACGGAGTGATCGAAGCCGAACGGCGAGCCGATCGCCAGCACCCACTCGCCGACCTTGAGGTCGTCCGAGGAACCCAGCTCCAGCGTCGGCAGGTCATCGGCATCGATCTTCAGCAGGGCCACGTCGCTTTGCGGGTCCTTGCCGACCACCTCGGCGTCGAACACGCGCCGGTCGGAGAGATGCACGACGACCTCGGAGGCCCCCTCCACAACGTGATTCGCCGTGATGATGTAGCCATCCTCGGTGTAGATGAAGCCGGACCCCAGCGAGCTGCGCTCCGGCATCCGGCCTTCGCCGCCCTCGCCTCGTCCGCCACCTGGGGGGGCGCCGAAGAAGCGTTCGAACAGGTCCTCGAACGGGGAGCCCTCGAAATCGGGGTGTCCGCCCGTCTGGCCACCCTCACGCTCACGCGTGGTGGAGATATTGACCACCGCGGGGCTGTGCTCCTCCGCCAGCGGGACAAAATCCGGCAGCATGCGCGCCGAAGCCGGCAGGGAGAAGGCAAACAGGATCAGCCCCAGCAGGGCCCATTGCATCGGTCGCGTCATGATTGAACCCGCTCTTGCTCGTGCGTTCATGCTCTAGAAAATTCGTACCGGGACAAGTTCCCGGCGATTGCCTGCATTATTCGATCGGACGCGGACGGCCCTGCGCCCGGACCACACCGGCGTCGGGCTCGCGGCGCAGGAATACCGGCGCCAGATCCGGTGCGCGGTGGCGCATCCAGTACCGAACCCCGCCGAGCCCCAGCACGAAACCCGCCGCACCGGCCAGCATCAGCCAGCCCTCGCCCAGCAGCGGCCAGGCCAGCATCAGCAGCCCCGGCACGGCGACCAGGCCCAGCAGTGGCAGCAGATACATCGCCAGGGCCCCCGAGACCAGGGCCTGGTCGCGAATCCCGATGATCACACGATCGCCGGCGCGGAGCTGACCCGGGTGGCCGATGGTCACCTCCACGGCCTTTCGCCCCAGCACCTCGGACAGCACACCGCTACCGCAGCCGGTGCGGGCCGAACAGCTTCCGCAGGTGGACTGGCGCTCGATGCGCACGCGCGCGCTGTGCGCCTCGGCCGCGAGCACGACACCTTGTTCCTCGATCCAGTGCCCCACCGGCCTTACTCGCCCGCGGCGCCTTGGTAATAGACCGCGTCCAGCACCTGCTGGACCGTAATATGGGGGACATCGCCGACCGCCGTGACCTGATGTCCGGCCATCACCCGTGCAGCGGCATGCGTGGCGCCGGCACGGGTTGTACCCTCGAAACTCTTCTCGCCATCCGCCGGCTCTACATAGACCGACACCGAGGCCAGACCATCACTCAGCACGAAGTGGCGCGAGACCTCGTCCCCGTTACCCAGCGAGCGCTCCGTGGCGGCGACTGCCTGAAAGCCAGGGGGGAGTTCACCAAACTTCCAGCCACCCAGGCCATTGTCGTCGTCCCACTGGGGCTTCTTGTGGCCGCGATCGGCGCGCACCTCGATGTGCTCGGCCTGATCGGTCGTCGGCTCGAGTTCGCTCTCGGCGATCTCGTCACTCAACTCCAGATCGGTGAAGGCAAGCCGTTCCAGCAGCTTGCCCTTGGGATCGTACAGCTCGCTCAGGAGCGGCAGGGCGCTGTCCATATGGAGACAGTAGCGATGGCTGTAGCGCAGGGCATCCCGCGCGCGCGCCATAATCAGGGTGCATGGATAACCGGCCACGCGGTCCAGGCCCTGGATCTTCAGCGCATAGAGGTCATGTGTTTCCAACAGGGAGACCGGCGCGCCGGCAGGGCCCAACGGTGACTGCGCCCCGTCTCCCGAGGCACCGCGCGCGCCCTTGATTGCACTCAGGCGATCCACCGAGCGCAGGATCTCGCGTTCGGCGCCAGTCAGGGTCTCGAGGCGTTCTCGGTAACCGCCATCATCGGCGACATGTACCACACGGATGGTATCGATGCGGTCATCGCGCTGCAGCACGAAGGTGCCTTGATAGCTCTCCGCATGCAGGCTTGTCGTCATGCGCTCAAGCCATTCCGACGGCGAGACCTCGTCCGCCAGCACCTGCGCCGGAAGGCAGAGCGCGGTTGCGGCCAGAACGAGCGGCAGCCCACGCCACATGACGTATTACTCGTCGCTGACCGAGTAGCGTACGCGTCCCAAGGCCGAAGAGCCCGGGCCGGTCAGTTCGGCATGATTTTCGAGGTAGCGGGCAAACCGCGGATCCAGGGACTCGCCAACTTCCGCCTGTGCGGGATCTTCGGCACCGGCGCGGGAGCTGGCCGTCTGCACGTCGCCCGTAGCCGCCGGGGTACCGCTTTCCACGGCCACCGGGGTCGCATCCTGACCGGGTTGATCCCCCAGCATCTGCATACCCACCAGCGTGACCATCGCCACGGCCGCGGCCACTCCGGTGCCGGCGACGGGCTTCAGCCAGCGCGGCGATTCGCGCCGGGGCACACCCTGCAGGGCGGGTTCGTCCGCCAGGGCCGTGCGGATGTCATCCATGAAATGTGCGGGGGCCGTGTTGCGCAGCCCGCCGCGGAGACTGTCACCGATCAGGTGATAGCGTTCCCACTGATTGCGATCCTCTTCGGACTTGACCAGCTCGTCGATCAGGCGCCGCGTCTCGAAGTCATCCGTTTCTCCGTCTACGAGGGCGGATAGACGTTCATTCTTGGTGACTTGTTCTTTCATGGTGCTTCTCGTCATTCTTCGTCTAACAAAGGACGCAAGGTCCGGTCGATGGCCTCGCGGGCCCTGAAGATGCGCGACCGTACGGTACCGATCGGACATCCCATCGTCTGCGCGATTTCTTCGTAACTCAGTCCCTCGATTTCGCGCAGCGTAATCGCCATGCGAAGGTCGTCGGGCAGTTTCTCGATGGTGCGCTGCACCGCGCCTTCTATCTCCTCGGACAAGAGCTCCCCCTCCGGGGTTGCATTGTCCTTGAGAGCGGAGTCACCGCTCATCTGTTCCGCGTCCTGTGCGTCGACTTCGGCCTCCGGCCGCCGCCGTCCCTGGGAAACCAGGTAGTTCTTGGCCGTATTGATCGCGATGCGGTAGAGCCAGGTGTAGAACGCACTCTCGCCGCGAAAGTTCGCCAGTCCCCGGTACGCCTTGATAAAGGCCTCCTGGGACACATCCTGGGCGGCAGCCTGATCATGCACGTAGCGCCCGACCAGGTTGATAATCTTGTGCTGATACTTCAGCACCAGGATGTCGAAAGCCGCCTTGTCGCCGGTTTGTACGCGTTTGACCAGAGCCTCGTCGGAAGCCTTCTCGCTCATGCGGGGGCTCCCGCCAGGGCACCGGTCTCCGGTAATCTATGAAGCATGGACCGCCTGACTCGCATTAAGTTCGCTTTCCGCACAACACTGTTGCGAAAGGGCCACGATTTGCTCGGGCAACAAGCGCAGCACGTTACCTGAGCCATGGGAACAGTACAACAACCTCGCCTGGCCGACGTACTGGTCATCGGGAGCGGCGCAGCGGGGCTCTCCGCTGCCCTGCATCTGGCCCCGCATCGCCGCGTCACCGTAATCAGCAAGGGTCCAGTGGACGAGGGCTCGACCCGCTATGCGCAGGGCGGGATCTCCGCCGTTCTCGACCGCGCCGACTCGTTCGATGCCCATATCGCCGACACCCTGGATGCGGGGGCCGACCTGTGCGATCCGGACGCGGTCCGGCGCACCGTGGCCGCCGGCCCCGAGGCAATCCAGTGGCTGCTGAACCTCGGCGTGCCGTTCACCCGCGAGGCCCTGGAGGGGCGCAGCCGCCTGCACCTGACCCGCGAGGGGGGGCACAGCGCCCGGCGCGTCGCCCATGCCGCCGATGCGACCGGCCGCGCAATCGAGGATGCCCTCGTGAAGAGCGCCTCCGGGCAGGCCAGCATCGAGGTCTTCGAGCGCCACGTGGCAGTGGATCTGATCACCCAGCCCGTGGACGGAACCCGGCGCGTGGTCGGCGCCTATGTGCAGGACGCCAAGACCCGCGAGGTGGAAACCATCCTCGCCCCGACCGTGATCCTGGCGACCGGCGGCGCGAGCAAGGTCTACCTCTACAGCTCCAACCCCGACGGCGCCACCGGCGACGGGATCGCGATAGCGTGGCGTGCCGGCTGTCGCATCGCGAACATGGAGTTCATGCAGTTCCACCCGACCTGCCTGTTCCATCCGCGCGCCAAGTCGTTCCTGATCTCCGAGGCGGTGCGTGGCGAGGGCGGTCTGCTGCTGCTCCCCAACGGCGAGCGCTTCATGCCGCGCTTCGACAAGCGTGCGGAATTGGCCCCGCGTGACATCGTCGCCCGCGCGGTCGACCACGAGATGAAGCGTCTCGGCCTGGATCACGTGAACCTGGACATCAGCCACAAGCCGGCAGAGTTCATCCGCGAGCACTTCCCCACGATCTATGAGCGCTGCCTGGAGTTCGGCTTCGACATGACCCGCGAGCCGCTGCCGGTGGTGCCGGCCGCGCACTACACCTGTGGCGGGGTGATGGTGAACCACTTTGGCCAGACCGATCTGCCCGGCCTGTACGCGGCCGGCGAGGTCTCCTATACCGGCCTGCACGGGGCCAACCGCATGGCCAGCAATTCCTTGCTGGAGTGCCTGGTCTATGCCCGCGCGGCCGCCGAGCACATCCTCTCGCAGACCGACCTGCCCGCGCCGGAGCAGCTCGCGGCACCGCCCGCCTGGGACGAGTCACGGGTCACGGAATCCGAGGAGGAGGTCGTGGTCGCCCACGACTGGGATGAACTGCGCCGCCTGATGTGGGACTACGTCGGCATTGTGCGAACCCGCGAGCGCCTGCACCGCGCCGAGCGCCGCATCCGCATCCTGCAGGAAGAGATCCACGAGTATTACAGCCATTTCCGCATCTCGCCGGACCTGCTCGAGCTGCGCAACCTGGCCATGGTCGCGGAGATCATCGTGACCAGCGCCCTGTCCCGCAAGGAAAGCCGCGGGCTGCACTTTATTCGCGACTACCCCGAGACCGACCCGGCCCTGGACGGCCAGCCGACGATCCTGGCACCGGACAACGCCCTGCGCCCCGGCGACCGCCGCCGGCCGTAACCTGCCTCCCCGTCATTGCGAGGAACCTCGCGACGAAGCAAGCGGTATCCGCTAGCCAGCAAACCCCAAAGCGACGTCCAGCTCCGGGCGGTTGCCGCGTCGCCTGCGGCTCCTCGCAATAACGGGGGGCAAGCGCGGCGGCGCTACCACCACTTCTCGTACTTGAGCTGCGCCTCGGGGATTCCCCACTCGGCCAGAAGCGTGGCCATATCCTCGATGAACTCGCGCGAACCGCAGAAGTAGAACAGGGCGTCGCGCGGCAGGTTCAGGGACTCCAGCAGCTCGTGGCTGATGCGCCCGGTGTGGCCCAGCCAGTCCTCAGCCTCGCGCGTCACTGTCAGCGTTACGTCGATGTTCTCGGCCTTGGCCAGGTGCGCCAGCTCGTCGGGGAACAGCATCTCGTCCTGGTGAGCGACGCTGTAGACGAGATGGGCGTAGACGTCCGGCATGCCGTCATTGACCGCACGCAGGATGCTGAACAGCGGCGTGACCCCGATCCCCGCGCCCAGCAGCACGACGTTCCGCGCCATACCCGGCTCGAAGAAGAAGCTGCCCTGGCCGGGGGTGATGTAGACCGTATCTCCCTCGCGTGCGGTGGAGTGCAGGTAGTGCGTGGCGTGATGGTGATCGGCGTACTTGATTGCGAGCTGCAGCCGCCCGTCATCGCGCGGCGCGGAGACCACCGAATACCCCCCGACAAACGGCTTGCCGGCGGCCTGCGGGATCACCAGATCCAGCCACTGCCCGGCCTTGCTGGCAAAGCGCGCCGGGTCGGCCGACAGAGTAAAGACCTTGATCAGCGGCGTAACCTGTTCGATCGCCTCGATCCGGGCCGGCATGAAGTGTTCGGGCAGTTCAACGGCGTGTGTCATTTGGGGTCCGTGTTGGTGTCGCGTTCACGCCGCCGGGCCTCCTGGTAGAGAGCCTCCTGGGCGTCGAAATCCAGTTGTTCCAAGGCCTGCCCCTGCGCGCGGGCCAGGGCCTCCATGGTACGAAAGCGCGCCTCGAACTTGCGCGTGGTGCCACGCAGCGCACCCTCCGGTTCCACTCCCAGATGACGCGCCCAGTTGGTCACGGCAAACAGCAGGTCGCCGATCTCCTCGGCCACGCGCTCGGGATCGGCGTCGCTGGCCAGCTCCTCGCGGACCTCGTCCAGTTCCTCGTGGATCTTCTCCAGCACCGGGGCCGGGTCGCCCCAGTCGAAGCCCAGCCGGGCCGCGCGGCGCTGGGTCTTGGCGGCACGGGCCAGGGCCGGCATCGCCAGCGGGATGTCGTCCATCGCGCTGTGGTGGTCGCGCGCGGCGCGCTCCTCGGCCTTGGCCGATTCCCAGGCGGCCTCGCGGGCGGCATCATCCGAGTATTCGGCATCGGCGAATACATGCGGGTGGCGCCGCACCAGCTTGTCGCCGATCGCACGTGCGATGTCATCGAGGTCGAAACGCCCCGCCTCCTCCGCGATCCGCGCCTGGAAGACCACCTGAAACAGGAGATCGCCCAGTTCGTCGCGCAGCTCGCGACTGGCCGCCTCGCGGCCATCGTCGCGAGCGATCGCATCGGCCAGCTCGAAGGCCTCCTCCAGTGTGTGGGGCACGATAGTTTGAGCGGTCTGCGCCCGGTCCCAGGCACAACCCTGCTCGGGATCACGCAGGCGCGCCATGATCGCGCGCAGGCGATCCACGGGATTGGTGTCCGTCATGACGGTGGAGTGTAAGGGGTCCCGGTGGGCGGGCAAAACCGTCCGCCACACTCCGATGCCAGTGTCGGGGCCGCGTGATCGGCCCCGACACCTCGATCAGCCCTGCTGATCCGGTTCGCAGAGGCGCTTTTTCTCGTCCGGCAGGTTGTCCGGGCAGATCCCGCAGCCCTCGTTGCCGGGCAGCGCCCAGTCGATCTTCTTCGGATACGGCAGGTCCATCTCCTCCATGATCTTGACGAACTCGGCCTCGGGCTTGTTCTTGCCCAGACGCGGGTTGCGCATCTTCTCCTGCCCGATGGTGGTGATCTGGCGCTCTTCGTAGTCGTGGCACGGATATACCAGCGTCTCGTCTGGCAGGGTGAAGAACTTGTCATGGATCGACCGGTACAGGGTCTTGGCGTCACCCGACTGGAAGTCGGTGCGGCCACAGGCCTCGATCAGCAGGGCGTCCCCGGAGAACAACATCTTCAGGCCGACGTGATCCATCAGATAGGCATGATGGGAATCGGTATGCCCCGGGGTATAGAGGGGATTGATCACCAGATTCCCCACCTGGAAGGGCTCGCCCTCGCGCAGGCCGACGTCGCGACAGGGCAGCTCGTCCAGCGCCGGGCCGGCCAGCTGGCAGCCCGTCCGCTCGCGCAGCATCTTGCCGCCGGTGATGTGGTCGGCGTGGATGTGCGTCTCGATCGCGTAGTCGAGGCTCAGCCCCATCTCCTGCAGCACCCGCAGATCGCGGTCCACGGTCTCGATCACCGGATCGATCAGCGCGGTCTTGCCCGTGTCCGGGCAGCTCAGCAGATAGGTGTAGGTGGACGATTCTTCCTCGAACAGCTGCTTGAAAATCATGCGGTGTCCTCCAGGGCCATATGGGCCTGTCCGTTATATCAGTATTTACTAATACTAACCGGTAGTCGCTGCCGGCACCAAGCCAGTGTGCGTACCGCGACTATCTCCCGTTCGGAACCCCACCACTACCACGAGTTCCCGGAGCCGGGCCACCTCGCCCTTCTGTAGCGCCACGCCACTGGCTATCATGCGGCCTCTGCCGACATACACATCGACATCAAGGACTCACCATGGAAGCCAATCAAGTGGCCGAACTCATCCGCGCCGGCCTGCCGGAGGCCGAGAAGGTCGAGGTGACCGGGGGCGAGGGCAAATTCGAGGCCCTGGTCGTCAGCCCGCAGTTCGCCGGAATGAACAAGGTCAAGAAGCACCAGACCGTCTACGCCACCGTGCGCGACCAGATCGACTCCGGCGAGGTCCACGCGCTGTCCATCCGCGCCCTGACGCCGGAAGAGGCCGCAAGCGCCTAGGCACGGCGAGCGGTAATGCTTTCACCCAAGGGCCGCGAGGAGATCGAGCGCCTGCTGGAGGGCGGCCTGGTCCACGACTGGGGCGAGGCCGAGACGACTCTGCGCAATGTCACGCGCATGCTGCTGACCACGCGCCCGGACCTGCTACGTCTGTACTTCAGCCCCGAGGCCTGGGGCCAGATCACCGCCTGGCCGCAAAAAAAGGCTGCCAACGCAATCATCGCCGCATTGCGCACCGGCGTGGTCGACGCCCTCGGGCGACCGGCCATCGCCAACCGCGAGCAGGCCCGCTTCTACCTCCTGTGCTTTCAGGATGACCTCGCCGAACGGGTGGATGCCTGGTGCCGCAAGCACCCGGAGGAATGCCCGCGCCGCAGCCGCGCCCAGACCCAGGCCCTGCCCGGCAACTCCGACCCATGACCTCAACCGTTCTCGAATGCGGCGATGCCACCATCGAAACCCCACTACGCGACCTGCTCGAACGCTACGGGCTACAACTGGTAATGCATCCGCCCGGTGCCGCACTGCCCGGGACCTGGTGGGGCGAGCCCGAGGCGGGGATCATCGGGTTGGCCGTGCATGTACGCCCGGACACCCCGCTGCACTCGGCGCTGCACGAGGCCGGCCATCTGATCTGCATGGAACCCGAACGCCGCGCGGCCCTGCATACCAATGCCGGAGGCGACGACCTGGAGGAATGCGGGGTGTGCTATCTGCAGATCCTGCTCGCCGATGCCCTGCCCGGGGTCGGGCGCAACCGGCTGATGCAGGACATGGACGCCTGGGGCTACAGCTTCCGCCTGGGATCGACCGCGCGCTG
Organism: Thioalkalivibrio sp. ALgr1; assembly: GCF_000378285.1. Taxonomy (NCBI): domain Bacteria; kingdom Pseudomonadati; phylum Pseudomonadota; class Gammaproteobacteria; order Chromatiales; family Ectothiorhodospiraceae; genus Thioalkalivibrio; species Thioalkalivibrio sp. ALgr1. The sequence goes on from NZ_KB905135.1 coordinate 229,732, forward strand.
GTTCGAGGGGGACGCCGACGATGCACGGGCCTTTCTGCGCGCCGAGGGCCTGATCGACTCGCACGAGCGTCCTTCCTTCGCCTGCCGCGGGGGCCTTGAGCCTGCGCGGGATGCTACACTGAGACCCACGTCACAAGACGCAACGCTCCCGCAAAATGTCCGGCCAGATCCGGGGCGGTGATTGCGCGGCCGGGCACCGCGGGCCGGGGGCACACGAACCCACTGGCGCCCCGCCCGGACCAGGGAATGATCGAAACACAGGCAACGGAATCGCTCATGGACACGACGACCATCGACAGTCTGCTCCAGGAAATGGACCTCACCGCGCACCTGTCGGAATCCGCCCGCGCGGAACTGGCCCAGGCATGCGCGAGCCCGGAGCTGCCCGCTGGCAAGCGGCTGCGGCCCAAGGACGTCGCGGACCGGCACCTGTTTCTGCTGAGCGGCCAACTGGTACGCGTCAGCGGCGGCACCCCTTCGCGCATTACCGTCAGCGATGGCAACAGCGAGCCGCCCCTGCAGATGTTCGACGGCGGGGCCGGCCAGCACGATTTCATCATCACCGAAAAGCCCTGCCGCATGCTGGAGGTGCCCACAGGGGCGCTGGAGCAGGCCCACAGTGCCTCGCTGGTAATGCACGACACCGAGCTGGATGACACGGAAGGCGCCTTTTTCGGCGAGCTGTACGACTTGATCACCAGCAATCGTCTGGAGCTGCCGACCATGCCCGAGGTCGCCCTGCGCATCCAGGAGCTGACCAAGGATCCAGACGCGGACATCGACAAGCTGACCGATGTCATCCAGCGCGACGGGACCATCGCCGGGGCCTTGTTGCACGCCACGAACAGCCCGCTGTTCCGCGGCTCGCAGCAGATCCAGTCGGTACGGGACGCGGTCACGCGCCTGGGCTTTCGCAATACCCGCATGCTGGCCATGAACATGGCTATGCGACAGGCCTTCAAGGCCCGTCATGCGGCTACACGCGAGGCGATGGAGGCGGTCTGGCAGCACGGGGTACTGCAATCGGCCTATGCCTATCTGGTGGCCGACTCCCTGAAGCTGCTGGACCGTGAGCGCGCGTTGCTCGCCGGCCTGGTGGCCGGCATCGGGGCCGTCCCGATCATCCAGTTCATCGAGGTACGCGAGGACCACCCGGAGCCCGAGCGGGTGGCCCGTCTGGTTCGCCGCCTGCGCAATCTGGCCGGCGTACTGGTTATCAACTACTGGGACCTGGGCGGAGACCTGGTCAATGTCGCGGAGCACAGCAGCGACTGGGGCTACCGGCCGGCGGAACCCGACTATGCCAGCATCGCGCTGGTCGCCCAGTACGCCGCGCTGCAGGCCGAGGGCAAGGAACTGCCGGCCCCGTCCGAGGTCAAGGCTTTCGAACTCCTGGGCATCGATGCCCCCGCCCCCGGGGAACCGATCGCCTTCCTGGAGGCCCGGGCCGCCGACCTGGCGGAATTGCAAAAACTCTTTGATATGTAGAGGTGTCGGTGATCGAGGAACGTCTTCCACAACTGGTCCCGTTCGCCGACCTCGGCGAGCGTGCGCGCCACAAGCTCCTCCAGCACGCCAGCACCCTGGACATCAAGCCCGGCCTGAAGCTGCATGCGCGTGACGAATGGCGCCACCTGATCTTTCTCCTTGAAGGCCGGGTAATCCTGTCTGACGACGGCCAGTCGGTCATCCTCAAGGGCGGCAGCCCGGAATCCCTGAACCCACTGTTCAACGAACGCGATTACCACAGCCACGCGATCGCGGCGAGTAGCGGGCGTATCGCCCTGTTCGACCGCAAGGTCTACGAAAACCTGATCGATGGCGCGCGCGAAGGTGTGGAGGTCAGCGAGATCGAGCTGTCCGACCTTGAGGGCGAGCTGTTCACCAGCATCTACACCCGCGCCTTCTCCGGCGAACTGCAACTGCCGCAATTGCCGGAAGTGGCACTGCACCTGCAGGCGGCGCTGAAGGACCCGGACGTCGATATCGAGCGCGTCACCCGCATCATCGAGGAAGACCCCAGCGTCGCCGCACGCCTGCTGTCGGTGGCCAACAGCCCGGCGATGGGGAGCCAGCGCGAGGTCTCGCGACTGGCCGATGCGGTCTCCCGTCTCGGCCTCGAACGGACCCGGCAACTGGTGATGGCGCTCGCTGCGCACCAGGTCTTCATTCGGCGCGACAGCCCCTACCACGGCCTGCTGGAACGCCTGTGGCGGCGTTCGGCCCGCGTCGCGGCCATCAGCTGCGTACTGGCGGACCAGAGCGAGGCAGTCGATCCGCAAAAGGCTCTGCTGGCCGGGCTGCTGCATCGGGTCGGTGCATTGCCCATCATCGGCGAGGTCGCCCGCAGCCACCCCGACCGCAGTGCCGAGGACATCGAGCGCATCCTCTATCGCCTGGAAGGCCTGATCGGCGAACTGGTTGCTCAACAGTGGGGCCTGGCTTCCGATATCATGGCGGCCATTCGCGATTCCGGTGGCCCGGAAACCGCTACGGCAGCACCCCTGACCGACATCGTGCGCATCGCTCGCAGCGCCTGCACGCGCGATGGCGACGACGCCCTGGCGGACCGGACGCCACTGGCCAAGTTGAACGCCGTGGCACGATTCGGCTTTGTGCTCGACGACGACGGCCAGCTGCCGGCAATCGACACGGCCCGCCGCGAGATTGACGCGCTGATCCGCGAGGTCGCCTGACCCCGATCGCGCCGCTATCGCCCCCTGATCGGGCGGAGCGACCGCAACCCATTCAGGGAAGACCCTATGACCACTCGAACACGACCCCAACCTGGCGAAAAACAACGCGCCGCCGACAAGGTCGCGCGCATCCCGGTCAAGATCAGCCCGACCGAGCAGCCGCAGCGCAAACCGAAGTGGATCCGCGCCCAGAGCCAGGCTCGGCCCGAGGTGCAGCGTATCAAGCGCATCCTGCGCAACCAGAAGCTGCACACCGTCTGCGAAGAGGCGAGCTGCCCGAACCTGGGCGAATGCTTCGCCCACGGCACCGCCACCTTCATGATCATGGGTGACATCTGCACCCGCCGCTGCCCGTTCTGCGATGTCGCCCACGGCCGCCCCGAGGCCCTCGACCCCGACGAGCCCCGCCACCTGGCGGAGACCATCCAGGCGCTGGGCCTGAAGTACGTGGTCATCACCTCGGTGGATCGCGACGACCTCCGTGACGGTGGCGCCGGCCACTTCGTGGACTGCATCCGCGAGGTCCGCACGCTGAATCCGAACACGAAGATCGAGATCCTGGTGCCCGACTTCCGCGGCCGCATGGACCGGGCGCTGGAGATCATGCACCAGGCCCCGCCGGACGTCTTCAACCACAATCTCGAGACGATCCCGCGGCTTTACCGCGAGGCGCGTCCCGGCGCCGACTATCAATGGTCGCTGGAGCTGCTGAAGCGTTTCCGCGAACAGCACCCCGGGGTGCCGACCAAGTCCGGTCTGATGCTCGGGCTCGGCGAGACCCGCGAGGAGCTGCTGGAGGTCCTGGCGGACCTGCGCGAACACGGCTGCGACATGCTGACCCTGGGGCAGTACCTGCAGCCCTCGCGCCATCATCTTCCGGTCACGCGCTTCCTGGCACCGGAGGAGTTCGACGACCTCGGCGAGGCCGCACGCGAAATGGGCTTCAAGCAGGTGGCCAGCGGTCCCATGGTGCGCTCCTCCTACCACGCCGACCTCCAGGCCCAGGGCCTCGAAACAGCCTGACTCGCCCTGCCGTCCCCTGCCGCCGGGGCGGCGCCCCGCGCCCTCAGGCGGGGCCTGGTTCGACCTTGGGTGTTTACGGTAGCTCCGGCCTGCCGCCTGCCTGCGCTCACTCGCGAGCGCGCCGCGAGGTACTTCTTTGCTCGTGCAAAGAAGTACCCAAGAAACACGCCCGGGATTCGCCCGGGAACCTTGCTCCGGACGCGCCAGGCCGGCGGCGCTGAAACTCGCTGCGCCTTTGGCTTCGCTCAGACAGTCAGCGCCCCGTGTCTATTTTGAATCGTCCGCCCTGTCACGCCCTCCACAAGGGGCTCATATCGGGAGGGAAGGTCAAAACGGGCGGTGTTCCCGCACCTGTCCTAATTCCCGCGCTGTAGGGTGCGTTGAGCGCAGCGAAACGCACCATGCCAACGTCGGGGCAACCCTGATGCGATTCGCTGCGCTCATCGGCATCCTACGATGGGTCTGGCGCCCGCTTGCGGGCGCGGCACGCCAAGGCCGCAGGCCGCGCGTGCCCGGATGTCGGAATACCCAGCCTCCATCCATTGGCACGAACGTCAGAACCGCCGTTGTCTTGACCTTCATCCCCCCGTATGAAGCCCCTTGCGGAAGGGTCCTCGGGACGGACGATTCAAAATAGAAACGGGGGCGCTGACTGTCTGAGCGGAGCCGAAGGCGTAGCGAGTTTCAGCGCCGCCGGCCCGAGGGCCCTGGAGCAAGGTCCCCGGGCGGAATCCGGGTGCCCTTCTTTGGGTACTTTCTTGGGCAAGCAAGAAAGTACCTCGCGGCGCGCTGGCGAGACAGCGCTTGGCAGGCGGCCGGCCGAAGGCACCGTAAACTCCAGAAGCCGAACTAGTCCCACCCTGAGGGCGCGGGACAACGCCCCAGCGCCAGCACACGGACGAGCTCGGGCGGCAAAGAGGGTTCATGCCTGATGCTCGCGACCGCGGCGGGAAACAGCTGTTCGGCTAGATGGGCGAGCAGTTGCTCGCGGACGCGGGTGGCGTCCACCGGGCCGAGCAGATGCTGCATGGAGGTCGCGGCGAGGCCGGGATAGCCACAGGGGTTCATGCGCTGAAACGGCGCCAGATCCGGGGCGATGTTCAGCGCCAGCCCATGGATGCTGCGCCCGTGCCGGATGCGCAGCCCGAGCGCCGCAATCTTGGCCCCGTCCACATATACCCCTGGCGCCTTCTCCCGGCGCTGCGCGTGGATACCCCATTGCGCGAGCGTATCGATCACCGCCTGCTCCAGGCCTTCGACCAGACGCCGGACCCCGACCCCCAGTCGCGGCAGATCCACCAGCGTGTAGATGACCAGTTGCCCGGGGCCGTGCCAGGTCACCTGCCCGCCGCGATCGATCGCGACCACCGGCGTCGCGCCGGGGTCCAGCAGATGCTCGGGGCGGCCATTACGGCCCTGGGTAAAGACGGGGGGGTGTTCGACGCACCAGAACGCGTCCGGCCGGGTCGCATCGCGCTCCCGGGCCTGGAGTTGCATCGCCTGCCAGACAGGTACGTAGGGCTGCATACCCAGCAGGCGGGCCACGGGGACGAGCGGACCGGTCACAGGATCATGCGGACCCGGTCGCAGCGCCCCAGGGCCCGGTAGAGGTCATCGAGCTGGGCCTGACTGGTCGCGGTGAAGGTGATGGTGATGCCGACGAAACGCCCGCCACTGGAGGCGCGCTGCTGGATCACGGCGTCGTCCGGGTCCGGCACATGCTCGGCCACACAGGCCTCCACGGCCTCCAGGAGCTCCGGGTGCGAGTCGCCCATGACCTTGATCGGAAAACGACAGGGAAACTCGATCAGGCTTTCGCGCTCGTCTGTCATGCGCACCCCTCGACTGGTGCCCGGGACGGGTGAGCGTCGCGCTTTGCCTGCTGATACGCGGCATGAACGGCCTGCCAGGCCGGGCCCGGGACCCCGGCTCCGACCGGATGGCCGTCGAGCCGACAAACCGGCAGGAGCTCCTTGGTGGAACTGGTCAGCCAGATCTCGTCGGCCGCACGCAACTGGGACTCGGACAGATCACGCTCCACAACATCGAGACCGCACTGGGCGGCCAAGCGCAGGACCAGGGCCCTTGTTACCCCCGGGAGCAGCGATGATGCCAGCGGAGGCGTAACCAGCGTGCCGTCGACGAGGGCGAACACATTGCTGGCCGCACCCTCCGTCACCTGACCGTCGCGCAACAGGATGGCCTCGACTGCATCCTGTTCGCGGGCCTCCTGACGCGCGAGCACGTTGGCCAGCAGCGTAGTGGCCTTGATGTCACAGCGGGACCAGCGCGTATCGGGCCCCGTCACCGCCGCGACCCCGGCCTGGCGGATCGTGTCCGCCAGGGGCACGATCGGATTCGCCATCGCAAAGACCGTGGGCGGCCCGCCGGCGGGAAAGGCGTGGTCGCGCGGGGCAACCCCGCGCGTGACCTGCAGGTACAGCCCGAGATCGATGGGCACATCCCCCTCGTTGCGCCGGACGAGCTCCTCCAGCATGCCCCGCCACTGGTCGAACGACAGCGGCGATTCGAGGCGGATGGCGTCCAGCGAGCGCTGCAGCCGCTCAAGGTGTTCCGTCAGCAGAAACAGCTGCCCGGCGTAGCTGGGGATTACCTCGTAGACCGAGTCCCCGAACAGGAATCCGCGATCCAGCGGGGAGATACGCACCGATTCGAGCGGCATGAAGTCGCCATTGAAATACGCAACGCTCACACTCGCCCCGAGTCAGAACGGCCAGACCGAGCGCAGCGACAAGGCAGCACCATCCCATAGGCGACGCACCAGCCCGCCCTCCTCGATCTCTTCAAGGGCGACGACCGGCTGCTGCCCGATCAACTCGCCATTGAGACGGGCCTGCACCTCGCCCACGGCGGCCCCTGCGGCCAGCGGCGCTTCCAGCGGCTGGTTCAATTCCATTGTGGCCTCAAGGTTGTCACCGCGGCCCGGGGGCACGATCACCCAGAAATCCTCGGCCAGCCCGACGGACACCTCGCTATCCGCACCACGATAGATGCGCGGGCTGCCCAGCTGCGTCCCCGCCTCGAACAGACGCTGGGGTTCGGTAAAACGCATGCCCCAGTTGACCAGGGCCTGCGACTCGTTGGCCCGACGCGTACCACCCTCCTGGTGGTTGGAGGCCTCGATGCCCAGCACCACGGCGATCAGGCGGCGATCGCTGCGCTTCGCCGACGAGACCAGGTTGTAACCGGCCGCAGAGGTCCAGCCGGTCTTCAGGCCATCGAAACCGGCGTCACGCCAAAGGAGCATGTTGCGGTTACTCTGCGAGATATCGTTGAACTCGAACGAGCGCTCGCTGTAATAGCCGTAAAGGTCGGGGAACTCGCGAATCAGCGCCCGAGCCAGCAGCGCCATATCCTGAGCAGAGGTGGATTGCGGCTCATCGGAAGGCAGCCCGTGCGAGTTGGTGAAATACGAGTTCATCATCCCGAGTTCACGCGCCTGGCTGTTCATCATGTCGACGAACGCCCCCTCGGAACCGGCCACAGCCTCGGCGAGCGCGGTGGAGGCATCGTTTCCGGACTGGATGATCATCCCGCGCAGCAGGTCCTCGACCTTCACCTCGTCGCCAACCTCAATAAACATGCGCGACGCGCCCCGCATACCCGTGCGCCAGGCCCGCTCGCTGATGGTCACCGTGTCCTCGAGCCCCAGCCGCCCGTCGCGAATCTCGCCGAACACGACGTAGGCCGTCATCAGCTTGGTCAGGCTCGCGGGTTCGCGATCAACATCCGCCTCGCGCGAGGCCAGCACCAGACCGGAATCGAAGTCCATCAGCGCATAGCTCTTCGCCGTCACGTCAGAGGGCGGGCTGGGGATCCCGCTTGGCATGGCCCCACCACTGCCCGGAACCGGCAGGGGCTCACCCGCCATCGCCGGCATGGCGGCAACGCACACGGCCAGGGAGAGGGTCATCAGGGCGCGGCGGGCGACAGAATGGAGCGGGGGGATCATGGTGGTTCGAGGCCTCCTGTAGAGATGGCTAACGATAGCAGACCGGGCCCGAGCAGATGAACGCAAACGGGCCCGGCGGCACAAAAACTGAGCGATACGCGATGTCAGTCGTCAACGATGCGGTAGTCGACGTGGGCGGCCTCCTGCAGGCGCTCGGTCGCCTCCTGCAGCTCGACCTCTTCCAGCGGGCCGATACGCACCCGATGCAGATCCGCCTGCTCGTCGCGTTCCAGCGTCGAGATCTCGATCGACTCGAAGCCCAGGGCCTCGAGATCGCGCCGGATCTCCTCCGCCGTTCGGCGTTCGGAAAACGCCCCGATCTGCACCCAGCGGCCGTTGTTCGCGGCGGCCTCTGGGGCGTTCGCTTCGGAAGCAGCGCGCGCGTCATCAGACGATGTCGCGACCGGGCTGCTGCCGCCCCCCTGGCTGGCCTCGGCGAGTACGATGGGTTCCGGCACTGGCGGGCGCGATTCGGCCACACGCGGCGAATCGACGTCTTCCGGCCCCACGGCACGAATGCGCACCGGGGCCACACCGGCATCGGTCATGTCCAGCCGATGCGCCGCCGCATAGGAGAGGTCAATGATGCGTTCATCCACAAAGGGTCCGCGATCATTGACCCGCACAATCACGCGACGGTCATTCTCCAGGTTCACGACCTCGACATAAGTCGGCAGCGGCAGCGTCTTGTGGGCTGCCGTCATCGCATACATGTCGTAGGGCTCGCCACTGGAGGTTCGCCGGCCGTGGAACTTGGTCCCGTACCAGGAGGCCAGACCCTCTTCCTCGAAGCCGGTGCTAGTGCGCAGGGTACGGTAGCGCTGCCCGAAGACCTCGTACTCGGGCGGGTTCCCGTAGCGACTCGGGGGCTCGTCGGTCGGCACTGCGTCGGGGATCAGCGCCAGATCCTGCGGGATGTCATCCGGGTCCGGGTAGGCGTCATACGCCGCATCGCCCAGCGGGCGATCCGGGTCTGCCTTGCGATCGGGGGCCGACGAGCAGCCGGCCAGCATCAGCGCGAACAACACCGCCGGCGCGGCGGCGGCCGCGCCAGGGCGGCACCGTTTACTCGGCAAAGGCCTCGGCCAGCTGGTGGACGGCCATCGCATACAGCGGGCTCCGGTTGTAGCGGGTGATCACATAGAAATTGGGATAGCCAAGATAGTATTCATACCCGTCCTCGCCCTCGAGGCGAATGAACGAGTACTTCCCGTCCTCGGCCACGGACTCGTCGGGATAGATGCCGTGCTCGGCGAGTTCGTCGAGATCAAAGCGGGCCTGGTAATTGCGGCTGATCAGCTCCTCGTGGGCATCCCCCTCGACCCGGGCGCGTGCCACCACCGGCTCACCGGTCTGCCAGCCATGCTCGCGGAAGTAGTTGGCGACACTGCCGATCGCATCCGGCCAGGAGTTCAGCAGGTCCCGGCGACCATCGCCGTCGAAGTCCACCGCGTAGTGACGGTAGCTGGACGAGATGAACTGTCCGCGCCCCATCGCGCCGGCGTAGGAGCCCCGTGTCTCGCGGACATCCAGGTCCTCCTCCTGCACCAGGGTCAAAAACTCGCCCAGTTCGCGGCGGAAGAAGTCCGCGCGCGGCGGGTAGTCAAATCCCAGCGTGACCAGCGCATCGAACACTCGGAAGCCCCCGGTGTTGCGCCCGTAGTTGGTCTCCACGCCGATGATCGCCGTGATCATCGCCTGCTCGACGCCGAAGGTCTCCTCGGCGCGCGCGAGGGTCTCGGCCTGCTCTTCCATGAAGCGCTCGCCGCGCTCGATGCGCAGGTCGTTCACGAAGATCGGGCGATAGTCCTTCCAGGGGCGCGCCTCGGCAGGGGCCGAGATCAGGTCGAGGATGCGTTGCTGGGGATCGGCCTCGGCGAACATACTCTCCAGCTCGTCGCGATCCATGCCCGCCTCGACCTGTTCGTCGATAAAGGCCTGGACCTCCTCGCGCTCCAGGTACGGCGGATCACCGGCGCGAAACTCGGACCCCGAGACGTTCGACAGGGAGCAGGCCCCCAGTGACAGGATCAACCCGGCCTGCAAGAGGACGGAACGAAGGGTGCCCAGCGGGCGGAGGTTGAGGGTCATCGATTCACCAGGCGCTTTTGCGACGCAATGCTCATGAGAATACCGAAGGCGACCATAAGCGTCACCAATGATGTGCCGCCGTAGCTCACCAGCGGAAGCGGCACGCCGACCACGGGCAGAAGCCCTGTCACCATCGCGATGTTGACCACCATATAGACGGCGAAGGTCAGCGCCAGGCTACCGCCCAGCAAACGGGCGAAGCGATCCTGAGCGAGGGCCGAGATCCACAGCCCGCGCGCCACGATCGCAAAATACAGCAACAACAGGAGTGCGACACCGATAAACCCGAATTCCTCGGCGTATACCGCAAAAATGAAATCCGTGGAACGCTCGGGCAGAAAGTCGAGGTGCGACTGCGTGCCATTCAGCCAGCCCTTGCCGTACAGCCCGCCGGAGCCGATCGCGATCTTCGACTGGATGATGTGATAACCGGTCCCCAGCGGATCCGACTCCGGATTGAACAGGGTCAGCACCCGCTGGCGCTGATAGTCATGCATCTGCAACCACAACGCCGGGATCGCGGCGGCCGCGGCCAGTCCCAGCCCGACGAACCAGCGCCAGCTCAGCCCCGCCAGGAAAATCACCAGGAAACCAGCGGCACCCACCAGCATCGCGGTCCCCAGATCCGGCTGACGCATGATCAGAAAAACGGGCACCAGGATCAGGGGCACCGTCACCAGCAGGTCGCGAAAACGCGGCCGATCGTTGCGAGTGGACAGGTACCAGGCGACCATCATCGGCACCGCCAGCTTCATGATCTCGGAGGGCTGGAAGCGCATGAAGCCGAGATCCAGCCAGCGTCGCGCCCCCTTGCCGATCTCGCCGGCGACCATGACCGCCAGCAGTAGCGCGACACCAGCCACAAACAGCCAAGGCGCGAGGGACCGCAGGGTGCGCACCGGGATCTGCGCGACCAGCACCATCGCGGTCACGCCGAGTCCGATGCGCATGGCCTGACGCTCCAGGGCAATCATGCTCTCGCCGGAGGCACTGAACAGCACCGCCAGCCCCACCAGCAGCAAGATGCCGATCAGCACCAGCAGCACGCCATCCAGGCGCAGGCGCCCCAGCACCCACTGCCCTAGCGGCATCTCGCGCCCCGTCACGCTGATCATTCGTCCTCCGCCACGTCGAGCGTCATTCCGGCGTCGCCTTTCAGGAAGGCGTCCATCACCTCGCGGGCCACCGGGGCCGCCACACGACCGCCCGAGCCGCCGTGCTCGACCAGCACGGCCACCGCGATCTGCGGATCGTCCGCGGGCGCATAGCCCACGAACAGGGCGTGATCCCACAGATGCCGGGGCAGCTCGTCCTCGTCGTACTCCTCGTCCTGGCCCAGCCCGAAGACCTGCGAAGTGCCGGTCTTGCCCGCGATGCGGTAGTTCGTCGGCGGGCGGCTGCCAATCGAACCCCAGGCGGTGCCATGGCGCGTATGTACGGCCTCGATCAGTGATTCGTGAATCGTGTCCCAGTGCTCCGGGGCCGCCTGCACCGGCTCGCGAGGCTGCGGCAGCAGCCGTTCGAGTTCGCCGTTGCCATTGTCCATCGACTGCAGCAGACGCGGCTGGATGCGCTGCCCGCGCCCGGCCAGCGTCGCCGTGAAGTCCGCCATCTGCAGCGGTGTCGACAGCATGTAGCCCTGGCCAATCGCGGTGATCAGGGTCTCGCCGGGGAACCAGACCTGGTCGTGCGTCGCTCGCTTCCAGTCACGGCTGGGCAGGATACCTGCGCGCTCGCCCGTGGCGTCGATACCGACGCGCTGCCCAAGCCCGAATGCCCCCAGCATCGGCACCATGCGGTCGATCCCCATCGTATGCGCAAGGTCGTAGAAATACACGTCAGAGGAGACCGCGATGGCGCGCGACATGTCGACCCAGCCATGCCCTTCCCGGCGCCAGTCACGATAGCGACGCTCATGGCCGGGGATCTGAAAATAGCCACGGGCAAACATCCGACGATCCGCGGTGGTAATCCCCTCGTCCAGCGCGGCCAGCCCCACCAGGGGTTTGACCGTGGAGCCCGGCGGATACTGCCCGGTCAGGGCGCGATTGAACAACGGCCGCGCGGGGTCAGATTGAAGATCGGAAAAGGCGGCCTGGGAGATGCCGTGCACGAACATCTCGGGGTCGAATCCCGGGGCACTGACCAGCGCCAGCACCTCGCCGTTGTTCGGGTCCAGGGCGACAATCGCACCCCGCCGGCCCGCCAGCGACCGGTAAGCGGCACGCTGCAGGTCCGCGTCAATGGTGAGCGTAATGTCGGTACCGGCCTCCGGTGGTGTCACCGACAACTCGCGGATCACCCGTCCCTGGGCATTCACTTCTACCTGACGGTAGCCCGGGCGGCCGTGCAGCAGGTCCTCGTAGTAGCGCTCGATGCCGATCTTGCCGATATGCGAGCTGCCGGCGTAGGCACGCGGGTCCACCCGTGCCAGGTCCTGCTCGTTGATCCGGCCCACGTACCCGACCACATGCGAGAACTTGTCACCGAGCGGATAGAAGCGCATCGGACGGGCCTCGATCTCCACCCCCGGCAACTCGTGCCGCGAGACCGCGATCCTGGCCACCGTGGTGTCGTCCAGGCCCGCCTTGAGCAGCACCGGCTGGAAGGGTCGGCGCTGACGCACGCCGCGGCGGAAGCGTTCGATATCCGCGTCGGAGAGCTCGACAAAGTCATGCAGTCGTTCCAGGAGGTCATCGAGATTGCCAGCCTGTTCAACCGTCACCTCCAGCTGGTAGGAGGCGCGGTTGCCCGCCAGCAACTGACCATTGCGATCCCGGATCACACCGCGACTGGGCGCAATCGGCTCCACCCGCAGCCGGTTGTTCTCCGACAGCGTGGTGAAATGGGTATGCGCGCCGACCTGAAGCCCCGACAGGCGCCAGCCGATCAGGAGCAGGACCGCGGCGAGCAGGACCAGCGCCAGCAGGATGCGCACGGCATACCGCTGCTGGTCCTGTTGTTCCTGCCCGTAGTCATCGCGCCCGGCCATCTCAGCGGACCGCCACAACAACGAACGCCGCGCACCCGGCGACCCCCGACCCCGGGGATACGGGGACGATCCACGCCACGCGCTGACGCCGGGCCGCTACCGGCTCAGATCTTGCTCTTCTGGTAACGCTTGTAGCTGGCAACAATCTCCGCCTTGGCCTCTTCGGCGCCTACCCAGCCCTCAACCTTGACCCACTTGCCCTTCTCCAGCTCCTTGTAGCGCTCAAAGAAGTGCTTGATCGAGTCCAGCAGTTCCTTCGGCACGTCTTCCGGGCCCTTGAATCGCTCGGACTGCGTGCACAGCTTGCTCACCGGAACCGCCAGGATCTTCGCGTCGACCCCGGCCTCGTCGGTCATTTTCAGCATGCCAATCGGGCGCGAGCGCACGACCGAGCCCGGCAACAGTGGCACCGGGGTGATCACCAGCACGTCCACCGGGTCGTTGTCTTCCGACTCCGTGTTCGGGATGAATCCGTAGTTGCACGGGTAGAACATTGCGACCGCCATAAAGCGATCGACCACCAGAGCCCCGCTGTCCTTGTCCATCTCGTACTTGACGGGCTGGCCCTGGGTGGGGATCTCGATCACCACGTTGATGTCGTTGGGGAGATCCTTGCCGGCTTCGATCTGGTTGAGGTCCATGCTTGAGTATATTCCGATTATTTTGAAGAGCGGGGCATTATACAGGGGAGAGCCTCCGCAATGGCACCCGTCGCCGTCAGGCCAGGGAGCCACGGGCTGTATTGAGCGGTTGCGGCCGATTACCCTCAGGCGGTATAAGACCGCGCTCGGGAAACGGTTTGCGCCGCACCGCCGCGGCCCTTTCACGATAGCCATTCACCGTGCCGCCTCGTACCCGGCTTGTGCTGCGGTTCGGCGTCGCACCCGGCAGCAGGAGTCAGCCATGCGTATCGTCCTGATGGGCGCACCGGGGTCCGGCAAGGGCACCCAGGCCAAGAAGATGGTCGCCACCTTCGGTATCCCCCAAATCTCCACCGGCGACCTGCTGCGCGCCGCAATGGCCGCCCAGACCGACCTGGGCAAGCAGGTCGAAAGCGCGATGAACGCCGGCCAGCTCGTACCCGACGACCTGGTCCTGGGCCTGATCCGCGACCGGCTGCAGGAACCGGACGCACAAAAGGGCTTCATCCTCGACGGCTTTCCACGCAACGTCGCCCAGGCCGAGACCCTGGACACCATGCTCGAGAAGCTCGGCGCACCGCTGGACCAGGCGATCCAGATCGATGTGCCGTTCGATGAACTGAAACAGCGCCTGACCGGACGCGTCTCCTGCGGCGATTGCGGCGCGGTATTCAACTCCCATACCTTCCCGCCCCAGCAGGAAGGGGTTTGTGATTTGTGCGGTGGCGAACTCGTCCACCGCGCCGATGACACCGAGAAGACGGTCGTCAATCGACTGAAGGTCTATGAAGAACAGACCCAGCCGCTGATCGAATACTACGCCCGCCGCGGCCTGCTCAAGCATGTGAATGGCACCCGCGACATTGCACTGATCTTCGACGAAGTCCGCCAGCTGCTGGGGAAACACTGATCCAGCATGATCCGTGTTTCCCCAGACTGAAACCCGCATGACGCCATCGCCTGACGGCTACGCACGCCCACTGCACCGCCGGGCCACGGCGCGGACCATCATTGCCTGCGTGCTCGGCGTCACGGCCACGGCGGCACAGGCCGGACTCGAGCGGATGGAGCGCCCCCCGGGCTGCGACTTCGCTCCCGGCATGGAGTGGCCCGAGATGCGCGAGCTCGCGGCCGAAATCACTGATATCGACGCCGATTACGTACGCCGAGAGGGTGAACTGATCAGCGCCCGCGGAAACGTCCAGCTCTTCGAACAAGGACGTCGCCTGGATACCGAATTCCTCGAATACGACCGGGCGACGGGCGTGGCTCGCACCGAGGGTGACACCCGGCTGTTCGACGGCGACCTGCTGCTGCACACCGACGGTGGCGAGTACCGCCTGGACGAAGAAACCGGGGAATTCCGGCGCATCGACTACCTGGTGCAGTCCGTGCCGGCACGAGGCAGCGCCGGGGTGGGCATCCAGCTCGCGCCCCACCTGCACGAGTTCGAGGACGCCGAGTACACCACCTGCCCGATCGACAACGACAGCTGGTGGCTGCGCACACGAGATCTGGAACTGGACCGCGAACGCGGCATCGGGGTTGCCCGCAACGCCCGCATTGACTTCAAGGGCGTGCCCATCGCCTACACGCCGTACATCCACTTCCCGCTGGACGACCGCCGCCAGAGCGGCTTCCTGCTGCCCAGCGCCGGGGTCAGTTCACGCCACGGGCTCGACATCAGCACGCCCTGGTACTGGAACATCGCACCGAACTACGACGCGACGTTCACCCCGCGAGTCATGTCGGACCGCGGGGTGAAGCTCGGCACCGAATTCCGCTACCTGCAGCCTCGCCACGAGGGCGTGGCCGATATCCGCTACCTGCCGAGCGACCGCGTATTCGGCGACGACCGGCACTACGTGCAGTGGTTTCACCAGAGCCGCCTGACCTCGGACCTGCGCTTTCGCCTGGACGCCGCCGACGCCTCCGACAGCGAGTATTTCCGCGACTTCGGTGGCGCGGACCGCTACTCCGGCAGCACCCCCTATCTGCGCCGCCGGGCGGACCTGACCTACAACCAGCCGGCCTACCGCCTGCGCACCCGCATCGAGGACTACCAGATCGTCGACCCCGAGTTGCGGGCCCAGCGCGAGCCCTACCAGCGCCTGCCGCAGATCACCCTGGAGGCGGGCGAGTATCTGGGGCGCGGACTGGCCTGGGACCTGGACACTGAACTGGTGCGCTTCGAGCGCAGCGAGAGCGACTCGCTGGAACCCCTGGGCACGCGCTTCGACCTCAACCCCACGGCCTCCTGGCGTTTCGATACTGGGGGCTTCTTCTTTGAGCCCAGTGCCGGGGTGCGCTATACCCATTACGAACTGGACCGCCGGGGCGAGCCAGGGCCCGAGTCGATCAGCCGCACCGTGCCGCGGGCATCGATCGACACCGGTCTGGTCTTCGAACGTCCGATCCAGGACGGGCGTCGCCTGCAGACGCTGGAACCGCGGATCTTCTACGGCTATGTCCCGTTCGTCGACCAGACCGATATCCCGGTCTTCGACACCGGCGAGGCGGACTTCAGCTTCGACAACCTGTTCAGCCTCGACCGCTTCGTCGGCGCCGACCGGGTCGGCGACACGCACCAGCTGACCACCGCGCTGACCACCCGCATCTTCGACGAGCAGACCGGCCAGGAACGGATGAGCCTGTCCGCCGGCCAGATTCGCTATTTCGAAGATCGCGAGGTCCGCCGCGCTCCTGACGGCGATCCGCTGACGGAGTCCCGCTCGGATCTCGCCCTTGAGGGCCGCGTGCGCATCGGCGATGCCTGGAGCGGCCGGGGCTCCATCCTGTACAACCAGGACGAAGGCGAGACCACCCTCACAGCACTGTCGGTCAGCTACAGCCCGAGCGCTCGCGCCCGCATCAACATGGGGTATCGTCAGCGCGAGGCCGGCAACCGCTCCATCGACCAGACCGATGTCTCCGTGCTGTGGCCGGTGACCCCACGCATCGATGCAATCGGGCGCTGGAATTACAGCCTGCAGGAGGAGCGTGATCTCGAACTTCTGGCCGGCCTTCAGTATCGTAGTTGCTGCTATGGCATCCGAGTGGTCGCCCGCCGCGCCTACGACTTCGACGAGACCTACGACAACTCGATTTATTTCCAACTCACGCTGGACGGACTCGGACGTTTCGACTCCGGCGTGGATTCGCTTTTGAGCGAGGGTATAGCCGGATATGACGCACTCCCCTGACCAACACCGCCGGGCCTCCTGGCTCCCGCTACTGGGCGCCGTGCTTATGAGCCTCGGCCTGTCCGCACAGGCGCAGGTTCCCGGCGGCGAACAGCCCGAGGACGCCGTCGAGGCCCCGGTCACCCCGGGGGCCGCCTCCGAGGCCGGTGCGCCGGCCGCGCCCATCACGCCACCGGAGGGGGATCAATTCACCGATCGCATCCTCGCCGTGGTCGGCGACGACGTGGTGACCCAGCGCGAACTGGTCGAGCGCATGAACCTGGTCGCCCAGCAAATGATGGAGCGCGGCACCCGCCCGCCGGATCGTGACACCCTCGCGCGGCAGGTCATGGAACGGCTAATCGTCGAGCGCGTTCAGCTGCAGGAGGCCGAGCGGGTCGGCATCAACATCGACGAGATGACCCTGAACCGGGCGATGGAGAACATCGCGCGCGAAAACCGCATGAACCTGCCGCAGCTGCGTCAGGCCCTGCTGCAGGACGGCGTCGACTTCAACGCCTTCCGCGAACAGATTCGCAACGAGCTGACCGTCAACCAGCTGCAGCGTCGCCAGGTCGACAACCAGATTCGCGTCAGCGACCAGGAAATCGCGGACCTGATCGCCTCGGAAAGCGGCGCCATCGACCGCGGCGTGCGCTATCGCATCGCGCACATCCAGGTCTCGCTGCCGCGCGGCGCGGACTCCAGCCAGATCGCCACCGCCCGCGAAAAGGCCCGCGAACTGCGCCAGCGGGTGCGCGAGGGTGAGGACTTCGCCAGCGTGGCGATCTCCGAGTCCGACGCGCCGGATGCACTGGAAGGCGGCGACCTCGGCTGGCGCACGGCCGGCGAGATCCCCTCCGTATTTGCCCGCGAGGCCGTGCTGATGCGCACCGGCGAGATCAGCGATGTGCTGCGCTCGCCGAATGGCTTCCACGTCATGAAGCTGGTGGACCGCGAAGGCGGCGACCAGACCCGCGTCCGGCAGACGCAGGTACGCCACATCCTGATCAGCCCCGACCAGGTCCGCAGCGACGAAGAGGCCCGCCGCCAGGCCGAGTCCTTGTACAACCGCATCCGCGAGGGCAGCGACTTCGAGGCCCTGGCCCGCGCGAACTCCGACGACCCCGGCTCCGCCGCCCAGGGCGGCCAGCTCGGCTGGATCAGCCCCGGCGAGCTGGTGCCCGAGTTCGAGGAGGCGATGAATGCCCTGCAGCCGGGCGAGATCAGCGAGCCGGTGGAGAGCCAGTTCGGCTGGCACATCATCGAGGTCCTCGACCACCGCGAGGTCGACACCTCGCGCGAGCAGATCCGCGCCCGTGCCCGCGAGATCCTGCAAAACCGCAAGCGCGAGGAAGAGATCGAGCTGTGGATGCGGCGCCTGCGCGACGAGGCCTATGTCGAGTACCGCGTTGACGGCTTCGGCTCCTGACGCCCGGACGCCGGGTGCAATCCCGCGTCTGGCACTGACCGCCGGCGAGCCAGCCGGGATCGGGCCAGATCTGCTGATTGCCCTGGCCCACGAGCCTGGCGGTGGCGCCCAGCGCGTCGCCATCGGGGAACCGGATGTACTCGAGCAGCGGGCGCAGCAACTGGGCCGGTCGATCCACCTGATCCCCTTCGACCCCGAACGACCGCGCACCGCTACGCCGCGCGGGGCCCTGGAGATCGTCGCGGTCCCGGCCGGCGGCCCGGTGCAGACGGGCACCCTCGACCCCCGGCACGCCGAAGGCGTACTGGCAATGCTCGCCGCCGCCGCCGATGGCTGTCTCGATGGCACCTTCGACGCGATGGTCACCGGCCCGGTGCACAAGGGCGTGATCAACCGTGCCGGCATCCCGTTCAGTGGTCATACCGAGTGGCTGGCCGAACGCGCCGGCGCGCCCATGCCCGTGATGATGCTGGCCACCGAATCCCTGCGGGTCGCACTGGTGACTACCCACCTGTCCCTGCGCGACGTCCCCGACGCGATCACGCCGGAGCGCATCGAGGCGGTCGCCCGCGTACTGCACCACGATCTGGCCGAGGACTTCGGAATCGAACGCCCGAGCATCGGCGTGTGCGGACTGAACCCGCACGCCGGCGAGGACGGGGTACTGGGGCGCGAGGAGATCGAGGTCATCACCCCCACGCTCGACCGGCTGCGCGCCGAGGGCCTGGACCTGCGCGGGCCGCTGCCCGCGGATACCGCCTTCACCCCGCGCGCCCTCGCCGAGGTCGATGCGGTACTGGCGATGTATCACGACCAGGGGCTCCCGGTGCTCAAGCACGCAGGATTCGGGCATGCAGTCAACGTGACCCTCGGGCTGCCCTTCGTGCGCACCTCGGTCGATCACGGCACGGCCCTCGACCTGGCCGGCAGCGGCCGCGCAGAGGTCGGCAGCTTCCTCGCGGCCGAGGGCCTGGCTCGGGAACTGGCCCGCCATCGCCTGCAGGCACAGGCCGCGCACGCCCATGGGTGATACCGCACATGGGTAGCGCGCTGCCGCCGATCCGCAAGCGGTTCGGCCAGAACTTCCTGCATGATCAGGCCGTGCTCGCGCGCATCGTCGGCGCGATCGCCCCGCACCCCGACGACCCGGTGCTGGAGATCGGCCCCGGCCGGGGGGCCCTGACGGGCGCCTTGCTGGAGCGCCTGAATCGTCTGGTCGCGGTGGAGATTGACCGTGACCTGGCGGCCGGTCTGCGCGCCGCCTTTGCCCCGGAGCGCCTGGAGCTCCATGTGGGCGACGCGCTGGATCTGGACCTGGCAAGCCTTGGCCCGACACCGGAGGGTGGCTGGCGGGTCGTGGGCAACCTGCCCTACAACATCTCGACCCCCCTGCTATTCCACCTGCTCGATCAGATGGAGGCCATCCGCGACATGCATTTCCTCCTGCAGCGCGAAGTGGTCGAGCGCATGACCGCCGCCCCCGGCAGCAAGACCTACGGCCGACTGACGGTCATGCTCGCGGCGCGCGCCCGGGCCCAGTCGCTGTTCGGGGTTCCCCCCGGCGCCTTCCACCCGCCGCCCAAGGTCCACTCCGCGGTCGTGCGCATCACACCACTGGAGGCGCCGCTGGTGGACAGCGCACTGTATCCGGCGTTCGCAAAGGTCGTGAACCAGGCTTTCTCCAACCGCCGCAAGACCCTGCGGCGGGGGCTGTCCGGGCTGGTGGATGCCTCCCGGATCGAGGCCGCCGATCTGGACCCGGGCGCCCGCCCGGAGACCGTGGACGTCCACGGCTTCGCAGCGCTGGCGCGAATGGTCGCGCCCAGCTGACCGGCCCCGCCAGCGGACCGCGATCCGCTATGATGGACCCATGGACTTCATGGTGGCCGACATCGGAGGTACCCGCACCCGGGTCGCACGTGCGCGCCGCGGCGGCGCGCACTGGTCGTTGCACGACATCCGCCGCTACCCCAGCCGCGACTTTCCCGACCTGGACCACATCCTCGAGGCCTGGCGCAACGAGGTCGAACCGGCCGAGCCGCTGGCCGCTGCGGGGCTGGCCCTGGCCGGCCCCGTTCAGAGCGGTCGGGCCCGCGCGACCAACCTCGACTGGCCAGAACTGGATGCGCATGCCCTCGAACAGGCACTGGGTATCCCGGTCGCCCTGATCAACGATTTCGCCGCTGTCGGCGCCTGCCTGGATGCCCTGGAACCCGGAGACCGGATCACCCTGCAGAACGCAGCGGCCGATCCAGAGGGTTTGCGCCTGGTGGTCGGGGCCGGAACGGGTCTCGGGACCTGCCTGGTCGGCCCGCGCCAGCAGCCCGCCATCCATCCCGGCGAAGGGGGGCACGCACGCTTTTCCCCGGCCGACGCCAACGAGGCGGCGCTCGCGGCGTTCGTCAGCGCCGAGGAAGGACTGTGCACCCGCGAGCACCTGCTCAGCGGCCGCGGCATTGCACGCATTGCACGCTTCGAGCTGGCACGCCGGGACGATGGCGAGCTGGCGCGGGCGCTGACCGCGGCCGACCCGGCCGCCGCCATCAGTGACCTGGCCGATGCCGGCCATGCAGCGGCCCTCGCGGTCGTCCAGCGTTTTGTAACGATCTATGCGGGACAACTAGCCGACATGGCCCTGACTGCGCTGCCCACCGGTGGGCTATACCTGGCCGGCGGGATCGCCCCGCGCTGGGCCGATTACTTCCAGGACACGACGTTTCTGCGGGCCCTGCATAATCGCCCACCGATGACCCACTTGCTTGAGCGACTGCCCGTGTCCCTTATCATGCACCCTGAACCCGGCCTGCTGGGCGCTGCCGTCAGCGCCTGGTTCCAGACAGGAGCTGCAACCGAATGAATTCGCCTCGCGAAACCGAAGAACACGCCATCGAGATCGAGGTCGCCACGGCCTATGTCGAGGACCAGTCGGAGCCCGATGACGACCGCTACGTGTTCGCCTACCACATCACGATCCGCAACTCCGGCGCGCTGACCGTGCAGTTGCTGAATCGCCACTGGATCATCCGCGATGGCCGCGACCAGACGCAGGAGGTGCGCGGCGAGGGCGTGGTGGGCGAGCAGCCGCGCATCGAGCCCGGTGACAGCTTCGAGTACACCAGCGGCACGGTGATCGAGACGCCGGTCGGCACCATGGAGGGCAGCTACGGCATGCAGGACGAACGCGGCAACACCTTCGAGGCGCCGATCCCGCCCTTCACCCTCTCCGTACCCCGTACGCTTCACTAGGCCAGGGCATGGCCCTTTACGCGGTTGGTGACCTCCAGGGCTGCCTGGACCCGCTGGAACGCCTGCTGGAGCAGGTCCGTTTCGACCCCGCCACGGATCACCTTTGGCTGGTGGGTGACCTGGTCAACCGGGGACCAGACTCGCTTGGGTGCCTGCGCTACGTACGCGCCCTGGGCGATGCCGCGACCGCCGTGCTGGGCAATCACGACCTGCACCTGCTGGCCACGGCCGAGGGTGTCCGCACCCCCGGCAACAAGGACACCCTGCGCCCCGTGCTGGACGCCCCGGATGCCGCCGAGCTGCTGGATTGGCTGGCGCAGCGCCCCCTTCTGCATACTGATCCCGCGGCTGGCTGGACCCTGGTGCATGCCGGCATTGCGCCGGGCTGGGATCTCGAAACCGCGCAGACCGAGGCCCGGCGGGTGGAGGCCGAGCTGCGCGACCCCGCGCGACGCCATGCGCTGTTCGAGGTGATGTACGGCGACGAGCCTGCCCACTGGGACCCGGAGCTGGCCGGATATGATCGCCTTCGCTTCACGATCAACTCCTTTACCCGCATGCGCTACCTGATGCCCGATGGCGGACTGGAATTCTCAGGCAATGGGCCACCGGAAGATGCCCCGGAAACGCTGACACCGTGGTTTGCCTGGCCGGGCCGCCCAAGCGAAGGCTGGTCCCTGGTGTTCGGTCACTGGGCCGCGCTCGGTCACCGCCGAGGACCCGGCTGGCTGTCACTGGACAGTGGCTGCGTCTGGGGCAGGACAATGACGATCGCGCGCCTCGACGAGACCCGCGACCCCTTCCGGGTACGCACCTGGCAGACCGCCTGCAGCCAATAAGGCGCAGCGTGGCCATCGGCGGCGCAAAGAGCGTCCGCCAGGGAAACACTGAGCAATGCACATGCTCGCACTTGAGTCGCTTTCGCGTGCGAACAAGGCGCGGTGACTACCGTGCAATCGATCTGCACAAGGGAGCCGCAGCACCGTGCGCACACCCGTTTTTGATCAACAATGGGCGGGTAACGCGCTCCACGAGACGCCTTGCCTCGGAAAACCCGGGCACCGATGCGACTTGTACTTGGGTCAGTGCTTCTCTAACCCGCGTGGACCGAGTGCAGATACGCCGAGAGTTCGTCCAACAGACGATCGCGGGCCGCATGCAGTTCGTGCAGGCGCGCCAGAGCCCGGCTATCCTCACCGCGTTCACGCAGGGCGAACAGCTCGCCGGCCAGGTCATGGACCTCCTGGTGCCTCTGAAGCAGGGCCTCGGCCTCGTCCACCCGCCGCGAGCCCGCACGCTCGAGGCCGCGAACGAATCCGTCCCGATCCTCGGCCAATAACGGCGGCTGAGAAGTCTGCCCCTGCAGATAGGCCTCCGCACGCATGACCCAGGCCCGGTGGGCGACTGCGGCATACATCAGAGGCATGGCCTCGCGATGGATCCGAGCCAGGTCCGCCCAGTGGGCCGGTGGCTGCCACTCGTTCACCCACGCCGGGATCCGGTCCGCCGGCATGGGATGCGCAATGCCGTAGCCCTGGGCCAGATCGCAACCGATGCCCAGCAGCATGTCGCCATGGGCAATGGTCTCCACCCCCTCTGCGATCACCTCCCGGCCGAAGGCCCCGGCCAGGCTCAGGACCCCGTCCAGAATCGCCAGATCCTCGGGATCATCCAGAATATCGCCGATGAAGCTCTGATCGACCTTGACCATCCCCGCCGGCAGGCGCTTGAGATAGGTCAACGAGGCGTAGCCGGTGCCGAAGTCGTCCAGCGACACGCCCACCCCGAGGGCCCGGCAACCCTCCAGGCGGCGGGAGATCTCCACCATGTCGCCCAGCGCACTGGTCTCCAGGACCTCCAACTCCAGGCGCCCGGGCGCGAGATCCGGATGGTGCTGCAGCAGCCGCTCCAGGCGCTCGACGAAGTTCGGCTGGCGCAACTGGTAGGCCGCGATGTTGACACTGACCTGTGTGGACAGCCCGACGGTCTCCCAGGCCCGCAGCTGCTGCAGGGTCCGGTCGATCACCCACTCGCCGAGATCAACGGCCAGCGGATGGTCCTCGATCTCGGGCAGGAAATCCCCGGGCGACAGCAGGCCATACTCCGGGTGCTGCCAGCGGATCAGGGCCTCGAACCCGATGACCGTGCCGCTGCGCATATTCACCTTGGGCTGATAGAACAGGACGAATTCCTCGTTCCCCAGCGCGCGGCGGATGTCTTCGATGGTCTCGTGGTGGCTGCGCGCCGAGCGGTCGCGCTCGGCATCGAACACATGGAAGCGCCCTTTGCCCGACAGCTTCGCCTGATACATCGCCTGATCGGCCTGACGCAGAAGCTGGTCTGCATCCAGGTCCTGGTCCGCCTCCGGGTAGAAGGTCACCCCGAGGCTGGCGGAGACCTGCAACCGGTCGTCTTCCAGCAGCATGGGTTCCGCGGCCGCCTGCAGCAGCCGCTGCAGCAGGGCCTCGCAGCCGTGCAGATCGCCGACGTCAATCAGCACCGCGACGAACTCGTCCCCACCCAGGCGGGAGAGGGTGTCTTCCGAGCGCATGACCGCCTTCATGCGCGCAGCGACCTCCACCAGCATCCGGTCCCCGGCCGCATGCCCGAAGGTGTCGTTGATTCGTTTGAACCCGTCGAGGTCCAGATAGACGACCGCCAGGTGCTCGCCATGGCGCCGCGAGCGGGCCATGGCCTGCTGCAGGCGATCCGCCAGAAGCACCCTATTGGGCAGACCGGTCAGTGCATCGAAATGGGCGATCCGTTCCAGCTGCCGCTCGTGCTCCTTGAGGGTGGTGATATCAGTCGAGATCCCCAG
Source organism: Thioalkalivibrio sp. ALgr1 (assembly GCF_000378285.1). Lineage (NCBI taxonomy): Bacteria > Pseudomonadati > Pseudomonadota > Gammaproteobacteria > Chromatiales > Ectothiorhodospiraceae > Thioalkalivibrio > Thioalkalivibrio sp. ALgr1. Next base: position 253,826 of record NZ_KB905135.1, read on the forward strand.
CAGGCCAATGATCTGGCCCGGCTCGTTGTCGTCCCGGATCGGGGTCTTGATCTCCAGATACACTCGGCGGCCGCCATCCTCCTCGATGACCTCGATCTCCTCGGTGGTCTGGTCGCCGTCCAGCACACGGTGGTCGATCTTGCGCAACCGGCGCACCGTGTCCGGAGGGAAGAAACGGCTGTCGGTGCTGCCGGGCAGATCCTCCTCCGTCGCGCCGAACAGGCGCCGGCAGGGCTTGTTGGCAAACGTGTATCGGCCCTGCGGGTCCTTCATGTAAATGTAGGAGGAGACATAGTCCAGCGCATCACGGAAGCGCTGTGCCTCGGCATGGGCCGCGCGCAGGGCGAGCTCGTCGTTCTTGCGGTCGCTGATGTCGGTGCAGGTACCGATCATCCGCAACGGGCGCTCCTCCGCATCGCGACTGACGATCAGGCCGCGATCCTCGAGCCAGATCCAGTGACCATCCGCGTGCCGGACCCGGTACTCCTGGACGTAGCGTTCGCGCCGGCCCTCGAGATAGGCCCGCAGCGCGGCCTTCACCGACTCCTGTTCATCCGGATGGATGCGCCGTTCCCATTCCTCCAGGGAGGCCCCGAGTTCGGCCTCGACCACCCCCATGATTTCGCGCCAGCGGGGCGAGAAGTAGAGCGTGTCCCGCGCGATATCCCAGTCCCAGAGGCCACTGCGCGAACCCTCCAGGGCAAAGCGCCAGCGAAATTCGCTCTCGCGCAGCTGCTGCTCCTGCCCGCGGAGCTCGTCGGTCAGGCGCCGGGCGATCTCCTCGGCGCGCACCCGGGTGCCGGAGATCGACAGGATCAGCCCGAACAGCAGGCCGCTCAGCGCCAGCCCGGCCACCAGCGTGCCCCAGGCGCTGGTGTAGGCCACCGCCGCATCCGGGTCCTGGTGATCGAACTGCAGCCGCCAGATGCGGCCGTTGAACTCGATCTCGCGGGACTGGGCAAACCGGCTGGGGACCTCCGAGTCGATGCCGCTGTTGCTGAACAGCAGGCGGTCGTCATCCACCTGGGGCCCGTCATAGATGCGCAGCCCAACGCCCTCGCCCTCCATCAGTTCCCAGTCACCAAGGATGCCGGTCATCAGGTCCGTCATGCGGTACGGACTGTAGGCCCAGCCCTTCAGGGCCTCGGCCCGTTGCCCCGGCGTATCGATGGGCATATCCATGCGATAGATGGGCACGTACATCAGCGTACCGGCCTGCACGTCCTCCTCGGTCTCCTGCACCAGCTGCACACGCCCGGTCAGCGCCGCACGCCCGGTATCCCGGGCCTGGGTCATCGCCTCGCGGCGCACCGGCTCCGAGAACATGTCATAGCCGAAGGCCCGCTGATTGCGGGCGTCGAAAGGTTCGAGGTAGACGATCGAGGAGTAGGTCTCGCGCGGACCCGGCGGAAACACGGTGTAGTCCGGGAAGCCCTCGGCCCGAATCTCCTCGATGTGTGCGGCCAGCTCGTCGGGCCGCAACAGGCGTGAAAAACCGATCCCCTGCACGCGCTCGAGGGTGTCGGATACCCGGAGCTTGCGCACGTAGTCGCGCCACTCCTCGCGCGTGACCTCCTCGGAGGCGTCGTACAATCCTGCGGCCCCGCGCAGCACCAGGGCGTAGGCATCCAGTCGCTCCTCGATCCGGATCGTCACCTGATCGGCGGCGAACGCAAAGCGATCAGTCGCCTCGGCATCCAACACCTGCTTGACCTGAAGCGCCGCGAGCAGCGTCAGCACGCCGCCAAAAACCAGTACGATCACCGCGAACGAATAGCGTCCGGAAGCATGGGTACGCGGGTGAAAGAAGGGTATCAACGTCAACAAAACGCCCTGGCCGTGAACAGAGCCAAGTTAACCACGAAAGAAATTCCGGTAACACCGGTCCCGGGCCGAGCCCGGGTCGCGGCCAGGCGAAGCAGAAAACGACAGGGCGCGCCGCTGTCGTCAGTCGCCGGCGACGGTCATCGATTCGACCAGGATCGAGCCGGTGTGGATGTTGCCCCGGCGGTCGACGTCGGTCCCCACTGCGACGATGCGCTGGTAGATGTCCTTCAGGTTGCCGGCGATGGTGATCTCTTCCACCGGGTACTGGATCTCGCCATTCTCCACCCAGAAGCCGGCGGCCCCGCGCGAGTAGTCGCCGGTCACTGCGTTTACGCCCTGGCCGATCAGTTCGGTCACCAGAAAGCCCGTGCCCATCTCGGCCAGCAGGGCGGCAAAGTCCCGCTCGCCGGGCTTTACGGTCACGTTGCGCGCGCCGCCTGCGTTGCCGGTGCTCTCCAGCCCCAGGCGCCGGGCGGCATAGCTGTCCAGGGTATAGCTCTGCAGTACGCCATCGGCCACCAGGGGACGATTGCGCGTACGCACGCCCTCGCCGTCGAACGGGGCGCTGCCGAGCGCGCGCGGCGTCAGCGGGCGTTCCTCGATCTGCATCCAGTCGGGAAACACGGACTCCCCGACCGCATTCAGCAGAAACGAGCTGTGGCGGTACTGTGCGGGGCCGGAGATCGCGCGGGTAAAGCTGCCGATCAGCGTGCGCGCCATCTCCGGGGCAAACAGCACCGGGCAGCTGCGCGTGGAAAGCTTGCGCCCGCCCAGACGCCGCACGGTGCGCTCGGCGGCCTGACACCCGATGGCCTCGCAGGCGTCGAGATCCGCCGCGTGGCGGGCCACGGTGTAGGCATAGTCGCGCTGCATGCCGGCATCGTCGCGTGCCACCAGGGCACAGGACATCGAATGACGCGTGCTGCGATACCCGCCCATGAAGCCCTGCGAGTCGCCGAGAAAGGCGATCGCACGGCGGGTGCTGACGCTCGCGCCTTCGGAATTCTCGATCCGCGAATCGGCGGCAAAGCCCGCGGCCTCGATCGCACGCGCGAGTTCGGTCGCCTGCTCGGCATCGCAGTCCCAGGGGTGATCGAGGTCCAGGTCATCCCACTCCCCCGCCTTGAGCGCGGGATCGGGCATCCCGGCATAGGGGTCCGGCTCGGTGTAGCGCGCGATGCGGCAGGCCGCCTCGACCGTATCCAGCAGGGCCTGATCGCCGAAATCAGTGGTCGAGGCGGCCCCCTTCGACTGGCCGAAATAGGCAATCAGCGACAGGCTCTGGTCGCGTTCGTACTCCAGCGTCTCGATCTCGCCCTTGCGCACGGACAGCTCCAGCCCGACGCTGTGGCTGACCACCGCCTGCACATCCGAAGCCCCCTGCGCGCGGGCCACGTCCAGGGTCCGCTGGACGCGATCCTGCAAGGAGTCGGCGGAATGGGACAGGGCCTGGATCTCGAGATCCGGCGCCATGCGTTCGGGAGATGTGCTCATACAGACGTCCGTTTGCGTTCAGATCAACAGGATCGGCGGGCCGGGAGACCCCGGCCCGCCGTGGTGCGTAATGCCCGGCGGGGCTTCAGGAGGGGCGGCCCGTGTGCTTGTGTACGGCGCCAACGTTGCCCCAGCGTTCCAGGTCCTCGACGTGCACGCCGACCCAGTAGAGCTTGCCGACGCTGTCACGGGTCCAGCCACCAACCAGTTCCTGGCCTTCGCCCAGCTCGACGTGATCGGCGAAATGCTCGGCACGTTCGCGGTCGCGGAAGACATGCCACTGCACGATCTTGTCGTGGCCGTGTCCCTCGGGCAGGGAATGTTCCTGATCCAGAAAATCCAGCTTCATCTAAGCCTCCTTGTCGCTGCTCGTCCGCGGGCACCCCGGGCCGACGTCAGGCCGCCTGGGTGCCCCCCACGGTCATGCCGTCGATACGCAGGGTGGGCTGCCCCACCCCCACCGGCACGCCTTGTCCTTCCTTGCCACAGGTCCCCACACCGGGGTCCAGGCGCATGTCGTTGCCCACCATCGAGACGCGGGTCAGCACGTCCGGGCCGTTGCCGATCAGGGTCGCGCCCTTGACCGGGTAGGTCACCCTGCCCTTCTCGACGCGATAGGCCTCGGAGGCTGAGAAGACAAACTTGCCGGAGGTGATGTCCACCTGCCCGCCGCCGAAGTTGACGGCATACAGGCCGTCCTCCACCGAGGCGAGGATCTCCTCCGGGTCGGCCTCGCCCGCCAGCATGTAGGTATTGGTCATGCGCGGCATCGGCAGATGGGCGTAGGACTCGCGCCGGCCGTTGCCGGTCGACTGGACGCCCGTCAACCGGGCATTCATCTCGTCCTGCATGTAGCCACGCAGAATGCCGTCCTCGATCAGTACGGTCTGCTGCGTCGCAGTGCCCTCGTCGTCCACGTTCAGCGAGCCACGACGCCCTTCCAGCGTGCCGTCGTCGACGATGGTGATGCCCTTTGCGGCCACCCGCTCGCCGATACGCCCGGAGAAGGCCGAGGTCCCCTTGCGGTTGAAATCGCCCTCCAGGCCGTGGCCAATCGCCTCGTGCAGCAGCACACCGGGCCAGCCGGGGCCCAGCACGACCTTCATCGTGCCGGCCGGCGCGTCACGCGCCTCCAGATTCACCAGGGCCTGGCGCACCGCCTCGCGGGCATAGCCGGCCGCGCGATCATTCTCGAGGAAGTAGCGATAACCGAAGCGGCCGCCGCCCCCGGAGCTACCGGATTCGCGGCGATCCCCCTGCTGGGCGATCACCTGAACGCTCAGGCGGACCAGCGGGCGTACATCGGTGGTCAGCTCGCCACGCGCATTCAGTACCAGGACCACCTCGTGCACCCCGGACAGGGAACACATCACCTGGGTCACGCGCGGGTCGGCGGCGCGCGCCGCGGCGTCCACTTCCTTGAGCAGGTCGATCTTGGACTGCTCGTCCAGCGAGTCCATCGGATTCTCCGGGGCGTACAGCGCCGGACGCGTAGGCATACGGCTCGCGACCGCGACCCGCCCGCTCTGGCCCGCATCGGCGATGCTGCGCGCGGTCCGGGCCGCATCCAGCAGTGCCGGCATCGCGATATCGTCGGAGTAGGCAAAGCCGGTCTGCTCGCCACGCACCACGCGAATGCCCACGCCACGCTCGATATTGAAGCTGGCCGACTTGACGATGCCGTCCTCCAGCGACCAGCCCTCCTGGCAGGCAAACTGGAAGTAGCAGTCGCCCCCGTCCACGCCGCGGCCAAAGGTCGTGCCGAGCAGGGTGGTCAGCTCATGGTCGCCCAGACCGGCCGGGTCGAGCAGGGTTTGTTGGGCAAGGCTGTCGATCATGGAATCCTCGTAATTCAGGAAGGCGTCGTATTCCAGTATGGAGCTTGGGGCCCGCGCCGGGCTTTCAAGCCCGCGCGCCACGCGGTTATGCCCGGCCCGGACGGTCGAGCTAGACCGTCCCCGGACACACCAGGCGTCGGTGCTCGATGGTGGGGAAGACCGTGCGGATGCGTTCGACCTGGGCATGATCCAGGTCCGCCAGCAGCACGCCGGGGTTGCGCTGCAACTGGTCGACCACCCGGCCCCAGGGGTCGATCAGGGCGCTGTGTCCGTAGGTCTCGCGACCGTTCACGTGAAATCCGCCCTGAGCCGACGAGAGCATGTAGTACTGGTTCTCGATCGCGCGTGCGCGCAGCAGGACGTCCCAGTGAGCCTGGCCCGTCTGCGCGGTGAACGCCGCCGGCAGCGCGACCCAGTCGGCCCCCTGGTCCAACAGGGCCCGAAACAGCTCCGGGAAGCGCAGGTCATAGCAGATCGCGAGCCCCATGCGCCCCACAGGGGTATCCACGACCACCACCTTGTCGCCCCGTTCGAATACCTTCGATTCCGTGTAGGCCTCGCTGCTGTCTGGTAACTGCACGTCGAACAGGTGGATCTTGTCGTAACGTGCGACCTGCTGGCCCTGGTCGTCGAACACCAGGCAGGCGGAGCGCACGCGCCCCCCGTCCTCGGTCTGTAGCGGCACGGTGCCACCGACAATCCACAACCCCAGGCGACGGGCCTGCTCGGCGAGGAAGGCCTGCAGCGGCCCCGCCCCGTCGGCGACCTCGGCGATGCCCAGGATGTCCGACTCCTGCATCCCCATGAACGCGAAGTTCTCGGGCAGCACCGCCAGACGGGCCCCCTTGTCCGCGGCCTCCTGCAGCAGGCGCTTGGCCTCCAGCAGGTTTGCCTGGGGCTGAGGCCCGGAGGCCATCTGTATTGCCGCTACCTGTGTCATCGGTACATCCGCTAGTCGTCGTTGTCAGTGGCGGGCTGAACCAGGGTCTGCACCTCCGGGTCGTCCCACGGACCGGTGACGCGATATTCCACGCGAGCGGCCTCTTCGATTTGATCCCCAATCCCCAGCACTCGTTCCGCCAACAGTACCACCACCCCGGTTACCGGACCGCCGACCAGGGCCCCGACGATCGGCAGTGCGGTACGCAGACTCGGCACCACCACGATGTGGTGATCGTAATCGCGCGCGACCAGGCCGGTGCGACCGCTCAGTCGTACGCGCGCGGATGGGCCCCGCATCTCCAGATCGGGGACGTGCAGATTGCCATCTTGCAGCGTCGCGGTCGCCTCCAGCCGATCGAACGAAAGTCCTTCCGTGAACACGTCACGGAAATCGAGCCGCAGACGTCGCGGCAACACATCCAGACTCACCAGCCCCAGCAGGCGCCCTGCCCCCGGCTCGACATCCGCCAGGCGGCCATCTTCGAGTTCCAGCTCCATCGTCCCGGCCAGTAACGCCAGGCGCGGTGCATACAGCGGACCAGGCCAGGACAGGTCCAGTCGACCCTCCCCCTCGCCCCCCACCAGTGCGCGGGAGAGCCGTGCCGATGACAGGGCCCCTCCCCAGTCATCACCAGACAGCCGGACATCCAGACGGCTGTCGGGCCGTCCGTCGGCGAGGACATGCCAATGGCCAGTCCCTTGCGCCCGCAAATCGCCGTCCGGGCCGCGGGCGCGCAGGCTCTCCACCCGCAGACCCTGGTCCACGGGCTCCAGTGCCAGGTGGACATCGGCCAGGCGGTACTCGCCGACTTGCAGCCGGTCCAGGATCAGATCCACCCCCGGCCACTCCCGCGGGTCCTCCAGCCCCCCTCCCTCGACAGCCCGAACGGTCGTATCGCTGTCCGGCTCGCCATCAAATTCCACGTCCTCGAGGATCAAATGACGCAGGCGCGCCTGCCAGCGGTCACGGCCATCGCCGGACGCACGCCAGGAGGCGCTTCCCGCCAGCCAGGCAGACTGGGCCTCCAGGTCCCAGCCCTCGTCACGACGCTGCCCCTGCAGGCGCGTACCCGGGATCTCCAGCTCGCCCCAGCGGATACGATCGCGCACGTCCAGCTCGATCCGCTGCAGGCTGAGGCCGCCGCTGCCATCTGCGGCTTCCACATCCCCCAGATCCACATCCCGCGCCCAGGGCGCCTCGGCCAGCGCCTCCAGCCAGGGCTGGACCTCCAGCTCCGGCAACCGTGCCCGCACCGAGAGGCCCTCGCCCGGAAGCGAGAGCAGGGTTGCGGCCGGGATGCCTATCTCCAGCGCCATGGCCTGCACGTCCGTTCCGGCCGCAGCGGTCTGTGGATCCACCCCGCGCGCAGCCGGGTCGTCCGGTGCCTGACTTGGGCTCAGGCGCAGGTGGGCCCGCAAGGTCTCGCCCAGCCGCACATGCCCGATGCCCGCCCGGCTGTGACCGAACGGGAGCGTTACCTCCAGTGGGCGCCGCTCATCGGGTTCCTTGCCAATCGGGCTGGGCCAGTCGATCCCGACGCCGACCAGATCCGAGCTCAGGTCGAGACGCACGCCATCGATGGCATCCCCCAGCCGCAGGGTCGCATCCCAGGTCGCGCGCCCCTCCAGATACGGCTGCAGGGCGGGTATGTCCTCCAGCCACGGTTCCAGCGGCTGGGGGCCATGGGCGCGAATCGTGGCCTCTTCGCCGTTCAGCGGCCAGTCGGCACTGACATTGATCCACTCTCCATGGACTCGTGCCTGCACATCATCGGCCCATACCCGGTCGTGGGTATCAAAATGCACCGCACCCTCCACGGCCTCGAAGCCGGTCGGCCAGCCGGCGACCTCGGCCCGCGTGTGCAGCAGGTCCAGCTGTCCCTGCACACGGACATCCTGCAGGCGGTCCTCGTCGAGCGGCAGGGTAATGCCCAGGGCCAGACGCGTGGACCCCTCGATCATGGCCGCATCGCGAATCTCGGCGGCGTCCTCCAGCAACCCGGCCTGACGCAGGTACAGCAGCAGGTCCTGTGCGGTGCCGTCGCCCGTCCCTTCGATTTCCAGGACCGGGGTGTCCATCATGTCGTCGATCCACACCTCGGTGCCGTGGACCGCCGTATCGAGGATGCGTCCCGAGACATCGGTCGCGCGGAAACTCGCGTTGTGGAACAGCAGGCGCCCGCGCAAGTCCTCCGCCACCGGCCAGCCGGGCTCGTAATCGAGCCGGCCTTCCTCGATATCCGCCCACAGGTCGAACACACCCGACTGATCCGTAAACGGGAAGTCGCGGCCACGGCCGCGATAGACCATACCGCCCCCGTCGGAGACCCCCGTCTGGATGCTCTCCGCCAGCCACTGGTAGGTATTGGATGGCAACAGGTGGATGGGCAGATAACGCTGGGTGTAGTCGCCGTCGGCGCGCAGGATATCCAGCGCCAGGTCCACGCGCGGGCCCGACTCGTGTCCGTCGAACAACAGCCGCATGCGTCCGCGCGCCGCCGCGTGCTCGTTCGCGACATCGAGCCCCTCCCCGGCGATGCGCCAATCACCCGCCTCGCTGCGCTCGGCCCGCAGCCGCCCGCGCACCGTCTCGACCCACAGGGGGTCATCAAACAGGGTCGGCATCTCGAAGCGCACATTGCGGCTGTCGAGGTCGAGCTCCAACCCGCCCTCGCGCCAGGAGACCTCCCCGTCGAACCCCTGCACGCCCGGCCCGTAATCGCCCGCATGCCATTGCAGATCGCGCAGTTGCGCCAGCGCCTCCACCGGCTCCAGGCGTTCCCCGTCATGCTGTGCCCGCACCCAGGCATCGCCAAGCCGTCCGCGCGGGCGCACCTCGCGCAGGGGGTCGGCCAGCTCGGGCGCGCGCTGCTCTACCAGGAACAACAGGGGGGCATAGGGTTCCACCTCCAGGTCCCGCGCCGCGAGTTCCAGCGCCTCGACGATCAGGGCCTCGGGTTCCCCCCCGAGCGTATAGCGCAGGCGCAGATCGCCCGACCCCGGGCGCGTGGCGGTCCAGTTGGATTCATGGGCGGCGCCGCGCACCCGCCAGTCGAAGCGATGACCAAAGGCACCCCCCGGCTCGCCCCCGGCTCCGTCCAGCTGGGTGTCGTGCTCGCCGCGCAGCGCGACCACACGGCCATCGTCGATCTCGCCCCAAAGGCGCAGAGCGGTCGTGCCGGGAGGCGGCTCCCAGCCCAGGCGCACCAGCCAGGGAGACCAGGCGCCCAGTGCCACCGGCTGGGTATCGAGGAAGAAACGTGCATCGCGGGCGGTCGCATCCGGCACCTCCACTCCCAGGATGAAGTCACCGTCGGCCGCCCCCTGCATGGCGCCATCGAGAAAGACTCGCAGCCGGCCCCGGGCATCCGTCCGCACGGCCAGGCGCCGCACGTCCAGGACCGACTCCAGCGCCGCCCCGCGGTCCTCCCAGGTGACGCGCACCTCGCTCGCCTCGAGATCCGGCCAGCGCTCCACCGGGATCTCCAGCAAGGCGCCGTCGCCCAGCCCCACCTCGTAGCCGTGTACGTGAATCGCGCCATCGGCCTCGCGGACCACCCGGACCTCGGTGCCGGCCACTTCGATCTGCATCGACGGAAAACGGCTTCGCAGCGTCGCACCGGCGCTGAGTGACAGGCGCAGACGTTCGAGATGCAGCGGTTCCTCGCCGGACAGGTCGACACGCACGCCCCGGGCAACCAGCGCCGGCGACCAGCCGGACCAGCCCAGATCGATCTCGTCCGTGCGAACGGGGTAGCCCAGCTGTGCGCTGGCCGTGGTCTCCACCCACTCGTCCAGCCCGTCCCAGTGGGCCACCGTCAGGCGCAGAGACAGCAAGGCAAGCGCAGCCAGCGCAATCAGCAGCAGGAGGACGCCAACAGCGACACGAACGGAGTGTGACAGGGCTCTCATTTCAGCCCCGACCGGCCGCCACACCGCCGGCCCGGTGTGCCGGGACCCCTGCGCTGTCTGGGCCCGTGCATCGCTGTCACGCCGTCCGTTTCCTCCTCCGTTCCTGGCTGGGGGCTCGTTTACCCAGCGTTTCCCTGGCTAGAACAAAACCACCTAGATGAAAACCACGTCGAACTGCTCCTGGGTATATAGCGTCTCCACCTGGAAACGGATCGGGATACCGACAAAGCTCTGCAGCTCCGCCAGGCTCGCCGATTCCTCGTCCAGAAGCAGGTCGATCACGTTCTGCGAGGCGAGCACGCGCAGTTCGCGCGCGTCGTACTGACGTACCTCGCGCAGGATCTCGCGAAACAGCTCGTAGCAAACGGTCTCGGCCGACTTCAGATAGCCGCGCCCCGCACAGGTTGGACACGGTTCGCAGAGCTGGTGTTCCAGGCTCTCGCGCGTTCGCTTGCGCGTCATCTCCACCAGCCCCAGTGGCGAGACATCGCAGATCTGCGTCTTCACGTGATCGCGTTCGAGCGCCTTCTCCAGCGCGCGGATCACCTGGCGCTTGTGCTCGTCGTCCTGCATGTCGATGAAATCGATGATGATGATCCCGCCGAGATTGCGCAGGCGCAGCTGGCGCCCGATCGCCTGGGCCGCCTCGAGGTTGGTCTTGAAGATCGTCTCTTCCAGCTTGCGATGCCCGACGAAACCGCCGGTATTGATATCCACCGTGGTCATCGCCTCGGTCTGGTCGAAGATCAGGTAGCCCCCGGACTTCAGCTCGACCTTGCGCTCCAGCGCCCGCTGAATCTCCTCCTCGACATTGAACAGATCGAAGATCGGGCGCTCGCCAGGGTAATGCTCGATCCGCCCGACCAGTTCCGGGAGGTACTGTGCGACGAACTCGCACACCTTCTGGTAGGTCTCGCGTGAATCGATACGGATGCGCTCGATCTCGACCCCGACCATGTCGCGCAGGATGCGCAGCACCAGCGGCAGGTCGGCGTAGACCTCCTCCCCCGCACTGGCCTCGGCGGCGGCGAGCTGAATGCTGTCCCAGACCTTCTTCAGGAAGGCCGTGTCGTTTTCCAGCGCCTCGTCGTCCACCAGCTCCGCCGCGGTGCGCACGATAAAGCCATGCTGCGGGGCGATCTCGTCGCGCAGCGCCTCCACCTTCTCGCGCAGACGACTGCGCGAGCCCTCGTCCTCGATACGCGTGGATACGCCGACATTGCTCTGATTCGGCATCAGCACCAGATGGCGGGACGGCACGGTGATGTAGGTCGTCAGCCGGGCGCCCTTGGTGCCCAGCGGGTCCTTGATCACCTGCACCAGCACATCCTGGCCTTCGCGCAGCAACTCGCGGATGGTCTCGGCACGGCCGGAACCATTGCCGCCGCCGTTTCCGGCGCCATTGCCCGCCCCATTGCCCACTCCTGGGCCATTAAGCTCTTCACGCTCCACCGGGGCCACGTCGGAGGCATGCAGAAAGGCCGTACGATCCAGGCCGATGTCCACGAAGGCCGCGTCCATGCCCGGGAGCACGCGCACGACACGACCCTTGTAGATGTTGCCGACGATCCCGCGCCGACGGGCCCGCTCCAGGTGCAGTTCGGTCAGAACGCCGTTGTCGACCAGGGCCACGCGGCTTTCCTGGGGGGTGACGTTCATCAGGATTTCGGTACCGGTCATGCTGGGTTTTTCTTCTTGTTGTTGTGAATGTGCAAGCCACGCCGGCCTCCCGCGCAGACGCGGAACGCCGGCCCGACGGGGCTACTTGGAGTCGGCTTCGGCGGGTTCGCCCGTGGCAGACTGCTGCTCCGCCTCGCGCCTGGCCTCGAGCTTGTCGGTGCGCGGCCAGGACTTGATTACCGCGTGCACAAGGGTCGCCAGCGGGATCGCGAAGAACACGCCCCACAGCCCCCAGATGCCACCGAACACGAACACCGCCGCGATAATCGCGACCGGGTGCAGATTGACCACCTCGGAGAACAGCAGTGGCACGAGCACATTGCCGTCCAGGAACTGGATCACCCCGTAGGCGATCAGCAGCCACGCAAACTCGCTGGACAGCCCGAACTGGAAGTAGGCCACCGCGGCCACCGGGATCGTCACCACTGCCGCCCCGATATACGGGATGATCACCGAGATACCGACCATGAACGACAGCAGCACGGCGTATTCCAGCCCGAACCAGTTGAAGGTCAAAAAGCTCACTGCCCAGACGATCAGGATCTCGATGAACTTGCCGCGCACGTAGCTGGCGATCTTCACGTTGACCTCGCGCCACACCTCGCTGGCCAGGTGCGAGTCGCGCGGCATGAAGCTGCGTACCCAGTCGAGGATCAAGTCGCGGTCCTTCAGCATGAAAAAGACCATCAGCGGCACCACGATCAGGTAGATCACAACATCCACCAGATGCCGGGCGCTGGCCAGCGAGAACGAGACGACGCGCTGTCCCAGCATGGTGGCCTCGGCCTGGATGGCGCCCATCAGATCGCGCACCTGCTCGTCCGTAATCAGTTGCGGATATCGCTCGGGCAGCTGCAGGAGCAGCGCCTGCCCCTCGCGGATCATGCCCGGCAGTTCGCGCACCAGTTGCGTCACCTGGGCCGACATCAGCGGCACGACACTAAAGAGGGCAGCCACCGTCAGCGCCAGGAAAACGATCAGCACGATCGTGACCGCCAGCAGGCGTGGAACATGCAGGCGTATCAGCTTTTGCACCGCCCCCTCCAGCAGGTAGGCGATAATCAGCGAAGCGAGCAGCGGCGCGAGAATGCGCCCGGCGAAGACGATAATCAGGAACCCCGCCAGCAGCAGGAACGCCAGGATCACTACCTGAGGGTCGGTGAAGTGCCGCCGATACCACTCGCGCAGGACGTCGATCATCGCGACTCGTCCCCGTCAGCCGAACCACCGTTCGCCTGAGTATCCTCGCCCTGGCGCATCGGGTCCTCGGCCAGTACCTTTTCGTAGTGGGTCTGGAACACAACCTCCAGCTCGTCGATCACCTCCACCGCCGAACGCCCCTGCATCACATGCTGGGCCATCAGCGCCGAAGTCTCGTTGAGCAGCTTGGAGCGATCCAGCATGTGATAGGTCGCCGACAGCCGGCGCATCGCCTTGACCACCGACTCCTGCTCCGGGCGCGGGATCGGCTCCGGCTCGGGCACCGGTTCCGGTGCCGGGGCCGGCGACTCCTGTTCAAGGAATCGCGCGAATTTCAGCAGGCTGGCCTGATCCTCGGGCGACAGGCGTGACGCGATCTCGGCCAGCTCGCGCGCCGGGTCGTCCTTTTTCTTCTTGCCACGGGCCAGGGCGGAGGCGACATCGCCCCCGCCCAGCCCGCCGGGACTGCCCATCGGAGGGAGCATGCCTACTCGTTCTCGATCTTCAGGCTGAACACGGGCATCTTGCGCCGCTCCTGCATCAGGCCGAGCTCCTTCACCAGGGCAACGATCACGTCCTCGGTGACCTTCTGCATGTCACCCCATTCCATGCGCGCCTCGCCCAGCAACTCGCCCATGTTCGGCGGCGGGTTGTGCTTGGCCTCCATGATGATGTCTTCCAGCATGCCCGGCTTCATTTCCGGCCGGAACAGCAGGCCGTAGGTCAGCTTGTCCGGCCGGACCGCCAGCCAGTCACCATCGTCGTCCACCAGGACCGGCTCCAGCCCCTCCGGCAGATCCACGCGGCCGTTGACCAGCTGCAGAACGCGACGCCCGTCCAGGGCCTCGGCCAGGTCGTCGCCCTCGCCGGCCGCGGTCTTGTGCGCAGTCACGAAACGGGCCCGGTACATCGGGTCCTCATGCGCGGTGCCACCAGCCTGTTCGGCTACCAGCAGCCCGCCCATGCCCAGCCCCACGACCGGGCGCTGCGAACGGCGGAAGATATCAATCAGCGCCAGCTCGTCGGGGACCTGCGGGTTTTCTTCATGGTCCGCGGTCGGCCAGGCACCACCGAGCAGCCACAGGCCGTCAAACTGGGCCGCCGACCCGGGGAGGTCCTGGCCGACAAAAGGCCGGTAATAGGAAAAGCCGATATCGCGCTTTTCGAGCTGCGATTCGATCAGGCCGAGAAACTCGGAATAGCTATGCTGCACTACGCAGTAATTCTTCATGTCGCGTCTTCTATTCGATTGGATTCTGTGTTCGCGGGGTCACCCTCGGCAGCGCCGGGCCCCAGGCCCGTGCAGTAGCCGCGCAGGAACTGCATCAGCACCTCCAGCGTCGGCACGCGGAACTGCTGGCGCGCATGCACCAGCGAGATCGGGCGTTCCAGCGGCGGGTCCAGCGGGATCGCCGCCAGCTCGCCCAGTGTCAGTTCCTTGGCGACCACGGCCTCGGACAGTACCGACACGCCCATGCCCGCCGCCACGGCGCCCTTGATGGCCTCCGGGCTGCCGAGTTCCATACACCCGCGCAGGGTATTGCGGTCGTAACCGGACCGCCCAAGGTACTCCATGATGACCTCGCGGGTCCCGGAACCCTCCTCGCGGCATATGAATGGCTGCTCGACGAACTCCGCGACCCGCACACTCTTGCGGCTGGCCAGTTCGTGCTCCGGCGGCACAATCAGGCGCAACTGGTCCACCGTGCAGGGCTGTACCAGCAGGGTGCGATGGCTCACCGGCGCCTCGACGATCCCCAGGTCAACACTGCCCTCTTCAACCATCGCGACGACATTCTCGGTGTTGCCGACACGCAGCCGGATACCGATATCCGGGTGTGCCCGACGGAAGGCGCCGAGCAGGGCCGGCAGCATGTACTCGGCCACCGTCATGCTCGCGCCGATCACGATCGCCCCGCCGTCAGCACCCTTCAGCTCGCGCAGCGCGGCCTCCAGCTCGCCGTAGGTATCGAAGATGCGCTCGGCATAGCGCTGCACCAGACGCCCGGCCTCGGTCAGGGTCACCCGATTGTGGTTACGGTCGAACAGCCGCGTCTCCAGCTGCTCCTCCAACTGGCGCACCTGGAAGGTGACTGCCGGCTGGGTCATATGCAGGACCTCGGCCGCCCTGGTAAAGGACAGGAGGCGCGCCACCGTAAGAAAGACCTGCAAGCGTCTATCGGCCATGCACCACTCCGCAACCCGTACGATTCGGCATGCTACCAAGCCACTCGCAAGGGGGACAGCCAGACGCACACCCATGAGCGACTGGCACCCACCAGTGACCGGGGAATGAACTCACCAGTCTCACGGGAATCAATTTTTAAAGAGGGACAGGCTGACAAAACTCATTCCAGCAAGGAACGCGCATGGAGCAGCTTTCGGAGTTTGACCGACCCTGGCGTCCCGAATCCTGGCTCGGGGTAACCGGCGCCTGGCGCCTGACCGGCGTGGGCCTGGTCCTGATCCTGATGGCCGGCATCACACTGCTGGTCTATCAGACTGGCGGCACCAGCACGGCCTATCTCAACTTCATCCTGATCCCGGTACTGCTGGGCGCCGCCCTGATGGGCCTGTGGGGCGGACTGGCCTTCGGCCTGCTCGCCGGGCTTCTGCTGGGGCCTCTCATGCCCCTGAACGTGGACGAAGGTATTGCACAGCCGACCCTCAACTGGGCAACGCGGGCAGGGATCTATCTGGTGCTGGGCGGGTTCAGCGGCTGGCTGTTCTCCCAGCTGCGCCAGCACGCAGCGCGGCTGTTCGATCAGGCCTACCACAACCCCGTGACCGGCCTGCCCAATCGCGAGTCACTGGAACAGCATATCCGCCATTTGATGGCCCAGGCGGAGGGCTCGGAGCAGCCCGCGACCCGGGTATTCGTGATCAGCCTGCAAATGGACAATTATGCGGACACGATCAGCGCCCTGGGCTTCGCCGCGGAGAGACCCCTGCTGATGGGGATTGCCGAACGACTTCAGGCCGTCGCCGGGAGTCCGGACACGCTCGTCTACCATATCCACGACGACCACTTCGCCCTGCTGCTGCCCCACCGCAGCCGCCAGGAGTGCCTGGCCACCACACAGGAGGCCGTGGAAGAGTTGCAGGCGCCGTTCGAGGTGCTCGGGCTGCCGGTTTACGTCGGGGCCCACGCCGGGGTGTCCTCTTTTCCGTTCCACGAACAGGACGACCCGCAAAGCCTGCTGACCAAGGCCTGGATGGCGATGCACGAGGCCAGTCAGTCGGGCCGGCGCTACCGCACCTACGACCGACGCAGCAACGACGCCGGCCGCCAGACCGTGGAGCTTCTGGGCGAGCTGCAAAGCGCCCTGGAGGACGACCAGTTCCAGCTGTACTACCAGCCCAAGGTCACCCTGCGGCGTGACGAATTGTGCGGCTTCGAGGCCCTGTTACGCTGGCAGCACCCGCACCGAGGACAGGTACCGCCGGACCGGTTCATTGCACAAGCCGAACGCACCGGGCTCATCCACGCCCTGACGCTCAAGGTGCTGGACCTGGCGATCGCCGACCTCCTCGTGCTGCGCGAGCAAGGCATCCAGGCCCCGGTCAGTATCAATGTCTCGGCGCGCAACTTCCTCGATCCCGACTTTGCACAAACCATTATCGAGCGCATAGAAGCCGCCGGTCTCCCGCCCTGCGCGCTGGAAATCGAGTTCACCGAGACGGCCCTGATGGCCGATCCTGATCAAGTCATCGAGGCCCTGCGGCGTCTGACAGAGCGCGGGCTCGCACTCTCCATCGACGACTTCGGCACCGGATATTCCTCTCTTGCCTACCTGAGGCGACTCCCGGTGACGACCCTCAAGGTCGATCAAACCTTCGTCTCCCACATGGCCACTCAGAGGGTGGACGAGCAGATCACCCGCGCGGCCGTGGGCCTCGCACACGACCTTGGCCTGAAGGTGATTGCCGAAGGCGCGGAAGACAGCCAGACCCTCGCCATGCTGCGCGAACTGGGCTGCGACGCCGTCCAGGGCTTCGGGGTCGCCCGCCCCATGCCCTTCGGCGAGGCACTGCAATGGGCACGCCATCAGACGGTCGAGCCCTCGTTGCGGCGCGAGTGCGCACTGGAGCAGGACGATCCGTGATGATCTTGCGCCCGGCCGCCGACTGGGCTAAGATCCGCCGTCTTTTGCTAGACCCAATTTCCGGAGTCCCCGAGATGGCCCGAGTATGTCAGGTGACCGGCAAGCGCCCGGCGACTGGTAACAACGTATCCCACGCCCACCGCAAGACGCGGCGGCGTTTCCTGCCCAATCTGCACACCCACCGCTTCTGGGTGGAGAGCGAGAACCGCTTCGTGCGGCTGCGCGTGAGCAGCAAGGGCATGCGGATCATCGACAAGCTGGGCATCGATGCGGTGCTCGCGGACTGCCGCGCACGCGGCGAAAAGGTGTAAGGAGCTACCCATGGCAGCGAAGAGCGCACGCGACAAGATCCGCCTGGTGTCCTCCGCCGGCACCGGTCACTTCTACACCACGTCGAAGAACAAGCGGAACATGCCCGAAAAGATGGAGATCAAGAAGTTCGATCCCGTCATCCGCAAGCACGTGATGTACAAGGAAGCCAAGATCAAGTAATCCCTGCCCGGCGCGAGAGCGCCTGATGGCAGAGCTATAAGCCCGGCTTGGCCGGGCTTTTTTATTTCCTGTGGCCTCGAGTGGGCGCACCATCACGGGCACCACTCATTCGGAGCCTATCCTTCCCCGGCCGCTCCCTGCTGTGCCGCCGTCTCTGCCCAGCGCATCATCATGCGCCCCCACTGATGGGCGGTTGCCGGATCCAGTTCGATCTTGGTGTAACGGCCGCCATCGCGGATAATAACCCTCAGGAGAGGGACTCCCGAGTCGTGCAGGATCTGCCGCAACTCCACGACCTCACCAAACGGCGCATCAATCGACTCCATGATGTGTTCGCTCTCTCCCGGGCCGGCCGCGCGCAGATCGGGCCGCCTCGTTCATCAACTGGCAAAGCGCAAGCATGCACCCTATTTTTGTCGGCCGGCAACCCATCTTCGATGCGCACGAGCACCTGGTCGGCTTCGAACTCCTGTTTCGCGCCGGCCACCGTAGCGAAGCGGCGGTGACCAATGGCGACGAGGCCACCTCGGACCTGCTGCGAAGCGCGTTCGTGGATATCGGCCTGACCCATCTGGTCGGTCCGCATCTGGCCTTCGTCAACCTGACGCGGTCCTTTCTCGACGACGACATCATTACCAGCCTGCCGCCCGAACAGGTGGTCCTGGAGATCCTCGAGGACATCGAGATCGATTCCGAGGTCGTCGCCGCGGTACAAAGGCTGAAGCAACGCGGTTTTCGCATCGCGCTGGATGACTACCAGTTTCAGGTCCACCACTCGCCGCTGGTGGCACTGGCAGACATCGTCAAGCTCGATGTGCTGGTTTTGTCCACCGAGGCACTGGCGCGCGAGGTCGAGACGCTGCGCGCATTCGGCGTAGAGCTGCTGGCAGAGAAGGTCGAAACCGCCGAGTGCTACCACCACTGCCAGCAACTGGGTTTTCGCTACTTCCAGGGCTACCACCTGTCACACCCGCACGTGATCGAAGGCCAGCGCCTGGAGAGCCTGGAAGTCGCGCTGTTGAAGCTGCTGAAGACACTGCAGGACCGCGATCCCGAACCGTCGGAACTGGAACGTCTCATTGGCGCTGAACCCGATCTAGCCGCCCAGATCCTGCGCATCGCCAACAGCCCCGCGTACCGCGCGGAACAGCCCACGGTCGATCTGGCTTCGGCGATCGAGCGTCTGGGACAGGGGCGAATCCGCCGCATCGGGATGCTGCTGGTGCTCAACAATGCGGCCGGACCCTCGGCCGCGGTCGAACAGGTCATGATCCGCGCCCGCATGGGGATGCTGCTCGCCCGGGCGTGCAACCTGACAGCCCCGGAGTGCGAGTGCCACTTCTCGCTGGGGATGCTCTCGGGACTGGACCGCGTACTGGGCATCCCGCTGCGTCGCATCCTGAACGAACTGCATCTGGTGCCAGAGACGGAACAGGCGCTGATCGAACACAAAGGCCCGCTCGCCCCCTGGCTGGAGACCATCGAGGCGTTCGAGGGACCGGCAAACCCGCCCCCCGCCGGCGAATCCCCGGTGGCGCCACAGGTTGCCAGCCGGCTCTACCTGGAATCGGTACGCTGGACCGAGGACATACTCGACGCGCTGTCCAGGACCTGACTGATGGCACCCCACCTGTACAACCGACTCGTCTCGCCCGGGACGACGCTCCAGGACGGCCTCCACGTGCGACTGGATGCCCCCGTGGGGATCCAGGCCGGGGCCGGCCGGATCGAGGTCGCCCCCGGCCTCGAGGCCCTGGCCCCGGATCTCTATATCGAGAGCTGGTGTGGAAACGGCCCAGCACGTTCCACGAACGCCACGCCCCTGCATCTGCTGGAGTTCGATGATGTTCTGTTCGCCGCCTGGCAGGGCCCGGACCGACCTTTGCGCGAACAAACCGAGCAGGCCTACCGTCAGCTCCTGAACGCCTGCAGGGAACGCGGCTTCGAGCACCCGGCACGCATCTGGAACTATTTTTCCGACATCCACGGTGACGAACAGGGCCAGGAACGCTACCAGGCCTTCTGTATCGGGCGCGCCGAGGCGCTGGGGGCGCTCGAAGTCCCGCTGGGCAGCATGCCTGCAGCCACCGCAATCGGCACCCGGCAACCGGGCCTGTTCGTCTACCTGCTTGCCACCCGTGCCCCGGCCCGTGCGATCGAAAATCCGCGCCAGGTCAGCGCCTACCACTACCCCGAACGCTACAGCCCGAGAAGCCCGGCCTTCGCGCGCGCCACGCTGCTGCTGACCGCGACCGGGCCCATGCTGATGGTCTCCGGCACGGCCAGTATCGTCGGTCACGAAAGCCGCCACCCGGACGATGTGGTGGCCCAGGCGCGCGAGACGGTAACCAACCTCCAGGCCCTGCACGACACGGCAGGGCGCGAACTCCCCGGCCCCGCGTGGTTGCGGGTCTACCTGCGGCGTCCCAAAGATCGCAACGCCGTTGCAGGGGTGATCGCCGACCACTACAAGGCAATGAAGCCGGGCCCCGTCATCCAATGGGCCCGGGGCGACATCTGCCGGCCAGAACTCCTGCTGGAAATCGAGGGCGTTCATGCCTGAGCTCCCCGAGGTCGAGACCACCCGGCGGGGCCTGTCACCTCTTCTTGAAGGCCAGACCATCGAACGGCTCGAGATACGCAATGGACGCCTGCGCTGGCCGGTGCCGGAGGAGCTGCCCGGGCGTCTGGCCGGGGCCCGCATCACGACATTGGCGCGACGAGCCAAATACCTGCTGCTGGACACCGACCGTGGCGGGGCACTATTGCATCTCGGTATGTCCGGCTCGCTGCGCCACTGCACGCCCGACGTCCCGCTGCGCACGCACGATCACCTGATCCTGCATCTGACGAATGGCTCGCAGGTGCGCTTTCACGATCCTCGCCGCTTCGGGTGCTGTCTGCCGCTGCCGGAGACCGGTGAGGTGCACCCTTTGCTGGCCGCCCTGGGGCCGGAACCACTCGATGCCACATTCAACGGCGACTACCTGTTCCACCGCAGCCGCGGGCGCCGGGGCCCGGTCAAGGCCTTCATCATGGATCAGGATATCGTGGTCGGGGTGGGCAACATCTATGCGACCGAGGCGCTCTTCCTGGCCGGGATCCGTCCGGGGCGGGCCGCCGGGCGCGTAACCCGGGCGGAATACGAACGACTGGCCGGATTCATCCGCACCGTGCTGGGCGCGGCGATCGAACAGGGCGGCACAACCCTGCGCGACTTCCTGCGCGAGGACGGGACACACGGGTATTTTCGCCAGTCACTGCGGGTCTACGGGCGCGCCGGAGAGCCGTGCCTGGAGTGTGCGACACCGCTACGCAACCGGCGCATCGGGCAGCGCGCCTCGGCCTACTGCCCGACCTGCCAACGGTAGCGAGCCGCGCACGCCCGGGAAACACTAACTAGCCGCGCTGACGCGCGATCCGCAGCACATCCGGAAGACGCCGCAGGCCGCGCATGATCTGGGCCAGGTGCTGACGATCACTGACGGTCAACAGGAAGGTCATCGCGGTGGAGTGGCCATCCTGCTCGTTGAACGAGATGTGCTCGATATTCGAGCCGTGATCGGCGATCACGGCCGCCATGTCGGCCAACGCACCGCGCCGGTTGGCGGTGCGGGTGCGCACCGCCGCGGTGAATTGCAGTTCCGGCTCGTGCGACCACTCGAGAGCGATCGTCTTGTCCGCCCGGTCGCGGCTCTCGTGCAGCACGTTGCGGCAGCTCTCCCGGTGCACGACCAGCCCACGCCCCGCGCTCAACTGGCCGATAATCGGGTCACCCGGGATCGGGTGGCAGCAGCGGGCGTAGTTCAGCACCAGACCCTCGGTACCCTTGACCGCCAGGGTAGTCTGAGTCGTGTTGTCGGCGTCCGCGCTCTCCTTGCCCACCATCTGGCGCGCGACCAGCGAGGCCATGCGGTTGCCCAGCCCGATATCCACCAGCAGGCTGTCCAGGTCCTGTAGCTGCATCGCGTCGAGCAGCTGATCCAGGCGGGCCGGCGAGATCTGCTTGAGCGAGGCATCCAGCGCGCTCAGGGCCTTCTCCAGCAGGCGCTCACCCAGGGCACGGGCCTCGTCCGACTGCATCGACTTCAGGCAATGCCGGATACCAGAGCGGGCCTTTCCGGTGACGACGAAGGACAGCCAGGCAGGGTTGGGGCGCGCGCCAGGCGCGGTGACAATCTCGACCGTCTGTCCACTCTGAAGGCGTACCGAAAGCGGCGCCAGCTGGCGATCGATCTTCGCGGCCACGCAGCGGTTGCCGACATCGGAATGCACCGCATATGCGAAGTCGATCGGGGTCGCATCGCGCGGTAGAACCAAGATGTCGCCCCCGGGGGTGAAGGTGTAGACCTCGTCCGGGAACAGATCGACCTTCACGTTCTCCAGGAACTCAATGGAGTTGCCGACGCTGTTCTGGATCTCCAGCACATCCTTAAGCCACTCGCGGGCCCGGCTCTGCGCGGTTCGCGCGGACTCGCCCCCGGCCTTGTACTGCCAGTGCGCGGCGATCCCGCTCTCGGCCACGCGATCCATCTCGGTGGAGCGGATCTGCACCTCGATCGGGATGGCCTGCGGCCCGAACAGGATGGTATGCAGCGACTGGTAGCCGTTCGACTTGGGGATCGCGATGTAGTCCTTGAAGCGCCCCGGCACCGGCTTGTAGAGGTTGTGCACCACGCCCAGCGAGCGATAGCAGGTGTCGACATCGTCGACGATGATGCGGATGGCGAAAACGTCGAACACCTCCTCGAACGAGTGGTGCTTGTCGCGCATCTTGCGATAGATGCTGTACAGGCTCTTTTCGCGCCCGGAGATGCGCCCGACGATCCCCGCCGCCTCCATGCGCGAGCAGATGGCCTGCTCGATGTTCTTCATTGGCTCGCGCCGGTTGCCCCCGGCCCGCTGCACGGCGCGCTCCAGCACGGCGGCGCGCCAGGGATGCTTGGCGGAAAAGCCGAGCTGCTCCAGCTCGCGGCGGATCGCGTTCATCCCCAGGCGCTGGGCGATCGGCGCATAGATCTCCAGGGTTTCCTTGGCGATGCGGCGGCGCTTGTCCGGGCGCATCACGCCCAGGGTGCGCATATTGTGCAGGCGGTCGGCCAGCTTGATCAGGATCACCCGGATGTCGCGGGTGATCGCCAGCATCATCTTGCGGAAGTTCTCCGCCTGCGCCTCGGCCTTGGACTGGAACTGCAGGTGGGTCAGCTTGGAGACGCCGTCCACCAGCTCGGCCACCTCCTCGCCGAATTCGGCGTGGATACGGTCCTTGCTGGTGGCGGTGTCCTCCATGACGTCATGGAGGATCGCGGCGCAGATGGCCTTGTGGTCCATCCGCATCTCGGCCATGGTCCGGGCCACGGCCAGCGGGTGGTAGATATACGGCTCGCCGGTCTTGCGGGTCTGGCCTTCGTGGGCCTCCGCGCCCAGCAGATAGGCGCGATAGACCTCCTCGACTTCGTCCGGCTCGAGATAGGACTCGAGCTCGGAACACAGATCGCTGATCAGGAATCGGGTCGAGTCACCGGGAACCGGCGATGCGGCCCCGGGCGCGGCTGGCTGCCCAGCGGCCATGAGTTATCGACCCCTAGCGTTCGTCGGCTTCCAGCTGCTCCAGATGGCGGATCGTGCTGAAGTCCAGCATCTGGTTCTGGGGCCGTTCATCGTGCTCGTCGAACACCTCGGTGCCGACCAGCCCCTCGGCGATCTCGCGCAGGGCGATGACCGTGGGCTTGTCGTTGTCCTCGGATACACGGGGCTCCTTGCCGTGTGCGATGTGACGGGCCCGGCGGGCCGCCATCAGCACCAGTTCGAAGCGATTGTCCACTTTTTCGAGGCAGTCCTCGACGGTGACGCGTGCCATGGGTACTCCGGTTATGAGTCGTTAATACTGCATGTTACGCCGTGCCCGGCGTGCTCGCCAACAGATTCCGTATCGTCGATGCGGAGCGTATCTCCTGCTCTACCGTGCGCAGACGGTTGGAACGGAAGATGCTGGCCAGATCACTGACCGCCCGCTCGAAATCCGAGTTGACGACCGTGTAGTCATATTCGCGGAAATGCGTGCAATCAGACTCCGCGTCGCGCAGGCGCCGCTGGATAACCTCTTCGCTGTCCTGCCCGCGTCCGCGCAGGCGGCGTTCCAGCTCGTCGCGCGACGGCGGCAGAATGAAGATCGAATGCGCATCCGGCACCGCCGCACGCACCTGACGCGCACCCTGCCAGTCGATCTCCAGGATCACGTCCATGCCGGCATCCAGGCGCTCTTCGACGCTGGCGCGTGCGGTGCCATAGAAGTTGTCGAACACCTTCGCGTGTTCCAGCAGCTGGCCGTCCTCGATCATGCCGAGGAATTCCTCGGCCGAGACGAAGTGATAGTGCTCGCCGTCAACCTCGCCAGCGCGCGGCTTGCGCGTCGTATGCGAGACCGAGACCTCGACCTGCTCCACCCGCTCCAGCAAAGCGGCGACCAGGCTGGTCTTGCCTGCGCCCGATGGCGCGGAAACGATGTAGAGGGTGCCGCGAACGGCCTGGGAAGTGGCGGTCATGAACGCGTCCGCAGGAGCAGAACAGGAATGGAATCATCGGCTGGCTGCCGGCCAGATACGACCCGGCACACCAGGGAAATAGAGTTGGTCGGAGTGAAAGGATTCGAACCTTCGACCCCTGCCTCCCGAAGGCAGTGCTCTACCAAGCTGAGCTACACTCCGAACCGAGCCCGCTATTATGCCGAGCCACTCCGGGCGTGTCCATGCCCTCGGCCAACGGAATACGTGATCCGGGCAACGCCCGATGCGCTTGCGCGGCCGCGAGTGCACCGACCCGCGGCCGCGCCCGGTCAGTGATCGCGGCCCACCGCGAAGCGCGCGAGGTCGATCAGGGCCTGGCGGTGTGGCGACTCGGGGAGCACGGACACCGCGGCAATCGCTGCCTCGGTCTCCGCGGCCGCGCGTTCGCGGGCGTAGTCCAGGGCCCCGGTGGCGTGGACAACCTCGAGCACTGCATCCACCTGTTCGCGCCCGCCGTCTTCGATCGCCTGACGCACAACGGTCTGCTGCTCCGGCGTACCGACCCGGATCGCCTGGATCAGCGGCAGGGTCGGCTTGCCCTCGGCCAGGTCATCGCCCATGCGCTTGCCGGTCACGGCATCGTCGGAAGAGTAGTCGAGCACATCGTCGATCAGCTGGAAGGCGGTGCCCAGATGCATGCCATAGCGCGCGAGCGACTCTTCCTCGGCCCGCGGACGCTCGCCCAGGATGGCGCCCAGCTGGCAGGCGGCCTCGAACAGCTTGGCCGTCTTCGACTGGATCACGTTCATGTAGCGGGCCTCGTCGACATCGGCATCGTGGCAGTTCATCAACTGCATCACCTCGCCCTCGGCGATCACGTTGGTCGCGTGGGCCAGGATCTCCATCACCCGCATCGAACCGACCTCGACCATCATTTCGAACGCGCGCGAGTAGAGAAAATCGCCGACCAGCACCGCGGCCTCGTTGCCAAAGATGTGGTTCGCGGTCTCGTTGCCCCGGCGCATCTCGGAGGCATCGACCACATCGTCATGCAGCAGGGTCGCGGTGTGGATAAACTCCACCACCGCAGCCAGCACCACCGGCTCCTCACCCTCGACCGCGCAGGCGCGCGCCGACAGGGTCGCCAGCAGGGGCCGCAGGCGCTTGCCCCCGGAGTGGATAATGTAGTGACCCAGCTGGTTGATCAGCACCACCGGCGAACTGAGCCGGTCACGGATGCACTGGTCGACCGCCTGCATGTCGTCTGCAGCCAGCTCTCGGATTGCGTTGATGGACATGCGGGTAGGCGCGCCAGTATGAGGAAGTTGGTAGGCGCTGGCATGCTAGGAAGGCCCCGGTGGGGTGTCAAGCGCGCACCGCCGAATGGCATTGACCCGAACGCGACTCACTGCTAGCATTTCCGCCCTTTCGCGAGACCGGTCTTCAGTTCCAGACTTTACGGGCCGGTCCACACAGGTATCGCAACGGAGTCCCAGGGAAATGTACGCGATCATCGCAACAGGTGGTAAACAGTACCGCGTCGCCGAAGGTGACGTGATCCGCATCGAAAAGCTTGAGGCCGAAGCCGGCTCCGAGGTCGAGTTCGACCAGGTGCTGATGGTCGGTTCGGGCGACGATGTTCGCGTCGGGGCCCCGCTGGTCGACGGCGGCAAGGTGACCGCGAAGGTCGAGGACCATGGCCGTGCCAAGAAGGTCCACATCATGAAATTCCGGCGCCGCAAGCATTCGCAGAAGCAGATGGGGCACCGCCAGCACTACACCACCGTGCGCATCACCGGCATCGCCGGCTGACGCGCCGGCGCACTTTTTCAGGAGAACGAATCCATGGCACATAAAAAGGCAGGCGGGAGTACCCGCAACGGGCGCGATTCCGAGAGCAAACGCCTGGGCGTAAAGCGCTTTGGCGGCCAGGTCGTGCGCGCCGGCAACATCCTCGTCCGTCAGCGCGGGACGCAGTATCATCCCGGCGAGAACGTGGGTTGTGGCAAGGACCACACGCTGTTCGCGAAGGTGGACGGCCAGGTCGTGTTCAAGGTCGGTGGGCCGAACAACCGGCGCTTTGTGAGCGTGCAGCCGCAGCAGTAAGCGGACACGCCACTGGTAGCGCCAAAAGCCCCGTTCCGCGGGGCTTTTTTATTGTGCGCATCAAGAACGGGAACCAGGAAGAAGCGGCATGAAGTTCATCGACGAGGCAACCATTACCGTGAAGGCCGGCGACGGCGGGAACGGCTGCGTGAGCTTTCGCCGCGAGAAGTTCATCCCGTTTGGCGGGCCGGACGGCGGTGACGGGGGCGATGGCGGCTCTGTGTGGCTGGTCGGCGACGAGGGGCTCAACACCCTGGCCGACTTCCGCTACCAGCGCCGCTTCGACGCCCAGCGTGGCGAGAACGGCATGGGGCGCCAGCGCACCGGTGCCTCCGGCGCGGACCTGGAGATCCCGGTCCCGGTCGGCACCCAGGTCCGTGACGCCGATACCGACGAGGTCCTGGGCGATATCACCCGCGACGGCGAGCGCCTGCTGGTCGCCCAGGGCGGCTTTCACGGGCTCGGCAACACCCGCTACAAGTCCTCTACCAATCAGGCCCCGCGCCAGAGCAAGCCCGGCACGCCGGGCGAGCTGCGAAAGCTGGCGCTTGAGCTGATGGTACTGGCTGACGTGGGGCTTCTGGGCCTGCCGAATGCCGGCAAGTCCACCCTGCTCTCGCGCGCCTCGGCCGCACGCCCGAAGATCGCGGATTACCCGTTCACCACCCTGATCCCGCAGCTGGGCGTGGTGCGCATCGGACCGAACCAGAGTTTCGTGATGGCCGATATCCCCGGCCTGATCGAGGGCGCGGCAGAGGGCGCCGGGCTGGGCACCCGCTTTCTCAAGCACCTGGCGCGCACCCGTTTGCTCCTGCACGTGGTCGACGTGGCCCCGCCCGACCCCGAGGCCGATCCGGTCGCAGACATGCAAACCGCGCTGGGCGAGCTCGAACGCCACAGCGACGAACTGGCCGGTCGTCCGCGCTGGATCGTGCTGAACAAGAAGGAACTGCTGGACGCCGAGGCCCTCGAGGACCTGATCGCGAGGGTGCGCGAGGTGGCGGGCGACGAGCGCCCGGTATTCACCATCTCCGCCGCCACCGGCGACGGGGTGGACGCGCTGATGCAGGCCGTCATGCGCCACATCGAAGCGGCCAACCAGGAGCCCGCTACGGCCCCCACGGCGACCGGCGAGGCCGGGGAGGATCGCGCGTGAACACCCGCGCCCTGCGCGAACTCCCGGCCATCCGCCGCGTGGTGGTCAAGATCGGCTCCGCGCTGATCACCGCCGATGGCGCGGGCCTGGATCGCCCGGCGCTGGAATCCTGGGCTCACCAGATCGCCGCGCTGCGGCGCAAGGGGCTGGAGGTCATCCTGGTCTCCAGTGGCGCCGTGGCCGAGGGCATGCGCCGGCTCGGGATGAACGAGCGCCCGCACCAGCTGCATCGCCTGCAGGCCGCCGCGGCCGTGGGGCAGATGGGTCTGGTGCAGGCCTACGAGCGGGAGTTCGCAAGCCACGACCTGCACGCGGCACAGGTCCTGCTGACGCATGACGACCTCGCCGATCGCTCGCGCTACCTGAATGCCCGTTCGACCATGCAGGCCCTGCTGGAGATGGGGACCATCCCCGTGGTGAACGAGAACGACACGGTCGCCTACGAGGAGATTCGGCTGGGGGACAACGACACCCTGGCGGCCCTGGTCGCCAACCTCGTGGTCGCAGACCTGCTGCTGATCCTGACCGACCAGGACGGCCTGTTCGACCGTGATCCGCGCCAGCACGCCGACGCAGAGCTGATCCACGAGGGCCGCGCCACGGATACCGAACTGCACCGCTTCGTGGCTGCCGATTTCGGGCGCCTGGGGCGCGGCGGCATGGCCACCAAGCTCAAGGCCGCGGAGCGCGCCGCGCGCTCCGGCACACATACCGTGATCGCCTCCGGGCGCGAGGCCCAGGTGATCGGCCGCGTACTGAAGAACGAGCGCCTGGGCACCTGGCTAAAGCCCGACCGCGAGCCGCTGGCCGCGCGCAAGCGCTGGCTGGCCGACCAGCTGCATTCGCGCGGCGAACTCCTGCTGGATGCCGGCGCAGCACGCGTACTGCGCGAGTCGGGCCGCAGCCTGCTGCCGGTGGGCGTGGTGGGCCTGCGCGGCGACTTTCGCCGCGGCGAGGTCGTGACCTGCGTCGACCCGGACGGCCGCCCGGTCGCGCGCGGGCTGACCAACTACGCCTCCAGCGAGGTGGAACGCATCCGCGGCCTGCGCGCGGACCATGTCGAGGCGGAGCTCGGCTACCTCCTGGAACCCGAGCTCATTCACCGCGACAATCTCGTTCTCTTGTAGATGCATTGCCCCGGCGATCCCACCGCTCGACGAATGCGGTAAGGTGCCCGCATCCCGAATCACCGACCCGAGCCAAGGAGCCCGCATGTCGCGCGAAATCATCCAGACCGAAAATGCCCCGGCCGCGATCGGCCCCTACTCCCAGGCCGTGCGTGCCGGCGACACCCTGTACCTGTCCGGCCAGATCCCGCTGGACCCGGCCACGATGGAGCTGGTCGACGGCGGCATCGAAGACCAGATCCGCCGCGTGTTCGACAACCTGAAGGCCGTGCTGGAGGCCGCCGGTGCGGATTTCTCCGACATCGCCAAGCTGAACATCTTCCTGATCGACCTGACCCACTTCCCGCTGGTCAACAAGATCATGAGCGAGGTCTTCGCCGAGCCGTACCCGGCCCGCGCCGCAATCGGCGTAGCCGCCCTGCCCAAGGGTGCGCAGGTGGAGATGGACGCCATCGCCTGGTGCCCGCGCGGCTGATCCGCGCGCGGCGACCGCGGTGGACCTTCAGGCACCGCTGACGGGGTTCAAGGGCGTCGGCCCCGCAGTGGCCGAGCGTCTGGCCCGCCTGGGCCTGGAACAGGCCCGCGACCTCCTCCTGCACCTGCCGCTGCGCTTCGAGGACCGTACCCGGCTGACCCCGATCCGCGCCCTGCGCCCGGGACTCCCCGCCCTGTTCGAGGGCCGGGTTACCCATGCCGAGGTCGTCCATCGCCGCCGACGCATGCTGGTGGTCACGCTGGAAGAGGACGGCGCGTCCATCCTGCTGCGATTCTTCCATTTCGGCAGTGGTCAGCAACGCCGCCTGAGCCCGGGCACGCGCATTCGCGCCTTTGGCGAGCCCCGCGGTATGCCCGGCGCAATGGAGTGCGTGCACCCGGAACTCCAGGTGGTGGGCACGAAACCGCCCGTGTTGGAGACCCACCTCACTCCGATCTATCCCACCACCGAGGGCATCTCGCAGAAGCTCCTGCGCCAGCTGGTAACCGAGGTCCTGCCGACGACCGGGCAGCTGCCCGACCTGCTCCCGGAGCTGAACCAGCGCCAGCTGCCCGGGCTGCACACGGCCCTGCAGCAGCTGCACCACCCGCCGGCGCGGGCCGAGGCCCTGGATGCACTGGACACCGCCGAGCAGCGCGGGCCCGCACGCACCCGCCTGGCCCTGGAGGAGTTGACCGCCCACCAGCTCGCCCGCATGGAACAAAGCCGCGCCCCGCAGGATACGCGCCGCGCGCCGGTCATCCGCCCCGAGGGCGCACTGTGGCGACAACTGCGCGACCAGCTCCCGTTCGAGCCCACCGGCGCACAGGACCGCGTGATCCACGAGGTGCGCGAGGACCTGGCCCGCCCGGCTCCGATGAACCGGCTGGTGCAAGGCGACGTCGGCTCCGGCAAGACCCTGGTCGCAGTCGCGGCCGCCCTGGCGGCGGTGGAGGCGGGCCATCAGGTGGCATTCATGGCCCCCACCGAGCTGCTCGCCCGTCAGCATGGGCGCAATCTCGCCATGTGGCTGGAACCGCTGGGCGTGTCGGTGGCGTGGCTGGGCGGACGCCAGGGCGCCAGCGAGCGGAGCCAGTTGCTTTCGGAACTGGCCAGTGGTCAGCGCCAGGTCGCGATCGGCACCCACGCCCTGTTCCAGGAGGAGGTCCGCTTCCAGCGCCTGGGGCTGGCGATCATTGACGAACAGCACCGCTTTGGCGTGCACCAGCGCATGGCCCTGCGCGACAAGGGCAACGGCCAGACGCCGCATCAACTGATCATGACCGCGACCCCGATCCCGCGCACCCTGGCCATGGCCCTGTACGCCGATCTGGACAGCTCGGTCATCGACGAGCGTCCACCGGGGCGCACACCCGTGCGCACCGCACTGATCAGCCACGAGCGCCGCGACGAGGTGATCGAGCGCATCCGCGCCGCCTGCGGCTCCGGCACCCAGGCCTACTGGGTATGCCCGCTGGTGGAGGAATCGGAACAACTGGAGGCAGAGTCCGCGGAGGCGACCGCCGAACGCCTGCGCGAAGCGCTGCCGGAGCTGAACATCGGGCTGGCCCATGGGCGCATGAAGGGGCCCGAGCGCGATACGGTGATGGAACGCTTCCGCGCCGGCGCGCTCGATCTGCTGGTCGCGACCACGGTGATCGAGGTCGGCGTGGATGTCCCCAACGCCAGCCTGATGATCATCGAGAACGCCGAACGCATGGGGCTGTCGCAGCTGCACCAGTTGCGTGGACGTGTCGGGCGCGGCAACACCGCCTCCGCCTGCGTGCTGCTCTACCGCCCGCCGCTGGGCGAGACCGCCCGCGAGCGCCTCGAGGCGATGCGCCGCACCGACGACGGCTTCGAGATCGCGGAGGTGGACCTCCGGTTGCGCGGCCCTGGCGAGCTGCTGGGCACACGCCAGACGGGCGACCGCAGCTTCCGCGTGGCCGACTGGTCACGCGATCAGGACCTGCTGGAGGAGGCCACGGAACTGGCCCTGCGCGTGCGCGAGGACCGGCCGCGTGCTGCGGCCCTGATCGAGCGCTGGCTGGGCAGCGCCACGCGCTATGCCACCGTCGGCTGAATCCGGGCCGCACGGAACGCCCGTCCCCGTCATCCATCAGACAAGAGAGCAAAGGAGTACTCAATGCCCGTTGAATCACTGTTATTGCTGCTGCTGGTCGGCGGCATCGCCGGCTGGCTCGCGGGTTTGCTGGTCCACGGCGCCGGCCAGGGCATCCTGCTGAACATCGTGATCGGGGTCATTGGGGCGGTGCTGGGTGGCTGGCTGTTCACCCAGCTGGGGGTACCGACGGCCGGCCTGATCGGGACCCTGGTGGCGGCCACCGTCGGGGCGATTCTGCTGCTGGCGCTGCTGCGTCTGATCGCACCACGCAAGTGGTAAACGAACCGCATGGAGGGAGACGCGATGATCCAGATCCTCGGCATTGTCCTGCTGGTCGGTGGCCTGATCGCGGCCATCGTCGGACTGCAGGACAGCTTCGGCCTGCGTGAACGGGCCGCCCGCCTGTTCTTCGGCCGCTTCACCCGGCGCACGCTTGCCCTGCTGATCGGGGGCGTCACCGCCGCGGTCGTGGGGCTTGCCCTACTGCTCTGACTCCCCCGCAGTCATCCCCCAGCGTATGACTTTTCCAATGCTCTCACCCCGAAAAAAGGTTGGCGCATATCGTCCAACCCGGTAGGGTCCGGACCGGGAGCAGGCGGTCACCCCGGGACGGGGGGCACGCCCTGCCCCGACCATAACAAGACCCCGGGGGACCGCATGACGCACTATTCCACGCGCCGACTGGCGCTCAGTGTGGCCGTCGCCGGCGCCGTGTTCGCCGCGCCGGCCACCCTGCTCGCAGCGGGGTTCTACATCCAGGAACAGGGTGTCACCGGCCTTGGCCGAGCCTATGCCGGCGAGGCCGCCGCCGCCAATGACGCCAGCACCATCTACTTCAACCCGGCCGGCATGACGCGTCTGCAAAGCGGCGAGTTTCAGGCCAACGTGCACCTGCTGATGCCGCGCACACGCATGAGCGACCGGGGCTCCTCGGCCACCGGCGCCTTCGGCGAACAGGCCACCGACGGTGGCAACGGCGGCAACCCGTACGAGCCGACCCCCGTCCCGAACCTCTACTGGGCCGAGCGCTATGGCGAGCGCCTGTGGCTGGGCGTGGGGCTGACCGCACCCTATGGCCTGGCCAACGACTACGACGACGACTTCTTCGGCCGCTACGACTCCACCGAGACCGACCTGAAGGTGATCAACCTGCACCCGTCGATGGCCTTCGAATTGAGCGAGCGCGTCTCCATCGGCGGCGGCCTGGACCTGCACTACGCGAACGCCACGCTGCGCAGCGCCATCCCCTCGCCCGCGGGACCGGATCCGGACACCGATGGCGAATTCAAGCTGGAGGGCGACAGCTGGGATGTCGGTTTCAACCTGGGCCTGCAGGCCGACCTGACCGACGCGACCCGGCTGGGCCTGCACTACCGCCACGGGGTCAGCCAGAACCTGCGTGGCACCGCAACGATCACGCCCCCGGCCGGGACCGGTGCGGATACCAACACCATGTCCGCGCAGGCCGAACTGAAACTGCCGGATATCGCGAGCGTCGCCCTGTCGCACGAGTTCGATGCCCGCTGGACCGGGCTTGTGCAGTACACCTGGTTTCGCTGGTCGAACTTCGACGAGATCGATGTTCGCGGCAGCGGTGGCGGTTCCATCCAGACCCTGGATCAGAACTATCGCGACAGCTATGCGATCGCCCTGGGCGCAGAATATCAGGCCAACCCGCAGTGGACGCTGCGCGCCGGAATCCAGTACGACCGCACACCGACCCGCGACGGATTTCGCAGCACGCGCACACCGGATGGCGACCGCACCTGGTACACGGTCGGCGCCAGCTACCGCGCCAGCGATCGCTTCAGTTTCGACTTCGGCTATGCCTATATCGACGTTGGCAGCGAGTCGATCGAGCTCGAATCGGAGTTTGCCAATGTCGGGGTAACCACCGAGACTCGCGGGCGCACGCGGGGCGATGTACACGTCCTGTCGGCGGGATTGCGCTACCGCTTCTGATGCCTGCCGGGGCGAGGGATCGCGCCCCGGCCCTTCACGGCTTCACCAGCTCCACCCCGCACGACTCCACCAGCGCGGCACGATCCGCCGCGGCCAGGTCCTCGCGGCCCGCGTTCGCGAGGCCCAGCTCCGCGTGCATGACCGCGGCGGGGTCATCGACGTGCCCGATCCCCAGCGCATGGCCGAGCTCGTGTGCCAGCGTCAGGCGCAGTTCGTCAAAGTCGCTCGCCTTGTAGACCGTGATGCTGCGACGGTTGCCCTGCTGCTGGTAGATCGCCATGTCGAAACCGCTGCCCGCAGCCGCTGTCCGGTTGAACTGATCGACCTGCTCATTGAAGGCGGCGATCTCGCGTTCCAGGTCGCGACCGGCCGCGTTCAGATCCGACCGGCGATCCTCCAGCCCGCGGCGGCGCTCTTCCAGTCGTTCGTGCTCCTCGCGCAGCTCTCGCGCTTCCCGTTCCAGACGCTCGCGGGCCTGCGCACTGCGCTCCCCGCGCCCCGCATTCCAGTCGGCGACCCGGCCTTCGTGCGCACGGCGGCGCTCGTCGAACCCGCGCACACCGCGTTCGTACAGCTCGACGTCGGCGTTCAGCGCCGAGCGATGGCGGTCCAGGCGCTCCCGGGCATCGTCGATATCCGCCTGTGCCTGATCCAGCTGCGCACGCGAGCGCTCCCGCGCCATGGCGCCGGCCTGACGTTCGTCGAACACCAGCCGCACGGCCATCCCTTCACCGTCGCGGGCGGTAAACAGCCGTTCTTCGGTATGGGTCTCCCACATCGCCACCGCGGCATCGAGTGCGCGGCGCACTTCGTCGGGCTCCAGCTCGAAGCGCGGGTCGATCTCGCCCAGATGCATCTCCACCGGAATCGCACAGCCGGGAGCGGCCGGATGCCCGCCGCCCGCCAGGAAATCGCGCGGATCCCCGTCCAGCAGCACGGCGCCGCCCAGCACCACGGCACCCGCACCGCCCAACACCCATAATGGTATGGCCATGCATCCCCTCCGAGACCCCCAACCGCAACATGCCACCGATCAGAGACATTCGCCAATTTGCTCCCCTGCAAGCGCCAAGGCACCATGAACCGCACACATTTCGCAGGGAGAGCCCCATCATGATGCCTCGTTCCAGCCTTTACAGCCTGCTGGCCGCCGTCCCGTTCGCGTTCCTGCCACTGGTGGCCCAGGCCGAAACACCGAATATCCAGCCGGGCGAGTGGGAGTACACGAACACCACCACCATGGACGGCGCGCACCAGATGCCGGAGCAGACCGAGACCTACACCGAGTGCGTGACCGAGGACGACCTCGCGCGCGGCGAGGAGATGATCGAGGCACCGGACGGCTGCAGCGTGGACAGCATGGACATGCGCGCGGACGGTGTGGACTACACCATGACCTGCACCGATCCCGACGGCACCAGCATGGACATGCAGGGCTCAATGCAGTTCATGGGGGATCGAGCGGAGGGCGAGATGAGCAGCGAGATCGACTCGCCGATGGGTCCCATGTCCGTGCGAATCTCGGTTGAAGGCCAGCGCATCGGCGACTGCTAGGGGGGGCGCCTGCTGACCGTATCTGACCGGCCCAGGCGATACCGGGCCGGCATTCTCAGCGCCTGACGGTCGCGCGCAATGCCAGGCGCACCAGCGTCTCTACCGAATCGGCCTGATCGCGCACGGCGGCGACCATCTTCTCCGCGCTGGCGCGCTGATAACCCAGCGACTCGAGCGCCGCCAGGGCCTCGCCGTCCATCGCGGCGGCCGGGGCATCGACCCCTACGCCGGCGTCACCCGGCGTGGCCGCGAATCCCATCTCGGCCAGTCGCTCGCCGAGCTCCAGCACCACCCGTTCGGCCGTGCGCTTGCCGATCCCCGGGACCTTGGCCAGTCCGGTCACGTCACCGCCGCTGATCAGGCCGGCCAGTTCATCGCCCGCGTAGGTCGAGAGCATCGCCAGCGCGAGCTTGGCCCCGATCCCGTTGACCCGGATCAGACGCCGGAACAGATCGCGGTCGCGCTTGTGCATGAACCCGAATAGCTGGTGCGCATCCTCGCGTACCACGAGGTGCGTGGTCAGCACGACACTGCCGCCCGGCTCCGGCAGGGCCGCCAGCGTGGAGAGCGGAACCTCGACCTCGTAGCCCACGCCACCCGCATCAATCACCACGCCATTCACCTCGCGGCTGATCAGCGTCCCCTCCAGCCGGGCAATCATGGGCGCCCCCCGATCACGGCCGAGGCGGCCCCTGCCAGACGCGCCTGGTGCTGGGCGGTATGGGCATGGCACAGCGCGACGGCCAGGGCATCGGCGGCATCGCTGCTGGCCGGTTCGGTCAGACGTAACAGTTGCTGCATCATGTGCTGGACCTGCTCCTTGTCCGCGCTGCCCACGCCGACCACCGCCATCTTGATCGCACGCGGCGCATATTCATGTACCGGGAGCCCGGCCTGGGTCGCCGCGCAGATGGCGGCCCCCCGGGCGTGCCCCAGCTTGATCGCCGACTGCGCATTGCGCGCGACGAACACCGTTTCGATCGCCAGTACGTCGGGCTTGAGTTCGCTGATCACCTCAACGACACCGGCAAAGATCTCGCCCAGGCGCTCGGGAAACCCCTTGGATCTGGGCCGGATCACGCCATGGCCGCGGGAACGGCCCTGGCCTTTGGCATACTCGATCACCGCAAAGCCGGTAATCCGCGAGCCGGGATCGATACCAAGGATACGCATCGTTGTTTGTCCAGAGAGGCGCGGATTACGGCGCGCAGCAGCGCGGCATCACTGCCCCACGCCTTCCGGGAAATCGGCGTTGGTAAAGACGTTCTGCACGTCGTCCAGGTCGTCCAGCATCTCCAGGAGCTTCAGCACGGACTCGGCGGTCTCCGCATCCAGTGGCGACAGGGTCTCCGGGCGCCAGGTGACCTCGGAGCTCTCCGGCTCCAGTCCGCGGTCCAGCAGCGCCTGGCGCACGTCCTGATAGGCATCGGGCTCGGTAATCACCTCGATTGCGCCGTCGTCCTCGACCTGCACATCCTCGGCGCCGCCCTCCAGCGCGGCCTCCATGACCGTCTCGTCGTCCAGACCGGGCGCAAAGCGGACCACGCCCTTGTTCTGGAACAGATAGGCCACCGAGCCATCGGTCCCCAGGTTGCCACCCATCTTGGAGAAGGCGTGGCGGACCTCGGCCACTGTCCGGTTGCGATTGTCGGTCATGCAGTCGACCAGGATCGCCGCACCGCCCGGGCCATAACCCTCGTAGCGAATCTCCTCCATCGCGGCCCCGTCGGACTCACCGGCGCCGCGCTTGGCCGCGCGCTCGATGGTATCCCGCGTCATGTTGGCGCCAAGCGCCTTGTCGATCGCCAGGCGCAGGCGCGGATTGGTCTCGGGGTCGGACCCGCCCTGCCGGGCAGCGACGGTGATCTCGCGGATCAGCTTGGTAAAGAGTTTGCCGCGCTTGGCGTCCTGGGCGTTCTTGCGATGCTGGATGTTCGCCCACTTGCTGTGGCCTGCCATTCGGTCACGACTCCTTGGGTTGGGTTCGTTGGGCGCGGCCAGGCGACCGCGAGACCCGCACAGTCTAATCGACTGGGGCCGTCGGGTTCATGCCAGGATGCAAAGGGACGCTGGATGGAGCCGCGCAGGGCGTGCACGGGGAGCAGGAAAGGTCTGCCTTGCTAAGGACGCAGCAACGGTCCCTCGACGGCCTCGCGGGCCTCGCGCCCGGCCAGCTGCTCGATCAGCGTCAGGGCAAAGTCCATCGCCGCCCCCGGACCACGTCCGGTAATGATGCGCTCGTCGACTTCCACGAGCCCCCCGGTAGAGGGGATACCCGATTCGTCCAGTGCCCCGGTAAACGAGGTCACGCGGCGACCTTCCAGCACACCCGCCTGCGCCAGCGCCTTGGGCCCGGCGCAGATCGCGCCCAGCCAGCCGTCGCGCTCGGCCTGTGCCCGCAGCATTGCCTGCACCCGTGGATCGTCGCGCAGGTGATCGGCGCCCGGCAGCCCACCGGGCAGCACGATCAGGTCGAAGGCATCGTCCTGAACTGCTTCCAGCGTGGCGTCCGGCTGGATCACCGTCCCGCGGGAACAGCGCACGGGGCCCTGTTCGAGCCCCGCGACCGTGACCTCGAAGCGCGCGCGGCGCAACAAGTCGATGATGGTGACGGCCTCCAGCTCCTCGGCCCCGGCCGCCAGCGGCACCAGGACACGCGGTGTTTCCTGCGTCATGGCCACCTCCGATCAGCGCTGGCTGTAGATGTTCAGCCCCTTGAGCAGATTCAGGGCCTCGCTCAGGCCGTAGTCGCGCTCGGCCAGGCTCTCGCCATTGTCGTCATCATCCTCCGGCACGTCCTCGCCTTGCAGCTCCCGCTGCATGCGCACCTGGGCGTCGCGGCCATTGCCGTCATCGGCACGCGAGACCGTCAGATTCTCCAGCCGGATATCGGGCTCTACGCCGTCTTCCTCGATGTTGCGGCCGTCCGGCGTGAAGTAACGCGCGGTGGTCAGCTTGATACCGGTGTTCTCGGTCAGCGGCAGGATCGTCTGCACCGAACCCTTGCCAAAGGTGTTCTGGCCCATGACCACCGCACGCTTGTGGTCCTGCAGGGCGCCGGCCACGATCTCGGAAGCCGAGGCCGAACCCCGGTTCACCAGTACCACCATCGGGGCACCGCCGAGCACATCACCCGGCGAGGCCTGGTAGCGGAACTGCGAGTCCTCCAGCCGGCCCTCGGTGTAGACAATCAGCCCTTCCTCCAGGAACGCATCGGACACACCGACCGCACCGTTCAGAATGCCGCCCGGGTTGTTGCGCAGGTCCAGCACCAGGCCGCGCAGATCACCCTCTTCCTTCAGCTCTTCGACGGCTCGCACGACGTCACGCGCGGTGCGCTGCTGGAAGTTGCTGATACGCAGGTAGCCATACCCGTCTTCGAGGATCTCGGATCGCACGCTCTGGACTTGGATACGGTCACGGGTCAGCGTGATCTCCTTCGGCTGGTCCTCGCCCTCGCGGACGATGGTCAGGGTAATGTCGGAGCCCTTCTCTCCACGCATCTTGGAGACGGCATCGGACAGCGTCATGCCCTGCACCGATTCACCGTCCAGGCGAATAATCAGGTCACCCGCCTGGATGCCGGCCTTGCTCGCCGGGGTGTCGTCGATCGGGGCAATGACCTTGACGAAGCCATCCTCCATGCCGACCTCGATCCCCAGACCACCGAACTCGCCGGAGGTCCCGACCTGCATGTCCTCGAAGTCCTGCTCGTCGAGATAGGCCGAATGCGGGTCCAGCCCGGAGAGCATCCCCTGGATGGCGTTATCCAGCAGCTCCTTGTCGTCCACCTCGGTGACGTAATTGCGCTTGATGCGCATATACACCTCGGTAAACCGCTGCAGGTCCTCCACCGGCAAGGCATTCTGTGCGCCATTCTCGCGATCGGCATACACCGCCACCGACACGCTGAGCATGACACCGACAACCAAACCCACCACCAGGGCGTACCCAGTGCGACAAGACTTCTTCATTACCGATCCTCTAGAAACGGAGGTATTTACCGGACCGATGGTAGCACCGGGAATCTGACCCATGCCTGAACGCCCGACTGCGTCTGCTGTTTTCGCCCGACAAATCCTTCAAACACGGTCACGATTATTTCGTGACGCTCGTCATTGAGATAGCCACCAGTCCTCAGGGTTCAACGGATCGCCATTTCGCCGAATCTCGAAGTAGAGTCCCGGTGCGATCGCCTCGCGCCCGGCGCCGGCCAGGGCCATCCGCGTGCCGCCCTCGACCTCCTCGCCCTCGGCGACCAGGATTTCCTCCAGGTTGCTGTACAGCGTCAGGTAACCGCTCCCGTGGTCGAGGATCACCAGAAAACCGTAGCCCTGCATCCAGTCGGCGTAGACCACACGACCAAAATGGACGGCGTGCACCGACTCGCCGCTGTCAACCTCCAGCACGGTTCCGCGCCAGCGTGACTGCAGACGACTGCCGCGCGGCTCGTTGAAGCGCCGAACGACCGAGCCGTCCGCCGGCATCGGAAGCTCGCCCTGGAGGTCAGCAAAGGCGACATCGGAACGAACGGGCGCACGCTCGGGTGGGGGATCGCCCCGCGCAGCACGCTCTTCGCGTTCAGCCGCATCGCGCTCCACCTCGCGAATCAGGTCTTCCAGCGTCTCGGCATTGCGCTCCAGCCGCGCCAGCTCCAGCGCCTCGTCCGCGATCGCGCGTTCCAGCTCGTCCATCGCCACACGCTGCCGCTCCTCCTCGCGTTCGAGATCCGCCACCACCTCGCGCAGCGCCGCCTCCTGCTCGGCCAGCACCGCCTGCTCGCGTTCCAGGTCGTCGCGCGCGGCGCGCAGCACCTCGAGCTGTTCACCCAGGGCCGCCAGCGCCTCGGCCCGCGCCTCGCGCAGGCGCGCGGCGATCTCCGGGTGCAACCGGCTCAGCTCGCCCTCGCCTCCGGTGCCGGGTACGCGTCCCGGGTGCCGGTCGCGCTGCCACTGGTCGCGCAGCAGGCGCCCCGCCTGCACGCGTTCCTCGCGCAGCCGTTCCTCTTCCTGCTCAACGCGCGCCTCGTGCTCGGCGATCACCTCGGATTGTTGCTCGCGCTGGGCCTCCAGTTCGCGCAGTTCGCGCCGCGACTCGCTGCTGCCCCGCGCCGCGCGCTCGAGCTCATCCTCCAGACGTTCGAGCGCGGCCTGGCGCTCCTCCTGACTGCGCTCCAGGTCACGGATCGCCTCCAGCGTCTCCTCCAGTTCGGCCTCCGGTTCAAACGCCGACAGGCTGCCTGCGGGCGCCAGCAAAAATGCCGCCAGAACAAGCAGTAAGGGGTATCGGGAAGTCAAGATTGCGCAAATTCGCATATCGGGGTACGTTTAGGTACTTATATTCTCACCCGGTTACGGGCTTGCTGTTTCGCAAAACAATAAAGAGGCATGCCGTGAGCAACGAAGCGGTCGAAGAAGAAAAGATGGTCGAAGAAGAACTGATGTCTCAGGACGAGGACATTGAACGGGCCTCGCGCTCGCTCAAGGCCATGTCCCACCCCCTGCGGCTCAAGATCCTCTGCATTCTCGGCGATCGCGAGATCAGCGTACAGGAAATCGTCGATCAGGTCGGGACCTCGCAGAGCAACATTTCGCAGCACCTGGGCATCCTGCGCGACAAGGGCATCCTGGCGACCCGCAAGGATGCGAACCGTGTCTACTACCGAGTGGGGGACTCCCGCACGCTGCGCCTGATCGGTATGATGCAGGACGTTTTCTGCAGCTCCTGACATCTCCCTGACCGACGCGGCGGCCTGAATGCTCGAAAGACTCCCTGAATTCCTGTCCAATCATCCGATCCTGACCGGTGCCCTGCTGGCGGTTGTCGGGATGATCCTGTTCACCGAGTTCCGCCGCCTGACCCGCAAGTACCGCACCCTCTCGCCGAGCGAGGCCGTGCGCGTGATCAATCAGGACGACAGCCTGGTGCTGGATGTGCGCGAGGACAACGAGATCGCCTCCGGCCGCATTGGTGGGGCCAAGCACATCCCGGTGGGCAGCCTGCAAAAGCGCATGGACGACATCGCCAAGTACAAGGACAAGCCCGTAGTGGTGTACTGCCGCAGCGGTAACCGCTCCGCGATGGCCGCCTCACAGCTGACCGCTGCGGGGTTCCAGGATGTCGTGAACCTCCAGGGCGGCATCCAGGCCTGGCAATCCGCGGGCATGCCGATCAAGAAGAAGTAATGCGCTTCGAGGTCTATGGCACGGTCCGCTGCCCGTTCTGTCTGCTGGCCCGCCGGCTGCTGATCCACCACGGTTACCCCTTCGACGACCACCCGGTGGATCGCGAACCCGGGGCGCGCGCGGAGATGGAACAGCGGGCCGGCCGCAGCTCGGTGCCGCAGATTTTCCTGGGTGACACCCATATCGGCGGATACGACGAGCTGCAGGCGCTGGATCGCTCCGGTGAACTGCAACGCATGGCCGAAGCGGCCGGCATCGCGCGCACCAGCGACGCCTGAGCCCCCAGGACGACGGGAAAACTCACCCGCCTCTTGACTCCTATCCGGCGCCACATTCCTTTACGATTCCCGCACACGAATCCCATTCTCCACGACTCGGAACAACATCATGGCTGAAGAAACCTCCAACACCAGCGGTAACGGCGCGGGCGCGCAGGGCAACTCCCAGGACAACCCCGGCTTCTCCATCCAGAAGGTGTTCATCAAGGACATCTCGTTCGAGTCGCCGGACGCCCCCGAGATCTTTCTGAACGAGTGGAAGGGCGACACCAACATTCAGCTGAACACCAACGCCCGCCCGATTCGCGAAGAAGAAGGCGTGTTCGAGGTCGAGCTGAAACTGACCGTGACCACCGAGTCCAACGGCAAGACCGCCTACCTGGTCGAGATCAACCAGGCCGGGGTCTTCATCGTCCGCGGCTTCCCCCGCGACCAGCTCAACCAGCTGCTGGGCTCCTACTGCCCGAACCTGCTGTTCCCGTTCGCCCGCGAAACGGTCGCGGACCTGGTACTCAAGGGCGGCTTCCCGCAGCTGCTGCTGCAGCCGGTCAACTTCGAGGCGCTGTACCAGCAACACCTGGAAGACCAGAAAAAGGCATCCGGCGACTCGCAGGCGGCCGCGCCGGAGTCGACCTCCCAGGCCTGATCCGGGGCTCGCACCCGTGCGCATCGCACTCCTGGGTGGCGGTTCCTGGGGCACCGCGCTGGCGATCCACGCCGCGCGTCTGCACCAGGACGTCGTGCTCTGGGTCCGCAAGGACGAGGCCGCCGAGCGGCTGAGCCGCGCGCGCGAGAACGCCCGCTATCTGCCCGGCATCCCCTTCCCCGAAACCCTCTCCATCAGCGCCGCCCCCGGTGTGATCGACGATGTCGACCTGGTGCTGATCGCGGTCCCGTCCGGGGCCTTTCGCGAGACCCTGCGCTGGATGCAGCCGCGCCTGCGTGAAGGGCAGACGGTCGCCTGGGCCACCAAGGGACTGGAGACATCCAGCGGGGCCTGGCTGCACGAGATCGCCGAGGAAGAACTGGGCTCCGGCTTCCCGCCCGCGCTGATCTCCGGACCCTCCTTCGCCGCAGAGGTGGCCCGCGGCCAGCCCACCGCACTGACGGCGGCCTCGCAGAGCGAACACAGCCTGGACCGCCTGACTGGCGCACTGCATGGCAACGCCCTGCGCATCTATCGCAATCACGACGTGATTGGTGTGGAGCTGGGCGGAGCCCTGAAGAACGTCCTCGCGGTCGCGACCGGGATCGCCGACGGCGCGGGCTACGGCGGCAATGCCCGCGCCGCGCTGATGACGCGCGGTCTGGCCGAGATGCAGCGCCTGGGCGAGGCGGTCGGGGCCCAGCCGGGCACGCTGACCGGGCTTTCCGGTCTCGGCGATCTGATCCTCACCTGCACCGATGACCAGTCGCGCAACCGTCGCCTGGGGCGCCTACTGGGTCAGGGCTATGACCTGGAGACGGCCCGCGCCCGTATCGGCCAGTCGGTCGAGGGGGTCGAGACCGCGCGCCAGATCAGCACGCGCGCCGAGGCCCTGTCGGTGGACATGCCCATCTCCGCGGAGGTCCACGCCGTGCTTTACCAGGGGCGACCGGTACGCGAGGCCGCCCGCCGCCTGCTGGAACGCGATCCGACCCACGAGAACCCGACCGGGTAACCCCGAGCCGAACCCGAACAATCGCGCATGCCGGCACAGTTCGTTACCGTGCACGGACGATTGTCCACAGCTGGGAGGCACCCATGCGCAAGGCGTGGAAGGAACTGGATCTCGAGGGCGGCGGCCTGCAGGCGATCAACGCGAAACTCGCGGCCGAGATGCGCGCGCGCCCGCCCGCCTACGTCGCCTGGGTCCTGTTTCCGCTGGGACTGCACCGTTTCTATCTGCGCGAACCTTTGGGGGGCGCGGGCTACATTGGCCTGAGTGCGGCAATCCTGATCGTGGCCTGGCTAGTGGCTGGCTGGTGGTGGCTGATCCCGACGGGTGCCATGGTGGCCTGGGCGGCGTTTGATCTGATCTGGATCGACCGCCGCGTGACCGACTACAACAAGGAACTGCGCAAGCAGGTGTTCCTGCGCAAGGGCCACAAGCCGCCCCAGGATTATCGCGGCCGCTACACCAGCGACGAGGACGCCCAGCGCGAACTGACTGAATACCAGTCGATCAAGGAAGGCGAGCGCGCCGGGCACCCGGGCCCCGCCGGGGCGAATGAGCGCGATCGCGACGTGGGCGGCAAGCGGCGCATGCCAAGCTTCAACGAGCAGGAAGCCATGCTGCGCCAGATGCGCTCACGCAAGAAGGGCGAGGCCGAGGACGACTGAGCCCCAGCCTCCGGCTTCATGCCCCCACTCAGGCGGGCACAAACGGACTTTAGTTATCGCCCGGGCGCCAGACGCCACTGGCCTCCTGCGGCGGCGGGGCGGCCTGCTTGCGGCTCTCCATATCCACGAACACCGACTCGGTGAACTGCGAGAGCTGCTTCAGATACTCCTTGCGCTCGTTCACCGACTCCGGCATCTGCGCCACCAGAAAACCAGTGATCGCGCTCAGATACTGCACGGCCACGATGGGCTGCTGGGCCTTGGGATCGGTCTCGACCAGAACGTCCTGGATCTTCTGGATCAGGTCGCCGGACAGCTGCAGGGTATCGTCGCTCATGGTGCTCTCTCGGTTATCGAATGTGTGAACAGGCTAAGGCAAGGTCGCCGCGTCCAAAAGTGAACGCAAAGCCGGCGGGACTTTCCATCACGACCGGCGAATCGCCCGACCCTCACCACGGCCGCGGCGGTGGCCCCCGATCTTCCGGATTATCGTCGTCCGGACCGGATTCTGGGGCATCATCCTCGGTGTCATAGTCCTCGCTAACGCGATCCGCCGGCACCTGCCAGGGCTCGCTGGGCAGGATCGACCGCTCGCCCGGGCGCGGTGCCCAGCGCTCCTGCTCCAGCCCCCGGATCAGCCCCACGATCATCATCAGGATCACCAGCGAAAATGGCAGGGCCGCCAGGATCACTGCGCTTTGCAGGACCTCCAGCCCGCCCGCCAGCAGCAACACCGCAGTGATCAGGCCGATCAACGCACCCCAGATGGTCAGATGCCGCTTGCGGTGCTCTGTGGAACCGTGGGCCAGCAGGGTATTGATCACGACGATCCCGGCGTTGGCGGAGGTCAGCAGGTAGGTCGCAATCAGGATCGTGATCAGCCCGCCCCCGACCTTGGCCACCAGCCAGGGCTCCAGCGTATCCATGGTCGCGAAGGTGGCCATGGTCAGGTCTTCGGAGACCTTGTCGGCAATATCCGCGATCCCCTCGACCTCGGCATGCAGCGCGGTACCGCCCAGCATCGCCAGCCAGAAAAAGGTGATGACCGTAGGCACCAGCAGCACGCCCAGGACAAATTCGCGCAGCGTGCGCCCGCGCGAGATGCGCGCGATGAACAGCCCGACAAACGGCGCCCAGGCCAGCCACCAGCCCCAGTAGAACACCGTCCAGTCGGAATGCCAGGGGTCCGTCTG
This sequence comes from Thioalkalivibrio sp. ALgr1, assembly GCF_000378285.1. Lineage (NCBI taxonomy): Bacteria > Pseudomonadati > Pseudomonadota > Gammaproteobacteria > Chromatiales > Ectothiorhodospiraceae > Thioalkalivibrio > Thioalkalivibrio sp. ALgr1. The sequence goes on from NZ_KB905135.1 coordinate 298,307, forward strand.
GTGGGCGTGGGTGTACAGCGAGAGCCCCAGCAGGTTCTGCAGGTAACTGCCGGAGGACTGCACGAACAGTGCCAGCAGATACTGGGTCGGCCCCCAGATCAGCAGCAGGCCCATCAGCGCCACGCTCAGCCACATATTGGCCTGGGAAATCCGCTGTACGCCGACCTGGACGCCGGTAATGACCGAAACGATCGCAATGACAGTGAGCAGGGCTGCCAGGAACAGCTGCCCGTTCTCGCCACCGGAAATCCCCAGGGTATGCACCAACCCGGTATCCAGCTGCTGAATACCCAGCCCCAGGGTAGTCGCGATCCCGAACACCGTGGCGAGGATGGCCAGCAGATCAACGATGTCGCCGGGCCAGCCGTGGCTGTATTTCCCGATCAGCGGATGCAGCGCGGAGCGCAGCGCCAGCGGCTGCCCCCGGCGAAAGCCGAAGTAGGCGAGGATCAGCGCCAGCAGCGCAAACACCGCCCAGGCATTCAGACCCCAGTGAAAATAGGTCAGCACCATCGACATGTCGGCGGCCTCGGCCGTCTCGCCGTTGTCCAGCAGGAACGGGTTGCCCCCGTAGTGACTGAGCGGCTCGGCCACCGCCCAGAACAGGAGGCCCACGCCCATGCCGGCGGCAAACAGCATGGCCAGCCACGAGACAGTGGTGAACTCCGGCACCTCGTCATCCCGCCCGAGACGGACGTCCTTGTAACGGCCGACCCCCAGCCAGATCACGATGGCCAGGAACACGGCCATCGCGACCACGTAGTACCACTCGAGGAAAGGCGTCAGAAAGGTGCGGGCGTCCGAGACCACCCGCTCGAGTTCATCCGTGCGGTAGATCGCAAACAGCGCGATCAGCACCACCAGCAGCAGCGCGATCGGGGCTACGCGCGGGTTCAGTCCCTTGAACGGTCCTCGGGTCGCGACGTTGTACATCCGCTTCCTCCCTGAAGTGTCCGGCCCTCAGACGCGATGCGTGTGCAGCAGTTCCCGCTCGCCTGCGGAACGGTTACCGGTACGAAAATCCTGGATGACCCGATGCACGAAGCCCAGCTTCGAGATCGCCTCCGGTGTCAAGACGAATGGATAGACATGGGCATGCCCCATACTGCGGTTCAGGCTGTTCAGGGCTGCGGCCAGCGGCAGCCAGTGCGCGACCAGGGCATCCGGATCGTCGGTGGCGTAGGCATCGAAATGCGATTGCCCGCCCTGCGGCCCAAGCCTCGCCGCCTCTCCAACACTGGGCGCGACATCCATGCCATAGGCCGCCGCCGTATCGAGGGCGTCGACGATATGCAGGTAATGCGCCCAGGTCTCGGCCCAGTCCTCCCAGGGATGGGAGCTTGCATAGGCGGACACGAAATGGTTCTGCCAGTCGCTGGGCGGCCCATCCTCGTAATGGCGGCGCAACGCCTCGTCGTAGTCGATGCGTTCATCGCCGAAGCGGCCACGGAAGTACTCGTGCCAGCGCGTCCCCCCGATCAGACGGTCCCAGTAGTAATGCGCCGATTCATGACGAAAGTGTCCGAGGATGGTGCGGTAGGGCTCGGCCATGGCCTCGCGCATGCTCTCGCGCACGGACGGGTCCGCCTCCGCGATGTTGAGTGTAATCACGCCGTTCGCATGCCCGGTTACCACGCCGCCGCCCTCGTGGAAATCAGGGTTCGGGTCGGCCAGAAAATCGAACGCCACGCCGGCGGAGTCCGTCTGCTTGGACACAACGGGTAACCCCAGGCGCAACAGGCTGTAGACCAGGCGCCGCTTTTCCGTCTCCATCCGTTCCCACAGGCGCGCATTGCCCGGCACGCTCAGATCGGGGATGGTGCGGTTCAGCCGGCACGCGCGGCAATAGCCCTCCGGGTCATCGTGGCGCACCATCCAGTTACAGACCGCGTCCACCGCGTAGTGGCGGCACTGGCGATAAAGCGGCCCATCGGGTTCGCCCGCGACACGCCACAGCCCGCCCGGGATCGGCTCCCCGGAGGAGAAAAGCGCATCCCCGGCCATCTCCAGCGCCGACAGCTCCAGGCGATCGGGCAGGAAGCCCAGCCGCCGTCCACAACCATTGCAGTAGGTATTGTCGAAATAAATGACACTACCGCAGCCTTCACACTCGAACAGCTGCATTACGACCTCCCGAAAAGCCGTGCCGCGGCGATTCGCGGCACGGCTTTCAGCCTACGCCAAAACCGCTGCATGCGTCGCGCACGTTCTGGCCCTCAAGGCCCACTCAGGGGTCTGGTTCGAGCAGCATTTGTACCCGCTTCAGCGCCAGCGGGTCTGTCAGAATCCCCGCATGCGTGGTGTTCACGCCGTAGATGCTGCTCGCCATTCCCTGTATCGGGGGGTACAGCATGGTCGACAGCGTGAGTACGCCATCCGTCCCTGCGCGTCCTCCGCTATCCGGACGGCGAAAGCTGAATAGCAGGTGCAGCTCCGTCTCCCCCGACAGTTCCGATTCGAACAGTCGGCGCTGATACTCGCTGCCGGGTGCCATGTCACGCCAAACCGGGATCACCACCGGCGAACGATCGACCCCCGACTGCGCGGCGGCATGCCCGTGCCAGGGCGTGGACAACGCAATCATGCGTGGGATCCGGGCCGGCGCCGCCCGCCGCTCGCGCTCATGCAGAAAGCCCTTCGCCACCAGCCCCCCCATGCTGTGCGCCACGACCGGCAGGGACTCCACGTCATAGCGCAGCTCCAGCTCTTCCAGGGTCTGCGCCAGGTGGGCCGCGATGGACTGCAGGGGCAACCCGGACGGGTAGTAGTACAACCAGGGTTGGTAACGCTCGCGATCGAGCTGGTGGATGAGTTCGGCGAACCCTCGCGGCGAGCCGTTCATACCGTGTACAAACAAAACCGGGATGCGGCCGGGATCGTAGGGTTCGAGAAAATAGACCCCGGCATAGCCGGCCAGCATGAAATCCAGCGGCCGCCACTGGCTCCCGCGCGCGACATCGTCGTCGAAACGCGGGTCATCCAGCGTAGTCACTTCCCCGAACGCCGTGACCCCACCGACGCTGAAGGGGCCGCCCTCCGGACCCCGCTCGCGCGCGGGCGACAACGCGATCGCATGTGCCGCGACCCCTTCGCCCCCGATCCGGATCTCCATATCGCCAAAACGCGTACCCGCAGGGCATTCCAGCACGCCACCCTCGTTTGCCAGGTACACCGGGGCACCCGCCTCGTGGCGCCCGTCACGCTCGGGGTCGGCAAAGGCCAGGACCTGGTAACGCCCCGGCGCCAGGCCAAAGAACCACTCGCCACCTCCAGCGCTCACCATGTGGTCCACCGGTTCCGGCACGGCACCCTCCTCCATCGGCGCGCGGAATACCGCGACCACATAAGGTCCCGGGACCTCGTCATCCGCCATCACGGTTCCGGCAATCGTGCAGGCCTGGCCCATCATCTGCATCTGTCCGCGCGCATCCCACAGCCCGCAGCCCGTCAGCCACCACGCCACCAGCACCAGTGCGGCAATCCTTGCTCCGTCCATGTCCGCCTTCCTGCCCGCCCGGATTAGTCCAACAAGCGGCTCGTGCATCTCGCCGCCCACCTGTCCCTCTCAGGATAGCGGCGCACACGCCAAATCGCCTGCTGTTAACCGCCGCTGTGGTACCCGCCCCTGCGCGCCCCAAACAAAAAAGGCCCGCGCGGGGCGGGCCTTGTCGGTTGCGGAAGAAAGCGGGCCGAATCAGGCGGCCGCTGCGGCGCGGGTGAAGGCCAGATGCTCGCCGGCCATGTCCACCTCGATGGTGTCGCCGGGGCCGAACTCGCCGGCCAGCAGCGACTGCGCCAGCGGGTTTTCCAGCTGGGTCTGGATCGCCCGCTTGAGCGGACGCGCCCCGTAGACCGGATCGAAGCCCGCGGCCCCCAGGTGGTCCAGCGCGGCGTCGGTGATGGTCAGCCCCAGGTCGCGCTCTTCCAGACGCTTGCGCAGGTACTGCAACTGGATGTCGGCGATCGCGCGGATCTGCTCGCGCTCCAGCGGATGGAACACCACCACGTCGTCCACACGGTTAATGAACTCGGGGCGGAAGTGCTGCCCGACGATCTCCATCACCGCGCCCTTCATCGCCGCGTAGTTCTCCTCGCCGGCCATCTCCTGGATCTGCTGCGAGCCCAGGTTGGAGGTCATCACGATCACCGTGTTGCGAAAGTCCACGGTGCGCCCGTGCCCGTCCGTCAGGCGGCCGTCATCCAGCACCTGCAGCAGCACGTTGAAGACATCCGGGTGCGCCTTCTCGACCTCGTCGAGCAGGATCACGGAGTACGGCTTGCGGCGCACGGCCTCGGTCAGGTAGCCGCCCTCCTCGTAGCCGACATAGCCCGGGGGCGCCCCGATCAGCCGCGCCACGGAGTGCTTCTCCATGAACTCGGACATGTCGATGCGCACCATCGCTTCTTCCGTGTCGAACAGGAAGCTGGCCAGCGCCTTGGTCAGCTCGGTCTTGCCCACGCCGGTCGGGCCGAGGAACAGGAACGAGCCGTTCGGGCGATTCGGGTCGGACAGGCCCGCCCGCGAGCGACGAATGGCATTGGCCACGGCATTGACCGCCTCGGACTGACCGACCACGCGGGCGCCGATCGCCTCCTCCATGCGCAGCAGCTTGTCCTTTTCCCCCTCCAGCATCTTGGAGACCGGGATGCCGGTCCAGCGTGATACGACCTCGGCGACCTCTTCGTCGGTCACCTTGGTGCGCAGCAGTTTGGTCTCCTGACTTTCCATCTCGTGGGCCATGGCCAGGGACTTCTCCAGGTCCGGGATCCGCCCGTACTGCAGCTCCGACATGCGCGAGAGATCCCCGGCGCGGCGGGCCGTCTCCAGCTCCATGCGGGCACGCTCGAGCTCTTCCTTCAGTTGCGCGGCACCGGAGACCGAGGCCTTCTCGGATTTCCACACCTCTTCCAGATCGGAGTACTCGCGCTCCAGGCGCTCGATCTCGCCCTCCAGGGTGTCGAGGCGCTTCTTCGAGGCGTCGTCGGATTCCTTCTTCAGCGCCTCGCGCTCGATCTTCAACTGGATCAGACGGCGCTCCAGGCGATCCATGGACTCCGGCTTGGAGTCGATCTCCATCTTGATGCGGCTGGCCGCCTCGTCGATCAGGTCGATCGCCTTGTCCGGCAGCTGGCGGTCGGTGATGTAGCGCTGCGAGAGCTGCGCGGCGGCGACGATCGCCGGGTCGGTGATCTCGATTCCGTGGTGGACCTCGTAGCGCTCTTTCAGTCCGCGCAGGATGGCGATGGTGTCTTCCTGGCTGGGTTCGTCGACCAGCACCTTCTGGAAGCGGCGCTCCAGCGCGGCGTCCTTTTCGATGTTCTGGCGGTATTCATCCAGCGTGGTCGCGCCGATGCAGTGCAGCTCACCACGCGCCAGCGCCGGCTTGAGCATGTTGCCTGCGTCCATCGCGCCCTCGGCCTTGCCGGCGCCTACAAGCGTATGGATCTCGTCGATGAACAGGATCACCCGGCCCTCTTCCTGCGACAGCTCCTTTAGCACGGACTTCAGCCGTTCCTCGAAGTCACCTCGGTACTTGGCCCCGGCCAGCAGCGCACCCAGGTCCAGCGCCAGTACGCGCTTGTCCTTGAGCCCCTCGGGCACCTCGCCGTTGATGATGCGCTGCGCCAGGCCCTCGACGATCGCGGTCTTGCCAACCCCCGGCTCGCCGATCAGCACCGGGTTGTTCTTGGTGCGGCGCTGCAGCACCTGGATCGAGCGGCGGATTTCCTCGTCACGCCCGATGACCGGATCCAGCTTGCCCTGCTCGGCACGCTCGGTCAGATCGGTGGTGTATTTCTCCAGCGCCTGACGGCTCTCCTCGGCATCCGGGTTGTCCACCTGGCTACCACCGCGAATGTCATGAATGGCCTTGTCCAGTGCGTCCTTGTTGGCGCCGGCATGGCGCAGCATCTCGCCCACGCCGCCCTTCTCGTCGACGGCGGCGAGCAGGAACAGCTCGCTGGAGATGTACTGGTCCTTGTTCTGCTGGGCCAGCTTGTCGCAGACATTCAGCAACCGGCCCAGGTCATTGGAGACATGGACCTCGCCGGCCGCGCCCTCGACGCGGGGCATGCGGTCCAGCGCCTCGCCCAGCGCCGAGCGCAGCTGGCGCACGTTGACGCCCGCGCGGTCGAGTACATGGCGCACGGTACCGCCATCCTGGTCCAGCAAGGCCAGCAGCAGGTGGGACGGTTCGATGAACTGGTGGTCGCGGCCAACGGCAAGTGACTGCGCATCGGCGATCGCGGACTGGAATTTGGTGGTCAGGCGATCCATTCGCATTGGGAAACCCCTCGGTCAAATCTGTATGAACTGACACGAACCATGGGGGCAATGCCCGTCGCTTCAAGGATAGCCACCGAATTTAGAACACGTGGCGCGCCGTCATTCCTCGTCCAGATGCCCGAGCCAGGCCAGCGTGCCCATGCGCCCGGTCTCGCCGTCCCGGCGGTAGGAGTAGAACCGCCCGACCTCCGAATAGGTGCAGCGCCCGCCGCCTGCCACCTGCACAACATCGACGCGCTCCAGCCGGTGCCGGGCCAGCGCGTAGATGTCCGCGTGGAAATGCCCGTTCGGGCCGGGACGGAAGGCGGGCGCGGCCTCGACATCGTGATCGAGGAAGGTATCACGCACCTCCGGCCCGACCTCGAAGGCCCCCGGGCCGATCGCCGCCCCCATCCAGGCGCGGATCTCCGCCTCGGGGCGAGTAATGCGCAGGGCCTCGACGGCCGCCTCGAGCACCCCGTCGGCCAGCCCGCGCCAGCCGGCATGGGCCACGGCCACCGCCTCGCCATCGTCGGTCGCCAGCACGACGGGCAGGCAGTCCGCCGTCTGCACCGCACAGACCACACCGGGCGCGTCGGTGAATACCGCATCGGCCTCGATCACCTCGCCCTGCTCCCACGCCTCCAGCAGGTCCTCGGCCCGGATGACGCGCGTGCCGTGGACCTGCCGCGGCCAGGCGACGGGCTCCGCGATCCCCAGGCTGTGTTCCAGGCGGTAGCGGTTCTCGGCGACATGTTCGGGGTCATCGCCGGTATGCAGGGCGAGATTCAGCGAGTACCAGGGGCCCGTGCTCACGCCCCCCTCCCGCGTGCTCTGTACCGCCCAGACGCCCGACGGGAGGTCGCCGAAGTCCGGTGCGAGCGTGGGGATCAATTCAGCGGTCATTCTCGGCCTCCCGGTCGGTACGCAGGGCGACGAGCAGCGCCTCGAAATCCTCGGGCACGGGTGCCTCGAAGGCGAGCACTTCGCCACTGTCAGGATGCTCGAATTCCAGTCGCGCCGCATGCAGGGCCTGACGGCGAAAGGCCGCGAGCGCCCCCTTCGCCGCCTCGCCCATGCCACGCACCGGGCGCGGGCGCCCTCCATAGGCGGGATCGCCCACGATCGGGTGCCGGATATGCGCCATGTGCACGCGGATCTGGTGGGTACGCCCGGTCTCAAGTCGCACATTCAGCAGGGTATGAGCCGGGAAACGCTCCGCTACCCGATAGTGGGTCACCGCCGGCTTGCCACCGCCCGTGACCGCCTGGCGCTTGCGATCCACCGGATGACGGCCGATTGGCTCTTCGATGGTGGCACCGCTGATCACGCGACCCTGCACCAGTGCCCGGTACTCGCGGTGGACCGTACGCTCCTGCAACTGGCGCACCAGCGCGGTCTGCGCCTGCGGCGTACGCGCAACCACCATCAGCCCGGTGGTGTCCTTGTCCAGCCGGTGCACCACCCCGGCGCGCGGCAGCTGCGAGAGGTTCGGGTCATGGTGCAGCAGGGCATTGACCAGGGTACCGGCACGATGCCCCGCCGCCGGGTGCACAACCAGCCCGGCCGGCTTGTTGATTACCAGTACGGCGGGGTCCTCATGGACGATATCCAGCGCAATGGGCTCTGGCTCGGCCTCCAGGACCGGGGCCTCCGGGGGCTCCAGCACGACATGCTCGCCGCCCTGCACCGGCGTGCGCGGTTTCGGCTGGCCACCGTTCACAGTCAAGGCCCCTTCCTTCAGCCACTGGGTCAGCTGGCTGCGCGAATACTCCGGGAACAGCCTAGCCAGCGCGGCATCCAGCCGCTGGCCGGCCTCTTCCTCGGGGAGTTCCGCAGATCGCGGTTCGTTCATTGGCGATACTCGTCTCGATTTTCCCGCACCCGCGAACGGCCAGGCACGGCATGATGTTGTAGAATCCGCGGACACCGCTTCATCTGCGAGGCCCCATCGTGATTTCTGCTCCAAACCTGCTGCGCCTGCTCGCCGTCCTGCTCCTGGCACTTGTGATTGCCGGCTGCGCCGGACGCGAGGACCCGACGCTGGGCTGGTCCGCCAGTCAGCTCTACGGCGAGGCGAAGAACGCCCTGAACGAGGGGAACTACGATCAGGCCGTCGAATACTACGAAATCCTCGAGGCTCGCTACCCGTTCGGCCGCTATGCCCAGCAGGCGCAGATCGAGATCCCGTACGCCTACTACAAGGCGCGCGAGCCGGAGGCCGCCATCGCCGCGGTGGACCGCTTCATCCAGCTCAATCCGCGCCACCCGAACCTGGATTATGCGTACTACCTGCGCGGGCTGATCAACTTCAACCGCCAGCAGGGCTTCCTCGCCAACCTGTTCCCGCGGGATCCGGCGGAGATGGACCCGGAACCCTTCGAGCAGGCCTTCCAGGATTTCGACCGTCTGATCCGCGAGTTCCCCGACAGCCGCTACGCGCAGGATTCCTACCTGCGGATGGTCTATATCCGCAATGCGCTGGCGGCCTACGAACTGCGCGTGGCCGAGTTCTATATGGAGCGCACCGCCTGGGTCGCGGGCGCCGAGCGCGCGCGTCACCTGCTGGCCACCTACCCCGGTGCCGAGGTCCAGCCACAGGCCCTGGGCGTGCTGTGGCGTGCCTATACCGAACTGGGGCTCGAGGACTACGCCGACGCGACGATGATGGTCCTGGAACTGAACTATCCCGACGCCGCCGTAGCCGTGCGCGCGGGCGAACCGATCGAGACCCGCGAGCAGCGCGGCGGCCTGTGGCGCGTGTTCGACCGCTTGCCGTTCTTCACGAACTGACCGGGGAGCATCCGCACTCCCCCGGCTTCACAATCAAACCGTCATTGCGAGGAGCCGAAGGCGACGCGGCAATCGGTTTCCTGAACCCGCAGGCCTGAATCCGGGGATTACCGGAGCCGGCCGATTGTCTCGTCGCTGCGCTCCTCGCAATGACGGGACAAAGCCCGAGGCCGAGGGTTACAGCGCCTCGCTACCCTCTTCGCCGGTACGGATACGCACCACGCGGGCCATGTCGGAGACAAAGATCTTGCCGTCCCCGATCTTGCCAGTGCGCGAGGCCTTCACGATCGCATCGATACAGGCGTCCACGCGGTCGTCATCCACCACCAGCTCCAGCTTTACCTTGGGCAGGAAGTCGACCACGTATTCCGCACCCCGGTAGAGCTCGGTATGGCCCTTCTGCCGGCCAAAGCCCTGGACCTCGGTCGCGGTCATGCCGGCAATGCCCATCTCGGTCAGGGCCTCGCGGACATCCTCCAGCTTGAACGGCTTGATGATCGCCTCGATCTTCTTCATGCGAATCCCTTTGGTTGTGCCCGCCGCGCGGGCGCTCGTCTTGCATCCGAAAGTGTACCAAACCGCCACCGCGGCGCCCGCGCCCCGGCTCAGCCGTTGCGTGGGCCACAGGCGCGTGAGGGCCCTCAGCCCGGGCGGTAGCCGGAGGTGATCGGGTAGCGCCGGTCACGGCCGAAGGCCCGTCGGCTGACGCGCACCCCGGGCGGGGCCTGGCGGCGCTTGTACTCGGCCAGGAAAACCAGCCGCGCGATGCGCTCCACGGTGGCCCGATCAAAGCCATCGGCCACGATCTCCTCCACCGAGCGCTCCTGTTCGACGAAGGCCTCCAGCACCGCATCCAGCACCTCGTAGGGGGGCAGCGAATCGGCATCCTTCTGATCGGGCGCCAGTTCGGCGCTGGGCGGACGCTCGATCACCCGCTCGGGGATCGCCGCGCCACGCGTATTGCGCCAGCGCGCCAGGCGGTACACCCACTGCTTGGAGACATCCTTGAGCGGGGCAAAGCCGCCGTTCATGTCGCCATACAGCGTGGAATAGCCGACGGCCATCTCCGACTTGTTGCCCGTCGCCAGCAGCAGCTTGCCGCTGCGGTTCGACAGTGCCATCAGCAGCACCCCGCGGGCGCGCGACTGCAGGTTCTCCTCGGTCACATCCCCCGCATGGGCGGGCATCGCGTCGAACGCCGGTGACAGGCCCTCGAGGAAGTCCTGCACCATCGGCTCAATCGCGATCTCGTGGTACTCGATACCCAGCAGCCGGGCCTGTGCCTCGGCATCCTCGATACTCATCGACGCGGTGTAGCGATACGGCATCATCACCGCCGTCACGGCGGCCGGACCCAGGGCGTCCACCGCCAGTGCAGCCGTCAGCCCCGAGTCGATGCCGCCGGACAGGCCCAGCAGCACGCCTGGAAACCCATTCTTGGCGACATAGTCGCGGATGCCGATCATCAGGGCCTGGTAGAGGTCGCGGGCATCCGCCTCGTCCGGCTCCGGGCCGGGGTCGGTCAGCGTCGGGCGGATGCCGCAGGCGGACAGGTGCATGGTCTCGGGACGGGGCTGCAGTTCGATCCCGGACGGTCCGCGCCGGCCCTGCACCAGGGCATACCCGGTCGCCCAGGCCGGCAGCACCGCGCGCGCGCCATGCGCGGCGTCGTGCACGAAGGAGCGGCCGTCGAACACCAGCTCGTCCTGACCGCCCACCTGGTTCACGTAGACCACCGGGCAGCCGGTCTCGGCGACCCGCGCGCCCACCACCTGCAGGCGCTCCTCGGCCTTGCCGCGATGATAGGGCGAGGCATTCAGGTTCAGGATCAGTTCGGCGCCGGCCGCCTGTGCGGCAGCGGCTGGCGCCGCCTGCCAGATGTCCTCGCAGACGGTCAGGCCGATCCGCCAGCCCGCCAGCTCAACCACGCAGGCCTGATCGCCCGCGACGAAATAGCGCTGTTCGTCGAATACCGAATAGTTGGGCAGGACCTGCTTGGCATAGCGCGCGATCTCGCGACCGTCGCGCAGCCACAGCGCGGCGTTCACCAGACCCTTCTCGGTGGTAACCGGCGCGCCGAGGATCACGTCGATGCCCGCTACCGAGCGTGTAATCGCGGCCAGGGACTGCTCCACCGCGCGCAGGAAGGCCGGGCGCAGCAGCAGGTCCTCCGGGGGGTAGCCGGTCAGGGCGAGTTCGGGGAAGACCACCGCGCGCGCACCGGCGGCGCGGGCCTGTTCGATCGCGTCCTCGATCAGGTGGCGGTTCGTATCCAGCCCGCCCACGATCGGGTTGATCTGGGCCAGGGCCAGCGGCAGGTCATCGGTGGACGCCATCGCGGCGTATCAGGCGCGATCGAGCGCGGACTGCATGGCCTGGCCGAGTTCGGCCGGGCTCTCGGCCACGCTCGCCCCGGCCGCGCGCAGGGCCGCCATCTTCTGTTCGGCCGTGCCCTGGCCGCCGGCGATAATCGCCCCGGCATGGCCCATGCGACGTCCGGGCGGCGCGGTGGCGCCCGCGATGTAGGCCGCCACCGGCTTGTCGAACTCGTTCTCGATATAGCGCGCGGCGCGTTCCTCGGCATCGCCGCCGATCTCGCCGACCAGCAGCACGCCGTCGGTCTCCGGGTCGTCGCGGAACAGGCGCAGGCAGTCGACGAAGTCGAGCCCCTGGATCGGGTCGCCACCGATGCCGATGCAGGTGCTCTGGCCCAGCCCCCGATCCGAGGTCTGCTTGACGGCCTCGTAGGTCAGGGTGCCGGAGCGCGAGATGATGCCGATGCGCCCGCGCTGGTGGATATAGCCGGGCATGATGCCGACCTTGCAGGCATCCGGGGTGATGATGCCGGGGCAGTTCGGGCCGATCAGACGGGTCGGACTGCCGGCCAGCACCTGCTTCACGCGGATCATGTCCTGCACCGGGATGCCCTCGGTGATGCACACGGCCAGCTCGATGCCGGCATCCGCCGCCTCGCAGATCGCATCGGCCGCGAACGGGGCCGGGACATAGATCATGCTGACGGTCGCACCCGTCTGCGCCACCGCATCGGCGACGGTATTGAACACCGGACGGTCCAGATGCGTCTGTCCGCCCTTGCCGGGCGTCACGCCCCCGACCAGACGGGTGCCGTAGGCGATCGCCTGCTCGGAGTGGAAGCTGCCCTGCTTGCCGGTAAAGCCCTGGCAGATCACCTTCGTATCGCGGTCGACGAGGATGCTCATGCCACGGCCTCCACCACGGTGCGCGCCGCGCGGTCGAGGTCCGCGGCCGGGATCACGTCCAGGCCGGAGCTGGCCAGCGCCTCGCGGCCCTGCTCGGCATTCGTGCCTTCCAGCCGCACCACCACCGGCACCTGGACCTGCACCTCGCGGATTGCAGCGATGATGCCCTCGGCGATCAGGTCGCAGCGCACGATGCCGCCAAAGATATTCACCAGCACCGCCTTCACCGAGGGGTCCGACAGGATCAGCTTGAACGCGGCCGTGACCCGCTCCACCGTCGTGCCGCCGCCGACATCCAGGAAGTTGGCCGGCTCGCCGCCGTGGTGCTTGATCAGGTCCATCGTGGCCATGGCCAGGCCCGCGCCGTTCACCATGCAGCCGATGGAGCCGTCCAGGCGGATGTAGTTGAGGTCGTGCTCGTGCGCCTGTTCCTCGGCCGGGTCGCGCTGGCGCGCGTCACGTTCGGCCATCAGTGCCTTCTGGCGGTAGGCGGCGGAGTCGTCCACGGTCAGCTTGGCGTCGATGGCCAGCAGCTGGTCGTCAGCGGTCAGCACCAGCGGGTTGATCTCCAGCAGCTGCGCATCCACCTGCTGGAACAGGGCATGGGCATTGGTCACCAGTTGGGCCATCGCCTTGGCCGGCTCGCCCGACAGCCCGAGGGCAAAGGCAACCCGCCGCCCGTGAAACGGCATCACGCCCGTGGCCGGGTGGATCGGCAGGGTGATCACCGCCTCGGGCCGTTCGGCGGCCAGGGTTTCGATGTCCATGCCGCCCTCGGCGGAGACCACCAGCGCCAGGCGCTCGCGGGCCCGGTCCACCAGCAGGGCGAAATAGAACTCGCGGGCGATGTCGGCGGCTGGCTCCAGCAGGAGCTGATCCACCGGCAGGCCCTCGGGGCCGCTCTGCCCGGTGACCAGACGCGAGCCCAGCAGCTTCTCCGCCGCCTCGCGCGCAGCCTCGGCGGAATCCGCCATCACCACGCCACCGGCCTTGCCGCGCCCGCCGGAATGCACCTGGGCCTTGACCAGCACACGCTCGCCGCCCAGTGCCTGCCAGGCCTCGGGAAGCTCGTCAGCGTGGGTGATCACCTGTCCGTCGGGAACGGGGATGCCGGCGTCGCGAAAGCGCGCCTTGGCCTGAAATTCGTGGAGATTCATGGGTGTGGAGGATAGCGGTGCGCCCATTTCCCTACAACTGCGGGCCCTACAACTGCGGGGGCGAACGCGAGGGGTGGTTTCTCAGGCGGCCTGCACCGGGATGCCGTGGCCGGTGCGCACGATCGCGTTGCGGGCGTCGAGATACACGAGGTTCGGGGTGAATTCCCGGGCCGCGGCGGCCTCCATCTGCGCGTAGGCGCAGATGATCACGCGATGCCCCACCGCCGCCTTGTGTGCGGCGGCGCCATTGACCGAGATGATGCCGGAGCCCGGCTCGCCCTCGATCGCGTAGGTGGTGAAGCGCTCGCCGTTGTCCACGTTGTAGATCTGGATCTGCTCGAACGGCAGGATGCCGGCGGCTTCCAGCAGCCGCGTATCGATGGCGCACGAGCCCTCGTACTCCAGCTCACAATGAGTGACCTGGGCCTTGTGCAGCTTGCCCTTGAGCATGGTGACGTGCATCGGCGATTTTCCCGGCGATAACCTCTGGGGGCGCAAAATTATCCGCGATTGTGCCAGGCGCGGCAAATGCCCCACCCCGAATCGGGCACGGATCAGTTCGTCGGGCGGGTGCGGACGTTGTCGATCAGACGGACTTCCGCCAGCCACGCGGCGGCCAGCACGACCAGGTCCTGATCGGCCAGCGCCACGCCATGCTCCGGCTCGGCCAGGTCCTGCGCGCGGCGGATGGACAGGTATTCGGGGTCGAAGCCGGCCTCGCGGAGACGATCGCAGGCACGCCCCTCGACCTCGGGGATGCGCTCGGCATCGAATACCGTCGCGCCCCGGCAGACCGTGGCCACTTCGTCCAGCACGCGCTTGAGCTCCGGCGCGATCACCCGCGCCTCTTCGGGCAACTGGTCGTTGCGCGAGCTGCAGGCCAGGCCATCCTTCTCGCGTACCGTCGGGATGGCCTCGACCCGTACCGGGATATCCAGCCCCTGCACCATGCGCTCGACCAGCTTGAACTGCTGGTAGTCCTTCTCGCCGAACAGCGCGATATCCGGCCGCACGAGATTGAACAGCTTGGTCACCACCGTGGCCACGCCATCGAAGTGCCCCGGGCGAAAAGCCCCCTCCAGCATCTCCGACAGTCCCGGGACGACCACCCGCACTGGAGGCATGCCGTCGTCCGGGTACATATCCTCCTCCGACGGGCAGAACACCGCGTCCACACCCGCCTCGGTCAGCAGGCGCGAGTCCTCCTCCAGGGTGCGCGGATAGCGCTCCAGGTCCTCGGGGCGGTCGAACTGCATCGGATTCACGAAAATCGAAACCACCACGCGCTGCGAACGCGCCCGGGCATGCCGGATCAGCGTCATATGCCCCTCGTGCAGGTGCCCCATCGTGGGGATCAGGGCAATGGTTCCGCGGCCCTTGCGGGCCCATTCTCGATGCATGGCCACCAACTGGGGCCGGTCACGCAGGATTCTCATGGGCCAGGGGTCTCTTGGGCCGGGGTCCTCATGGACGGAAAAAAGAAAGAACTAACGGTACGTGTGCACGCCGGATTCAGGGAACGTGCGCGCACGCACCGCCTCGCAATAGGCGCGAACTGCGCCCTCCAGCGAGCCACCGTCGCCCAGAAAGTCGCGGGCGAAACGCGGCGGCTCGGGCGTCAGACCAATCACGTCCTGGATCACCAGGACCTGGCCATCGCAGCGCGGGCTGGCGCCGATCCCGATCACCGGGATATCGGTCGCGCGCACGATCGCGTTCGCCAGCTCCTCCGGTACGCTTTCCAGGAGCAGGCCCTGGGCACCCGCCGCTTCCAGGCGTGCGGCCAGCGATTCCATCTCGGCGGCGGCGTGCGGGTCACGACCCTGTACACGATAGCCACCCATGCGATGCACCGCCTGCGGCGTCAGGCCCAGATGGGCACAAACGGGAATCCCGGCGGCCACCAGGCGCTCGACGATCGGCAGCTCGGCCAGACCGCACTCGACCTTGACCATGTGCGCACCGGCACGCAGCAAGGCCCCGGACTGCTGCAACGCGGTCGGTGCATCGGCGTCGCCAAGAAACGGCAAGTCCGCCATGATCATTGCGTTATGGGTCACACGAGCAACATTTGCGACGTGATAACACATGTCGTCAATTGTCACCGGCAGCGTGGTCGGGTGCCCCTGCACCACCATGCCGAGCGAATCCCCGACCAGGATGACGTCCACGCCACAGCGATCCAGTAGCGCGGCAAAGGACGCATCATACGCCGTCAGACAGGTAATCGGTTCGCCGGCCTGCTTGCGCCTGGCCAGCGTATTGACCGTGATCGGCCGCATCAGTCTGCCTCCCGGGCGGGATCGGTCTGCCGCACGTCAGAGCGTGATCGGCAGCGGATTGAAATAGTGTCGGCCACCCTGGATCGGCTCCAGGAACTGCACCAGCTGTTCGAAATCGGCCGGATTGTTCACCCAGTCGATCTCGGTGGCGTTCACGATCACCAGTGCCGCCCCTTCGAAATGATAGAAGAATTCCGCATAGGCGGCGTTCAGGCGTTCCAGGTAATGCGCCTCGATGTGACGTTCGTACGGTCGCGCACGCTGGCGAATGCGGTCCAGCAGCACTTCCACGGGCGCCTGCAGGTAGATCACCAGATCAGGTCGTGGCAGACCCGCGCGCAGATGCCGAAACATCTCGCGGTAGATCTCCAGCTCGTCAGGGTGCAGGTTGAGCTCGGCGAACAGCGGGTCCTTGTCCATCACGTAGTCGGCCACGTGGCGCTGCTCGAACAGGCCCTTCTGGCTGACCGGCGTCAGCTGCCGCACACGCTGCACCAGAAAATGCAGCTGCGTGGCCAGGGCGTGTTTGTCCGGCTCCTGGTAGAAGCGCTCGAGGAAAGGGTTCTCGTCCGGTGCTTCAAAAATTCCCTCAGCCCGCAGGTGTTCCGACAGCAGACGCGCGAGGCTGGACTTGCCCACCCCGATCGGTCCTTCCACCGCAACAAAGTCGAAGTTGCTCAGACTCACCGCTGCCCTCCAGCACGGGCAACGTTCGGGTCCTCCAGCGCGACCAGCGAGGCGCCATCGAAGCGGCGGGCGAGCCGCTCGATCAGGCCCTCACCCGGAATCTTCAGACCCGGTGCCAGCTCGGCCAGCGGCAGGACCACGAAGTCGCGCTCGGCCAGGCCCGGATGGGGTACATGCAGCCCGGGCAGGTCCAGCACCTGATCCCCGTACAGCAAGATGTCCAGGTCGAGCAGGCGCGGCCCCCAGCGGGTGCCATCGCGCTCGCGGCCACAGTCGGCCTCGATCGCTTGCAGCGCATGCAGCAGCTCCAGGGGTTCGAGCCGGGTGTGCAGCCGGGCCACGGCATTCACGTAGTCCGGCTGGTCCTGCGGGCCCATCGGCGGGTTTCGGTACAGCCGCGACTGCCCCGTCAGCAGCGTCTGCGGCACGTCACCGGCCAGGCGCCGAAAGGCCTCGCGCACCTGATCCTCGGGGTCGCCAAGATTGGCGCCGATGCCCACGAACACCTGCAAACCAGCGTCGGTCATGCCGCATCCCCGCCGTCATTCGAGCTGCCGGCTTCGCCATCGCCCGTGCGTCGACGTTTTCGGCGACGCCCGCCACGGCGGGCACGGCCCTTACCCTTGCCGCCGCCCCCAGCCATCTTCTTCTGCTCGCCCTCGTCCTTCTCCTGGAACTCGGTCCACCAGCGACACAGTTCCGGGTCGGCATCGCCCGCGCGGGCGCGCAGGCAGAGAAAATCGTATCCCGCTCGGAAACGCGGATGCGTCAGCAGGCGCAGCGCGCGGCCACCCCGCGCCCGTTCCAGCCGCGCCTGCAGCTCCCAGATCTCACGCACGATCAGGCTGAAGCGCTTGGGGATCGACACCGTCTTCACCTGGCGATCCAGCACCTCGGCCATCGCCTGCTGCCAGGCCGGGATCTCCTGCTCGCCGTCCTCGATGCGCCGGGTCGCCGCCACCTGCACCGGGGCCCACAGGATCGCGGCATAAAGAAACGCCGGGTTGACCCCAAGCTCTTCGTTGATGCGCTTGTCAGTATTGAGCAACGACTCGACCAGGAACTGCCGCCGCTCGGCGCCCACATCCGGATCGGCGAAGCACTCGGCCGCCTCCGGGAACATCGGCGCGAACAGACCAAAGCGCTCCAGTTCATCCAGGCAGGTGACCGCCGCACCACTGTGGAACAGCTTGATCACCTCGTCGAACAGCCGCGCCGGGGCCACCGTCTGCATCAGGCCCGCGAGCTCGTGTATCCCGGCCTCGACCTCGGGCGCGACGCGCAGCCCCAGCTTCGCGGAGAAACGCACCGCGCGCAGCATGCGCACTGGGTCCTCGCGCAGCCGCGTCTCGACATCGTCTCCGATCAGGCGCAACACGCCCTCGCGCAGGTCCTCGACCCCGCCGGTGTAGTCGAGCACCGAGAAATCGTCGATGTCGTAGTACAGCGCGTTCACGCTGAAGTCCCGCCGCACCGCGTCCTGCTCGATCGTGCCGTAGCGGTTGTCGCGCAGGATGCGCCCCTCGTCGCTCAGCGCCACCTGCCCGTCGCCGCCCTCGTCCTCGTCGTGCGGCGCTCGGAAGGTGGCGACCTCGATCACCTCGCGGCCGAACAAGACATGAGCCAGGCGGAAACGGCGCCCGATCAGGCGGCAGTTACGGAACAGCCCGCGCACCTGGTCCGGCGTGGCATCGGTCGCGATGTCGAAGTCCTTCGGCTCGCGCCCCAGCAGCAGGTCGCGCACGCCCCCGCCCACCAGACAGGCGCGGTAGCCCGCATCACGCAGGCGATAGAGCACCTTCAGGGCGTTATCGTCGATCGCGGCACGCGAGATGCCGTGCTCCTCGCGTGAATACACGCGCGGTTCGGGGATCGCGGCGGACGGGGTTGCAGGATCGGCCTGAGTCACTCGGTTCGGGTTCCGTGAACGAAAGCGCAATATGGTAACAGCAAGCCGGTTCGGGAAAGGACCGGACGGACAAACATCATGTCCCGGCTCCTCGTCCCGCCCCCGACAACTGCAGGCGCAGCGGCGCGGTTTCGCCGGTCAGGCGGTAGCGCAGATAGTCATCGAGGATACGCCGATGGTCAAAGACCAGGGGCTGGCTCTGATCGTCGGGGTCCAGCCAGGCACAGTCCGCGGCGTCATCGGCCGCATGGGCCTCGCCCGCACCGCGCGCCACGAATACGGCGCTGACGGTGTGCCCGCGCGGATCCCGCGCAGGATCGGAATAGACGCCCAGCAAGGCCTCCAGCGTGACCTCCAGACCGGTTTCCTCCAGGGCCTCGCGCACGGCGGCCAGCTCAACCGACTCGCCGACATCCACGAAGCCCCCGGGGAGGGCCCAGCCATGGGGCGGGTTGCGTCGCTCGATCACCAGGACACGGCCAGGGTGAGCGGGGTGATGGATCACCACATCCGCGGCCAGCAAGGGGGTTTGTGGTGGGCCACTCATTCGTCTTGTCCGTCCTGGCGGATGAAACGCCGGATCTGGCGGCGCTGGCGCTTGTCCGGGCGGCGAATAGGCGCGCTGTCGGCCACCGCCCGCTCCGAGCGCCGGCGCTCGGACTCGGCCTCGCGCCGGGCCGTGCTCTCGGGCGTCTCGGCATACAGCTCGCGCGCCTCGGTCGCGGGCCGACGCTGATCATTCAACGCCCGCACGTCGATGTCCCAGGTCTGCTGGCCACGATGAATCGTCAGGCGATCACCCGGGTGCACCCGGCGCGCCGGCTTGCAGCGCTCGCCATTCACATGGACCTTGCCACCACTGACGGCCTCGGTGGCCAGCGCGCGGGTCTTGAAGAAGCGCGCGGCCCACAGCCACTTGTCGATGCGCAGCCCGCCGGCGGGCGCGGCGCGCGCCTCAGCCCTGGCCAAGGAACCCTCGCACTGGAGACACTGGACTTTCCCGCCGGATCGCGGGCATGGACAATGCGCGCCTTTCCACCATCAGAGGATGGGGCCCCGCATGGGGCTTCGATACGTCATGAAACTCCCGCATCTGCACCTGATCAGCTTTGACCTTTGTCCTTTCGTTCAGCGTAGCGTGATCACGCTGAAATACAAGCAGGCGCCGTTCGAAGTGACCTATATCGATCTCGCGGACCCGCCCGACTGGTTTCGCGAACAATCTCCGCTCGGCAAGGTGCCGATCCTGAAGGTTGATCACGACACCGTGCTGTTCGAATCGGCGGTGATTAACGAATATATCGATGCGATCACCCCGCCCTCACTGATGCCGGACACGCCGCTGCAGCAGGCCCGCACGCGCGCCTGGATCGAATACCTGGGCGAGCAGACCATGACGCAGTACCGCTGGATGACGGCGGCGGACGAAGAGGCCTTCGAGATGGAACGCCATGCGGCCTCGCGCGGGCTGGAGCGACTGGAACGGGAGCTGGCAGCCGATCCGCTGCTCACGGGGCATGCCTTCACCCTGATCGATGCCACCCTCGCGCCGATCCTGCTGCGCTACGGCCTGATCGACGACATCGATAATCCCTGGGAGCCAGAGGCGTTTCCGCGCCTGGCCGCGCGCTGGGAAATGCTGCGCGACATGGACGCGGTCTCTACCTCGGTCCCCGGTGACTTTGCGGCGCGGTTGGCCGCCTACCTGCGCGCACAGAAAGGCTTCGCCCCGGCGCACATCGCCTCGCGCCTGGCCGACACGGCCTGAGGCCAGGCCTCCGGGCGCCCGGGCCCTGACGGGTTGGACGTGGCAGCAGCACACGTCTTTGTGGCTGGGCCTGGTTCGTCCTCTGGAGTTTACGGTGGCTTCGGTCCGCCGCCTGCCTGCGCTGTTTCGGCAGCGCGCCCCGAGGTACTTTCTTGCTTGCCCAAGAAAGTACCCAAAGAAGGGCACCCGGATTCCGCCCGGGAACCTTGCTCCAGGACCCTCGGGCCGGCGGCGCTGAAACTCGCTGCGCTACGCTTCGCTCAGACAGTCAGCGCCTCTCTTCCGGCCCGAGGACCCCTCCGCAAGGGGCTTCATACGGGGGATGAAGGTCAAGACAACGGCCGCTCTGACGTTCGTGCCAATGGATGGAGACAAGGTGTTCCGACATCCTGGGCACGCGCGGCCTGCAGCCCTGGCGTGCAGCGCCCGCCAGCGGGCGCCAGACCCCATCGTAGGATGTGATGAGCGCAGCGAATCGCATCAGGGGTTGCCCCGGCGTTGGGATGGTGCGTTTCGCTGCGCTCAACGCACCCTACAGCTCGGGATTTAGACAGGTGCAGAAACACCGTCGGTTTTGACCTTCCCTCCCGATATGAGCCCCTTGTGGAGGGCGTGACAGGCCGGAAGAGAGGCGCTGACTGTCTGAGCGCAGCGAGTTTCAGCGCTGCCGGCCTGGCGCGGCCGGAGCAAGGTCCCCGGGCGAATCCCGGGCGTGTTTCTTGGATACTTCTTTGCACAAGCAAAGAAGTATCTCGCGGCGCGCTGGCGAAACAGCGCATGGCAGGCGGCCGGACGAAGGCACCGTAAACTCCAGAGGACGAACCAAGCCCAGCCTGAAAAGCGGCTGGACTGAAAAGCCGCGCGAGGGCGCGTCAGACGGGGCGGTGGGGGCAGGCGCTGTCGTTGCAGTCGCCGTACAGGACCAGGGCGTGGTCCTTGATGGAGAAGCCGTGCTGGCGCGCGACCTCGCGCTGGCGGGTCTCGATGGTCTCGTCGAAGAATTCTTCGACACGGCCGCACTGGTTGCAGACGATGTGATCGTGGTGCCCGCCGCGCTCCAGCTCGAACACGGCCTGGTTGCCCTCCAGGTGGAGCCGGCAGACCAGCCCCGCGGCCTCGAACTGCGTCAGCACGCGGTAGACCGTGGCCAGCCCGATCTCCTCGCCCGAGTCGAGCAGCTCGCGGTAAATGGCCTCGGCCGTCAGGTGGCGCGTTTCCGAGTTCTCGAGGATCTCGAGGATCTTCATCCGTGGCAGCGTGACCTTGAGCCCCGCTTTCTTGAGATCGCTTGTTTCCATCCTTCGATTCCCGTCACCCGATTGCTTGAGAGCATCCGGACGCTTT
Source organism: Thioalkalivibrio sp. ALgr1 (assembly GCF_000378285.1). NCBI lineage: Bacteria > Pseudomonadati > Pseudomonadota > Gammaproteobacteria > Chromatiales > Ectothiorhodospiraceae > Thioalkalivibrio > Thioalkalivibrio sp. ALgr1. The sequence continues at coordinate 319,733 of NZ_KB905135.1, forward strand.
GGTGTACCATGCGCGTTCAACGGCCCATCCGACTTCTGGGGACCCGCCGGCTCGATGATCAAGATTCTCATTTCTATTGCCGTGGCTGCAAGCCTGCTCACCGCCTGCAGTGGCTTCAATCAGTTCCGCCTCGATGTACAGCAGGGCAACGTCATCGACGCGACACAGGTCGCCCAGATCCAGCCCGGCATGACCCCGCAGCAGGTCCGCTTTCTGATGGGTACGCCGCAGATCGACGGCGCGTTCAAGCGCGAAGACCGCTGGGACTACGTCTACTATCGCCGTCCCGGGATCGGGCCGACGGAGCAGCGCCGCGTAACGGTGTTCTTCGAGAATGGCGTAGTCAGTTACGTCGACTCCGACGTGCCGCAGCCGATCGCGCTGGACCAGTACCCGGTCGAGCTCGACGACAACTGATCGCAACCGGCCGGCTCAATCGCCGGCCGAATCCTTGCCGCCCCCGGCGCCGTCCTCCGGCTTCTCGCCCGCGGGCTTTGCGGACGCCTGATCGCCGGCCTTCTGCGCGTCCCCCTTGCCGGGCTTCTTACGGTTCTTGCCGGCCCGCTGACGACGCACTTCTTTCGGGTCGGCGATCAACGGGCGGTAGATCTCGATGCGATCCTTCGGGCGCAACACCGTGTCACGCCGGGTGAGCTTTCCGAAGATCCCCACTTTGGCGTTTTCCAGATCGATCTCCGGGAACTGGGCGTCGATCTCCGACTGGCGCAGGGCTGCGTCCACGGTCGTGCCCTCGGGCACGACCAACGGCAGGATCACCTGGCGGTCGGGGCGTGCATAGGCGACCTCGATACGGATTGTGCCGTGCCCCGCCTCGGGGCTAACGGCATCCTGATCATCGGGCACCGTAGACCTCGCGCGCGCGCCGCACAAAGGCGTCGACAAAAGAGTTGGCGAGCTGGTGGAAGATCGGCCCGATCGCGAACGACATCAGCCGGCTGGCAAACTCGAATTCCAGCTCCAGCGCGATACGCGTCTGGCCATTGTCCAGCTCGGTAAAGCTCCAGGTGCCGTGCAGGCGACGAAACGGCCCGTCCGCCAGGCGGATGTCGATGCGCTCGGGGCGCTGCACGCGATTGCGCGTGGTGAACGACTTGTGCAGGGCGCCCTTGGCCATCTCGATGGTCCCTTCCACCTCATCCTCTCCGCACATGCGCGCACGCGAGCTGCGGCAACCCGGCAGAAATTCCGAGTAGGAATCCACGTCATTAACGAGGTCGAACATCTGCTCGCGGGAGTACGGGACCTCCGCCGAGCGCCGGACTGTCGAGGACATCAAATAAGCTCCACCGCGCGCAGGAACACAAACAGGATGGCAATCGGGGCCACGAAGCGCACCAGGAAATACCAGATCTGGTACAGACCCCCGAGTTTCATGCGCAGCTCGGACTGGACCGAGCGCTCGGTCATGCGCCAGCCTACGAATACCGCGATCAGAAACCCGCCCAGCGGGAGCAGGATGTTAGCAGTCACATAGTCCAGCAGGTCCAGGATCCCCATGTTGAACAGGGTGTAATCCGACCAGACGTTCAGCGACAGCAGCGCGCCAATTCCCATCAGCCAGGCGGCGATAGCAATGCTGGCGCTCGCGGCCACGCGCGTCATGCCGACATTCTCCACCAGATAGGCGACGGCCGGCTCGATGATGGAGATGGACGACGTCCAGGCCGCGAACACCAGCAGCACAAAGAACATCGTCCCGAAGTAGAGCCCGCCCGGCATCTCCGCGAACGACAGCGGCAGCGTGACGAAGATCAGGCCCGGCCCCTGCTCCGGCGAAAGGCCCGCGCCCAGCACGATCGGGAAGATCGCCAGCCCGGCCATGATCGCCACCAGGGTGTCGGCGCCCACCACGGCCGCCGAAGTCCTCGCGATCGAGGCGTCGCTCTGCAGGTAGCTGCCGTAGATCATGATCGCGCCCATGCCGAGGCTCAGCGTGAAGAACGCCTGCCCCATCGCCAGCAGCACCGCGTTGGCCGTCAGCGCCGAGAAATCCGGGTACAGCAGGAACTCCAGCCCCGCGATAAAGTTCCCTTCCACCATCGCGTAGCCGACCATCACCACCAGCATTACGAACAGCAGCGGCATCAGGATGGTCACGGCCTTCTCCAGACCGGACTGCACGCCGCGCGCGACCACCATCGCGGTCATCACCATGAAGATCGTATGCCAGGCCAGCAGGGCCTCGGGATTGGATAGCAGGCCGTCGAACATGGCCTCCGAGCCATCCGCATCCAGGCCCAAGAAGCCGCCCGTGCCGGACTTGAACACATAGGACAGCGACCAACCGGCCACTACGCTGTAGAACGACAGGATCAGGAACCCGGCGAGCACACCGATCCACCCGATCATGCCCCAGCCACGGCTCAGGCCCTCTTCGCGCGCCAGCGTCACCATCGTATTGATCGGGCTCTGGCGGCCGCGCCGCCCCAGCAGGATCTCCGCCATCATCACCGGCAGGCCGATCAGCAGGATGCAGCCGAGGTAAACCAGCACGAAGGCCCCGCCACCGTTATCGCCGGCGATATAGGGAAAACGCCAGATGTTGCCAAGCCCGACAGCCGACCCGGTGGCCGCGAGGATAAAGGCCAGGCGGGTCGTCCACTGACCGTGGATGGAAGTCGTGGCAGGCATCAGCGGCTCCTTGTTGGTGGTACCCGTTCCATCGTTCAGCGCAGCCAGATCGAGTTGCGGTCAACGGCGCAGGCGGCACAAGCGGGGCTTCGAGTCGCCCGGAATTGTGGGGCAGGCTTCCCACGGGCTCAACTGTACGCGGCAAGCGCCGACCCGCAACGCGTCCGCGATCCTGTACGTTCGTGCGTGTTTCCTCGGCTTTCGCCCCGCGCGTGCAGTACACTGCGCGGGCCATGGGAAAGCCAAAGAAGAAAAAGGACGCCGGTTCCAACACCATCGCGCTGAACCGCAAGGCGCGCCACGATTTCTTTATCGAGGACCGCCTGGAGGCGGGGCTGGAGTTGCAGGGCTGGGAGGTCAAGTCCATGCGGGCCGGGCGCGCCCAGCTCAGCGAGGCGTACGTGCTGCTACGCAAGGGCGAGGCGTTCCTGTTCGGGGCCCACATCACCCCGCTGCCCACCGCCTCCACCCATATCAACCCGGACCCGAGCCGCACGCGCAAGCTGCTGCTGCACCGCTCGGAGATCAACCGCCTGATCGGCGCGGTGGAGCGCAAGGGCTATACCCTGGTCCCCATGGCCCTGTACTGGAAACATGGCCGCGCCAAGCTGGAGATCGGCCTGGCCAAGGGCAAGAAGGATTTCGACAAGCGCGCAGCCAAGAAGGACAAGGACTGGCAACGCGAGCGAGCGCGCATCCTCAAGAGCGGCTGAAGGAGAAACCGGGGTTCGACCTTACTCGGTCGGATGAGTCCGGCCCTTCCACCACCAGCGCCGGGTCAGCCAGCTCAGCTTCGTCACCGCCAGCACACCCGCTGTCAGTGCCTTCACGGGCCGCAGCAGGCGCAGTCCGCGCAGCTGATCGACTGCAAATCCCAGCAGGAACGCCCTGGGGATCATCTCCGGTGAACCCAGACGCTGCAGCGCGCGCCACCAGCCGGTGGCACGCACATCGTCGCGCAGTTCGTCGACCTCACCCTGCAGCCGCAGGCGCAGTTCGCGAGAACGGCCCCGCAGGCCCAGCCAGGTGCCAGCCATGAGCTACTCGGTATCCCGGCTTTCGGGCCGTGCGACCAGATTCCGTACCAGGGCGCGCGTCTCCGGGTAGGTCATGCCGTGCAGCAGCCGGCCAATGCCGCGCGCAACCAGCCACGCCAGCACGCCGGTCAGCGCCGCCACGATCACCAGCGACAACGCCGGCGACACCCCCGCATAGGCCTGCAGCAGCATCACCACGGCCGCGACCAGCGCCAGCCACACCGTGACCAGCAGCAGCCCCAGCACCACCGCAAACACGATAACCCCCACCGCATTGCGCACCAGTTGTCGGGTCTCGGTCCCCAGCAACTCGCGCGAATCACCCAGGATTCGACCGAGGTCCTGCATCACGTCCCCGGGGTCGGCGGTATCGGAGTCCGGTCGCTCGCGCGCCGGCCCGTCGTCCTGCGCGGCCATGGCCTACTTGCGGCGGGTCAAGGCCGAGAACAGGGTCCCCGCCACAAAGGCCAGGCCGATCGCGGTCAGCGGGTTGTCGCGTACGTAGTTGCCGACCACGCGCAAGACGTCCTCGGAACTCTGACGCGCCTTCTCCGCCCGCTCGCGAACCTCTTCATCCGCATGCGAAAGGCCCTCGCGGATGCGTTCCTCGGCCGTACCGGCATGCTCCGCCACGCGGTCCACGGCCTCGTGGGCCTGGGCCGCCACACGTTCAGTGGTGGAGGCGTCATGTTCCGCTTCGTCCTGTTTCTTCGCACTACTGCTTTTCGTCGTTGCCATTACACGCACTCCCTATCGCGGGCCTGGATCATCTTCCGACCCATCCCCCGCGGAATTGGTTGCAGGGTCATCGAAACCACTCAACCCCGTCAGGATTTCCGGGTCTTCCTCGGCCACTTCCGAGGTATCCACCAGGGCCGTACTCCACTTGACCCTGAAGTGTTTCCAGAGGCTGGCCACAAACGCCGACAACGGCACAGCCAGGATCATGCCGATGATGCCACCCAGCGCCGTCCCCCAGAAGAAAATCGAGATCACGACAATCGCCGGATGCAGTCCGGAGCGATCCGCCATGATCTTCGGCGTGAGCAGCCAGCTCTCGATCAGCTGCACCAGGGCAAACACCACGAGCACCAGCGCAACCAGGGTCAATCCGCCACCCTCAGGCTGGAGATAGGCCACCGGAAGAGCCAGCGTCAAGCCGACGATCGTCCCCAGATAGGGCACGATATTGAGAAACCCCAGCATCAACCCGAACAGGATCGCCGCCTGCAGGCCGATCAGCGAGAACCCGGCGGCCAGCAGAACCCCCATGATCAGGGCGATCACCACCTGCCCCTGGAAGAACGCCGTCACATAGCCGACAAACAGGCGGCCCAGGAACATCAGCTCGCGCTGGGTCTGGGGCCGAAAGACCGACAAGACCTCGCGCCCGCCCTCCTTCAGGCGTTCGCCGGACAGCAGCGCAAAGAACAGATACAAGGGCACAAAGGCCAGCCCGACGACTACCGTCACGTAGTGCATCAGCTGCGAGCCCACACCCTCCAGGTTCGGCATGATGCTCTGGAGATCCAGGTCCTCCAGCATCGAGGCCACGCGCTCGGTGGCGTCAGGGAAATTGCGCGAGAATGACTCGTAGGCATTCTCCGCCAGCTCCGGGGCACCCTTGATGAACTCCTGAACCTGATGGCTCGCCGTGGGCACCACCAGTACGGCGACAACCACCAGCGCAATCAACACCACACCGAACAGCGAACTCACCGCCCCCATCCGCGAGAATCCCGCAATCCGCTGCAGCCAGCGCACCACCGGGTAGAGGATCAGGCTCAGCACCCCGGCCACCGACAGCGGCAAGAGCAGCGCGTAGAAAAACGACACCACCTGCCCCAGCAACCAGACCAGCAGGGCCGCCAACCCGGTCAGCACCATGAAGGCGGCGAGCACGGCGACATAGCGGAACAGGGTCCGCTCGAAGGCGCTGAATTCGATATTCGATTGCGGCTGGTTTTCCACGGAGGGCTCGCATGAGGGGGTCGTTCGACCGTAACCACCCGGCCATGATCTGCCACGGTGCGCACCATCGTTTCAGGCACTGCATCACAAAAATATGGCGCTCGACCCAGGCCCGAGTACGCGCGGCCCCTCCCGAGGGACGCTGATTCAATCAGCTAGAACAAATCCGCCCACTCCGTCAGGGCAAACCAGATCACGTATCCCCCGTAGAGAATCAGAAAGATGACGCTAAGGATCGTGATCGGGCGAAAGCCCTTCACCCGCACCTCGTAGGAGACATCCTCGCCGCGCGCCCGCCGCCGCCGCACCTCCAGCCAGCGCGATACCCGCCACCAGACAAACAGCAGGATCAGGACAACGGTCAGGAACTTCAGCATCGCGGTTCGTTTCCTCGCACTCGGCCCGGGTAGGCTCTGAACGCGACACTACCCGAGAACGCCACCCGCCGCATCGTCATCCCGCCGCCGCACCCCACTTCGCCATCCCGGCCGCAGCGCAGCGAAGAGCCGGGATCTCCGCGGCCATGCACCACCCCGACGCCCGAGATCCCGGCTAACCGCTCCGCGGTTTCCGGGATGACGACACAGAGGGTGACGCACAGCGTCCTGTGTTGCTCAAGCTCCTGTGGGAGCCCGCTTGCAGGCGAAGCCCCCGCCAGACCCGACTCTTCCTAGCCGCGCCGCTTCGTATGCCGCGTGGCCGGCGCATTCCATGGATCCTCCGGCCAGGGGTGTTTCGGATAACGCCCCTTCAGCTCGCGGCGCACCTCCGGATATCCATTCTCCCAGAAGCTGGCGAGATCCTGGGTGACCTGCACCGGTCGCCGTGCCGGCGACAGCAGGTGCAGCACCAGCGCCACGCGGCCGCCCGCCACCCGGGGCGTCTCGCCCAGGCCGAACAGCTCCTGCAGCTTCACCGCCAGCACCGGCGGGTCCTGCGTGTAATCAATGCGGTGAGCGGAACCGGAGGGGACTTCGATCCGCGCCGGCGCCTCCCGCTCTAGTTGCTGCTGGTGGCCCCAGTCCAGCCGTGCGCGCAGGATCGCCGCCAGATCCAGCCGCTCCAGATCCCGGCGCCGTGTAATCCCTGCCAGATACGGCCCCAGCCAGTCCTCGAGGGTCATCAGCAGCGCGTCGTCGCGCAGATCCGGAAAACCGGCCGCGGGCAGGGTCTCGTGCAGCAACTGGATGCGCGCACGCAGCTGGGTCGCCGCGTCATCCCAGGGCAGCAGCGCAAGGCCCTCGCGGCGCAGCCGCTCGCACCAGCGCGGGATGGTGGCGGCGGGGTCGTCCAGCGCGACCATCTGCCGCTCCACCACCAGCGTGCCGATCCGTCGAATCCGCGCGTTCTCCAGCCGCGCGCCGTCCTCCACCCAGTCGCAGCGCGTCTCGCGGTGGAAGAGTTCCGGCGCCTCCTGCTCCAGTGCGGCCAGATCCAGCGCCACCGCACAGCGGATGCGGGCCTCGCGGTCGGCATCCGTGCAGTCCACCGCCACCAGGTAGTCGGCATGCGCCAGACGCTCGCGTTCCGGTAGCCACGCGCCGCGACCATTCCCCATCACGAAGCGACCGGCAGCCTCGCCACGGCGGCGTGCGATGCGCTCCGGCCAGGCCAGCGCCGCCAGCACGCCCACCGCCGTGCTTTCGTCCAGTACCGCATCCATAACGGCGGGGCGGTCCCCGGCTCGCGCCAGCGCCTGCTCCAGACGCCGCAGCCCGGATTGCCAGGCCCGGCCACCGGAGCGCCGCGCGCGCTCCAGGCGCGCACCCAGCTCCAGCGGAGCCCCCGGCCCGGCCACACCCGGTTCCTCCACGGCTACCGCCAGTTCGCAGGCCAGGCGTGCCAGCCCCCGCTCGCGGCCCCGCAACAGCATGTGCGCCAGCCGCGGGTGGGTCGGCAGGCGTAGCAGGGCCCGCCCATGCCCGGTCATCCGACCGGTGGCATCCACCGCACCCAGTTCCGCGAGTACCGCCTGCGCGGAGGCCAGGCCCTGCGCGGGTGGCGGCTCAAGCCAGTCCAGTTCGGCCACCGCCTCGCCCCAGCCGGCCAGTTCCAGGGCCAGCGGCAGCAGGTCCACCTGCTGCATCCCCGGCGTCGCGTAGTCCGGGCGCGCGACCTCGTCGGCCCGCGCCCACAGGCGGATCGCGACGCCGGGCTCGGTGCGTCCGGCACGCCCGGCGCGCTGCTCGGCGGCGGCCTTCGAGGCCGGGAGCGTCACCAGGCGCGAGAGCCCGGTCGCCGCATCGAAGCGCGGCTCGCGGGACAGCCCCGCGTCGATCACCACGCGCACGCCCTCGATGGTCAGCGAGGTCTCGGCGATGTCGGTCGCCAGCACCACCTTGCGCTCGCCCGCGGGCGCCGGGCGCACGGCCCGGGCCTGCTCCTGCGCCGACAGCCGCCCGAACAGCGGCGCGATCTGCGCGGGGCCGGAGGCCGTGTCCACCCCCTCACCCAGGCGCGCGGCCACTTCGCGGATCTCGCGCTCGCCGGGCAGGAAGACCAGGATCGAGCCCGTCTCCGCCGCCAGCGCGTCGCGAACCGCCTGCGCCACGCCGTCAGCCAGCGGGGCATCCTTCGCCGTTGGGGCGTAACGGACCTCGACCGGGAACTGCCGCCCACGCGCTCGCAGCACCGGCACGGCATCCGCCTCCGGTCCGGCCAGCAGCCGGGCCACGGCCTCGTCGTCGAGGGTCGCCGACATCACCACGATGCGCAGCTCCGGGCGCAGCAGCCGACGCACCTGCAGCGCAAAGGCCAGCGCCAGCTCGGCCTCCGGCCGGCGCAGATGGAATTCGTCGAAGACCACGGTGCCAACCCCTTCCAGCAGCGGGTCACCCTGGATGCGCCGCAGGAACAGCCCATCGGTGACCAGCTCCACCCGGGTGCGGTCCGAGACCTTCTGCTCGTCGCGCACGCGATAGCCGACCGTCTGCCCGGCCGCTTCGCCCAGCTGCGCGGCCATGAAGGTCGCCGCCATGCGCGCGGCCAGCCGGCGTGGCTGCAGCACGATCACACGGTCCTCGGGGCTGGAGGCGGCCAGATGCAGCGGGACGCGGGTGGTCTTGCCGGCACCGGGTTCGGCCACCAGCACGGCGGCGCCGTGCGACGCCAGCGCGGCATCCAGGGGGTTCAGGAGATCTTCCAGCGTCCGGGCCTGCGGCGCCTCATTCAACTCTTTCGCCATCTACAGCGGTCAGTTCTCGACCACGCGCGTGCCAGCCTGCACGCGGTCCCCCGGGCGGGTGACCACACGCTCGCCCGCCTCCAGGCCCTCGAGGATCTGCGTGGCGAAACCCGAGCGACGCCCCACCTCGACCCGGCGCGGCTCGGCACGGCCGTCCTCGACCACGAACACCGACCACTCGCCGCGGTCGCGGAACAGCGCGCTGGTCGGAACCTGCAGCACCTCATCCCCTTCCCACAGCAAGAACTCGGCCTCCACGCGGTAGCCCACCGCCAGCCCGGCCATGCGGGCCTCCACCGCGTCGAGGTCGAGGATCACCGGCACGCGCTGCTCGTCCACGCCCAGCGCGGAGATCCTGGTAAAGCCGAAAGGCTGCACCCGGCGTACGGTGCCCTCCAGTTCGGCATCGCGGCCCCAGTCGGTCAGGCGCACGCGCATGCCCGGCACCACGCGCACCGCGTCCATGGACAGCAGATCCACCTGGACCTCGAGGTCGTCGAGATCGCCCACGACCAGCACCGGCTCGCCGGCCCCGATCGTGCCCTCGCAGCAGCGATACCGCTCCAGGATCACGCCTGCGGCGGGCGAACGAACCGTCAGGGCATCGGCCTCGGACTCCGGCATCTGTCCACTGGCAATATCCAGCACCACCCGCGCGCTCTCGACCTCGCTGCGCGCGACCTCCACCGCGGATTCGCCGGCGCGAACCGCCGAGCGCGCCCGATCGCGTGCGGTCTCCATACGCTCCACCTCGGTGGCGGAAACCGCACCCCGGTCGAACAGCTCTTGATAACGGCGATATTCCGATTCCGCGAAGCGGGCCTCCGACTGCAGGTTCTCCAGATTCGCCTCGGCGCTTCGCAGCCGCGACCGAGCAGCGGCGAGATTCTCGCGCGCCTGCTCACGCGAACGTGCATCCAGCGCCGGGGTCGGCAAAGGCTCCATGCGGAAGAGCGCGTCGCCGAGCTCGACGGCATCGCCCTCCTCGAGCCGGACGCGATGCAGGAAGCCGGCGATCGGCGCCGACACCGTAAAGGTGTCGCGCAGCCGCGTGCGCCCTTCCTCGCGCACGGTCTCTTCGAACGGGCCGGCCTCGACCGTGGTCAGCGATACCGGCACCGGCTGCGGGCGCAGCGCCCATACCAGCGCGGCCACCCCTGCCAGCACGATGAGCCCAACCGTGATTCGCTTTTTCATCGCCATAGGATCAGTCTCGCAAATCCCGCCACCCGGCGCTTCCCCCTCATCGCCCGGCACGCCGGGGCGTATGTCTGCAAGTTGCCACCCTCGGTTATCACCTGAACGGTGGTTGGCAACCAGCCGCTGTGAGGCTGGGCCTTGTTCAGCATCTGGTGTTTACGGTGCTTTCGTCCGACCGCCTGCCTGCGCTGTCTCGCCAGCGCGCCGCGAGGTACTTTCTTGCTTGCCCAAGAAAGTACCCAAAGAAGGGCACCCGGATTCCGCCCGGGGACCTTGCTCCAGGGCCCTCGGGCCGGCGGCGCTGAAACTCGCTGCGCTACGCTCCGCTCAGACAGTCAGCGCCTCTTTTCCGTCCCGAGGACCCCTCCGCAAGGGGCTTCATACGGGGGGATAAGGTCAAAACAGAAGGTCTCCCCGCGCTTGTACTTAACTCCAACGCCGTAGGGTGCGGTTGAGCACAGCGAAACGCACCGTTCCAACGTCGGGGCAACCCTGATGCGATTCGCTGCGCTCATCGGCATCCTACCCTTAGCGCCCGCTTGCGGGCGCGGCACGCCATGGCCGTAGGCCGCGCGTGCCCAAGATGTCGGAAGACCCAGCCTCCATCCATGTGCTACGCCGCTGGGACAGCCGTTGTTTGGACCTTCACCCCCGTTGTCGTCGCGCCGAGTGGAGAGGGTTTTCGCGGGAAGAGAGGCGCTGACTGTCTGAGCGGAGCCGAAGGCGCAGCGAGTTTCAGCGCCGCCCGCGAAAACTGTGCTGGTCTAATTTTCGTGGACACCTCGATCGGTGGAATGATTGGGATCTGATCGAGGAGACGATATGGGACGCAGGAATTTTGATCCGGAGTACAAGCTTCGGGTGGCCCGGATGGTGGTGGATGAGGGCCAGAGTGTGCCGCAAGTGGTGCGGGACACCGGGGTGGGCGAGACGGCCGTTCGGCGCTGGGTCGAGCAACTCAAGGCGGATCGTGCCGGGGAGGCCGGCGATGGCCGGCCTTTGACGCCGGAGCAGCGACGGATCCGGGAGCTGGAGGAAGAGAATCGCCG
>NZ_KB905136.1:0-186443 GCF_000378285.1 Thioalkalivibrio sp. ALgr1
TCCAGCTCCCGGATCCGTCGCTGCTCCGGCGTCAAAGGCCGGCCATCGCCGGCCTCCCCGGCACGATCCGCCTTGAGTTGCTCGACCCAGCGCCGAACGGCCGTCTCGCCCACCCCGGTGTCCCGCACCACTTGCGGCACACTCTGGCCCTCATCCACCACCATCCGGGCCACCCGAAGCTTGTACTCCGGATCAAAATTCCTGCGTCCCATATCGTCTCCTCGATCAGATCCCAATCATTCCACCGATCGAGGTGTCCACGAAAATTAGACCAGCACACATCAAATGCGCTGATCGCCGGGCGTTCGTCATCTCCTTTCGCTTGGAACCTGAACGCACTTATCATCGTCCGCTGTGACAACGTATATCGAAACATTCGACCAGCGGGGCCGCTCGTACAACAACGCGATGGCAGAGTTCCCTAATGCCCGTGATCAGGAACTTGCCGAGCTACTGAAAAGGCTGTCGCCCCTTGCAGGGGAAACGATCGTGGATGCCCCAGCGGGGGGTGGGTACGTTGCCGACCGGTTGAAGACCCGGGGCGCTGAAGTGGTGTGCATAGAACCCTCGTCCGAGTTTGCGACGCCGCTCGAAGCAAACCATACGACGATCATCTCTCCAATCTGGGATATACCCCTTCCGGATCAAAGCGTTGACAAGGTTGCGAGCCTGGCGGGGCTGCATCACCTTTCTTCTGCGGAACGTCGCGGCTTCTTCAACGAAGCCTGGCGGGTGCTGCGGCCCGGCGGGCAGATCGTTGTCGCCGATGTTCGGACAGGATCAGCCGCTGCAGCTTTCTTGAACGGACCCGTGGATCGTTGGACCGAGACTGGCCACCGCGGCGTCTTCTTTGCCCTCGGTGAATTGCGCAACCACCTAGTTCAAGCCAAATTCCTGAACACATTCGAGACCGAAGAACGCGTCACTTGGCAGTGCCCCGACTTGCCCTCCCTGGCCCGCTTTGTCCACCAGTTGTTCGGTATGGTTCGACTGCAGCCACCGGACGTTATGGGGCTCATTGTCGACCACTTGGAAGCCTACGAATCGCTCGGTGGCGCCTACATGCCATGGTCTCTCGCCTATGCTTCAGGTACCAAGCCCTCAGATCCGAGTTCCGCGTGAAGTACCTGAACCGAACCCTACTGGCGGGGATTACACTCTGGTGCTGGATTCGGTATCCCCTTCCCACATTACACACCCTCCGCCGCGCACGTCGTCTCCCTTGTGCCGGCCTGCCCGTCACCGGAAACGACAAGTTCTTCTGGCGCAAGATATTCGATCACGACCCCCGCTTTGTCATCGTCAGCGACAAACTCGCCTGCAAGGAGTGGGTAGCGGCCCGCGTCCCCGAGCTCTCCATTGCTTCGGTGCTCTGGAAGGGTACTGACCCGCGTGACATACCGGATACCCTCCTTCGGCGCCACGCCGTATTCAAGGCGAACCATGGTTCTGGCACCAACCATCTGATTCACCAAGGCCACTACGACCGGCGCCACGTCGAGCAGCTGGGATCCCGGTGGATGTCTCAGGCTCACGGCCGACGGCATCACGAGTGGGGCTATTTCGGGATCACCCGCCAGCTATTCCTCGAAGAAATGATTGCACCCGACACAGGCGGACCGGACGAACTCAAAATCTACACCTTTGGTTCTCGTGTGGTGCGCCTCATCCACATCAGCGGCCGTTTTCAGGACATGCGTGCGAACGTCTGGAATTTCGACCAATCGGGAGAACCTATTCGCAGCGAGGAGCGGGCCGCAGTCGCCCCGCCATCCCCCACCCAGCCATTGCCACCATCGATCGATGAAGCTCTGGCGATCGCCCGAAAACTGGGACAGGAGTTCGACCACGTGCGGGTCGACCTTCTCTGGGATGGCGAACGCCTCTGGTTCGGAGAACTAACACTCTATAACCAGGCCGGACACTTTCCGGGCCGTTTGGGAACCCACAAAGACTCACCACTCACCCAACACTGGACTGTGCTCGACAGTAGCTTCTTTCGACGACAACTATCAGGCTGGCGCAACTGGTACAGACATGCGCTCCAGCGCGAGCTGACCTGAACCACCCGCAGCCTGAGCACACGTTTTCCCCCTAGCTCCGCCTATCAGTAACCCCTGACAAACTCAACGCGGCCCACAAGCCCATGGCATGCCCGATCGACCCGGCCAGCTCATCCCGACCCAGCTACCCCACCACGGTCATCCCGGCCACAGCGCAGCTAAGAGCCGGGATCTCCCGCGCTGGCATTACCATCCGGCCGTGCCCCGGCCCCAACGCCGAGATCCCGGATAACCGCAACACGGTTTCCGGGAAGACGATGCCGATACCCCCTGTAGGAGCGGCCTCGGCCGCGAAGCCCCCGCCAAACCCCGAAAACCACCAATGGCCCCACGGAACTTAACCCCGAACCCGATCCCCAGAACCCTTCCCCGTAACCGTCAAAACCAGATACCGGAAATAACCCACAAGCGTCAGCGACTCAATCATCTGCGCATCCACCTCGGCCAGCCTCTCGGGGTCCGACATATCGATCCCGTTCACCTGCGCCAGCCCGGTGATGCCCGGGCGCACCGCAAACACCCCGCGAGCCTCCCGCGCCGCGATCAATTCCACCTGACCCACCAGACAGGGTCGCGGCCCTACCAGGCTCATCTCCCCCTTCAGCACATTCCAAAGCTGCGGCAGCTCATCCAGCTTGGTTTTGCGCAGAAAGTGGCCCAAGCGCGTAATCGACGAAGCCTGCGCCAGATGCGTCGCCACCGACGCCGTATCCGGCCGCATCGTCCTAAACTTGACCAGCACAAACGGCCGCTGATGCCGCCCTACCCGCTCCTGCCGAAACAACGGCGAACGCGACTCCAGCCAGCCCAGCACCCACAACACCGCCATCACCGGCGCCGCCACCACCAGCCCCACCAACGCCAGCACCACATCCAGAACCCGAATCAAAACGCCTCCCAAATCCCAACTAATAACCCCCGTCCCCTGGTCCCCCCGCAGGAGGACAGCCCCCTGGCCGATTGGATGTTGGACAAGCCCCATCGGCCAGAGGGCTGGCCTCCTACACCGAGTGCCGCCCCCTGCGGGCCTGGCCTCAAAGAACCCGCTCCAGCGACTGAATACCCGCTTCCACCGAACGCCGAACGGCGTCATGGATGCCAGCCGGGAACCCCGCCGGCAATTCATATTCCACTCGATCCAGTGCGGATGGGGCCTGCAGAACCACGGATGCCAGGACCTCGTGCACCATCGCCGCAGGCAGTCGTGCCGAAGCGCCCGTCTGCAGAAAATGGCGACCCTGGATGCCATCCACCCGATAGTGGTTGCGCCGCCCCACAGCGAGCGCCAGCCGAACCTGCTTGCGCTCAACCTGGCGGCTAGCCACGCTGGGTAAAATCGTCAACACGTCATACAGCGGCGTCAGCCGGTACCCGCCGCCGGGTTGCAGGAACACACTGAAATTCTTGGCGTGCCCATCCGTGGCGCCGATCAGCCAGAACAGGACTTGCGCCTTCAGCACCGTCGCCTGGTCCGCCCCCGGCGTATCACTGCCCCGCAACAGCCCCAGCACATCCACCAGCCCGGGGCCACCTTCGCTCTGATACTTGCGGCTTGGCGGCACGCCCAGTGCCTGGCAGCAGTCCTCCTGCGGCAAGCGCAGTAACCGCCCATCGCGCGCCCAGTGTCGATCAAACCGCTCCACTACCAGCGCCCGCGCGCCCCCAAAGCGCCCGATCTCCGCACGCGCCACCGGCATACCGAACGCCGCCAGCAATCGCAGGCAGTAAAACTCGTTCTCCACACTATCCGACAGATCCAGCCCATTGGGTAACTGCCCAATCGCGGGCTTCAGGATATGCGTCGTCGGCGTCGAGCCATGCGGCTTGAGCCAGCGACCCTCATGCCACAGTAGTGCCGTCTTCTCCTGGGCACCAGCAATCGAAATGCGGAAAGCATCGTCGTCGCCCAGACCCAGCGGCGCCTGTGCCAAACCGCCCAGCAGCTCTTCGATGCCCCTATCATCGAGCGGCTCCCCACGAATCCCTCCAGCGGGCTCGGACTCCTGCGCATCCGACAGCGAAAACTGCAAAGCCCCCACACAATCATGCCCGATCGCCGCCAGCAGGCTGTAGGCATCGGTGCCGGCCGCGCCCACGCGTTGCGCCACGCGCCGTCGCAGGGCATCCGCATCCGGCAACAGGTTCTCGAACACCGCGGCCACGGCCGCACCGTGGTAGGCATCTTCCCGCAACGGAAGCGACAGCGAGACCGGCAGCGCATGCTCCCAGCCTAGCCAACTCACGTCATACTGAAAGCGAACCGCCCCGGCCGCCGACTTCTCCAGAAACCCCACCAGGCGACCATTCAGCAAGACACGCAGCGGCGGATGGCGGCGCGTGCGCGGCATCAGAAGATTTCTTCAATGGACGCAGCCGACCGCGCACGGGGAGAAACCTGAAACTCCAGATCCAGCGCCGCCAGAACCGCAAGCAACGTCTCCAACCGGGTGGCCGGGTTCCCGTTCTCGATCAGGGAGATCGTCTCCTGGCGCAAGCCCGACTTCTCGCCAAGCGCGGCCTGCGTAAGGCCCTGCTTTCGCCGGACCCGGCGCACAATCGTCCCAATCTGCTTAGGTGTTCGCGCAAGCAATGTCATAACGCCCAATTATGCGCCCAAACCGATAACCAATCAATATCGGAATCAACCCATAAACCAAGCACCCCGCCGCCCTCTGGCCGATCACCCACGCAAAACAACACCCCCCCTGTAGGAGGCCAGCCCCCTGGCCGATTGGATGTTGGACAGGCCCCATCGGCCAGAGGGCTGGCCTCCTACACCGACTGCCACCCCCCGTGGGAGCGGGCTCGCCCGCGAAGCCCCCGCCAAACCCCGAAAAACCACCAACCCTACCCAACCAACGACACCACCGCCCGCCGCAACCCCTCATCCACACTCACCGGCGGCTCCCACCCCAGCGTCTCCCGCGTATCCGAAATATCCACCTGCAGCGAATCCAGCAACCGCCGCGCCATCTCCCCACGCCCCACAGCACGCGCCCCGGCACGCAACAGCGCCGGCGGCACCGGCACCAACCGCGCCCGCCGCCCCATCGCCGCCGCCACCCGGCGCAACAGATCCGTAGTGGACAAGTCCTCCCCATCCCCCGCCAGAAACACCCGATTCGCCGCCGCCGGATGCTCCAGGCACGTCACCAGCAGATCCACCAGGTTATCCAGTCCCACCAGCGAGCGCCGGTTCCGCGTCACCGCGCCCAGCGGCAGCGGCACACCACGCGCAACCCATTCCATCAGCTTGCCAAAATTGCCCGGCGCATTCGGGCCGTAAACGAGCGGCGGCCGAACGATCACCACCTCCATCCCGGTCTCTTTGCTCAGCTCGGCCAACCCCTGTTCGGCTTCCAATTTGGAAACCGCATAGTGGTCCTCTGGAATGGGCTCATCATCAAAACGCAAAGGGCGCTCACTTGAGCGCCCCAGCACACCAATCGAACTCAGAAAGACGAACCGCCGCACACCTGCTTCCGCCGCCTGCCGCGCCAACTCCAGCGTGCCCTCCACATTGCAACGCCGAAACTCGGCCAACGGGTCAACGGCCGCTTCCTCCAGCACATGCGCCCGAGCCGCTGCGTGCACCACCGCATTCACGTCGTGCAGCGCCGCACTCCAATCCGCACCTTCCTCCAACGAAGGCGTAACCACCCATTCCCCGCCTTCCGACGAAGCTCCCTCTCGCCGCGACCCGGCCACCGGTAACCAGCATCCTTCCTGCGCCAGTCGAGACACTAGTGCCTTCCCAACAAAACCACTCGCCCCGGTAACCAGCAACCGCTCCATCATCTCGCACCGACCGTCATTGCGAGGGCCCACAGGGCCCGTGGCACCGCCCAGCCGAAGCCCCGTCTACCGGATGCAGCCATCCCAGCTTTCGCGCCAATCCAGGTAACCGATTGCGAACCATCGCCCGCCCCGTCTGATGCGCGAAACACCAAGCACTTCGCGCCAGTGACAGCTTCTCGAACTCTCGATAGACCCGCCAAGTGTACGTAGAAGTCGTTAACTTGTTGGAGGAGACCGAACCCGACCGAACCGTATAGCGCACCAGCGGCTCATTCAGCCCATGGGCGAACTCCACCCGCTTCAACAACCGCAACCACAGCCCATAGTCCTGCCGCCGAGCGATTAGCGGCATCGCTACCTTGCCAAAATACTGAGTGTCATACATCGCCGTAGAACAACCGATGTAGTTCGTCTTCAGCAAATCGCCATATGTAACCCGCTCCGGCACACCCGCAGCAGACAAACGATTCCCTTGCTCGTCGAACCGCTCCATGGCGGTAAAGCTGAAGACTGCACCCTCGCCCATCAATAACAACTGGCACTCCAGCTTCTCGGGCAACCACGCATCGTCACTATCGAGAAACGTGATATACCTCCCCCGAGCGGCCTCGATAGCGGTATTGCGAGCTACGGCGGCCCCTCCCTTTCGCTCAAGCCGGAACACCCGTATCCGATCGTCATCGGACGCAAACGCCTCGACGATCTCGGCCGAATCGTCCTCGGAAGCGTCGTCCACAACAAGGAGCTCCCAATCGCCCCACGTCTGCGACTGGACAGAGGCAATGGTCTCTCCAATAAACGTCGCCCCGTTGTGAACAGGCGTCACTACCGACACCACCGGCGTCATTCAAGCTCCCCCCGCGAGAATGGAAATCCGCCGCGCCGGCTCGTACGAACGGGCCGCTCCCGAAATTCCCCCAGTATGGAAATGATGATGGAGATACGTCATCTTCCAGTATATCTCGAGTTCTCTTGGTGTCCGTCGATGGCGGCCTGATACACCTCTTTCATCTTCGCAACACAGGCCGACCAACTGTAATTCTGGGCTACATGCTTCTGCCCTTCTTTTCCCATGTCGGCTCGAAGTACCGGGTCGCGCACCAACTTCAAGATAGCCTGTGCCGCAGCCTCCGGATCCTCCCGAGGAACAACGAAGCCTGTCTCACCATCTAGCGTGACCTCGGGCAACCCTCCAGCGTCCGACACAACAACCGGCCGGCCTGCAGCTCCCGCTTCAATGATCGCAACCCCGAAACTTTCACTATCCAGCCGGCTCAATGCCACATAGATATCCAATCGATCCAGTTCTTCCGGAACTTTTTCGTGGGCCACCCGCCCAACAAATTTGGTAACGCCCGCGACACCGCATTTTCTCGCCAGCTCTTCTAGTTCAGCCAATTGAGGCCCATCACCTACCAACCGCAAACACAGCCGCGAAGCCCTTGCATCCCCTTCATCCAACAACCGCCTGCGGGTACACGCGAAGGCCTGTATTAGTGTATCCACACCGTACTTCGCCGCCATACTCTTGACAGTTCCTACGACGATTGGCCGGTCCGGCCCTTCGTCCCCTCCGTCTCGCTGCCCCACGCCTTCGAACCGATCCCGCTCCACACCGAATGGCGTGATCGGTATCTCAGCCAGGTCCGGGGCCAGACCTTTCGTATGCGCGGCCATGCACCTGCTAGTAGATGCCACGATGTCCGCCGCCTCAAGATTCCGCCTCACCCAGTAACGGTGGAGCCGGCTTTTCGTGGGAAAGTCGTAGACATCACTACCCCAAACCGAGAGAACATAAGGCCGATATCCCACCAGCCGCGCCGTGGTGCCATATCCGCTGGCATAATGCGCGTTGACCACATCCGGCGCCAGCCTCCGAATGAGGCGCCTAACCGTCGGCACCATCGTGAAATACCCCAACGAACCCCGGTCGGGGAGAACATGAACGTTGACCTCATCACGAACCGGCTCCAAAAGAGGCTGCTGTGTGATCAGGTTCACCTCGATGCCCGCATCCGCCAAACCATTCGCCCAGCGGATCGTATGGATAGATGCACCACCGCTTAACAATACGAGACGAGTCACGATTTAATGCTTCCAACTTTCCGGTCATTAACAATAATTCTAACCACCAGTGCATTCATCCACCCATAGGCTCTCCCCAGCACACCCAATACGGTCACATGCCACCCCTTCTTACCCCGAACCCACCTTCGACGGGTCTGAAGGCGTTCCGCCTCGACCGCCCCTAACAATCTCTCCCGTTTCAAGGAGACCGGTGCGCACCGAAGATACCCCTCCAAGAATGCTCTCCCCAATCGAATCGGGTTTCGGCGCTTTTGCAGCCCCAAGAGCACCAAACACGACAACATATATCCCACGTCCAGCTCCGGGGCCTCGATCTTACCGCACTCTTTACCCGGATCGATCAGCGTTACCGTTCGCAGCACCCGATCCACGAAACAATGGTCCGGGCCGAAATCGCCAAACCTTGGACAGCCGTCTTTTCCTCCCGACGAATGAAAAATCGCAAGCCACCTCCCGGCCTGAGCCGCGCACTCCACACTTGGCAGTACCCGTAGTGGAATGCCATGCGCACGAGTCATCGTTATCACCCGCTCATGCTCATTCACATCGAGGACACTAGGCGCCTGATACCTCCAACCTTCGTACAGAACACCTCCGCCAATAATATCCTCGAGCCGCTCAACCGCGCGAACCTCTGAATATAGATCACGTCCTGCATCCAGTTTTTTAGTACACCATCCTGGACCCAACGTCACCACCCCGGTCCTCGAACGAATCACGAGCTTCTCACCGGCCATCGCTTCTATCACCTAAGCCTTTTTACCAAAATCCGGCTGGCCTCAACGGCCCAAACGCACCAAGGGAGCCCGCACAGTAGTTCAAAAACGCCGGGGCAATAAAGCCTTCTGAGATCGACAACCCGCAACAAGTACAGCACTGGCGTAAAACATCACCGCAATCATTGCCCAATGCGAATAACGGAAATAACTCACAATAAACCAATCTTGCCCAAACCAGAATACTGCCAACGAAACAATCAAAATACGCCAATTTTTACCGTCTTCACATCCCCGCTTAATCCAAACAAGCCACAAGGCGAGAAGAAGCGGAAGATAAAACAAAACGAATCCCATGACCCCGAAACTATACAAGACCTCAACATAGTTATTGTGCGAATACCCCCCGAAACCAGACAGATACTGAAATGATCGCGCCCCCTGGCCTATGATCGGTGATTCAAGCCACGCGACCGCACCATATTCCAGGAGCGCCAAACGGTGCGGGATGCTACCCTCACCCCTAGGGATTCCCGTTCGCACTAGATCGAACACATTGCCTAGGCGTTCAAGCTGAGGCACACCCTGAATTGTTGCGATCAACAATGCGACCAAAGCGAGCAAACCCAGACTTAACCAGCGCCAACTCGCCCCCATATAAAGCATAACTAGAGACGTTACCACACTTAGCAAAAGTGCCTGCCTGGAGCCGGATAACAGCACTGCCAACAAAAGGATGGCTAAAACCAAAAGTAATAAACCACTACGGGCCAGTGAAAACATGGGATCACCATAACTCTTAGTGGTCGGCCTCATAGAAGGCAGCAAAAGCCAAACCGACATGACTACCGCCAGCGCCACCCAAAGTGCCGCTTGGTTGGTAGCCCCCCCATACAACCAATGTTCTCGCAAATCCCAACCGAACCATCCGACTCCGATATAGTACCCTCCAATAACGAGACCAACTGCCGGGAACGCCCACAACCACCCACGGCGCAATTGATCTCCAATCATCACGACCATTGCTGCTGTGCCCGCTTGATACACCACGGCCGCGCCAAGCGCCGGACTAGTTATTTCCCTAACTAGCACGTCCACCATCACGAATACACCGAACGCTAAGGTGCAAGCCCCCATAATCAACAGTAAGCGTGATACCAGACGCTCTGCCGCGGCTCCCGACATTGCGCCAAGCACTATAAAAACAACCCCAGCGCCCAAAACGGGAACCAAGTATCCAAAGTCCGAATAAGTTAACACCCCAAGCCCGAACACGTACAACGCTAAGAGGGGCGTTAGAACCCTACCGCAGCTCATTTCGCCCTTCGATGCTCAAGCAACCCACGAACCATCGCTTCAATCATCTCAGCGCCCCAATCAAACTCTAATCGATCGACAAGACGTTTTGACTGCGATTCTAACGCGTGATATTCGGATACGTCTTGCATAATCCGACTGATTTTTAGCGACAACGCCTTATCGCTCGGCTCAAAAAGTAATCCACTCTCCCGTCCGCAAATCTCTTCCGTCATCTCTGTTCGTGCGACTATAAACGGAACATCCCAACGTCCAGCCTCCAGCATTACGTTAGGGAACGAATCGTATAGGCTTGGCACCACAACGAGGTCCACCACATTATAGAAGTCATCCAAATCCGAGATGAAGCCGAGGCAACGTACTTTTCTGCCCTTAATTGCAATGCCTCTTACACCCCCCAACACCAGTTCAATGGATGCACCTTTTGCCCACAGTCGTTCAACCGCGTCCAACAGCAGGAACAGCCCCTTCCTAGGTGAGGCGTTGCCGATAAATCCCACTCGAAACTCCGCCTTCACTCCTTTCTTTCGGTCCCACTTGGCTCCAGGCCGGATCCACGACGCGTTCGAATTATTCGGCACAACCGCATAATTCCAGCTAGTTTTATACATACGCTCGAACTCTTTTGCTTGTGCTGACGTCTGAAAAATTGCGAAATCACATGGAATGTACAAGACACTAAACAGAATCTTATAGATCCTTAAACGAAAACGAGAATACGACCACGAAAAATGGGAAACCTTGTTTCCGCGCGGGCAAAAGGCAATCCGTGCCCCGCGTGCTTTTAGTAGCCACGCGTAAAACAGATATCTCTCGTCGAATACAACGACTACCGCCCCTTCAAGACCAGGGCCGATTAACGCTCGGGAAAGATCTTTGACGCCCGCTACCATCCTCGTTTTGTACCCGAGCCGTCGACTGGATTCATACAGTTCTGAAAACCGCCGCACTCCACCTGAAACTAAACCGCTCCCATTGGGACCCGGTGGACCGCAGAAAATAAGTGTCAATAGCTTTTTCATGGGCACCTTGTATCTAGCCAGCACCGATCCTGGGCCACCGAATGTCCGGCAACGATTGCAATCGCACCGCGCCCATATCGTAAACACGAAGCTTTCACGGCAAACAATACATTAGACCCTCGATACCTTGCGGACCTCCGAACTTTCCGACTTATAACGAGTGTCTTGTGCATACCTAGACCAATGGCATACTAATACGGAAATTCGTATCCAAATGTCTCCAATTCACGCGAATGTATTCGCTCGACCAAACTGACGCACTCTCCATCGTAGAGTGACTTCGGATCAAGGTTCTTCCTATGGCCGCTTTTCGCATTAGGCATGTTTGCGCCGTCCAGACTGATTCCAATCCGCATTCCGACTTCCATTAAGTCACTTGACAGCGTTTCGTACCGTCCAACGAAATCGAGAGCAACCTCATCATTAATTGAGTAGATCATCCAGTTACTTTCGGGAAATGGAACCAGCCCCTCGGGATCGCTTCGAAGTCGATCTGCTTTCCGACGGAGGAATTCCTTGAATGAAACGATCGCATGACAGCGTTTGGCACGCCACCAATAATCACTAACCTCAAACTCAAATGGATTTCGCGTAAAAGAGAATTTAAAGTATTTTTCCCAAGTTACTGGATCAAATTTTTTTACCGACTCCGCTGGAGGACAGGATGCATTAGGACCCAATTCGTTAATGTACTTTTTCTTGATAGACCCATTAGCTACATATCCAATATCCAAAGCGCCAAATTTCTTGACACTACTTAACGCAAGGCGAGCTACCAAAGGCCACCGAAGAGGCGAGCCGCATGCATCCACTAAGGCCTTCCGGTTGATTCTACCACCAGCCGCAAGCGACTCAGACCAAGAGCCTATCTGAATATCTTGCGGCCCCAAGGTTTGGTTAAGCATTACTTCGATCGAGCTTCCAGCGCATTTTCGACCGTGCATAAAAATATATTTGTGCTCGTGACTTATGATCATGATTGCCCCTCAAATGTAGCCGAAAACCCCACGTAGCCAACCGGTCATCTGCCAATCCGGGAATGTGGATTTCTCGTACGCTCCCCGTAAAACTCGAGGCATGGCTCATCGCGCAACACCCCAAAGCGACGAGTTACACGCTCATGGCTTACCATAGCCTCTCATGTTGTAGGTCCGCATCACATGAGATGAGTCGACGACGAAATGAGAGACGAGGCAGCCTCCGCGATGGACAAAGGACGCATAGGCCACGCCAGAGTTGCACCTATCGTCTCCCTGTAAGACTCACTTGGATCTCTGCGAGCACTGAAACCCTGGGTCATGTCAGCTGGGATAAGCAATGCTCGAGCCTCTCATCTAACGCGCTCCCGGGCGATTGGATCTCAATTACCTCGATTCCCTGAGCGCGCAGCATACCAACCGCCAGCCGTGAAAGCCGTTCTGATTCCTCTAAATATGGCAAGAGACGCGCGTTGCTGCCATCACGTGCGATTAATCGTTCACGTAAGCTGATAAGAGGTCGGCTAACATGGATTGCCAAATTTGGCGGCGGCATGATATTAAGGAATTGCCTCAGGGTTCCTAAAGCGTCGCGCTGCATTAGGCTAAGCGCTATCCCTTTTTGAATAATCCCTTCATCAAATACCACACACTCGTCATCCCTGCATTTATCTTCCAGATAGATTCGGTCCGCGAGTGCTTGCAAAAACCATTGGTAGCGTCGGACCGTGTCCGCAAGCGGGGCGCACGATCCATTCTCAAGACCATACAGCACATAGCGGATGAGCGGCGACCACTGACCACTGGATCTTTCGAGGCTATCCCATACGGACGGCGATTGATAGGGGGCGATTATCGCGCGCCGCAATCTGTCATTCTGGCCAAGAGCCCAATACAACGTCCCAATTACTTTTGACCGGCTATATTTTTCTTTCCAGACTTCCTTGAATTTTGCATCCAGGAAGCCTGTCCACTTGGTTTCCGCGCTTTGCGGACGGGTTAGGCACTTGAAAAGTGTAGACTTCCCAGCGCCCATCGGGCCAAAAAGCTCCACGGGTTTCATATTGCAACTCCGGAATTTATTTCTTCGGCCGGGAGCACTGTAGAGTTCACATGGAGACTGAGCGAATTATTGGTTTATCGGAACCTAGCGGCCTTGAGCAGCGAGATCGAGGTCTATGATTTTATGACACTTATCGACCGTCGCAAGCCGATGCGCGATGGTTATTATCGTCTTGGAATGCGAAAGTGTATCCACGGATTGCATCACCGCATTCTCAGTCTTATGGTCCAATGCGCTGGTCGCTTCATCTAACACAAGTACCGGTGGATCGTGATACAACGCTCGCGCAATACCGATTCGCTGGCGCTGCCCGCCTGAAAGGCGTACACCACGCTCGCCAACGACGGTGTGGTAGCCCTGAGGCATATCACCAATGATGAACTCGTGTACCTGCGCCATGCGGGCACAGCGCTCCACCTGCTCGTGGTCGATCTGTTCCGGCGGTACACCCAGGGCGATGTTCTCGGCCACCGTGGAGTCAGTCAGGAAAATGTCCTGCGGCACGTAGCCGAGCGCCTGCTGCCAGGCGCGCAGGTTGTCGTCGGTTATGGGCTCGCCGTCGACCACGATAGCGCCTTCGGTAGGGCGCAGTAGGCCCAGGAACACATCCACCAGCGTGGTCTTGCCGGCGCCGGAGGTACCGATGATACCCACTGAGCTGCCCACGGGAATCTCCAGGTCGATCCCCTGCAGGGCCGGCCGCTCGGCGTTCGGGTAGGTGTAGTGGATGTTCTGTACCGCGATGGTCTGTTTGGGCTCCAGCGGCTGCGGGGCGCGCTTGTACAACTCGGCCAACGCGGACCGCTGATATAGGTCGTTGTAGACACCATCCACGGCGGCGGCGCCGAAGCGCAGCTTGGCCATTCCTTTGTAGATTTTCTGAGCAGCCGGCAGCAGGCGGTATCCGGCAAAGGCATAGAGTCCGAGGATGGGCAGGATGTTACCCAGGGCGTTCCCGTCGGTGCCGCCCTGGGTGGCCAGCAACACCAGTGTGAGCGCTATGACGCCGCCGAAGCCGACGGCCTCGATGATGAACTTGGGCACCTCGCCAAGCGTCTGGTTGGTGGCCTGGTGTCGGGCCTGTCGTCTGGAGGGGCCGTCGAATCGGGAGAGGTAGGCGTTTTCGCGGCCGAGCAGTTTGATGTCCTTGATGCCGCCCAGGGCCTCGCTGGCGGCGGTGAAGCGCTCCTGGTTGGCGCGGGCCCGGTCGCGGCCCACCCGGCCCAGGATGCCGCGCACGGCACCAAAAATAAGCGCATACATGCCGCCAATCACCACGGCCACGCCCAGCGCCAGCCAGGGGTCCACTACGATCAGCAAGATGACCAGCGCGAGGATGACCACGCTGTAGGCGACCATCTGCATGCCGGGGCGGAAGACCTGCTGCACGAGCTGGTCCACTTCGGAGAGGATATTCTTGGCCATGTCACCGCTGTGGCGGTCGAGGAAAAAGGCATAGGGCTGACGCAGGTAGGTCTCCAGCAGCCGCTTGCCGATGCTGTGGCGGCGCATCTCGACAAAGCGGTTCATCGCGTAGTGCGTGAGCGAGCGGAAGAAGGCGGAGAACAGGATGAGCCCGAAGGCGGCCGCACCCAGCGCGAGGACGAACGCATCCACCGAGGCGAAGCCGAGCCCTTCGTAGACGGTGTTGAGCACCGGGTTGGTCTGCACCACTTCGGGGTTGCCCAGCACGCTTAGAAACGGCATGACCGAGGCGACACCGGCGGTTTCCAGTACGGCCATGATGATGACCATGCCGAGGACGAGGCCGCCGCGGCGTTTTTCCCTGGGGGTTAGGAGGGCCAGGGCTTTGCGGTAGGTGCTGAACATTGCTGGGTACTGGATTCCGGGTGCTGGTTCTGGAGGGGGCAGCGCATGCGAGAGGGGGTATGGCTCGCCTGGGTTTTCGCGTGCAAGCACGCTCCTACAGGGGTGTGTTCAGCGGTTGAACGCCGATTGGACCATGGTTGGGGGGTTGGGCTCAAGGTTTGGGGGGTGGCTCGGGCACCAGAAAGCACGCTGGCCGGCCGCAGGTAACGATGAAGAGCCCAGTGCTCTGGTCAGATGGATTCGGGTTGTGCCCCATCGCGCAGGGAATAGCGCTTCTGCGACCGCGGTGCAATTTGCCGTATGAGCGTGTCTGTAGGCGAAGCCTCTGCCGGCGTCCGACGCGGGCAGGGGCTTCGCGGCCAAGGCCGCTCCCACAGGGGGGCTAGCATTGGGTAGGGGACGCCAGGCCTCCTACAGGTGGGGTTGAGACCTCTGGCTGTGGCGGGAATCAAGCGGCCCGGGATCGCAGGAGCGGCCAGGCACCCTGTTTGGATGCTTCAAGGATCACGACTTCGACGATCGTTCCGTCTTCTGCGTAGCTCACGTGCGTATTCCAGTCCTGTGAGCATTCCCGCGTAATCGGCTTTTCCGAGAGGTGGAGTACGAGAATGTCGTCCGCTTCGTCATAAGTAGTGCGCATTGTCACTCTCCCCAGTCAAAGTGGTGCATAACGGTTTTGACCACCAACTGCTCCTTAAGGAAACACTGATTAATGTACACACTCGCGTTGGTACCCCAGGTTTTCCGAGACAAGGCGCGTCGTGCAGCGGGTAGTGGTTCTACCCGCCCGTTTCTGATTGATTCGGGGCGCAACGCAGGATCGGGGAACCTGGGGTACCAACCCCACAAGCCATTTAATGCGGGGGCTCGGCCGCTTTTGCGCGGGAACAGCGTTGCGGCTCCTTTGTGCAGAGTGACTGCACGGCAGTCACCGCGCCTTGTTCGCACGCAAAAGCGACTCGAGCGCGAGCGTGTACATTAATCAGTGTTTCCTTAAGGATCACGGCTGCACAGATAAGATTATCGGACCGCCCCTCGAAGTGTTTCGCCACCCAAAGCCGTATCTCGTCCTTGTAACGCAAGTCGCCGCGCTCAATCAATTCAAACAGTTCGTGTTCAGAGATACCGCGCTGCTTCATGCGCTCTTGTGCGTGGCGAGTGATCGCTACCTGCCGTTCAAATCTCTGGGAATGCATTCCATTGCGTTCCATAAAATCTTCCGTAGAGGAGGCTAGCCTCTGGCCGATTGTGCGTTAAGGGTTGCGGATGAAGCCCATGGCTTCGAGCTTGAGCAGGATGCGGTGGGCGGCTTCGTCCGGGGTCATCTCGCGGGTGTCGAGGCGCAGCTCGGGGTTTTGTGGCTCCTGGTAGGGGTCGTCGATGCCGGTAAATGCCTTGATGATGCCGGCGCGGGCCTTGGCGTAGAGGCCCTTGCGGTCGCGTGCCTCGCAGGTTTCCAGCGGCGTGGCGACGTGGACCTCTATAAAGCCCCCTACCCGCTCGATGCGTTCGCGCACGCGGCGGCGCATGTCGGTGTACGGGGCGATGGGGGCGCAGATGGCGCAGCCGCCGTTCTTGGTGATCTCGCTGGCGACATAGCCGATGCGCTGGACGTTGATGTCGCGGTGTTCCCTGGAGAAGCCGAGCTCGCTGGAGAGCTCCTTGCGCACGATGTCGCCATCGAGCAGCGTGACGGCGCGCCCGCCCAGTTCCATCAGTTTGACCCGCAGGGCATTGGCCATGGTGGATTTGCCGGAACCGGACAGGCCGGTAAAGAACACGGTGAAGCCCTGGCGGTCCCGCGGCGGGAAGCTGCGGCGAAGCTCCTGCACGACTTCCGGGTAGGAGAACCACTCGGGGATCTCCAGGCCTTCGCGCAGGCGGCGGCGGAATTCCGAGCTGGGGAGGCTGAGGGTGTGTTCGCCCTCGCGCACCTCGTCAGCCGGTACGAAGTCTGCCCGATCCTGCACGTAGGTCATCGCCTGGACTGGGACCATCTCGATGCCGATCTCTTCGGCATGGCGCTGGATTAGTTCCTGTGCCTCGTAGGGGCCGTAGAAGCCCCGCTCGTCCGGGCCTGCATCGGGGCTGGCATGGTCACGGCCAACGATCAGGTGCGTGCAACCGTAGTTGCGGCGGATGATCGCGTGCCACAACGCCTCGCGCGGGCCGGCCATGCGCATCGCCAGCGGCAGAAGGCTCAATTGGGTGGTCTGCTCCGGCGCCTGGCGCAGCACATGCTCGTAGCAGCGCACGCGGGCGTAATGATCCACGTCGCCCGGGGCGGTCACGCCCACGACCGGATGGATCAGCAGGTTGGCCTCGGTCTGGCGCACGGCGCGACGGGTGAGCTCCACCTGGGCGCGGTGCATCGGGTTGCGCGTCTGGAAGGCGACCACACGGTTCCAGCCGAGCTTCTGGAAGTATTCCCGCAGCTCTCTCGGGCTGTAGCGGTAGTTGCGAAAGTCGTGGTGGACCGGGGCCTCCAGGCCGTGCAGCGTTCCGCCCAGATAGACGGGGCCCGTACGATGCAGCAGCTCGTTGACGCCTGGGTGCGCGGTATCGGTGGTGCCAAGCACCTGTTCCGCCTCGCGCGTGCGATCGGGCGTCCAGCGATGCTCCACGCCCATCACCGCGATGAGCATGCCCTCGGCATCGCGCAACGCGATGCGGCTGCCCTCCTCCACCTGCGCGGCGAAGGCTTCGGTCACGTCCAGCGCGATCGGCATCGGCCACAGCGTGCCGTCGGCCAGGCGCATGTTGTCGAGCACGCCGTCGTAGTCCGCCGGGCCCATGAAGCCCGTCAGCGGGGAGAAGCCCCCATTCAGCAACAGCTCCGCATCGCACTGCTGGCGCAGGGTCAGGTCCCAGGAGGGCATATCCCGCGCCGCTTCATTCAGGTCGCGCGCAGTCGCCTCGTCCACATACCGCTCGCAGAGCGTGCCGCCATACGGCGTAATCAATTCCAATCCGTCATCCGTTCTCGTTTTGCATTCTGCAAGGAGCCAGCCCTCTGGCCGATTGGGGTATCACAAGCACCCCATCGCGCAGAGGGCTGCGCTCCTACCGTTTCGGCCAGATGACGCCGTGCGGGAGTTTCCGGGTCACTGTGGAATGCGGTGCACGCGCAGGCCCGGAACCTTTTCAAAGTCGCCATCCCCCGTCACGAATGCGCCTCCCGGGTCGGCCGCGAGCAGGGACGCGGCCTGGATAGCGTCGGGTGTGCGCAGGCCATGGTGCGCACGCAGTTTTGTTGCCTCGTCCAGAACGGCCATATCCAGCGCAACGACCGACAACCCCGGGTCGCCGAAAAACACATCCAGTTGTTCAAGAACCCGGGTGTTCGATTCGCGTAGCGGGCGTACGCGGCATTCCAGACGACTCAAGGCGGACACCGCCGGCGACGGAGGGCCGTCGCTCTGCTCCAGATTTCTGAGCACCTGTCGGACCGACTCTCGGGTACGGGTATCACCCTCCAAGAGGTAGATGATGGCGCTGGCATCCAGAAACGCCAGCATCAATCGGACCAGCCTTCGCGTTCGGCTTGCAACTCACGGTCCAGGTCCGCCCGGCTTCGGGGTGCAGCCGGCGTTGCATCGTCTTCCAGCAATCGGTGCCACAACCGTCCCCTGGCCTCGGCGCCCTCGGCCAAACGCTGGTAGGACTCCTCACTCAGGATCACGTAACGCGGACGATTGCGCTGGATCACATGCACCGGCCCCTTCTTTAGCGCCCGATCCACTGCGCTAATGCCGCGCCGCTTGATCTCCTGCGCCGAAATCACGTTCTCCATACACCCTCCGGTACCTCTTTCAGTACCGATTATAGCACCCCTTCAGAAGGCCAGGCCTCTGGCCGATTACGCCGCGGAAAGCCCATACAACGCGCATTAGCGGAGCAGAAGCTCCTGACGCGTCCGGCACCTGTAGGAGCCGCCTCGGCGGCGAAGCCCCTGCCAAGGTCCGGCACGGGCATGAGCGTTCGCCTGCAAGCAGGCTCCAACAGGATGCTCAAGGGGTGGCTGCGAATTTGACCACGCATACGCAGGGTGGACAAACGCGGGGGCCAACAGACTTCTGCGACGGAACTAACGGGGGCATCGGTGCCTGGTTCCCTTTGTTCGGCGAAATCCGGAGAATGCGTGCACTTGCACCATGACTCGAGAACCAACCGATGCCACCGAACGCCGACAAATCCAGCCCATCCGCGTCTCCCAGAGAACGCGACGAGAGGCACTCCGGTCCCTACGACGATGAAATCAGCCTGATCGACCTGTGGCGGGTGCTTGCACGCCGCAAGTGGTGGATCGCTGCTGTTACGGTCATTGTATTTGTCCTGGGAACCGGCTACGGCTTGCTGCAAACCCCCACTTACACCTTTCTGACCACGATCCAGATCGGACTGGATAACAACCGGAATCCGATTGAAAGCCCTGAAGTGAAGGTCTCGTTCCTCAATGACGTCCTGATCCCTGGAATTCGACGCGACATGCAGGAGGAATACGAGGAGGGCCGCCCACCGGAAGCGCGAAGCCGACATGTCGAGGGCACAAATTTCCTCCAACTGACGAGCTCTTCCCCTCTCGATCGCCGCGAAGAGGTACGGGAACTCCATACACTCGTCACCCGTGGCCTGCGCTCGGAGTTCAACCCCAGGGTCGAAGACCTGCGCTCCAACCTGGAGGACGACCGCGAAGAGCTCATCTTGAGCCATCAGGCAAGAATGCAGGAAATGGCATACGAAGCCGACTCGATTGACGAGCGGATCACCCTGACCAACGAGCGCCTGGCGTTGCTTGAAGAGGAGAAAAAGCTCCTCGCGGAACACATCGACCAGCTAGAACCTCTCCGCGAACGGCTTGAAGAAACTCTGGCCAATCCACAAGACAACTCGCCGTTGTGGGCACTGATGCCACAGACGTCGATCGTCGAGATGCGACACAGCGCGGAGCGTGGCCTCCTCACGGACCTGCCTAATCGCATCCAGGAAACGCGACTACAGTTGGCTGAGCTGGAAGCGTCCAGCCAGAAGATTCAAGAGCAGATGGCGCAAGAAGAGCAACGGCACGAACGTTCCCTTTCCGCGCTTAACCGTGAACTAGAGCGAATCCAGGAGGTGGTCGCCCGCGGCTCGGATTACGCCCTGGCGTCCGAGCGTCCCGAGGGACCTGGCCGCTCCCTATTCGCCGCGCTCTCACTGGTTCTTGGCCTGATGCTGGGCGTTTTCGGCGCTTTCTTCCGGGAATTCCTCGCGAATGTACGGGCCGCGGAGAACAGTTAGAAACTCGCATTGCTCATCCGGCCAAGCCGCATCACTCTCCACTGTCACCCCGGAAACCGCGGGGCGGTTATCCGGGGTCTTTGTCGTTTGGAGTGCCGCACCGTCGGAGATCCCGGCTCTTCGCTGCGCTACGGCGGGGATGGTGTACGCCTCTAATGGTTGATGGATCCATTGGAGGACGAACCTGCCGCGATTCTGTGGGAGCGTGCTTGCACGCGAAGGGGTGCCAAGGGATAGCTTTGGCGGGGGCTTCGCGAGCAAGCTCGCTCCCACAGGTTGTTGGCCGGGTTCTGGTTAGTCGCTGTTGAAGAGGTCGCGGGTGTAGATCTTGTCGGTCTGGTCGCGGATGTCGTCGGTGATGCGGTTGGCGACGATGACGTCGGCGATGCGCTTGAACTCGTCGAGGTCGCGGATCACACGAGAGCGGTAGAAGTCATCGTCCGGAAGTTCCGGCTCGTAGACGACGACCTCGATGCCCTTGGCCTTGATGCGCTTCATCACGCCCTGGATGGCGGAGGCACGGAAGTTGTCGGAGCCGCTCTTCATCACCAGACGGTAGATCCCGACAACCCTGGGGTTACGCCGAATGACAGCGTCGGCCACGAAATCCTTGCGCGTGCGGTTGGCATCCACGATGGCGCCGATGATGTTATTGGGGATCTCTTCGTAGTTGGCCAGTAGCTGCTTGGTGTCCTTCGGCAGACAGTAGCCGCCGTAGCCGAAGGACGGGTTGTTGTAGTGACTGCCGATGCGCGGGTCCAGGCAGACGCCGTCGATGATCTGCCGGGTGTCCAGTCCGTGGATCTCGGCGTAGCTGTCCAGCTCATTGAAGTACGCCACGCGCATCGCCAGGTAGGTGTTGGCGAACAGCTTGATCGCCTCGGCCTCGGTGGAGTTGGTGAACAGCATCGGGATGTCATCGTCGATCGCACCCCCGGCGAGCAGGTTGGCGAAGGTCTCGGCGCGTTCGGACTGTTCACCGACGATGATGCGGGACGGGTGCAGGTTGTCGTACAGCGCCCGGCCCTCGCGCAGGAACTCGGGCGAGAAGAGGATGTTGTCGCTCTGCATCTGCGCCTTGATCTCGCGCGTGTAACCGACCGGCACGGTGGACTTGATCACCATGGTGGCGTGCGGGTTGATCGCCAGCACGTCGCGGATCACGGATTCGACCGTGGTGGTGTTGAAGTAGTTGGTCTGCGGGTCGTAGTCCGTGGGGGTGGCGACAATAATGAAGTCCGCCCCATCGTAGGCCTGCTGTTTGTCGAGCGTGGCGGTCAGATTGAGCGACCGGTTCTGCAGGAAATCCTGGATCTCGGCGTCGATGATCGGCGATTCCCTGCGGTTGATCTGCTCAACCTTCTCGGGCACCACGTCCAGCGCCACCACCTCGTGGTGCTGTGCCAGCAGCACTGCATTGGAAAGGCCTACATAGCCGGTACCGGCGACTGCGATCTTCATCCCGAATTCCTTGTCGTTCCCATTTATTGATGTGCTCATTGGTTGAGGTCAGGCACCTTTTGCGGCTGTCCGGTACCGCATCGGCGCAAATACCCGCCTTCCCGCCCCGAAACGGTAGGAGGCCAGCCCTCTGGCCGATGGGGCCTGTCCAGCACCCCATCGCGCAGAGGGCTGCGTTCCTACAGTGACAGCCCGCTGGGCGGTCGGGGTCCCTAACCGACTCGCTGCGTTAGCGCGCGCAGAATACCGGCGCCTGGCGATGGCAGGTCGTGCACAGTGCGCGTTCCATAAAGGGCTATCGTGGCTTCAGTCACGTTCCTGACGCCGCACCTCGGCCCGTAGCTGTTCGATCTCGGCCATCAAGGCCTCGTGCTCCGCGCGTTTGCGCTGCAGGAAGTAGTACGCCAGTCGAGCCTTTTCGCTCACGCCGCTCGGGGTGAGCTTGTAGAGATAACCGCGCTTGTTGCCGCTGCGCGTGAAATTCTGCGCCTTAACCCAACCACGCGCGAGCAATGCCCGCAGGGCATGATTCGTACCGCCGATGGAGACCCCCAGCTCGCGCGCCAGCGCGCGCTGCGAGCGCGTGGGGTCTTCCTCCAGCAAACGCAGGAGTTTGAATTGGAGTTCGTCGGAAGGCATTGGCTCGCAGTTTTTGGCTGCGCGGGGAGCAGCACGGCTTTAGCTGTTCATTCAATGAACGGCGATTGCAGCACGGGACCCTGTCTGCTGCAAGCCTCCATGCCACGGAGTAATACGGTCATTCCGATGATGACGCCACTTTGCCGTACGTCTGTGGGGTGTGATCAGCCGGTGCGTACTCATGTACGACACTGCGCAGTGCGCGGCAGGCCAGATCGACTTCCATTTCGCGATCCGCGCGATCGAGCTGCACGAGCGCTGCGCGCACATCCTCAGGGGTTACGCAGTCCTCACGGGCACGCATGATTCGAGGGTGCACGGTGGCTTCCACGTTGTCCCCGATCAGCAGTTCCTCGTAGAGCTTCTCACCCGGGCGCAGTCCGGTAAACACAATCTCGATGCCGTCTTCGGGGTAGCCGTCTTCCTTCACCTGGCGCCCGTGCAGCCGGATCATTCGGCGCGCGAGGTCGACGATGCGCACGGGCTCGCCCATGTCCAGCACGTAGACCTCGCCGCCTTCGGCCATCGCCCCGGCCTGAATCACAAGCTCGGCTGCCTCCGGGATGGACATGAAGTAGCGCGTGATCTCGGGATGGGTAACGGTGACCGGCCCGCCATCGCGAATCTGCTGGTGGAACAGCGGCACCACCGAGCCCGAGGAGCCCAGGACGTTGCCAAAGCGCACCATGCTGAAGATGGTCCCGCGCTTCTCGCGGGCACGGTCCTGCAGGACCATCTCGGCCATGCGCTTGGTCGCGCCCATTACGTTCGTAGGCCTGACGGCCTTGTCGGTGGAGATCAGGATGAAGCGCTCGACCCCGGCCTTGAGGGCGGCATCCGCGAGAATGGCCGTACCGAATACGTTGTTCCTCACGCCTTCGATCAGATTGGCTTCCACGATCGGCACGTGCTTGTAGGCGGCAGCGTGATAAAGCGTCTGTACGCCAAACTCCTGCAACACCGCCGCCACCCGGCGCGGATTGGCAACAGACCCAAGAACTGCGTGAATCACCGGCATCCGGCCGGTTGGCACCGATCGCTCCTGCAACTCGCGCTCGATGCTGTAGAGGGCGAACTCGTTGCGCTCGTAGAGTATCAGCGCGGCGGGCTCCTCCAGCACAATACGCCGGCACAATTCGGAGCCGATGGAGCCGCCGGCCCCCGTAACCATAACCACGCGACCGCGAATGCTGCGCTGCAGCAACTCGGGCTCCGGCGGGACCGGATCACGCCCGAGAAGGTCCGCCACATCGATGTCTTCCAGCTGTTCCAGGCTGGCCTGCCCAGAGACGACCGCCTCCATCGACGGCACGGACTGGACATAGAGCGGCAGATGCTCAAGCTGCTCCAGGATGTGTCGGCGTTTATTGCGGCTAGCCGAGGGGAGCGCCAGCAGCAGACGCCCCACACCGAATCGATTCACCAGCTTCGGCAGGTAATCCGGAGAATGAACCGGCACACCATCGATCGAACTCCCCTGCAGGGCCCGGTCTTCGTCCACGAACGCGACGATGCGGAAACGACCACCGGCCTTAAGCGCGGAGAGGAGCTGGACCCCCGTCTCGCCCGCGCCATAGACGACCACGGGTTCTGCGCCCGACACGGCATCCACAACCGAGCGATACCAGGCCCGAACCAGGAAGCGGCTACCAGCCACATAGAGAAACGCCACGATGGCGAAATTGATCGGAACCGATCGAGGAAAACCCTCCAGCTGGACGACCGCCACGGCTGCCCAGATCAGCATCGCCAGGATCACCACCCCGGAGCTGACCGCCCAGATGGCGCGCGAGCCCATAAACCGCACCACCGCGCGGTACAGACCCAGACGGGTAAACAGCGGGATTCCCACGATGACGATCAATGGGAACAGCCACCAGGTCTGCTGCATGATCGGCGGGAAGGGTTCCGCCAGGCGAATCATGAATCCGGACCACAGGGCGAGCGGCAGCATGACCACATCCGCGGCGATCATCAGCCAGCGCTTCTTGCCGCGCGGCAGTCTCAGCAGACGTTCCAGCCCACGATTCAGCATGGTGTGTTGTGCGCGTCCGGCATCCTGATCCTGACCTAAAACCCTATATACAAAACTCAGCCCGACCACACTACATCAAGTGCCGGTCCCTGGCGCCCGCCGCACCCCATCGCGGCGCACGAAGCATAAGCAACCCCTGATGAAAATGCACTTCTGGCGATGGGCTGATCTCTTGGAGCTGTGTGTTGCCATTGTTCGCGCTGGCAGGGCTTCGCGGGCAAGCCCGCTCCCACACCCACTCGAGCCGCCCAGGATGGGCCGAGCTGTGGGAGCGGCCTTGGCCGCGAAGCCCTTTTGGAGCCGGAACCCTACAACCAAATCGCATCCCACAGCGGATAGTGGCGCAGGTTGCTCACGAGCCCCGCCCGCAGAGGATTGGCCACCACATAACGAGCCACGGCCTGGAGGTCCTCCTCCCGGCGCAAAGCGCGGTCATGGAAACCCGGCTGCCAAACCCGGCACGGCCGGCCACGCAACTCCCCGATTCGGCGAGTCGTGGAACCCTTCACCTTCTGCACAACGCGGGAGAGATCTCCAGCTTCGAGTTGCATCAGCCAGTGCATATGGTCCGGCATGACCACGAAGCAGAGCGTATTTGCTTCGCCTTCCAGCTCACGCATCGCATGGACGCAACAGCGCCCATGCTCAAACCGCGAAAACCAGGCCTCCCGGTCGGCGCAAACCGCCGTGACCAGGTAAACCCTTCCGTGCTCGCTGACCCGCCCAAACCGCAGCCGGTGGGATCGTGCCTTCCGTGGCATTCGAACCTCCCGTGATTGTTACAGCTATACCCTTTCCACTGCCCGAAACTTGTGTGGGAGCGGCCTTGGCCGCGAAGCCCCTGCCAGAGCCGACCCGGGGCAGGGGCTTCGCGGGCAAGCCCGCTCCCACAAAACCAGCCCCACAAGACCAATCCCACCAAGCCACTTCCTCCAACCCGATCCCACGGGAGGTCTTGTCAGGAGAGGAGCTGGGCGAGGTCGTCGGGGTCGAGGATGGGGATGCCGAGGGATTCGGCTTTGGTGACCTTGGAGCCGGGGTCGGCGCCGGCGATGACGGCGGTGGTCTTTTTGGAGACGGAGCCGGTGACTTTGGCGCCGCGGGCCTCGAGGGCGGCCTTGGCTTCTTCGCGGGTCATGGTGTCGAAGCTGCCGGTCAGGACGTAGGTGTTGCCGGCCAGCGGGGCCGCGTCACCCGACTCTGCCGCTTGTGGCCGGGGCGGATCGGGCCAGTGGACGCCGGCGTCGCGCAGGGCCTGGATCACGTCGCGGTTGTGGGGCTCGGCGAAGAAGTTGGCGATATGTTCGGCGACGATGGGGCCGACGTCCGGGACCTCCTGCAGGGCCTCGGCATCGGCCTGCATCAGTGCGTCCAGGTCGCCGTAGTACGTGGCCAGGTTGCGGGCGGTGACCTCGCCCACTTCGCGGATGCCGAGGGCGAAGATGAACCGCGCCAGCGTGGTCTCGCGCGCCTGTTCCAGGGCGTTGACGAGGTTCTCGGCGAGCTTGGGGCCGACCCGCTCCAGGGCCTCCAGGCGCTCGGCGTCGAGCGCGAACAGGTCGGCCGGGCTTTGCACGATACCGCCATCGGCGAGCTGCTCGATCAGTTTCTCGCCAAAGCCCTCGATGTCCATCGCCCGGCGCGAGACGAAGTGCTTCAGCGCCTCGCGGCGCTGCGCGGGGCAGACAAGCCCGCCGGTGCAGCGCGCGACGGCCTCGCCCTCCGGGCGTTCGATGTGCGAGTCGCACTCCGGGCAGCGGGACGGCATCTCGATCTCCCCGGTGTCCTCCGGGCGCTCGCCGCCGGCGCGGCCGACTACCTCGGGGATCACGTCGCCCGCGCGGCGTACGATCACACGATCGCCGATGCGGATGTCCTTGCGCGCGATCTCGTCCATGTTGTGCAGCGTGGCATTGCTAACCATGACCCCGCCGACCAGTACCGGCTCCAGCCGCGCGACCGGGGTCAGCGCCCCGGTGCGGCCAACGCGGAAGTCGACGGCGCGCAGGGTCGTCGTCTGCTCCTCGGCCGGGAACTTGTGGGCGATCGCCCAGCGCGGCGCGCGCGAGACGAAGCCCAGGTGCTGCTGATCCTCCAGCGAGTCGACCTTGTAGACAATGCCGTCGATCTCGTAGTCCAGCTCGCGACGACGCTCGGCCAGGCGCTCGTAGTAGGCAAGACAGCCCTCCACCCCGTCCAGCACCGCGCGCTCGGGGCAGACCGGAAAACCCAGGTGGTGCAGCCAGTCCAGCGTGCCGGACTGGGTGCCCGGCAAAGTGCCACCCTCGACATGCCCGACGGAGTAGGCAAAAAAGCTCAAGGGCCGCCGCGCCGTCACCTTCGGGTCCAGCTGACGCAGACTGCCGGCGGCGGCATTGCGCGGGTTCATGAAGCCGCGCTGGCCATCGGCCTCCAGGCCCTGGTTCAGGCGTTCGAAATCCGAGCGGCGCATGAACACCTCACCACGCACCTCCAGCACGCCGGGCGCATCGTCGGTGTAGCGATCCCCCAGGTGCAGCGGGATCGGGCGCACGGTGCGGACATTGCCGGTCACGTCCTCGCCGGTCTCGCCGTCGCCGCGCGTCGCGGCTTGCACCAGGCGGCCGTTCTCGTAGATCAGGCTGATCGCCAGGCCGTCCAGCTTGGGCTCGGCCATGTAGGCGACCGCCTGCTCAACGCGGTCGGGCTCGCCAGTCTGTTTGGTCAGGCGCTCACGCACGCGGCGGTCGAAGTCGCGGATCTCGTCGGGTTCGAAGCCGTTGGCCAGGGACAGCATCGGCAGCCGATGCCGCACCGTGTCGAAACCGGCGGCGGGGGCACCGCCGACACGCTGGGTGGGCGAATCCGGGGAGACGAGTTCAGGGTGTTCGGCCTCGAGCTGTTCGAGTTCGCGCATCAGCGTGTCGAACTCGGCGTCGGAGACCTCCGGGTCGTCGAGGACGTAGTAGCGGTAGTTGTGGTGCTCGATCTGGCGCCGCAGCTGCTCGATCCGTGCGCCCGCCTCCCCCGCCGCGCCCTCGCGGGACGCGGAGAGCGAACTCACCGCGCCCTCCGCCGCCGCAGCAGATCCGGGCGGTGGCGCATCAGCCACTCGTTCAGATCCTCACGCATGTAGGCGAGCGTCTGGTTGGTGGCGGTGGACTGCTGGGCGTCGAGGATGGAGCCGCCGAGATCCCGCGCCAGGCCGTGTGCATTCTCCAGCAGTGCCTCGAACGCGCGTTGCGGATCGGCGCTGTTGTGCACCTGCACGAACAACGTGATGCCAGGGGTCATCGTGTCCGTCAGGTCCTGTTCGCGCAGCGTGCCCGGCGGCACCATGTTCGCGGCGGAGAACAGGGCCTGGCGGCCGTCGATCTCGGCATCGTGGTAGTGGTAGATGTCCATCGCGCCCGGCTTGAGGCCCGCGCGCTGCAGCGCAGCCCCCAGGGCGACGCCGGTAAACGGCCGGTTGCGCGGCGCGACCACATGCAGCAGCAGGATCTTTTCGTCCGACCCCGGGCCACCGCGCAGCGGGTTGCGCCCCACCACACGCGGTTCGGACACAAACTCGCCCAGGGTCTCCATGTCGGGCGCCGGCTCCTCGATCAGCTCGGGGTCGACCTCGTGATCCGGGTGCAGTTGTTCGCCGAGCGTCTCTTCCGCACGCGGGCGGCGCAGGCGCGTCCCGCGCAGCGCGGCGATCCCGGAGCGCATACGGCCGCTCAATTGGCCCATCACGCCCTTCGCGGTTTCCGCGGCGCTGGACCTGGCTCGGCGTCGCGGCGCATCCTCCGGGTCCGGCTCGAAGGCGCCATGGGGCGGCGGCGGAACCGGCTCTTCGTCGTTGTCCAGGACGCCGTAGATATCCTGCGCTCGGTCGGCATGGCGCTCGCCCGGAGGCAGTGGCTCGTCGTCGTCCGCCGAGGTCACGCCCAGGTGCGGCTCCGCGCGGTCGTGCTGGGGAATGCGCACGTCGTCGAAGTCTTCATCGGGATCGGCAGTATCGGCGTCCCGCGTGTACTCGCGCGAGGTCTCCAGGGGATCGGCCCAGCCCGCCTCGGCCCCAAGGCTGTCGGAATCGCCCTCGCGTCTGCGCGGCGCGGGGTCGTCCTGGGCGCGAATGTGCACCGCGTCGTCACTCCAGTCGGTGGCGTCATCATCCAGATCCTGCGCGCGATCGCGCGTGCGCAGGCGATGGGCCATCCAGATACCGGCGACCAGCACGATCCCCAGGATCACCAGACTGATGCGCATCCAATCCACTCAATACCTCGTCTTTCCGGTTGTACGACCGCGCCCCAACCCGTGGGATCGCAGGGATCAGGCCTCGGCCAGTTCGACGGCCTCGTCGATATCCACGCTCACCAGGCGCGAGACGCCCGGTTCGTGCATGGTAACGCCGATCAGCTGTTCCGCCATCGCCATCGTGGCCTTGTTATGGGTGATAAAAATAAACTGGATCTGCTCGGACATGTCCTCCAGCAGCTCGCAGAAACGCCCGACGTTGGCCTCGTCGAGCGGCGCATCCACCTCGTCCAGCATGCAGAAGGGTGCCGGATTCAACTCAAAGATAGCGAACACCAGCGCCGATGCTGTGAGCGCCTTCTCGCCTCCGGACATTAGATGGATGGTGGACAGGCGCTTGCCCGGCGGGCGGGCCATGATGTTCACGCCGGTATCCAGCAGGTCGTCACCGGTCATCTCCAGGCGCGCCTCGCCGCCGCCAAACAGGCGCTGGAACTTCTGCCCCAGCCCGGCGTTCACCTGATCGAAGGTCTGCTTGAACAGCTGACGCGTCTCGCGGTCGATGCGGTGCATCGCCGCCTCCAGCGTCTCCAGCGCCTCGATCAGATCGGCATGCTGCTCCTCGAGGTAGCGTGAACGCTCCTCCAGGCTGCGCGCCTCGTCGATCGCCGCCAGGTTGATCGGCCCCAGGCGGTCGATCTTGCGGTCGAGTTCCGCGATCGCCTGCTCCCAGGCCGGTACCGTCGCATCCCCCGCGAGCCCATCCGCCAGCGGGCCGGCCTCGAATCCCGACTCCTGGAACTGGCTCTTCAGCTGTTCGATCTGCACCGAGCGCTCGCGCTGATCCAGGCGCAGCTCCTCGCAGGTGGAACGCTGCGCCTCGACGCGGCTGTCCAGCTCGCTGGCCTGTGTGGCCAGTTCCCGCAGCCGCGCATCGCAGGCCTCGAGATCCGCGCGCGCCCGGGTCAGGCGTTCTTCCGCCTGCTGGCGCTGCTCCGCGGCGGCCTGCAGATCCCCACGCCACTGCTCCAGCGGCCCCTCGCGCCCGGCCAGGCCCTGCTGCAGCTTTTCCAGGCGTTCGCGATCCTCCGCGCGCTGGCGTTCCAGGCGCTCGCGTTCGCTTTGCTCGCGCTCCAGCCGGTGGCGCGCCTCCTGCTCCGCCATGCGTGAACGCCCGGCAACATCGCGCGCCTCGCGGACCGCATCGCGGGCCTGACTATGGGCGTCGCGCGCGGCCTCCAGTCGACTCTCCAGTGTGCCGCGGTCGGCCTCCAGTGTTTCCAGCGTGGCGAGGGCCTGGTTGCGTTCCTGCTGCGCGGTCTCCAATTGCTCCCGGGCGCGAGCTGTTTCTTCTTCCAGTTCGCCCGCCTCGCGGTCGATCCGCGCCTGCTGCTGTTCCAGCTGCCGGGCCTGATCGCGCAGGCGCTGGATGCGCCGGTCGCGTTCGTCGATCTCGCCCTGCTGTTCGCGCAGCTGGGCATCCAGCCGGTCGCGCTCGGCCTGCGCGGCATCGATGGCCTCGCCCCGTTCCGCCAGGGTCGCCTGGTGCTGCTCGACCTGCCCCTGCAGCTGCTCTTCCTGCTCGCGCAGCTCGCGCGCCAGGCGCACCCGCGCGACCGCACCGGAGGCCCCACCTTCCAGCGTGCGATGCGCGACCCACCCCGGCCCCATCCAGGTGCCATCGGGCGTGATCACGCTCTCGTCCGGTGCGAGGTTCGCAACGCGGCCCCGGGCCTCGTCCAGATCTCGCGCGCAGTGGATGCGTGACAGCCACTGCGTCACCGCCGCGGAGCCGCGCACGCGGCCGGCGAGCGAGTCGTCCGAGGTCGCCGCGGCGGCATCCGCCTGCGTACTCACCAGGCGCAGCGCGGCATCCGGCCAGTCCTGCGTGGCCTCGGGCGCGTCCAGCACGGCGGCCTCCAGCCAGGCCCCCAGCACCAGCTCCACGGCCGTATCCCAGCCGTCGTCGACCTCCAGCTGCTGCACCAGGGGCCGCGAGAGGTCCAGCCCCTGTTCGCGTGCCCAGGCCTCACGGCGCTCGCGTGTCTGCGCCGGGTCGTCCTCGCCGGCGAAGTGTTCCAGCCCCGCCAGACGCCCCGCGACCTCGCGCGCCTCGCGCTCGGCCTGGTGCAGGGCGTCGCGGGCCTCGCGGCGGGCCTCGGTGAGCTGGTTCAGTTGTTCCTGCTGCTGCTCGTGCTGCTGGCGCAGCTGCTCCAGGCGCTCGGCCAGGGCATCGCGTTCGCCCTGCATCCGTTCGGCCTCCTCGCCCGGGTGGGTCTGTGGCAGGGCCGCGCGCTCGGCGTCGAGGCGTTCGCGGCGCTGTTCCAGGCGCGCGAGCTGGTGCTCGGCGTGATCCATGCGCGAACGCGCGAGCTGCGCATTCTGGCGCGGCTCGGCCAGGGCGCGTTCCCACTCGGACTGGGCCTCGCGAGCGGCCTGAAACTCGGTTTCGGCCTGCTCCGCTGCGGCCTCCAGGCGTTCGCGCTCGGCCTCGGCGGCCCCCGCCTCCTGCTGGCGCTGGTCGCGTTCGCGTTCGGCCTGGGCAATGCGCTGTTCCAGCGCCGCGAACGCCTCGCCGGCCGTCTGCAGGCGCTCTTCCAGCTGCCGCAGTTCCGCGCGCTCGCGGGCCAGTTCGTCCTCCGCATGGCGGATCGACTGCTCCAGGCGCGAGACCTCGGCGGCGCGGTCGTAGTAGGCGGACTGCGCCTCGGTAGTGGCCGCCTCCAGGTCCACGCGCGTCTGGCGCTGCTGTTCGGTCTCGGTGCGCACCTTTTGCGCCTCCGCCTGGGTGCCGGCCAGTTCGGTCTCGGCCGCCTGCAGGCGCTGTCGGCTCGCGTCCAGTTCCTGTTCCTGCGCACGCAGACGCAGCAGGATCGCCTCGGCGCGTTTCTGGCGCCGCTCGGCGGCGAGGGTCTGATACTTCTCGGCGGTGGCGGCCTGGCGATTGAGGCGTTCGGCCTGCTTGGCGACCTCGTCGCGCACGTCGTCCAGGCGCTCCAGGTTCTCGCGGGTGTGGCGCACGCGGTTCTCGGTCTCGCGCCGGCGCTCCTTGTACTTGGAGATGCCGGCGGCCTCCTCGAGATAGACGCGCAGTTCCTCGGGGCGGGCATCGATCAGGCGCGCGATCATGCCCTGCTCGATGATCGCGTAGCTGCGCGGGCCGAGGCCAGTGCCCAGGAACAGGTCCACCACGTCGCGCTTGCGCGCGCGCTGGCCGTTGAGGAAGTACTTGGACTGGCCATCGCGCGTCAGCGCGCGGCGCACGGCGATCTCGCCGTAGGCGCTGTACTCGCCGCCCAGGCGACCGTCGGAGTTGTCGAAGATCAGCTCGATCGAGGCCTGCCCGACCGGCTTGCGGCTGGAGGAGCCGTTGAAGATCACGTCCTCGCTGGAGTCGCCGCGCAGGTGCTTGGCCGAGGACTCGCCCATCACCCAGCGCACGGCGTCGATGGTGTTCGACTTGCCACAGCCGTTCGGCCCGACGATGCCCACCCGGTTTCCGGGCAGCACCAGCGTCGTCGGGTCGACGAAGGACTTGAAGCCGGCCAGCTTGATTCGGGCGAGTCGCACGTTCGGCGTAATCCGCGGTCAGGACACTC
This sequence comes from Thioalkalivibrio sp. ALgr1, assembly GCF_000378285.1. NCBI lineage: Bacteria > Pseudomonadati > Pseudomonadota > Gammaproteobacteria > Chromatiales > Ectothiorhodospiraceae > Thioalkalivibrio > Thioalkalivibrio sp. ALgr1. The sequence goes on from NZ_KB905136.1 coordinate 32,113, forward strand.
GGGGGTAGAATGGTACACGCTTGTGCCGGTAACGTGACCGGTCCATTCGCCATCACAACATAACGACGGTGGGAGCCTGCTGGCAGGCGATCGTCCGCACGCGGGCAGGCGCTTCGCGTGCAAGCACGCTCCCACATCTCTTATCCGCAACGAGAAACCGACATGCCCAGCCAGCCGAGCAAGACCCTGGAGACCTTCGACAACCCGGCGCCGGAGAACGACTTCGCGATCTATATCCGCATCCCGGAGTTCACCTGCCTGTGCCCGGCCACCGGTCAGCCCGACTTCGCGGAACTGCACCTGGAGTACGTGGCCGACCACAAGTGCGTGGAACTGAAGTCGCTGAAGAATTATATGTGGTCGTTCCGTGACGAAGGCGCCTTCCACGAGGCGGTGACCAACCAGATCCTGGCGGATCTGGTCGCGGCGACCGAGCCGCGCTTCATGCGCCTGACTTCGTATTTCAACGTACGTGGCGGCATCTATACCTCGGTGGTGGCCGAGCACCGCCAGCCCGGCTGGGCCCCGCCGGAGCGGGTCACGCTCCCGCCGCCGGGTCGCAGCCCACTGCATTCGGGCCTGTAGCCGGTCCCCATGCACGCGATCGGCCTCGACCTGGGGACCTCCGGCATCCGCCTGGCGCTGGTGGATCCGGACGGCGCGCGGGTGTACTCGGCCGAGCGCGAGCTTCCGGAGTCGGAGACGGACGGAGACGGCATCGCGGAGCAGGACCCCGCGCAGTGGTGGACCCTCGTGCGGGAACTGCTGCGCGAGGCCGCCGAGCACCTGAAGGGCGAACCCGTCGCGATCGCGGTGGACGGCACCTCCGCCACGCTGTTGTTCCTGGATGCCGATGGTCGGCCAGTGCGCCCGGCGATGATGTACAACGACGCCCGCGCCACCGACATGACCGCGATCCTCGCCGGGGTCGCGCCCAGTGGATCGGCCGTACACAGCCCCAGCTCCTCGGCGGCGAAGCTGCTGTGGGTACGCCGCCACGAGAGCCTCTCCGGGGTACGTCGCGTATTGCATCAGGCCGACTGGATTGCCGGGCGCCTGCGCGGGCGCTTTGACGTGATGGACGAGAACAATGCGCTGAAGCTTGGCTACGACGCCCTCTGGCAGGGCTGGCCGGACTGGCTGGAGGACATCCTGACCACGGATGCCAACCTGCTGCCGGAGGTCGTGCCGGCGGGAACCAACCTGGGGCCGATTGCGCCGGAGATGGCGCAGCACCTGGGGCTGAACCCGGCCTCGCGGGTGATCGCCGGGACCACCGACAGTATCGCCGGCTTTCTCGCCTCCGGGGTTGAAGACGACCGCACCGGGGTCACCAGCCTGGGTTCGACCATGGTGATCAAGCAGCTCTCGTCGGAGCCCGTGTTTGCGCCCGAGCTGGGAATCTACAGCCATCACCTGTTCGGCCAGTGGCTGGTCGGCGGCGCCTCCAACAGCGGCGGCGCGGTACTGCGCCAGCACTTCGACGACACCACGCTGAAGCGGCTGAGCGAGCAGATGGCCCCGGATACGGACACGGGCCTCGATTACCTGCCCCTGCCCCGACGGGGCGAGCGCTTTCCGGTCAGCGATCCGGAACTGGAGCCACGCCTGACGCCGCGCCCGGATGACGACGCGCGCTTTCTCCAAGGACTGTTCGAAGGCATCGCGCGCATCGAGCGTGATGGCTACCGGCGCCTGACGGAGCTTGGGGCACCGCGCGTGGAGCGCGTGATCACGCTCGGTGGCGGTGCCGCGAACCCCACGTGGACGCGCATCCGCGAGCGCATCCTGGAGATCCCGGTGACGGGCGCGGACAACGACGACGCCGCACACGGCGCCGCACGGCTGGCGCGCATCGGCATGGGACTGGAGGCCTTCTCGCCTTCTCGCTGAAGCCAACGGCGATCGGCCAGAGGGCTGGCCTCCTACGCAACCGGGGAGACTCGCGTTTCTCTGGATACGTCACCGCCAGCGCCGGTGATCGGTGCTACATTCAGGCAAAGAACCACAACAAGAAAGGACGTAGACATGCACTGGAGCCGTATTCTCGGAATCGCCCTGCTGGTGGGTGGCGTCATCCTGCTGGTGATGGGCTACAACGCGACCGAAAGCCTGGGTGAAGAGCTGCACGAGACCTTCACCGGACGCTACACGGACGACACTCGCATGTACCTGATCGGTGGCGGCATCATGGCCGCAGTGGGTCTGGTCCTGACGTTGTTCGGGGCCCGCCGCTGAACCAGCGGGCAAGACCCCTCTCGCCGCTTTACGCGTTCCTCGCCCCGTTCCGGGGCCTGACACGCGTCCACGAGCCCGCCCTGCGCGGGCTCGTGATCATTCCGCTGATCATCAATGTCCTGCTGGTGGGCGCGCTGGTCGCAGCCGCGGCGGTGGGCTTTGACGCCCTGCTCGCCGCCTGGCTGCCGCAGACCCTGGACTGGCTGGCCTGGCTGCTGTGGCCGCTGTTCGCCCTGTTCCTGCTGCTGGTGGTCGGGATATCCGCCGTGGCCCTGGCCGCGATCGTGGCCAGCCCCTTCTCCGGGCCGCTGGCCTACCGCACGGCCGAAGGTCTGGGCCACCCGCCCCTGGCCGCGCCGCGCTCGCTGACCGCGGAGTCCGTACACGCGCTGGCCACCGCGGCGCGCAAGCTCGGGTATTACGCCCTGTTGCTGATCCCGGTGCTGATCATCACCTTCGTTCCGGGGCTCAACCTGCTCGCACCCGCTGCCTGGTTCCTCTATGGCAGCTGGGTCCTGGCGGTGGAGTTCATGGAGGTCCCGCTGGCCAACGACGGCCTGTCATTCGATACGGTGCGCCAGCGCCTGCGCGAGCGCCGCCTGCAGACCCTCGCATTCGGCGCCGGGACGACGCTGCTGGCGATGGTGCCCATGGTGAACCTGCTGCTGGTGCCGGCCGCGGTGATCGGCGCCACGCACCTGCGCACACGGCAGTTGGCCGCAACCCCATAGACCGCCGACCAGGCAATCATTCGGCGCGCAGGAAACGCCGCTGCAGTGCACGCCGATCCCCCTGTACCGGGCTCAACGTCGGTTCCAGCCGCCGCTCCGCGTACTCCGCCAGCATCCAGAGCATGCGCTCCACGCGGTGGGTGCGCTGCAGCACGCGGTCCAGTGCACCCCCGGGCTGGAAATGATCGGGGTCGAGGTAGCGGGCACGCAGGGCATCGAAGCGGCTGCGCTGATTGGCCGTCATGTCGCGCAGCCAGGCCAGGTCGTCGGGGTCCGTGGAACTCGCGGCCATGGTCGTGGCATCCAGCAATCCCCGCAGGGCCTCAAGAACGCGGCCTTCCAGGGCCCACGCCACCTCGTCGGCTGCGATCTCCATATCCGTCACAGTCGCGCGCAGGTGGTCATACAGCTGCTGCTCCAGGCGCGCGACCAGCCGGAAGCGGTCACGCAGGGCCTCGTGCCGGCGCGCGGCGGCCTCCAGCAGGGGCTCGCCCGCCAGCCGGTCCAGCTCGGCGAACACCGGCTGCAACAGGTATTCGAAGTCCTTGTGCAGGCGCTCCAGCTCCCCGGAATCGGCCGGGCGGGCCCGCCCCTCGTTATCCTCGGTGAGGTAGCCGGTCAGACTGGACCAGGCCTCCGGTTCGCGCTGCGCCAGTGCCTCGAGGCGCCGTTCCGGCAGGGTATGCGGATCCCCCATCTGCAACGGGTTGGGACGGCCCCAGTAGAGAACGCCCAAGCGCGCCAGGAACAGCAGCACGATCACCGCATGCGTGGCGATCAGGATGAATCCGAGGCTCAGCTCCACCGGGGGCCAGAGCAGGATCAGCGAATAGAGAATGCCGCCCAGGACCGAGATCTCGGCGAAGGAGTCGCGCTTGAGCATGTCGATGTTGAAGTCCGAGCGCACCACATCGCGCATGATCACGCCGAACGAGGCGGTCACCACGGCCATCACCGGGCCCCAGAGCCACAGCGGGCTGGCCTGCGATTCGACCGCCACCCCGACGCCGATCACGGTGAACGAGGCCACGGCCCAGGCATCCAGACCCCGCTGCAGATTCCCCACTACGCGCCCGCCCAATCCCTTCTGCTGCCGCGCCAGGAGTTCCTGGACGAGATGCCAGCGCACCAGCACATGGTCATGCAGCTTGTACAGCACGAACCCGACTACCACGACCACGATCGGGACCAGCAGAAACTCCGGCGTCTCGAAGATGAAGATCGGGTCGCGGCCCAGCAGCAGATCGCGCAGCACGCCGCCACCGATGGCCGGCAGCGAGGCCAGGACCAGGGCACCGAACAGGTTGTAGCGTTCGCGCCGGGCGAGGATCAGCCCGGAGGCGGAGAACGCGAGAATCCCCAGCAGGGTGAGCGTATTGAACCAGGTCTCGCTGGTAGCCATCGAGAGAAACGCGGGCAGCACATGCTCGACTTCCAGCGCGGCCATCCGGCGGCTGTCCCCCAGCGCCTGCAACTGCGCGTTGAAGTTCTCGACGAAGGACTCGGGAACGGTGGCACGGGAGAACATCACGCGCACGCCGACGGTCCCCAGGTCCAGCGGATGCGTCTGGATCTCGCGGGCGCGACCCGTCCGCGCCAGCAACAGATCCACGATCACGGGGTCTGCGACAAAGCCGTCGATCCGACCCTCGATCAGCGCCTGGATATGGGCCTCGTCACCGGCGGCGGGGTACAGGCGCGCGGCCTCCCCCGGATCCGCGACCAGATCGGCCAGTTCGCTGGAGGCGTAGGCATAGCCGGTGGTCACCCCTAGCCGGAAGTCTCCGTCGCGAACCGCCTGGACCAGGCCGGCGCGATCCTCGAATGAATAATCACCACGCTCGCCGGCGCGCACATAGAGGGCGTTGCGTTCCTGACGGTAGGGTTGCGAGTACTGCGCATAGTCGAGGCGACCGGAATCAAAATAGCTGCCGATGACGAAGTCGATCGCGCCGTGGCGCAGTGCGGCGAGCTGGTCGTTCCAGGAAAGCGGCGTGAACTCGGCGCCATGCCCGACACCGGCCAGCGCCTCCTGCGCGACCCGCACGTCGAGCCCGGCCGGGGATGCCCGGGATGCGCTGTCGGAACCGGCCTGATACGGGGGACGTTCGAACCAGCCAGAGCGCAACGTTTCGGGCGCCGATTGCTGCGCGATCGGGATCGGGGTGCCGATATCGGCCGCGGACGGGGGCGAGGACGCACCGGCCGTGAACGGCGCGAGGATGGCCAGCGCCAACCCCACCCACAGCCCCCCCAGCCAACGCGCAACCCGCGAACGTCGGCCCCGCGGCCGCTCCCAACCGCTTCTCTGGCGCCACCGCGACGCCCGAATAACGCCCGCCTGACGGCTAGCGCGCGACTGGATGCGCCCGCAGGAACACCTCGGTATGCTGTCGCCGTCTAAGACCCCCCACGGCCGACTCCCTCCCCATGGACGCTGCATACGCACGATTCCCCAATTCTGCGGCCCATGGCCCGGGCGCCGGCATGCGCCGCGTACTGGCCCTGGCGGCTGTCCTGCTCCTTTGCGCCAACACCGCGCTGGCCGACACGCAGACCCTGCGTTTTCAGCCGCACTGGGTCCCCCAGGCGCAGTTCGCCGGCTTTTACCTGGCCAAGGAGATGGGCTGGTACCAGGACGCCGGACTGGAGCTGGAAATACTCCCGCACGGCGCGGAGCACCCCGCCCCCGCCACGCTGGCCCGCCAGGAGGCCGATGTGGCTTTGCTCTATCTCACCCAGGCCCTGGAATTGCGTGAACAGGGCGTGGACGTGGTCAACGTAGCACAACTGATCCAGGACTCCTCTCTGGTGCTGGTATCGCTGGCGGAGTCCGGGATCCTGGTACCCGAAGACCTGGACGGGCAGCGCGTCTCGCGCTGGGCCAGCTTCAGCCTTCAGCCGGAGGCGTTGTTCCGCACCTACGGGGTGCACCCCGAGACGGTCGATCAGGGGGCGACGATGGCCGCATTGCGCACCGGCGCGGTCGCGGCCGCCACCGCCACGCGCTACAACGAACTGGTCGAGCTGTATCTCAGCGGTCTGGATCCGGACGAGATCGAGGTGATGCCACTGGAGGATCACGGCGTGGGCCTGGCCGAGGACGGGATCTATGTCCTGGAGTCGACATTGCGCGAACGCCCCGAAGCCGTCCGCACGTTCGTCGAGGTCTCACTGCGGGGCTGGGAGTACGCGTTTGCCCATCCGGACGCCGCAGTGGACGCGGTGATGGATCGCGTCATCCAGGCCGGCGAGCCGACCAATCGGGCGCACCAGCGTCTGATGCTGGAGGCGCTGCGCCCGCTGTATCTGGAAGACGAGGCGCTCCGCGGCCCGCACCTGGATCGGCAGGACTACCAGCTGGCCGTCAGTCTGATGCGCAACCTGGGGCACCTGGAATGGGAGCCGGTACCGTACGAACAGTTTCACCAGGACGTGACGCAATGAACGGCCGCAAGAGCCTCGCCGTCCGCCTCGCCCTGGTCACCCTGCTGACGACCGGGTCGATCTTCTTCATCTCCTCCGGCGCGCTGTACCTGATGGTGCGCGATATCATGCTGGAGCACGCCGAGGACCAGGCGCGCGAGCTGACCCACGCGACGGCCAACCGCATCCGCTCGTCACTGAACGAGGTGGCCGGGTCGGCACAGGGCCTCGCCAGCGCCCTGAATTCGGGACAGATTCGACCCGACGGCCTGTTTCCCGTGCTGGACAACGTGACGCTCCAGTCGGATGCGGTCCAGGGCGCCGCCGTGACCTACGAGCCCTATGCCGCCGACCCCGACGAGCGCTACTACGGCCCATTCTCCTACGAGACGCCCAACGGCATCACGCGCATGCACCTGGGCGGCGACGACTTCGACTACTTTACCCGGGACTGGTACCAGATCCCGGCGCTCACGCGCAGCGGCTTCTGGACCGAGCCCTTTCCATCGGCCGCCGACCCCAACCGCCTGATCACCACCTACTCGCGCCCGTTCTTCGACCCCGACGACGCCGAGGCACTGCGCGGGATCGTGACCATGGACATCGAACTGCCAGCCCTGACCGCGCGCGTGGACGAGGTGGAGATCTTCGACAGCGGCTTCGCATTTCTGGTCAGCCCGCGTACGCGCTTTATCACCTATCCACAGCGCGACTGGATCATGCGCGAGAGCCTGTTCAGCCTGGCCGAAACCCTGGGCGAGCCGGAACTGCGCGAACTCGGACGGCGCATCCAGCAAACCGACGAAGGCTTCTCCCGCGTGCCGGAGGCCCTGCTGGAGGAACCCGCCCGGCTCTATCACGTGCGCCTGCCCGAGGCGAACTGGGCGGTGGGCGTGATCATCCCCGAGCGCGAACTGTTCGGGGATATCCTGCGGGTGATGCACTGGGTGCTGATCATCGCCGCGATCGGCTTCTTCATCCTGCTCGGCACCATCATCGGCATCTCGCGCGGCATCACCCGCCCGCTGAAGGGCCTGGCGAGCAGCGCCGGCGAGATCGCCCGCGGCAATCTGGACCGCCCGCTGCCGCCGATCCGCACCGGCGACGAGGTGGGCCAGCTCGCCCATTCGCTGGACGAGATGCGCCTGTCGCTGAAGGACTACATCAACGACCTGACCGCGACCACCGCCGCCAAGGAGCGCATGGAGAGCGAGCTGAAGATCGCCCGCAACATCCAGATGAGCTTCCTGCCCAAGCGGCTGGACCTGTCCGACCTGGATGTAGGTATCGACCTCGCGGCGCGCCTGATCCCGGCCAAGGAGGTCGGCGGGGATCTCTACGACTTCTTCCCGCTGCGCGAGCACAACGCCCTGTTCTTCGCGGTCGGCGATGTCTCCGACAAGGGCGTTCCGGCTGCCCTGTTCATGGCCGTGACCAAGACCCTGGTCAAGGGCATCGCCGAGCAGGATCCGCGCGACCCGGGCGAGATCCTGACCCGCGTCAACAACGAGCTGTGCCTGAACAACGACAACGGCATGTTCGTGACCTACCTGTGCGGGGTACTGGACCTGGGCACCGGCGAGGTCCGCTTTGCCAACGCCGGCCACAACCCGCCGTTGATCCACCGCGCCGATGGCACCTACGACTGGCTGAAGCTGCCGCCGGGGCTGGTGCTGGGGGCGATGGAAGACATGGAGTACCCGGTGCAGACCGTCCGCCTGGCGCCTGGCGATGCGTTGCTGCTGTATACCGACGGGGTGACCGAGGCGGCGGACGGGGAGCAGAAGCTGTATGAGGAGGACCGGCTGTTCGCCTTGTACGGGGGGATCGCATCCCAGCCAGCACGGGAGCAGGTCGATGCGGTGCTGGAGTCCGTCGAGCGTTTCGCGGATGGTGCTACACAGGCGGATGACATTACCGTGCTGGCGCTGCGTTACTGCCCGGGGGATGGGGAGTGCGTCAGATAAAAGCCTGGGCAGGGGGTTCGCGGGCGAGCCCGCTCCCACATCGCACCCAGAGACCCTGGCGCTAGCGGATCATCGCGTCGAGGGGGTTGTCTCGGGGTAGCGCGCGCATGCGGCCCTCGCGCATCTCATGGGCCACACCCTGCAGGCTGTGGCGACGGCTGGTCACGCCATCCAGCGACAGGAACAGGAAGCGGCGCGTGGCCTCCCCGCGCCAGACCAGCGCCATGCGCTGGGTCTCGCCGGTCGACTTGTCGATGAACTCGAACCAGTCCCCGACCTGTACCCGCGAGGCCTCGAACACATAGGGGTCGTCCTGGTCCGCCAGCAGGTCCGGATCGTCGTCCTCGAAGCGGACGGAACGGCGCGCCCGAATGCGCTCCTGCGGGTCAAAGCGCGGCTCGTCTCCTGAGGCCCGGATCCGCTGCAGATGGGCCTGCCCCAAGTGCTGCACCACGGCCTTCACGCGCTCCTCGGAGACCCCGGCCTCGCGCGCGGTCGCCACAATGCGCTGCACCATCGGGTTGACCTCCTTCGGGGTCGCGCGGTTGCAGATGGCCTTGGCCACGTCCTTGACCACCTGGTCCAGCCGTTCGGCCGAGTCACCATCGGCGGCCAGCAGGTCTTCCCAGGCCTCGGCGATCTGCTCAGCCGAACGTTCCGGCAGCTCCGCGCCGGTCTCCAGCACGCAGATGGTCAGGCTGCGCCGCGCGCGCGCCGCGCGCTCCTCCTGGCGCAGTGGATCGATATGGGGATCCTGCAGCTCCTGCCAGCGCGCATCCTCTTCCTCGATCGCCGCCAGCCAGTCGTCCACCAGGGCCTGCGCGGCATCACGGTCCATGCTGTCGGCTTCGTGGCGCAGCCGATTGACCGACTGCTGGATATGCTGCAAGTAGGCCTCAATGGCGTCGTTGCCCTCGGCCTGGTCATCCGGGCTGACGCGCACGCCGGTGTTGATCAGGCTGCCGATCCACAGGCGTAACGGGTGCGAGCGATCGCGGAAGAACGAGAGATCACGGATGACCACGCGCGCCAGGGAGAACTGCATGTCGGCAATGGCCGCACGCACGCGCGAGTTGAACCCGACCTGCCGAAAGATGTGATCAAACATCCCCTGCAACAGATCGAGGATGAACGGGGTCAAGGACTCGCGCGAGAATTCCGCTGATTCCGGGGCCACACGCTCGCCGCCCGCGCCCCCGGCCCCGGAGCCGGCCCCATCCGGCACGCCGGCCGCATGCGGCGAACTGGCGGGCAACCCCTGGGCCTGCACCAGGGCGCGGGCCCACAGGGCCCAGGCGGTGGGGTCGGCATCCGGCGCGGGCATTTCGCGTGTCCCGCTGGAGCCCGCCGCCCCCAGCCCCAGCGTCGCCGGGTCTCCGCCGGCGGTTGATTCGGAGGCGGATCGCGGTGGGCTGCCCGCGGTGTAGTGGGCCCAGCTCGCGCGCTGCTGGGGCACGCAGTCCGACTCGTGCGCCTCCGGACTGCGGGGCGGCTCGGTCACCAGCCCGCACTCGTCAATCGTCTCCACCACGAAGGCCAGCATCGGGGCGCCTGTGCGCCCCATGCACTTCACGTAGGCCCGCATCAGGTCCAGGGTCATGGCCGTGCGGCCGAACTGCCGTTCGGCGGCCTCGATCACCCGTTCGTACCAGTGCAGCGGAGACCAGGGCGCCCAGCCCGGGTGCTCGAAGCGGTGCTCCTCGCGCGCGGCCTGCTGGAACATGTAGTAGGAGTAGCGGTTGTGCTCGCGGATCACGCCCTCGAGCTTGTGCCGCAGGGAGCGCCGGGTGGACTGGTAGTCGTCGAGCACTTGCAGCCCGGAATCACCACCCGCATAGCGCGTGCCGGAGAAATCGTATTCGGGCGGATAGGTGGTGGTGCGCAGGTCGCGGTTCAGTGCCTCCTCGAACTCACGCCGCAGGACGTACTGATAGCCATGCAACTGGTTGGCCCATTCGACCGCATCACTTTCCTGGTCGCCCCAGACGCGCCCGGCGCTCCATTCGGTCGCGACCCACTCCATGCATTGATCCAGGTGATCGACCACGCGCGGGGCGACACCGGCGGCCAGCTCGGAACGCTGTGCCTCGGACAGCCCCGACAGACCGCTCCAGATCGCCGTGTCGTCCTGGTAGTTTCCCTGTTCTCTGGAGTCCTTTCCCGCCATGCGCCCTGCCTTCGCGACCGGCCGCGGCGCGGCCGTTAGCCCAGTGTTAATCGGCCAGTGTACAGGTCAGAAAGCGGCAAAACAGCCACAAGTTGCTATTTTGCACCGTAGCGCGGGAGGTTAACTGGAGAGCTTAGTCGTCCAGCGGCTCGGAACCCACCTGAACCATGCCGCCATGCACGCGAGTCGGGAAACGGGTCAGCGGGTCCTCCGCCGGGGGCTCCATCACCTCGCCGGTGCGCAGGCAGAACTGGGCCTCGTGCAATGGGCAGGTGATACAGTCATCGTCGAGCTCGCCATCGGCGATGGGCACTTCTTCGTGCGTGCAGAGGTTTTCGACCGCGAAGAACTCGCCGTCGAGGTTGAAGATCGCAACCTCGGTTCCCGCCGTATCTACCAGACGATGTTCACCGTCCGCGATACTGTCGACCGGTGCCACGTCGATCCACTCGCTCATCTCTCCTCCAGGGCCTTGTGGTTGGGCTTCAACTTGCCGCCCAGCGAATCTCCATCTTGGGAAACACTGTCCCTAAGGCGTCGCATCCAGGGCTGCCGTTGCGGCCGGGTCGATCTCGATCAGGCGGCCTTCTTCCGGGTGGTAGCTGAAGCGCCCGACCACGCGGATATGTTCCCCCAGCCGATCCGATACCTCGTCGTGAGGCTCGACCGCCACGCGGTTCACATCCTCGTCTTCCAGCCAGTAGTGGTAGCGTTCGGGGTCCTCGTCAAAGCGCTTGACCACACCCTCGGTCTGCACCAGCTCACCGTTGAATTCGCCCGCCGCACCCGCCAACTGGGCCAGCGTTACCTCGGACACACGCTCACCACCCCCGCAGGCGGCAAGCCCCACCACCAGGATGGGCGTCAGGAGCAGGGGGCGCAGCGAATGTCTCATGTGAATCTCCGGGCCGAAGCAACGTTGTAGTACGCTCGCGAGGGTACCGAAACCTGCCTTCAACGTCTCGATTCACCCCAATCAAGCCGGTAATGCCAATGGCCAAGACCTTCCCTGCCCTCGACGAACGACTCACGGGCTTCATCCTCGAACAGCCGGTTTATTTCGTGGGCTCCGCCCCGCTCGCGGCCGACGGCCACGTGAACCTGTCTCCCAAGGGGCTGGACACCCTGCGCGTCCTGGGTCCTCGCCGCGCGGCCTATCTCGACCTGACCGGCTCCGGCAACGAGACCTCCGCCCATTTGGCCGAAAACGGCCGCATTACGCTGATGTTCTGTGCCTTTTCCGGAAAACCGAAGATTCTCCGGCTATACGGCCGCGGGCGAACCGTGCTCCCGACCGATGGCGACTGGGAATCCCTGTACAGCGCGTTCCCTGCACATCCGGGAACGCGGCAGATCATCGACATCGAGATCCACCGCATTCAGACCTCCTGTGGCTTCGGCGTACCCGAAGGCGAACTGCAGCCACGCCCCACCCTGACCGAGTGGAGCGAACGCAAGGGCCCCGAGGGCCTGGAACGCTACTGGGAGGAAAAGAATGCGGTCAGCATCGACGACCTGCCGACCCCACTTGGGAAACGCTGAACGAGCCGCCTACCGGGCTTTTGCCTGACGGGTCAGCAAGCGGTCGAGCTGGTTGGCGAAGGCCTGGCGATCGGCCTGGCTGAAGGCGGCGGGACCGCCCGTATCCACGCCGCTGGAGCGCAGGGTCTCCATGAAGTCGCGCATGCTGAGGCGCTCGCGGATCGTCCCCTCGGTATACAGCTCGCCGCGCGGATTCAGGGCCTGGGCGCCCTTGGCAATGGCCTCGGCCGCCAGCGGGATGTCGGCGGTGATCACCAGGTCCCCCGACTCCAGCCGCCGCACGATCTCGTTGTCGGCCACGTCGAAGCCGGCACCCACCTGAATGGCATCGATCCATTTCGACGGTGGGGTGCGCAGCGGCTGATTGGCCACCAGGGTCAGCGGCACCTGAGTGCGGTTGGCCGCCCGGAAAAGAATCTCCTTGATCACCGCGGGACAGGCGTCCGCGTCTACCCATATCTTCATGCTCACCGATCGTCGATTCGAGAGAAGTTCCGCAGCATAGCCGGTTCGGCGAAGCGCAACACACTCCACCGCTTTTCGATTGGCCCTGCCCCCGGCCGCATGCCATGGTGCTACGCTCAACGGACACGGCACTCGCGCCGACAAGGAGCCCCCATGGGTATCGAAGTCACCGGAATTCTCGGTCTGATCTGGCTGATCATCGTGATCTGGGCCATCGTCCGCACCGCGCAAAGCCCGGCTGGGCCAATGGTCAAGCTACTGTGGATTCTGATCCTGCTGTTCCTGCCAGTGGCGGGGCTGATCGCCTGGCTCCTCCTCGGGCCCAAGTAGCCCGGAAGACGGATCGGTCGAATCATCGCCGTTCGGGTTGCCGATGGGCGGGGACGGGGCTACACCGTCCCCGCGCCGCTCAAGCTGCTCGATCAGTAGCTGTCCCTCGTCGCGGGAATCGCGCAACCACTGCAACAGGTCCTGCTGCGAGCCGAACACCGCCACATCCACCCGGTGTATGGCATCGGGTTTCGGGATCGGCGTTGGGCGCTCGCTCGCCGCCAGCGGGCCGTAGCGGCCAAAGTCGGGCGTCACCACGTTTTCGGGCGGCTCCGGGCAAGCGGCATCCTCTCCGCGGGTTGCCTGTTCCAGACGCGCGCCGATGCGCTCGAGTACGTCTTCGGAGGTCTCAGGGTGCTCGAGCAGCCATTCGATCAGCGCCTCCGGATCCACCGCGGGGATGCCAAAGCGATCGCGATAATCGGCCTCCAGCGTCTGGATCCACTCGGCCAGCGCGCAGGGCTCGTCGACCGCGCTCGCCAGGGCACGGAACTCCCGCCGCAGGGCCTCGAACCGCTTCTTCACCTCACTGCCGGACTCCGGTGCCGGGACTTCCACATCCGGAGTGGCACCCCGTTCGGCAAGCGGCTGCTCCGACGGGGTGTCATCCGCCCCGGCGTCAACCGCCACTGGCTCGCTCGATGCGGGTTTGCGCAATAGATGCCGGAACCAGAAACGGCTGAACGAGGCCTGGTTCGAGGGGTCCCAGGAGAGATCGTTCAAGGCCTGTGCCAGCCGCTGAAACGGGCGTACTGACGGATCATGCTCCGAGAACATCGCTACGGGGTGCTGCAGGGTCACCGCCGCACGCAGGCTCTCGTCGCGCTGAATGAACCCGAGAAAGCCCACCGAGATCTTCAGATACTTCTCCACCGCACCACTGAAGCGCTGATACACCGCCCGCGCCTCACTGATGTCGGCCACCATGTTCACGACCACCTGACAGGTGAGCGGATACCGCCGTAGCGCGACCTTCAGCAACGAAAAGGCATCGGTGAGCGAGGTCGGCTCCGGCGTAATGACCAGCAGCACTTGGTGTCCGGCGGCGACGAAATCCAGGGTGGTATCGCCAATCCCCGCAGCGGTATCCAGGATCAGGTCATCGAAATGCTGCTCGATCCGCGCCAGCTCGGTCACCAGCCGCCGCTGTCGGGCCGCCGACAACTCCACGCAATCGCGGATACCCGAGGCCCCCGGGATGACTTTCAGGCCATGGGGGCCCTCGAGAAGGACATCCTCGACCGGACACTCCCCCGTCAGGACCTCGGCCAGCCCCTTTTGCGGGTGCAGCCCCAGCAGGATGTTCACGTTGGCAAGCCCCGTGTCGGCATCCAGGATGCAGACCCGGCGCCCCGCCCGGGCCAGGGTAATCCCGAGGTTGACCGCGATACTGGACTTGCCCACCCCGCCCTTGCCGCTGGTCACTGTCAGGACACGCGGCTGAGCTGACTGGACGCGAGCCGTGCCAGACTGCCTGTCGATCATGGGCTTCAAAGCTTCCTGCCTCCGAAGTGGCCTCACGGGATAGGCCTCACGCACGCCTAACGTCTCGTCTACTGGAATCGCTGGCGCAACGCAAGTCCCAGCAGTATAGTCGGGAACCAGGGCGAGAAGCCGCGACGCAGCAACGGATCGGGGCAATACAAGGGCACCCTCTCGGGTCCCGGGGAGAAGCATGGCCACGGCGCATACGGCAACCGAAACCATCCCCAGCCTGCCACAGGCCCTGACGTCCGTTCTCGATGCGGGCCAGGCGGCGGAGGCCGATTTCGAGGCCCTCAGCCGTGCCATTCTGCGCGACACCGGCATGACCACACGCCTCCTCGCGGCAGCCAACTCCCCGTTCTATTACCGCGGCTCGCCGTGTCGCACCATCGATAGAGCCCTTTTCAGCCTGGGGCTGGACACCGTGCGCAGCCTCGCCCTGACCGCCGCGATCCAGCAGCTTTTCGGCCGCTACCAGCCCAAGCGCACCAGCACGCTTCGGACCATCTGGCGCCGTGCGCTGACCACCGCCATGCTCGGCCAGGTCCTCGCCTCCCTGACACGCCACCCACGGCCCGAAGAGGCGTATCTGTCAGGGCTTCTGGTTGATCTCGGCAAGCTGATGCGACTGGCGTCCGACGAAGCGCGCTACTGGCCGCTGCTCGAGGCCAGCAGCGACCACCGCGAGCTGGTCTCCCGTGAACAGGCGACCTACGGTCAACACCATGCAGAACTGGCCGCCGAACACCTGGACCAATGGGGCCTGGACGGCTTCGTCACCGATGCGGTGCGTTTCCACCTCGAACCCACGGCACAAGTGCGCGATGCACACCACCTAGTGAAGATTGTCCATCTCGCCAGCCGACTTGGCGACGAACCACCCGACGCCATCGGCGACCCGGCCCTGGCAGCCGCCCACGACCTGTTTGGGCTCAATGACGGCCTGACCCGGGAACTGCGCAACCGCATCGAAGACGATGTCACCCGGGTTGCCGGTTCCCTGGGTATTGAGCTGGACGCGGGAGCCGAAACCGCGAATATCGAGGCACATCACCCCGATCAGGCGGCGCGCGAGGCGCTGGGGATGCGTGTCCGCGACCTCACCGAGCTGGAGCGGCTGTCCGGCGAGCTTCGCGCCTCGCGGACCCCCCGAGAACATTGTCTGGCCGCCCAGCGAACGCTGTTTCTCACCCTGGGTGTCGAACACAGCCTGATGTTCCTGACAGACGCGGACGGTGCATCGGTCTCCGCCTGGCTCGGCGAGGAAGACGAGCCCGACTTCACCCTGCCCCTGCTGCCGGGACGGAGCCTTGTGACCGACACCCTGCTGGACCGCGAGATGCGCCAGCACAAACCCGATGGCGAGACACCTGCACCGGTCATCGACCAGCAGTTGTTCCGGCTCTGCGGTGCCGAGGTGATCTGGGCATTCCCTCTGCTGGCGGATGCCAACTCCTCGCCCGCAGGGGTGCTGATCCTGGGACTGGACCGAGAACGTGCCCAGACCCTGGAACCCCGAACCGGATTTGTCCGGGCCCTGGCGCGAGAGATTGCACGCGCGCTGTGCACCTCGCAGTCCGACCCGCCCGAGCAAGCGCACACCGACGATACGACGCAGGAGCGAATCCGCGAGACGCTGCACGAGGCGGGCAACCCCCTCAGCATCATCCAGAATTATCTGGGTGTGTTGAACACAAAGCTGGGCGATGAGCACGAGGCCAGCCAGGAACTGGCCCTGATCAAGGAGGAGATTGATCGCGTCGGCCGCATCCTGCTGCGTCTAAAGGAACCCGACCAGGCAGTGGACGGACCGCCATCCTCGCTTAATCGGCTGGTCCAGGACGTGGCCGACATCGTGGACCGCTCTCTTTGCCACACGCGGGGCATCCGCCTGGAACTGGATCTGGCACCCGGCGATGCGCCCTTGTCTGTCTCCAGCGACCATGTGCGCCAGATTCTGACGAACCTGCTCAAAAACGCCGCCGAGGCCCTGCAGCCGGGGGGCGTCATTCGGCTGCAGACCCGTGACCCCGAGAGCTTCAATGGGACCAGCGTGGTGGCACTGGTGGTCGCCGACGACGGCCCCGGGCTTCCCCCGGAGGTCCGCGCGGCCCATTATCGGCCGGTGGAGTCGCACAAGGGCGAGGGGCACGCCGGGCTAGGCCTGAGTATTGTCCGCCGCCTGGCGGACGAGATCGGCGCTCACATCCAGTGCGACAGCGACCGCGAAGGAACGCGGTTCGAGATTCGGCTCCCCCATCGCGAGGCCGAAACCGGAGCCCTCGGGGCGGGACAGGGATAGCCCCCGCGATGATGCGAGACCACGGCGGGAGCCGCACATGAACGAACCCGGCACACCACAGACCCCTCGCATCCTCGTCGTCGACGACGACCCGCGCCTTCTGGAAAGCGTGCGCCAGCTGCTGGAACTACAAACGTTCAACGTGGAAACCGCGCCGGGCGGCGGCAGCGCTATCGAGGCCCTGCGGCGGGATCCGCCCGATCTCCTGCTGCTCGATCTGTGCATGCCGGAACTGGGGGGGCGTGATGTCCTGCGCTTCATCCAGGCCGCCGGGCTCGCGGTCCCTGTGGTGGTCATCAGCGGCAACACCTCGGTGGACGATGTCGCCGGCGCCCTGCGCGACGGGGCCTCCGACTACCTGAAAAAGCCCTACCAGCCCGACGAGCTGCTGGCGACCGTCCGCAATGCCCTGCACAAAAAAGACCTGGAAGACGCCAATCGCCACATGCGGGCACGCCTGGAGCGTTCCGAGCGCCTGCACCGGCTGATCGTCAACAACTCGCCGGACATCGTGTTCATCCTGGACCGCGACGGTCGGTTTCGTTTCGTGAATTCGCGCGTCCACGAGTTGCTCGGCTATTCCCGTCAGGACCTGCTGGACACCCGTGTCCTGGATCTGGTCGAAACCGACGACCACGAGAAGGCGGAGTACTTCTTCGAGCAGGCCGGGCGCAGCCATGCCCACATCCGCTCCGTGGAGCTCGCGCTCAAGCCGCGGGAGATGGCCCGCACCCGGCGCTATTTCGAGGTCGCGGTCTGGCCGACGGCGGCCAGCGACGATACAGGCGAGACCCTGGTCTACGGGACTGCCCGCGACATCACCGACCGCAAAGAGTCAGAAGCCTTCATCAACTTTCAGGCCTACCACGACCTGCTTACGCGCCTGCCCAATCGTGCCCTGTTCCGCGACCGGGTCGATGTGGCCATCGCCCAGGCACAGCGCCAGGGTCACCCCCTGGCCGTGATGTTCATCGACCTCAACCGCTTCAAGGTCATCAACGATTCGCTGGGGCACACCATCGGCGACCGCCTGCTGCAGGCCGTCGCCCAGCGCCTGCTGGGCTGCATTCGCAAAGGGGATACGCTGTCGCGCTTCGGCGGCGACGAATTTACCCTGCTGCTCCCTCAGATCAGCCGCCAGGAGGCCGCGGTTGATGTAGCCGAAAAGATCCTCGAAAGCCTCAATGAACCGTTCCACCTGGGGGGCGACCACGAGTTGTATGTCGGGGCCAGCATCGGGATCGCGATCTACCCCGAGGGGGGCGACACGCTCGAGACCCTGATCCGGCATGCCGACATCGCGATGTACCGGGAAAAGAACACGGGCAAGAATGGCATCCGCCTGTTCGCACCGGAGATGCACGGCAACACGCCACACCGCCTGCAATTGGAGCAGGACCTGCGCAAGGCCCTGGAGCGCGAAGAGTTCCACATCCTCTACCAGCCGCAGGTCGATGGCGAGACAGGACAGCTCCTGGGCGTCGAGGCGTTGGTTCGCTGGAATCACCCCGATCGCGGCATGCTGGGCCCAGCCGAATTCATCCCGGTCGCCGAAGACACACGTCTGATCGTCGACCTCGATCGCGCGACCCTGCGCAACGCCCTCGGCGACATACGCAAAGCCCATCAACACGTACCCAACCTGCGCCTGGCTGTGAACCTGTCACCGGTACTGATCGAGCGCGACGACTTTGTCGACGGCGTACTGGGACTGCTGGTCGAGACCGGCTTCCCCGCAGAACTGCTGGAGATCGAGATCACCGAAAGCCTGTTGATGAGCGACACCCACGATACCGTGGCCAAACTCAACCGCCTGTGCGAAGCCGGCGTCCAGGTGGCAGTGGATGACTTCGGCACCGGTTATTCGTCGCTGAGCTATCTGCAGAAGCTGCCGGTCCACACCCTGAAGATTGATCGCAGCTTCACCCTCACCATCTGTACCGACGGGGAGGCCTGTATCGTTAACGCGATCGTATCGATGGCACGCGGCCTGCAGATGAACATCGTCGCGGAGGGCGTGGAGACCGCAGCCCAGCAGGAGTATCTGCGCCGCCTTGGCTGCCCGATGATGCAGGGCTTCCTGTTCGGGCACCCTTCCCCCCTCGCGGACCTGCTACAGGCGGAATCCGACTTCGGGCGTCGAACTGCCCGATCCTGAATCCGGTTTGCGGTCCCGTCCCGCCCTCGCAGCAGACTATGCGCCAATGCCTTGCAAGGCATTATCGGCCGGGGCCGGGCGGCCCAGCAGGTAGCCCTGCCCGAAACGGCAGCCCTCGCGTAGCAGGAACGCTTGCTGGCCCGCTTCTTCCACACCCTCGGCAATCAGGTCCAGCCCCAGTGCGTCCGCCAGGGCAATGATGGCGCGGATAATCGATTCGTTGTTGCGCGAGTGCCCGATATCGCGGACCAGTGACTGGTCGATCTTCAGCCGCCGCAGCGGCAAGCGACGCAGATGCGCCAGGTTGGAATAGCCCGCACCGAAGTCATCCATGGCCAGCGTCACGCCGAGCGTTTCCAGGCGGTGCAGCACGGCCAGCGCCCGCTCTGGCTGCTCCATCATCATGGTCTCGGTCAGTTCCAGCTCCAGCCGGTCGGGCTCCAGACCGTGGTGCTCCAGGATCTCCTGGATCGCCGCCACCAGAGTTTCGTCATGCAGCTCGCGCGCGGACAGGTTCACGGCCACGGTCGGCACGCCTCGGCCGTCCTGGTCCCAATGCGCCAGCTGGGCACAGGCCGCGTTCAACACCCAGCGATCAATGGCCTGGATCATCCCCGTCTCTTCCGCCAGCGGGATGAACTCCGCGGGGGACACCATTCCGCGCTGTGGATGACGCCAGCGCACCAGCGCCTCCATCCCCACCAGCCGGCCCGACTGCATCTCCAGCTGCGGCTGAAAGTAGAGCAGCAGCTCGTCGTTGGCGATGGCGCTACGCAGGTCGTTTTCCAGGAACAGACGATGTTCCGTCTGCGCCCCCATTCCGGGCTCGTAGACATGCCAGGTGTCCCCGCCAACGCTGCGCGAGGCCGCCATTGCGAGTTCCGCGGCGGTCAACAATTCGTCACGCGTGTTGCCATGTTCGGGGAACGTCGCCAGCCCGACGCTCGCCGTGGTGACCAGCGCACGCCCACCGATAGCGCAGGGTTCGCGCAAGGCTTCCAGCAGCTGCTCGAGGAAGGCCTCGGCGCCGCCATCCATCGGCGGGTTTTCGATAATCAGGCAGAACTCGTCTGCCCCCACGCGAGACACCGTATCCTGCGGCCCCAGTAACCCCCCAAGCCGTTCCGCAATACCTTCCAGCACGCGGTCGCCCGCCGACGTTCCCAGGGTTTCGTTAACATTGCGGAAACGATCCAGGTCGATCAGCACCACCCAGCGCGCAAGACCATCGGCCATCGCGCGTTCCAGGGTGTGTCCCAGCCGGTCGTGCAACAGCACGCGGTTCGGGAGGCCGGTACGCGCGTCGTAATGGGCCATCTGCCGCAGCGCTTCTTTCTGCTCCATGCTGGCGGTGAGATCCGTCCAGCTGCCGACCACCTCGGCCCCGCGCTGTCCCTGATTGCCGCCGGGAATGATCCGCATCTCGTCGCGGATATGGCGCAGCTTGCCCCAGCCGTCGAACAGGCGCAGTTCACGGACCATGTGGCGTTCCTCCTGCAAACGCCGGTTCTCGCGCATGGCCGTGGCCCGGTCCTCCGGATGGACTTGCTGCTCCCACCAGCCCGGCTGCAGCGCCACCCTGGAATTGAATCCAAACAGCCGCGCGAAGTTGCCACTCACCCAAAGCGGCTTGAAATCCAGCGCATTGAGTTGATAGAGCACGACCGGTCCACTCTCGAGCAGGTGTTCGAGACGCTGATTGGCCTCGCGCAGGGCACGTGTCTGCGCGCGCACGGTGCGTCGCAACCAGACCGCCATCAGCCCCAGGACGAGTGCGATCACGGCGGCGGACGCCAGCGCCGACCAGGCCCACGTCGGGATTTCCCCCTCCCCGAGGGGTGGTTCCAGTGCCTGCTCCATCGCGTGCTGATAGGGCGACCCCGCGTCGCCCTTCCAGCGCTGGAGGTAGGCGTCGATCACCTCCAGTCGGTCATCCTGCCGCCCAGGGGCAGCGGCGTAGTAAAGACCGACCTGGTCGAAGGTGACGGGGGTTTCCACCAGCATATGCTGGCGTGCATGACGCCGCGCATAGAAGTTGTTTGTGATCGCCACGTCGGCATCGCCCGACGCGACAGCAGCCAGCACGGATTCCATGTCGCCACGGGTCACAAGGGTCCAGTCCAGGCCGGTGTCCAGTGCGTACTCGCGCAGGTAGTCGTATTGAATCGATCCATCGAGCACCGCAAGGCGGAGGCCTTCCAGCGCTTCGATGCGATCCAGCCCCGAATCGATCGGCGCCAGCACCTGGCTCCATGCCTGAGCCACCGGGATCGAGTGAAACGCGAGGCTCTCGCGCCGCTCCGGCGTCAGCGCGACATCCGGCATCAGGTCGATCTCGCCCGCCTCCAGGGCCTCCAGACAGGCCGACCACTCGCACGAGACATACTCCAGCCGCCAGTGCTCGCGTCGCGCGATGGCGTCCAGCAACTCGACGAACACGCCCCCTGCCGCCCCATCGTCACCCGTGCCGACCTTGGGCACGTTCTCGTACAGCCCTATGCGCAGGGGATCATCCGCGCCGGCCCCGGCGGGCAGGCACAGGGACACCGCCAGCAGGACAGGCATGACCGCACGGCGCCATCGCGTCCATTTGCTCCTGGTTCTGGGTTTCCAATCAGGCACGACGCGCCCCTGTGCGTTCGGTACCGCATAGTGCCATGGATGGCCAGGCCACGGACCGCCCGTTGTTATCCGTTCGTTAGACCGATCGCGCCCCTCGCGCCTCCACCAGTGCGCGCGTACGCTCCATGATCCAGCGCCCGGGCTCGCCCATCGCCTGCTCCAGCGTGATCGTGCCATCACAAAGGGCGCGCGCGTCGGCGAGCCCCACCGCCTCGAGTTCCTCCGGGGTGGCATCGATCGAACCGGCCACGGCGACGACCGGCACACAGCAGCGCCGTGCCCGCCGAACCACCTCGGCCACGACCTTGCCATGCGCGGTCTGGCCGTCGACCTGCCCCTCACCCGTGATCACCAGATCGCTCCCGGCGATCGCCGCATCGAGATCGATCAGATCCGCCAGGTACACCGCCCCCATGCGTGACTGCCCGCGCAGGACACAGGCCAGTGCAAAGCCCAGTCCGCCGGCAGCCCCCGCCCCGGGCATGGCGCCCGGGCGGCGCAACTCCCCCGCCTCGTCAATCGCGCGTTCCAGCCGCTCCATGTAGGCATCCATGCGTGGCACGTCTTTCGTGGCCAGGCCCTTTTGCGGGCCGAACACCGCCGCAGCACCCCGGTTGCCCGTCAACGGGTTGTCGACATCGTTCAGCACCGTGATGCGGAGTCCCGCAAGCCGTGGCTCCAGACCAGAGAAATCGGCACTTTCCAGGTGCTCCAGCCGGTCCGGGACAGGATCCAGCTCGGCCCCTTCTCGGTCCCGAAAGCGGACCCCCAGTGCGTGCAGCATCCCGGCACCGCCATCCACCGTGCCGCTGCCCCCGAGGCCGATCAGCACATGCCGGGCACCGGCATCCAGGGCGGCAAGGATCAGCTGCCCCACGCCGCGGGTATCGAGCCTCCACGGATCGCGCTCGGCCTCGGGCACCAGGTCCAGCCCACAGGCCGAGGCGACATCAATCACCGCGCGTCGGGTGACGGCATCGCACCCCCAGCCCGCCGAGACATGCTGCCCACGCGGATCACGGACATCGGACAAATGCCAGGCCCAACCCATCGTATGGCTGACCAGTTCCGCCGTCCCTTCTCCTCCATCCGCCATCGGCAACGCCCGGATGCGGGTGGATGGACTCGCGGCATGTACACCGCGAGCCATCGCCTGGGCCACGTCTGCCGCATCCAGACTGCCCTTGAAGCTGTCCGGACACAGCACGACCCGCCTCAGCTCAGACAAAGACGAGCCCCAGCAGGTAGATCACGATCATCGCGCTCACACCCTGCAACAGCGTGGCGGTCGTATAGGCCTTGTAGGCGGTCGACACCTTCATGCGGCTGAACTGGGTCACCACCCAGAAGAAGCTGTCGTTCGCGTGGGAGACAGTCATAGCGCCGGCACCGACAGCCATCACCGCCAGCACCATGCCCATGTCGGAGTCCAGGCCCAGCGAGGGCAGCAGTGGTGCCACCATGCTCGAGGCGGCCACCAGCGCAACCGTCGACGAACCCTGGGCCGACTTCAGCGCAGCCGCGAGCAGGAACGGCACCAACAGCCCCAGTCCAAGACCGGTCAGCATGTCGCCGAGCTGGTCACCAATCGGGGTCTCCTGCAGCACGGAGCCAAACGCGCCGCCGGCCCCAGTGATCAGCAGGATCGGCGCCGCGAGCAGGACCGCATCGACCGTCATCTGGTGGAAACGCCCGCGTTTGTCACCACCCTTCACCAGCAGCAGGGCGAACACCACGCCAATCGCCAAGGCGACCACCGGCTGGCCGAGGAAGATCAGCCCCTCCGCGAACATGCCGGGATCGGCATCGCGCGTGGCCAGCGACGCGATCGAACCGATGGAGATCAGTACAATCGGCGCCAGGATCGGCATGAATGCCGCCAGGGTGGACGGGCGATGGGCCAGATCGGGCTCCGGCTTCTTCACCTCCTGGCCAGTCGCCTCCTCGATCGGGTCTGGCTCGAGCAGTTCGTCGTCGTTCGCGTGGGTATAGCGGCTCGCCCAGAGCCAGCCCACTGCCGCCGCCACGGCGGCCACCAACAGGCCGAACAGGATCACCAGCCCTAGCGCATCGGCGATGCCGATGTTGCTGGCCGCGGCGATCGGACCCGGGGTCGGCGGGACGAAGTTATGCGTGGCGAACAGACCCGTCGCCAGTGCCACACTCATCGCCACCAGGGACACGCCCGCCTTCTTCGCCAGCGCGTTCTTCAGGGAGTTCAGGATTACGTAGCCGGAGTCGCAGAACACCGGGATGGACACGATGTAGCCGATGATCGTGGCCGTAAGGTTCGGGAATCGATCCGACAACGCCCGAATGATCGCCTCCGCCATCACGATCGCCGCCCCGGTGCGATCCAGGATCACCCCGATGATCGTACCCAGCGCGATCACGATCCCGATATAGCCGAGCGTACCGCCGAAGCCGTCGTTGATGACGCTGATCGCCTCTTTCGGGGCAATACCTCCGATCAGTGCCATCACGAAGGCCGCCAGCAACAGGGCAAGGAAGGGGTGGACTCGCAGCTTCACGGTGGCAAACACCAGTGCCGCCACGACGATAATCAGGCCAACAATCAGCATCTCGCGTCCCCGTCTTGTTGTGGTTATCGAGTTAAGAGCATAGACCCTGTAACCCTTATTGGGACGAGAATTTCCATACTGATTTCGATCCGCGCTGGCACGCCATACCGACAAAAGAAAAGGCCGCCCGAAGGCGGCCCTGGCGCGAAGCGCGATGATGGAGGCTGGGGTCGGAATCGAACCGGCGTACACGGATTTGCAGTCCGCTGCATAACCACTCTGCCACCCAGCCTGTATCGGGTGGGTCCCGGTCCGCATGATGCCCGCGTGATGCGACAGGCGGCGGCCGAAACAGAAAACCCCGGCCGAACCGGGGTTTCAGGAATCTGTTGGAGCGGGAAACGAGATTCGAACTCGCGACCCCAACCTTGGCAAGGTTGTGCTCTACCAGCTGAGCTATTCCCGCTCTTCGTTAACGGCGCGTATTCTACCGCACCGGGGGCGAACGTCAATACCCCGCCGGTGTTTCCGTGCGGCCAATCAGCGCCCGCGCGCAGCCGCCAGCATGTACTGCACCATCGAGACCAGCGTCAGGATGGCCGCCAGATACAGCAGCCATTCACCGATCGCGA
Source organism: Thioalkalivibrio sp. ALgr1 (assembly GCF_000378285.1). Lineage (NCBI taxonomy): Bacteria > Pseudomonadati > Pseudomonadota > Gammaproteobacteria > Chromatiales > Ectothiorhodospiraceae > Thioalkalivibrio > Thioalkalivibrio sp. ALgr1. The sequence continues at coordinate 56,700 of NZ_KB905136.1, forward strand.
AAATCGGCAGCCCGGCGACCGGCTCCGCCCACAGCAGGAGGAAGATCGCCACCATCTGGGCGGTGGTCTTGACCTTGCCGACCCAGGATACGGCCACCTTCGCGCTGGCGCCGACCTCGGCCATCCATTCGCGCAAGGCCGAGATCGCGATCTCGCGCCCGATAATGACGACCGCCGCCAGCGCCAGGCCCACGCCCGGGTTGTGATCCACGACCAGGACCAGCGCGGCGGCCACGATCAACTTGTCCGCCACCGGGTCGAGGAACGCACCGAAGCGGCTGGTCACCTCCCAGCGCCGGGCCAGGTAGCCGTCCGCCCAGTCGGTGATCGCGGCGAGCGCAAAGACGATCGCCGCGACGATGCCGGCCGTGGGCATCGGCAGCGCGTAGAACACGACGATCAGCAGCGGGATCATGACGATCCGCGACCAGGTCAGCCAGTTGGGGAGTTCACGGATCATCTGCTGGTCAGCCCTCGTGAAACTGGTCGTAAATCGCCTGCGCGAGCCGCCGGTGGATGCCCGGCACCTTGGTCAGCTCGTCGACGCCGGCCCGGGCCACTCCGCGCAGCCCCCCGAAGTGGCGCAGCAACGCGCTGCGGCGCTTCGGCCCCAGCCCCGGGATCGACTCCAGGGTCGATTCCTTGCGCGCCTTGGCACGGCGCGCACGGTGCCCAGTGATCGCGAATCGGTGCGCCTCGTCGCGAATCTGCTGGATCAGGTGCAGCGCACCCGAGTGCGCGGGGAGTATAGAGGGGGCCTCCACCTCGCTCAATATCAGAGTTTCCATACCCGGCCGGCGTTCCTCGCCCTTGGCGACGCCGATCACGCGGATGTGATCCAGCCCGAGGTCCGCCAGCGCATTGAGCGCCTGCGTAACCTGCCCCTTGCCACCATCGATGAACAGGATGTCCGGCTCCTGCCCTTCCCCCTTCTTCAGCCGCGCGAAGCGCCGGCTCAGGGCCTGATGCATCGCGGCGTAATCGTCGCCGGGCTCGATGCCGTCGATGTTGAACCGCCGGTAGTCGGACTTGATCGGCCCCTCGGGCCCAAACACCACACAAGAAGCGACCGTGCGCTCGCCGCCGGTGTGCGAGATGTCGAAGCACTCCATGCGCTTCGGGGGATTCTCCAGATTCAGTTCGGCGGTGAGGGCGTCCAGGCGCGCGGTCTGTCCGGCCTGACTGGCAATGCGGGTCTTCAGCGCCAGTTCGGCATTGCGCCGCGCCATATCCAGCCAGCGCGCCCGATCCCCGCGCAGCGACCAGGCGACCTGGACCTTGCGGCCCCCGCGGCGCTCCATCAGGAAGGCCTCCAGCGCCGGCGCGCCTTCCGGCTCGTGCGACAGCAGCACGCGCGCCGGCGGTTCGCGTTCGGCGTAGTACTGCGCCAGCACCGCCGCCATGATCTCCCCGGTGTCAGTGGCCTCCGGCACGTTCGGGAACAGCTCGCGGTTGCCCAGGTTCTGTCCGCCGCGCACGAAGAAGATCTCCACGGCCACCGCGCCCGCCTCCTGCGCCAGCGCAATCACGTCGGCATCGCCCTCGCCGCCGGAGACAAACTGCTGCTCGGAGATCTGGCGCAGCCGCGCGATCTGGTCCCGCAGCCGGGCCGCATGCTCGAAGTCGAGACGCTCGGAGGCCGCCTCCATGCGCTGCATCAGATCGGCGATCACCACCTCGCTCTTGCCCTGCAGGAACTGCACGGAAGACTCGACGTCGCGGGCATACTCCTCGGGCGTGATGTAGCCCACGCAGGGTGCCGTACAGCGCCCGATCTGATACTGCAGGCAGGGCCGGGAGCGGTGCGCGAACACGCTGTCCTCGCACTGACGCACCTGAAACAGCTTCTGCAGCAGCGCCAGGCTCTCGCGCACCGCCCCGGCCGACGGGTACGGACCGAAATAGCGCACGCCCTTCTTTTTCGCGCCCCGGTGAAAACCCAGACGCGGGTACTCCTGACCGGACACGAAGATGTAGGGGTAGCTTTTGTCGTCGCGCAGCAGCACGTTGTAGCGCGGCCGGTGGCGCTTGATCAGGTTGGCCTCGAGCAGCAGGGCCTCGGCCTCGGTGTGCGTGACCGCGACGCGGATGTCCGCGATCTGGCGCACCATCGACCGGATCCGCGGCCCGCGATCATCCGAACCGCGAAAGTAGCTGGCCACACGGCTCCTGAGATTGCGCGCCTTGCCGACGTACAGCACGCCGCCGCTGGCATCCAGCATCTGATAGACGCCGGGCGACTGCGTCAGCGTCTTCAGGAAGGCCTTGGAATCGAAACTGGTGTCGGAGGCACTCATGACAGCTTCAGGATACCGGAACGGCCAAGGGAGTCGGCCAAACCTGCAGGGCAACTGGGCGTGAGAGATGTCAGCAGAGGGCGTTCAATGCCCTTCGCACGTTGGTACCTCGACACCTTTGGGCCCCACGCCATCGCGAGCAGCCGGACCAAACAGGCTTTTCTACTCGAGGTGGGTACGGATGCGGGCGAAGAGTTCGCCGAACATGGCCGGGGTGAGGCGGCGGGTCTGGGTGTTGTAGCGGGAGCAGTGGTAGGAGTCGATCAGCCGCATGCCATCCAGTGCATGCTCGGCGCCGTGGGCAAAGCGCAGGCTGGACAGCGGCAGGCCGCAGGCCCGCAGCACCGCGTCATGGGCGATCTTGCCCAGCGCCAGGATCACCCGGGGCTGCATCGCGTCCATCTCCGCGGCCAGGAAACCGTTGCAGGTGCGGATCTCCTCGGTGGTGGGCTTGTTCTGCGGCGGCAGGCACTTCACCGCATTCGTGATGCGGCAGTCCAGCAACTGCAGCCCGTCGTCCGCGCGCACGCTCTCGGGGCCGGTCGCAAAGCCGTACTGGTGCAGGGTCTCGTAGAGCAGCACCCCGGCGTAGTCCCCGGTGAAGGGCCGCCCCGTCGCGTTGGCCCCGTGCATCCCCGGGGCGAGTCCAACGATCAGCAGGCGGGCATCCAGCGGCCCAAACGAGGGCACCGGAGCGGCATGGTAGTCCGGGTGCTTCGCCCGCACGTCTTCCAGAAAACCGGCCAGGCGCGGGCAGCGCCGGCAGTCCGGATCGAACACGGGAAAGGAATCAGCTTGCATCGGGCCAGTCGCGGTAGGGGTTCCGGGCCAGCTCGGTGTTGTAGTAGCGCGGGTCATGCGAGACCTCCTCGCCCAGCCATTCGGGGCGCGGGAAGTCGGCATCGCTCGCGGGCAATTCCAGCTCGGCGACGATCAGGCCGGCATTGGCGCCCTCGAACACGTCGATCTCGTATTCCCAGCCGTCCACATCCACCCAGTAGCGCGTCTTCTCGACCTGCGGACCCGCGAGGGTGTCGAGAAGGCGATGGGCCTCTTCGACCGGGATCGCGTACTGGTACTCGTCGCGCTCGACCCCCAGGGTCGCGCTCTTGATGTTCAGGTTCGCGCCCTCCTCGTCCACGCGCACGCGGATCGAGGCGCGATCATTGCCGCACAGATAGCCCTGGCGCATGCGCTGCGAGCGCACCACGGCCTCGCGCCAGGTATCACTGGCCAGCAGAAACTTGCGTTCGATCTCGCGACCCATGTCGTCGACTCCCGTCTTTCGGCGAACCGCTTCGTATCAGGCTTTGGCAGGGGCTTCGCCTGCAAGCAGGCTCCCACAGGAATGGAATCGCGAAGCGGCGCGCGCTACATCCGGATCAGCGCGGAGCCCCAGGTAAAGCCGCCGCCAAAGGCCTCAGTCAGGATCAGGTCGCCCTTCTTGATACGCCCGTCGCGCACGGCGGTATCCAGCGCCAGCGGAATCGACGCGGCGGAGGTGTTGCCGTGCCGGTCGACCGTGACCACGACGTTATCCATGGACATGTTCAGCTTCTTGGCCGTGGCCTGGATGATGCGGATGTTGGCCTGGTGCGGGACCAGCCAGTCCAGCTCGGACTTCTCGATCCCGTTGTATTCCAGTGTCTCGTCGACGATCTGGTCCAGGGTGTTGACCGCGACCCGGAAGACCGCGCGGCCTTCCATGCGGATAAACTCGAGATCCGGGTTGTCGCCGGGCTGCGAGACCCCGCCCGGGACCTCCAGCAGGCCCTTGTGGTGGCCATCCGCGTGCAGGTGGGTGGAGATGATGCCCGGGTCCGGCGAGCGCGACAGCACCACCGCGCCCGCGCCATCGCCCCACAGGATGCAGTTGCCGCGGTCGGTGTAGTCGGTGATGCGCGAGAGCGTCTCGGCCCCGACGACCAGCACATGCCGGATCTCGTCGCTCTGCATGAAGCGATCGGCCGTGGCGAGTGCATAGACAAAACCGGAACACACCGCCTGCACGTCGAATGCCGGACAGCCGCCGATACCCAGCTTCGCCTGCAGGATGCAGGCGGTACTGGGGAAAATCTGGTCCGGGGTCGTGGTGGCGACGATGATCAGGTCCAGGTCGGCGGGACGGATGCCCGCGGCATCCAGCGCACGCTCGGCGGCCTTCAGCGCCAGGTCGGAGGTCACCTGGTTTTCGGCCACGATGTGGCGCTCGCGAATCCCGGTGCGCTCCTGAATCCACGCATCCGAGGTATCCACCATGGCCTCGAGATCGGCGTTGGTCAGGATCCGCTCGGGCAGGTAGCTCCCGGTCCCGCTGATGCGTGCATGCTTCACTGCGCGTGCTCCTGCCCCAGTAGCTGACCCAGCTGCTTGTCGATGCGGCTGGAGATGTTCGCCTCCGCCTCGACCCGGGCGATGCGGATCGCGTATTCGAATGCCAGCGCATCGGCACTGCCGTGGCTCTTGATCACCACGCCCTGCAACCCCAGCAGCGAGGCCCCGTTATAGCGTCGGTGGTCAAAGCGGTGGCGCAACCGGCGCAGCACGGGCAGGGCAAACAATCCGGCCAGACGCGAGTACAGCGAGGCACGGAATTCGGCCTTCATGTTCGTCGAGATCATCTTGGCCACGCCCTCGCTGACCTTCAGCGCGACGTTGCCGACAAAGCCGTCGCAGACGACCACATCGACATCACTGCAGTAGACGTCGTTGCCCTCGACGAAGCCGACATAGTTCAGACTGGATTCCTCCAGCATGCGCCCGGCCTCGCGTACCCGATCGTTACCCTTGATGGCCTCCGACCCGATATTGAGCAGTCCCACCTTGGGGGCCTCGAGCCCGTCCACCGCATTCGCCAGCACCGAGCCCATCACCGCGAACTGGTACAGGTGTGCCGCCTCGACGTCCACGTTGGCGCCAAGATCCAGCATGTGGGTATGGCCGTAAAGCGACGGCAGCGCGGTCGCGATCGCCGGACGATCGATCCCCGGCAGGGTCTTCAGCACATAGCGCGCAGTGGCCATCAGCCCGCCGGTGTTACCGGCGGACACACAGGCCTGGGCCGTGCCTTTCTTGACCTGATCGATGGCGACCCGCATCGAGGAATCGCGCTTGGTGCGCAGGGCGACGGCCGGCGACTCCTCCATGCCGACTACCTGGCTGGCATGCACGATTTCCACACGGTCGCGCTCGGCAGGCGTCCAGTCGGCAAGACCGGACTCGATCGTCGCCTCGTCCCCCACCAGCAGCAGGCGGAAGTCGTCCGCCACCTTCAGCGAACGGCGGGCGGCCGGCAATACCACGGGGGCCCCATGGTCGCCACCCATCACGTCCAGGGCGATGGTGAATTCTCGGCTCATGCGCGCGCCCGCGAGACACCCAACGACCGGGCCCGATTAAACGCGGAAAGGCCACGGTGCAGCCGCAGCCGTGGCCCCAGCAAGGTCATCACGCCGAGCTTAGTCTTCGTCGTCTTCGACTTCGACGTCCTGCTGGATCACCTGACGACCACGGTAGAACCCGTCCGGGGTCACGTGATGCCGGCGATGGACCTCTCCGGTGGTCGGATCGGTGGACAGGGTCGCGCCCTTCAGCCCGTCGTGGGAACGGCGCATATCGCGCTTGGAACGGGTCTTGCGGCGTTGTTGCACAGCCATGATGAATCTCCAGATTAATCAAATCCCGCCTGTGCGGGGTTAGCCCGAATCAAAAACGGGCGCAAGTATAGCGTTTCGAGCCGGGCGGCGCCCTGCTCCGCCCGGCCTACCGATCCTCGCCGTCGCTCGAACTGCCCTTTAGCTGCTCGAGCACCGCAAACGGGTTGTCCTCGCGCTGCCCGGGAACAAACTCGGGTTCCACTGCGGGCTCGCAGTCCACGTGGCGCGGCACCAGCGGCCAGGCCAGCAGCACCTCGTCCTCGGCCCAGACCGCCGGGTGCAGCCGTCCGTCGTCCTCGAGTTCGAGGATGTCCTCGTCCGCGCCCAGGCCTTCTACGGAGCCGCCCGCCGGCAGGATCACCGCATCGGTCTCCAGCCGGAATTCCCAGGCCATCGGCTGCAGGCAGCGCTGGCAGGTCTGCCAGAGCTCGCCGGTGATCACACCGGCCAGCCGCACCTCGTCCAGCGCACCGCGCTCCAGCCCGAAACGGACATGGACTCGCAGCGGGTGCTCGGCCAGCGCCTCGTCCCGCAGGCGCGGCAGGTCCTCCGCAGACAAATCGCCTTCGAATTCCTGGTGCCGGGCCCGTGGCTGCCACGGGTCGAGAGATACGGGAATACGACTCATAGAACACTCAAATACAAGGGCGCGGAATATACGCGCGAGAGGGCCGTTCTGTCAAAGCGAAACAGAAACTTGCAGGCCTTCGACTGCATGCCGATACTCGGGCTTTCACTGACCTTCCCAAGGCCTTCCGTTTGATCCGCAAGCTGCTCATAGCCAACCGGGGCGAGATCGCCGTACGCCTGATCCGGGCCTGCGCGGAGATGGGGATTACCTCGGTCGCGGTGCATACCGACGCCGACCGCCACGCCCTGCACGTTAAAAAGGCGGACGAGGCCTACGCGATCGGCCCCGACAGCATGGGTGGCTACCTGAGCATCCACCGGCTGCTCAGTGTGGCCCGCGCGGCCGGATGCGACGCCGTACACCCGGGATACGGCTTTCTCTCGGAGAACGCGGATTTCGCCGCGGCCTGCGACGCGCGCGGGCTCACCTGGGTCGGCCCGGACGCCAGCGTCATCCGCCGCATGGGCGACAAGGTGGCCGCGCGAAAGGCAATGATCGAGGCCGGGGTCCCGGTCACCCCAGGGTCGGAGGGCAACCTGGAAACCCTGGAGGCCGCACTGGAGGCCGCCGAGGCCATCGGCTATCCGGTGATGCTCAAAGCGACCAGTGGCGGCGGCGGGCGTGGCATTCGCCTGTGCGACGACGCGGACGCCCTGCGGCGCAACTTCGACCGCGTGCGTTCGGAGGCGACCCGTGCGTTCGGCAGCACCGAGATCTTCCTGGAAAAGGCCGTGGTCAACCCGCGCCACATCGAGGTACAGATCCTCGCGGATACGCAGGGCAATGCCGTGCACCTGTACGAGCGCGACTGCTCCGTGCAGCGGCGCCACCAGAAACTGGTGGAGATCGCCCCCTCGCCGCAGTTGAGCGAGGCCCAGCGCGAGCACCTGGGCACACTGGCCGTTACCGCCGCCCAGGCCGTCGGCTACCAGAACGCCGGTACCGTCGAGTTCCTGATGGACGGCGATGACACGTTTTATTTCATGGAGATGAATACGCGCCTGCAGGTCGAGCATCCGGTGACCGAGATGATCACCGGCGTGGACATCGTGCAGGAGCAGTTGCGCATCGCCAGTGGCGACCCCCTGCGTTACGACCAGTCGCAGATCACGCGGCGCGGCTTCGCCATGGAGTTCCGCATCAACGCGGAAGACCCGACCAACGACTTCCTGCCAAGCTTCGGTCGCATCACGCGCTACTTCGCCCCCGGTGGCCCGGGCGTGCGCACCGACGGCGCGATCTACACCGGCTACGAGATCCCGCCCCACTACGATTCGATGTGCGCCAAGCTGATCTGCTGGGCGCTGGAGTGGGACGACCTGCTGGCGCGCAGCAACCGGGCCCTGCGCGACATGGGCGTGTTCGGGGTCAAGACCACCATCCCGTATCACCTGGCGATCGTGAACCACCCGGATTTTCGCCGCGCGGATTTCAATACCGGCTTCATCGCCGAGCACCCAGAACTGACCGAGCTACCGGCCAAGCGCTCCGACCGCCAGCTGGCCGTCGCAATCGCCGCCGCAATCGCCGCCCACCACGGGCTTTAGGGAAACACTGCCCCGCCCGAACACCGGACTAGCCATGGATCGAGTTCACATTACGGATGTCACCCTGCGCGACGGCCACCAGAGCCTGATCGCCACGCGCATGCGCACCGAGGACATGCTGCCGATCTGCGAGCAGATGGACGCGATCGGCTTTCACTCCCTCGAGGCCTGGGGCGGGGCCACGTTCGACGCCTGCGTGCGCTTTCTCAAGGAAGACCCGTGGGAACGCCTGCACCAGCTCAAGGCCGCGCTGCCCAACACGCCGCTGCAGATGCTGCTGCGCGGGCAGAACCTGCTCGGTTACCGCCACTATGCCGATGATGTCGTGCGCGCCTTTGTTGAACGGTCCGTGGCCGGCGGCATCGACATCATCCGCATCTTCGATGCGATGAACGATGCCCGGAACCTGCGCACGGCGATCGAGGCCACGCGCGAGGCCGGTGGTCATGCCCAGGGCACGCTGTGCTACACCACCGGGCCGGTACACTCCGCCGCCCAGTTCGTCGCCCTCGCCCGCGAGCTGGTGGCAATGGGGGCGCAGAGCATCGCGATCAAGGACATGGCCGGGCTGCTGACCCCGACGGCCACCCGCGAACTGGTGACCGAGCTGGTCGACGCGCTGGATGTCCCGATCCACCTGCATGCGCATGCCACCTCGGGTCTGTCCGAGCTGTGTCACTGGCAGGCGATCGAGGCCGGCTGCCGCCACATCGAGACGGCGATCTCCGCTTTTGCCGGGGGCACCAGCCACCCCCCCACGGAGAGCCTGGTTGCGGCCTTGTCCGGCACCAAGCACGACACAGGGCTGGACCTCGTGGCCCTGCAGAAGATCGGCCTGTATTTCCACGAGGTGCGCAAGAAGTACCAGCGCTTCGAGAGCGAATACACCGGCGTCGACACCCGCGTGCAGGTGAACCAGGTCCCGGGCGGCATGATCTCCAACCTCGCCAACCAGCTGCGCGACCAGAACGCGCTGGATCGCTTTGATGCCGTGCTGGAGGAGATCCCGCGCGTGCGCGAGGATCTCGGCTACCCGCCCCTGGTCACGCCGACCTCGCAGATCGTCGGGACCCAGGCGGTGATGAACGTCCTCGCCGGGGAGCGCTACAAGACCATCACCAACGAGGTGAAGCAGTACCTGACCGGGCACTACGGCCGCGCACCGGGTCCGATCAATCGCGTGATCCAGCGCAAGGCGATCGGCAACGCCGAGGTCATCGACGTGCGCCCGGCGGACCTGCTGAAGCCGGAGATGGACCATCTGACCCGGGAGATCGGGGACCTCGCGCAGGGGCCGGAGGACGTACTGACCTTCGCGCTGTTTCCCGAGGTGGGACGTTCCTTCCTCGAGCAGCGCCGCGACGGGACACTGGAACCGGAACCATTGAACCTGCCCGAGAACACCCAGGCGGGCTGCCCGGCGCCGGTCGAGTTCAACGTCACTTTCCACGGGGAGTCGTACCATATCCGCGTGAATGGCAGCGGCCACCACCGCGAGGACACGCGGCCGATGTACGTCACCATCGACGGCATGCCGGAAGAGGTCCTGATCGAGACGCTCGACACCATCGACACCGCCGGCGGCGGTAGCGGTGGCGCCGAGTCGCCGCGCACGGGCAAGAAATCCCGCCGCGCCACCCGCCCGGGGGATGTCACCACGTCCATGCCGGGCACGATCATCGACGTCCTGGTGGCCGAGGGCGACACCGTGGAGGCCGGCCAGCCGGTGCTGGTGCTCGAGGCGATGAAGATGGAGTCCGAGATCGCCGCGCCCATCGCCGGCACCGTGCGCGCGGTAAACGTGGCCAAGGGTGCGGCCGCCAACCCGGACGATGCCCTGATCGAGATCGACAGCCCGGATGCGTAAGCCCCATGCGTGAAATCGTCCTCGCCTCGACCTCGCCCTATCGCGCCCAGCTGTTGCAGCGCCTGCATCTGCCGTTCGCGACGGCCGCCCCGCAGGTCGACGAGACGCGGCTCCCGGACGAAGACGCGGCGGCCCTCGTGCAGCGCCTCGCCGAGGCCAAGGCCCGAGCAGTCGCTGGGACCCACCCGGGCGCATTGATCATTGGTTCCGACCAGAGCGCCAGCCATCAGGGCCACATCCTCGGCAAGCCGGGCGATCCCGAGCGCGCCCGCGAACAGCTGGCCTCGCTGTCCGGCGGCACGGTCACCTTTCACACCGGGCTGTGCCTGTTGGATGCCTCCAGCGGCGAGGCGCAGGTGGAGGACGTGGAATACGTCGTCAGCTTCCGCCGGCTGTCGGACGCGGAGATTCGGGCCTATGTCGCGCTGGACAATCCCGTGGACTGCGCCGGAAGTTTCAAGTCGGAAGGCCTGGGCGTCAGCCTGTTCGAGCGCATGGAGGGTTCGGACCCTACCGCCCTGGTGGGTCTGCCGCTGATCCGCCTGTGTCACTGGTTGCGGGAAGCCGGCATTGCCATGCCTCCCACCGAGGAGCGCTGATCAGGTCTCCGACGTGCGCCGGGAAACCGGGAGCCCCAGATCGGCATCGCGCCACATCGCCTGCAGGCGCGCATGATCCTCGCGCAGCGTGCCATCGACGCGCGAAGCCTGGGCCGTCGACGCCAGCACCTCGCGGGCCCACCCCGGCAATTGCGGATGCAGCCGGTAGTAGATCCAGTTGCTTTCGCGCCGGGTCGTCACCACGCCCTGCTGACGCAGCGCGGCCAGATGACGCGAGACCTTCGGCTGCGAGATTTCCAGCGCAGTCATCAACTCGCACACACAGAGCTCGCGCTCCAGGTGAATCAGCAGCAACGAACGCAAGCGGGTGTCGTCCGCCAGCAGGCTGAACAGGACAGTGGGGGTCAGAGACATAGGAAATCCGCTTTGGCCGATCCGGCCTTTATAAGTCGACCATTTCGCACAAGTTTAGCACGCTCGGGAGCGTGGAACCCCCAATGCGTGCAGGCATTCAGCAAAACCGTCAGCGATGGGCTTGGCGGTACACGCTGTCACTGAGCCCGGAAAACGCCTTCCAGCGCGCCGACTATCGTCATTCCGCCCCTTAGAGCCCCCAACCAATACGCCTCGCCCTTCGGGCCGTCACCTGCGGTGACGTTCGGGTACCGCTGCGCCTCACCCGTCGAACCATCATTTTCGATATCTCGGGTTCGAATCCCGATACCGCGGGGGCCAGCTGTGCGAAAGGGGCCACTTGGGGCCCCTTTCTGGATCTGGCGAAGAGTGAGGATTACTCGGCGCGACGCGCGCCTCGCCCTTCGGGCCGTCGCCTGCGGCGACGTTCGGGTGCCGCTACGCGTCACCCGTCGAACCATCATTTTCGATATCTCGGGTTCGAATCCCGATACCTCGGGGGCCAGACGTGCGAAAGGGGCCACTCGGGCCCCTTTCTGGATCTGGCGGAGAGTGAGGGATTCGAACCCTCGATGGGCTTTTGACCCATACTCCCTTAGCAGGGGAGCGCCTTCGACCACTCGGCCAACTCTCCGGAATGCGCGGCACAGGATACGGACTTGTGCCCATAAAGAAAAGGCCCGGCGGCCACTGGGGCCGCCGGGCCTGGCAACCTCTGTCAGTCGTCGCGCGAGGAAGCGGCCACGCTCCCCCCCGGGGCGGACCCACCGCCGGACGAACCCTGATCGTCGCCCGCTACGTTGGATTCGCGCTGGATGCGCTGGAAAATCTCCTCGCGGTGGACAGCAACGTCCTGAGGCGCGTTGATCCCGATACGAACCTGATTGCCCTTGACCCCCAGGACGGTGACGGAAACGTCCTCGCCGATCATGAGGGTCTCGCCCACACGTCGAGTCAAAATGAGCATGCTCTTCTCCGCAGTGCCTGTGTCGGACGCAGTCGGTCGTCCGGTAACCGTTTTACGGTCTGTCATCCTTAACCGTCCTCCTGTTGACCGACAGGTTCCTGCTCAAGTTCAAAGGCATCGTGCAGAGCGCGTACTGCAAGTTCGAGGTACTTCTCATCCACGACCACCGAGATCTTGATCTCGGAGGTCGAAATCATCCGAATGTTGATCGTCTCACGCGAGAGCGCCTCAAACATCTTGCTGGCAATCCCCGCGTGCGAGCGCATACCGACGCCGACCACCGAGATCTTCACGATGTGGGTGTCCCCGGAGACCTCACGCGCACTCAGCGCCCTGCAGGCATCCTGCAGAATCGCCAGCGCCTTGTCGTAGTCGTTGCGATGAACCGTAAAGGTGAAGTCGGTGGTCTGATCCGCGCCCACGTTCTGCACGATCATGTCCACCTCGATGTTGGCGTCCGCGATCGGGCCGAGGATGCGATGCGCGACCCCCGGTTGATCGGGGACGCCCTGAACCGTCAGCTGGGCCTCGTTCTGATTGAACGCGATACCCGCAACCAGCGCCTGTTCCACCTGCGCATCCTCCTCCGTGGTAATCAGGGTCCCCGGTCCTTCCTCGAACGAGGACAGCACTCTGAGAGGGACGTTGTACTTGCCCGCAAATTCCACCGCGCGGATCTGCAGCACCTTGGACCCGAGGCTCGCCATCTCCAGCATCTCCTCGAAGGTGATGCTGTGCAGGCGTCGCGCATTCGGCACCAGGCGCGGGTCGGTGGTGTACACACCATCGACATCCGTATAAATCCGGCACTCGTCGGCCTTCAGCGCGGCCGCGAGCGCGACCGCCGTGGTATCCGATCCGCCGCGGCCCAGCGTGGTGATCGCGCCGTGCTCGTCCACGCCCTGGAAACCGGCCACAACGACGATACGGCCGGCCTCCAGATCCGCGCGCACACGGGCATCGTCAATACTGCGGATACGCGCCTTGTTATGCGCGCTGTCGGTGCGAATCGTGACCTGGGCGCCGGTATAGGATCGCGCCGGGCAACCATGCGCCTCCAGCGCCATCGACAGGAGGGCAATCGTCACCTGCTCGCCGGTGGATAGGAGTACATCCAGCTCGCGGCCATCGGCCCGCGGGTTCAGCGCATGCGCGAGCCCCAGCAGACGATCCGTCTCGCCACTCATCGCGGAGACGACGATCACCACCTGGTGGCCCTCCTCGCGCAGCTTCAGCGCCCGCTCCGCGACCGCCTGGATGCGCTCGGTGGTGCCCACCGAGGTGCCCCCGAATTTCAGTACCAGCAACGCCATTGCACGATTCCATTCACCGCCACCCGGAAAGGCGGCGCATTAAACATCATTCAGTTCTTCATTGCGAGAACCCACGGGCACGCGCGTAAAGCGCCCCGAGGGTGGCGGACAGACATCCCCGCGGCGCTGGCCCCGCGGTGACGGATGGTCTTCAGGCGCGCTCGCGTACCCAGTCGGCGACCGAGGCCAGCGCGGCCTCCAGCTTGTCCGGGCTCTGGCCGCCGGCCATCGCCATGTCCGGACGGCCACCGCCCTTGCCGTCCACCTGCGCGGCGACGTGACCGACCAGATCGCCGGCCTTGAACTGGCCGGTCTCGGCCTTGGTGACACCCGCCACCAGGCTGACCTTGCCCTCGCCGGTCGCGGTACCCAGGACCACAACCGCCTTACCGAGTTTCTGCTTGAGCTGATCGACCATGTCGCGCAGGGCCTTGGGCTCCACGCCCTCGACCTTCGCGGCCAGCACCTGCACGCCGCCGACCTCCTGCGCCTGCGAGGCCAGATCGCTGCCGGCCTGGCTGGCCAGCTTGCCCTTGAGCTGATCGATCTGTTTTTCCAGTTCGCGCGAACGCTCCTGTAGCTGGGCGACCTTGTCGGCCGCCTCGCCGCGCCCGGCGCGCAGGCGATCGGCGATCGCATCCAGGTACCCCAGCTGCCGGTCGACCCAGCGCAGCGCCACCTCACCGGCCACCGCCTCGATGCGGCGGATACCGGCGGCCACCCCGCCTTCGGAGGTGATGCGGAACAGGCCGATGTCGCCCGTGCGGTGCACATGCGTCCCGCCGCACAGCTCCACGGAGGTGCCGATCTTCAGCACCCGCACGCGGTCGCCGTACTTCTCGCCGAACAGCGCGACCGCGCCGGACTCCATCGCCGACTCGATGTCCATCACGCGGGTATCGGTGGCCTCGTTGGCCAGAATCTCGGCGTTCACCTGGGCCTCAATGGAGCGCAGCTGCTCGTCGGTCAGCGGCTCCATGTGGGTGAAGTCGAAGCGCAGCCGATCGGGGTCCACCAGCGAGCCCTTCTGCTGGACGTGGTCGCCCAGCTGGTCGCGCAAGGCCTTGTGCAGCAGGTGGGTCGCCGAGTGATGGCGGCGGATGTTCTCGCGACGCGGGCCTTCGACTGCGGCCTGCAGCGTCTGGCCGACCTCCAGCGTGCCGGCACGCACCTGGCCCACGTGGATATGTGCCGCGCCCTGCTTGCGGGTGTCGGCGACCTGGAAGCGCACGCCGGAGCCACTGAGCGTGCCGACATCGCCCACCTGGCCGCCGGACTCGCCGTAGAACGGCGTGCGGTCCAGTACCACCAGGCCTTCGGCGCCGACCTCGAGTCGTTCGACCGGCTCGCCGTTCTGGTACAGCGCGACCACGCGACCCTCGTCGTCGACGGTCTCGTAGCCGGAGAATGTGGTTTCGACGTCGACTTGCGGCAGGCCGCCGTCGTCCATGGAGAAGTGACTGGCCGCGCGGGCGCGGGCGCGCTGATCCGCCATCGCGGACTCGAAGCCCGCCATGTCCAGCTCCAGACCGCGCTCGCGGGCGATGTCACCGGTCAGGTCCACCGGGAAGCCGTAGGTGTCATACAGCAGGAAGATGGTCTCGCCCGGGATCACCGTGCCCTTCAGGTCACGCAGATCGTCTTCCAGGATCTTCATGCCCTTGTCGAGCGTCTCCAGGAACTTGCGCTCTTCCTTCTCCAGCACCTGCTCGACCCGGGCCTGTGCCTCTGCCAGCTCCGGGAAGGCCTCGCCCATCGCGCGCACCAAATCGCCGACCATCTGGTAGAGGAAGGCGTCCTGCGCGCCCATCTTGAACCCGTGGCGTGCGGCGCGGCGGATGATGCGGCGCAACACGTAGCCGCGGCCCTCGTTCGACGGCAGCACGCCGTCGGTGATCAGGAAGGCGATAGAACGGATGTGGTCGGCGATCACGCGCAGCGAGGCGGAGTCCTGCTCCTTTGCCCCGGTCACTCGCGCGGCGGCCGCGATCAGGTCCTGGAACAGGTCGATCTCGTAGTTGGAGTGCACGCCCTGCAGCACCGCGGCCAAGCGCTCGAGGCCCATGCCGGTATCCACCGACGGGCGCGGCAGCGGGTTCAGCGTGCCGTCCGCGTCGCGGTCGTACTGCATGAACACGAGGTTCCAGATCTCGATATAGCGGTCGCCGTCCTCGTCCGGGGAACCGGGCGGGCCGCCCTCGACCTCCGGGCCGTGGTCATAGAAGACCTCGGTGCAGGGGCCACAGGGGCCGGTGTCGCCCATCTGCCAGAAGTTGTCGGAACCGCCGCCTGGCTTGTCGCCGATGCGCACGATGCGCTCGGCTGGAACCTGGATCTCGTTCGCCCAGACGTTGTAGGCGTCGTCGTCGGTCTCGTAGACCGTGACCCACAGCTTTTCCGGCGGCAGACCGATGGTCTCGGTCAGAAACTGCCAGGCGTAGTGGATGGCATCGCGCTTGAAGTAGTCGCCGAAGCTGAAGTTGCCCAGCATCTCGAAGAAGGTGTGATGCCGCGCGGTATAGCCGACGTTTTCCAGATCGTTGTGCTTGCCGCCGGCGCGCACGCAGCGCTGGCTGGACACCGCGCGGTTGTACGAACGCTTCTCGCGGCCGAGGAACACATCCTTGAACTGCACCATCCCCGCGTTGGTGAACAGCAGCGTGGGATCGTTGCCCGGTACCAGTGGGCTGGAAGACACGATCGTATGACCATGCCCTTCAAAGAATTCGAGGAAACTCCGGCGAATGTCGGCGCTTTTCATGCGGTTCCGATTGAATATGGGGTCAAAACCGGAATCCTATCACGCAAGCCCCCAACCCGCGTATTGCCGCCCCCGCCTTCGGGCCATGTTGCCTATCATCACCAGGCTCCGAAGAGGGTGTGGCAATCGGCTGGGCCTGGCCAGAATCGGGATCAGGTGGTTCCGTAGAGCGATTGCTTCGCTGCGCTCGCAATGACGGGACAATGACGACGTCATTGCGAGGAGCAACGCGACGAAGCAATCGGCATCCACGGCCACCTGATCCAAGCGCCGAGTGACCCACCAACGACTGCCACGGTCCCTCCAACGCCTCGCAATGACGCACCATGATCGCGGTCATTGCGAGGAGCCCGGCGACGAAGCAATCGGCAAGTACCTCCCCAGCCGCGTTCAACCCACAATGTCGTCGAACAAATCCCGCCACCCGGGATTCACCTGCTCGATCAGCGCAACCTTCCTGCGCCGCGGACCCGCCTTCAACTGCTTTTCGCGTTCGATCGCGGATTCCATCTCCACGCATTGCTCGAACCAGACGAGCCGATGCAGACCGTAGCGGCTGGTGAACCCGGATACCTCTCCCGAACGATGCTGCCAGACCCGCTGCACAAGGTTACTGGTCACACCCACTTAGAGGGTCCCGTCACGACGGTTGCTCATCATGTAGACACAGGGTTGTTTCATCGCTCCCTCCGTGGGCGACTGCACATTGGTACTCAGCGGCCGAGAATCCTTTCGGCCATTCACCACCGGTGACACTCGCGTGTCCTCGATACCAGCACGTCATTGCGATGGCCTGAAGGGGCAGTGGCAACCGCTGGTGGATCACTCGGCGTCTGGGCCGGGTGGTTCTGGACACAGATTGCTTCGTCGCAGGGCTCCTCGCAATGACGGGTTTGGAGGAACGTCATTGCGAGGAGCAACGCGACGAAGCAATCGGTCAGGAACCACCAGCGTCGTCTTTCCAGGCGGCGAGGGCCTGGTGGGCGACACCGCCGGGGAAACCGCGCCCGGCGAGGTGGCGCAGGTAGCGGGCCTCGTCCTCGCGGGTCTCGGGGGGGTGGCGGAAGTGGCGTTCGAGCTGGCCGCGGGCCTGGTCGGTCCAGTCGACCTCCAGGGCGTCGATGGCGGCACTGACGGTCTCGCTGCCGATGCCGTTATGGGCGAGTTCGGCACGGATGCGCTGCTCGCCGTAACCCTGCTCGGTGCGGTGGCGGGCGATGAAGTCCGCGTAGCGGGTGTCGCTCAGGTAATCGAGCTCGCGCGCACGCTCAAGAGCGGCATCCACCGCGTCGCGCTCGAACCCGCGCTCGGCCAGCTTGCGCGCGAGCTCCAGCGCGGAGTGCTCGCGCCGCACCAGCAGCCGGAGCCCGGCCTCCAGTGCGGCGTCCGGATCAGCCGGGTCAGCCCTGCTCCTCGACCGGGGCATCGACCGGCTCGTCCTCCACCGCAGCCTTGTTTCGCTTCGGCAGCAGGCGTTCGCGCAGGGTCTTTTCGACTTCCTCGGCGATGTGCGGGTTGTCCTTCAGGTACTGGCGGGCGTTTTCCTTGCCCTGACCAATCCGCTCGCCGTTGTAGCTGTACCAGGCGCCGGCCTTGTCGATCAGGCCTTCCTTCACGCCCATCTCGATGATCTCGCCGACCCGCGAGATGCCCTCGCCGTAGAGGATCTCGAAGTAGGCCTCGCGGAACGGGGGTGCCATCTTGTTCTTGACGACCTTCACGCGGGTCTCGTTGCCGATCACCTCGTCGCCCTTCTTGATCGCGCCGATGCGGCGGATATCCATGCGCACGGAGGAGTAGAACTTGAGCGCGTTGCCGCCGGTGGTGGTCTCGGGGCTGCCGAACATCACGCCGATCTTCATGCGGATCTGGTTGATGAAGATCACCAGGGTGTTCGACCGCTTGATGTTGGCGGTCAGCTTGCGCAGCGCCTGCGACATCAGGCGTGCCTGCAGGCCGACGTGGGAGTCGCCCATCTCGCCCTCGATCTCCGCCTTGGGCGTCAGCGCGGCCACGGAGTCGACGATCACCACATCCACCGCGCCGGAGCGCACCAGCATGTCGGCGATCTCCAGCGCCTGCTCGCCAGTATCCGGCTGCGAGACCAGCAGGTCGTCGACGTTCACGCCCAGCTTCTCGGCGTAGGTCGGGTCCAGCGCGTGCTCGGCGTCCACGAACGCGGCGGTGCCGCCCAGCTTCTGCGCCTCGGCCACCACCTGCAGGGTCAGGGTCGTCTTGCCCGAGGACTCCGGGCCATAGATCTCGACCACGCGCCCGCGCGGGACGCCGCCAATCCCGAGCGCGATATCCAGCGCCAGGGAGCCCGTGGACACGGCCGGCACATCCACCGCCTGCTGATCGCCCATGCGCATCACCGCGCCCTTGCCGAATTGGCGTTCGATCTGCCCCAGTGCGGCGGTCAGGGCCTTCTTGCGATTCTCGTCCACGGTATGCCTCCCGATACTTGCAGCGATGGTTTCCGATCCGTTGCGGGGCGGATACGGGGCCGCAGTATCCCACAGGGCGGGGAGCGACCCAACCCGGGTTCACGGCTCGAAGGGAATCACCGGGGCGCCATGCCCCGGGGGATGGTCGCGGGGTCAGGCCGCCTCGTGCGCCAGCAACGCACTGAGCGCGTGCAGCATCGCCTGCAGGCGTACATCGTGGCGCTCGCCATCGAAATGGAGGGTCTCGACGCGCGCGTCCCGCCCGCGCTCCTGCCAGCCGAAGCAGACCGTACCCACCGGCTTGTCCGCGCTGCCGCCACCGGGCCCGGCGATGCCGGTCACCGACAGCGCCAGGTCGGCATCGCAGTGGGCAAGCCCGCCCTCGACCATCGCGCGCGCCACGGCCTCGCTGACCGCGCCATGCTGCTCGATCAGTTCGGCCGGCACCCCGACCATCCGCGTCTTGGCCGCGTTGGAGTACGCCACCCAGCCGCACTCGAACCAGCCCGAGCTGCCCGGGACATCGGTAATCGCCTGGGCAATCCCGCCGCCGGTACAGGACTCGATGGTGCACAGCTTGCGTTCGCTGGCGAGCAGCCGCTCGCCCAGGTCGTAGACCAGCGCCGAGAGCCCGGCCAGATCAGCCTCGCGCGGGCTTGCAATCAGAGTCGATTCCGCTTCCATGTCCGGATCATCCCTCGCTGTCAAAGGCTATGGCCACACGCCAGATCACCCGCTCTTCGCCCAGGGGCTCGCTGCGCACCACCTGGCCGGCCCGCTCCAGGGAGGGCAGTCGCCCGTCCGGGCTGTTGACCGCGATGCTCACACGCTCGCCCGCCTGCGGTGCATGCGGCCAGCGAAAGGCACAGCCGCTGGCCGAAAGGTCCTCCAGCCGCACCTCGTCCGCCGCACCAGTCGCCATCCAGGTCACTCGTGCGGGGGTGTCGACCTGCATGCGCCGGAAGCCCCGGCGGTCATCTTCTCCCAGCATGCGCATCCTCCATGACTCCACCCGAGTGTGGCACATCACGTCTCGTGATGGTGCACCTGCCACACGGGCCCGCGCATCCGTATACTGCGCGGCAGGGAAACACTGATTAATGTACACGCTCGCGTTGGTACCCCAGGTTTTCCGAGACAAGGCGCGTCGTGCAGCGGGTAGTGGTTCTACCCGCAAGCGGCGCAACGCAGAATCGGGGAACCTGGGGTGCCAACCCCAAGGGGCTCGGCCGCTTTTGCGTGGGAACGGCGTTGCGGTTCCCTTGTGCAGAATGACTGCACGACAGTCACCGCGCCTTGTTCGCACGCAAAAGCGACTCGAGCGCGAACGTGTACATTAATCAGTGTTTCCCCAAGCCCGGATCGACCGCAGCCGAACCGATGAGCACCGCCGAGCCCCTCTCCGCCCATACCCCGATGATGCAGCAGTACCTGGCCATCAAGGCCGAGTACCCGGATACGTTGCTGCTCTACCGCATGGGGGATTTCTACGAGCTGTTCTACGACGACGCCGAGCGCGCCGCGGGGCTGCTCGACATTACCCTGACCCGGCGCGGCGAATCAGCCGGGGCGCCCATCCCGATGGCCGGGATCCCCGTGCACACGCTGGAGAGCTACCTGGCCCGCCTGCTGAAGATGGGCGAGAGCGTGGCGATCTGCGAGCAGACCGGTGCGGTGGGCGCGCAAAAGGGCCCGGTCAAGCGCGAAGTCGTGCGCATCGTGACTCCGGGCACGGTTACCGAGGAGGCCCTGCTGGATGCCCGCCAGGTGAACCGCCTGGTCGCCGTCTGCCCGGCCGCCTCCGCCGCCGTAAAGGGCCGCAAGACCGGCTACGGCATCGCCAGCCTGGAGTTCGCCAGCGGCCAGTTCCGCGTACTGGAGGTCGGCGACGAAACCGAGCTGGCCGCCGAACTGGCGCGGCTCGACCCGGTGGAGCTGCTGATGCCGGATCAGGCGGGCGCGATCCCGGGCACCGAGTCCTTCGCCCCCCAGCGCCACGCCGACTGGCATTTCGACGCCGTGTCCGCCCATCGCCTGCTGATCACCCATTTCGGCACCCGCGACCTGTCCGGCTTTGGCTGCGAGGGGCTGGCCCTGGGCATCGCTGCCGCCGGGGCCCTGCTCGCCTACGTGCAGAACCGCCATCGCGGCGATCTCGCCCACATCACCAGCCTGGCGCACGAGCAGCGCAGCCAGATGCTGGTGTTGGACCCGGCCACCCGCCGCAATCTGGAACTCACGCGCACCCTGACGGGCGAACGCCGCGGCTCCCTGCTCGCCCTGCTGGACACGACCCAGTCCGCGATGGGCGCCCGCCGCCTGATGCAGTGGCTGCACCAGCCGCTGCGCGAGCGCGCGATCATCCGCGAGCGCCAGACCGCGATCACCGCCCTGCTGGAGCAGGAGGCCGTCACCCCGATCCGCGACGCCCTGGCCGGCAGCGCCGACAGCGAGCGCATCCTCTCGCGCATCGTGCTGGGCAGCGCGCGCCCGCGCGACCTGACCGCCCTGCTCGCCAGCCTGGAGCGCCTGCCGGCCCTGCACACCGCCCTGGCGCCGCTGGCCGATGCCGCCGAGCGCCTGTCCGCGCTGCATGCCGCGCTCGCGCCGGAGGATGAGCTGACCGCGCGGCTCGCCGCGGCCCTGGTGGAGGAACCACCGCTGCGGGTGACCGACGGCGGCATGATCCGCGCGGGCTACGACCCCGAGCTGGATCGCCTGCGCGCGCTGGAAAGCGACGGCGACACCTTCCTGCGCGAGATCGAGGCCCGCGAGCGCGAGGCCACCGGCATCCCCACGCTGAAGGTCGCCTACAATCGCGTGCACGGGTACTACATCGAGGTCTCGCGCAGCCGCTCGGCCGAGCTCCCCGGCCGCTTCATGCGCCGCCAGACGCTGAAGAACACCGAGCGCTATACCACCGAGGAGCTCAAGCGCTTCGAGGACGAGATCCTCTCCGCCCGCGAACAGGCCATGCTCCGCGAGCGCGCGCTGTTTGACGACCTGATCGCCGACCTGCAGGCGCGTGCGCCGCGTCTGCGTACGATCGCGGACGCCGTGGCCGAACTGGACGTGCTCGCCTGCCTGGCCGAGCGTGCGGCCCGCCTCGACTGGCACTGCCCGGAGCTGGTCGGCGAACCCGGCATCCAGATCGAGCAGGGCCGGCATCCGGTGGTCGAGTCCGGGCTCGACACCCCGTTCGTCGCCAACGACACCGAGCTGGACCCGGAGACGCGGCGGCTGCTGGTGATCACCGGCCCCAACATGGGCGGCAAGTCCACCTACATGCGCCAGACGGCGCTGATCGTGCTGCTCGCCTGCATGGGCAGCTTCGTGCCGGCCGCGCGTGCGCAGATCGGCCCCGTGGACCGCATCTTCACCCGCATCGGCGCCTCCGACGACCTGACCTCCGGACGCTCGACCTTCATGGTGGAGATGACCGAGGCCGCGAACATCCTGCACAACGCGGGCCCCGAGAGCCTGGTGCTGATGGACGAGATCGGCCGCGGCACCAGCACCTTCGACGGGCTGGCGCTCGCCCTGGCCTGCGCCGAGCGCCTGACGCGCCACAACCGCGCGCTGACCCTGTTCGCCACGCATTACTTCGAACTGACCGCGCTGGCCGAGCGCGAGCCGGCCGTGGCCAACGTGCACACGGACGCCATGGAGCACGAACACAGCATCGTGTTCCTGCACCAGGTCCGCGAGGGCCCGGCGAATCAGAGTTACGGGTTGCAGGTCGCGCAGCTGGCCGGCGTCCCGGCCGACGTACTCAAGCTCGCGCGGGAACACCTGCGCGAACTGGAGGATCGGGCGGCCGCGACGGACTCGCCGCAACTGGGGCTGTTCGCCGCCGCCCCGGACACCGCGACCGCGGCCCCCGAGTCGGTTGCCGAAGACTGGCCCTCGGAAGAACGAGCCCTGAAGGCCCTGTTCGACACCCTGGAGCCGGACGAGATGAGCCCGCGCGAGGCCCTGGACGCCCTCTACCGCATGAAGGATGCCCTGCGCGATCGGCAATAGGCGTCCTGGCGGTCAGTCTTCCGAATCGGCCGGAACGATGATTTGTTCCTCGGCCTCCGCCTCGGCGACATCCGGATCGCCGTCCTCCAGCACATCATGCGGAATGGCGGCGCTATCCCAGCCACCGCCCAGGGCGCGGAACAGTGTCGCGGTGGCCGCCAGGCGATCGCGCGAGGCCTCGGTCAGCGTCAGGCGCGCATCCAGCAGGGCCCGCCGCGCATCCAGCACCTCCAGATACCCCACGAACCCGCCCAGATAGCGGCGCTCCGCGAGATCCAGGACCTCGACCCGCGCCCCGACCTCGCGCTGGCGCACCTCCACCCGTTCGTGCGCTGCATTCAGCACGCTCCAGGTGTTGGCGACCTCCTCCAGGGCCTCCTGAATCGCCGCGCGGTATTCCAGCTCGGCGATATCGCGCTCGGCCTCCACGCCTTCAATGGTGGCGCGCCGACGGCCGAAATCGAGAATCGGCACCGTGGACTCCGCCAGGAACTCCCAGAAGAACGAATCACTGGAGGAAAACTGACTGACCCGGCTGACCTCCTGCCCGAACAGCGCGGCCAGGTTCAGGCTGGGCAGCCATTCCGCGCGGGCCACACCGATATCGGCATTGGCCGCAATCAAGCTGGCTTCCGCCGCGCGGATATCCGGCCGGCGGATCATCAGGTCCGACGGCACCGAGTGCGGAAGCCCGGAGATCGTATCCGGCAGATCCTCCAGACCCTCGTCACCGAGCCCTTCCAGGCCCTCGACCACGGCCTCGGTATCCCCCACCAGGACTGCCAGCGCCCGGCGCTGCTGTGCGGCATCGGCGCGCAGGTCGGGCAGGCCCGCGCGGCTGGTCTCCAGCTCGGCCTGAGCCTGGCGCACGGTCAGATCCGTCGTGGCACCGCTCTCGAGGCGCGAGCGCTCCAGCTCCAGGGCCTCGATCTGGGACAGGATCGTCGCCTCGGTGGTCTCGATCTGCTCCTGCGTGGCGCGATAATCGAAATAGGTGCTGACCACATCGCTCACGACCGCCAAACGGGTGGCATCACGGGTAAACGCGGTGTTCAGCAGCTGCGCGCGGGCCGCTTCTTCCGAACGCGACAGCCGGCCCCAGAGATCGACCTCGTAGCTTAGCAGGGCCCCAATCGTCATCTCGGTCTCCGGGTCGGCATCCCCCGCGGGGTAGTCGCGCTCGACCGACGCCATGCCTTCCAGTTGGGGAAACTGCTCGGCACGGCTCAGGCCCAGCACCGCGCGTGCCTGTACCACCCGCGCCGCGGCGATCTCGGCATCCACGTTGTTCTCCAGCGCCTCGCGCACCAGACGATCCAGCAGCGGGTCCTCGAACATCTCCCACCAGAACTCGGCATCGGCGTAGTCGGCATCCATCTGGTCACCGATCTCCTCCGGCCACTCGTCCGGGAGCGTGACCTCCGGGCGCTCGTAATCCGGCCCGACTGCACAGCCCGCCAGCAGCGCGGCCGCAGAAACCCCCAACAACGTCCTACGCATGCGTTCCGGCCTCCTTCGAGTCGTCCGTGTCGCGCGGGCGCTTGTGCAGGCGCTCCAGGCCACTGGAAATGACGAAATAGAACAGGGGTACGAACAGCAGCGCGAGGAAGGTCGCGCTCAGCATGCCGCCGATGATGCCGATACCGATCGCGTGCTGGCTGTTCGCCCCCGCCCCGGAGGCCAGCGCCAGCGGCACCGCGCCAAGGATGAACGACATCGCCGTCATCATGATCGGCCGGAAACGCAGCCGGGCCGCCTCCACCGAGGCATCGAACAGGCTCAGTCCCTCTTCGCGCTTGTTCTGCGCAAACTCGACGATCAGGATCGCGTTCTTGGCCGCCAGCGAGATCAGCACCAGCAGGCCGATCTGGAAGTAGATCCCGTTCTCCTGCCCGGTCAGCCAGATCGCCACCAGGGCCCCGAAGACCGCAAAGGGCACGGCCATCAAGACCGCCAGCGGCAGGCTCCACCGCTCGTACTGTGCGGCAAGGATCAACACCACGAAGACCACGCCCAGCACGAAGGCCAGCACCGAGGTCCCGGCCGCCTGCTGCTCCAGATATTCCGCGCCAGTCCAGCTCAGCAGGTAGTCGTCCGACAGGGTCTCGTCGACCACCTCCTCCAGCGCCTGTATCGCATCGCCCGAGCTGTAGCCGGGTCCCGGATCGCCCATGATCCGCGCGGCCGGGAACACGTTGAAGCGCTCCACCTCGTCCGGCCCCTGTACCCGCTCGACCGACACCAGGCTGGACAGCGGCACCAGGTCGCCGGCATCCGAGCGCACAAAGATGCGGTCCAGGTCATCCGGGCTGCGGCGATAATCGGCCTCGGCCTGCATCTGCACCTGCATCACCCGGCCGAACAGCGAGAAGTCGTTGATGTAGACCGCACCAAAGGTGCTCTGCATCGCATCGAACACGTCTCCGAGTGGCACTCCGGCCGCAAAGGCGCGTTCGCGATCCACATCGGCGTCGTAACGAGGCACCTCGACATTAAGCGAGGTACGCACATCCGCCAGCTCCGGGCGCTCCGCGGCTGCCTCAATGATCTCTTCGGCCCGCGCCCGCATGGTCTCCGAGTCATCCCCGACCCGGCTTTGCAGGTAGGCCTCGAATCCGCCGGTAGTGGAGATCCCGGAAATCGGCGGCGGATTGAACGCGCGGATCGTCGCCTCCGGCTGGCGCTCGCCATCGGCGACCAGACGGTCGATCACCGCATCGCTGCTCTGATCATCGCCGCGACGCTCGGACCAGTCATTGAGCGTCACATAGGCCGCACCGGCATAGGTCTTCATGCCGTCCGACAGCAGGTCCATCCCGGAGAAGGCCACGACATCCGCGGTGTCGTCGTACTCCAGTGCCTCCTCGCCCAGGCGATCCATCACGCCACGGGTACGCTGCAGCGAGGCCGCAGCGGGCAGTTCGGCGGCCGCGAACACATAGCCCTGGTCCTCCTGCGGCACCAGCCCGCCAGGCACGATCCGGAACAGCACCACGATCGCCACCAGCAGCAGCGCGAACAGCCCCATGCCCACAAAATTGCGTCTCAGCAGGAAGCGCACCCCCACCATGTAGGCGGCGGTGAAGCGGTCGAACGCGCTGTTGAACCAGCGAAACGGAAAGGCCGGGCGGCGTGGCTTATCGGACAACAGCCGCGCGCACATCGCCGGGCTCAAGGTCAGCGCGACGATCCCCGAGATCCCCACCGACACGGCGATGGTGATCGCGAACTGCTGATACATCTGCCCGCTGAATCCACCAATAAAGGCCACCGGCACGAACACGGCGATGGTGACCAGTGTCATCGCGATAATCGGCGTGGCCACCTCGTCCACGGTCTGGTAGGCCGCATCGACGGCCTTCATCCCCTGCTCGCGCATCAGCCGCTCGGTGTTCTCGAGCACAATGATCGCGTTGTCCACCACAATCCCGATCGCCAGCACCAGCCCGAACAGCGTCAGCATGTTCGCGGAGAAGCCGAGCACGTACATCCCGGCCAGCGTCCCGATCAGCGACACCGGTACCGCGATAATCGGGACGGCCGTGGCCCGGAACGTCTGCAGGAACAGATACACCACCGCGACCACCAGGATCAGCGCCTGCACCAGGGTCAGCAGTACGCGCTGCACCGACTGATCGATGAAGATCGTGGTATCGAACGGGATCGAGTATTCCAGCGAGTCCGGGAAACGTGGCTCCAGCTCCTCCAGGATCTCGCGCACCCCGCGCGCCGTCTCCAGCGCGTTGGCGCCGGGCTCCAGGTAGATCCCCACCGGCACCGTGGACTGGCCGTTGTGCTTGGCCTCGAAGTTGTAGAAGTGCGCGCCCAGCTCCACGCGCGCCACATCCCCTAGCCGCAACGCGGAGCCGTCCGGTGCGCTGCGCAGGATCACCTGCTCGAACTCCTCCTCCTCGGAGAACCGTTCGGGGGTCGTCACCGCGTAGGTAAAGTCGATCGCGTTGTCCATCGGCTCGGCCCCGAACTGGCCGGCCGCGTACTGCTCGTTCTGCTCCTGGATCGCGGAACGGATGTCACTGGCGGTCAGGTCGTACTCCGCCATCTGGTCCGGCTGCAGCCAGATCCGCATCGAATAGATCTGCGCGCCAAAGAAGGTCTGGTCGCCAACCCCCGGCGCGCGACGCAGCTCCGCATAGACGTTGCGCCAGACGTAGTCACTGATAAAACGGTTGTCGAGGCTGCCGTCGGACGAGGTGAACGTGATCATCTGCAGCATCGACGGGGCACGTTTCTCCACCGCGATCCCGGCGCCGGTCACCGTCTCCGGCAGGCGCCCCATCGCGCCCTCGACTTCGTTACTGACGTTGATCGCGGCGATATCAGGGTCGGTCCCCACCTCGAAGGTGACGATCAGCTCCATGTCGCCATCATCGGTGGACTTCGAGCGCATGTACGCCATGTTGTCCACGCCATCGACCGTCGCCTCGATCGGGGCGGCCACCGTCTCCGCCACCGCCTCGGCGCTCGCGCCCGGATAACTGGCGGTCACGATCACCTTCGGCGGCAGGATGTCCGGATACTGATCCACCGGCAGCAGCAGGGCCGAAGACAGCCCGGCCAGCACGAACAGGATCGAGATGACCGAGGCCAGTACCGGCCGGCCGATGAAGAAGCGCAGCATTAGTCGGACGCCTCGTCGGCGTCAGAATCATCCAGACCCGGCTCGGCGCCATTGCCCAGCCCATCCAGGATGTCCTCGACCGCATCGGCCTCGGTCTCCGGATCCATCACCTCATCCAGCAGATCCGGCGCCACCTCCGGCAGCACGCCCGGCGACACGGGTTCTTCCGTCTCGCGCGGGGCGTCCCGGGGATCGATCCGTTCGCCCTCCTCGACGCCCTCAACGCCCCGGACCACAATCCGGTCGCCATCGCTCAACCCGGCGGTGACCAGAAAGTCCTCGTCGAGGTCCATGCCAATCTGGATCGGCCGCACATGCGGGATGTCATCGGCGTCGACGACATACACCGCGGCCCCGTCAGAGCCCTCGATGACCGCGGCATGCGGCACGCGCATGCCATGCCCCGCCATCAGCCCGCTCAGGGTCACGCGCACGAACTGCCCCGGCAGCAACTGGACCTCGCGGTTGGGGAACAGCGCGCGTACCTCGACCATGCCCGTGGCCTCGTCCACCGCGGCCTCGGTCACGTCGATCTGCCCCTGATGCGGGTACAACGAGCCATCCGGCAGGGTCAGCACTACGGTCAGGCCAACGCCGGAACGGATCTGCGGGCCATAGGCCGTCAGATGGCCCTCGGGGATCGCGAAGTCGGTACGGATGGGGTCGAGTTGGGTCACGGTGGTCAGCAGGTCACCCGCCTGCAACAGGCTGCCTTCCGGGCGCTCCTCCAGCCCCGCAACCCCTTCCAGCGGCGCCGTCACGGAGGTGTAGTCGAGATCCAGCTGGGCCTCCGCCAGCGCCGCCTCGGCCTCCGCGACCGCGGCGTCACCCAGCTCCAGTTGCGAGCGGGCCTCATCGCGCTCACGGCCACTGGCGGCGTTGTCCTCGTACAGGTCCAGCACGCGCTCCCACTCGCGCTCGGCCTGGCGCTTCTCGGCCTCGGCGCGTTCAAGGCTGGCCTGCGCGCTGCGCACCTGGACGGCATAGGGCGAGGGGTCGATGCGGAACAGCTCGGTACCGCGCTCCACCATCTCGCCCTCTTCGTAGCGCCGGCTCTCCAGCACGCCCGCGACCCGCGCGCGCACCTCCACCTCGCGCGGGCTGCGGGTGCGCGCCGTATAGGTTC
This sequence comes from Thioalkalivibrio sp. ALgr1, assembly GCF_000378285.1. Lineage (NCBI taxonomy): Bacteria > Pseudomonadati > Pseudomonadota > Gammaproteobacteria > Chromatiales > Ectothiorhodospiraceae > Thioalkalivibrio > Thioalkalivibrio sp. ALgr1. The sequence continues at coordinate 84,948 of NZ_KB905136.1, forward strand.
GGGAGATCGAGACCAGTTCGCTCTCCATCTCCCGTACCGGCACCTCGACCGCCTCGGGTTCAGCATCGTCTTCGTCGTCGGATTCCGCCGCGCAACCGGGCAGGACAAGGGCCAGCAAAAGGGCCAGTAGAGGAATGCTCAGGGCCGAAAGGGGGGCGGCCAGTCGCAGGTGGTGCATGAATGCTTCTCCCGCTGATCCGGGCGCGCCCGGAGTCCACCCCCGTCAGGGGCGCAAAACTGTGATTTCCGTCACGCCAAAAAGTCGCAGTCGTCGAAAATATGGGCCGGCATACGATCGTTACCCGGCCGAAACGGCGCCATGACGGTGCTTGGAACCACGGTAGCGTGCCCCGATGTCGCACGTAAACAACCCTTGTTATTGCGCACCCACTCCAGAAAGGGCCGCTACAGCCAGGTCAGCAAGCCGCCACTGCGCCGGGTCGGTTGCCGGCTCGCCTGCTGCAGCCCCCCCGCCTGTGGCTCGAACAGGCTCAGCCAGCCGCTCGCGCGCGTGATCGCGGTGTAGGCCAGCTCGCGCGTCAGCAGCGGGCTCTCCGGCGGGGGCAGCAGGAAGGCCACATGCTCGAACTCCGAGCCCTGGGACTTGTGCACCGTCAGCGCGAACGCCGTCTCCACGGACTCCAGGCGCTGCGGGATCATCCAGCGCACATGCCCGTCCGCCGCGACAAAGGCGACCCGCAGGGCGGTTTCCGCCGCATCGTCCGCGCCCGGTTCGGCATCACCCCGGGCCAGCCAGGCGGGCACGCGCAGGGTCAAGCCGATGTCGCCGTTGATCAGTCCCAGCGCGTAGTCGTTGCGCGTGACGATCACCGGGCGCCCCTCGTACCAGACGCCCTCCGCCTGCAATACACCCCTCGCCGTCAGCGCCCCGGCAACGCGGCGGTTCATCCGGTCCACACCCCAGGGCCCCTCGCGCACGGCGCACAGCAACTGGAAGCGCCCGTGCTCGCGCAGCGTGCCGCGCGCCCATTCCTCCCACGTGCCGCGCGCATCGCGGGATGCCGGGCGTCCGGCCGTCAAATGCTCCAGATAGCGGACGACCCCGAACGGTGCCGCGTCGGCATGCCCGGCCCCGTCCAGCACGCGCCGCAGCAGGGCCGGATCGTCCGGGCCCTGCAGCACCGCCGCGTGGACATCCTCGCCCGGGTGGCCCGCCACCTCGGCCGTGCCGTCGTTCACCGCCGCGGCCAGACGACCGATCCCGCTGTCCGCGCCGAATCGCCGGCTGCGGCGCAGCATCGCCACGTGCTGGTCCAGTGCCCGCCCGTCCTCGTCCACGTAGCCGGCCGGCAGCGCCAGCCCGGCTACCTCGCGCAGCCAGGCGACCGTCTGCGGTGTGTATTGCCCGCCGTCCGCCCGCGCGCACAGCTCGCCCAGCACCGCCCCGGCCTCTACCGAGGCGAGCTGGTCGCGATCCCCCAGCAACACCAGCCGCGCATGCGCCGGCACCGCGGCCATCAGGCTGGCCATCAGCTCCAGATCCACCATCGAGGCCTCGTCCACCACCAGCACATCCACCGGCAGCGGATTGCGCGCATCGTGGCGGAAGCGCCGGGTATCCGGTCGCGCGCCCAGCAGGCGGTGGAGCGTAACCACCTCGCGCGGGATCGCGGCGCGCAGGCGCTCACCACCGGGGAAGCGTTCCAGCCCCAGCGCATCCACCGCCCCCGCGACCGAGGCATTCAGCCGCGCGGCGGCCTTGCCGGTCGGCGCCGCCAGGCGGATGCGCAGCGGCTCGCCCTCCCCCTGCAGGCCCTGCAACAGCGCGAGCAGTTGCAACACCGTGTAGGTCTTGCCGGTACCCGGCCCGCCGGTGATCACGCTGAACGCGGACCCGGCCGCCAGTACGCAGGCCAGACGCTGCCAGTCCGGTTCGCCGTCGCCCTCCTCGGCCGGACCGAACAGCCGATCGAGCCAGGTGCGCAGCGCATCCGTATCCAGCCCGTCGCGCCAGGCGGGCTGCTCGCGCAGGCGTCCGGCCACCGCCTCCCCGATCCGGCGTTCGGCCTCGCGGTAGCGGCGCAGGTACAGCCGGTCCTGTGCCCGCACGAGGGGGGTCCCCGTGTCCGCGTCGACGCCGCAGATTCGATGGCCTTCCAGCGCGGTGTCGAGTGCCGCACGGTCCAGGCCGCGCAGGACATCCGAGGGCCGCGGCAGTCCCCGCTCCGCGCCCTCCGGCGGCAACGACAGCATCCGGTCCGGGGCCTCCAGCAGGCCGTCGAGGTCCAGACAGACATGCCCGCGCCCGGCCTGATGGCTGGTCAGCGCCGCCAGCAGCAGTGTCAGTGGCGGTGCGGCGGGCACCTGTTCGCGCAGAAAACGCACCAGCACGCGGTCGACGCCGCGCAGCCAGCCCGCATGCTCCCACTCCTCGAGCAGATCCAGCAGCGCCCCGGTGTCCTGCAATGCGCGATCGGCCGTCATGCCCGCGCCTCCTGCGGCCGGTCCGGCCCCTCGGCAAACCAGCCGTCCAGCTGCTCGATCAGCGCCCGTGGCGGGCAGTCATGGAACACGCCGCGCCCCGGCGCATCGATCCCGCGCAGGAACAGGTATACCCCGCCGCCCATGTGGCGGTCGTAGTCGTACCCCGGCATCCGCGCCTTCAACTGGCGATGCAGGGCCAGGGTGTAGATCACCAGCTGCAGGTCGTAGCGGTGTTCCAGCACGGCGTCGCGCAGGCGCTCGGGCACATAGGCCTCGGGGCCGGGCCCCAGCCAGTTGGACTTGTAGTCGGCGACGTAATAGCGGCCCTCGTGCTCGAAGACGAGATCGACAAAGCCCTTGAGCATCCCGTTCAGCAGCCGGTCGCCCGCCGGCGGCCGGGGCTGTCCGGGCAGCAACTGCTCGCACACGGCGGCATCCAGCCGGCGGCTCTGCAGCCAGCGCGTCCCGAACAGGAACTCGAGCTCCGGCTGATACACGCCCAGCCCATCCAGGCGGAACGCGCCACCGGAGGCGAGCGCGTACTCGGCCGTGATCAGCCGGCGCATCCAGTCCTGCACGACGGGGGTCCAGTCGCCCCAGTCGCGTTGTTCGCAGCGCTTTTGCACCTCGTCGTCCAGCCGGGCGCGATCGGCGACGACCGCCGACCAGCCCTGCTCGGCCGCCCACTCCAGCAGGCCGTGCAGGAAGGTCCCCGGCGCCGGGCCGCGCGGGAAGTCGTGCAGCCCGCCGGCCACCGGGACCTCGGGCAGCGGCAGCGCCCGCGACGGGTCGTGCCCGGTCCGGGAGTCAGCAGCGGGGCCGGCCGCGCTCTCGCGCAGCATGTCCTCCAGCGCGGAATCCGGGGCCACCGGGTCGGCGGCCAGCGGCGCCGGCGCATCCGCCTCGTCCGGGTGCGCAATGGCGCTGTAGCTGGCCACCCACCAGGGCTCGCGTACCGGGCGTGTCGGGGTACGCGCCCGCCCGGGGGCGGCCGTGTGCTGTGCCAGTCGCACGCCCGCGCCCGTGATCTCGGGCAGGGGTTCGATCGCAATCGCGGCCTCGTCGCCACGGGCCGCCTGCAGCCGGTCCTCCAGCTCGCCGTTCGGCATCGGCTCCGGGCCATTCAGCAGATAGCCGACCGCACTGCGGTGCAGCTCGTTCTCCTTGCTTCGCCCCGACACGATCGGCACCAGCCCCATCCAGCAGGCGTGGCGCGCACGGGTCATGCCCACATACAGCAGGCGCAGGTCCTCGGCCAGGCGCTCGCGATCGGCGCGCTCCTGGGCACGTGTATCCATACGAAAGATCCAGCGCGGCCTGCCGCCCGGCGGGCGATCGATACGCGGCACATCCTTCTTCGGGTCGACCGCGCGAAACGCGCAGACAAACGGCAGGAACACCAGCGGGTACTCCAGCCCCTTGGACTTGTGCAGCGTGACCACCTTGACCAGGTCCTCGTCACTCTCCAGGCGCAGCACCTGCTCCTCCGCGGTCGCGCGCTCGCCCTCGCGGTGCTCCACCAGATGCCGGATCAGGGCCTGCTCGCCATCCAGCTCCGCGGCCGCACGCTGCAGGAGTTCGCTCAGGTGCAGCAGGTTGGTCAGCGCGCGCTCGCCGTCGGCACTGGCCAGCAGCCGGCGCGGCACGTCGAAGTCATGCAGCAGGCGGCGCAGCATCGGCAGCACACCACGCGTCTGCCACAGGCGGCGATACTCGCGGAACTGCTCGACGCGGTGCTCCCAGCGCAGTTCGTCGGTGGTCAGCCGGTGCAAGTCGGCCAGCGACTGCCCCAGTGTCGGGGTCGCCAGCGCCGCGCGCAGCAGGCGCTCGCTGGTCGGCTCGGCACAGGCCCGCAGCCAGCGCAGCAGGTCGCCCGCCTCCGGGGTCACGAACACCGATTCGCCCTCGGACAGGTACACGCTGCGCACCCCCCGCGCGCGCAGCGCCTCCTGCATGATGCGGGCCTCCACCTTGCTGCGCACCAGCACGGCGATATCCCGCGGACGCACCGGCCGCAGCGCGTCTGAATCCCGAAAGCCGCAGGTCCCGTCCGTCCCGCCAGTGAGCAGGCGCACCATCTGCTCGGCCGCGGCCGTGGCCATCTGTTCGCGATAGACACCGGTGCCGACCGGTGTGCCCGGGTCCATGCACCACAGGGTCAGCGCCGTCACCTCGGCGCCGTCCTGTTCCAGGCGCTCGCCGCGATCCTGGGCATCCACCGCGTGGAACGGCAGCTCGCCGTCATCGCCCTGGCCAAACAGGAACGCCCCCTCCGACCAGCCGTCGGCATGGGCAAACAGGCGGTTCACCGCGCCGACCAGGCGCGCGGTCGAGCGGAAGTTGCACGGCAGCGTGTAGTGACGCCCGGCGGTCGCGCGACGCGCCTTCAGGTAGCTGTGGATGTCCGCGCCGCGAAAGCCGTAGATCGCCTGCTTCGGATCGCCGATCAGCAGCAGGCCCTGCTCGGACGGGTTGTCCTCGATGCGGTAGACGCGTTCGAGGATGCGGTACTGCACCGGGTCGGTGTCCTGGAATTCGTCCACCAGGGCGACCGGGAACTGGCGCCGCAGGGTCTCGGCCAGCGCCTCGCCGCCGGGCCCCTCCAGGGCATCGCGCAGGCGCAGCAGCAGGTCGTTGAACCCCATCTGCACCCGCACGCGCTGGGCCTGGCGGAACTGGAGATCGATCTCCACCGCCGCCGCCTGCAGCAGGCGTTCGCTGTCGTCCGCGCAGACCTCGGCGGCCGCATTGAGCGCGGTAAACGCCGGGTGCAGGTCGTCCGGCAGGGACTTGCCCTTCTTCAGCCGCTCGGCCATCCCCGCCGCGCACATGCGCTCCAGCACAGGCGTCGTGCCGACCTTGTCCGGCAGCAGTGCGGCCGGGTCCTCGGCCCAGGCGCGCATCACTTCGATCAACTCGTCCGGCTTCTGGTACTTCGTGCCGAGCAGCACGTTCGCCAGCAATTCGCGGAACTGTCGCTCCACCTCGGCGGCATCCTCGCGCCAGACGGCCTTCAGCTCGGCCAGACGTGCGAGGCGCGTGGCCAGCTCCGCATACAGCCCGTCCGGCGTGCGGTAGGGCTCCAGCCCCGCCGTGTCTGTCAGATGGCCGAGAAGCGGCCGCACCCGGGCCTGCAGTTCGTCGGGTCCTTCGCCAAAGGCCTGGCGCAGCAGCTTCAGGTGATCCGCCGGCTGCGGGTAGACAAAGCGGCGCCAGTAGTCGCGTGCCGCCTCGGCCTGTAGCTCGCTCTGGTCCGCCTCCAGGCGCTGGTTGAACAGGCTTCCGCTGTCGAACGCATGCTCGCGCAGCATGCGATAGCACCACGAGTGGATGGTCGAGACCGCCGCCTCGTCCATCCACTCGGCGGCCAGCTCCAGCCGCCGCGCGGCCCCGGCGCGTGCGGCCGGATCCGGGTAGGCGGCCAGCAGCGCCGGCCACAACGCCTCGTGGGCCGGGGCCGGTTCGCCGCGCAGGATGCGCGCCCCGCGCGCCAGCACCGCGCGGATGCGCTCGCGCAGCTCGCGGGTGGCCGCCTCGGTAAAGGTCATCACCAGGATCTGCGGCGGGGTCAGCTCGCAGGTACCCTCCGGCAGCTCGCCGTGGCCCAGCACCAGCCGCAGATACAGCGCGGCGATGGTGTAGGTCTTGCCGGTGCCGGCACTGGCCTCGATCAGGCGGCTGCCGTGCAACGGCAGTTCCATCAGCTCCAGCGGCTGCGCGCCTGCACTCATTCCATCTCCTCCCCGGCGGCCAGCGCCTCGAACAGCGGCCGGTACAGCCGGTCGCGCCAGTGCCCGAACGCCGGATCCTGCAGCAGCGCCTCCGGGTCCGGCCAGGCACGCGCCAGGGCCGGGCTGCGCGCCCATTCTCCGGGGCTGAAGTCGTCCCCGACCAGCACCTTGCGCGCCCGCGCCAGTGGGTCGGGGTCGTCCTTCGCCTCGGCCTGCAGCCAGGCGAAGGCAGTGGCGCAGGCCACCGGCAGCGGCCGCTCCAGCCCGGCCACCCAGCCCTCGACCAGGGCCCCGAGGTGCTCGCGGGCCTGCTCCGGCCCCACGCCCGGCAGGCGCATCCCGGTATCCAGCCCGATCACCTCGGTGGCAACCCGGCCGCCTGCGCCCGTGCCCTGGTTCGCCAGCAGGTGTTCGAGCCAGGGCTTGGCCACCTTGTCCACGCGCCAGTCCTTTTTCTGTTTCAGCCGGCTCACGGTGTAGTCCAGCAGCACGGCCTGCCCGGCCCCGCCGCGCAGGGGCGGGGCGGCACCCTCCAGCATCCAGCCACCCTGCCCCAGACGCACGGCGGGCGATGGCGGCAGCCGTTCCGGCCAGGCGGCCAGGCGCAGGCCGATGCGCTCCACCAGACGTGCGGCCTCGGCGATCATCGCCTCGCGTTCCAGCTCGCCAGCCGCGCCGAGCGGCAGCGCACCGGCGCGTTGCAGCCGCGCGGCCTCGGCCTCCAGCACCGGGCCCCAGGCCTCGGGGTCCTCGCCGTGGTCCAGCGCGGCCGCGACCAGGGCCTCGCGCACCTGCCACTGTTCCAGCCCGGCCAGGGTGAACGGCTCCAGGTCCTCGCTCGGGGCCTCCTCGCGATCGAACACCACGCCCAGCCGGTGGCGGAAGAACGCCTCCGCCGGATCGCGCAGGAAGCGCATCAGCGTATCCGGGCCCAGCACGCGTTCATCGTCGGCTTCGTCCGGCGGCGGCAGTTCGAGCGCGTCCGGCGCCGGGGTCTCGTCGGCGTGGTGGACCGCCTCCCACTCACGCGCGTAGGTGTAGTGCCGGGCGTGTGACGGGTCGGGCGGGAAATTGGCCGGCGAGAACGGCTGCAGAGTGTGCACGGTGGTCAGGTGATCCAGCAGCGGGTCGTCCTTGGTCGGCTCATCGACCTCCTCCGCACCCTGGAGCCGCCAGCCGGCGGCCAGATGATCGCGCAGCTGCGCGACCAGCACCGAGGGCGGCTGCGACTCGTTGTCGCGCGCGCTGTGGCCGACCCAGCTGACATGCAGCTGTCGCCGCGCGGACAGCAATGCCTCCAGGAACAAGTAGCGATCGTCCTCGCGCCGCGAGCGATCGCCGGGGCGGTAGTCGCGGCGCATCAGGTCGAAGTCCACCGGCGTCGGGCTGCGCGGATAGTCGCCGTCGTTCATGCCCAGCAGGCAGACGATGCGAAACGGGATCGCGCGCATCGGCATCAACGTGCCGAAGTTGACCGAACCGGCCAGGAAGCGCTGGCCCAGCCCGCTGTCCTCCTGGCTGGCCAGCCACTGCTCGCGCACGACACCCAGCGGCAGGGGGTCGTCCAGTTCCGCGTCTGCGCAGTCGGCCTGCCACTGGTCCAGCGCCTCGCGCAGGCGGCCCAGGGTGAACAGCTCGGCGTCGGTCTCGCCGGCGAAGAAGGTATCCAGCAGCTCGCGCAGCCGGGTGTTCCATTCGCCGGGGGTATGGGCGTGGCGCAGCCAGCCCCAGGCCTCCGCCAGCGCGGTAATCAGGTCATCCATCGGGCCCAGCAGCACGGCATCCAGCCCGCCGATCTCGCCGAACGGCTCCAGCCCCTGCCAGGCCCCGGCGCCCCCGGACGCATAGCCCAGCAGCATCCGCCGCAGGCCGAAGCGCCAGGTGTTCTGCTCCAGCCCGTCCGGCAGGCCGAGGCCCGCGCGCTGCTCGGCATCCAGGCCCCAGCGCACGCCCGAGCCCTCGGCCCAGCGGTGCAGCGTGGTCAGGTCCTCTTCCGCGATCCCGAATCGCCGGCGCAGCGCGGGCACATCCAGCAGGTCCAGCACCTCGGCCACGCCCATCCGGCTCTCCGGCAGCGACAGCAAGCGCTCCAGCGCGATCAGCACCGGGTCGCGCCCGCGCGGCCCCTGGTCGGACAGGGTGTAGGGGATGTAGCGCGGGTCGTCCGGCGGGAGCTGGCCGAACACGGCCTCGATATGCGGGGCGTAGGCGTCGATGTCCGGCACCATCACGATCACGTCGCGCGGGCGCAGGCCCGGGTCGGCGTCGAAGTGCGCGAGCAGGCGGTCGTGCAGGATCTCCACCTCGCGCAGCGGGCCATGGGCGACATGGAACTGGATGGAGTCGTCGTCCGCCGCCACCGCCGGCCAGGCCTCGCGGGTCTCGCCCAGCGGGCGCAGCTCGCGGATGTCCTCCTGCAACTGGTGCAGCAGGCAGCCGCCGCCGTGCGGCTCGAAGTAGTCGACTCGCTTCCAGGCGAGGGTCTGCAGCACCGCGTCGTAGGCGGTGGGGTCGTCGTGTTCGTCCAGCAGGCCGATGTAGTCGCGGCCCTGCTTGCCCCAGGCGGCCAGCAGCGGGTGCGCGTGCTGGTGCAGCTCGGCGTCGTCCAGCACGCTGGGCATGCCGGCCTTGCGCGCCTGGCGCTGACGCGTCGCGCGCAGCAGGTCCTTGTCGGCGACGATGTCGGCCCAGTAGTGCTCGCAAGGGTTGTGCACGCAGACGAGGATCTGGCACACGCCGGCCAGCCCCTCCAGGGCCTCCAGGATCTGCCCGGGCATGGAGGAGATGCCGAACACGATCAGCCGCCGCGGCAGCCCCGCCGGGCGCTCGCTCAGGCCCTGCACGGCCTCGCGGTAGCGGGCGTGGACCGTGGCCCGGCTGGTGTCGGCCGCGCCCTCGCCGATGTCCTCGCGCAGCAGGCGCCACAGCGCGGCCTGCCAGCGGTCGTCCTCCGAAAGCGGGGTCTCGCGGCCACGCGCGTCGCGCAGGACATCGCGCCCGGCGGCCCAAGAGGTCAGCCAGTCGGCGCGATAGACCTGATACTGGTCGAACAGGTCGGCCAGGCGCTCGGCGAGCTGGTGGCGCTTGCGCAGGTCGCCGCCGTCGCGCGGGTCGTCATCGGCGAGAAAGCGCGCCAGCGGGGCGAACTCGGGGTGCGTCAGGCACTCCGGCAGCAGACGCATCAGGCGCCAGATCAGCGGGCGCTTGGCGTACGGGGATTCCAGCGGCACGGCCTCGAGCCCGAGCACCGCGCGGTAGGCCGACCAGACAAAGCGCGACGGCAACTGCATGTCCAGCGCGGCGGCGATGCCACAGCCGGGCGGGTCGGCATCCGGGTGCGCGGCCAGGGCGTAGCGCAGCCACTGCGCCATGCCGTTGCTCTGCACCAGCAGGGTCTCGTTCTCCAGCGGGCCGAGCGGCGCACGCTGCATCCAATCGACCACCAGGGCACGCAGCGACTCCAGATGGTTGCCGTGCAGCACCACCATCCCTGGCTGCAAATCGCCGGACTGCGTCACCCCTGCTCCTTGTGCCCCATGTGAGCGCCGTGTAATGGGCCTACCCTACCAATGTGCACGCCCCTGCGCCCGCCCCCATTGGCATCCGGCCCAAAGCCGGTATCCTGTGCGGTTTTTGAACGCCGTCACAGAATAAAGGAAGGCGCATGCTCGCACTGCAAGCCGGGCTGGGACTGCTCGTATTCGTGGCCATCGCCTGGCTGCTGAGCGAACACAAGACACGCTTCCCCTGGCGCGAGGTGCTGGCCGGGCTGGCGCTGCAGTTCGGTATTGCCGTACTGCTGTTGAGCGTCCCCGGCGCACAGCATGCGTTCCTGTGGCTGAACCAGGTCGTGATCGCGCTAACCGATGCCACCCAGGCCGGCACCTCATTCGTCTTCGGCTATATCGGCGGGGACGACCCGCCGTTCGCGGTCGACGACCCGGCCAACAACTTCATCCTCGCGTTCCAGGCGCTGCCGCTGGTGCTGGTGCTCTCGGCCCTGTCGGCGTTGCTGTTCTACTGGCGCGTGCTGCCGGTGCTGATCCGCGGGGCCTCGCTGGTGCTGCAGCGGGCGTTCGGCATTGGCGGTGCCCTGGGCGTGGGCACGGCGTCGAACGTGTTCCTCTCCATGGTCGAATCCCCGCTGGTAATCCGCCCGTATCTGCGCCAGATGAACCGCAGCGAGCTGTTCGCGCTGATGAGCGTGGGCATGGCGACGCTCGCCGGCACGATGCTGGTGCTGTACTCGACCATCATCGGCACGGTGCTGGACGATGCGCTGGGCCACCTGATCGTCGCCTCGCTGATCAGCCTGCCGGCCGCGCTGCTGATCGCCACCGTGATGATCCCGCCGACCGCGCCCTCCACCGCCGGCGATCTGCTCCCCGAGACCGAGAGCGCGACCAGCGCCATGGACGCGATCACCCGCGGCACCCTGCGCGGGCTGGAACTGCTGCTGCAGATCATCGCGCTGCTAATCGTGGTGATCGCCCTGGTCGCGCTGGTCAACGTGATGCTGGGGGCGCTGCCCGAGGTCGCCGGGGCCGCGCTGAGTCTGGAGCGCATCCTGGGCTGGGTCTTCGCCCCGCTGGCCTGGCTGATGGGCATCCCCTGGGCCGAGGCCACCACCGCCGGCTCGCTGCTGGGGGTCAAGACGATCCTCAACGAGATGGTCGCCTTCCTGCAGATGGCGGAGCTGGGGGACGATGCGCTGTCCGCGCGCAGCGAGCTGATCCTGATCTATGCGCTGAGCGGCTTCGCCAACCTGGGCAGCCTCGGCATCCTGATCGGCGGCCTCGGCGCGCTGGTGCCGGAGCGGCGCAGCGAGATCGTGAGCCTGGGCATCCGCGCCATCGTCGCCGGCACGCTGGCCACGCTGATGACCGGCGCCGTGGTCGGCATCGTGCATATCGCCTGACACGCGGCGGGGTCCGCCAAACCGTTGGCAGCCGGAGGCCGTTCCGGTGTAGGCTTCTGTCTGGCGATATGCAAACTGAAATATAACGACCCGCATATCCCCAGCCTCACCGTCACTGCGAGGAGCACCGCGACGAAGCACAAAAGCAGCGAAGCTGCGTTGAACGGCCGAAGGCCGGCCCGAAGGGCGAGCGCAGCGAGTAATCGCGAATGGAACCACCCGAACCCACCTGGACCCAACCACCGGGAAGCCCCCACAGCATGCACCTGCGCGCCCTCCTCCTGACCCTCGTCCTGCTGCTGCCCGGCCTGGCGCACGCCTCCGGCCCGCTGACCATCGCCGCCGCCTCCGACCTGCGCTTCGCCCTGGACGAGATCGTGGAGGCCTACCGCGAGGCCTATCCGGACGACCGCGTGCGCGTGACCTACGGCTCCTCCGGGCGCATGACCACACAGATCCTGAACGGCGCGCCCTACGACATCTTCTTCTCCGCCGACATCGCCTACCCGAAGCGGCTCCACGCGGAGGGTGCCGCCGTCACCGAGCCGTCCGTCTACGCAATCGGCCGCATCGTGCTGTGGAGCAACCGCATGGATGCCTCGGAGCTGACGCTGGAGGACCTGACGCGCGACGACATCCGCCGCGTGGCCATCGCCTCGCCCACCCACGCCCCCTACGGCGTGCGCGCGCAGGAGGCGCTAAAGGCCGCCGGCGTCTGGGACGCGCTGCAGCCGAAGATCGTCAACGGCGACAACATTGCCCAGACCGCGCGCATGGTGCAGGCCGGCGGCGCGGACATCGGGATCATCGCCTTATCGCTCGCCAAGTTTCCCGATCTGGCCGAGCACCCGCACCACCTGATAGACGATGCCCTGCACGAACCCCTGACCCAGGGCTTCGTGATCACCCGCCGCGGCGCGGACAAGGACTCGGCCCACCGCTTCGCCGAGTACATGAATCGCGACACCGCACGGGACATCATGCGCCGCTACGGCTTTGTCATGCCCGACGATGAAGCCGCCGAGAACGCCTCCAAAGGCGCCGACCGCGAGGCTATGTAGAGCTGTATGTTCGACCTGAGCCCCACGGACTGGATGGCGATCGAGGTCACCCTCAAGCTCGCGCTCTACACCACGCTGATCCTGCTGGTGATCGCCACGCCGATCGCCTGGTGGCTGGCCAACGGGCGCGGCTCGCCCGGCGTGCGCACCGCGGTGCAGGCCCTCGTCGCCCTGCCGCTGGTGCTGCCGCCCACCGTGCTCGGCTTCTACCTGCTGGTGCTGCTTGGCCCGGCCGGGCCAGTCGGCAGCACGCTGGAGAACTGGGGCCTGAACCACCTGGCCTTTACCTTCCAGGGCATCCTGATCGGCTCGGTGATCTACTCCCTGCCGTTCGCCGTGCAGCCGCTGCAGCAGGCCTTCGCCAACCTCGGCCGCCGCCCGGTGGAGATCGCCGGTTCACTGGGCGCCGGGCGCATCGACCGCTTCGTCACCGTGATCCTGCCGATGACCCGCGGCGGCTTCATCGTCGCCGCCACGCTCGCCTTCGCCCACACCCTCGGCGAGTTCGGCGTGATCCTGATGCTGGGCGGCGCGATCCCCGGCGAGACCCAGGTGCTGTCCATCCTGATCTACGACCACGCCGAGGCGATGGACTTCGACTCCGCCCACCGCCTGTCCTTCGGGCTGCTGGTGTTCGCCTTCGCCGTGCTGTTCATCGTCTACGCGATCAACCGCCGCTTCGACACGGTGCGCCTGTGACCCGGCCCGATCCCGACACGCTGCGCATCAAGGCCCGGCTGGAACGCCCCGGCTTCGCGCTGAACGTGGACACCGCCTTCCCGCTGGAGGGCGTCACCGCACTGTTCGGCCGCTCCGGCTGCGGCAAGACCACGCTGCTGCGCATCATCGCCGGGCTGGAACATCCACCCGGCGGCGAGGTGCACTTTCGCGATGCCGCCTGGCAGTCCGGCAAGACCTTCGTCCCGCTGCACCGCCGCCGCGTCGGCCTCGTGTTCCAGGAATCCACCCTGCTCCCGCACCTGTCCGTACGCGGCAACCTGCTCTACGGCTACAAGCGCACGCCGGAGCCCCAGCGCCGCCTGCACCTGGACGAGGTCGCCCGCCTGCTCGGCATCGACGACCTGCTCGAGCGCCGCGCCGACCAGCTCTCCGGCGGCCAGCGCCAGCGCGTCGCCCTCGGCCGCGCCCTGCTCACCAGCCCCGACCTGCTGCTGCTCGACGAACCGCTGAACGCCCTGGACACCCAGACCAAGCGCGAGATCATGCCCTTCCTCGCCCGCCTGTCCGAGGAGACCGGCATCCCCAGCCTGCTCGTCACCCACGCCCCGGACGAGGTCGAACGCCTCGCCACCCGCGTCGCCTTCATGCAAGACGGCCAACTCGAACGCCTGGAACCCCTGCGCGAGGCACTGGCCCGCGCCGACTCCCCCCTATTCCGCGACGAAGGCGCCGTCTCCGTCCTGCAAGGCACACTGGGCCCGGCCGACGCCCACGGCCTGCACCCCTTCGGCCCGCCCGAGGCCCGCTACCGCGTACCGTCCACCCCCGGCTCCACCAACGGCGCCGGCCGCCCCGCCCGCCTGCGCATCGATGCCCGCGACGTATCCATCGCCCTGACCCCGCCTCAGGACGTCTCCATCCTCAACATCATCCCCGCCACCATCGAATCGCTGGACGAGGCGCCTGGGCACCACGGACCCGCACGGGTCCTTGCCGTGTGCCGGCAGGACGATGGGCAGACGTTGATGGCGGAGTTGACGCGGTTATCTACCGAGCGGCTTGGTCTCAGGCCCGGCGCTCGCGCCCACGCACTCGTCAAATCCGTCGCCTTTCTCGACTGAACGTCCCGGCCACGCCCAACACCACTACACCGTCCAACCACTTCGCAAACCCACACCATCCATGCCAGAATCAGCCTAAAAACAACCCAAAGCTGACCTACCGCCGACACCATTACGCCAACCAGCACTGCCGAAACTCGCCACGGCGCACTCATCAGTCATACGCCATAACCACCTCATAACAACGCACAATATGACGCCCCATCATCCAGAAAATATACGTCAGACGCTCACCCTACATCAACGCCCGAAACCTAATCACTTTAGTTCGAACACCTCTGCAACCCAAACTGACAACCCCATGGACGAAATAGATGACTAGACTTTCTCAAAAAGAAAGGGTGGTCTCGCTAGGGATAGACCTTCTACTACTTTTAGTAATATGCCTTTTGGCGTTCGGCACCCCTTACCCTCCGGTTGGCGATACAGGGTTCTGGTTTTATACGGCACTCTTGAGCATCTTGGTCGGATCGAAAATTGTCACCCCATTTTACGTTAAACCCGTGGACGCAGTCGCATACTCCGTCCCTGCGTTTGTATCTCTCATGGTCGTAAACGATTGGAACCTATGGCCAACAGCGACAAAGTCTGCATTTCTAGCTGTCACGGCTCTCCCCGCCTCCGTTCTTGCTCTTGCATTAATCACCATTACTCTAAATAACTGGAGAGACGACCGCCTAAAACAAGTCTCCAATAGAATTCGCATTCTTCTTGAAGTATTCGCAAAGCCCCAGGTTATCTACACCCCGATAGTCATTTTTGCTATGTACGCCTACCACATAGGTAGCCCACACGAACTCATTCTCATCTCCATCGCTGTGTTGCTCACCGTCGCGATGTCGTCTGGCGATGTCATGATCAAGGCATATAACCGAATGCAGCGAGCCGCCAGCACCGACTGGAAACTATCAAATGTCGCGGAGGTCGCCGCTTATCAAGACCCAAAAGTCATTCTCCTACGGAAAATGAATGATGGCGATATCCCCCCGAAATCTATTGTTTACATAAAAGACCGGGACTCAAGGTCGAAGTTAGCCCTGACCCTTGACTTCGTCGGCAGGGACAATGGTTTATTGATACGGTCTGTCGAGATCGCGGGAGCCGATTCCACCACATTCAATGAGATTGAATCGTCGATACCCAATAACTCGGTCGCAACAATCGAACCAACACACCTCAAAAAGATCTGCGATTCGGGGAACATTAATCTTCCGCAGAAAGATTCCGTGGTCGGTATTGTAGCCCCAGACACGTCAATACAACGGCTGTTCTTTGAGGTCGTCGATAACACCAACCTCGAAGAAGGTCGCTTAGTCAGCGTATACATACAAAACCAGCAAGTTCTATATCAGATCGTTGGCGGCTTAACAAAAGAAGAAATCGTCCATCAAAAGAATACGTATGGGTACCTCCGCGCTCAAGCCCAGCAAATCGGGCTCTGGGATCAAGACCGGAAGAAGTTCGCTCAGTTTAGCTGGCTACCGAACATTAACGAACCGGTATACCTAGAGAGACAAGACATTTATACACCAGAACCCGACACCATTGGGCACTTCCCAAGTAGCAATTACCAGATAAGAATTGGCAACCTCAACCATCTGGTAACTCACAATACCGCTATCCTGGGAATCCTTGGCGTGGGAAAATCAATGCTAGCCATTGAACTGCTCGAGAGAATGATGGCTGAAGGCATTAAAGTTGTATGCTTAGACCTCACCAACCAATATTCTACGGAGCTATCGGAATACTATGACTCACCCCATGAAAAAACTTGCATAGATAAGCTTCGTGCAGCAACCGAAAAGGACAGGAATGCATGGCAAGAAAACCCAGAACAAGGAGGAAGCCTGCCTAACCTTAAGAGCGCATTCTATCGAGATCTTCACGAGTTCATTAACAATACGAGAGGCCATGTTCTAAAAATTTACAATCCAGCAGAGTTTGTGGCTACTCGGCAAGAACGCGCTCCTGGTAGCTATCAGTCCGGCGGGCAGTGGCAACGAGGGGCGGCACTATTTAGTGTTACGCCTGTAGAGGTCACACAAATAGTGTCCGAATCTGTCCTGGAGATACTGTCTTCAGAAATGTCTGACAATGCTAGAGTCTGCCTAGTCTATGAAGAAGCTCACTCTTTGGTTCCGGAGTGGAACTCCGTTGTTGCAGACCGTGACAAGCACGCAACGAGTGGTACAGCTAGGGCGATACTTCAGGGCAGAAAGTATGGGTTGGGTTGCATGCTTATCACCCAAAGAACAGCCAACGTCACCAAAACCATACTCAATCAATGCAATACGATATTTGCGATGCGGACATTTGACGATACGGGTAAGGACTTTCTTGGAAACTATATTGGAAAAGATTATGCAGAATCGCTCTCAGCAATAAGGGAGCGGCATGCTGTCTTTTTTGGTAGGGGTTCAAGTTGTGAGAATCCCGTATTGCTGAGATTGAATGACAGGGACGAATTCCTACGATCCTTCCGGCCCCTCCATCGCCCGCCTCAGTTTCCGCAGGAACACGAAGGCACACCTGAGAGCCACGAATTGCAGGCAGACAACCAATCAGAAGATGAGATTCCGTTCTAAGGAAAAGTCGGGACACGAGTAGAGGACACCCACTATTCTGCGCGAAAAATGGGGACAGATTTATTTTCTCACGCCCCGAGTAGAGGACACCCACTTTCTGCGGGCTTGCCCGTACGCAGCACGTAGGGGACACCCACTTTCTGGCCGCCTACCCGAAAACGAACTCGGCGCCCGGAGGCGCCGATCGATGTGAGTGGGAAAGTGCCGGGCCCTAGCTAGCCCCAGATGTCCTGGGTGATCCCAGCGTACCAGGCGCGGGTGTGTTCGGCCTCCTGGCGGCGGAAGGTTGAAGACTGGCCGAGCGGGCTTACGCCACCGGAGCCTTCGACCGCCGCCTGGGCGCCGTTCTGGTACTGGTATACGGCGGCGATGCTGATGCCGTAGTCCGGGGTGATCAGGCCGTAGCAGGTGCTGGCCGATGACGGCTCCAGGGGCTCCTGGCCCGATAGCTCGCGCAGGATGGCCGCCGCGACGATCTTGCCCTGGTTGTTGGCCGCGTGGCCGGACTTGGGCATGGCACCCGCCACGCTGGCATCCCCGATCACATAGATGTTGTCGTCCATGACGGACTTGAAGGTCCGCTGATCGACCGAGGCCCAGCCTTGTTCGTTGGTGAGGCCTGCATCGTGGGCAATCTGTCCGGCGCGCTGGGCGGGGACAAAGTTCATCACGTCCGCGCGGACACGCTCCTGACCACCATCCGCGTGGGCGGTCTTCCCGCTGACGTCGATCTCCTCGACGCGCCCACCGTTGGAGCCGCCCCGCCATTCGATCATGTCTCCGTAGTGCTCGGCCCATCCCTCCTCGAACAGGCCCTGCTTGGCGAAGTTCTCCTTGGGGTCGAGGACGATGACCTTGGAGCGTGGTTTGTGCGTCTTGAGGTAGTACGCCACCATCGAGACGCGCTCGTACGGCCCCGGCGGACAGCGGTACGGGTTGGGTGGGGCGACCATGACGTAGACCCCGCCGTTGGGCATGGCCTGTAGCTGCGCGCGCAGCAGCTCGGTTTGCGACCCGGCCTTCCAGGCGTGCGGGATCGTCTCCGCATCGGCCTCTTCGATGCCGGGCATGTCGTCGTACTTGAAGTCGATCCCCGGAGACATGACCAGCTTGTCGTACTGCAGGCTGTCGCCGCTTTCGAGCCGGACGGTGCGGCTGTCGGCGTCCACGCCAATGACCTTGTCCTGTATGACATCCACACCGTCGCGATCGCGCAGGTTGTCGTAGCCGTGCGTGATCGCCTCGATGCTCTCGAAGCCGCCAAGCACCCAGTTACTGCCGTAGCACGTGACGTAGGAGGCGTTGGGCTCGATCAGCGTGACCGCCATGCTTGGCGAGAGTTGTTTCAGGTAGCGCGCCGCGGTGGCACCGCCAGTGCCGCCCCCGACCACGACTACATGGGCCTTGCCAGCGCTATGCGCAGCATGAGGCGTTAAACCGATTCCGGTCAGGGCAGCCGCGCTGGTGATCCCGAAGGCCTTGAGGAAGTGACGTCGCGTAAAGTTATGCATTGTTGTTATCCCCCGTGATCAGAAGCGCGCGAAGTAGACCGACATGGCTTCGATCTCCTCGTCGGTGTAGCCCCTGGCGTGACGATCCATGATGGTCGCCTCACGCTCGCCATCGCGGAATGCGCGCATCTGGCTCTGGATGACACCCGCCGAGACACGGCCGAGATCGGGAACGCCGTTTTCGGCCGCGGCCGCGTTATGGCAGGCCATGCAGGACGCGGCCATTAGCTGGCCACGGGTGATTTCGTCATTGTCGGCGATGGCCTGGGATGCGGTGCCGACCATCGCCAGCGAGGCGACCAGCCCCGCCGCGAACAAGCGTGAGTGCTTCATGCGAACGAACTCCTGACGGTTGGGGTTCATGGTTCCCCGGCATTCAGCCGGGCCACTCAACCCCAGTGCAGAAAGCGCGCCAAGAGCCCCGCCGCCCCTTGCTACGGCTGTTTTCGCCGCATACAGGCCAGAACCGTCGGGGTAGCGAACGGACAATTCAGCACTTTGTCGGCCAAAGTGACCGGTTTGGCCGCTTTGTCAGCACAGGACAAACGAGGGACGGCCCTTGCATCTGATCCGAGCGCATGGCGCCAAACCGGTTGGTAACGGGCAACGAACCGCTCCATGGGCTTTCTATTGGGTCTCGTGAGCCTGCACTAGACTCACAGTAGGCCCCCACATCGGGAGAAGAGGACATGCTGCTCGAAGGGTCCTGTCACTGCGGCGCGGTGCGCTTTCGTGTGGAATCGCCGCATCCGTATCCCTACCAGCGCTGCTACTGCTCGATATGCCGCAAGACGGCTGGGGGTGGCGGCTATGCCATCAACCTGAGCGGACGCGCCGAGACGCTGGAGGTCGAGGGTGCCGAGCACACGGGTATCTACCATGCAGTGATCGACGGCGAGCCGAGCGTCGGCGAACGCCACTTCTGCCGCCACTGCGCCAGCGCCCTCTGGGTCTATGATCCGCGCTGGCCCGCCCTCGTCCACCCCTTTGCCTCCGCCATCGACAGCGAACTGCCGACCCCGCCCGAGCACGTCCATATCCTGCTCGACAGCAAGGCCAACTGGGTGGAGGTGGAGGCAGACGACACCAGTCAATGTTTCTCCGGTTTCCCGGAGGAGAGCATCGCCGAGTGGCATCAGCGGTTGGGGCTAGAGATGAACAACGAGAGCAATAATGAAAACTGAAGCGGCTAGGCTGTATCGGACATTACTGCTCAGCGGCAGGAGACCCATCTTCCTTCGCGCTTAACACGGCTGCCGTAGGCTTCGAGGATTACCACTGATGACCATACACAAGCCTCCGCATCCGGGCGCGTTCATTCGCGAGGTCTATCTGGCACCGTTTGGACTGAGTGCCCGCCAACTGGCCAGCAAGCTCGATGTCTCGCCTTCCACCCTGGGGCGCGTCCTGCAGGGACGTAGCGGGGTGAGCGCCGAAATGGCACTGCGTCTGTCTAGAACGCTCGGCCGATCGCCGGAAAGCTGGCTGGCCATGCAGGATCAGCACGACCTCTGGTGTGCACGGAAGAGCGTGAAGCTGGACGCCGTGCAGCCGATGCGGTTCGACGGGCACAGAGAGAACGGGCAGCCAGCCGCGTAGCTGCAGAAAACGCGCACTAACGGCTTAGGACCAAGTAGGAACAAGAGGACACCCATCTTCTTGATACGCTGCTTACCGGGCCGCCTCGGCTTCCAGCATATCCACGAGTTCGGCGGCGGAGACAAGGCCGTACCTGATCCGGCCCTGGGGGGTGATGATGGTGGGGGTGCCCCGGAACCGCTGCTCCCGGGCGATGGCCAGATGGTCGGCCACGGGATGCGGGCAGTCTTCCGCCTTTATGGTCTCGCCCAGCTTGGCCCGGGTGATGGCATTCTGCCGGTCGTCGCTGCACCACACCGCTTCCATCTGCTCGAAGGCGTTGCCGATGACGGGGAACGCCGCATAGCGAATGCGGATGTCCCATAAGAGGTAGTCGTCGATTTGCTGATGGAACTCGCGGCAATAAGGGCAGTTGACGTCGGTAAAGACCGTCACGGTGTACTGGGCATCGTCCGGCTCAAAGACGATGAGCTCGTCCTCGTCCAGGCCTTCCACCAGTTGCACGATCTCGGCCTCCCGTTCCCCGGCGGCCGCGTTGCCGCTCAGGCCGAACACGAGAAGCGCCACGGCCACCAGAACCATGGGGCATGCGCAGATCCTGTTCCGTATCACGTCCACCGTCCTTCCGGCTTGATGCGCTGACAGCCGGTGTTTGTCGGCCTGCCGGATCCCCTGCCCCGATACTTATACCGATGGACCATTGCGAGAAATCCGGGTTCCGCCTGACCGGAAGGCGAAAACCAGCGGGAAACGGGCTCGGACCTCGATAGCATCATTTTATTGCCCGTTAGGGCGAGGCCCCGGGGGGCGTGGCAATCTCCGAACGCAACTCCTGACGTTTGCCTCTGCCAGTGGTGATAGAGAGGACACCCAGTTTTTTCTGGCCGTCATGGCGAGGTCCCGCAGGGGCCGTGGCCATCTCCGAACGCTACCTCCCGCGTCCGCGCTGGCCAGCGCTGGGGACAAACCCTCGGAGATCGCCACGGCGCTGCGCGCCTCGCGATGACGGTGTTTGGTTGCGAAGACGGGTTGAGAAGGCGACGAAGATAGAGAGGACACCCAGTTTTTTCTGGCCGTCATGGCGAGGTCCCGCAGGGGCCGTGGCCATCTCCGAACGCTACCTCCCGCGTCCGCCCTGGCCAGCGCTGGGGACACACCCTCGGAGATCGCCACGGCGCTGCGCGCCTCGCGATGACGGTGTTTGGTTGCGAAGACGGGTTGAGAAGGCGACGAAAAAGAGGACACGCACCTTGTTGAGGTTTGCCCGCTTCGCTAGACGTAGCTGCTGCCCGCCTGGGCGCAGACGCTGGAAGAAGAATTGACCGGCGGCCCGCTCAGTCCGACAGCAGCCGCGAGAAGATGGACGGCGCCGGCCCGTCCACGGCGACCTCGTCCCCCACGAAGGCGGGCCGGATCACGGCACGGTAGTTGCGGATGCGCTGCACGTAGTACACCGGCTGGTAACCGCGCGCGTAGCCGAACCGCAGATCGCGGTAATAGCGTTCCTCGGTCAGCAGCGGCAGCACCTCGCGCATGTCCGCCCAGCGGTCTGGGTCGCGATCCAGTTCTCTCGCCAGGCGCCGTGCATCCAGCAGGTGCCCGCGGCCGATGTTGTAGGCCGCCAGCGCGAGATACGTACGGTCCGGTTCCGGGATGTCCTCGTCCAGGCGCTCGTGCATCTGGTGCAGGTAGCGCGCGCCACCACGAATGCTCTGCTCCGGATCCAGGCGGTCCTCGATCCCCAGCTCCTGCGCGGTGCGCTGGGTCAACATCATCATCCCGCGCACCCCGGTGGGACTGCGCGCCTGCGGATCCCAGTGCGACTCCTGGTAGGCCAGCGCGGCCAGCAGGTCGGCTGGCAGTTCGTACTCGTCAGCGGCCTCCTCGAACACCGGGCGGAAATCCGGCAGCCGCTGGTCGATGCGCCGCGTCAGTGCACGCAGGTCCACGAAGTCGAATTCCGGGACGTAGGCATAGTACTGCTCGTCCACCCGGGCACGCACCTGCGTCCCCTCGTCGGTGTCCATCCACGCACCCGCCTGCGCCGCAAGTTCCTCGAAATCGGGGTGCAGATACCAGCCGATCGCGCGTTCATCACTCACGTCGAAGGCCACTTCCAGGTGCGGGAAGATCCGCTGGTTGAGGTCGACGATATGCGAGTCGGCCACTGTACAGTCGAGTTCGCCCTCTTCCACGGCCGCCAACAGCCGCTCGGTGCCCTCCGGCTCGGCGCGATGGGCCACCGGCTCGTCCAGCGCCTGCAGGGTTTCGACGTAGGCGCTGCCGGCGCTGACTGCCAGCTCCAGCCCGTCCAGATCGGCGGCCGACTCCGGCAGCGAGCCGCGATCGCGGTGACACACGACCTGCTCGGTCACCTCGGTATGCTGCGGCCCGCGGAGGAAATCCGCATCGCGCGATTCCAGATGCGTGAGACCGGCCGCCGCCATATGGACCTCGCCGGAGGCCAGGCTCTTCAGCACCTCGCCCACCGAGTCCACCACCTTCCATTGGACCTCCCAGCCACGCGCGGCTGCGAAGGCTTCCACCAGGTCGTGTTCCGGGCCTGCGGTCTCGGTGTGGCGGTCGTAGAACCAGGCGGTGGGGGCATTGCGGGTCACCACCACCAGTTCACCGGTGCCCTCCGGATGTTCCAGCGACGAGCCCGACACCCCCGGCACTTCCGACTGCCCATCCCCGGGACCACAGGCCATCAGCACGACCGCCGACGCGGTCACCAGACCTGAACGCCGCCAGCGACGCGGATGCAGCAAATGGATGTACGAATCAGTGGACATGAGATCCCTCCCCGAGCGGCGTCTCCTGACAGCCGGCTGGCCCGAACGGCCCGAAAGCTACCCTAGACCTTCGGTAGATGCGGTCCGCCCCACAACCAACCCCGATTTCATGAGGGTTGTGACGCGGAACCCCGCCGCGCCCCCTAGGGGTATCTACCAGGCAAACACCGACCGCCCGAAGGGAGACATTCGATGCAAGAAGTAGAGAAGGAAGAAGAGGACACCCACCCTCTTGATGCTGCAGCTACTCGTCGTTCAGCGCCAGTTGTCCCCCCACCTGACGGCGGACGAACCAGAAAGCCCAGCGGCGACAGGCTGGCGCGGACGGTTTACCCTCAAGGGGCATTGATCGAGTAAGGGCCTGCCCATGCCGTTTCCCGCACAGAAGACAAAGATAGTGGCCACCATCGGGCCGGCGTCCGACTCCCCGGACACGCTGCGGCGGATGATGCAGGCCGGGCTCAATGTGACACGGCTGAACTTCTCGCACGGCGATGCCGCCTACCACACCGAGCTAATCAGCCGTATCCGCGAGGCGGCGCAGGAGACCGGCGCCCGCGTCGCGATACTCGGCGACCTGCCGGGGCCCAAGATGCGGATCGGCGAGCTGGCCGAGGAGCCGATCGAACTGGAGCCCGGCGCGACGATCACGCTGACCACGGAGGACTGCGTCGGCGATGCTTCTCGTGTCAACGTGTCGTTCTCCGAGCTGCCGGAGGCGGTACAGCCCGGTGATGCGCTGTTTCTGAATGACGGCTACATCGAACTGGAGGTGGTATCGGTCGAGGGCCGCGAGGTCGCCTGCCGCGTGCTGACCGGCGGCGAGCTGCGCTCGCGTAAGGGCCTGAACCTGCCGGGTATCGACCTGGGCATCCGTGCCTTTACCCTGGACGATCACGACTGGCTGCGGTTTGCGGCGGAACATGGCGTGGATGCCGTGAGCCAGAGCTTCGTCGTCGACGGCGACGACATCCTGGCCGTGCGCAAGGCGGCGGAGGCGCTGGGCTACAACCCCTTCATCATCGCCAAGATCGAACGGGCCGCGGCGCTGGAGCAGCTCGACGGCATCCTCGAGGCGGCGGACGGCATCATGGTGGCGCGCGGGGATCTGGGGGTGGAGATCCCGATCGCGAGCATCGCCCGCGCCCAGCGCCGCATCACCCGGCGCGCCAACCAGCACAACCGTCCGGTGATCACCGCCACCCAGATGCTGGAGTCCATGGTCACCTCACGCCGGCCCACGCGCGCCGAGGCCACCGACGTGGCGAATGCCATCCTCGGCGGTACGGACTGCGTAATGCTCTCCGGCGAATCGGCCATGGGGCGTTATCCGGTGGAATCCGTGGCGATGCTGGCCGCTATCGCCCGCTCGATCGAACCGGAGCGTGACAGCGGCATGGCCCCGGATAGTCCAGACGAGCCCGAAGAAGCCGGGCACGATCGCGCGGTCGACCTGATCGCGCGCAGCGTATTCCACACCGCGCAACGGCGCCTGCCGCGCGTCACCCTGGCGCCCACGCTCAGTGGCGCGACCGCCCGGCGCATCGCGCGCCTGCGCCTGCCCTGCTGGGTCGCCGCCTTCACCCCGGATCCGGAAACCGCCCAGAACCTGCAGTTCTCCTACGGCGTCCAGCCGGTGGCAGTCGCCGAGGACCGCAGCGACTGGAACGACTTTGCGCGCCAGTGGCTCGCCGAGAACGCCATCCACGACGGTCTCGCCCTCCTCGTTCAGGGCCCCTCGGGCCCCAACCCCACCGGCAATCATCGCCTGGAGCTGCTCGAACTCGACAGCCCCCGCCAGGGACACGCACCAGGGCATACCTGAGCAAAGGTCAACAAGAACACATCCTTCTTCCCTGCCGCGTCATGGCGAGGTCCCGCAGGGGCCGTGGCCATCTCCGAATCCAACCCAAACGTCCGCCTCGATCAACGCCGGGGACATCCACAGAGATCGCCACGGCGCTGCGCGCCTCGCGATGACGGTGTTTGCTTCTCCGCCGTGATGAAACCTCAAAGGGGCGACGAAGACGAGGACACCCACCTTCTCTGCCGCGTCATGGCGAGGTCCCGCAGGGGCCGTGGCCATCTCCGAATCCAACCCAGACGTCCGCCTCGATCAGCGCCGAGGACATCCGCAGAGACCGCCACGGCGCTGCGCGCCTCGCGATGACGGTGTTTGCTTCTCCGTGTGGTGAAGCCTCACGGGGGCAACGAAGACGAGGACACCCATCGTTTCCGCTCCGCAACGGGGTGGTCAGCGCCCGGGGTTGCTTGCGGCCGAGTGCCCAGGCTGTATGCTCGGGCGCTCCGCAAACACTGCCAGCGAGAACCACCACCATGGGTACGCCTGCCGACTCCCCGGACCCGGAACAGCCCGAAGGTCCGAGCATTGCCGATCAGGACGGCTTTGCCGCGTTTGAACGCGGCGACTATCGGACCGCCGGGGAACTGTGGGCGGCCAGCGCCGAGGCCGGCTCGGCCTGGGCCCAGTTGGGTATGGGGATTCTGTATGCCGACGGCCTGGGGCTGGAGGCCGATGCCGAGCGTGCGCGCGGGTACTGGGAACAGGCCGCGGAGCAGGGGCTGAGCGATGCCAGCTTCAACCTCGGCGTGATGGCGGAGAAGGCCGACCCCGCCGATGCCGACGCGGCCCGACACTGGTACCGCCATGCGGCCGAGGCGGGTCACGTCGTGGCGCAGAACAACCTGGCCGTGCTGCTGCAGAACGCGGGCGACGAGGCCGCCGCCACCGAAGCCGTCCAGTGGTGGAAACGCTCTGCGGAACACGGCGACCCCGATGCCCTGAACAGTCTCGGTGTCGCGCACCAGCAAGGCAGCGGATGCGCGCGCGATCGGGCCGCGGCAGCCGAGTACTACGCCCAGGCCGCCGAGGCGGGACACCGCGACGCGGCCTTCAACCTCGCCCTGGCCCTGGAACAGGGCGACGGCGTGGCGACGGACATGGCCGGGGCCGCCCACTGGTATCGGCAAGCCGCCGAGGCCGGGGACCCGGACGCCGCCGCCCGCCTGGGGAACCTCTGCCGCGACGGCAACGGCACGCAGGAAGACCTGACGGCGGCGGCCCGCTGGTATCGCGCCGCGGCCGATGCCGGCCATCCCCTGGCTCAGGCGAATCTGGGCGTCCTCCTGGAACGGGGGCTAGGGGTGGCTCAGGACGAGGCGGCCGCGGCCGCCTGGTACCTGGCCTCGGCGCGGCAGGGGCTGGCCCCGGCGCAGTACAACATGGGCATCGTGCTCGCCGAGGGCCGTGGCGTGGAGGCCGACCTGCCCGGTGCCTGGGTCTGGTTCGCGCGCGCAGCCGATCAGGGCCACAAGCCGGCCGCGGAAGCCCGCGACTACGTCCACCAGCAGCTCACCCCGGAGCAACGCAGCGAGGCCGAGGCGCGCAAGACCGAGACCTCCCGCTAGTCCACCAGCGCGGCAACCAAAGGGCAGCAAGCCCAATCCCCGCCTCGTCATGGCGAGGCCCGGAGGGGCCGTGGCCATCTCCAAACGCAACCCCGGACCTCCGCCTCGATCAGCGGCCGGGCATCCCTTCAGCGATCGCCACGGCGCAGCGCGCCTCGCGATGAAGGAGCCGGCCCGTGAAGGCGACCGCCACCCTCGGCCGACGCCGCGCGACGCGGCGCGACGCGGTAACCGCAACATCCGCTCCCCCGCCGCAAGATTGTGGAAGCGACCCCGACCGGCCCAAGCCAGAATCCTGGATACAGGCCGCGCACACCAATCTCTGTGGCGGGGCCGCCATGCCAAAGCCAAGGTCACGCCCGGCCCGCGGCCGCGCAAGCCATGGACCACAGGAGGTGCATCATGTACGACCACTCGACCCGGCCCGCGGGAGCGCTTCGCCACCTGGCCACGGCTGCCGCCGCGCTCGCCCTGGCCGCCCCCTTGGCGAGCCTGGGGGCCGACGACGGCCAGGCCTTCATCTGGGATCCGGACTCCCCCGACCTCGAATGGAACCCCTGCCCGGCGTTTATGCCCGACGACTGCCGCCTGGCCGTCCTCCAGGGCGACCCGGCCGAACCCAACGCCGATGTGTTCTTCCTGCTGCCGGGCAACAGCACCGCGCCCCACCACTGGCACACCAGCGCCGAACGCATGGTGCTCGTTCAGGGCGAGATGCAAGTGGATTACGACGACCAGGAGCCGGTTGTACTCCGACCGGGGACCTACGCCTACGGCCCGCCGCGCCTGGCGCACACCACCCACTGCATCTCGGACGAGGACTGCATCCTGTTCATCGCGTTCGAAGACCCGGTGGATGCGCACGAGACCCACGACCACTAAGCCTGCCGCCCTCAACGGTTGTTGCCGGATGCGGTGCCCCCGCACCCGGCTCCTCCACCCGGATGGTGCAGCCGGTTGCTGAAGCAGAGGACCTTCGCATTTTCGAGAACTGCGAAGGGACACCCACTTTCGAAAAGTGCGTAGGGAAACCAATTTCGAAGGTGCGTGCTTTGTATGGCCCCAGCCTTGCGAGTAGCCCTTGCCCTATCCATTAGCATGTGCTTATCTTGTGATTCGCTCATACGAAGACCGAAGGAGATTCTATGCGAACCCTCAAGACGCTCGCCGCTTCCGCCGTTCTCGCCATTGCCGGTGCCAGTGGTGCAGCTCAGGCTGCCGAACCCAACAAGCTGTTCGTAAGCCTGACCTCGGCCGACGACCACACCCAGTTCATGTCCATGGTGCTGGCGAACCAGACCATGAGTCAGGGTCAGGAGATCCGCGTGCTGCTGTGCGGCCCGGCCGCTACCATGGCCACCGAAGACTTCGACGGCCCGACCATGGAGCCCGCCGGTCGCAACGCCCAGCAGCTGCTGATGAACCTCATCAACAACGGTGCCAAGGTGGAAACCTGCGCGATCTTCCTGCCCAACACTGACTACACCGAGGCGGACCTGCTGGACGGCATCACCCCCGCCGATCCGGAAGAAGTCGGCGCCTACATGGCCGACCCGAGCGTGCGCTTCTTCTCCAACTGATCCCCCGCGCAGGATCACGTCAGGGCCCTCTTCGGAGGGCCCTGTTGTTTTCGACTCCAAACCTGGCGAGCAACCGGCTGGGCATTACGGCCCTCCACTTCGGGTCCCTTCTCGGCGTCTGCGGAATGGATCCATCTGCGTAACCCGGTGAAACGAGCCCGGCAGGGAAATCCCAGCGTCACACAGCTCGAGCTTGTCTTTTCGCTGGTACCCTGAAAGCATCTGCGAAGAACCACACAGCGCCTTCGCCGCCACGAGAACAATGCCATGAACAGCGGTCGAGACCTGCTGGACGGACTAGCCCAACTGACGGGCATACGTGATGCCCAGCGACTGGAACACAGTCTGCTCAAGACCCTGGACGACATCTACGAGTCCGCCTGCACCCGGACCATCCGGTTCGATGCCGAAGGCCGCCCCCGGAGCCTGCATTTCTACGATCGCAAGCGCGACGCGGTGATGAGCGTGCCCTTCGACCCCGAACATCCCTTTGTACCTGCGGGGCTGCTGGATCAGGCACTGGCCAGCGGACACTGGGTCGCGGATCAGGACGAAGCGGGTCGCGCGATATCGATCTTCCCGATGTCGGGACTCAAAGAATTCAGCATCTGCCTGGTATTCGCCTTTGACCGGCACCTGGGCAGCAAGCGAGTGGACCAGCGCCTAGTGGAAAGCTTTCTCCTGGTCTATCGCAATTTCGTCAATCTGATTGATGATGCCCAGACCGACGCGCTCACCGGGCTGCTCAACCGCAAGACCTTCGATGACAATTTCCATGATCTGACAACGCTCGAGCGGATCAGCCCGATGCCGGGATTGCCGGAAGACCGCCGCCAGCTGCAAGAGCCGGGGCAGACCGGCGTCTGGCTGGGCGTGATCGACGCCGACGACTTCAAGAAGATCAACGACGGTTTCGGCCATGTGTATGGCGATGAAGTACTGATCCTGCTCGCGCGCCTGCTGAAACAAAGCTTCCGCGAGAACGACCTGGTCTACCGCTTCGGCGGCGAGGAATTCGTGGTACTGGCCGAGTTCGCCGACGCCAGCCAGGCCCTTGCCACCTTTGACCGGCTGCGCCGCGCTGTAGCCGAGTACCCACTTCCACGGGTAGGGCGGCTCACCACCAGTATCGGCGTGACGCGGCTGGCACCCTACAAGACCGCCAGCGCGGCACTCGACGAGGCCGACCAGGCCCTGTACCACGCCAAGGCGCACGGCAAGAACCGAGTCTGCCTGTATGACCGGCTGGTCGAGGAAGGTGCAATCAAGCCCACGCCAATCGAGGCGGGCGAGATCGAACTGTTCTGACCCCGCAGCCGTGCGGGACACTGCACGGCCTGCCGGAATACTGGGCGACCTACATCGCCCGTGGACAGCGGGGAAGTCGAGCGCCGCCTGGCCGCGCTGGCGCATAACGTAGTCGCGCACAACCTCCTCTGAATGCAGCTTGAGCTTGCCGACCCACAGCACATCGCTGTTTCACCTTCACCGAAGTTGCACGCATCCTCCTCGGGCAGGGCGCGCTAGACCCTTACGGAGCCTCCACCTCGTCGACGTCCTGGCGCAGCAGGTCCAGGCGCTCCTGCACGGCCTCGGGGTAGTCCGCCTGGTGGCGGCCGCCCAGGTGTTCGGCCAGGAAGGTCTCCAGCCCGGCGAAGAAGGCGAGCCGGTTGGTCTGGTCGACCAGGCCGTGGCCCTCGTCCGGGGCCAGCAGGTATTCGACCGGGTGCCCGGCCTCGCGCAGCGCCGCGACGATCTGGTCGGATTCCTGCTGCTTCACGCGTGGGTCATTCGCGCCCTGCCCGACCATCAGCGGGACCTGGATGTTCTCGACGTGGAACAGCGGCGACTGGGCCTTGAGGCGCTCGCGGTCTTCGGCGTCTTCCGGGTCACCGACGCGGCCGTGCATGCGGCGGATGCCGGCCTCCCAGTACGGCGGGATGGACTCCATCAGCGTAATCAGGTTGGACGGCCCCACCATGGAGACGCCGGCGGCGTACAGCTCGGGCGTCCAGGTGAGCCCGGCCAGGGCCGAGTAGCCCCCATAGGAGGCCCCGAAGATCGCGACCCGGTCGGGATCGGCGATGCCCTGGTCGATCAGGTATTTCACGCCGTCGGTGACGTCGTGCTGCATCACGCCCGTGCCCCACTCCTGGTTGCCGGCGTTGAGGAATTCCTTGCCGAAACCGGAGGAGCCACGGAAGTTGGGCTGAAATACCGCATAGCCGCGGTTGGCGAGGAACTGCACGGTGCCGCTGTAGCCCCAGGTATCGCGAATCCACGGGCCGCCGTGCGGCATCACCACCAGCGGCAGGCCTTCCGGCTCCACGCCATGTGGCAGCGTCAGGTAGCCGGGGATCTCCTGGCCGTCGCGCGCGGTGTAGCGGATCGGCTCCATCGGCGCGAGGTGCTCGCGCGGCAGATCCGGGCGCCCCTCGTACAGTAGTTCGATCTCGCGCGCCTCGACGTTCGCGAGATACACGCTGCCCGGGTCGGTGTCCCGGATGACCCCGACCGTCCAGAGGGACTCGTCACGGGTGCGCGAGGTGATCTCCAGCTCGCCCTCGCCCAGCTCTTCGCGCAGCCACTCCAGGTGCGACTCGAAGTCCTCGTCATGGGCATAGATGCGCTGGCGATCCCCGGTGTACACGGTGGCCAGTAGGCGATGGTCCCGGTCGGAGAACTTCGCGCCACCGAGGTCGACTTCGCCCTCCGGGTCGCGGTGCACCAGCTCTTCTTTGCCGGTGGCCGGGTCAAACAGGACCAGCTCGACCAAGTCACGCTCGTCCCCCGCGTTGGTGCGCATATAGAGCCGCTCGCCGTCGGGGTGGAAGTTGGCAATGGAGCAGGTCTCGCCGAACGCGCAGGTGTAGATGGACTCGAACTCGTCCTGCGACTTCACGCGCAGGATCTCGGTGCCCGCGTCGTCCGTGGTGCGCACCGCCTTGCGCAGTTCGCCTTCGTGGAAGCCCCAGCCCTCGATCTCGGCGGTGTTCTTCGCCACAAGCGTCTTCTCGCCGGTCTCCAGCGATACGCGATAGACATCGTGCAGGCGCGGGTCGCGTTCGTTCAGCCCGACGAAGATGTACTCCGGGGTCGAGCGCGGGACATGCTGCACCCGCGCCTGCACGCCATCACCCCCGGCGAGCCGGCGTGACTCGGGGATGCCATCCTGCCCGGCGGCGTCCTCCAGCGCGATCACGCGCAGCTCCAGGTTCTCGTCGCCGTCGCGATCGCGCACGAAAATCAGGTGCCGCCCGTCGCGCGACCAGAAAAAGCCCATGATCGAACGCGGCTCCTCGGTCAGCGGACGCGCCGACTCCAGGGGCTCGCCCCGCTCCATCAGGTGCAGGTTCATCGCACCCTCGTGGGCGCTCACCAGTGCCACGTAGTCGCCATCCGGCGAGATGCGCCCGGCGGCATGCTGCGGATCGCGGAAGAACTGCTCCAGCTCGAGCAGCGGCGGCGCCTCGCCCTCGGCCCACGGGCCTTCGTTACCCTCCACGAGTTCGGCCTCGACCTCGGTCTCGGCAGCGCCAACGGCCGGTACGGCGAACAACGCCAGCGACACGCTCAACGCGATGGCCGCAGGCGACCTGCGCCGCTTCGTGATCCAGTGATTCGCCAACCGCTCACCCGTGGACTGCATGCCTGTCTCCCGTTACGTGCTGCACCAGCGACAGCCACGCACGCCCACGGGTTCCCGACAAGGCCCGGAATCGCCGGACAGTCAACGAATCGCCAAAATACGACAGGCCCCTAGTCCTTCCAGCCGCGAAAGCCCTCACGTACCGAGAGACAGCGTGCATAGCCCAGCTCCCGCAGCAGTTCGGCGGCGCGCAGGCTGCGCCGACCGCTGTTGCACAGGCACAGCAGGATCTGATCCTGCGTCACGTGGTAGCGATTGATCAGCGAGAGGAAGTGCTGAAAGTCGCGATCATCCGGCTCGTCCGCGTCCAGCAGTTCCTGCTCCTCCTCCGAGATCTCGCGCCCCAGCAGCTGTTTCAGCCGGAACAGCGGCACCGACACCGCGCCTTCCACCTCACCCTCCAGCTCCAGCTCGAAGGGCTGGCGGATATCCAGCAACACGGCCAGGCCGATATCGACCAGTTCGCGCGCCGAACTGACGCTGATTTCCAGTTGCGGGTCGTTCGTCTCGTTCGCCATGAAGGCTCCTTTGCACTCGGGATCGAAAAAATCGGGATTAGGCACACTAAAAATGCCACGATTCACATGGATTTGCCTTTTTCGGGGTGCCTGGGTAGCATCCTTATTTCTTTAATTCTAACAGACACTTATCAAACGATGGAGCTCACGATGACGGGAACCCTCACTTAGGCCGGGCGCCGAATGTTCCGCGCCCGGCCCATGCCTTCTTCTAACACCTGAACAGGAGATGCGACCGTGGCGCGCAAGAATTCGTCTTACCTTCGTCAAGCCTACGATTCCCAGGTCAATCGCTGGGTCCGCCAGGACTACTGGGGCGCGATTGGCACACCAGTCGACCTGGCCTCGCTACTCGAGAAGATCGAGAGCGAGACACCCCATACGGACACAGCTCCCCAGTGCGGGAAAGTCATCCAGGCTGGCTGCTGCGTCCGGTTACTGGACCTGCAGACCGAGGAAACCTATCTGGTCGAGCTTTGCGAGCCGGAGCATGCCCAGCCCGAGCGCGGCAAGATATCGATCCTGTCCCCTCTGGGCTCGCGTCTGCTGGGGCTGCGCAAGAACTCGCTGGCCGAGATCACGCTGCTCCGTAGCCGACTGCGATTCCTGGTGATCGAGATAGTGGCACCGGGGCACAATCCCGACCAATAATCCATACATGCCTGCCGGAGGTTCACGCCCCGGCAGGCAGAATACCGTGTCCGTGTGCTGCCTCTTCATCTTCGCGAGAGGCTTTGGGCACAATCATTCCATAGCGGGGCCGCCACCAATTCCTTGCACCCTGCCCGAGGAGGATGCGTGAGGCTTTGGTCGAAGTGGAAAAAAGGCGGTGCGCTGCTGGCCGACGTGCTCAAGCGCAACGGGATCGACCCTACGGCCGCCGCTGCCCAGGAGGTGTTCAGCAAGATCCTGAACGAGGCCGAGGCGGCAGCCGATACACGCCTGAAGAACGAGCCGGCCGACGGAAGCCTCTCGCCCGACGAGCACAACACACGCTGGGAGGCGCTGTTCTTCGAGGAGATCCGCGCCCGGGCCAAGGGCTACGCCCAGTCGGTGCGCAACCCGCGCAAGGATTAAACCGGCCACATTGCCTGGTCCATTTCGTGGCGCCCGTCGCACTTCGTGCTACCCTCCGCCGCGTTTCCCGTTCCTCCGGTCCCTCCCATGAAATTTTTCCGCCTGATCAGCGTTCTCGAGGGTTTGTCGCTCATTACCCTGCTGTTTATCGCGATGCCTCTACGCACCTATGCGGATATGCCGCTGGCCGTCACCTATGTCGGCTGGGTGCACGGCATCCTGTTCATCATCTACGGCGCGACTTCCCTGATCGCCAGCCACCTTAGCGGCTGGCCGGTGTGGAAGTGGCTACTGGTCCTGTTCCTCGGCGTCGTGCCGTTCGGCTTCCTCTACGTGGATTACCTGATCCGCCGCGAGGCTTCCCCCAGCGGGGAGGCCGAGACGGCCTGAACCCGCCTGTCATCGCTCGGGGCCCTGCCTCGAGCGGCGGTCGCCACACCTGGTCATCCCGGCCGAAGCGAAGCGTAGAGCCGGGATCTCATGCACCGGCAAGCCCCACCGACCGCACCCGTCCCGCGAGCGGAGATCCCGGATAACCGCTGCGCGGTTTCCGGGATGACTAGCGGGTGCTGGGTGACGGGTGCGCCGTGGGTCACAGGTGCGCCGCGGCTTCCGCACAATGGGCTTTGGCGTGCTTTAATCGGCGCCTCATCCCGCCGATAGCGAAGCCGCCATGATTGCCGTGATCTTTGAAGTGGAACCGCATGCCGAGCGCAAACAGGACTACCTGGATGCGGCCGCGCGCCTGCGCGAGCACCTGAAGGACGTGGACGGCTTCATCTCCATCGAACGTTTCGAGAGCCTGAGCCAGCCGGGCAAGGTGCTGTCGCTGTCGTTCTGGCGCGACGAGCACGCGGTGCGCCAGTGGCGCAACCTGGAGGCGCACCGTCAGGTGCAGGCGGCCGGGCGCGGCGACATCTTTGTCGACTATCGCCTGCGCGTGGCCGAGGTCGTGCGCGACTACGGCATGCACGACCGCGACCAGGCACCATCCGACTCCCGCGCCGCCCACGGCTCCTGAAGCCTGCCTGCGGCGCGGCGATCATCGCCGCCTGTTGCGGGCGCTGTCCCGCTCGGGCCGGAGTCAGTCGCTGTCGCGCACGATGATGCGGCCCTGCATGTAGGGGTGCGGGGCGCAGATGTAGTCGTAGGTGCCCGGCTCGGTCAGGGTGACGCTGTCGCTCTCGGCGTGTGCCAGCAACTCAGTGGCGAACGACTGCGGACCGCTCAGGGCCACCGCGTTGTGCGCACCGGAGGTCTCGCCGTGTCCGTAGGTGAAGACATCCTCGTTAACCCAGGTGATCTTGGTGCCGGGCGCCACCTCGACGATCTTCGGGTAGAAGGCATTGCCCTTCATCTCGATCACGACTTCCTCGATATCCGAGCTGAACCGAACCGGCCGATCGGCCCGCGCGGGTACCGGGTTGGCATCGGCGTCCGGGATGCCGAATGGCGAAAGAATTCGCCGCGCTTCGCCAATCCGCTCTTCCAGTTCCGCCGGCTCGTAGCTCGGGCCCTCGGCCAGGATCTCGGAAGGCGTATCGGCGTCCGCACGGGCATCCAGCAGCCCAATGGCACCGCGACTGGTGCCCCCCACGCCATGATCCAGCATGGTGTAGACGCCCTCCTCCGGCGGTATCCGGAACTCGATCACCCAGGAGTCCGAGGGACCCGCGGTGACCGTCTGCCCGCCGGGCCACATGGCCTCGGGGTGGCCCTGCCAGTACACGTAGTCCCAGACGATGCCGACGATATGGAAGGTCGAGAGCAGGTTGGGCCCCACGTTCAGGAAGTACATGCGCACGTAATCACCGGGGCGCACCGGGATGGGGTTTTCCACGTAGCGGAACAGCTCGCCATTGAAGGCGGTGTAGCTGGGATCCCCTTCCACCGCCTCCTTGCCGCTGGCGTACAGCTCGTGCTGCAGCATGTAGAGCTTCAGATCGGGTTCCTGGCCCAGGTCCTCTTCCAGCTGGTACGGCTTGTCGCGCGGCTCGACCACCATCATCCCGTACTGGCCGAACATCACGTGCATGGGGATCGCATGGCCGCCCGGCGCACAGTGATACATGAAGACCCCCGGCGTGGTGGCGCGGAAGGTGATCGACTTGGTCTGCCCGGGCATGATGGAACCGACATGCTTGGAGGTCTGGGTGTAGGCGGCATGGAACGACGCCCCATGCATCACCGCCCCGCTATTGGTGATCTCCATGCGCACGATGTCGCCCTCGGTCACGCGCAGGGTCGGGCCCGGCAATTGGCCGTCGATCAGAAAGCCGTCGTAGACCACGCCCTGCCCGATCGGCACCTGGCCCTCGTTGAGGTCGATCCGGAGCACGTGGTCCGGTTCGACATCCTGCGAGACGTACCCGGTCGGCCGCGTCTCCAGCCCCTCGTCGCGTTCGATGATCTCGATAAAGTCGCTGTCACCAAAGAGCTCGCTGAAATCCGGGCCCGGCGACGCCTGCGCCGCGGAGGCCACCCACCAGAACAGTCCGATCACGCACCAGAGCACGAGGTGCATATCCCGATGGCGGTGACCCATGGTCGAAGATGCTGCTTCTGTGTGTTTCATGGCGCTTTCCCCCGGGCCGCGTGCACGGCACCCCATACAAACCTGTATTGCCTATATACCTATTTCTAGACGCACGGAACGAAGTTGCGCAAGTCACGCGCCCATGGGGCTACCGATAATTGCCTTGAATACGGCCCGTCACCGCCCATGGAAACGGCCTTAGCGCTGGCCTATAGGAACTTCTTTACCTCCGGGAATGGAGAACGGTCATGGGCATCGTCGAGGAGTTCAAACAGTTTGTAGCGCGCGGCAATGTCATCGACATGGCCGTAGGCGTGATCGTGGGGCTGGCATTCGGGCAGATCGTGTCGTCGCTGGTGTCGGACGTGCTGATGCCGCCCATCGGCCTGCTGGTCGGCGGGGTCGATTTCTCGGAGCTGGTGATCGTGCTGCGCGAGGCGGAGAACGGCGTCGCCGCGGTGACGATCAATTACGGCATCTTCATCAAGCGCGTGGTGGATTTTCTGATCATCGCGATGGTGGTGTTCGCCGCGATCAAGATGATTGGCCGGCTGCAGCGCAAAAAAGATGCCGCGCCCGCCGAGCCGCCCGCCCCCAGCAACGAGGAAAAGCTGCTCGCGGAGATCCGCGACCTGCTGAAGTCGAAGTAGCGGCGAGGGAGGCCCCCGCCGCCAGTTGGCATCAGAAGTCCTCGAACTCCATGGTGCGGAAGACGCGGCCGGCGTTTTGCCGGTGGAGCTCGTCGTAGGTGTCCAGGTGGCGGTAGGCCGACTGATCGATGTTGTAGGCGTCGTTCAGCGTGCCACCGGTATCGAGAATCTCCTGCACCTCCTCGCGCAGGAAGACGAGGTAGTCGCGGGTGTACTTGCGCAGCTGCTCGAAGTCGGTCACCGGACCGCCGTGGCCGGGGATGATGTAGTCGGCCTCGATCGCCTCCAGCTTGTCCCAGGTCTCGATCCAGCCGGCGGTGTCGGTGTACTCGAAGATCGGCAGCATGCGCTCGTGGAAGGCGAGGTCGCCGGTGATCAGCGTCTTGCGTTCCGGGGCCCACAGGGCGATGTCCCCCGGGGCATGCGCGGGACCGAGGTAGAGCACCTCGATAATCTCGCCCCCCATGTCCAGCTCGACGCGATCCTCGAAGATCTTGTCCGGCGTGCCGAGCTCGGTCAGAAACGCCTTGTCGCGGGTGCGGTTCGGGGCACCCTCCAGGCTGCGCTGGCCGTTCTGCTCGATCTCGCGCGCGGCGTCCTCGTGTGCGATCACCGTTGCGCCCTGCTCCTGCCAGTAGGTCATGCCGAGCATCGCGTGCCCCTGGGCGTTCTCCAGCACCACATACTTCACCGGCTGATCGGTGCGCTTCTTGATCTCCTCGTGCAGGGACTGAGCCAGCAGATAGTTGTCGCCGGCGTTCATCACCACCACGCCATCGTCGGTGATGATGAACGACAGGTTGTTGTTGTGGCCCGAGTTCTCGTAGGTGGAGGGCTGGGTGGCACCGATCGCGGACCACACGCCATCGGTCACTTCCTGCGGCATGTCGTAGAGGAAGGAATCCAGCGCCTTGTCGAGCACGTACAGCGGCAACTCGGCCTCCTTCCACTCGGGGAAGCCGCCGGCGTAGTTGTGCACGTTGGTATACCCCATGCGCTCGAGCGTCTGCGCCGCGAGGGCGGAGCGGCGGTTCTCGTCGCTGTAGACGACGATCGCCGTGCCCTTGTCAGACACCGCACCCGGGATGCGAAACTCCAGCTCGCCCCGCGGGATGTTGAGCGTGAGGTGCGAGCGGATCTGCCCGCCGCCCAGCTCGATCTCCTGGTGCGAGCGCACGTCGATCAGGACATGGTCCGGCTCGTTCGCGATCAGCTCGCGCAGGCCCTCCCGGTCGATATCGGTGACCTCGGACCGGGCATCCTCGACCAAGGAATCCGCGGTGATCTCGTCCCCCTGCGCGACGGTTGCCGCCGCGAACAGGGCCAAAGCCAGCCATGATGTACGCATCGGGGTGTCCTGTTGTTGCCGGATGTGATTCCCTGAACATAGACAGCCACGGCGCGAGCTTCCATAACAGCGCCCGGCAACGGAACGCCCAGCCCAAGGGGTACAGGAGAAACCACCATGACAGACGCCGCCGAGCTGGCGCGACTCAAGGAACGGATCGATCAACTGGCCGGGATGGCCGCCGATGAACATGCGGCTGCGGCACGCACGCTCGCCGACGAGCTGAAGGGAGAGCTGGCGGCACGGTCAAGTGGCGATAAACCCGCCTCGGGAACCAGCCAGGCGGACCATTCAGGGGAGTTGCGGGCACCCCGGGAGACGAATCTGAGATGCCCGCGCTGCACGCTGCATTCGTTCAACTTCCAGCCCGGCTCGATGCGCACACGCGATGACGGCGCGGGCTACGAGGCGCGCTTTCACTGCATGAGCTGCGGCTTCGAGGACTACGCGCCGGTCAAGCCCCGCTGAGGGAAACGCTGAGCGGGCCTGGGGCCGCGTGATCAGCGTGGATGCGTGTGCAGCCAGGTGCGCAGGCGGCGGGTCTTCTCGACCATGCGCCAGAGGGAACGGCTGTTGTTGTAGCGCGAGACGTGCTGCAGCGGTACCCAGAGGATGTCGTGCGATTCGTGGCTGCCGGGGACCGGAAGGCGGTCGTCGATCTCCAGCAGAAAACGCACGTCGATGTGCTCGTGCATCGGGAAATGCGGGCTCGCCGGGATCGTGTGGATGTCGAGGTCGAAGACGTCCTCGGCCACCAGGTGGATATGTTCCCGCGCCAGGCCCGTTTCCTCGTGGATCTCGCGCAGGGCGACCTGCAGGATGTCCGACTGGCCATCGGCATGCCCGCCCGGCTGGAACCACCGGTGGTGCTTGCCATGCAGCAGGAGCAGCGCGCGCTCGCGATCCGGGCTGACCACCCAGGCCGAGCCGGTCACGTGCGCCGGCAGGAGATCGCAGTGGAAGCAGTCCGGATGGGCCTGCACGAAGTCCAGTGCGCGGCGCACAAAGCCGGCTTCCTCGATGAACGGGGTCTGGTGATGGGCGAGCAGCTCGAGCAGTTGCGCGCGATGCATCTTATGTTCCGGCGGGGTTGTGCAGGGCGTGGATCGCCGCCCGCGCCGCCTCGTCGATGTCCGCCTCGGAGCCGGCCAGCGTCAGGCGGCCAAACGCGCCCACCGCGCGCACGTCGATCAGCGAGACATGGGAGGCCTTCAGCGCCTGATTGGCCGCATAGATGATGTAGCCGGCCGGCTCCGCCTCGAGGATGAACATGCTCTGGTCGGGCAGGATCATGTTGCCGCGCCGGTTCTGGCGGTTGATCAGCACCGTGTGGTCCGGCGTCATGCCGCGGATCGTCTCCTGCCACGGGATACGGCAGGGCTGGCGATCGGACTGATCCGCCCCCAGGCGCTGCA
The DNA here is from genome assembly GCF_000378285.1 of Thioalkalivibrio sp. ALgr1. Lineage (NCBI taxonomy): Bacteria > Pseudomonadati > Pseudomonadota > Gammaproteobacteria > Chromatiales > Ectothiorhodospiraceae > Thioalkalivibrio > Thioalkalivibrio sp. ALgr1. The sequence goes on from NZ_KB905136.1 coordinate 123,597, forward strand.
ACAGCACGCGACCGGCCTCCTGCACATCGCTCTGGTCGCGATGGTGGATCACCATGGAACCGAACTCGCGCTCCACCACCTGCTGCGCGAGGTGCACCCGGGTGGCCTTCAGCGCGACGTCGGTCAGCCGGTGCACGGCCATGCCCGGCGACACCTCCACCCACAGGCACGCGTCCCCCGGCACGGGCAGAAAGCCCTGGGAGACGGTGGCCATGTATTCCGCCAGCTGGGGCTGGAGGGAATCCATGTAGACGTAGGTGCGCAGTTTGATCATCGATTCGCTCAGGGCCGGGGCAACGCCCCGTTAGCCCCCGCGCGGCGCGGCCCGGGCCCGCGCGGGAATCCGCACACACGAATTTGAGCCGCCAGAAAACCGCCGGCTTGTTCGCGCACACGGGAGATATAGAGGGGCGTATTGTGAACGCAGCGGCCCCGAACCTCAACGCCAGACGCTCCTGCGCTGCGCGAAACGGCGCATTTTTGTGACACGGCGGAACGACAGTGAGGGTGGCTGACTCTACTCTCGAGACAGGACATCCATGGTTTTGCGCCCTGCCCGGGAGCCTGTATGAGCATCAACCAGGAAACGGACCTGAGTCGCCATCACGAACCGCGCGATTTCTCCGACCGTGTCGCACGCGCCTTCACATCGCTGATGCGCCTGTTCGCCGACACCTTCTTTGCCCGCCGCTACGGGCACCGCGCCGTGGTGCTGGAAACCGTCGCGGGGGTCCCCGGCATGGTCGGCGCCACACTGCAGCATCTGCGCTCGCTGCGCCGCATGGAGGACGACCACGGCTGGATCCGCACGCTGATGGACGAGGCCGAAAACGAGCGCATGCACCTGCTCACCTTCATCGAGATCGCCTCGCCCAACTGGCTGGAGCGGCTCCTGATCATCGTGGCGCAGGGGTTCTTCTACACGCTGTATTTCCTGATTTACGTGGTCTCCTCGCGCACCGCGCACCGGATCGTCGGCTACTTCGAGGAGGAGGCCGTGATCAGCTATACCGATTACCTGGAGGAAGTGGAGACCGGTGCGATCGAGAACATCCCGGCACCGGATCGCGCCATCCAGTACTGGGACCTGCCGGAGGGCGCACGCCTGTCCGATGTTATTCGCGCCGTACGCGAAGACGAGGCCGGCCATCGCGACGTCAACCACGGCTTCGCCGACCTGCTCAACAACAAAACCTGAAGCTGCGACACACACCCGCATGCCCTTCCGCCCGCCACATGCGGATCGCCCCCTTCCCTGACCACTCCCTAAAAACGGGCTTGACCCTGCCGTTAAACTCTCTGCCCCGAGCACAATCGCCCGGGATCGAAGTACTAACGAAAGGACTTGCCCATGCCCCGTTCGCTGAATATCCGCTCCCGACTGGCGATCACCATCATCGTCCCTGTGCTGGCACTGCTCGTGGTCGCGCTGATGGCAGGACGCGGCATCGCGACCATCGAGGATGGGGTGCAGAGCATCTACGACGACCGCGTAGTGCCGCTGCAGCAGCTCAAGACGATCGCGGACAACTACGCGATTCTAGTGATCGACGCGGTGAACAAGGCCGACAACGGCCTGATGTCGGCCGAGGAAGCCCTCGACGGGGTCCAGACCGCCCGCGCCGAGATCGACGAAATCTGGGAGCGCTACATGGCCACGACGCTCACCCCCCGAGAGGAAGAGCTGGCCACCGCCGCCATCGAGGAATTCCAGGCAGCCAATGCCGATCTCGACCGCCTGGAACAGGCCCTGTCCGGGATGACCGGCAACGTCGAGGGCGAGCTGGGCGCGTTCAACGGCCCGCTGTACGACACCATCGACCCAATCAGCGACCGCATAACCGAACTGGTCGACCTGCAGATCGAGGTTGCCGGCGTGGAGGCGGAGCGTGTATCGGAGGTCTACGGCCAGGTACTCCTGCGCACCGGCATCGTGCTGCTGATCGTGCTGATTGCGGTCGTCGTGATCGGCACATGGACCTACCGCGCGATCGCCACCCCGGTGTCGCGGATGCGCGAGACCCTTTCTGCAATCGTAGAGAATCACGACTTGTCACAACGGGTCGAGATCGGGAACGACGACGAGATCGGGGCCACTGCCCGAGCCCTGAACGGCATGCTCGAGCAGTTCGAGGGATCGATCCGGGAACTGCGGGGCCTGACCGACCAGATGGCCTCTGCCGCGGAGCAGCTCTCTGCCGTCAGCAGCCAGACCAACAGCAACGTCGACCAGCAGCAGTCGCAGACCGAACAGGTCTCCACGGCGATGAACGAGATGGCCGCCACCGTGCAGGAGGTCGCACGCAATGCCTCCGATGCCGCCTCGTCCAGCCAGGAAGCGGATCAGGAATCCCGGGACGGGGGCGAGGTCGTGCGCTCGGTGGTCAAGGAGATCGGCCGACTGTCCGGCGAGGTCGCGACCATCGAGGGCACCGTCCGCAGCCTCGACGAAAAGGGCCAGCAGATCGGCTCGGTGCTGGATGTAATCCGCGGGATTGCCGAGCAGACCAACCTGCTGGCGCTGAACGCCGCGATCGAGGCCGCCCGCGCGGGTGAACAGGGTCGCGGCTTCGCGGTGGTCGCCGACGAGGTGCGTACCCTCGCCTCCCGCACCCAGGACTCCACCGCGGACATCCAGGCCATGATCGAGGCCCTGCAGGCCGGCACACGGGAGGCCGTCAACGCGATGGGGCGCGGGCGCGAAATGGCGGAATCGACCAGCCACGACGCGGAACGGGCCGGCGAGGCACTGGAATCGATCGTTCAGGCGGTGGGACGCATCAGTGACATGACGACCCAAATCGCCAGCGCGGCCGAGGAACAGAATGCGGTGGCCGAGGAGATTAACCGCAATATCGCCACCATCAACGACCTCACCGGCGATACCTCCCGTGGCGCGCAACAGACCTCCACGGCCAGCCAGGACGTCGCCGGCATCGCCGCCCGCGTGCGGGACCTGGCCTCGGCCTACCGCATCGCCTGACGCGGCATGGGCACAAAAAAGGCCGTCACATCCCTGTGACGGCCGGAAAAGGGACCGTGTGAGAGGTCCCGGAGGTGCTCAGTAGACCGGAACCAGCGCGTAGCCCTGATTCTGGTAGCCCATCACGGCGATGAAGCCGCTGCGGACCGGCTTGATCGCATCGAGGACCTTGTCGTTGTCCACTCCATAGGCACGCGTGGCCGCGGCACAGACCTCCATGCGCACGCCCAGCTCGTCCAGGCGTTCGACGGCCTTCGCGATCTCCTCCAGCGTGTCGCCGTGGTCCATCGCGATCTCGGGCTCGGGGTCGGTGGTGATGAACTTGACCGCCTCGGCGATGAACACCATGCGCAGGTCCGGTTCCACGCCTTCCTTCACCAGATTCTCGTGATTGGTGGCGATGCCACGGAGGTAGGCGAGCATCACGTCGGGGTCGGACTTGCGCATGTCGTAGACCGCGCGCATGGTCTCGATGCCCTGGGTGGCCTCGCGGTTGTCCAGGCCTTCTGCATTCGCCTTCGAGATCAACCCGAGAGGCAGCAAGGCGGCCAGCAGCAGGATCAGGATTCGGTTTCGCATGAGCTATGTCTCCTTTGGGGTTGGGGCCCGCTTGTCTTGTTTTCGGGCCCGGTGTGGCCGCATTAGGCGGCTCAGTAGATCGGGATCACTGCGTAGCCCTGGGCCTGGTAGCCGGTCAGCGAGACGAAGGTGTTGCGCACTGGCTCGATGCCCGGCAGCAGTTCGCCGTGATCCACCCCGAACAGGCGGGTGGCAACGGCGCACGACTCCATCCGCACGCCCTTCTCCTTCAGCGCGGCAATGTGTTCCTCGATCGCATCCAGATGGTCGAACTCGGTCAGCTCGAAGCGCTCGCGATCCTCGCTGACCATCGTCACCGCCCGACCACGAAAGGCGAGGATCATGTCCGGCTCGACGCCCTGATCGGTCAGGTCGTTGAAGGTCTCGCGGATTACCATCAGATACAGCGCAAGCAGCTCTGGGTCATTGTTGTTCAGGTCAAACACGACCCGGCCCTGGTCGACACCCTCCAGGGCCCGGGTATCCGTCGGTTCCGCATGCGCGGACAGTGACACCACGGACAGCGTCAAGATCAGGGAAAGAACAGCCAGCATTTTCATTCTTCGGTCTCCTAGGTAGGGTGGTTTGTGGCCGCAGGCGGATCACTCGCAATCGCCCGCCAGGCCGCGTCCTGCATCGACGCGAGGTAGCACGACAGGGGCTCTTCGAGGACGCCGTCCAGATGAAGGTGGAGCAGGCGGATCGCCCCGCCAAACGCCACGGTGGCAGCGACCGGGACTTCGATAGGGCGAACCTCGCCGGAGGCAATGCCCTGCTCGATGCACTCGCGCATCCGCAGGAAGGGCCGCGACGAACAAACGGGCGGCTCGTTTGGCAGAAACTCCCGATGGCGCGCCTCGAGCACGAAGCGCATGGTGCGGGGATCGTCGGTCGCCGCCCGGAACATGAAGGCGATGATGCCGTCGCAGCGCGCGCGGCACGTCCGCTGCTGCTCCATCACCTCGCGCAGCCCACTATCCATCCGCTCCAGCAGGTCGTCGTACAGGGCCTTGGCCAGCGACTCCTTGTTGCCGAAGTGGTGGTAGATCGAGCCGATCGAGACCCCGGCCTCGCGCCGAATGTCGTGAATCGAGGTGTTGAAATACCCGGCCGTGCCGAACAGCTCCAGCGCCGTTTCCAGCACACGCTGGCGCAGCGCATCCCCGCGCAGATTCTCCTGTACCGCAGCCGACATGTCGCACCCTAGAACGAACGTTCGTTCTACCCTATGACAGAAACACGGCGATTGCCATCCCCAACGCGGCACGCGCGAAAACGTGTCGCTTCTGCCAACATCAGGGCTCAGGGGGAATCAATGACCGATTCAGATAATCCGCACACCCAGGCCATGACGCCTGGATCCGGCCGACGCCAATGGCTTGTGTGGCTGGCGATCGGGCTTGTGGCCACCATTGCCTATGTGGCCATGCCTTACGGCCACACTGCCGCGGCCTTGTATGTAGCGGCAAGCCTTGGCGCCGCCGCCGTGGTTGCGGCCTCGCTGTTTCGTGACCGGGGCCCCTGGTGCCGTTCGGCCTGGATCCTGATCGCGACCGCCCTGCTCCTCGGAGGTACCGGGCACCTGATCTGGTATGTCCTGGATCTGCAGGGCCTTGAGCCGTTTCCGGCGGCGCCGGACTTCCTGTACCTGGCGGTGTATCCGCTATTCATTGTCGCCCTGTGGCGACTGGGCGGCCCCACGGACCGGCACGATGGTGCCCTGGGCGACGCCCTGATCGTCGGCATCTCCGCGGCGGTGCTCGCCTGGGCGCTGCTGATCCAGCCCTATGTGTACGATCCGGAACTGACCAGCCTCCAGCTGCTGGTGTCGGCCGGCTACCCAGTGTTCGACCTGATGCTGCTGCCACTGGTACTGCGCCTGGTGTTTCGCTACAACACGCACATTGATGGCCAGCTGTTGCTGCTGCTCGGCGTTCTGGCCTATCTGAGCGCCGACCTGCTCTACGCCCATGGGAACTCCACCGGCTGGTATCAGCCCGGCGGACTGACCGATGCCGGCTGGCTGATCGCCTATACCCTGTTCGCCGCAGCCGCCTGGCACCCCTCGACCCAGGTAAATCCGGAGGACCGCACCGGCAGCCATGAGCTCTCCCGCCGCAGGCTCTACATCCTGGGTTCTGCGGCGGTACTGGTGCCGGGGATCATCCTGTTCACCGCCGGGGTGGATACCGACACGGTGCGCGTCGCCGCCGGTGCCTCCATCCTGATCTTCCTGCTGGTTCTGGTTCGCATGAGCGGCCTGATCCGGGAGACCCAACGCCAGGCCCAGGCGCTGGAGCAACTCTCGCGCACCGATCCTCTCACCGGCGCGGCGAACCGCCGACAGCTGGAAACCGTTCTCGAGGAAGAACTTGCGCGTGCCCGGCGTCTGGACACACCGCTCACCCTAGCCTTCATCGATCTGGATTACTTCAAGCAGTACAACGACCAGCACGGCCACGCGCAGGGTGATCGCCTGTTGCGCGACCTGGTCGCCGCCTGGCATCAGGAACTGCGCCCCAGCGACACGGTCGCCCGCTACGGGGGCGAGGAGTTTGTGGTGGTGCTCCCTCACACCGGTCCGGATCAGGCGCGCACGGTCATCGAGCGCCTCCGTCAGCGCACCCCGAACCAGCAGACCTGCTCCGCTGGTATCGCCTTCGCCGAGCCGATGGAAACAGCGGAAGGCCTGCTCCGGCGCGCGGACCGGGCCTTGTACCGGGCCAAGGACGAGGGCCGCAACCAGTCGCGGTTCGCCACGCCGGACGACGCTGCGCCGGCCCCATCCTGAACGTCGCCCGCCGCGCCAATCCCGCAAGGGCAACGTCCGCCAAGAACACGATAGACAGACCCTAAACGCATTGGTTATAGTTCGCGCACCCTCAGGGGAGTAGTCGCTCCGGCAGCGCCGGAGGCATGCGTCAACATCCTTGGCCCTCGGGCCATGGCGTATGCAGCCCGTCCGAAGGCGCCCCGGTGCGCCTCCGACAAGCGGCCTGACGAGACCTGTGGCATCGATATCCGCCTCGCGTGATCGCGAGGACAGCCCGTGGGCGGGCGGCGGATGGCGATGTCACCGGCTCTGCGTTGCGCCGCCCGCCCCGGAATTGCATTCATGGAACTCTTTCTGCTGTCCATCGTGGCCGTGGCCATCGCGGAGATCGGCGACCGCTCGATGTTCCTGGCGGCCGTGTTCGGCATGCGCTGCCGCAGTGCCTGGGCCGTATTCTGGGGTATGGCCACCGGCCTCTTCCTGAACCAGTTGTTGTCCGCCGTGGTCGGGATCTGGCTGTTCGCGGTGATTGCCACCGACTGGCACCTGTGGGTGGTCGGCGCGGCCTTCCTGATCATGGCGATCTGGGTCCTGTTCCCGGAGGACGAGGAAGACGAGCAGGCGCCCAAGGCGCGCAGCGCCTTCTTCGCCGCCGCGGTCGCCTTCTTCCTGTTCGAGATGCTGGACAAGACCCAGCTGGCGGTCGTCACCCTGGCCGGGGCCTCCGGCGCCCTGCTGCCCGTCGTACTGGGCGCCACCGTGGGCATTCTGCTGATCACCACCCCGGCCCTGATCCTGGGCAAGCGCTTTGCCGCGCGCATCCCCGCCGCGCCGATGCGCTTTGTCGCCTCCGGCATGTTCCTGCTGATCGGTCTGTGGACCTGGGCCGAGGCCGGTAACTGGATCCCCGATCTTGGCCTTCCGGACCTCTCGGGCTTCCTGATGCAGGCGGTCGAGAACCACCAGCAGGGGCAATAACGCAAGGCTGCGCTCGCGGGAGGCCGAAATCTCCTGATCCCGCGGGTGCGCTCCGTTCGCCGCGTTATTGCATCAACTCGCGTACCGTGTCGATGACCTCCGGATCATCCCACTCAATGGCGCTGTTAACCGAATAGCGGATGCGCCCCTCGCGGTCGAGGATGAACGAGCTGGGGAAGGCGAATACCCGCCAGCCCGCCGCCACCCGGCCGTCGAAATCCATCAGCACCGGAAAGTCGACCTGCACCTCGTCCATGAACTCGGCGATGTGTTCCGCGCTTTCCTGGTAGTTGACCGAGACGATCTCGAAGCCCTCGCCCAGCTTCTCCGCCATGCGGTTCATCGACGGGATCTCGTGTACGCAGGGCGGACACCAGGTCGCCCAGAAGTTCAGCAGGATCACGTCCCCGGCATAGTCGCTCAGGGACTGCTCGTCCCCCAGGTGATCCGTCAGCGTGAAGTCCTCCATCGGCGGGGTGTGATCGCGTTCCACCAGACCGCGGCGGGCCTCCACGGTCGACTCGCGCTCCGGGAGCGGACTTGCCGCGAGCGGGCGCGGCATGGTCGCCAGCAGGTTGCCCGCCCGACGTAGCTGACGCGCCAGCTGATCGGTAGCGGCGCGCTCCTCGGCACTGGGGTCGCCGCGACGCAGGTAGTAGAAGTCGCGCACCTCGGGGACCATCTGCACGAACACCGGGCTGCTGCCCCCGCGCAGGGCGCCGAGGATCTCGTCGAGATACCAGCGATAGACCCCCAGTTCCGGCTGCAGGATGAAGACCGGCAGGTTGGTGGCACGTGCCACGTCCACGTACTCGGCCGGCGCCCCGGCCACGGGTGTGTCGACCATCAAGTTGGGGAAGCCCAGCGTCGCGCCTATCAGGTAGGCGCTGCCGGGTTCGCCGAGCTGCCAGTGGCGCATGCCGCGCAGCGCGACGATCGACGGGCGTCCGGAGGCCACCACCATCACCTCCTTGCCCGTCTCGTGGTGCGCCTCCCGGATCAGTGCGGCCACGCCCTCACCATCCAGGCTGCGCATGCTCTCATTGGTACGGGGCAGGAAATACGCGTCCAGCAGGTCAACCATCCACACCTCGATACCCGAGGCGACCAGTTCGCGCGCCAGCCGATCATGGTTCTCGTGTTGCCCTGCCTGAGGCAGCAGCCACAGATACAGACGCTGGCCCTCGGCCGGATACAACGTCACGTCGAAGGCGGCGCCGGAGTCGTCCGTGACCACCCGTGATTCGGGGTCGGCCTGGGCGGCTGCCGACCCCATAAGCAACAACCAGCAGACCCATACCCAGAGGCTCGCACTCCGGAACCCACCCATCCTGCTTACTGTTGCCTTCATGCAGCCACTGCCCTCATCAACAGCACCGGCCGAGCCGGCACCTGCTATGTTCAATATATCGCGCGCGTCGACCCGCATTGCCGCAACGGGAGGTGCGCATGCGCCGAGATCGGCCCTTGCTACACGGGATTTGTTCGTTTCTCGTATTCGGCCTGACCACGGTTCCGGGCGAACCCGGGGGCCGCTGACCGGGCACCGGCTATCCGTATAATGGGCGCTTTCCGATTGCGCAGGGAGCGTTATGCAGACCCCGGACGATGCCGCACAGTTGCTGGACGCCCTGCAGGATGACAGTCAGTGCGATCTCGCCGAGACCCTGCGCCGCATCGTGGACTGGCTGCGCCCGGACAACCCCCGCAACATCGCGCCGGTCATTGCCCGGATCGAGAGCCTGACGCTGGCCCTCCAGGAACAGCCCGAGGTTCGCGAACGCCTGCGCGAGCGTCTGGAGGCCGGCCTGGAGGACGCCCGCCACCTGACGTTGTATACCGGCGTGGGCCTGTTCTCCCGCAAGGGTTTCTTCCGCGAGGCCGCGGAACTCCTGTACGAGCGCATCAATCCGCACCCGATGGACCGCGCGGATCTCCGGGACGTGCTCTACCACGTCTTCCACAACCCCGATGACGCGATCTGGGTATCGGCGCTGCCGGACGATGCCTGGTCCCGGCTGCTCGGGGCGCTGGGCTGCCTGTCCGGCGAACACCCCGGCGTGCTGGACCGCGCCCGCAGCGAGACGCTCTACGCCCTGGAGATGCTCTCGATCTGGATCGCCGCCGAGGAACTGGAACCGGAACTGCTGCGGCTGGATCCGTCGATTGCCGAGCGCAATTCCGCCTTCGTCGCGCAGGAGCGCGAGATCTCCGCCTATGTGCGCGACTACCGTGCCTGGCTGCAGGACCCCGGCCACGAGCGCATGGACGACGCCCATGCCCGCGTGCTGCTGGAACAGTGCGGGGATCAGATCCTGCGCCTGCGCCGGCGGGCGATCACGCATGGCAGCAGCCTGTCACTGACCCATCTGCTGGAGCGCCTGGACCAGACGCTGTCGCGCATCCACAAGCTGCTGGACCTGCTCGAGCCGCGCGAGGAGGCACACACACGCACCACCGCGGTGGGCGTGTTCCGCGAGCTGGTCACGGCCAGTGCCCGCCGCCACGGGCTGCGCGCGCTGTGGCAGGACAACATCCGGCTGGTCTCGCGCAGCATCACGCAGCATGTCTCCGACACCGGCGAGCACTACATCACCCGTGATCGCGGCGAGTACCTGACGATGCTGCGCTCGGGCGCCGGTGCGGGCCTGATCATCGCCTTCATGGCGCTGATCAAGATCCAGGTGGAATCCCTGGGCCTGTCCGAGGGCTGGAACGCCTTGTGGGTCAGCCTGAACTACGGTCTGGGCTTTGTGCTGATCCACATCCTGCACTTCACCGTGGCGACCAAGCAGCCGGCGATGACCGCCGCGCGCCTCGCGGCCGCGATCGAGGAGAACGAACGCGGCACGGCCGATGCCTCGAAGCTTGCGGAACTGCTGGTACGGGTTGGCCGTTCCCAGTTTGCGGCCGTGCTGGGCAATGTCGGCGTGGCACTCCCCACGGCGCTACTGATCGGGGCCCTCGCGGCCTGGGGTTTCGGCACACCGATCCTTTCGGGCACCGAGACGGATTACCTGCTGGACGGCCTGCGCCCGATCCTGGGCCTGGCGCTGTTTTTCGCGGCCATCGCCGGGGTCTGGCTGTTCGTCTCTGGCCTGATCGCCGGGTTCTTCGACAACCGCTGCGCCTATCTCGACCTGCCCGGGCGCCTGCGCGAGCACCCGCTGCTGCAGCGGCTGCTGCCAACCACCACCCGTCACCGTCTCGCCGACTGGGTCGGATACAACTACGGCGCGGTGCTGGGCAATTTCCTGTTCGGCATGCTGCTCGGCATGACCGGCTTTGTCGGCTACCTGCTGAACCTGCCGCTGGACATCCAGCATGTGGCCTTCGCCTCCGCCAACCTCGGCTACGTGACCGCCAGCGAGTCGATCGGCGTGTTCACCTTCCTGCTGTTCCTGGTGTTCGTGCTGCTGATCGGCGCGGTGAACCTGTGGGTCAGCTTCGGCCTGGCCCTGTACGTCGCCCTGCGTGCCCGCGGCGTCCGCATCGGGGCCTTCGACCGCGTGCTGAAGGCCTACGGCCGACACCTGCGCCGACACCCGACGCAATTCCTGCTCCCACCACGAGGTGGCGAGGCACAGGAAGGTGACGAGGCGCCGCCCAGGTGAAGCCGGCATGATGCGCGTCTGGTGGGTCGTCCTCGCCGCCTTCTGGCTGGCCTCCTGTGCCGGCAGTCCGCCGCAGCCGGCCGTGGACGATGCCCCGGATGAACGCCCGGACGCCGAGGTGCTGGAAGCCGCGGACGGGACCCGCCTCCCGCTACACCGCTGGGGACCGGAAGAGCCCCGCCGGGTCGCCCTGGCCCTGCACGGCTTCAACGACCACGGCGGCAGCATGGCGGCCCTGGGCGAGGCCCTTGCCGAGCACGAGATCGCCGTCTACGCGTTTGATCAGCGCGGCTTTGGCGCCAACCGCGATATCGGCCGCTGGGCGGGCTATCAGACGATGGCCGAGGACGCACGCACCGGGCTGCGCATCCTCGCCGAGCGCTATCCCGACAACCCGCCCTACCTGATCGGCAAGAGCATGGGCGGCGCCGTGGCCCTGGTGGCCGCCACCGGCGAAGACCCGCCGCCCATGCGCGGGACGGCGCTGATCAGCCCGGCCGTCTGGAGCCGCGATCAAATGCCCTGGTACCAGCGCTTCGGCCTCTGGGTTGGCGCCCGCATTGCCCCCGGCATGCGCCTGACCGGCGAGATGGCGGCGGAATTCGATATCCAGCCCACCGACGACCCGGCGGTCCTGGAGCAGATGCGCGATGATCCGCTGGTCCTGCGCGATGCCCGCATCGACGCCCTGGACGGACTGACCACGCTGATGGGCCGCGCGCTGAGCGCCGGAGGCACGCTACCCGCCCCAAGCCTGCTGCTCTACGGCGCGAAAGACGACCTCGTGCCACCCGGGCCTACGGCGGTGCTGGCCGAACACCTGGCCGCGACCGGCGACCCCGGCCACCGCATGGTGCTCTATCCCGCGGGCTACCACATGCTCACGCGCTATACCCGTTCCGCGGACACCTTTGGCGATCTCGTTGCCTGGATGCTGGACCCCGAGCCCAACTTGCCCTCCGGCCACGAACGCGCGCCCGAGACCATGGTGCAGAACCTGCAAGAACTCGACACGCAACGCTGATTCGCGCCGACCGGCCCACGCCGGCGAAAGGGCCACAAAAGTTGCATCGCTTGCGCATGTGATCCAGATCAAGATCCCGGGGCATGAGGTATCTAATACTCAGAGGCCTTTTGCCTGGACCCGCGAGGTCTTCATGTCCGCTGAACGCCCCGCATCCCCGCGCCGGGCCCTGCGACTGCGGCTGTTCATCGTCGCCGCGATCATGGGCGTGGCCCTGCTCGTGTTCCTGACAGTCCATATCACCTCCACGCTGATCTACGAACGGACGATGGCGCGCCAGGCAGAACAGACGGCCAGCGGCATCGCCCACCAGACCTTCGCCTCGATGTTCCAGATCATGCGCGAGGGCTGGACTCGCGAGCAGCTGGAGGCGTTCTCGGCGGGGATCGAGGAATCGCTGGCGGATACGCCGCTGCAGCTGGATTTCTATCGCGGCGAGAAGGTCTCGGCACTGTACGGCGACGTGGATCAGCCCGCGTGGCACGAGCGCATCGAGCATGCGTTCGAGACCGGCGCCATCGAAAGCCGCCAGGACAACGGCGAGCTGCGCTACACCTTCCCTCTGCGCGCCCGCAACGAATGCCTCGCCTGTCATGGCAACGCGTCCAGCGGCGATGTGCTCGGGGTGATGGAGGTGCGCCAGGACCTGGGCACGGCCATCAGCGAGGCGCGTAACCAGCAGGTCTGGACCTTCCTCGGGACCGGGCTGGGCACGCTCTTGCTGGGCTCCCTGATCGCAGCCTGGGCAACGGCGCCCATCACCCGCTCGGTGCGCCGTTTCCAGGACCAGGTAACCCGCGTCAATGCGATCAAGGACCTCAACCACGTCGAGACGCAGGCGATCGACACCGGGTTCGTGGAGCTCAACCAGGTGGTCGACCAGGTGGATGACCTGGTGCGCAAGCTGCGCGCGGTCGCGGTCGACAAGGACATCCTCGAGTTCGAATTGAAGCTACTGGACAAGTTCATCATCACGTCGGATGTGGTGCGTGACTGGCGCGAATACATCGGGGTACTGCTGACCGAGATCAACACGATCATCGACGCCTACACCCTGTTCACCCTGTTCAAGGCCAACGACGACGTCTACGAGCTGGAGATCTTCTGGCGCGCGGAGCCCACGGAGGCCACCCGGCGCACTGTGGAACGCCTGGCCACGCATCGCATCCGGGCGTCCGAGGAGTTCGTGCGGGACGCCAACATCAGCGTGCGGCACAACGTCGCCGACGCCTCCAGTCATCTGCCGGAACTCTCGCCCCGCCAGATCGAGCTGGCGACCAAGTCACTGGTACTGGACACCCCGCGCATTGGCGGTGTGGTCGGCATCGGCGTGCAGTCCGATCTGGTGCGCGACCCGGTACGCCATGTCGTGATCGAGAGCATCCTGTCGACCCTGCTGAACCTGGTCGGCTCGGTGAAGGCGATCTACAAGTACACCCAGGACCTCGAGTACTACGCGACGCGTGACCCGCTGACCAATCTTTACAACCAGCGGGTGTTCTGGGAGCTGTTCAACTACGAGATCAAGCGCGCCGAGGGGCATGGCTATTCCTTTGCGGTGATGGTCGTGGATCTGGACAACTTCAAGACCATCAACGACCGCTACGGCCATGCCTTTGGGGACCGCTTCCTGCAGGCCTATGCGGAGACGATCCAGGGCGCGATCCGCAACGAGGACATCCTGGCGCGCTACGGCGGCGACGAGTTCGCGTTAATCCTGCCCGAGACCGACCAGCACTCCGCCTGGCAGCTCGCGGCGCACATGGCCGAGGCCACCGATGGCCTGTCGCTCCCGGCCCCGGACGGCTCGCGGGTCAAGGCCACCACCTGCATTGGCATCGCCGCCTATCCACGCCACGGCAAGGACACGCGCGACCTGTTCCTGGTGGCCGACAACATGATGTACAAGGCCAAGCGCGAGGGGAAAAACGCGGTCTGCGTGCCGAGTGACGAAGAAGTGGCCGCAGTGTTCCGCGAGGCGGGCGAGACCGGCATCATGATCATGGAGGCGCTGGAGGACCGCCGCATCGTCCCCTACTTCCAACCGATCATGGACACCGCCACCGGCGAGGCCCATATCCACGAGCTGCTGATGCGCATCCGTGTGGGCGACGAGTTGATCCCGGCGGGCCAGTTCGTCGAGGTCGCCGAGACCATGGGGGTGATGCACCAGCTCGACTACGTGCTGATCGAGCAGGCCTTTATCGAGGTCAGCCGCTCCGGCTACTCGGGGCTGTTGTTCATCAACCTCTCGCCGCGCGCCCTGATCATCGGCGAGTTCATCGGCAAGGTCCGCCAGTTGGCGCACGACCACGGCATCGAGCCGGCCAAGGTGGTCTTCGAGATCACCGAGCGCGACACGGTGAAGAACATGGCCGTGCTGGAACAGTTCGTACTCGACCTGAAGCAGCAGGGATTCCAGTTCGCAGTCGACGACTTCGGCTCGGGCTTCTCCTCGTTCCACTACCTCAAGCGCTTCCCCATCGACTTCGTGAAGATCGAGGGCGACTTTGTGCGCAACATGGTCCACGACGCGCGCGACCAGGCATTTGTCCGCTCGATCGCGGCGCTGGCGCGCGACCTGAACGTGCGCACCATCGCCGAGTACGTGGAGGACGCCGAGATCCTGGAAGCGGTCAAGTCCATCGGCATCCACTACGCCCAGGGCTTTCATGTGGGCCACCCCGGCCCCGGACCGCTGCCCGGTCCCGGGAATGGCGAGACCCGCCACTGAACGGCCTCGCCTGACGGCCCACGCTGTTTTATCGTGGGATACCGCTACGCTGTGGCTGACAAAGCGGCCGGAGGCACGATGGGACAAAAGGGCAAGGGGTCTTCCGAACGGCTGGACGCGCTGGTCGCGCAAAGCCATCAATCCAGGACCGAACGCGAGCGGGGCTATCGCGAACAGGCGCTGAAGATGTACCCGTGGGTCTGCGGGCGCTGCGGGCGCGAGTTCACGCGCGCCAACCTGCAGGAACTGACGGTGCACCACCGCGACCACAACCACGACAACAACCCCCCCGATGGTAGCAACTGGGAGCTGCTGTGCCTGTACTGCCACGACAACGAACACCAGCGCTATACCGACGCGACCCCAGGGAGCGGCAAGAGCGCCGAAACCACGGCGACCCATAACCCCTTTGCCGGGCTCGCCGATCTGCTGAACCGGGACGAAGACTCGAAGTAAGGCCTGCGGGGCAGGCGTCCCGAGGACTTGCTTACAGTGACCGCCACCAGAACTGGAGCGGCTTCCAGGTCTCCCCGTCCTCGCCCAGATCCGGCCAGTGGTAGTGGCACACGAGCCCGTCGGCGGGCTCGTAGCCGCGCTTGCGCCAGAAACCGTCCAGCGGGCGATAGTCCGCCGGGCGTGCCGGATGTTTGTCCGGACGGATGACGGCACAGAAGGTCGCCTGCGTATAGCCCGACTCGCGCGCTGCGGCCTCGCGGGCATCAAAGAAGCGATGGCCGGCCCCCTGTCCCCGATAAGGCCGCTGCAGGACCGACTCCGCGAGATAGAAATACCGCTCGGGGTCCAGTCCGTTCTGAGCGAAAGGGGCCTGAAAATCGGCGTCGGCCGCCGCCAGCGGCAGCGAGGTCGACGCCCCCACGAGTTCTCCTCTATCCCAGGCGAGCACCACCGCGCTTTGCGGACAGCGGACATAGTCGGCCAGGTAGTCCCGCTCGTACTCGACGGAGCCTTCGTACAGGTAGGGCCACTCGCGAAAGACCTCGATACGCAGGCGCGCGATGGCCTCCAGGTGCGGCTCAAGGCCCGTGCCACGTTCCACCGTGAAATTCACTCCCGCCTCCTTTATTTGTACGTCCTGTGACACAGATCAAAGGGGCCGATTCGATGCCCCTGGAACCAGGAAACTCAGCCACAACGATCTACACTCAAGAAGAAAGGATGCAACATCCCGCGCGGACCCGATCGCAGTACCGGGCCCGCTCGTGGATCGCGCGTTCATTTCGCCCTTCGGGGCATTCACGCCTGTCCAACAGGAGGCACTGTATGGATACCGTATGGATCGTTGTGGCCGATGCCGCCCGCGCGCGCATCCTCAGTTGTGAAGGTCGTGCCTGCCAGGGTCTGCACGAAATCGAAACCCTGACGCACACCGAGTCCCGCGTACATCCCCGGGATCTGGTCACGGACCGCCCCGGCCGCAGCTGGAGCAGCGCCGGAGGTGACGGCCGCCACGCCATGCAGGAGACCACCGACCCAAGTGTCAATGAACGCAACCGTTTCGCCCGCGAAGTCGCCGACCGTCTCCGGGGGGGCTATCACAGCGGCAGCTATCAGCGGCTGGTCATCCTTGCCGCGCCACAATTCCTGGGGGCCCTGCGCGAACTGCTGGACCCGCAGGTCGCGCAGATCGTAACCGCCCAGATTGCCAAGAACGTTTCCAAGATCCAGGACCCGGCCGCCCTGCGCAGTCACCTGCCGGACTTCCTCTACTAAGCCACTGACCTTGCTCGACAAGGGCCCGCCCAGCGCGGGCCCCTTTTTTGATCGGGCCCGTTTTTACTCGAACCGCACTTCGACTTCCGGGGCCTGGCCCGGAACCAGGCCCTCGTAACGCACCAGGAAGGCGTCGTGTTCATCCACCGAAAACAAGGGCCCGAAACTCCCCAGGCTCAGCAGTTCGCCGGCCTCGAGGGTCTCGCCGCGGGCCGCCAGTTCATCCACCAGCCAGAGTACGGCGTCCAGTGGGTGTCCGAGGATGGCGCTACCCGGATACTCGCCCAGCACCTCGCCATCCTCGTTCTCGATGACCACCGTCATCGCGGCCAGCGTCTCACCCATCTCCGGGTTCACGGGCAACGGCTCGCCCAGGACACCTCCCCGAGCGCCCACGTTGATCGCGGTAATGCTCCGGGCATCCAGGGTGGAGGGGTCCGCGACCATCAGATCCACGAGCTCAATGAATGGCAGCACCCAGTCGATGGCCGCGAGCACCTCGGCATGGTCCGATGCCTGCATGATGGCCGGGTCCGCCACGCGCACGGCCAGATCGGCCTCGACCATGGGGCGCGCGCCGAAATCCCGTTCGACCGGAACCTCCGACGGCCAGATCATCCCGACCAGCATGGGGCCCGCCACCGGGGCATCGGCGCCGAAGCGCTCTTGCATGCTCTCGGAGGTCAGACCGACCTTCCACCCCACATGCGGCCCCACCGCCGCATCCAGATCCGCCACCAAGGCGCCCTGAATGCACAGGGCATCGGCCATGTCCTCCGGTTGGACCCGAGCTACGGGCTCCCGATCCAGCCAGGCGGCTGCGAGAGCCTCGCCCTCATGGGCACTGCCCTCCGGGCAGGCCGCGAATGCAGGACCCGCGATCCATAACCCGAGCAACAGCCCTGCCAGGCCAACACCCCTGCAAGGACGCATGCGGATTCTCCCCAAAACGGCCATTGTACCCGGGGACCGCCCAGGTGACGTCGCTAGTGCGGATCGGATGCCTCGCGTTCGGGAGTCCCGGGGACGGGTGCGATACGGTCGGCATCGGGCTCGGGGAAGTCACTCGGGGCGAGCACCCCGAGGAGCTTGGGGCCGTCGTGTGCGGGCACGAAGATCGCCAGTTCGGCCTCCTGGATTTCCAGATCCACCGCCTGGCGCAGGTTCAGGTCGTGGCCCACGACCACGATGTTGGAAGACGGATCCTCCGGGGGCGTATGGAGGTGGCGCGCTAGGCCATCGATCAGATGGGCACGGCGGTCCTCGTCCCGCACCCAGGGGAGATTGAAGAGGTCATAGCGGATCTCGTATTCCTCGAAGGCCAGCGAGGCGGTCTCCCAGTTTCGGCAGAAGGGACTGGTCAACACTTGTTCGACCGGGATCTCCAGCGCGCGGAAGCCGTCACCCACCCGCCGCGAGTGATTGCGCCCAAGGGTGCTGAGATTGCGCTGCCCCGCGCAGTCATCCATGTCGCTGATGTCGTAGTCATCGTGCGAGCGGTCGGTCTCCGCATGGCGCCAGAAGACGACCAGCCCGCCGCCCTGCAGGCGTTCGATCAATTGTTCCGCACTCAGCTCATCAGCCCCAAGCCCCAAGGGGACGAGGCCGATCAGCAGCGCCCCAAAGAACCCAAACATCCGCCTCGCCATCGCCTCTGCTCCCCATGCTTCGTCTATCCAACACTATAATGCGTAGACGAAATATCGAGGGCGCGCCCGGGCGGACCGGCTCAGAAGTCGTCGGGCGTCAGCACCCCCAATAGCCGCGGGCGTTCCTCTCCGGGTTCGAACACCGCGATCTCGCCCTCGTCGATCTGCACCCGGGCCGCCCGCTGCAGGTTGATATTGTGCCCCACGATTACGACGTTCTGGTCGGCATCTTCGGGGAGTGTATTCAGATAACGCTGCAAGGCGCGAACCAGCTCGTCCTGACGCCCGCGATCGCGTACCGGCGGCACGTTGAACAGATCCTCGCGGATCTCGTAGGCGCCCTCGCCAAAAGCGATCCGGGCGCTATCCACGTTGCGGCAGAACGCCGAACTCAGGATCGACTCGACCGGAATGGCGTGACGCTCGAAACCCTCGCCTACCTTGCGCGCCTCGTCCTTGCCCTGATCATTGAGGTTGCGCTGCAGCTCGCAGCGGGACATGTCCGACAGGTCGCGGTCACGCTGGCTGCGGTCGGTCGCCGCGTGGCGCCAGTAGATCACCAGCCCACCCTCCTGCATGCGCTCGATCAGCGCCTCGGGAGCCAACTCGGCATCGGCGTGGCCCACCGCCGGTACGAGAAGAGTCGCAATCAGAATAAAAGCCATGCGCCACATGCGTTATGCCCTCACGTTTCCCACCCGACATCCAGTCGGTTCAGACCAACCGTACCACCCGAGGTTCGCCATACCCGATCGTTGACGCCCCCCCATCTCGGCCCTAGTATTCCGTTCTCCCCAGCCCGGAATCCCGCTCCCGCATGACCTACTGTGTCGCCATCGATCTGGACGACGGCCTCGTGTTCGCCTCCGACTCGCGTACCAATGCCGGTGTCGACCAGGTCAGCACCTACAGCAAGATGCACACCTTCGAGGTCGAGGGTCAGCGCATGTTTGTCGTGCTGACCGCCGGCAACCTGGCCACCACGCAGGCCGTGGTGCACCGGCTCAAGCGCGACATGGAGGACAACGCCGAGGAGAGCCTGGCGACCGTGGAGCGCATGTCGGACGCCGCCGAGTACCTGGGGCGCCTGAATCGCGAGGAGACCGAGAAACACTCGGAGGCCCTGTCCCGTTCCGGCATGCAGGCCGAGGCAACGATGATCATCGGCGGCCAGATCGGGGAGGCCCCCCCTGGCGTCTACCTGATCTACCCCCAGGGTAACTACATCACCACGTCGCAGCAGACGCGGTTCCTGCAGATCGGCGAGAGCAAGTACGGCAAACCGATCCTGGATCGCATCATCGAGCACGACACTGGGCTCGGCGATGCGGCCCGCTGTGCGCTGGTGTCGATCGATTCCACCATCCGCTCCAACCTGACCGTCGGGCCGCCGATCGAGGTCCTCGTCTACGAGCGCGGCACCCTCGACTTCGACCACTACCTGTGCATGGAGGCCGACGACGAATACCTGCGTTCCCTCACTCAGGCCTGGGACGAAAACATCAAGCGTGCCTTTACCGACCTCCCCCGCTTCGACTGGGAAGGCACGCACGGGCGCAAGCAGCGCGGGACGCGGGTCAGCCGTGGATCCAGCAAAACCACCGGCGGCAGCAAGGCCGGCACCACCAAGGCAAGCACCAGCAAGCCCAAAAAGCCCCGCCGCTGACCACGGCGCCGTAGGAGCCGGCTTGCCGGCGAAGCCCCTGCCCGTGCCGAACGCTGGCAGGGGCGTTCGCTTGCAAGCAAGCTCCCAGAGGGGCGGGTTACGCGGCTTGTGCAGGGGCGGCCAGGAACCAGGTCTCGGCATTGGCGCCGTGGATATCCGCGATGTCCTGCTGCAGGCGGTCGACAAAGTCGTGCAGACCGTCTTCGGCCAGCAGTTCGTCCACGTTGGCGTTCATTGCATGGCGCCGGGCCTGGATGACCAGCCGTAGTGGAACTTCGTTGTTCGGCAGGCTTTCCAGCGCATCCTGCACCTGCTTCAGGGCGTGGGTGACCGAACGCGGAAAGGCGCTGTCCTGCAACAGAAAGCGCACGACATCCACGCCATTGATCCGCCGCTTCACGTGCTGGCGGTACATCTGAAAGCCACTCTCGGAACGCAGGATGCTGGTCCACAGCAGGCCCTCGTAGGGCTCCGGGTCGTCGTGGTCCTTCTTCAGGAGCTTCAGCGCGCCGACATCCACCTGACGCGTGCCCATGTCCGCGCGTTCCAGATTGCGCCCGAGGCGGATGAAGTCATAGGCGGCATCGTGACTCATCGTCCCCGCCAGCAGCCCGGTCAGGGTCTGGCAGCGCTGAACGATGCTCGACAGGAATTCGAAGCGACCGCGCTTGCCGATGCCCTGGTCGATCTCGTCACGCGCAAACAGGTAGAGCTCGTTCATCACCTCCCAGGCCTCGGATGGCACCAGGTCCCGGGTGGTCCGCACGTTCTCGCGCGCCGAGCGCAGGGAGTTGAGCACCGAGCTGGGGTTGTCGGCATCGGCCAGCAGGAACTTCACGCAATTGCGCTCGTCCTCGCGCTGGTAGTGGTTGTCGAACAGCTCGTCGTTCCCGGTCACCTCGACCAGGCCCTTCCAGGAGAGCTGTACCGACTTCGGCATGTCCAGCGCCAGCAGATGGAAGGCCGTGACCATGCGCGCGGTGTTCTCCGCCCGCTCGACATAACGCGCCATCCAGTACACGCGTTCCGCGACTCTCGAGAGCATCTTAGTTCTCCTCGTCCACGATCCAGGTGTCTTTACTGCCCCCGCCCTGCGAGGAATTCACCACCAATGAGCCCTTGCGCATCGCCACCCGGGTCAGCCCGCCCGCGGTCACGTCCGTGCGCACGCCCTGCAGGATGAAGGGCCGCAGATCCAGGTGGCGCGGCTCGATATCGTCGCCGCACAGCGTCGGCGCGACGGACAGGTCCAGGGTTGGCTGCGCGATGTAGTTGCGCGGGTCCTTCTGGATCAGCTGGGCGAACTCCGCGCGCTGCTTCTTGGTGGCGTGCGGGCCGACCAGCATCCCGTAGCCCCCGGACTCGTTGGCCGGCTTCACCACCAGCTCGTCCAGGTGATCGAGCACGTACTCGCGGTCCTTGTCGTCCACGCACAGGTAGGTCGGCACATTGGGCAGGATCGGCTCCTCGTCGAGGTAGTAGCGGATCACCTCGGGTACAAAGGCGTACATCACCTTGTCGTCGGCGACCCCGGCCCCGGGGGCATTGGCGAGCCCGACATTGCCCTTGCGCCAGGCGCGCATCAGGCCGGGCACGCCGAGCATCGAGTCCGGATTGAACACCTCCGGATCGATGAACTCGTCGTCGATCCGGCGGTAGATCACGTCCACCCGTTCCAGACCGTCGATGGTGCGCATGTACACGCAGTCGTCATCACCGACCACCAGGTCCGCGCCCTCGACCAGTTCGGCCCCCATGCGCTGGGCCAGGAACGAGTGCTCGAAATAGGCCGAGTTGTAGATCCCCGGGGTCAGTACCGCGATCTCCGGGTAGTCCTGTGGGCGGGGCGAGATCGAGGCCAGCATGTCGAACAGCTGGGTCGGGTACTCGTCCACCGGGAGGATGCTCGAGTTCTCGAACAGCTCCGGGAACACGCGCTTGGTCACCTGCCGATTTTCCAGCATGTAGGAGACGCCAGAGGGCACACGCAGGTTGTCCTCCAGCACGTAGAAGTCGCCCTTGCCGTCGCGTACCAGGTCGGTGCCGCAGATGTGCGCCCAGACGCCGTGCGGTGGGGTGATCCCCACGCACTGCTCGCGGAAGTTCTTCGACTGTTTCAGTACGTAGCGCGGGATGATCTTGTCTTTGAAGATCTGCTGCTTGTTGTAGATATCGTTGATGAACATGTTGAGCGCCGTCAGGCGCTGCTCCAGCCCCTTCGACACCCGCTCCCATTCGGCTTTGGTGATCACCCGCGGGATGATGTCGAACGGCCAGGCGCGGTCGATGTTCTCGCCTTCGGTGTAGACCGTGAAGCTGATACCCATTTCCAGGATCGCGCTGTCGGCCGCGGCCTTGCGGCTCTGGATCTCGGCGTCGTCCAGGCTGCTGAGGTAATCGGTCAGGGGTTTCGCCGGCTTGCGCGGCTTGCCAGGCTTGGCAATCAGTTCATCAAAGAAGGGCTTGGGGTCGTATTGCTTCCAGTCAATCGCCATACGTCGGGTCCTCTGACGCGGGGAACGGTTTGCACTACAGTAGCGCCTTTTCCGGCACCACGGGCAATAGCCGAAATGGGGTGGTGTACGTTTTTCGTCCCCCTGACCCGCCAGAGGTTCCCATGAGCGACACCCTCGAACAGCGCCTGATCGCGCTCTACGAGCATCCGAAGATCCAGGGCTGCAACTGGCAGCCGCGTCTTTTCTGGTATCCGGCCACCGATGGCGGACCCTATGGAGAGCTACGCGTGGACGGCCGCGAGCTGGAGGTGTTTCTTGCCACGATTCTGGGCGAGGCGTCGACCGAACGCGCCGGTCTGGACACGGAACAGGGGGGCCGCGGGACCTTCATCGCGGCCAATGCGCGGCGCCATGAACTGCCTCTTTTCACCCGGAGTCAGGGATGATGGGATTCGCGTTGCTCATCCCATCCTACGGCGCGCCACCAACCTCGTAGGATGGGATGAGCAACGCGAATCCCATCAAAGGGCTCTAACAACCGAAAGCCGGCTACTGCACGAAGAACTGCTGGAACAGCGCCGCGAGAATCACCAGCGCAAACCCGGCGTAGAGCCCCGCGACCACGTCATCCATCATGATCCCGTGCCCGTCCTTCCACTTGGCGTCAAAGTAGTTGGCCGGCCACGGCTTGAGGATGTCGAACAGCCGGAACAGCAGGAAGCCGATCACGATCCAGACGAGCCCCGCAGGTGCGAACGCCAGGGTAATCAGCATGCCCGCCCATTCGTCCCAGACGATCCCGGGATGGTCGTGCACGCCCAGACGGCGTGCGCTCTCCCCGCAGATGTGGAACCCGGCCATCACCACGAGCACGGTGACGGCCAGATAAGCCCACTCCGGGAAGTTCATGATCGCGAAGTAGAGCACCAGCGCCCCGAGCGATCCGGTGGTCCCCGGTGCCCAGCGCGACAGGCCACTCCCGAACCCGAAGGCCAGCAGGTGGATCGGATCAGTGAACACCGTCTTCGCCGACGGCATCTTCGGCTTTGCGCTTTGGGCGGGCGCCGCACCGGCGCCGGTCTTCTTCCTGGCCATGACGTCCCTTGGCTTTGTTCTTTTGTTTTTGTGTTTCTGGCTAGCCCGCGAAATGATCGTGGCCCCGGCGCGCGACGTCCAGCCGCGCGCCATGGGCGTCCACCACCTCGATATCGCGGCCGCTGGTGAACTCGCCGATCACGGTCAGCGAGGTGCGCACGCTCAGGCTCAGCAGCTCCAGCGGCTCGGTGGGCGGCAAGGCAAACAGCAGTTCGTAGTCCTCGCCACCGGCGAGCACACAATCGCGAACCATTTCCTCGGGCTGCCCTTCCAGCAACGGATCGACCGGCAGCTGCGACCAGTCGACCCGGGCACCGCAGCCGCATGCCGCGGCCAGATGGCCGAGGTCCGCCAACAGCCCGTCCGAGATATCGATGACGGCGCGC
This sequence comes from Thioalkalivibrio sp. ALgr1, assembly GCF_000378285.1. Classification (NCBI taxonomy): domain Bacteria; kingdom Pseudomonadati; phylum Pseudomonadota; class Gammaproteobacteria; order Chromatiales; family Ectothiorhodospiraceae; genus Thioalkalivibrio; species Thioalkalivibrio sp. ALgr1. Next base: position 147,265 of record NZ_KB905136.1, read on the forward strand.
GCCCGATTGCGCAAGCCACGCCCCAGTGCCAGGCGCGCACTCGGCCAGAACAGGCGGGCGCAGTCCGGGGACTCCTCGTCCGGTGGCCGGCCCTGCGCCCGGCGCTGCTTCTCAAAGGCGAGGCCCGCGGCCGCCCCGCCCAGTGCGCCGCTGACTACCAGGCGGTCACCGGGGCGGGCACCGGCGCGCCGCAGGGCCTGCCCGGCCGGGACCTGACCCAGCACAGTCACGCTGATTGCCCCGGGGCCACGCGTCGTATCGCCACCGACCAGCGGAACCGAGGCCTGTTCGGCCAATGCCAGAAAGCCGCGGCTGAAGGCCGCCAGCCAGTCATGGTCGACGGAAGGCAGGGTCAGGGACAGGACCGCCCCAAGCGGATCGGCCCCCATCGCAGCAAGATCGCTCAGGTTGGCGGCCAGGGCCTTGTGCCCCAGGCTGGCCGGCGGGTGGTCGGGGAAGTAGTGCGTCCCCTCGACCATCGTATCCACGCTGACGACCAGCTCGTGGCCGGCCTGCACCCCAAGCAGCGCGGCGTCATCGCCAATGCCCAGGCGCACGTCCGGGCTGGTCCCGGCAGGTTCGGCAAAGTAGCGCCGGATCAGATCGAATTCGGAGTCGGGACCGGTCATGGCGAGAGGCGGCCCATCGGAATCAGCGTTGAACGGAACGCTCGGGGCCGCGCAGGTCGGCAGAGAGCCGATCCAGCACCCCGTTGATGTAGCGGTGCGACTGCTCGGCGCCGAAACGCTTGGCCAGGTCCACCGCCTCGTTGATCACTACGCGATAGGGCACATCGATGCGCTCGGCGAGCTCCCACTGGCCGAGCCACAGCAGGGCCCGCTCGACCGGGTCGAGCTGATCCAGCGGACGGCCCAGGTACGGCTCCATACGGGCATCCAGGGCCTCGCGGTTGCGTGTCACACCGATCAGGATCTCGCGGAAGTATTCGGCGTCGGCCTTGGCGTGTTCCTCGTCGTCGCGAAACTCGGCCAGGATGTCCTTGGGCTCGGCCGCCGTCATCTGCCAGGAATACAGGGCCTGCATGGCACGGCGGCGCGCAACCGAGCGTGCGTGGCGGGCACGCTGCTCGGGCGTACTGTGCGGGCGTTTGCCCCGCCCGCCCTGGCGCGGGTTCTTGCCTGCGGGCTGCGAAGGGTTATGGGATTCACTCACGGCGTGTACGGCACCCACTCGTTCAGGAGTCGGCGCGCAGCTTGCGCATCAGGCTGACCATCTCGATCGCGCCCATTGCGGCATCCGCGCCCTTGTTGCCGGCCTTGGTGCCGGCGCGTTCGATCGCCTGCTCGATCGAGTCGGTCGTCAGCACGCCGAAGCTGATCGGAAGGTCCTCGGTCATCTGCACCTGGGCCAGGCCCTTGGCGGCCTCGCCCGCGACATAGTCAAAGTGCGGGGTCGAGCCCCGGATCACGCAGCCCAGCGCGATCACCGCGTCATAACGGCCGGAGCGCGCCATCGCCTGCGCCGCCAGCGGCAGCTCGTAGGCGCCGGGCACGCGTGCGATGGTCAGGTTCTTCTCGGCGACGCCGTGGCGCTTCAGGGTGTCGACCGCGCCTTCCAGCAGGCGCTCGACGATCAGGCTGTTGAAGCGCGCCAGCAGCAGGCCGTAGCGATGGTTGGCGGCATCCGTGAACTCGCCTTCCAGGGTCTCGATCTCGTGCATGATGTGGTTCCGGTCGGAATGGGGCGGACACGCGGCCCGCAAATCCTGCGTAGTGTAGCATCGCGGCGCGCCTAGGGAGACGCTTATGGACGGGGCCTCAGGAAGCGGTGGCGGCCCTGCGTGCCCGCACCCTTCGCGCCCAGATCCAGGAATGGACCGCCCGCCAGCCGAGCAGGAAGGCCAGGATCGCGGCGTACAGCGCGACCTCGCCATAGTCCGCCCGCGCCAGCCAGAGAAAATGCAGGATCGCCAGCACCCCGGCCACGTACACCCCGCGGTGCAGCCAGACCCATTTCTTGCGGAGCCAGCGCTGTGCCCCGTCGGTGGAGGTTACCGCCAGGGCGAGCAGGATCACCCAGGCGGCAAAGCCGACCATCACGAACGGCCGCTCGGTCAGGTCGTAGAGCACCAGCTCCCAGTCGAAGAACAGGTCCAGCCCCAGCCAGGTCAGGGCATGCGCGGTTACGTAGCCGAACGCCACCAGCCCCAGCATCCGGCGCAACCGGGTAATCCAGGCCAGCCCCGTCATCTGCCGCAGCGGGGTCACGGCCAGCGCGATCAGCAGCGCGATCATCGCGTGGGTGCCGGAGAGCTCCAGCAGCTTCTCGATGGGGTTCGCTCCCAGCCCGCCGAACCATCCGAGCGCGCGCAGGCCAATCCAGACCGCGGGCACGAGCGAGAGCAGCAGCACGCCCGTCCAGACGCCTCGCGGGGGCTGCCCTCTGCGGCGTTGGGTCGTCGCCACGCCGAACCCGTCAGAAATACTCGGTCAGGTCCATCCCCTCGTACATCGAGGCGACTTCATCCCCATACCCGTTGAACATCTCCGTGCGCCGACGGCGAAACTCGCCAATGCGCCGCTCGGTGCGCTGCGACCAGCGCGGGTGATCCACGTCCGGGTTCACATTGCTGTAGAAGCCGTATTCATCGGGCTGCGCCTGATTCCACAGGGTCGGCGGCTCGTCCTCGACGAAGCGGATGTGTTTGATGGACTTGATGCTCTTGAAACCATACTTCCAGGGCACGACCAGACGGATCGGCGCCCCGTTCTGGTTCGGCAGCACCTCGTCGTACAGCCCTACGGCGAGGATCGTCAGCGGGTGCATCGCCTCGTCCATGCGCAGGCCCTCGGTATAAGGCCACTGCAGCCCGCCACTGCCGCGGCGGCGGCGCTGGCCGCGCAGGTTGTCCGGGTCGTAGATACTCTCGAAGGCCACATAGCGGGCATCGCCCCGGGGCTCGGCCTTTTCGATGATGCGGTTCAGCTCGAAGCCGATCCACGGGATCACCATCGACCAGCCCTCTACACAACGCATGCGGTAGATCCGCTCCTCCAGCGACCAGGGACTGATGAAGTCCTCCACCGCGTACTCACCCGGGTTGTCGCACAGCCCGTCCACCTTGATGGTCCAGGGATCCGTCTTCAGCTGGTCGGCATAGGTCTTGGGATCGCCCTTGCCCGGCCCCATCTCGAAGAAGTTGTTGTAGCTGGTGATCTCCTCGTACGGCGTCTTCGACTCGTCGGTGGAGTAATCACTGGGCTCGAAGTCGAGCTCAAAGCCGCGCAAAGCAGCCGTCGCCGGGACCGCCATGCCCAGCCCGCCCAGGGCCAGACCGGCACCCAGCCCAACACCCGCGCGCAGGAATTCCCGCCGTCGCTGGTAGATTGCCTTCGGGGTAATTTCGCTGCGGGCGGGATCGGAACGCCGCCGCGTACGAATCAGCATGAACAACCTCGCATCTCGACCATTCGGGACCAACCGGACCGCCAGCCCATTCCCTGCAGGGCGGCACCGCAGGTGCCTGTCCAAGTGTCTCCTTCGGGATGGACCGGTAACCCGTCGCCAAGTTCGAAAACCCTGGCACTTTTGCCGCTGTCATGCTCCGACTGTGGACAATAAGGAAACGCGACAAGGCATAAGAATTTTCTGCTTGCGCGCGGCCGCCGCCGCTATATAAGGCTTTCCTGATGCCGCAGTACCGGGGTGGCCCGGCCGGCATACCTGGAGACCCCGCATGGACCTCAATCTCGATACCGGTTTCGACAGCACCGAAGACCTCACCGGCCTGTTCGAGAACCCGCTCGTCAACGACCGCGGCCCGAGCAAACACGCCGCCCGCCGTGCCCTCGAACGCATGATGGAAGAACGCGCCCTGCGCGCCCACCTGCAGGACGACTTCGACCTCGACCACGCCAGCGACCCACTGGACTGGTAGCCAAAAGAAGGGTGGCCCATATGGGCCACCCTGCGTTTCTCAACGATGCGTTTCGCGGGGCTCAACGCATCCTACGAGGGGCGGCAGGGGTAGCCTCGTAGGATGCGATGAGCAAAGCGAATCGCATCAATCCCTGAATCTCCAATCCCTCTCCCCCAAAGGCCAATCCTCCATCTCGGGCACCCCGCCCCAGTCCGCCGGATACACCCCGGCCCGCACGAACCGGTGGAAGCTGGAATATGGCCAATCCGCCACGGCCCGAACCCAGCCGTGCTTGACCGGGTTGTAATGGATGTAATCGACGTGCCGCGCCCAATCCCGCTCGTCACGTATGCAACGTTCCCAGAACCGGCGCTGCCAGATGCCGCGCTCGCCTCGCTGAGCCCGGCTGTATGTTCGGGTTTCGATCGGCGCAATCGAACGCGAAAAGCGTGCCTTGATCAGTCGCCATCTCCGACTGAAATCGGTATCGCCCTCCGGCAACCGCCAGATGCAGTGCAGGTGCTCGGGCAGCACCACCATTGCGTCTATGACGAACGGGTGCCGTCGCCGTACCTCGCGAAATGCGTCCCTCAGGGCATCAATATGATCGGTCAGCAGGGTGGTGTTGCGACGCCAGGCGGCGTTCACGGTAAAAAAATACGTGCCGCCGGGCACGTATACGCGGCGATAGTCCGTCATCCATAGCCCCCTTCCCTGGGTTCATGGTCTTCAACGTTGTTGCGGAATGATGCGATTCGCTTCGCTCATCACATCCTACAGCTATCCCCTCCCCTTCGTAGGATGCGTTGAGCCCCGCGAAACGCATCAACGCAGGATGTGCCGCCCAAGCCCCCCGGCCTACTCGTCGTCGTAGCCGGTCAGCTCCACGAAGCCGCGCCCAACGGGTTGCCCTTCGCTATCCAGGATGTCCACCGCGCCTTCCCAGTAGCGGATTACGGTATCCATCTCCTGGTCGTCGCGGATCGCACGCACGGTGAACTTGCGCGGGGCCGAGCCGTCCGGCGGCGCGATGCGCATCGCCCATTCCACTGGGTAGCGGTTGCCGGAGGGCTGCGTGGCCCAGCGCCGGGGCTCCAGTTCGACCTGGTCGGGTTCCAGCAATCGGTCGTCGGCATCCGCCGGCATCCAGCGGCCCTTGGACAGCGGGTGCGGCTCGCCGTCTTCCTTGCGCAGCTGGTAGTACATGACGTCCAGCCCGTCGTCGAACTGCAGCGCGAACCAGTCCCAGCCCACCTGATCCTCGGACAGCGCACTGGTGCTCCACTCGCGGTCCATCCAGGCCTGACCGGTGACCGCCAGGGGCCCGCGCTCCGCCCGCTCGACCTCACCGCTCACTTTGAGGCGGGGCATGGAGTAGTAATAGGAGGCATTGCCAGGCTCCGGACCCTTCTGGCTGAGCCCCGCCTCGCCCTGGAGCACCGGGCCGCGCAGGGGCTCCAGTTCCAGCGCCAGCCGGTAGTCGTCCACGCTGAAGTCCAGCGTCCAGCGGTCCCGGTCCAGATCCGCCAGCTGCCAGTCCTCGGCCCAGACCCGGCCGACCGGCTCCGTTGCCCCGGCCAGCCCCGCCCCGTCGCGCACGAAGCGCTCCTCGGAGGCGTGGTACCCGGCCTCGCGGTCGACCACCGCCGTATGCGCCATCCAGATATCCGGGCTGGCCCACGCCGAATCGTGCCAGTTGGCGTCCCCCGCCAGCTCCGGCGCCAGCCCGACGCGGAAGAAGGTGATGTGAAAGCCCAGCCGTTCGCCCTCCGGCCCATCGAGGTTGCCGGTCACATACCACCACTCGTTGCGAAACCCCGGGTGCGGCCCGTGGTCACGCGGAAACTCGAATACCCGCGGCGCATCCGCGCGCCGGAACCCCTCCGTCTCCTCCCCGCCCAGGGCCTCGCCCACCCGCAGCCCCGACACCTCGGCCTCGCGCGCATCCGGCGGCTCCGACCCGCCACAGGCCGCCAGCAACACCACGAGCCCAACCAGCACCAACAGGCGCAGGACCTGGCATAAGAGTGCCTGTGGGAGCGGGCTTGCCCGCGAAAGGACCTTGCCAGGGCCTGACGCAGGCAGGGGCTTCGCGGGCAAGCCCGCTCCCACAATGCCCGCTCCCACAGCCTTCAACCAGGTCATCACGGCACCTCCCGCAAAGCGGGCACCAGCCGCATGCGTGCCATGCGCCAGGCCGGGATCAGCGCCGCCAGCAGCGCGGCCCCCACGCCCAGGGCGACGGCCTCGGCAATCTCGCGGCCTGCCCAGCGCAGGTCCATGCCCCAACCGAACGCCTCGCGGTTGATCACCTCGATCAGCAGCCAGCCCATGCCCAGACCCAGTGGTATCGCGGCCAGCGCGGCGAAAGCGCCCAGCACCGCGCCCTGAAACACCACCAGTCCGCGCACCCCGCCGGGCAGAAGGCCCAGGCTGCGCAGCGTGGCGAATTCGCGCGCGCGTTCCATCTGCAGGGCCATCAGCGCCCCGAGGATCGCGATGAACGCGACCAGCAGCGTGATCACCCGCAGCAGATGCGTGATCGCAAAGGTACGATCGAAGATCGCCATCGACTCCTGCTCGATATCCCCGGGGCGCGTGACCATGGCCGCCGTCTCGCGCTCGGCCAGCCATTCTTCCAGGCGCTGGATCACCGCGTCGGCATCCGCGCCGTCGGGCAGGCGCAGTCCAAACGACCCCACCTCCTCGGCGCCGGGCGTGCCCGCGTAGAACCGGTCGCCCAGCATCAGCACCGTGCCCTGCGGACTGCCGTAATCGCGATACACGCCCGCCACCTCGAACACCCGCCGCCCCTCATCCACGCGGATCTCCAGCCGGTCGCCCACACCCACGTCGTAATGGGCCGCAAAGGGCTCGGTGACCAGCACCGCATCGGTCTCGCGCAGGCGCCGGTCGAGTGCTTCGCCCGTGGCCTCGGCCTCCAGCAGCGGCAGGTAGTCCAGCCAGACCGGGTGCGGCTCGACCACGTAGAGGTCGATCATCCCGACATCGCTCGGCGTGTCCTGGCTGGAGCCGGTGCTGACCGACTCCGCATCCGCGATCCGGGCGAGCGTGTCCCTCCAGTCCGCGGGCAGGCTCGCCCCGCTGCGTGCCGCAGCTGGCGCCGCCGGCACTACGTATACATCCGAGGTCAGCGCCTGGCCCAGCCACTGTTCCACGCTGTCGCGGAAGCTCCCGACCATTACCGACACGCTGATCGCGGCCGCCAGGGCCAGCGTCAGCGCCGATGTGGCCGGCGCGCTGCGCGACAGACTCCGCTCCAGACTGCGCACCCCGATGCGCGGGAGTGTCTGCCCGCGACCCAGCCGCGCCAGACCGCGCAGCACCCCGGCCAGCACCAGCGGCAGCACCAGCACAAAGCCGGTAATCAGCAGAAACAGCGCGACGAAGCTGCCCACCAGCCCGCCGGTACCGAGCAGCAGCATCACGCCACCCGCCGCGAGCAGAACGACCGCCGCCACGGCCAGCCCGCGCAGGCCCCGGCGCGCCCGGCGTTCCAGCCGCCCGCGTCCAAGGCTGCCGGGGCTGGCCGCCCGTGCCGCCTCCCAGGCCGGGGCCAGCGCCGCCAGCAGCGACAGCCCTACCCCCAGCGCGATCACCGCCAGCAGCGCCAGCGGGCGCGGCGTCACCTCCGTCACCGCCACCACAAAGAAATGATCCGTTACCGTCTGCGCGACCTGGCCGACCAGCACCTGCGCCAAACCAATCCCGACCAGCACACCCAGTAGCGTGCCGATCACACCGACCAGCAAGGCCTCCAGCATCACCACGCCGAACAGCGCCCGCCGACCGGCCCCCACCAGGCGCAGACTCGCCAGCACCTCGCGTCGGCGCAGCACCGCAAAGGTCTGGGTGTTGTAGATCAGGAAGGCTGCAATCAGCAGCGCCAGCAGGCTCATCGCCGTCAGGTTGATGCGGAAGGCCTGCGCCAGCTCGCGCGAGGCCTGGTCGCGCGCCGCCACTGGCACGAGTTCCAGACCATTCGGCAATCGCTCCGCGAAGGCGCCGATGTCGGCGTCATCGAGGCGTACGTCGACACGATCGAGCCGTCCCGGCCGGCCGAGCAACGTCTGTGCGGTGGCGATATCCGTGACCCACAGCGAGCCACCCTCGTCGTCTGACTCGGCCGCCGGTTCGTCACGCTCCGCCTCGCGTTCGAGCAGCGTGACCTCGAAGCGCCCGGCGGCGGTCTCGAGCGCCAGGCGGTCCTCATGCGCCATCCCGGAGCCCAACCACCAGCCACTCGGCGGCAGGATCGTGCCCGGCTCGGTCACCAGCCGCTGCACCGGGGCATCCCCGATATCCGAGGCCGCCCCGCGGAACGGGCCCTCGGCCAGCGGATCGACGCCCAGCACATAGATCGTGCGCCCGTCCGGCAGCCGCGCGGGTCCCTCCACGATCGGCGCGGTATCGCGCCAGCCGGCCAGCCGCAGATCACGGTAATGTGTCTCGTCGAAACCCCGGGCCGGCCCCAGAATCTGGTGCGTGGCCGTGCCCGCCACCTCGTCCATCGAACGGTCGAACGCGCGCTGCGCCGACTGGTTGGCCAGATCCACCGCCAGCACCACGGCCACGGCGATCACCACCCCCACCAGCGTCAGCAGCCGCTGCAGGGGGCGCCTGCGCCAATCGCGCAGCCAGGCCTTTACGAGCAGTGAGCTCACGTCGCCGAGGCTTCCGCGGCGAGATCCTGCAAATGACCGTCCTGCATACGCAGCACTCGGTCCAGACGCCCGGCCAGGTCATCGCTATGCGTAACCAGCAACAACGCGCAGCCGGTCGCGCGCACCTGCTCCAGCAGCAGGCCGAACACCGCCTCGCCGGTGCGCGAATCGAGGTTGCCGGTCGGCTCGTCGGCCAGGATCAGCGCCGGCCGATGCACCAGCGCCCGCGCGATCGCCACGCGCTGCTGCTCCCCCCCGGAGAGCTGCTCCGGCTCGCGCCCGCCCTTGTCCGCGAGCCCCACGGCTGCCAGCTGCGCCGCAGCCCGTTCACGGCGCTGCGTGGCATCCAGATCCGTCGCCAGCTCCAGCGGCAGCATCACGTTCTCCAGCGCGGTAAGCGTCGGGATCAGATGAAACGACTGGAACACGATCCCGACCTGCGCGCGGCGCAGCCGCGTACGCGCCGCCTCGTCCAGCCCCGCCAGCGCCTGACCGGCCAGTTCCACCGTGCCGGTGTCGGCCGGCTCCAGCCCGGCCGCCAGGTGCAACAGCGTGGATTTGCCGGTGCCACTCTCGCCGACGATCGCCACGCGCTCGCCGGGTGCCAGCGCCAGCTCCACGTCATGCAGCACGCGACCCTCGCCGGGGTAGCCGAAGGCCACTCCACTCATGGCGAGCACCGGGCTGCCGAGCGGTCGCTGGGGATGCATCGTCTGATCCTGCATCGGGTTTTCCTTGTCGATTACCACTGGTTGCCGGAAGAGCCACCGCACTTCCCACTCAAGGGGCGTTCACACCACCGTAACCACGGCCGTTCATGGTGTCTGCACAGACCCCTGACGGGAGAGGAATGTTTCAAAACAGCCCCCAAGCGGTTGATTGCGGCCCGACATCCGTTAGAATAAGTCGCATCTCCACACACGGGAACGCGCCTTGAAACGCCGATCACGCAGTCGATCTATCTGCGCCTCGCGGTAAGCGCCTCCTTCCCGAACCGGACGCTTCCCGCTGGGCCTCTAAGTACTAGAGTGCCGGGAGCGGCCGGGCCCCAGCCCGATCCCGACCGGACCAAGACACCTCATCCATGCGGCGCCTTGTGAGGCTGTGTATTCAGCCCCCTGGCCCGCGGATGACAGCCGGGAGTAGGGCATGGATTTGCATCTGGAACAATCCATCATCGAGCTGAAGGAGCTGCTGCGTCTGGACGACCGCGACGGCATCCAGGAACTGCTCGACTACACGCGTGTGCAGGACATCGCGCATGCGCTGATGGAGCTGAACGACGACGACCTGTGCGCGGTGTTCAACCTGCTGGAGCCCGGGCGCAAGGCGGATGTCTTCTCCTACCTCGACACCCCGCACCAGATCCGGCTGCTCGAGGCCTCGCCGAAGGACGACGCCCGCTTCATCCTCTCCGAGATGGAGGCCGACGACCTCACCGGCCTGCTCCAGACCCTGGATCCGGAGACTCTGCGTAGCTACCTGCGGTTGCTGCCGTTTCGCGCCATCCGCCGCGCCCTCAAGCAGCTCAACTACCCGGAGGACTCCGCCGGTCGCGTGATGTCCCCGGACGTCGTCGCGGTAGACCCCGACTGGACGCTCAAGCGCGCGCTGGCCTTCATCCGCCGCAACGCGGACGAACACTCGAACAACGTGATCTTCGTGGTCGATCAGGACCGCGTACTGCTCGCCGCAGTGCCGATCCGGCACTTCCTGCGCGCCTCGGCAGACAGCCCGGTGCGCGAACTGCTGGGCGAATCCGATCCGATCACCATCGGGGTATCCGAGTCGGCCGTGGAGGCCGCCCGCAAGATCCAGCACTACGACCTCGAGACCCTCCCAGTGGTCGGGGAGAATGGCGAGCTACTGGGGGTGATCACGGTCGACGACGTGATGGACGTGCTGGAGGCGGAGTCCACCGAGGACTTCCACAAGATCGGGGCGGTCGGGACCCTCCCGCTTTCGCCACAGGATGCGAGCCCGTTCCTTTTGTACCGCAAGCGCGTGGGCTGGCTGATCGGTCTGGTCGCGTTCAACACCATCGGCGCGCTGATGATCTCGCAGTACGAGGAGGCCATTGAGGCGTTGGTGGTGCTGGTGTTCTTCCTGCCGCTGATTATCGACTCCGGCGGCAACGCGGGTGCCCAGAGCGCCACGCTGATGGTGCGCGCCCTGGCCACCGGCGAGGTCACGTCCAAGGACTGGCTGCGGTTGTGGGGCAAGGAGCTCGGCGTGGCCGTCGGGATCGGCGTGACCATGGGCCTGGCGGTATCGCTCCTCGGCCTGTGGCGCGGCGGGGCCGATATCGCCCTGCTGGTGGCGATCGCGATGACGCTGATCGTCGCGTTCGCCAGCATGGTGGGCATGCTGCTGCCGTTCATCCTCAGCCGCCTGAAGCTGGACCCGGCCACCGCCAGCGTGCCGCTGATCACCGCCATCGCGGACCTCGGCGGCATCATGATCTATTTCTCCCTGGCCGTGGCGATGCTCGGCCTGGCGACTCCGTAGGGGACTGACCGATGAGCCCGACCGACGACGACATCCAGACCCTGCCGCAGACGCTCAAGACCGCGCTGGACCAGCCCACGGAAGATGCGCTCCAGGGGCTTTGCGACGCCCATGCGGGCGCCGACCTCTCGGACGCGCTGGAGGCGCTGCCGGAAGACCGCATGCTGGACTTCTTCCGGCGTCTCGACGTGGCTTGCACCGCCGATGTCTACGCGCACCTGGAGCCCGACCACCAGACGCGCGTGCTGCACGCCCTCGACGAGGATCATGCCAGCCAGCTGATGTCGGCGCTGTCCTACGACGACGCCGCCTCGGTCCTGGAAGGCCTGCACGACGACCACGCCGAATCCCTGCTCGAGACCATGCCGGACGACGACCAGGAGGCGCTGGAGACCCTGCTCGGCTATCCGGAGGAAAGCGCCGGGCGCCTGATGACGCCCGAATACGCCACGGTGCAGCCGGACTGGTCCGTGGGCGAGGCGATGGACCACCTGCGCGAACACCACGAACTGGCGGAGACGGTGAACACCATCTTCGTGACCACGCCGGAGGGCGAACTGCTGGGCTGGGTACGCCTGAAGGAACTGCTGCTGTCGCGCCCCACCACCAGCGTGCGCGAACGCATGCACACCGATGTCGTCAGCATCGCGGCCGAGGAAGACCGCGAAGAGGCCGCTCATCGCATCGGGCATTACGACCTCGACGTCCTCCCCGTGGTCGACGACAACGGCCATCTGCTCGGCATCATCACCGTCGACGACGTGATGGACGTGCTGCGCGCGGAGACCACCGAGGACTTCCACCGCATGGCGGCGGTCGGCGACATGGTGCTCTCCCTGCGCGACGCCAGCATGAGCCTGCTCTACCGCAAGCGCATCGGCTGGCTGCTGATCCTGGTCGCGGTCAACATCTTCGCCGGCATCGCCATCGCGTACTACGAGGCGGCGATCGAGGCCGTGGTCGCGCTGGTCTTCTTCCTGCCCATGGTCATCGCCTCCGGCGGCAACGCCGGGGCCCAGGCCGCCACACTGGTCGTGCGATCACTCGCGGTGAACGACATACAGCTACGCGACTGGTGGCGCCTCGGCGGCAAGGAAGTGCTGGTCGCCACCGCGCTAGGCGTCACCCTCGCCGCGGCCATCTGGGTCTCCGGTAACTGGCTGGGCACCGTCGAGGTCGCCAACGCGATCGCCCTGGGCATGTTCTTCGTGATCGTCTTCGGCTCGCTGTTCGGCATGCTCCTGCCGTTCGCCCTGACCCGCTTCGGCATCGACCCGGCCGTGGCCAGCGCCCCGCTAATCACCTCCGTAATCGACATCGTCGGCATCCTCATCTACTTCGGCGTCGCCGTCGCCGTCCTCGGCCTCTGACCCCAGCAACCGAAGGCACGACACCCCACCACCGCCCCCGTAGGATGCGATGAGCGCAGCGAATCGCATCAGGGTTAACCCCGACGTGGTGATGGTGCGTTTCGCCCGGCTCAACGCACCCTACGAATCGGTTTGCATTCCCGAGGACAGCACCACGCTCCCCGCCCCGTCATGGCGAGGCCCCACAGGGGCCGCGGCCATCTCCGAACGGAACCCCGGCCCCAGTCATCCCGTCCGCAGCGAAGCGAAGAGCCGGGATCTCCGCCCCCAGCCGAAGCTCAGGGCCTATCCGCCCGCCACAACACACCGCAACCCCCAACACTGACAATGTGCGTCAGTTCACATGACAAAAATGGTCACATGCGCCCTGTCACACAGTGACCAAACCCGTCATACTCGAAGCATCAGGCGAGCCAAACCCGCCTGGCTACAGGGCTTTTCGCGAAATCGGACGAGTTGGCACCCGCCTTGCATCGGCTTGGACGGATGCCGCTGGGCGGCGCTCCGTCTTCCGTCACACACCAGGGAGTAACAAGATGCAGAAGAAAACCACCCAACAGGGTTTTACGCTTATCGAGCTGATGATCGTTGTGGCGATCATCGGGATTTTGGCGGCGATTGCGATTCCGGCTTATCAGGATTACACCGCGCGGGCTCAGATGTCTGAGGCGCTGAACCTATCCGGTGGGCTCCGTACAGCAATGGTCGAAGATTTCACTTCCACGGGCTCGTGGCCGGCCGATGACGATTATGCCATCGGCACAGGCGGTGATGACGGCGAAGCTGCTGGACGCTATGTCAGCACCGTAACGCATTCGGGCGCAGTTGTGACCGTGACTATGATTGACGATGCGCCAGTCAACAATGCGATCCGAGGTGGCCAAATGCTACTGACGGCGCAAACAACTGATGCTGGCGATCGAGTTACCGGCTGGACTTGCTCCTCTGGTGACGACATGGAAGATAAGTATCTTCCTAGCAGCTGCCGTGATGACTAAGTAACTGAACGTCAAGCTTAAAGGGGACAGATTTATTTTCCCCTCCCCGGACCCCGGCCTCGAGCCGGGGTTTTCTTTGGACCTGTGGGACACTCGGACCTGTGGGACACCCACTTTCCTCCCAGTTGTCATAAGCCCGATTCGCCGACACCAGCGAAACAACTAACTGGCGGCAGACTCCACACTCCCACTCCGCTCTTTCCCCCCAGGGCCACTAGCCTTCCGCCGGTGTGTTCGCCGTGGCGTGTTATGCCTTGCCAGACGACCGGGATAGCCCGAGGGTCCGCGGCTAATCCGCCTCGCCAAATGCACTCGCAAGTTAATGTACATACAATAATTTGATAGGGATCGAGTTTGACGCAGACAAGGACGCTGCGAACCTGGCGAAACACGGGGTCTCACTCGGCGATGCCCTCGGGCTCGAATGGGATACGCTCCTGGCCATGGAAGACCGACGGAAAAGCTACGGCGAACGGCGAACGTTCGGGTACGCCTTGATGGGCGAACGCTTGTATTGCGTCGTATTCACCGATCGATCATCCGTGCGGCGGATCATCAGCCTGCGCAAAGCCAACAACCGGGAGATTGTGCGTTATGTCCAAATCACTAACGCTACGTAGCGGTCGTCGGGTCGTCTTGAACGACGCCGACGAAGAGTCGTCCATTCAGGCCGGAATCGATGCGGACCCAGAGACCCGGGAACCTTCCGAAGACGAGACGAAAGCCCTGCGACGCGTGGGTCGCCCGCCTCTACCTGTGACTAAAGAGCGCATCACGATCCGTCTGTCGCCCGACGTCGTGGAGGCATTCCGCGCTACAGGAAAGGGCTGGCAAACGCGAATGGACTCGGCTTTGAAGGACTGGCTCAAGGACCATAGCGCGACGTCTAATAGTCGTTAGTGCCCGGCTGCGGCGGCGGCCGCGGTATGGCATGACCAACTGACATCGCGGTGGCATCTGCGGCACACCCACTTTCCTCCACGCTACACGGCCCCTCGGTCAGGCCCCGGATAACCGCTGCGCGCTTTCCGGGATGGCTACTGGATGCAGCGCCTTCAGGAAATGATCAGAGACGACCGCTCGCGGGGCACCGAGACTACGACGACACCGCTTTGCGGCGCCCCCAGGGGCTCCAGGCTTGTGACCAGATATTGCCGGGGCACAGAACGCAAAAGGGCCGCCCGCGGATTCCCTTCCCGGACGACCCTCTAGGGGCTTCCTTGCCCCAGGGCACAATCTAGCACGAGCCTCGTGGATTTCCAGCTGCACACCGAAGAGGCCGCCGAACGGTCGTTTTTGCGCCATAGGCGGTACTTTTGGATGGAATAAACTGCGGCATCGTAGGACACCCACTTTCTCAAGACAGGCCCTTGCTATCGCGGCTGATCGCATCTAGGTTCTGAATCGTCCGATTCCATGGAAGGAGTCCACAATGACCCAACCCCGCTCGTCCCTCGTCTCCGTCGAGGACACGCCCTGGTACCACGTCGTTTCACGCTGCGTTCGGCGCGCGTTTCTCTGCGGCGAGGATCGCGTGTCCGGACACAACTTCGAGCATCGCCGCGAATGGATCGAGACGCGGATCCTGGAGCTGGCCGCGATCTTCGCCATCGATGTGGCTGCCTATGCCGTGATGAGCAATCACTACCATGTGGTGGTACGGCTGGGCCCTGAACGCGCAGCCTCACTGGACACCGAGTCCGTCCTGCTTCGCTGGACGCGGCTGTTCTCGGGCCCCGAATTGGTCAGGCAGTATCTGTCTCCACGTCGGAAAGCGATGTGCGACGCACAGTTACGCCGGGTCGAGGAGTACGCCCAAACGTATCGGAACCGGCTGGCAGATCTGTCGTGGTTCATGCGTGTGCTGAATGAATCCATCGCACGACAGGCCAACGAGGAGGAAGGCGTCAAGGGACGATTCTGGGAGGGGCGCTTCAAGAGTCAGGCCCTGCTGGATGACGCAGCCGTGCTGGCGGCCATGAGCTACGTGGACTTGAATCCGGTCCGTGCCGGGATGGCCGAAGCCTTGCACGAGTGTGACCACACTTCGCTGAAACGGCGTATCCGCCCGGAGGCCGAGGATGATTCGGCGTGCGCGCCCAGCAACATTTCCCACCGTCCCGGGGCATGCAGTGCACCGGGGACGTTACGCCCCGAAATTGAGCTGCGATCGCTTCCCCGCGCGCCACTGATGCCGTTTGATGCAAGCGGCCAGTTCGAACCGGCGATCCCATTTGCGTTCGAGGATTACCTGGAGCTGACGGACACATTGGGGCGCTGCGTACATCCGACGAAACGAGGATCGATTCCCGCGCACCGCCCTCGCCTGCTCGACCAGCTGGGCATGGATGCCGAAGCCTTTATCCGGCGATCCAGCCGTCTATTGCGCGCGTTCGGCTCGGCCATTGGCGCACCGGAGCAGTTGGTGAGCCTCGCCGAACGTCGACAGTGCCGCTACCTCCGAGGAATCTCCATGGCGCGGGCGCTGTTCGCCCGCCCTGCTGCTTGAACCCGAGCGCAGGACGTCGACTTGGCATGGATGAATTTCGGTTGTTTGGGCCGCTCGCGGCCGGTTCGATCCACGTTGTTCCGCGGCACTGTTGGCGAGTTAGGCCTTAGTGGGGCTCACGTGGGCCCCAAAAGAAAGAGCCACCCGGGCTTCCGTTCCTGGGCGGCTCTAGCGAAGGCATCCCTGCCTTCGCGGTTGAAAGTAGCACATCGTTTGCCAATTTCTAGATGTATTTCCCGTTTTTCGTCGAACGGCCCTATGCGCCGACTGAGCGGTACTTCCTCCAACAGAGCAACGATTGTTTTATCTTTCGATTGCAGGCTGAACACCAGGCAATGCGCTTAGCCTAGCTCTGCTGAAGAATCAGGGGAGAGTGCGGCGACGGACATGGCAGCGACGTCCCTGGCGCATTGCCCCGGAAGCCGTTGCCCCCGAGATGTGGATAGACACTAAACCGGAGTCACCGTCACTGAAAGGGCGTCAGCAGTTGCACAGGGACTTTGCGGGGCACCCAACCCAAGGCCCAGGCCTCCGCGGTGGATCAACCGGACTCGGCGGGCTTGCATGCGTGAATCTGCACGACAGCACCACGGCCCGTATGAAAAACACCTTCAACCACGTCACGCTCGACCTCGACCGCATGAATGAACTCAAGGCCGGTCAGTTCATCACGCAGCTCTGGCAGATTCATCATAAGTGCCTCGGTAGGCGGTCCCCCGGTTCCCAGGGCCAGTTGCGCCGGCGTATACCCCTCCAGAATGAAACGCCCGCCAGGCCTCAAGCCAGCGACCGCCTCCCGATGTAGCCGACGCCGAGTATCGGGCGGCAGATGGCAGAAAATCGAGACGACAAGGTCCCAACGGTTCGGCTGGATACTGTAGTCGGTCAGATCCGCGACTTCCGTCCGGATCGCGACATGACGTTGCGTCGCAAGACGCTCGGCCTTCTCCAGACCTACTGACGAACTATCCACCGCCAGCACACCGAACCCACGTTCGGCCAGAAAGACCGCGTTTCGTCCCTCACCTTCGGCCAGGCAAAGAGCTTTCCCAGGCGGAACCCCCGAGATCTGCTCGGCCAGGAAATCGTTCGGCCGAGTACCGTAGACATACTCATCCGTGGCGTACCGTTCATCCCACATCAATCGACTCCACCCGTTGGTTCCTTGCCCTCAAGTATGTGCAGGACACCCACTTTGTGGGCGAGCACCTGCCCTGCGCAGCTAAGGGACACCCACTTTGTGGGCGGGTTCGCGGCTGCCAGCCAATTGCCGGAAAGCGGAGTTTCGCCTACTCTTGCACGCCTTTCCGGACTGGTCCACGGCGAGCCCGCCGCGCCGCCGAAATGTCGAACCACCAGCGAACCACCAGAGTCCAGAACCGCCATGAGCGCACCGACCTCGCTACGCCAGCGCCTCGAGCATTTTATCGAAGCCCGTCTCACCCAGCGCGCAATCATCGCGCTGATCCTGCTGAACGCCGTGACGCTTGGGTTGGAGACGTCCGATACCGTAATGGGCTGGATGGGCCCGGTGATCCTCACGGCAGACGCCGTCATCCTGTCGATCTTTACGGCCGAGGTACTGGCCAAGCTGTTTGTCTATCGCCTGAGTTTCTGGCGCAACCCCTGGAATGTCTTCGACTTCTTCGTGGTGGGGATCGCACTCATCCCGGCCTCCGGACCGTTCTCGGTATTGCGCGTGCTGCGACTGCTGCGCCTGGTATCGATGGTGCCCAAACTGCGCTTTATCGTGGAGGCGCTCCTGCGGGCCATCCCCGGGATCGTGTCGATCATGGGCCTGCTGGTGCTGATCTTCTACGTGTTCGCGATCATCGCGACCGGGCTGTTCAGCGACTCGTTCCCGCAAAAATTCGGGACGCTCGGGGCCTCGATGTACAGCCTGTTCCAGGTAATGACACTGGAAGGCTGGTCCGAAGACATCGCACGCCCGGTGATGGAGATCTACCCCTGGGCCTGGGCGTTCTTTGTGCCATTCATCCTGATCGCCACGTTCACCGTGCTGAACCTGTTCATCGCGATCATCGTGGACGCGATGCAGCGCATGCATGATCGCGCAATCGAGATCGAGCAGCAGATGATCCATGACAGCGTGCACGAGGAGAACAAGGCGCTGCACTCGGAGATCCACGAGCTGCAGCAGGAGACGGTCAAGCTTCAGGAACGCCTCATCCGCATGCAGAGCATGCTGGAGAAGCGGGTGAAGTGACGGCCTGACGGGGGACGGCGTGCGCACGGTTCGCGTGCGAGCACGCTCCCACACGGTCCGGGATGCCCTTGCCCTCGGGGCCCACGGAAATCCGTAGGATGCAATGAGCGCAGCGAATTGCATCAATGCCGCGTCGCGCCTGCGACCGGTGCGTTTCGCGAGGCTCAACGCACCCTACGCGTCCTCGAACGCGCAGGGGCCGCTGGATCAGGCGCTGGCGGCGGCCGGCTCGGCGGTGCGTTCGCCCAGGCGGCGGCCGGTCGCATTGAGCACGGCCTGCAGCGTAGCGGCGGTCGTGTCCTCGCCCAGCGCGACACCGACGGAGCGCTCGCCGTCGACTTGCACGTCCACCGCGGCCATGGCGCGCGCCTCGGTGCCCGACTCCATCGCGTGCTCGTCAAAGTGGCTCACCTTGACCTCGACCCCCCGGTCGGCCTTCATCGCGGCGGTCAGGGCCTCGACCGCGCCGTGGCCCTCGCCCTGCAGGCGCGACTCGCGCCCGGGCGGGCCCATGGTCGCGTCCAGCCGTACCACCGGGCCTTCCTTCTCGATTTCGTAGCGCACCAGATCCCAGCCGGCGACCGGCGTCAGATAGTGCTGCTCGAACAGCTCGTGGATGCGCTGCGAGGAGACCTCGACCTGCGAGGTCTCGGCGTCTTTCTGCACGATGCGGGCGAACTCGATCGCCAGCCAGCGCGGCAGCTCGATGCCGTAGTCGCGCTCCAGCACGTGGGATACCCCACCCTTGCCGGACTGACTGTTGATGCGCACAACCTCCTCATAGCGCCGGCCCAGATCGCTCGGGTCGATCGGCAGGTACGGCACGTTCCAGTGGCCACCCTTCTCCTTGTAGTGCGCCAGTCCCTTGCGGATCGCATCCTGGTGGCTGCCAGAAAACGCGGTGTACACCAGCTCGCCGGCCCACGGGTGGCGCGGATGGACGGGCATGTCGGTGCACTCCTTGTACACGTCCATCAGCCGTTCCATGTCGGACAGGTCAATGGTCGGGTCGATCCCCTGCGAATACAGGTTCATGCCGACGGTGACCAGGTCCATGTTGCCGGTGCGCTCGCCGTTGCCGAACAGCGTGCCCTCCAGACGGTCGGCCCCGGCCAGCAGGCCCAGCTCGGCCGCGGCCACGCCGGTACCGCGGTCGTTGTGCGTATGCAGCGACACGCAGAAGTGCTCGCGGTACTGCACATGGTCGCAGAACCACTCGACCTGGTCGGCGAACACGTTCGGCGTGGCCGACTCGACCGTGGCCGGCAGGTTGATCACGACCTTCTGGCCCTGGTCCGGGCGCCAGATCGCGTTCACGGCATCCACGACCTCGACCGCGTAGTCCAGCTCGGTGGTAGAGAAGCTCTCCGGCGAATACTGGAAGATCCAGTCCGTCTGCGGATACTTCGCCGCATAGTCACGCACCCAGCGCGCGCCGTTCTCGGCGATGCCGCGGATGCCGGCACGGTCCATGCGGAAGACCTGCTCGCGCTGCGCCGGGTTGGTGGAGTTGTACACGTGCACCACCGCGCGCGGCGCGCCCTCCAGCGCGGCGAAGGTCTTCTGGATCAGATCCTCGCGCGCCTGCGTCAGCACCTGCACGTACACGCCCTCGGGGATCCGGTCCTCCTCGATCAGACGGCGGGTGAAGTCGTAGTCGATCTGCGAGGCGGAGGGGAAGCCGATCTCGATCTCGGTCAGACCGATATCCACCAGCACCTCGAAGAAGCGCATCTTCTGCTCGACGCTCATCGGGTGCACCAGCGCCTGGTTGCCGTCGCGCAGGTCCACCGCGCAGAAACGCGGCGCAACCGTGGTGCGCTGCGCCGGCCAGCGGCGGTCCGCCTTGTCGATCGGCGGGAACGGGGCGTACTTGGTGTGATCGAAGGCCATCTTGATTCTCTCCTGGGGCCGCGGCTTTCCGTCGCGGCGATTGGTCCACTTGCACATTATCCTAACGAATTTGCGCGGACAGAACCTTGCTTTTTTCGCATATAGCGGGAGATAAGAGGCTGTTTATTGCTTTAAATAGCCTATCTGGCGCAATATTCCACCATGGAACCGCGACCGCACAAGCTCGACCGCTTTGACCGTCACATCCTGGAGATCCTGCAGGAGGACGCCAGCCTGTCGAACCAGGCCCTCGCCGAGCGCGTGGGGCTGAGCCCCTCGCCCTGCCTGCGGCGCGTTCGGGCACTCGAGCAGGCCGGCATCCTGATCCGGCGCGTGGCCCTGCTCGACCGGCGCGCCCTGGGGCTGGAACTGACCGCGCTGATCCACATCGGCATGGACCGCCACACCCCGGAGCGCTTCGCACGCTTCGAGGAGGCGATCGCCAGCTACCCCGAGGTGCAGCACCTGTATCTGATCACCGGGCAATCGGCGGACTACATGCTGCAGGTCGTCGTGCCGGACATGGACGCCTATCAGGACTTCCTGCTGCGGCGGGTGACCCGGCTGGAGGGGGTGGATTCGGTGCACTCGAGCTTCGTCCTGCGCCGGGTGGTGGACCGCACCTCGCTGCCGCTGGACTACATCCGCGACTGACGACGGGCCGCGACCCTCCCTCCGAAACGGCTCCGATGGCTCAGCGCTTCCCTCAGCGCCCGCCGAACTGGGGCAGCAGACGCGCGGGCAGCAGGTGAATGAGGATGAAGCCCAGCATCGCAGCGACGACGATCGTCGGCCCGGTCGGGGTGTCGTACTGGAACGAACCCCAGACGCCGACGAGCACCGCCAGCATGCCGATCACACCGGCCAGGAACGCCATTTGCTCCGGCGTCGACGCGAAGCGCCGGGCACTCGCGGCCGGAATGATCATCAACGCCGTAATCAGCAAGACGCCGACCACCTGCATCGCGGCCGCGATCACCAGCGCGATCAGCAGCATCAGCCCCAGGCGCACGGCCAGCACCGGCACACCCTCGACCCGCGCCAGTTCCTCGTGCACCGTCAGCGCCAGCAGCGGTCGCCAGAGCAGCACCAGCAGCAACAGCGCAATGCCGCCGCCTATGGCAATCGCCAGCAGGTCATTCGTCCCCACCGCAAGGATGTCGCCGAACAGATAGGCCATCAGGTCCACCCGCAGGCCCTCGATAAAGGTGACCGCCACAATCCCCAGCGACAGCGCGCTGTGCGCCAGGATCCCCAACAAGGTGTCCGAAGCCAGCTCCTGACGGCGCTGCAGGATCACCAGCAGCACGGCGATCGCGACACAGACGATGGTCACCATCAGGTTGAGATTCGTCCCCAGCAGGAACCCGAGCGCCACCCCCAGCAGGGCGGAATGCGAGATCGTGTCGCCGAAATAGGCCATACGCCGCCAGACCACGAAGGCACCCAGCGGACCGGCCACGGCCGCCACCATCAGCCCTGCCAGCACCGCGCGGAACAGGAAGTCATCCAGCCAGGCTTCGATCATCGTTTCGGCGTTCCCTGTCCGTGATGGTGGGCGTGGCCACAGCCGTGCGACCCGCCCGTTCCGTTGTCGTCCAGATCATGCACCTCGCCGTGCAGGTCGTGGACATGGTTGTGGTCATGTTTGTAGATACCGATGCCTTGCACATCGGCGGTGGGGAACAGGCGCTGGTACTCCGGGTGGCGCGAGACCTCCTCCGGCCGGCCGGTACAGCAGACATGCTGGTTCAGACAGATCACGGCATCTGCACCCGCCATGACCAGATGCAGGTCATGCGAGACCATCAGCACCCCGCAGCCTGTCTCGCGCCGAATGTCATCGATCAGGCGAAAGACCTCGCCCTGCCCGACGATATCCACGCCCTGCGCCGGCTCGTCCAGCACCAGCAGATTGGGCCGGTTGAGCAGCGCCCGCGCCAGCAGCACTCGCTGCATCTCGCCCCCGGACAGGGATTGCACCGGCTTGTCCAGCAGGTGCGGGACACCCACCCTTTCCAGGTGCGCCAGCAGCTCGGCCCTCGGCGCGCGCTGGCGCAGCGTCAGAAACCGCCGCACCGACAACGGCAGCACCGGTTCGATCTGCAGGCGCTGCGGCATGTAGCCGATGCGCAGCCCGCGCCGGCGCTTCACCTGCCCCCGCGTCGGCTGCCACAAGCCCAGCAACACACGCAACAATGAAGTCTTGCCCGCGCCGTTGGGGCCGATCACCACCGCGACCTCGGCCGGCGGGATCTGCACCGAGACCCGGTCGAGAATCAGCTTGCCCCCCCGCTCCAGGGAGATATCACGGGCGTCCAGCAGCGGGCTGTGGTCCGATTCCGGTGCGGACATGGTGGCAGGGCTTCCCTTGTTCATGTTGATATACTATAACGTTCTCTAATTCCGATCCGACACCCTGGAGACCCTGCCATGCACTCGCGCCCGCGCCACCCCTTCGGGATTTCGCTGACGGTCAGCCTGCTGGCCATCCTGGGCCTCCTGCTCCCGGGCATGGCCGCCGCGGACAAGCCGCGCATCGTCGCGACCATTCTACCGATTCACAGCATCGTCGCCGCCCTGGGCGAGGACGCCTTCGACGTGGAACTGCTGGTCCCCGCCACGGCTTCGCCGCACGGATATTCCATGCGGCCATCCGAGGCGCGCCGTCTGCAGAACGCGGACATGGTGGTCTGGGTCGGCCCGGATCTCGAGACCTTTCTGGAGCGCCCGCTCCGCCGTGCCGGCGACCGCGAAATTATCAGCCTGATGAACGACCTCGACCTGGACCTGAAGCCCACGCGCGAAGGGGGCGTCTGGGAGCATCACCACGACCACGGGGACGATGATCACGGCCATGGCAACCATGACCACGATCACAACGGCCATGGCCACAGCCACGACGATGGGCACTCCGACGATAATCATGGCCACAACGGCCATGACCACAACCATGATCACGGCCACCACGACGAGGCCCATGGACACGACCATGATCACCATCACGGCGACTACGATGCCCACATCTGGCTCTCGCCCGCAGTGGTGCGCTCGATCACCGAACAGCTCGCCGACAAGCTCATGCAATGGGATCCGGAACGCGCCGAAATCGTGGAGGCCAACCGTGACGCCCTTCTCGAACGGATCGACGATCTGGACGGACGCCTGGCGGAACAGCTCGAGCCGGTACGCGACCAGGCCTTTATCGTGTTCCACGACGCCTACCAGTACTTCGAGCAGCACTACGGCCTGAATGCCGCCGGTTCGATCAGCATCGACCCCTCGCGCAGCCCGGGACCACGACGCATCAGCGAACTGCGTGAACGGGTCGCAGATGGCGACGTGGTCTGCCTGTTTACCGAGCCGCAATTCCGTCCGGCCCTGGCCGAGACCGTGGCCGAGGGAACCGATACACGGCTCGGCGTGCTGGATCCGGTCGGTGCCGAACTGGAGCCCGGGCCGGATGCCTGGTTCGAACTGATGCAGAACATGGCGGACGGCTTTGCCGGCTGCCTGGGTAAGGAATAGCCCGCGGGACAAGCCAAGGCGGTGCGTTTCGCTGCGCTCAACGCACCCTACGCGGTTGGTTAAACGCCGGGGCTCATCCAATCGCTTCGGCCGAGGCGGCCACGGCTACACGGTTGCGGCCCTCGCCCTTGGCGCGATACAGCGCCTCGTCGACCCGACGCAACAACCCTGTACGTGGCTCGCCCGCGCAGAAGGCCGCCACACCGAGGCTGATCGTGACCCGGCCGGCCTCCGGGAAATCATGCCCCTCCACCCGCGCCCGCATGGTCTCCGCGACCCGCGCGGCATCCGCCTCTTGAGCACCCGGCAGCAGGACCATGAACTCCTCGCCGCCCCAGCGCCCGAGAACGTCGGCATCGCGCAGACGTTCCGCGATCACGCGAGTCACCTCCTGCAGCACGACATCCCCCGCCGCGTGGCCAAAGGTGTCGTTGACCCGCTTGAAGTGATCGAGATCGAGCATCACCAGGGCAAAAGGCGCCCCGTAGCGGTCGGCACGCGCCAACTCGCGATTGAGCAGCGTTTCGAAGTAGTGGCGGTTGGCCACACCGGTCAGGCGATCGTAATAGGCCTGACGCTTCAGCTCCGCATTGGCGCGCTGTAGTTCCAGCTCCACCTGCTTGAGGTCGGTGATATCCACCGCGGTTCCCGCCACTCGGCTCACTCGCCCGTCCTCGTCCAGCACCTGGTAACGATGCACGTGTAGCCAGCGTTCGCTACCGTCCGCACGACGCAGGCGGAAGTTGTCTTCCACATGCGCCGCGCTCAAAGGGTTGTCCAGGAAGCGTCGTTCCACGCGCTCGCGGTCTTCCGGGTGCACGGCCTCCAGCATCGAACGCGGATCGCGATAGAGGAGATCCCGGCTTTGCCCCCAGATCCGCTCGAAGGCCGGATTCACGTACAGGATCCCGTCTTCGTCCTGTAGCCAGAACACCTCGTTCACGCTGCCCGCCAGCTGGCGGAAGCGTGCCTCGCTCTCGCGCAGGGCCTCCTCCACCGCCTTGCGCTGCGAGAGGTCGCGCAGGATGGTCGAGACCTGCCGGATCTCGCCCTGGTCGTCGCGGCGAACAATAATCACCTGTGAAGCCGGGATCTCCCTGCCCTGTCCGTCCAGTATCGCCGTCTCGCCTTCCCAGACCCCGTCGCGCATCGCAATCGGAGCGGCCTCTTTCAGGATGCGCTCGGCCGCCCACGGTGGCTGGAACCGCTGGACGGCACTCTCGATCGAGCGGGTTTCGGGCGGCAGCCCCCAGGTGTTCCAGCCGTTTTCGGGCGTCCACGGTTCGCCCGTCATGGGCGGCAGACCAAACAAGCGGCGACCAGCAGAGTTCAGGAATTTCATGTCGCCAGATGGCCCGTGCATCGCGACCACGTCGGGCGTATGTTCCAGGATCCCCACGAGGCGGCGCTGGTTTTCCTCCAGGGCGCGCCGCTCGGTCACGTCCTGCACGGTCCCCATCAACCGGCGTGGCTTGCCGTTGTCGTCGCACTCGACCGCACCGCGTACATGGACCACTCGTTCCTGTCCATCGGGGCGCAGGGCCCGAAAGTGAATATCGTATTCGCCGCTCTCCAGTGCCGCCTCGACTGTCTTTGCCACCTCGCGCCGGTCCTCGGGATGCACGGCCTGCAGAAACCCCGCGTAGTTGGCTTCCTGCTCACCCCGCCTGAGGCCGAAGATGCGATAGACCTCGTCCGACCAGCGGGTGCGATCCTCACGGATATCCCAGACCCAGCTGCCCATGTGTGCAATGCGCTGTGCAGCGGCCAGCTCCTCGCCACGCTCGCGCAGGGCATCTTCCATCGCCACCTGTTCGGTAATGTCGATCATGACGCCGTGCCAGACGATAACGCCACCGGCGCGCGCCTCGGGCGTCGAACGGCCCTCGACCCAGATCGTCCCGCGCAGCGGGTGGCGAACTCGGAAGCGAGCACGCCAGGGCTCCAAGGACCGCGCCGAATCCTCCATGCTGGCCTGGATGCGAGGCAGGTCATCCGCGTGTACCGTTGCAAAGGCCGCGTCCGCGCTGTCCTGAACCAGCCCCGGGCTGAGCCCGAACACGCGCCGCACCCCATCACTGACGAACGTGAACGCCTGCCGCCCATCCGGATACAGGTGGTACTGGTAGATCGCCCCGGGCAAATGGGCGGTGGCCTTGTTCAGCTGTACTTCCCTTTCCGCCCGGGCCGTCTGGTCCTGGAACGACACCACCACACCATCGACCCGACCGGCCACATCAAATGTTGGCGCCGCAAAGACGCTCACCGGAAAATGGGAGCCGTCGGCCCGCACAAAAGAGTCGTCCCACGGTTCATCCGACTGGCCCGTCTCCAGGACCCGAAGAATCGGGCAGGCTTCTTTGGGATAGGGCTCCCCACCCACCAGTGAGTGATGGTTGGTCGAGTGGGCATCGCGCCCGAGTGCCTCCGCCTCGCTTTTGAACCCCAGCAGACGGCAGGCCGCCGGGTTGAGAAAGGTGTAGCGGCCGTAACGATCCAGGCCGAATACGCCTTCCGCCAGGCTGGCCAGCAAGCGATTCTGAAAGGCCTCGGCCGCGCGCACCTCGGTGACGTCCTCGATCACGCCATCGAAGACCGGTTGTCCATCCTCGTCCTGGGTGCGATACGCGGTCACGCGCGCCCGAAAGGCCCGACCGCGCAGCGTCTGCAGGTCGAGTTCGCGACCGACCACGCGGCCGTGCATCTCCAGATCGCGACTGAATGCCTCGCGGGCATCCGGATCGCGATACAGAACTTGCACTGGCGTCGCGCGCAGCTGCGCCTCGGACTCGGCCTCAAACAGCGCCACCATAGCCGGATTGAGCCAGACAAAGCGGCCTTCCGGCCCGGGCGTGTTGCGATAGACCCCCACCGGAAGGCGTCGGAACACGCCCCCATAAAACTCGAGTTCGCGCTCGTAGCGCCGGGCCTCGGATACATCGTGAATAATCGAGTACAGGTACGTGGTTCCATCCAGGACCACCGGGCCGGAGTACACCTCCACCTCCCGAATCTCGCCGCCGTGGATACGGTGGCGAAACCGGAAGAAACGGCGTTCCTCGTTCTTCGCACGTTGCATCTCGACCCGCACGTCTTCCGCCGACAGCGTGTTGATGTCGTGGATATACATGCCCTTGAGGGTGTCGGCCGAATAGCCGTAGAAGCTCACCGCGGCGGGGTTGGCATCGACAATCCGGCCATCCGCCGGGTTGATCAGCAGCTTCGGTGCGGTATTGGCGGTAAACGTCTGCTCGTAGACCTGGGCTGCAGAATCGCCCCCGGGCCTGCGCTGAACGGTCACGACGCGCCCATCGTCATCCGGCACCAGCGTCAACGTACAGGAGAGCGAGGCCCCTTCCGGTGCAGCCGGCGCGAGCATGTCCACGCTCAGGGTCACCTCGGATGTGGCCGAACGCTGCAACGCGTCCGCCAGCGATGGCCGCTGTTCGGGCGCGATGCAGTCCACCAGTGCACTGCCCTGCAGATCAGCCGGCGAGCACTCGAGCCACTCAGCCAGGCGGGCATTGACCGTGCAGATGGCACCGGCTGCGTCGAGGCGGGCCAGGCCTACTGCAATGTGCTCGCATTGAATGGGGTCGGCGCCTTCGGTGCTCGCCATTCAGCTCACTCTGCCCAGAGCCCGGGGTCCAATGAAGTAGTCAATCATCCAGCCGCACGACCCGATTGCGCCCGCCCTTCTTGGCCACGTACATGGCCTCGTCCGCTCGCTTCACCCAGTCCCTGATCGACTCACCGGGGCGGCACTCCGCAACCCCCAGACTAATCGTCACAAGGCCCACACAGGGGAATGCCGTAGCAGTGACCTGCTCGCGCAGCTGTTCGGCCACATGCTGGCCACGCTCCGCGTCCGTTCCGGGCAGCAGGACCACAAACTCCTCGCCACCCCAGCGTCCCAGTACATCCGCCTCGCGCAGACGACCCTTCAGGGCATGCACCAGGAAGCGCAGGACCTCGTCGCCCACCTCGTGGCCGAACGTATCGTTGATACGCTTGAAGTGGTCGATATCCAGCAGCAGTAGCGAGCAGGGATGCGCGTAACGCTGCGCACGGCGCGCCTCCTGATCCAGGAGCGTCTCGAAGTAGCCACGGTTGGCGGCATCGGTCAGCGGGTCGTAGAAAGCCTGGTGCTCCAGGGCGGCCTCGAGTTCTTTCTGCCGCGTGATGTCGTGGAACATCGCGATGTAGTACTCGATCTCGCCCTGATCGTCGTGGATCGCGGTAACGACCTCGTGCAGGGGGAAGATCTCGCCATTCTTGCGGCGATTCCAGATCTCGCCCTGCCAGTGGCCCGTCTCACGCACCGTGCGGAACATCTCCTGGTAGAAGTCGCGATCCTGGCGCCCGGAATTCAGGATGCGCGGATTTGCCCCCACGGCCTCCTCTTCGGTATATCCTGTGAGCTGCGTGAACGTTGCGTTCACACGCTGGATGGTGCCCTCAACGTCCGTGATGAAGATGGCCTGGCTGGACTCGAAGGTCGCGGCCAGCAGACGCTGCTCCTGTTCGAGGTGATACTGCTCGGTAATATCCTGCACCGTGCCGACCATGCGCGCGGGCGTGCCGCAGGGGCTGAGCTCCACGGAGGCTAGCTCGCGCACCACGCGCTCTGTACCGTCCGGCCGCAGGATGCGGTGGGTCACATCGAACTGCTCCAGACCAGCCAGGGCTCGGTCTACCGCCGCCTGTACGCGTTCACGGTCCCCCGGGTGGACCGCCTGCATGAACGCCCCATGCGTGCCCTCCCAGCGGGATCGTTCCATCCCGAAGATGCGATAGACCTCATCCGACCAGCGAATCTCGTGCTTCTGGAAATCACTGATCCAGTTGCCGACATGCGCGATGCTTTGTGCCAGGGCCAGTTCCTGCTCACTTCGGTGCAGAGCATGCTCGGCGCGCACCCGCTGCGTGATGTCCAGGATCACGCCGTGCCAGAGCACACTCCCGTCGTCCAGAGCCTCCGGACTCGCGTGGCCCTCCAGCCAGGTCTCGCCGCGTTCGGGACTCATCACGCGATAGCGCTGCAACCAGGGTTCCAGCGATCGCATCGACGCTTCGATGCTCGCGCGGATGCGTTCCACGTCCTCCGGGTGGATCACGCGGAACACCGCCGCGGCATCGCGCATCGCCTCCTCGGGTGCAATCCCGAATATATCGGTCATCCCCTCGCTAGCGTATGGGTAGCAGCCACGCCCGTCGGGGTGCTGGCGGTACTGGTAAATCACGCCGGGCAGGTTGCGGGCGATCTTTTCCAGGTGGCGCTCGGTCTCGACGCGCGCGCCGATATCCTGAAAAGCACCCACCAGTTCGGTCACCGCACCGGTTGCATCACGAATGGCGGTGATCTGGTCCTCCAGCCACTGCCAGTGGCCGTTGGGCATCCGCTGGCGGTAGTTCAGGCGGCAGAACCCTTGGGCCCCGTCGGACAGCCAGCGCCGCACCTGGCTGACGCAGCGGCCATAGTCCTCCGGGGCGATGTGGGTTGTCAGCCAGTCCGGGTTCGAGCTGATCTGCTCCGGGGCCCAACCGGTCACCGAGACCGAGTTGCGGCTGAGCCAGGTCATGGTGCCGAGGTTGTGCGGATCCATGGTGTAGATCACCGCGGGGCTGGCATGCAGCAGGCTGTCCATACGCTGCTCGGCCTGCTTGCGCGTATCGATATCGGCAACAGCCGCCAGTAGCGCCTCCGGGCTATCAATCGTCGCGGGGATACGGCTGATACTGATCTCGACCCAGCGGGCAAGGCCTGTGGCGTCCACCAGGCGAACCTCGACCTGGCAGTTGGGGCAGCCACCGTCAAGCAGACCACGGCGCCGCGCCTCGCAGGGCTCGACATCCTCGGGGAGCAGGCGCTCGCGCAACCATCCCCCGACCAGATCCCCAGGGTCGCAGGCCAGCATCTCCCCCAGACGCGGGTTCGCGCGCAGGATGCGCCCCTCCGTGTCCATCTCGGCCAGCCCAACCGGGGCATGCTCGAACAGCGCGGCGTAGCCGTGGGCCGCACAAATCTCCGTCATTCCTAGTCCTTGCCCGTCTCGAAAAGGCCTGCCTGGCCTTTCCTCCCCCTGGCGGGAGTATCCACGGACCCGTTAATGAATCCTTATAGTCGGTCTAAACCCTACCACAGGGGTCGGAATTTTTCGTATACCCCCGCAAGAATCGAGAAGTACAGCACGCAAAAAAAAGCCCCCGGGAAACCGGGGGCCCTGACAGCACAACCGAACGTGACCGGATTAACCGCTGGTTCCCGTACGCGGGGCCGGCTCGCCTTCATCCGTACTCGGCTCCTGGTACACCACGTCCAGCGCCTTGGCCGCGGCCACCTCGTTGAAGCGGCGGTTGGGCAGGTTGTGCGGCGACGCCTTGATGGTGTCGATGTCGCGGCCGGCCTCTTCCAGAATCGCAACCATCGCCTCGACGAAGCCGTCCAGCGTCTCCTTCGACTCGGTCTCGGTCGGCTCGACCAGCAGGCACTCCGGCACCAGCAACGGGAAGTAGGTGGTCGGCGCGTGGTAGCCGTGGTCCAGCAGGCGCTTGGCGACGTCGCCGGCCGTCAGACCCAGTTCCTTCGCCTGCTTCTTCAGCGTGACGATGAACTCGTGCGTCGCACGGCGCTCGGGATAGGCCAGGTCGAAGCCGGCGCTTTCCAGTTCGCGCGCCAGGTAGTTGGCGTTCAGCGTGGCGAACTCGGACACGCGCTGCATGCCCTCGCGGCCCAGCATGCGCATGTAGACATAGGCGCGCAGCAGCACGCCGGCGTTGCCGGCAAACGCGGACAGCCGGCCGATGGTCTCGGGGTAGTCCGTCTCTGTGGCGAAACGGTAACCGCCCTCGCCGTCCTCGACCACGTGCGGCACCGGCATGTACGGCAGCAGGCGCTCGCCAACGCCCACAGCACCGGAACCCGGGCCACCCCCGCCGTGCGGCGTGGAGAAAGTCTTGTGCAGGTTCATGTGGATCACGTCGAAGCCCATGTCGCCCGGACGCACCTTGCCTAGGATCGCGTTCAGGTTGGCGCCGTCGTAGTACAGCAGGCCGCCGGCGTCGTGCACGATCTTCGCGATCTCGGAGATGCGGCGCTCGAACACGCCCACGGTAGACGGGTTGGTCAGCATGATCCCGGCGGTCTGCGGGCCCACGGCCTCTTTCAGTGCCTCCAGGTCGACGTCTCCCATGGCGTCCGTCGGGATCTCGCGCACCTCGTAGCCGCACATGATCGCCGTGGCCGGATTGGTGCCGTGTGCGGCATCCGGAACGATGATCTCGCGGCGGTCGCTGTCGCCGCGCGCATCGTGATAGGCGCGGATCATCGCCACGCCGGTGAACTCGCCCTGCGCGCCGGCCATCGGGGCCAGCGAAACGGCCTTCATGCCGGTCACGTCCTTCAGCATCTCCTGCAGCTCGAACATGGTGTGCAGGAAGCCCTGGCTGTGGCTGGCCGGGGCATGCGGGTGCCGGTTCAGGAAGCCGGGCAGCATGGCCAGGCTGTTACAGGCGCGCGGGTTGTACTTCATCGTGCACGAGCCCAGCGGGTAGAACTCGGTGTCGATGGAGAAGTTCTTTTGCGACAACCGCGTGTAGTGACGCACCACATCCAGCTCCGAGGCCGCAGGCAGGCCGGGGGCCGATTTGCGCTGCAGGTTCGCGGGGATGGCAGTCGTGGCATGCGCACGAGGCGCCTGCGCCACGGCCGAGCGACCGGCACGCGAACGTTCGAAGATCAGATGGTTTTCCGTGGTGTTCATAGCGGTTTCTCGCTTCAGGAATTCGTTGGAGGCGGCCGGGCCAGGAGGCCCGGCCGCCAATGGCCCGTGTTTTATTGCGTCGGGCTCAAATCGGCCCGGTCATCCAGGCCCTTGAAGATGGCGTCGTAGTCCGGCTCGTCGCCGATCTCGGAAACGAGCTCCGCGTGCATCACCAGATTGTCGGTGTCCAGCAGCACGACGCCGCGGGCGGTGATGCCCTCCAGCGGGCCGTCCTGGATCAGCACGCCGTAGTCCTTGGCGAAGTTGCGATCGCGCATCATCGACAGCACGGTCACACGCTCGAGGTTCTCGGCGGCGCAGAAGCGGCCCATTGCGAACGGCAGGTCGGCGGAGACCACCAGGATCTCCAGATCCGGGCGCTGCTTGACCATGTCCTCGAACTTCTTGGTGGACTCGGCACAGACCGGGGTGTCCAGACTGGGCACGATCGAGATCAGCTTGCGCTTGTCGCCAAAGTGGGCGAGCGAGACGTCCTCGAGGTCCTTGGTCGTCAGCTTGAAATCCGGGGCCGGCGAGCCGACGTGCGGCAGATCGCCGTTGGTATGGATCGGATTACCCTTCAGTTTGACTTCGGCCATGGCGTGCCTCCTCAGGCTTGTGGTGTATGGCGCGTCGGGTGCGGCCTGCGTCAGGCGGCCTTCGCCTGCTCGCAGGTCGTCACATACTGCTCGAGATCGGCATCCGTCTTGGTCTCGGTCGCGCAGGCCAGCACGCAGCCGTCGAGCTGGGCGTAGTCGCGGCCCAGCTGGTATCCGGCCAGCACGCCGGCGTCGGCCATCGCCTGCACGCGGTCCGCCGCGTCCCCGCCGAAGTCCAGCGCGACCTCGTGGAAGTACTCGCCGGTAAAGCGCGGCTTGATGCCCTTGGCCGCGAGCTTCTCCACCAGCGCGTGGGTGTTGGCGTAGCAGGCCTCGGCCACGCGGGTCAGGCCCTCGTCACCCAGCATGGACATGTGGATGGTCGCGGCGGTGACCACCAGGCCCTGGTTGGTGCAGATGTTCGAGGTCGCCTTGGAGCGGCGGATGTGCTGCTCGCGGGCCTGCAGTGTCAGCACGTAGCCCGGCTTGCCGTCGGCATCCTCGGCGCGGCCGACGATACGCCCCGGCATCTGCCGGATGTGCTTCTTGCGCGTAGTCATGAAGCCGAAGTACGGCCCGCCGGAGGACAGCGGGGCACCCAGCGGCTGGCCCTCGCCCACCACGATGTCCACACCATTCTCGCCCCACTCGCCCGGCGGCTTCAGCAGCGCCAGCGAGACCGGGTTGACCACGGCGATCACCGGGACCTCGCGCTGCTCGGCCCAGCCGGTGAGCGCGTCGACATCTTCCAGGATGCCGAAGAAGTTCGGCTGGCTGATGATCATCGCGGTCACGTCGTCGTCCGCGAACGGCGCCAGCGCCTCGACCGGCGTCTGGCCAGAGGTCTCGTCGAACGGGATCTCGACCAGCTCGATGCCCTGGTTACCGATCAGGGTGTGGATCACGCGGCGATAATCCGGATGCAGCGCGCCTGGCACGAGGATCTTCTTGCTCTTCGAGCGGCGGTTCACGCGCACGGCCATCAGCACGGCCTCGGCCAGCGCGGAGGCGCCGTCGTACAGCGAGGCGTTGGAGGCCTCCATACCGGTCAGGCGGCTGATCATCGTCTGGTATTCGTAGATCAGCTGCAGCGTACCCTGGCTGGCCTCCGCCTGGTACGGCGTGTAGGCACTGTAGAACTCGCCACGCGTGGCGATCTGCCACACGGCCGCCGGGATATGGTGCTCGTAGGCCCCGGCGCCGATGAAATTGGACGCCATGCCGTCCCGCGCCGCACGCTCCTGCATCAGACGCGAGATCGCCATCTCGTTCAGTCCCTCGGGGACCTTTTCGAGCGCCGGTGCGCGCAGTTCTTTCGGGATCTCGTCGAACAGATCCTCGATGGAATCGGCGCCGATGCGGTCGAGCATCGAGCGGATGTCTTCTTCGGTATGCGGGATAAAGGGCATGTCGTACTCGCTTTCGCTACTGCGAAGTTCGGATCGGGCCCCGGGCCGGATGCCCGGGGCGCCTTATCGCTCCAGCCAGGCCGGCTCCGTCAGGAACCGACCCATCGGGAACGTCGGATCAGGACTCGGCCTCGACGTGCGCGGCGTAGGCGTCGGCGTCCATCAGGGCGTCGAGCTGGCTCGCGTCGGAGGGCTTCATCTTGAACAGCCAGCCCTCGTCGAACGGCGACTCGTTGACCTTCTCGGGGCTGTCGGCCAGCTCTTCGTTGGCCTCGGTCACCTCGCCGGACAGCGGGGCGTACACGTCCGAGGCGGCCTTGACCGACTCGACCGTCGCGCAGGCGGAACCGGCCTCGACCGAGCTGCCCGCCTCCGGGGCCTCCACGAACACCAGATCGCCCAGCAGTTCCTGCGCGTGATCGGTAATGCCGATGGTCACGCTGCCGTCAGCCTCCTGGCGCACCCACTCGTGGCTCTTGGTGTACTTCAGATCCTTCGGTGCTTCGCTCATGACGTCTTCCTTTTTCGTTTGGATCCCGCCTGCGCAGTGTAGTCTGTGGCAAGCGGCATGAGGCAATAAAATCGCTAGCGATTCAGTTCGATCTGTGGCTCGCCGTTACGCACGAATACGGGCTTGACCACCCGCACCGGCAGCATGCGCCCGCGGATGTCGGCCTGCAGTTCCTCGGCGTCCACCGCGGCCGGGATGCGCGCAAACGCAACCGACACGCCCAGGCTCGGCGAGAAGCTGCCGGAGGTCACCACGCCGTCGCCGGCCGCGGTCTCGATACGGGTGCCGCCGCGCAGCACGCCGCGACCCTCGAGCACCAGCCCGACCATGCGCTCCGGCACACCCTCGGCCTTCCACTGTTCGATGGCCTTGCGGCCGATGAAGTCGCGCTCGGCGTCCTTCAGGGCGATGGTCCAGCCGAGATTCGCGGTCAGCGGATTGGTCTGGTCGTCCATATCCGTGCCGTAGAGGTTCATGCCGGCCTCCAGGCGCAGCGTGTCGCGCGCACCCAGGCCGATCGGGTTCACACCGGCGTCCTTCAGCTGTTCCCAGAAGCCGTCGGCCTCCGCCTGCGGCAGCATCACCTCGAAGCCGTCCTCGCCGGTGTAGCCGGTGCGGGCAACGAACCAGGAGCCGTTCCAGACGGCGGAGAACGGCTTGAGATCGCCGGCCGAGCGCAGGTCTTCCGGCAGCAGCGGCAGCGTCTTCTCCACCGCCTGCGGGCCCTGGATCGCGATCAGCGCGAACTCCGGGCGCGGCTCGACGTTCGCGTCGAAGCCCTTTACCACCTGCTGCATGTGGGCGATATCGCCCTCGGCGGTCGCGGCATTGACTACGGCGCGGTAGCTGTCGCCCCCGGTCCAGTAGATGATCAGGTCGTCGATCACGCCGCCGGACTCGTTCAGCATGCAGCTGTACAGGGCGCGGCCCTCGGTCTTCAGCTTGGCGACGTCGTTGGCCAGCAGGTAGCGCAGAAAGGCCTGCGCCTGCGGGCCGTGGATATCGACGACCTGCATGTGCGAGACATCGAACATACCGGCCCCGGCGCGCACCATCTTGTGCTCCTCCATCTGGGAGCCGTAGTGCAGCGGCATCTCCCAGCCGGCGAAATCGACCAGCTTGGCCCCGGCGCGCTGGTGCGCGGCGTGAAGCGGCGTTTTCTTCAGACTCATCGTTTGTCGCCTTGCATCCGTATTCATGAGACGGACCGTCTGCCGGCCCGATGCGTCCCCTACGTATACGCGGGGCATAAAAAAAGGGCGGCCAGCAGGGTCTACCTGCCAGCCGCCCCTCTGTCCTGAAACCTGAGAGTTTGCGCCGTGCCAGCGATTACTCGCTGCAGGGCCGCCCCCTTCGGTGGGCCGTCGCCGGCCGCTCTCCAGAGTGTGTCTTCTGCACCGTTCCGGTCCGGTAGCCTGAGCGATTCCGGGCGGATGTTGCGCCTTCGGCGTCTGCCAATCGACTTGCGATCGCAGATCTCTTCCAGAACGGTGTGCGGGCATTGTCGGGCACCCGCAGACGAAACTAATTGTACACCCAAATACCTCCTTCGCGAAAGCCCGGACGGCTGGCGGCGACTTTTCGGCGGCGGGCTTGCAGCCCCACTTCACCCCAAGCCGAACCTCAGGGGCGCTGCCACTACACGCCGCGCAAGAACAGTACCGGAGCCCGCGCCAGCGCTACAGCGCCAGGTCGATCGCCAGGAGCGCGACGAAGCCGACCAGCACGCCGACGGTCGCCTGGGCCTCGTGCCCCTTGCGGTGCGATTCGGGGATGATTTCGTGGCTGATCACGAACAGCATCGCCCCCGCGGCGAAGGCCAGGCCCCAGGGCAGCAAGAATTCCATCAGCGTGATCGCGCCGGCCCCGATCAACCCGCCGATCGGCTGCACCAGGCCGGTCAGCAGGGTTACGCCGAATGCCGCCCACTTGCTGTAGCCCAGCGAGAGGAGCGCAATCGCCACCACCAGCCCTTCCGGGATGTTCTGCAGACCGATCGCGATCGCCAGGGTGATGCCATCGCTGACATCGTCGCCGCCGAAGCCGACCCCGACGGCCAGACCCTCCGGCAGGTTGTGCAGGGCGATCGCAAAGATGAACAGCCACACCCGCCGGATCTTCGCGGGATCGGCCCCGCTTTGGGGGCCGATGTGAAAGTGCTCGTGCGGGACCAGCTTGTGCAGCGCCAGCAACGCCCCGCCGCCGAGGGCCATACCCACCGACAGCACCAGGATCGCCATGCCGACCCCGCCGTACTGAACCTCGGCGTGCTCCACCGATGGCAGCACCAGTTCGAAGGCTGTGGCCGAGAGCATGACCCCGGCCCCGAAGCCCATCATCGCGTCCTCGACCGACTGGCTGATACGCCGCAGGAAAAAGATCGGAATCGCGCCCACGGCGGTCATCAGACCGGCAACAAAGCTCGCCAGCAGACCGATCTGCAGGGTGCTCATGTCCGCGATACGCCCTTCCAGGGTCGGCCAGATCACGCTGACCAGCCAGATGAACGCCGCCAGTACGATCAGTGATCCGACCAGAAAAACCCGCGGAACGGGCTTGGCCGAATCCTCGGTGTTCTGGTCAATCTGCTCCTGTCGATCCTGCGTCATAGTCATTCCCTGAGACCCATTCCCTTTGCTGTTGAGAAGGCGGGATTTCAACCCGGTTCCCGCCTGTTTTCTATTGCGGTGTTCGAGATTGCCTATCGTCAACGCGGAAAAGGCGCGGTACATTCGCCCGGAGCGCCCCCTGCATGCCCGGCAAAAGGAGCTTCGCAATGCTCGAGACCCTCGACCAGTTCCTCGGTGGTACCGCTAGCCTCCTGTGGGGCAACCCGATCACGCTGATCCTGCTGCTGGGTACGGGACTCTACCTGACCATCCGCCTGGGACTGGTGCAGGTCGTCGCCTTCCGCCAGGGCTGGCGCGCGCTGCGTGGCACCGATGGGCGTGCCGGGGGCGCTGGCCAAATCTCGCCATTCCAGGCCCTGTCCACGGCCCTGTCCGGCACCATCGGGACCGGGAATATCGCCGGCGTCGCCACGGCCATTGCCCTCGGCGGCCCCGGGGCCCTCTTCTGGATGTGGGTAACCGCCTTCTTCGGCATGGCCACCAAGTTTGCCGAGACAACCCTCGCCGTGCGCTACCGCGAAGTGGGACCGGACGGCACCATCGCCGGTGGCCCGATGTTCACCCTGCTGCACGGCCTGAACATGAAGAAGATGGCGATCCTGTTCGCCGCCTTCACCCTGATCGCCTCGTTCGGCATCGGCAACATGGTGCAGGCGAACTCTGTAGTCGATGGCCTGACCTTCATGGTCCCGAACCTGCGCGCCGATGACGACATCATGGGCTGGATGGCGCTGATCATCGGCCTGACCATGGCCGTGCTCGTCGCCCTGGTAATCATTGGCGGGGTCAAGCGCATTGCGATGATCGCCTCCGCCATCGTGCCGTTCATGGCCGTGGTGTACATGATCGGCGCGTTCATCGTGATCGTCGCCAATATCGAGGCCGTGCCGGCCGCGGTGGCCACCATCCTGAACCTGGCGCTGAACCCCTGGGCGGCCGGCGGCGGCGCGATCGGTCTGGCCATCCAGTACGGCGTCGCACGCGGCATGTTCTCGAACGAAGCGGGCCTGGGCTCCTCGGCCATGGCTCACGCCGCGGCCAAGAACGGCGATCCGCCGCGCGAAGGCTCGGTGGCCATGCTCGAGCCGTTCATCGATACCATCGTCGTCTGTACCCTGACCGGCCTGGCGATCGTGGTCACCGGCGCCTACATCGACCGCGCCGACGACGTGGTCGGCGCCTCGCTGACCGCCACCGCGTTCAGCACCACGCTCGGTCCGTTCGGCGCGATGGTGGTCGGCTTCAGCCTGATGCTGTTCGCCTTCTCCACGATGATCGCCTGGTCCTACTATGGCGACCGCTCGGCCTACTTCCTGTTCGGCGATCGTGCGGTGATGCCCTATCGCATCGCGTTCGTGATCCTGATCGTCATCGGAGCCACCATCCCGCTGGGCATGGTCTGGAACTTCTCCGACATCGCCAACATCCTGATGGCCGCCCCCAACCTGATCGCGCTGATCCTGCTGGCCGGGCTGGTGAAGAAGCTGCGCGACGATTATGTTTCCGGTCGCCCGATGCCCGATCGCCATGACGGCTGAGCACCAGCACGCCCCGCATGACCCGTTCGCCCAGGGCCCGGCACGGCCAGACGGGGCCATGCTGGTGCGCGAGGTCGAGATGGCGCTGGCCGAGGACCTGGGGCCCAATGCCCTGGCCGGCGACATCACCGCGGCACTGGTACCGGAGGATCGCGTCGCCCGCGCCACTCTGCTGCTGAAAGAACCCGGCGTGCTGTGTGGTCAGGCGTGGTTCGATCGCGTTTTTGCGAGCCTCGCACCCGAGATCCGTATCGACTGGCAGGTAGCCGAGGGCGCCGCGCTGGAACCCGAGGGCGCACAGCCCGTTGCCACGCTCGAGGGCCCGGCCCGCGCCGTACTGGCCGCCGAGCGTGCCGCGCTCAACCTGCTGCAAACATTGTCCGGAACCGCCACCGAGACCGCCCGTTGGGTCGCCCGCCTGGGCGACGCCCACAGCCGCATCCTCGATACTCGCAAGACACTGCCGGGCCTGCGTCACGGGCAGAAATACGCCGTGCGCATCGGCGGCGGCTATAACCACCGCCTCGGGCTATGGGATGCCGTGTTGATCAAGGAGAACCACATCGCCGCCTGCGGCTCGATCGCGGCCGCCGTGGAGCGCGCCCGCGCGCTCGGGGCCGGGCGCTGGGTGGAAGTGGAAACCGAGAACCTGGACGAGGTCAATCAGGCCTTGGCCGCGGGCGCCGACGTGATCATGCTGGACGAACTCTCGCGGGACGACCTCGCCACCGCCGTTCAGCGCATCCGGGGGCGGGCCATCTCCGAGGCCTCGGGCGGGGTCACGCCGGACAGCCTCGCCGAGATCGCGGCCACCGGCGTCGACTACATCTCGGTCGGCGCCTTGACCAAGCATGTCCGCGCCATCGACTTCTCCCTACGCCTCGACTCGTAACCGCTTCACGCCAAGCCA
Source organism: Thioalkalivibrio sp. ALgr1 (assembly GCF_000378285.1). Taxonomy (NCBI): domain Bacteria; kingdom Pseudomonadati; phylum Pseudomonadota; class Gammaproteobacteria; order Chromatiales; family Ectothiorhodospiraceae; genus Thioalkalivibrio; species Thioalkalivibrio sp. ALgr1. Next base: position 186,223 of record NZ_KB905136.1, read on the forward strand.
CGCTGCGAGGCTTTATCAAGCGGTCTGCGTTCGTTCCGGCTGGGCCTGGTTCGACCTCTGGAGTTTACGGTGGCTTCGTCCGGCCGCCTGCCTGCGCTGACTCGGCAGCGCGCCCCGAGGTACTTTCTTGCTTGCCCAAGAAAGTACCCAAAGAAGGGCACCCGGATTCCGCCCGGGGACCTTGCTCCAGGGCCCTCGGGCCGGCGGCGCTGAAACTCGCT
>NZ_KB905137.1:0-101587 GCF_000378285.1 Thioalkalivibrio sp. ALgr1
TTCTCTTCCTCCAGCTCCCGGATCCGTCGCTGCTCCGGCGTCAAAGGCCGGCCATCGCCGGCCTCCCCGGCACGATCCGCCTTGAGTTGCTCGACCCAGCGCCGAACGGCCGTCTCGCCCACCCCGGTGTCCCGCACCACTTGCGGCACACTCTGGCCCTCATCCACCACCATCCGGGCCACCCGAAGCTTGTACTCCGGATCAAAATTCCTGCGTCCCATATCGTCTCCTCGATCAGATCCCAATCATTCCACCGATCGAGGTGTCCACGAAAATTAGACCAGCACATCCGGCTCGGTGGCTTTTTCCCCAACCTTCTCGGCGGCCTCCGTCTCCTCGTCGCTCAGGTTGTCCTGGATAAGCCGCACTGGGATCGGCCCGCCATCGATATGGCTCAGCGTGCGCTGCGGGAACGGGATCTCGATACCCGCCTCGTCCAGAGCGCCCTTCACCTGCATGTGCATGCTGTTGCGCAGATCCAGGAATTTCTCGCGCCGCGCCCAGACGGACAGCTGAATCTTCAGCGCGGAATCCCCGTACTCGAGGAAGATGAACAGCGGTTTGGGTTCCTCCAGACAGACCGGATTGCGATCCGCCACGTCCATCAGAATGTCGCGCAGCGCCTTCAGGTCGGTGCGATAGGCCACCCCGATCTGCATGTCCAGGCGGCGGATCGGGAAGCGCGTCATATTGGTGATCTGCGACTTCACCAGGCTCTCGTTCGGCACCCGCACCAGTAAGTTGTCGAAGGTACGCAGCTTCACCGATAGCAGGTCGATGGACAGCACCTCCCCGGTCGCGTCCCCCACCTTGATGATGTCACCCACCGAGAAGGGCCGCTCCCCGATCAGGAACAGCCCCGAGATCAGGTTGGACGCCGAGGTCTGCGAGGCAAAGCCCAGCGCGACCGTCAGGATGCCGGCCGCCCCCAGCAGCACGGTGAGATCGAAACCCAGCTCGCGCAGCCCGGACACAACCGCCAGGACGATAATCACGTAGAAGCTGATGCGGCGCATCAGCATGATCTGCTGGGCATCCATATGCCGGCCGAAGGCCCGCGTCAGGTTGCGCGAGACCAGTCGCGCCACGATCAACCCGACGACGATGTAGAGCGAGGCCCGCAGCGCGGCCAGAAAGCCGTCGCTGGTCAGAAAGTCCATGGTGCCTTGTATCCAGCCGTCCATTGCGTACTCCTAGGGAAACACTGATCCGTGTCCACGCTCGCGCTCGAGTCGCTTTTGCGTGCGAACAAGGCGCGGTGACCGCCGTGCAGTCATTCTGCACAAGGGAGCCGCAACGCCGTGCGCGCGCCCGTTTTTGATAACAACGGGCGGCCGAGCCCCCGCACCAAATGGCTTGTGGGGTACCAACGCGAGTGTGTACATGGATCAGTGTTTCCCTATTGAAACAGGGCGCTAAACGCCCGCACCATCACATGCCGCCCGCCCACCTCGCGCGGCTCGGCGATCCGCTCGGCCCCCTCGGCCTCAGCGGGCGGCCCGGCATCGATCTTCATCGCCGCCATGTCCTTGTCTTCCTCGCGCTCCATGCGGACCGCCGGGGTCCACAGGCGGTTGTGGCGATCGGCATAGACCGGCAGACGCGGCACCGGCAGGTTCACGCGCTCCAGGAACAGCGCATCGAGCGCCTTGTTGTGGATCGTCAGCGGCGTGACCACGCGGTGCGGACGCTCCGGGACATCCTCCAGAGCCAGCCGCGCCTGGGTGCGCGTGGCGTAGCACAGCTCCCCCTCGACCGTACTGGGACCGAACCAGGTGTCCGAAGGCACATAGACCGGGAATTCATGTGCCCGCGCATCGCCCAGATAGAACTGCACCCAGGCAGGCGAACTGAGAAACAGCGTGACCCGGCCCTGAGCCGGCACGTAGAACGGGTTTTCCGGCCGACTGACCATCGGACGGTCGGCCAGAGCGATCCGCAGTTCCGGTTGGGTGTCGCCGGTAGCACCGGCGAAGCGCAGACGCTCGGAGAGCGACTCGGGCCACTCGGCGTCGGTCGGTACCTCGATATCCAGCGTCGCATCGGCGGCGTCGCGCGGCCGGTCCAGGCCCAGGCGCCATTCCGCCGGGGTATGTTCGAGCCAGATATCGAGCGGCCCGACGGACCAGCGTCCGATACGCCCCTGTGGCAACGACCAGCGCCCCCACCAGGTCGGCCGCTTCCCTGTCTTGTCCTTGTCGGTCATCCCTGGTGGTGTCCTGTGTCCGTTGCCGATGTGCTCGACGACCACTGTAGCGCACTCCTAAAACAGATCCATCTGGGGGCCGCGGTCGGCCTCCGGTGCTGCCGGCGGGGAGAAGCGCGTCGTATCCAGTTCCGCCAGGCGGCCGGCCAGACCCGCACGGCGCCGGGCCAGGCGAAAGCGCTGACGCAGCAGTGTTGCATAGGGGCCCGCCCCGACCATCCGGTGGCCGAAGGTCGAATCGTACAACTGGCCCCCGTGCGCCTCGCGCAAGCGCTGCAGCACATGGTCCGCTTTCAGCGGGTGGTACGTGCGCAGCCAGTCCTCGAACAACGGCGCCACCTCCCGCGGCAGGCGCAACAGGACATAGCCGGCGCTGCTCGCCCCGGCCTCGCGCGCTGCGTCCAGCAACGATTCGAGCTCGCCGTCAGTCAGCACCGGGATCAGGGGCGCGACCAGCACCGCCACCGGCACCCCGGCCTCGCTCAGTCGCCGCATGGTTTCCAGACGCCGCTGGGGCGCGGCCGCGCGGGGTTCCAGATGGCGCGACAGCGCCCGATCCAGCGTGGTCACGGAGACCGCCACCTGAACCAGCCCCTCCTCCGCCATGGGTCCCAGCAGGTCGAGGTCCCGTTCAACCAGCGCGGACTTGGTCACGATCGAGACCGGATGCCGCGCCTCGGCTAGCACCTCCAGGACCTCCCGCGTAATACGCCACTCGCGCTCCACGGGCTGATAGGCATCCGTGTTGATGCCCAGAGCCAACGGGGTCACGCGGTGCGCGGGGCGTGCCAGTTCGCGGCGCAGGCAGTCGGCCGCGCCCAACTTGGCGAATAATCGGCTCTCGAAATCCAGCCCCGGCGACAGCCCGACATAGGCATGTGCCGGTCGCGCGAAACAGTACGCGCAGCCGTGCTCACAGCCCCGGTAAGGGTTCAGCGACAGCTCGAACGGGACATCCGGCGATTGGTTCCAGGACAGCACCTTGCGCGGGCGTTCCGGTGTCACCTCGGTGCGCAGCGGCCGGGGCTCTTCGTGTTCACCCACCCAGCCATCGTCAAATGCTTCGCGGTGCGTGGTCTCGAAGCGCGCGAGGGGCTGGATCGTCGCGCCGCGGCCACGAACCGGTCCATCACGCTGGTTCATCGGCGCGGGCCGTCAAGGGAAGCACTGATCCATGTACACGCTCGCGCTCGAGTCGCTTTTGCGTGCGAACAAGGCGCGGCGACTGCCGTGCAGTCATTCTGCACAAGGGAGCCGCAACGCCGTGCGCGCACCCGTTTTTGATAACAACGGGCGGCCGAGCCCCTTCGGGGTTGGCACCCCAGGTTCCCCGATCCCGCGTTGCGTCCCTTGTCGGTAGAACCACTACCGGCTACGCACCGCGCCCTGTCTCGGAAAACCTGGGGTACCAACGCGAGCGTGTACATGGATCAGTGTTTCCCTAGCCGCTCGCACAGCTGGCGAAAATACCCGGATTCGGAGATCAGGCCGCGCCCCTCTTCCGACTGGTTCAGCCGATCCAGCAGCATCCGCAGGCGCCGCGCCGCGCGGTCGCGGGTGGCCGCGTCGTCAGCGGCTTGCAGCAAGGCCTCCGCCGAGGCGATATCGCCGCGCAGGCGCACGGCCTCCGGCACATACCCTGCGTTTTTCATCACTCGAAATGCCAGCCGCAGCTCCTGTGGCACATCGCGGTCATCGTCGAGTTCCAGCGGCCGCCCGACCCCGGGCAGATCATCGAACTCGCCCCGCCGAGCGGCCTCGGCGAGCTTCGCCTCGACTTGTGTCTCGGAGAGCAGCATGCGTCACCGCTCGAGCCGGATGCGGTAGACATCCGCATCCGCCGCACTGAATGCGCAGACCAGCAGGCTGCGAAACTGGTCCTCCTGCGCCCGCAGCTGTTTCAGCGCGATACCGGCCGCGCGGTCCTTGGGAAAGCGGTAGACGCCGGTGCTGATCAGGGGAAAGGCCACCTCGCGCAGGCCATATTCGATCGCCAGTTCCAGGCTTGCGCGGTAACAGGAGGCCAGCAGCGTGTCCTCGCCTGCCTGGCCGCCCTGCCACACGGGACCGACGGTGTGGATCACGTACTCGGCCGGCAGGCGAAACCCGGGGGTGATGCGCGCCTCGCCGGTCGGGCAGCCACCAAGGGCCCGGGTCGCCTCCAGCAGCTCGGGGCCAGCGGCGCGATGAATGGCCCCGTCGACACCGCCGCCGCCCAGCAGGCTCTCGTTGGCGGCGTTGACGATCGCATCCACCTCCAGGGTGGTGATGTCGCCCTGTACTACCGAGATCATGGCTGCCCTACGCCGGCACCATCCAGAGGGTCAGTGACAGCAGGATGGCCGTCATGCTCAGGCCGATCACCGGCAGCATCATGACCCCGGCCAGCGCCTCGCGCCGGAACAGGCGGAAGGCCATCCCGATGAGCGTCAGGGCCCAGCCGAAGGCGACGAAAAACGCCAGTGCGAAGATCTCGTTGCTCCACAGCACGATCAAGGCCACCGGCAGCGCCAGATTCAGGAACACCACGCCCAGCTCCTGCGAGCCTGCGGCACGCCCCGCGGTCAGCGCGTAGCCATAGGCGGCCCAGACCATCACCATGCCAAACGCCAGCGCGCCTGCGGCCGGCGACTCCAGCGGCGCGCGCAGGATAGCCGCGCCATGCGGCTCCAGGCCCACGCCCAGCGCGATGATCAGCAGGCCTACCCCCACACTGATCAGCAGCCAGAACCACAGGGTTCCGCGTTGTACGTCCGGTTCGGTCATGTGCCCTCCCTGGGGTCGGAAATTGGCTACGCAATGCAAACGATGTCTGTACTACCGGGGACCACGGGGACGGCTTGAGGTTCGGACCCGCCACCGCCGCTGTCGTGTCGGTCACGCCGTGGGATCAATGCCGCGCCAGCTGCCAGGCAACCGTTTCGCCCGCGCGCAAGGGCACGCCCGGGTCATGGCCGAACAGCACCGCCTCCGGCACGGTCCAGTCCACCCGCTCCAGCGTGATCGTATCGGTATTGCGCGGCAGGCGGTAGAAATCCGGGCCGTGGAAGCTGGCGAAGCCCTCCAGCTTGTCCAGCGAATCCACAGAGGCGAAGGCCTCGGCATAGAACTCGATCGCCGCGTGGGCCGAATAGATGCCCGCGCAGCCACAGGCGGACTCCTTCGCATGCCGCGGGTGCGGGGCGCTGTCGGTCCCGAGGAAGAAGCGTGGGTGCCCGCTGGTAGCAGCACGCAACAGGGCCTGGCGGTGGCGCTCGCGCTTCAGGATCGGCAGGCAGTAATGATGCGGCCGGATGCCGCCGACGAACAGCGCATTGCGGTTGTACAGAAGGTGCTGCGGGGTGATGGTCGCCGCGATGTTCTCCGGGCCCGACTCGACGAACTCAACCCCCGATTCGGTCGTGGTGTGCTCCAGCACCACCCGCAGGTCCGGAAACTCGCGGATCAAGGGCTGCAGGTGGCGTTCGATGAATACCGCCTCGCGGTCGAAGATGTCGACCTCCGGATCGGTCACCTCGCCATGCACCAGGAGCGGCAGGTCGACCCGCTGCATCGCCTCGAACACGGGGTAGCAACGCCGGATATCCGACACGCCGCTGGCTGCGTTGGTCGTAGCCCCCGCCGGGTACAGCTTCACGCCGTGAATGAACCCGCTGGCCTTTGCCGCCTCGATCATCCCGGGCGTGGTCGCCTCGGTCAGATAAAGCGTCATCAGCGGCTCGAAGTCCGCTTCCTCCGGAAGCGCCGCGAGGATGCGCTCGCGATACTCGGCCGCCGCCTCGACCGTCGTCACCGGCGGCTTGAGGTTCGGCATGATGATCGCGCGGCGAAAACGCCGGGCGGTATCCGGCAGCACGCTGCCGAGCACATCGCCATCGCGCAGATGCAGGTGCCAGTCGTCGGGTCGGGTAATCGTCAGACGGTTCATGGGATCCTGGGAGAGTCGCGGGAGCCCTGGCGGCTCCATTGAGGAAACGCTGATTGTATCCGGCGATCAGGATAACGCGCGGCGGATTTGCTCCTCGCCGTAACCCTCGATCGCCACGGTCTTGTCGCGCGCGGTCGCACCCGCCACGACGGTCACGTCACGGGCCGGGCAGCCCAGCGTCTTTGCCAGCAGGGCGCAAACGGCCTCGTTTGCCCGGCCCTTCTCTGGTGGGGCCTGCACGCGAAGCTTGAGGATATCCCCCATCCAGGGGCCGATAACATCGCGCTTGCTGCCCGGCGCCACGCGGACCCTAAGGCGAGCCAAACCGCCTAGTCGGCCGGCCGCGTCGCCAGGTAGGCGCTGAACACGCCGAGCTGCACTTCACGCTCGACGTCGCAGAAACCGACATCCTCCAGCACGCCCATGATCTTCTCCGGCGGCACGCACTCGTTGATCGTGTCCCAAAAATAGCGCATTAGCAGATGTCCATCCGGGTCACGGGTCAGCAGGCGGCTGAGAAACGGGATGAAGTCGCGAAAGTAGAACCGCGCCATCTTGAACTGGCGCTCCGTGCTGGGGCGCGAGACCTCGAGGATCATGCAGCGACCGCCCGGCTTGAGCACACGGAAGTACTCGCCAAACAGCTCATGCAGGTCGCGCACATGGCGCAGGCCGTACCCCATGTACACGCGGTCGAACTGTTTGTCCGGCAGCGGCAACTGCTCGCCCAGACCCTCGATGAAGCGCGCCTTGATCGAGCGCCGGGCCACGTCGATCATGCCGCGGCTGGGATCGACACAGGTGATGTTCTCGTCACCGACCACCTTGCGCACCTCGCGCGCCACCGGGCCCGTGCCCGTCGCGACATCCAGGACATCCATACCGGGCTTCAGGCCGGACTGCTTCAGCGCGTAGCGGCGATACGCCTGGCCGGTGCCCAGAAAGCCCCAGCGCAGGATGCGGTCGTAATGCGGTGCCGTCCGGTCGAACAGGTCATCGACAAACGCCCGCTTTTCCGACTCGTCGCCGTAATAGTCCTTCAATACCGGATGCGGCTTGTACCCCGGATCATTCATCCACTTCCCCCTTCTGCGCGCCGCGCGCGCCCAATGCCAGTTCAATGCCCGCGAGAGGCGGGGCCCTGCGGGCTAGCCCTCGCGGTACAGCCCTTCGATTTCCACTAACAGTTCGCTGCGGCAGATATCCCCATGCAACAGCAGGATGTCTACGTCTTCGCCCAGGCACTCGCGCAGATGCCGCTGCGCGCGAGCACCGTCTGCCCGGTGGCGCAGATAGACCTTCAGCATCGACAGGTCGCCGGGATCGCGCAGAGCCACAGCGCCCTCCTCGGAGGCCGCCGCCAGCAGCACCCCGATATTGCGCAGGCTCTCGTCGATCTGGGCCTCGAGATCCTCCGCGTGCCGGCTTTCGTGGCCCACGATGCTGGCCGTCCCGGAGATGAACAGTTCCGCGGCCCCGCACGCCTCCTGGCTCATCCGCGCCCGCGCGAAGGACGGGCTGCGCGGCCCGTACTGCCGCGGATAGCGAAACGCGCTGACCTGGCGCGGATTCTCGATCCGCAGCGTGGCCTCGCGCATGGCGATGAAGTAGATCAGCATGCCGTCGGCATGCGTGCCAATGGCCGTCGCCGCCGGCAGGTGCCGCTCGAAATCCGGCAGGGCCTCGAACACCCGGGCGCGCCCGGCACAAAAACTGCGGTAGCGCTCCTGGCCGTTCAGTTCCTGGTTGATCGCAGGGAAGTAGTTCCAGGCCCGCACCAGGTGTCCGAACCCCCGCTCCTGGCAGGCCTCGAGGATCGCATGATAGGCCTGCTCGGTGATGGCCCCGGGGTCCTCGGCGGCGCCATGCGGCCGATACCAGCAGCCCACGAGCCGGTCCCCCGCATGCGCCAGCATCAGGTCATCGATCTGCTCGGTGCGCACCGCACCCGCTGCGTACCAGAGCTCGGGCGCCGCCTCGCGGCCTTCCGGGATCTCCAGTGGCTCGAGGCCAAGGGCAATATCGATCCCGTCCGGGCGCAACGTGGCCCCGGTAACGGGACCGAAACGCAGCGTGAGTACCGGTGCGTCACCCCGGCCTTCCTGCCGGCTGATCGCGAGCCCCGGCGGGCCTAATTCAAGCTGAGGCATTCATGCGTCCATGCCGTTCAAGACGGGCACAAAAGACGCCGATTCTAGCACCGCACCTACTCCCCGTCCCCATTCGTCGCATCCCGCGGGCGCAGCTCCAGGCCTGCATCCTCCAGAAACTCGCGCAGCCCCTCGATGTAGCGCGAGCCGGTCGCCCGAAAGGCGTCATTGTGCCCGCCGTCCATCTCCATCAACTGTGCCCCATCGCCGCCCGCCTCCAGCAGGCGTTCGGCATGCGCAAACGGCACGATCTCGTCGTCGCGCGCATGGGCAAACAGCAGCGGCGCCTCAATCGCCCCGACCCGTCCGAGCACGTCGTATTCATGCCGGATCAACGCACGCACCGGGAGCCAGGGGTAGACCTCCGCGCCGAGATCGGCTGCCGAGGTGAAGGCCGCCTCCAGGATAACGGCCGCAGGGCTCTTGGTCTCGGCCAGCCGCGCCGCCACGGCTGCGCCCAGGGAACGGCCGAACAGTACGATCTCCTCGGGTTCGTACTCCAGATGCTCGCGTAGCCAGTTCCACGCCGCACGGGCATCTTCATAGGTGCCCTCCTCGTCAGGTCGCCCCTGGCTGTTGCCGTACCCACGGTAGTCGATGATCAGCACCGCGAGCCCCAGATGATGGAACTGCTCGAGCGACTCCAGGCGATGCCCGATATTCCCCGCGTTGCCATGCAGGAATAGCAAGACCGGCGCATCATCCTCGGGGCCCGGCAGATACCACCCGTGCAGCCGCACGCCGTCCTCGGTCTCGAGCGCCACATCCTCGTATTCCAGCCCGATGTTCGCGGGACTGCCGACCACATTGCTGCTGGGCATGTAGATCAGCCGGTCCTGCGTCAGGTAGATCAGCCCCACGAACAGGGCATACCCAACCGCCAGAATCAGCGCCAGTTTGAACAGGTTCAGCATGATCCGATCGTGACCCGGCAGGGGTCCGATGGCAAGCCAAACCGGTAGGCCGTCGTATGAATCCCCTTCGGACAAAGCCTTTGCCCGGCGGACGGCTGACGTACAATACCTAGCGATCATGCGCCATTCGCTACTCACCAACACCGAGCTGCAGGGCCTGGACCGCGACCAGCTGGTCGCGCGCTTTGCCGGGCCCAACGGCGATGCCGCGTCGGCAACCGCGCTGGCGGATGCGCTGGACCTGGCGCTGGCTTCGGTGGATGCCTCCGGCCTGGAGTCTCATCCGCTGGACGTGGCCGAGGTCCTGCGCCATCTGAACGTGGACCGGCAGACCATCACCGCCGCGCTCCTGGTCAGCGCCTATCTGGCCCGAGAGATCGACGAGCGCGCCCTCAAGGAGCGCTTTGGCGACTCGATTGCGCGCTTGACCGTCAACGTCGCGGCCCTGGTCAGCCGTCGCTTCGAGGCCCCGGTCGGGCGTCCGGAACAGGCCGAACGCCTGCGCCGCATGCTGATGGCGATGGTCGACGACGTGCGCGCGGTGCTGATCAAGCTCGCCTACCGGGTGCAGCACCTGCGCCTGACCGTGAAGGAGCCGGACGACGGCGCGCGCGTGCTCGCCCAGGAGACCCTGGACGTGATCGCCCCGCTGGCGAACCGCCTGGGCGTGGGCCAGCTGAAATGGGAGATGGAAGACCTCGCGCTGCGCATCCTCGAACCCGAGACCTACCGCGAGATCGCCAAGGGGCTGGAGGAGAACCGCACTGAGCGCGAGACGTATGTAGAGCGCTTCGCCCATACCCTGCGCGACCGGCTGGCCGAAGCCGGCATCCAGGCGCGCGTGTTCGGACGGCCCAAGCACATCTACAGCATCTGGAAGAAGATGCAGCGCAAGCAGACCTCGCTGGACGAGCTCTACGACCTGCGCGCCACCCGCGTAATCGTCGATGAGCTCGCCACCTGCTACACCGTGCTCGGCATCGTGCACAACGACTGGCGCCACCTGCCCAGCGAGTTCGATGACTACATCGCCAATCCCAAGGACAACGGCTACCAGTCGTTGCACACCGCGGTGGTCGGCCCCGAGGGCAAGGTCGTCGAGGTGCAGATCCGCACCCGCGAGATGGACGACTTCGCCGAACTCGGGGTCGCCGCGCACTGGCGCTACAAGGAGGGCGGGCGAGAGGATCAGGCACTCAACCGTGCGATCAGCAGCCTGCGCCAGTTGCTGGAGGCCGCGGACAACTCCGACCAGAACCTGCTCGACGAGATCCAGAGCGAGCCGCTGCACCAGCGCGTATTCGTGCTCACGCCCCAGGGCGAGGTGATGGACCTGACCCAGGGCGCCACGCCACTGGACTTCGCCTACGCCGTGCACACCGAGGTCGGCCACCGCTGCCGGGGGGCCAAGGTGGACGGGCATATCGTCCCGCTGACCTACAAGCTGAAATCCGGCGAACGCGTCGAGGTGCTGACCACGCGCGAGGGCGGCCCCAGCCGCGACTGGCTCAACCCCAATCTCGGCTACCTGAACACCGCCCGCGCCCGCTCCAAGGTACGCACCTGGTTCCGCCAGCAGCACCAGGACGAACACCTGGCCACCGGCAAACACCTGATCGACCGGGAATGTCAGCGTCTGGGCTGCGGTTCCAATCTGGACCGCAATGCGCTCGCCGACGCCATGAAATTCCAGACTTTCGACGAGCTGTTGATCGCGCTCGGCGCCGGGGATATCACCACGAGCCAGATCGCCGGGCGCATCTCCCAGCAACTGCGCGAGCAGCGCCAGGCGGAAAAGGCCCGTGCCGAAGAGTCAGCCCCGCCCCGGCCTGCGGAAACGCGCCGGGAAGAACGCATCCAGGACGACGAGATCCGCATCCGCGGCGTCGGCGGCCTGCTGACCTCCCGCGCGCGCTGCTGCAACCCGCAAACGGGCGACCCGATCGTCGGCTTCATCACACGCGGGGCCGGCGTCTCCGTCCACCGCAGCGACTGCGTCAACATCCTGCGTATGCCGGAGGAGAAGCGCGGCCGCCTGATCCCCGTCTCCTGGGGCGACGAGCCCGAACGTGAACCCATCACCCTCGAGCTCGAGGCCCACGACCGCGCCGGCCTGCTCGGCGAAGTCGGCAACGCCTTCTCCGCCAGCGGCATCAACCTGCTGCGCGTGAACACCCGCACCGACCCCTACGACCGCAGCGTGCACATGGAACTCGAAGCCGAGATCACCGACCTCGGCGAACTCAGCACCCTGTTCGACCGCCTGCAATCCCTCGGCAGCGTCCAGTCCGTGCGCCGCATCCCCAATCCATCAGCCTGAGCCCCCGGCTACGTAAGCACTACTGCATCGGCCAGAGGGCTGGCCTCCTACGCCAACACGGCCACCTGTAGGAGCGCAGCCCTCTGCGCGATCCAACGTTGGACAGGCCCCTAACCGCCGGGCTTCATCGGCCCGGAGCGCATGGAGTTACGGCGGGTATTCTCGTAGGCGTTGGTGCCTTTCCGCCCCGCGCGAAGTTCACGCAACTGGCGGCTGGCATCGCCGCGGCGTTCGGTCAGGATCGGAACGGTGTCTTCGTAGAACGCCGACAGGCGTTCCAGCGCGCTGCGCAGGGCCTCGCCCGTGTCATCGCGCAACGGTACGGGCTCTTCGCCAAAGGCGCGCTCGACCAGCACACGCGCCTTCAGGTCGAGCTCTTCCAGGCGGTCCCAGTCTTCTTCGCGGATGGCCTGGTCCATCAGGCCGCGTACGGCCTCCACCGCATCCTCCAGCGTTGCACCGGAGTCCTCTGTACCCGCATCGTTTGTCGTCATGATCGGCGAACGACAGCACGCGGCAATCCCGCGGTCAAGATCGGACGCCTCAACCGGCCTTGCGCTGACGTTCCTCCGGTGGAATCTCGTCCCAGCCGGCCTTTATCTCGCGCAGGAGCTTCGCGACCTCGTCCAGCGCCTCCGGGTCATTCTGCGCGTTGCCTTCCAGCAGACGCCGGGTCATGTACGCATAGAGTGCATCCAGGTTTCCGGCCAATTCCGGGCGATGCTTGTGATCCAGCATCGCACGCAGTGACTCGACGATATCAATCGCCTTGCCGATCTTCTCGCCCTTGAGCGACACATTGCCTTGCTGCATCGCCCCCTTGGCAACCGCAATGCGCTCCAGCGCTCCCTCGAACAACATCTGGATCAGACGATGCGGATCGGCCACCTGGGCCTCGGCCAGCGCGCCCGATTGCCGATACTGACTCACCGCGCGATTCATACCCGGTCCGTACATGTCGTGTTCTCCCCAAGATTACCTGGACTGGTTCCTGGCCAGTGGCGTGTTGGCCAGTTGCCCCATGAGCTGGTCGCCGGTGGCCTGCAGCTGGGCGACCATCGAATCCATCCGCGAAAACTGGCGCACCCACTGCGCCTCCATTCGTTCGATTCGGGCATCGAGATCTTCACGCTGCCGCTCGATCCGGCTGAGGTCGCTCTGCAGCCCGTCCTGGCGCACCTGAATCAGGCCATCGCGGCCCGTAAAGCTGTCGGTGACTTCGCGCATGTTTCCGGCAATCTCGCGAACGGTGCCCGAGACGTTCTCGAAACCGTCACGGTCCATCGCCTCCTGGAAACGGGTGCTGTCAAAGCTCAGGGTGCCGTCACGGTTGCTCACAATTCCGAGCTCCGCTAGCGTGCGATTGCTGGCTTCGCTGTTCTCGGCCGGCTGGATCAGGGCATTGCCCAGACGGCTGCGGACACCGCGAACGGTGCTGTCACCCGCCAGAATCGCCGCCTCGTCCTCTTCCGGGTCATAGGCGGTCAGCTCGCTCGTCCGGCCGATCAATGCGTTGTAGTTCTCCACGAAGCCCTGCAGCAGGGACTCGAGTTCATCCCGGTCTTCGGATACCGACACGGTGGTCGGCCCGTTCGACACGCCGGTCAACTCGATCTCCAGTCCCTCGATCGTGTCCGAAAGCGTGTTCGAAGAGCTGGTAACGGCAAGGCCGTTAATCACGGCTTCGGCATCCTGCGCCGCCCGGGTCTCGACCATATTGTTGCTGTCCAGGCGGCCCAGGCCACCCGGATCGCCGTCGGCGGTCACCTGGATCTGGTTGTCGGCGCCTGTTTCATTGGCCTCCATAACCAGGCGGGCCCCGGAACCGTCATTCACGATGGATGCCCGCACGCCGGCATCGGAGTCGTTGATCGCATTGCGCAGATCGCGCAGCGTCATCCCTTCCTCGACGTCCAGCGTTACCGCGGCGCCCGAACCAACCTGGATCGTCAGTTCGCCCGCACCAACCGCGTCATCCGCGCTGTCGAAATCGCCCGGTGCCGAGGCCACAATCTGCGACTGCGCCAGCTGGTTGACCTCCAGCGAGAAGTCCCCGTTATCGGCATCTCCGGTGACCGTCACATTGGCCACCCCCTCGTCGCTGACGCTGGCCGACTGCTCCGGTTCGAAACCGGAAAGATCGCCCAGCACCGAACCAACCTGATCCACGCTGCTAGTCAGTTCGCCAAATGCCGAGATCTGCGCGTCAATGCGCTCCTCGCGCTGGTTCAGGCGCTGTTCCTTGGGCTCGCGCTCCGCCGCCACGAGCTGCCCGACGATTTGATTGAGGTCCAGGCCGGACCCGACTCCGAGAGAACTGATCGCCATCTGATGCTACCTCTAGCGGCCCGGGTACCCAGGCCCTTGATCACGTCGTTATGCAGAATAACGACCGGAAAACCGATTTCTTGAGCCCCGCATGACCACATCGTGATGACGGGCGTTCGGCACTCGGTTCTATTCTGGTCCATATCCGCAAATTCCGCAGCCCTGGCCACAAAAAAGGCGGACAGCCTTGCGACTGCCCGCCGTTCGGACTCACTGGAATCCTTGGCTTACTGCAACAGTGCCAGCACGTTCTGCGACGTGGCGTTCGCCTGCGACAGTACGGAGGTCCCCGCCTGCTGCAGGATCTGGGCACGGGTCAGCTCCGCGGTCTCCTCGGCGAAGTCGGCATCCCGGATCCGGGAGCGGGCCGCATCGAGGTTCTCCGAGGAGATCTCCAGGTTGGCGATGGTGTTCTCGAAACGCACCTGCACCGAGCCCAGGTCGGCTCGCAGGGAGTTCACCTGATCGAGCGCTCCATCCACGATCGCCAAGGACTCGGTCGCACCGAATCGGCTCGCAATATCAACGTCCGTCAGGTTCTTGGCATCAGAGGGCGTATCAGAAAAAAGCTCCACCGTCGAAGCGTTGTTACCATCTTCATCAGCATCATCGAGGGTCACCTCACCACCGTCCACGTCGAAGGATGTGTCGAAATTTCCTCGAACAGCGATCGTCGTCTCACCGTTATTGTCCGTCACCAACGCTGCACTGAGGCCCGCGGCTCGGACCGCCTCCACCTCTGCCTCGTCCTCGCTTTCAAAAGAGGAAATCGCGCTGTTGATTTCTCGGACCGCATCCTCCAGAGAGGTCACGCCCTCGACACCCTCACTATCGTCTTCGGCTAGGGCCACCTCAATGTCGATATCCAGACCTTCCAGAACTCCAACCGAGTCGAGATTAATCGTGATGTCGTCTATTTCATCAATACCCACGTCATTAAGCTGTTCCTGCGTCAGACCGTTCTGGTCTTCATCTGCATCCCCCATCGCAATAGCTCGACCCAGCTCAGTCGCCCGCGCATCTGCCCCTGACACCGCGATATTCTGACCCTGGTTGGCTCCGATCTGGAAGAAGATGTCGTTCAGCGCTCCGTCAAGGATGGCGTCACCGTTGAACTCCGTCTCGTTCGCCACTCGGCTAATTTCCGAGATCAACTGCTGAGCCTCATTATTTAGAGCTTCACGGTCAGATGCGGAGTTGGAGTCGTTCGCCGCCTGCACGGACAGTTCACGGATACGCTGCAGCGCATCGCCCACGGTGCTCAGCGCACCTTCGGCGGTCTGCGAGAACGAGATACCGTCATTGGCGTTGCGCACGGCCTGGTTCAGACCGTTGATCTGCGTGCTGAAGCGCTCGGAGATGGCCAGACCGGCGGCATCATCCTTTGCGCTGTTGATTCGCAGGCCCGAGGACAGCCGCTCGAGGCTCTGGCCCAGGGCACCCTGCGACTGGCTCAGATTGCGCTGAGCATTCAGGGACAGGATGTTCGTGTTGATAACTTGGGACATGATTACGTCTCCTTACGGCATAGCTTTAGACCGCCTCGGGCGATCACGATGGCGGCATTCAACCGCTCTCAGGGCCGTTAACGACAAGCTATCCGTGAGCTTTAACACAAATTTTCGATTTTCTTGTCATTGTGTCTCTGTCGGGTCCGCAACTGCTTCTATCGAGCCCTCGCATCAGGTGCACACCCAAGTCGCCAGACAGAAAAAAGCCGGGACAAGCCCGGCCGAAAGTCACTGTGGTTGACAATGTCCCGGGTCAGTCAGGCCCGTTCCTCGACCCCCGTACCATCCAGGCCTTGCTGTTCCTGGAAATGACGAATCAGGGCCACCACTGCCTCCGGCGGAATCTGCCGGATCACCTCGTCTTGCTCGGCATCCTTGACCGTGATCACCGTCCGGCCGCTGGAATCATCCACACTGAACTCCAGCGCACGCTTGGACGATTGCAAATAGGCGTTGATCGACTCCACCACTTGCTCCATGCCCTCCGACTCTCCCAAATCCACAGACTGGGTCGACTCATCCAGCCCCCGTTCAGGAGCATCGGGGCGTGCCGGCACATCCCCGAAACTGGCATTCCGAGAACTCGCAGTATCGGTCAACCCTTTGGCAACCGACATCGAGGCATCGCCCTGCCCCTGACGGGCAGGCTGAAACACCAATGAAGTGATACTGCCAATTGAATCACTCATCTTGCTTCCCTCGCCATTAAGGGCGGGTGACCGTCTGGCCACCCGCCCGTCTCATGGCCTTTTACCGGTTCAACTTACTGCAACAGGGCCAGCACGTTCTGCGACGTCGCGTTCGCCTGGGCCAGCACCGAGGTACCCGCCTGCTGCAGGATCTGCGCCCGGGTCAGCTCGGCCGTTTCGGAGGCAAAATCCGCATCGCGGATCCGGGAACGGGCCGCCTCCAGGTTCTCCGACGACACCTGCAGGTTCGCGATGGTGTTCTCGAAGCGCACCTGGACGGAGCCCAGATCGGCACGCAGGGAATTCACCTGGTTCAGAGCCCCGTCGACGATGGCCAGAGCTTCCGTTGCGCCAAAGCGGCTCGCGATATCTACGTCCGTCAGGTTCTTGGCCTCCGAGCCGGTTTCGTCGAACAAGTCAATGGTGATGGCGTTGCCGTCACCGTCCTCGGCATCAAGAGTGACCTCGCCGCCATCCACTTCGAAGTCCGTGTCAAAGTTACCGCGGATCGCTATGGTCGTTTCACCGTCATTGTCGGTCACGAGTGCCGCACTCAAACCCGCATTGCGCACAGCGGCAACGTCTTCGTCATCGCCGGTGAAATTGGCGATAGAGGAATTAATCTCGCGGACGGCATCCTCAAGCGACGTAACCTCACTCAGGTTAACTGTGATGTCGATATCAAGCCCTTCCAGCACTCCGACTTCGTCCAGATTGATCGTAATGTTACTGATCTGGGTGATGCCGACGTCATTGATCTGTTCCTGGCTCAGGCCTTCTTCACCCATCGCGATGGCTCGGCCCAGTTCGGTGGTACGCGAGTCCACGCCAGAAACGGCAATGTTCTGCCCCTGATTCGCGCCTATCTGGAAGAACAGATCCTGCAGCGCCCCATCCAGGATGGCATCGCCGTTGAACTCGGTGGAGTTGGCCACGCGGCCAATCTCGGCGATCAGCTGCTGGGCCTCGTTGTTCAGGGCTTCGCGGTCGGAGGCGGAGTTGGAGTCGTTCGCCGCCTGGACGGACAGCTCGCGGATACGCTGCAGCGCATCGCCCACGGTGCTCAACGCACCCTCGGCGGTCTGCGCAAACGAAATGCCGTCGTTTGCGTTGCGCACGGCCTGGTTCAGGCCGCGAATCTGGGTGGTAAAGCGTTCGGAGATCGCCAGACCGGCGGCGTCATCCTTGGCGCTGTTGATACGCAGGCCGGAGGACAGTCGCTCCAGGCTCTGAGCCAGCGCGCCCTGGGAATTGCTCAGATTGCGCTGAGCATTCAGGGACAGGATATTGGTATTGATGACTTGAGACATGATTACGCTCCTGTAGCGTCATGCCGAACCACCTTGGTCGGCTTCCTCGGCGAACACTCGTGCGCCTTCGAGGACAGTAACGACCGCTCGACCGAATCCTTTAACCCGATCCCGGAAAAATTTTGCCGCCCGCCTGAACGTGTCCGCCACGCTGCCCTCTCACCGCCCCCAGCGCTTCGGCCCACACCACTCATCAGCCACGGCCAATACGAAGCCGCACAGCGCCACAGGGGACACAGGCCAGCTACATCCCCGTGGTCCTGAACAACCGCTTTGACGCACCCAGGTGATGCGAGAAAACTGTGTCAGGTCCGAAGCCACTACTACCGTCATTGCTAAGGAGCAAGACCACCCAGCAATCGGCCTGGACCCTCAGAGATACGGATCTTGGGCAACGAAAACCAAAGCGGCCCCCAGTTGCCCGATTGCCCCCTGTAGGAGGCCAGCCCTCTGGCCGATTCGGGTTTAGCAGCGCCCCATCGGCCAGAGGGCTGGCCTCCTACAGGTACGGGGTGAATCAGATCAGCCAGGTAGTCCCGATGCGGGTCCCTGGGGTGGCGCCGGGGATCAGGTCCATCAGCAGCCAGCCGAAGATGAGGGTGATGAAGGCGCCACAGAAGACGGTGGCCACGAACAGGCCGATGCGGTTGCCGCGCTTCAGGCCGAGGATGCCGCGCAGCGACCAGTAGAGCAGCCACAGGCTGTAGAAGATCAGCAGCAGGCCGACGGTGTTGCCCCAGGGCCAGGGAAAGGCGGCGGCCACCTTGCCTACCCAGGCGGGCAGCAGGCCGATGGTCACCGCCAGCATCGCCCGGTCCGGATGGGAGTAGCCCTGGAACAGCTCGGTCAGGTAGTGCGCGGACCAGGCCAGACCCAGTACGCCGATGCTCATCGCCAGCACGCTGTAGACGCCGAAGCCCCAGGCCCCCGGCATCGCCTCCGGCGGCAGCCCGGTCGGGATGACCTGGTACAGCCACTGGCTGGCGATCACGCTGACCAGCAGCACGGGGAACGCCAGGCGCAGAAAGGTCTGCCACCAGGGCGGGGCCGTCTCCAGTTCGGCCACCTCGAGTACCGCCCGCAGGGGGCTCGTCAGCGTGCGCAGGACCAGAAGTCCCGGATTCAGACGGGAGGGAAATGAGCTCATCCGGTCAGTATGTGGCAATCCCGTGACGCTTTCGTGACAGCGCCTGCCTTGAACCTGGCCTGATCGACCCGGCTTTAGCCCGCGAGTGCCAGCACCAGAATCACGAGGGTCAGGGTCTCTACCAGCTCCAGCGTGGCCCCGGCCGTATCGCCGGTGAAACCGCCCAGCCAGTGTCTCAGTACGCGCGTTGCAGCCCACAGCGTCAGCCCGGCGGCGAGCAAAGCCGGAATCACCCCCCAAAGGCCGGAGAGCAGGCCGAGCACCAGCACCACGGCAGCCGAGACTGCGACAACGCCGATGGCGGCGCTGCGTGGAAGGTGCCTGGCCATGTCCGCGCCCAATCCGACGGGGTTCACGTAGGGCGTGGTCAGAAACAGCACCGGCGGCACCACGCGCCCCAGCAGCACCGCCAGCAGCAGCGCGACCCAGGCGCCGGTCTCGACCACCGCCACTAGCGCCGTACCTTTCAGCAACAGGATCAGGATCAGCGCCGCGACCGCCATCGGGCCACAGGCCGGGTCCTTCATGATGGCCTGGGCCCGCTCCGGGTGCCGCTGGCCGCCCACCCAGGCGTCCACCGTGTCCGCCAGCCCATCCAGGTGCAGCGCGCCGGTCAGCGCGACCCAGAATGTCAGCACCAGCGCCGCGACCAGCAACACCGGCGCCCCGGGGATCGCGGACAGACCGATCCCCACCAACACCAGAACCAGACCCAGGATCAGCCCCACCAGCGGATAGGCCAGGACCGAACGGCCGAGGTCCTCGGGCCGTGGTTCCTGTGCCGGCGTCGGCACGCGGGTCAGGAACTGCAAGGCCAGCCAGAAGGGCGCAAACACGGAGTTCATTGCGCCCCCCCTTCCATTTCTGCTGTAGGAGGCCAGCCCCCTGGCCGATGGGGCGTTGCCATATTCCCGATCGGCCAGAGGGCTGGCCTCCTACATTTGTTCTGCTTGATCACGAGGGCATCTCCTCGCGCTGGCCCGGCTCGACAACGTGCAAAGAGGCCAACGGCACTTCGATCGACAATAGCTTCTCCAACGGCCAGCCCTCCAGTTGTGCGCGCAGCAGGCGAATCACCCCGCCGTGGGTGACGACGAGGACACGACCGCCCGGCGCCACTACGCTCTGTTCCCAGCCGGCCAGCACCCGGTCGCGGAAGCTTCCGAGGTCTTCGCCGTTGGGTGGAGGGTAGCCGAATGGGTCTTCCCAGAACCGACCCAGCGCCTCGGCGTCCGTCTGCATCAGGGCCTCGGCTGTTTGCCCCTCCCAGTCACCAAAATGTAGCTCCTGCAGGCGGGGATCACACTGGACGGGGAGCCCGGCCGCGCGGGCGAAGCCTTCGGCCGGGAGTCGACAGCGCTGCAGTGGCGAGCACACGACGCGATCCCACTCGCCGGAGGACTCGAACGCCGCACGCATCGCCCGCTCGCCTTCCGGGGTCAGCGGATCATCGCAGCCGCGCCCGCGAAAGCCGGCACCCGTCGTCTCGCCGTGGCGCAGCAGACCGATACGGACCGATTTGGTCATGGGGTATCGCCCGACACGCCAGCCTCGGCGAAGGTCGCCATGCCGGCGTGAAGCTCGCAGGCCAGGCGCAGCAGGGGCACGGCCGTGGCCGCCCCACTGCCCTCGCCCAGGCGCATGCCGAGATCCAGCAGCGGCTCGGCCGCCAGCGATTCCAGCAGTCGCCGGTGCCCCGGCTCCGCCGAGCTGTGGGCGTAGAAGAACCAGTCTGCCGTGCCCGGGCACAGCCGTTCGGCCACCAGCGCCGCCGAGGTGCTGATGAAACCATCCACCAGCACCGGCAGCCCGATCTGCGCCGCGGCGATGTAAGCGCCGGCCAGCCCCGCAATCTCGAAGCCCCCCAGACAACGCAGGCTGCCCAGTGCCTCGCCGCGCACCGCGGCGTGGGTGCGCAGGGCCTGCTCGATCACCTCGGCCTTGTGGCGCACGCCATTCGCATCCAGACCCGTGCCAGGCCCGGCCAGGTCCACCGGCGGCAGACCCAGCAGCGAACAGGCGACTGCGGCGGCAGCCGTCGTGTTGCCGATGCCCATCTCGCCACCGATGAACAGTTGTGTGCCGCCCCGCCGCGCGCGCTCGGCACACTGGCGGCCGGCGTTCAGCGCGCGTTCCAGCTGCGCCGACGTCATCGCGGGTTCGCGGGCCAGGTTTGCGGTGCCGGGGCCCAGGTTCAGCTGTTGCACGCCGCTGACGGCCGGAGGCTGGGCCACGGTACCGAGGTTGATCACCTCGATGGACGCGCCCAGGTACCGCGCCAGCACCGAGATTGCAGCGCCGCCGTTCGCGAAGTTCGCGACCATCTGCGCGGTCACGGCCTGCGGGAAACGCGAAATGCCTTCCGCCACCACACCGTGATCGCCGGCGAACACCGCGACATGAACCCGCTCCAGCGTGGGCTGGCCCACGCCCTGCATGGCGGCCAGGCGCTCGGCGATCGCCTCCAGCCGCCCGAGCGAACCCGGCGGCTTGGTCAGCTGGGCCTGCCGCTCGGCGGCCGCCTGGCGCGCGTCGGCACTCAGGGACGCCGGCGGCACCTGCAGCCAGTCACAGTCTTCGGTCACGTGTTCCTCCGATGTTGAAACCAACACTCTTCATCAATGACGCCCGTCATTGCGAGGAGCCGAAGGCGACGTGGCAATCCGTCAGTTCACCCCGGGCCGATTGCTTCGACGCTGCGCGCCTCGCAATGACGGTGCCTGTTTCGCGCGTTGGTCTATTCATTCCAGCGGCTCACCCTTGAGCACATGAGGAAGGCCGGCGACGGTCAGCACGACGCGGTCCATCGTGGGGGCCAGGCGCTGGTGCAGCCAGCCCGCCTCGTCGGCGAAGCGGCGGGACAGCGCGTCCATCGGGGTAATGCCCATGCCCGTCTCGTTGGAGACGAACACCAGGGTGCCCGGCAGGCGCGGCACGGTGGCGATCAGGGCCTCCCGCTCGCGTTCGATCAGGGCCTCGTCCTCGGTGCACAGGAGCTGGGTCAGCCACAGCGTCAGACAATCCACCAGCAGGCACTCATCTGGCCTTGCGGCCTCTTCCAGCGCGGCGGCCAGGCCGGTATCGGCCTCGATCAGGTCCCAGTCACCGGGCCGGTCGGCGCGGTGGCGTTCGATGCGGCGTGCCATCTCGGCGTCGTCGGCACGCGCGGTAGCGACATAGGTCACGTGCAGGCCGCTGGCATCGGCCAGCTGCTCCGCCAGCCGACTCTTGCCGGAACGCACGCCGCCGAGCACCAGCGTCTTCATGTCACAGGCTCCGTCTTCCCTGTCCGCAGCAGGGCAAGGATGCGCCCCAGGTCCAGATGCGCCTCCAGGGTATCGGCCAGGCGTTCCAGGCCGCGCTCGCGTGCGGTCGCCAGGTCTTCGCCGTGCTCCTTCCCATTGCGCATGCCAGCCCAGTGCAGCAAAGCCTCGGCGGCAGCGGAGGTATCGAATACCCCGTGGACATAGGTCCCCGCCACCGCATCGTCCTCGCTGCGCGCGCCGTCCGAGCCATGCTGCAGCTCCAGTAGCGGGTGATCCAGTCCGGGGCCGGTCGTCACTCCTGCATGGATCTCGTAGCCCTCCACGCGGGCCTCCCGGCCCAGCACACGGTCCCCGTGAACACGTTCCAGGCGCTTTTCCGGTGCTAGATGCGTCTCGATGTCCAGCCAGCCGAGCCCCGGCGTGGAGCCCGGCCGGCCCTCGACACCGTCGGGGTCGTGCACGGCACGGCCCAGCATCTGGAAGCCGCCACAGATCCCGAACACCTTGCCGCCATAACGCACATGGCGCTGCAGCTCGTCTTCCCAGCCCTGCTCGCGCAGCCAGGCGAGGTCGTCGCGCACGGACTTGGACCCCGGAAGGATGACCAGGTCCGCCGGCTGCAGCGACTCGCCCGGGCCGGCGAAGCGAAGGTCCACACCCGGGTGCAGGCGCAGCGGGTCGAAATCGGTATGGTTAGAGATGCGCGGCAGGGCCGGCACGACGACCTTCAGGGCATCCGCACGCTTCTCCGGCACCGCCTCGCGCGGCAGGGCGTCCTCGGCATCCAGGTACAGCCCGTGCAGATACGGGATCACGCCCAGCACCGGCTTGCCGGTCTCCTGCTCCAGCCAGTCCAGCCCCGGCTTCAGGAGCGAGATATCGCCGCGAAAGCGGTTGATCACGAAGCCCTGCACCCGCGCGCGCTCCGTCGCGCTCAGCAACGCCAGCGTACCGACCAGATGCGCGAACACGCCGCCACGGTCGATATCTGCGACCAGGATCACCGGACAGTCCACCGCCTCGGCAAACCCCATGTTGGCAATATCGCCTGCGCGCAGGTTGATCTCTGCCGGCGAGCCCGCCCCTTCCACCAGCACGTGCGCATACTGCGCGGTCAGCCGTCGATGCGAGGCCAGCACGGCCTCGCGGGCGACGGGCTTGTAGTCATGGTAGGCACGAGCATCCAGCTCGGCCGCAGGACGGCCGTGGATGATCACCTGCGCCCCCTGATCGGAGCTGGGCTTGAGCAGCACCGGATTCATGTCGGTATGCGGCTCCAGGCCGCAGGCGGCGGCCTGCAGGGCCTGGGCGCGCCCGATCTCGCCGCCGTCCAACGTGACCGCGCTGTTCAGCGCCATGTTCTGCGGCTTGAACGGCACCACCGACAGCCGACGGCGATGCAGCACCCGCGCCAGCCCGGCCACCAGCACGCTCTTGCCGGCATCCGAGGTGGTCCCCTGCACCATCAGCGTGGTCGCGCTCACAACGCCTCCAGTCCCTGTTCCAGGCGGTGCCATTGGGCCTCGTCGCCCGGCAGCCCGAAACGCAGGCTGGCGGGGTCGTCGAAACGCCGCACCAGGATTGCCTGTCGCGCCAGCGCATCCTGAACCGCGACCGCATCATCGCGGCGCCCCCAGCGAAACAGTGCGGTGCCACCTTCGGTAGCGATTCCGTACCGCCGCAGCAGCTCTTCCAACCGCGCACCCGCCGCGGTCAGGTTCGCGCGCGTCTGCTCCTGCCAGGCGCGATCCTCCAGCGCTCGGGTGGCCGCCCAGCGCGCCGGGCCAGACAGCGCCCACGGACCCAGCCGCTCCGCCAGCGCCGCCCGCAGCGCCGGCTCCGCCGCCAGGAATCCGACCCGCGCCCCGGCCAGACCGAAGAACTTGCCCAGCGACCGCAGCACCAGCAGCCCCGGGCCCAGGTCCGTGCCCGGGTCGGCCGCCAACAGGCTGTGCCGGGGGCTGGTATCCATGAAGGCCTCGTCCACCACCAGCCAGCCGCCGCGTGCCGCAAGCCCCTTATGCCAGCGCAGCAGCGTCTCCACGGTCACGCGCAGTCCAGTCGGGTTGTTCGGATTGACCAGTACCAGCACATCCAGCTGCGGCAGGCGTGCCTCGATCGCGGCCGGCGCCGCGTCGCCAAGCGCAGGAAGCGCCTCGACCCGATGCCCGGCCATGCGCCAGGCCCGCGCGTGTTCGTTGTAACTGGGCGCGAGGAGGCCAACCCGAGCAGCCGCTGGGCGAAGCTGTGGCAGCAGCTGGATGGCCGCCTGCGAGCCCGCCAGGGGCAACAGCCCTTTGCAGCCGTAGTACCGCGCCGCGGCCGCCTCCAGACCGTCGTCGGGCTCCGGCAGGCGCGCCCAGACGTCCGCCGGGGGCATGGGCAGCGGATAGCCGTGCGGGTTGATGCCGGTAGACAGGTCCAGCCATTGCTCCGGCGCCACCCCGTAATGCCTGGCAGCTGCGCGCAGTCCGCCACCATGCACCTGGGTTAGCACGGCCCCGGTCGGTGCCGGCCGCGCTCTGTTCAGCTCAGAAGATCGCAAGGCTCACCCCGATGACAAGCACGCCCATCCACAGCGCCAGCGCCCGATCCACCAGCCCCATCGCCGCACGGATGCCGGCGGCATCCGGTGCCGCGCCCATCCCCAGGCGCGGACGCCACTGACGCTCGCCGTGATATTGGCTGGCACCGCCCAGCACCAGCCCCAGTGCGCCCGCCCCAGCGGCCATTACCGGCCCAGCGTTCGGGCTCTTCCAGGCCGCGGCCTGCTCGCCCCAGCACTGCAGGGCATCGCGAGTGCGCCCGGCCAGGGCATAGGCCAGCGCGGTCATGCGCGCCGGGATCCAGTTCAGCAGGTCATCCAGCCGCGCCGCGGTCCAGCCAAAGCGCGTGTAACGCGCATTGCGGTAGCCCCACATCGCATCCAGCGTATTCACCAGGCGATACAGCACCACCCCCGGCGCACCGGCCACCAGGAACCAGAAAATGGTGCCGAACAAGGCATCGTTGCCGTTCTCCAGTACCGACTCCACCGCCGCGCCGCTGACCCCGGCCACATCCAGGGCCTCGCTGTCGCGGCTGACCAGCATCTGCACCTGCTGCCGCGCCTGGCCCAGATCGCCGGCCTCCAGCGCCCGGGCCACGCGCTCGGCGTGCTCGTCGAGGCTGCGCCAGCCCAGCGCCAACGCCAGTACCAGCAGCCCTACCAGCCAGACCGGCAGGAGCTGCTGCAACCAGACCGTCAGCAGCACAAAGGGCACCACCAGGACGGCCAGCAGCAGCGCGCCGCGGGCCCGACCATCGCGGTAGAACCGAGCCTCCAGGCGCTGGACCAGCAGCCCGAACCCGGCCAGCGGGTGCCAGCGGCGCGGATCGCCGATCAGGCGATCCAGCACCAGCGCACCAAGCAGCGTGAGGAACGCGATCAGCATCGGGTCATCCACTCGCTGAGGAACCGCCGGGTGCGTCGGTACGGCTGCCCCAGCGATTCTCGAACACCAGTTCGTCCAGCGACCGTCGCTGATCCCAGCCCTCGGTTTCCAGCATCGGCCGCTCGTAGAACGCATCCACATGACCCAGACAAAGGATCGCGATCGGCCACGCCCCTTCCGGCATCCCCAGCTCGCCGGCCAGCCAGTCCGGGTCGAACAGCGACACCCAGCCCATGCCCAGGCCCTCGGCCCGGGCCGCGAGCCACAGGTTCTGGATCGCACACGCGGCGGAGCACAGGTCCATCTCCGGGATGGTGCGCCGACCCAGCACGTAGCGCTCGCGCCCATCGGTCAACGCGACCACCAGCAGCTCGCCGGCATCGCGGATACCTTCGAGCTTCAGCCGGTGCACCTCGGCGGCACGCTCGCCGCAGGCCTCGGCCGTGCGTGTCTGCTCCGCCGCCACATGCCCGTGCAACGCATCGCGCAGCCGCGCGTCGGTCACCCGCAGAAAGCGCCAGGGCTGCATGTAGCCCACGCTGGGCGCCTGGTGCGCGGCCTCCAGCAGGCGCCGCAGGGTATCGGGGTCCACCGGGTCCGGGCGGAAATGCCGCATGTCCCGGCGCTCGCCGATCACGCGATAGACCGCTGCGCGCTCCGCCGAGGCGAACGCGTTCGGATTCTCTTCTGACTGGTTGGGAGCTGGGGCCGTCATGAGGTTCCGTCGAGGCGACGGCGCGGCGAAGACACGAAGGAACAGGCTTTTAGGAACGCACCTGCGCCCTCGACCGTTGCCCGCCGCACGGTCGCAGGATGAATCACCGCCAGGCCGGTCTCCGGGCTTGCGAGCGTCGGAGGATGCCGACCGGCAGACGCCTTCCCGGGCACAGGACCCAGTGGCCAGTCTGCCGAGCGATTTACCGCTCGCTTACCGTTGCGGGGGCAGCGCCGGACTTGCACCAGCTTCCCGTTTCACCTGCCAACTGCAGGCACCTGACGAAAGCGGAGCATGATACGCGCTCAGGGTGCCCCCGACCAATTTGGGCACCAAACCATCTTGCCCTTGCTGCTATGATGAGGCGCTTTCGCTGCCCGTGCGGCGCCCCGAAAACACGGTATTGTTTACGTTATGAACAATCCACAACAGTCGGATTTTTAATGACTTTCACTTCCCTCAAACGCCAGTTAACGGCCCTTGCCGCGCTACTCCTGTGCGCGGGGCCGACACTGGCCGAACCGGTCACGGTGACCGACGATGACGATCGCGAGGTCACGCTCGACCGGCCCGCCGAACGTATCGTCAGCCTGGCCCCGCACATCACGGAAGTCCTGTTCGCCGTCGGCGCCGGAGAGCAGCTGGTCGGCGTCACGCAGCACAGCGACTTCCCGCCGGAGGCGGAGATGATCCCGCGAGTCGGTGGCTACAGCCGCATCGACCTGGAACGCGTGGTCGAGATGGACCCGGACCTGGTGGTCGCCTGGCGCAGTGGCAACTCCAGCTCGCAGATCGAGCGCCTGCGCGATCTGGGGCTGAACGTCTATGTCTCGGAACCGCGCAGTTTCGAGGGCGTGGCCTCCAGCATGCGTCGCATGGCGCAGCTGGCCGGTACCGAGGAACGCGGCGAGGAGGCGGTGCAGGCCTTTCTCGACGAGATCGAGACGCTGCGGCTCGACTATGCCGACCGCGACCCGATCCCGCTGTTCTACCAGGTGTGGGAACAGCCCCTGATGACGGTCAACGACGATCACCTGATCGGCGAGGCCATCCGCCTGTGCGGGGGCAAGAACGTGTTCGGTCACCTGGACCGCCTGGTGCCGCGCATGGACCGCGAGGCCGTGATCGAGGCCGATCCGGAGGTAATCATCGGCGGCGGCATGGGCGAAGACCGGCCGGACTGGGTGATTGCCTGGGAACAATGGGAGGACATGACCGCGGTGCAGCGCGACAACCTGTTCTTTATCCCGCCGTCGCTGCTCCAGCGTCACACCCCGCGGATTGCCGAAGGGACCCGGCTGATGTGCGAAGAGCTGGAACGGGCCCGTTCACGCCGGGACGACTGACCAGCCGTGACGCGCTCCTTCCTCCTCGCCACGGGGGTCCTGCTCCCGGCGTCGCTGCTTGCGATCCTGATCGCGCTGGCCTATGGCAGCGTCGCCATTGCTCCCGGCGACCTGCTCGCGGTGATTCAGGGCGAAGGGAGCCGCCTGCACAACACGCTGGTACTGGAACTGCGCCTGCCACGCGCCCTGGCCGCATTCGCCGCCGGCGGGCTGCTGGGCGTCGCCGGTGCCCTGATGCAGGTGTTGCTGCGCAATCCGCTGGCCGATCCCTATGTGCTGGGCCTCTCCGGCGGGGCTTCGGTGGGTGCCCTGCTGGCCATGCTCGCGGGGCTGTCGATGTTCTCGGTCTCGGTCGCCGCATTCGCAGGCGCGCTGCTGTCCACGGTGATCGTGTTCGGCCTGGCGCACGGCACCGGCAGCTGGACGCCGACCCGATTGCTGCTGACCGGCGTGGTCGTGGCGGCCGGCTGGGGCGCCGTGATCAGCTTCCTGCTCGCCGTGAGCCCAACCGCGGAGCTGCCCGGGATGCTGTACTGGCTGATGGGCGATGTCTCCCACGCCCGCAACCCCTACCCCGCCTGGGGTGTGCTGGTGCTGGTCGTGTTGCTGGCCCTGCCGCTGGGACGGACGCTGAACGTGCTGGCGCGCGGCCCGATGCAGGCGGCCGCACTGGGCGTGGCCGTGCGGCCGGTGGAATGGACGATCTACGTCGCGGCGGCACTGATCACCGCCACGGCGGTCATGCAGGTCGGTGCGGTGGGCTTCGTCGGACTAATCGTGCCGCACATGCTCCGGCTGATCTTCGGCAACGACCAGCGCGTGATCCTGCCGGCCTCGGCACTCGGCGGCGGCATCCTGCTGACGCTGGCCGACACCCTCGCCCGTACGATGATCGCCCCGGAGCAGTTGCCCGTCGGCGTGATCACCGCGATGCTGGGCGTCCCCGTATTCCTGTTCCTGCTGTACCGGAGCCGCTGATGCCTCCGCACACTGCCGACCCCCAACGTCACGGCGACCCCCATGCGCCGGGTGCCGAGAGCGTGCACGAGGTGCCAGGGCCGGACACCCTGCTGGCCACCCACGATCTGGTCATCGACATCCCGGAACGCGCCAGCGGCTCACCCCTGGACCTGACCATCAACCCGGGACAGTGCTGGGGCATCCTCGGCCCGAACGGCGCGGGCAAGAGCACCCTGCTGCATACCCTGGCCGGGCTGCGCGCGGCCCGCACCGGAGAGATCCATGTGCAAGGCCGCCCGCTCCCTGAATACTCGCGAGCGCATCTGGCGCGCGAACTGGGCCTGGTGTTTCAGAAGCACCACGACGGCTTCCCTGCAACAGTACTGGAGACGGCTCTGATCGGCCGCCACCCCTACCTGCGGCCCTGGGACATCGAGTCCGCCGAGGACTACGCCCAGGCCCGCGCCGCCCT
The DNA here is from genome assembly GCF_000378285.1 of Thioalkalivibrio sp. ALgr1. Taxonomy (NCBI): domain Bacteria; kingdom Pseudomonadati; phylum Pseudomonadota; class Gammaproteobacteria; order Chromatiales; family Ectothiorhodospiraceae; genus Thioalkalivibrio; species Thioalkalivibrio sp. ALgr1. The sequence goes on from NZ_KB905137.1 coordinate 28,697, forward strand.
GGCCCGCATGGATCTGGCGGAACTGGAGCACCGCCTGGTGGATACCCTGTCCGGTGGCGAGCGCCAGCGCCTGGCCATCGCCACCGTACTCACCCAGAACCCGCGGCTCCTGCTGCTGGACGAGCCCACCAGCCAGCTCGACCTGCACCACCAGGTGGCGGTGCTGGACCATATACGCGGCATCGCCCGGAATGACCGCGCCGCGATCCTGGTGCTGCACGACGTGAACCTGGCGGTACGTTACTGCGATCACCTGCTGCTGATGTTCCCCGACGGCAAGGCCTGCTGGGGCCCCACCCGAACCATGCTGGTGCCCTCCGCGCTGGAACGGCTGTACAACCAGCCACTGAGCACCGGCGTGATCGACGGCCAGCCGGTCTTCATGCCGACCATCCCGTAACGAGGAATCCCGGTGGAATTCTTTCGCACCCTGCCCCTGCAAGCTGTCGCCGATTCCCTGCAGGCCGAGCTGACCGTACCGGCCCTGCCCCGGCTTTGCCCCGCCATTGACGCCCTTGTTGAAGAGACCGGGCCCGATGCCGGCGTCGTCTACTGCCTGTGGGGCGAGTTTCGTGTCCGGCGCGAGTGCATCAATGGCGGTGTGCGCTTCACCCTGCCGAGCTGCCCGAACGCCCTCGCCTGGACCCTGACGACCGGGCATCCGCCGAAGCCGGAGGCGGTCATGCTGCACCTGACCATCAACCGCCAGGAACACGACCCGGATTTCGTCGAGAGTCTTGAATTCTTTGCTGATAGCTGGCTCGAACTGACATCGCTGCAGCCGCCCCATGACAGGCCCTGACTGCAATTTTCTTTTGCTTTTATGGTCGGTATGGTTGCAGGGTTCATTAAGGGAAACACTGATGAATGTACACACTCGCGTTGGCACCCCAGGTTCTCCGAGACAAGGCGCGGTGCGCAGCCGGTAGTTGTTCTACCGGCAAGGGCCGCAACGCAGGATCGGGGAACCTGGGGTGCCAACCCCACAAGCCATTGAATGCAAGGGCTCGGCCGCTTTTGCGCGCGCACGGCGTTGCGGCTCCCTTGTGCAGAATGACTGCACGGCGGTCACCGCGCCTTGTTCGCACGCAAAAGCGACTCGAGCGCGAGCGTGTACATTCATCAGTGTTTCCCTAGGAGAAGTCATGACCCCCACACCGCCGGACAGCGTACGCACAGCCCACCCGACCCAGGACGGCGCGGGTGTGAAGATTCGCCGCATCCATGACTTTCGCGGCGGCCTGGATCCCTTCCTGATGCTGGACGAATTGAAGGCCAGTGCGAAGGAGGACTACATCGGTGGTTTCCCCTCCCACCCGCATCGCGGGTTCGAGACGCTGACCTACCTCGTCCATGGCGGCCTGACCCACGAAGATTCGATGGGTAACCAGGGTCGTGTGGAGGCCGGCGAGGCGCAGTGGATGAGCGCCGGGCGCGGGGTCATCCACTCCGAGATGCCCCTGCTGGACTCGGACGGGCTGCACGGCTTCCAGCTCTGGGTGAACCTGCCGGCACGGCGCAAGATGGACCCGCCGCGTTACCGCGACGTGCGCGCCGACGCGATGCGCCACCTGCCGGAAGACGACGGCCCGCTGCACTTCAAGGCGATCGCTGGCTCCTGGCAAACCAGCGCCGGGGATACCGAAGGCCCGCTGGATCAGATCGGCGAAGGTGCGGCCATGGCGGACCTGAGCCTGCCCGCGGGCTACCGCCTGTCGCTGGCCGTCCAGCTGGAAGACCGGGTGCTCGCCTATGTCTATGACGGCGAGCTCACTGGTCTGAAGACGGGCCAAATGGGCACCTGGAGCGGGCAGACGCAGATCCACCTGATCGCACAGCAGGACGCGCGAGTGCTGCTGTTCAAGGGCCGCCCGCTGGGCGAACCGATCGCCCACTACGGCCCGTTCGTGATGAACACCCCCGACGAGATCGAGCAGGCGATCAGCGACTACCAGTCCGGCCAGCTCGCGGCCGAACCGGCCAGCATCGACTGATCCGGCAGGGTCTGACTCTGGCAGGGGCTTTCGCGGGCAAGCCCGCTCCCACAGACTTCAGGGTAGCGCCGGGTAAAAGTCATCGCTCTACCCACTGCCCCCTGTGGGAGCCGCCTTGGCGGCGAAGCCCCTGCCCACGCCGGCCCAGTCACCCGCCCGCTAGTCACTCGCCTCGTTGCCGTCCTCGCGCGCCCAGCCCATCGTACGCTTTACGGCCTTCTTCCAGCCCCGGTAGTAGCGGTCGCGGGTGGCCGCATCCATCTGCGGCTCGAATACCCGGTCCAGCTGGCTGTTTTGCTCCAGTTCGTCGCGCGTCCAGAAGCCCACGGCCAGACCGGCCAGATAGGCGGCCCCCAAGGCGGTGGACTCCGTGACCATCGGGCGTTCGACATTCACCCCGAGCATGTCGGCCTGGAACTGCATCATCACGTTGTTGGCGACGGCACCGCCGTCGACCCGCAGGCCCTTCAGCGCGATGCCGGAGTCCTGCTCCATCGCGTCGATCACGTCCTTCGTCTGATAGGCCAGCGAGTCAAGCGTGGCGCGGGTGATGTGTTCCTTGCGCGTACCGCGCGTCAACCCGAAGATGGCCCCGCGGGCATACATGTCCCAGTACGGCGCCCCGAGCCCCGCAAATGCGGGGACGACATACACACCATCGGAGTCCTCCACCTTGCTCGCGTAGTACTCCGAGTCCTCGGCCGAGTCGATCAGCTTGAGCTCGTCGCGCAGCCACTGAATCGCGGCACCGGCGATGAAAATGGAGCCCTCCAGCGCATACTCGACCTGGCCATCGACGCTCCAGGCAACGGTCGTGAGCAGGCCCGAGTGCGAAGTGACCGGCTCGGTGCCGGTGTTCATCAGCAGAAAGCAGCCGGTGCCATAGGTGTTCTTGGCCATGCCGCGCTCGAAGCAGGTCTGCCCGAAGAGCGCCGCATGCTGGTCGCCGGCAACGCCCGCGATGGGGATCTCGTTGGCACCGAACATCTCGGTTCCCGTATGGCCCAGCACTTCGCTGGAGGCACGGACCTCGGGCAGCATGGCCCGCGGGATTCCCAGCTCATCCAACAGCGTGTCATCCCAGTCCAGTTCGTGGATGTTGAACAACTGCGTGCGCGAGGCGTTGGAGACATCCGTTACATGCCGCTCGCCGCGGGTGAGATTCCAGATCAGCCAGGTATCCATGGTGCCGAACAGCAACTCGCCGCGCTCCGCGCGCTCACGCGCACCGTCTACATGGTCGAGCAGCCAGCGCAGCTTGGTTCCGGAGAAGTAGGCATCGACCACCAGCCCGGTGCGGCTGCGGACCGTCTCCTCCAGCCCGCGCGCCTTCATCTCGTCGCAGAAACCGGCGGTGCGCCGGTCCTGCCAGACGATTGCCGGGTGGATCGGCTTGCCCGTCTCGCGGTCCCAGACCACGGTGGTCTCGCGCTGGTTGGTGATGCCGATGGCCGCGAGCTGGGCCGGCTTGATACCGCGGGTCTCCAGCACCTCGCGCGCCGCCCCGATCTGGGTGCCCCAGATCTCCATCGCGTCGTGCTCGACCCAGCCGGGCTGCGGATAGTGCTGGGTAAACTCGCGCTGGGCTACGCCGATGATCGACGCATCACGATCGAACAGGATCGCCCGGCAGCTGGTCGTGCCCTGGTCCAGGGCCAGGATGTACTCGCCGTCCATGCTCCCTCCTCGTGCAGCGGGGGCCCCGGCGCGGCGCACCCGCGCGGTGTCAGCCCGCCTCGATCAGTTCGACGGTATTGCCGTCCGGGTCGCGGACGAACGCAGCGGGTCGCCCCGACTGGCTGCGCTCGGCCGAATGCCCGGCGTTCTCCAGGCGTTGCAGCAAAGCTTCCAGACCACACACGCGCAGCGCCAGGTGGCGATCGCGACCGCCGCGCACGCGGCGTTCGGTGGCGTCCGGGTTGGGCACACCCAGCAGGTGCAGGGTCTGCCCGCCACCCAGGTCATACCAAAGCCCCGGAAAACCGAGATCCGGACGCTCCACGGGGCGCAGCCCCAGGATCTCGCCATAGAACCGCGCGGACGCCTCCAGATCGGCGATCACGACACTGACGTGATCCAGACCCAGCACACTGGGGGATCGAGCCGCCGTCATACCTGCATCAGCCCCGAAGAAGGCTCCAGCAGCACCACCGCCTGCGCCGCAACCCCTTCTCCGCGCCCGGTGAAGCCCAGGCGCTCGGTGGTCGTCGCCTTCACATTCACGCAATCGGCCGCAAGCCCCAGGTCCGCGGCGATGTGGTCCTCCATCGCCGCGACATGCGGGGCCATTTTGGGCGCCTGTGCGATCACGGTCGCATCCACGTTCACCGGACGCCACCCGGCCTCCTGGATCCGACGCAGGGTCTCGCGCAGCAGGTCGCGGCTGTTCGCCCCGCGAAAGCGCTCGTCGGTATCAGGAAAGTGGCGGCCGATATCCCCCAGGCCCGCGGCCCCGAACAGGGCATCGCAAATCGCGTGCAGCAGGACATCGCCATCGGAATGCGCGACAAAGCCGTGATCGAACGGGATGCGCACACCGCCCAGGATCAGATGATCGCCCGGCCCGAAGGCGTGCACGTCGAAGCCCTGCCCCACGCGCATGCGGCTCATGGCCGGAACCCCCCGTCCAGTCGCCCCTGCTGCATCAGGTACAGCTGAGCCAGCTCCAGATCCTCAGCCCGGGTGATCTTGATGTTCATCATCGAGCCCTCGATCAGACGCGGACGGGCGCCATGCCATTCGATGGCGCTGGCCTCGTCGGTCACCGGGTGACCGGCCTCGCGCGCGGCGCGATTCGCCTCCCGCAGCATGCCCAGGCGGAACATCTGTGGTGTCAGCGCGCGCCAGACGCGCGCGCGTTCCAGCGTGCGCTCGACGCGCCCATCCTCGTCACTCCACTTGACCGTATCCGTGCTGGGCGTGGCCAGCAGACCGCCCACCGGATCGTCCCGCAGCTCGTTCAGAAGGTGGTCCAGATCCGCGCGTGGCAGACAGGGGCGCGCGGCATCGTGCACCAGCACCCAGTCATCGGGGGCCACGCGTTCCTGCAGGAAGTCGAGTCCGTTCTGGACCGAATCCGCCCGCTCGGCCCCGCCGGCCACGCGAAACAGGCGCCCGCCCGCCGTTGGAAGATCCAGCGCGTCCGGGTCCACATCCGGCCCCAGCACCAGGACCACACCGCGAATGCGCGGGTGCTCCAGAAAGATCGACAGGGTATGCGACAGGATGGTGCGTGACCCCAGCGTCAGGAACTGCTTGGGTCGATCGGAGCCCATGCGGCGGCCCACGCCGGCCGCCGGGATCAGGGCCCAGTAGGCGGGTTCCGCGGAGGGGTTGTTGGTGTCGGGATCAGCCATCAAACGGATCCTCGGGTGGCAGCGTATCGGTTGCCGGCTCGCGTTCGCGGTCCGGGATCTCGGCGGGCCCCGGGGACACATCCCGCGCCGGGTCTGGCAACGGCTCCGGCACTGGACGCCGGTCGTCGTCCTCGCCGACCACAAAGAAGAAGATCTCGTCTTCGCGGATCATGCCCAGGTCGCGGCGGGCGCGTTCTTCCACCGCATCGGTACCGGTACGCAGGTCGTGTACCTCGGCCTCCAGCGCCTGATTGCGTTGCTCCAGCTCGGCGTTGGCCGCACGCTGCTCCTCTACCTGCTCGCGCAGGTCGCGTACATCGCGCCAGCTGCCCTCTCCCAGCCACAGCGGCCACTGCAACAGCAGTAGCAGCACCGCCAGACCGATCAGCAACCAGCGCATCAGCGATTCCCGCGGCCGGTCGCCACGGCCAGCCGCCAGGGAGAGAGTCGAGCTTCCATGCCCGGCATTCTACGGCCCCTTGGCCGCCGGGCACAGGAGACGCTCTGCAGGCTGAGAACCCAACCCGCGACAAACGCAACAATCGCGGATTATCGCCGGATGTTGAAGGCATCCATGCCGGGATAACGCGCCCGGGATCCCAGATGCTCCTCGATCCGGATCAGCTGGTTGTACTTGGCCACGCGATCCGAGCGCGAGAGCGAACCGGTCTTGATCTGGCCAACCCCGGTGGCTACCGCCAGATCGGCGATGGTCACGTCCTCGGTCTCGCCGGAGCGATGCGAGATCACCGCCGTGTATTTCGCCTGGCGCGCCAGCTCGATGGCCTCCAGGGTCTCGGTTACGGTGCCGATCTGGTTCAGCTTGATCAGGATCGAGTTGGCCACGCCCTTGTCGATCCCTTCCTGCAGGATCTGCGTGTTGGTCACGAACAGGTCGTCGCCGACCAGCTGCACGCGATCACTCATTCGCTCGGTCAGGGTCTTCCAGCCGTCCCAGTCGTCCTCGGCCATACCGTCCTCGATGGTCAGGATCGGGTACTGGTCGACCCAGTGGGCAAGGTACTCGCTGAACTCGTCGGCGGAGAAGGCCTTGCCTTCGGAGTCAAGATGGTAACGGCCATCGCGATAGAACTCGGAACTGGCACAGTCCAGGCCCAGCCAGATGTCCTGCCCGGCCTTGAAGCCCGCCTTGTGGATGGCCTCGAGGATCACCTCGATCGCGGCCGAGTTGGACGGCAGATCCGGGGCGAAGCCGCCCTCGTCCCCAACGCCCGTCCCCAGGTTGCGCTGACCCAGCACCTTCTTCAGGGCATGGAACACCTCGGCGCCGTAGCGCACGGCCTCACGCACGGAGTCCGCGCCCACCGGCAGGATCATGAACTCCTGCATGTCGACGCTGTTGTCGGCGTGGGCGCCGCCGTTGATGATGTTCATCATCGGCACGGGCAGCAGGGTCGCCTGCTCGCCGCCCATGGACTCGAACAGCGGCTGCTCGCGATCCGCCGCCTGTGCATGCGCGGCCGCCATCGAGACTGCCAGCAGCGCGTTCGCACCCAGGCGCGACTTGTTCTCGGTGCCGTCCAGCTCAAGCATGCGGCGGTCCACCGCCGTCTGGTCCAGCTCCATGCCACGCAGGGCGTCGCGGATCTCGCCATTCACATGGCCCACGGCCTTCTGCACGCCCTTGCCGCCATAGCGCGGCTCGTCATCGCGCAGCTCCAGTGCCTCGCGGGCCCCCGTGGAGGCCCCCGACGGCACCGCGGCACGACCCATCGCGCCGGAATCCAGGACAACGTCGGCCTCGACCGTCGGGTTGCCCCGCGAGTCGATGATCTCGCGGGCATGAATCTCCGCAATCTGGGACATGCTTTCTCCTTGAAAAATAAACTCATCCGCCCCAAAGGTTGGAGGCGGAACTTAAATGAAACTCTTAAATAATCCTGCGCGAATCAACCCAGCCCGTACTCGGCCTCGGCAAACGGCTGCGCCTTGGCGGCCGTATCCAGCGCCTTGAGCGTGGTCAGCAGCTCCGCCATGCGCGGCAGCGGCCAGGCGTTGGGCCCATCCGAGAGGGCGCGCTCGGGATCCGGATGGGTCTCCATGAACAGACCCGACACCCCGGAGGCGACGGCCGCCCGCGCCAGCACGGGGACATACTCGCGCTGCCCACCAGAGGTCGCGCCCTGCCCGCCCGGCTGCTGGACCGAGTGCGTGGCGTCGAACACCACCGGGCAACCGGTCTGGCGCATCTGGGCCAGACCCCGCATGTCCGAGATCAGCGTGTTGTAGCCGAAGGAGACGCCGCGTTCACAGACCATGATCTGGCCGTTGCCGGCCTCGCGCGCCTTGTCCACGACATTGCCCATATCCCAGGGCGCCAGGAACTGGCCCTTCTTAATGTTCACCGGGCGCCCCTGGCGCGCGACATTCTGGATGAAGTTCGTCTGCCGGCACAGGAACGCGGGCGTTTGCAGCACGTCCACCACGGCCGCGACCTCGTCCAGCGGGGTGTCCTCGTGGACATCGGTCAGCACCGGGACTCCCAACTGCTGCTTCACCTGTTCCAGGATGCGCAGGCCCTCTTCGATGCCCGGACCACGGAAACTCTTCGTCGACGAGCGATTGGCCTTGTCGAACGAGGACTTGTAGATAAACGGGATGCCCAGTTCGTCGGTGATCGCCTTGAGCGCACCCGCGGTCTCCAGGGCCATCGCCTCGGATTCGATCACGCAGGGGCCGGCAATCAGAAAAAAGGGCCGGTCGAGGCCGACTTCAAAACCGCAAAGCTGCATGCAATGTCCTGTCTGGCGGACGCCACCCTCCGGGTACGGCCGCAAAGCGTCATCGTACGGCGCGCTAGTCCGTCAGCGCCGTCGTGGTCTCCGGCTCGCGCTCGTCCTGATAGGTCCGCGCGGCACGGATGAAACCGGTAAACAGCGGATGCCCGTCGCGCGGGGTCGAGGTGAACTCCGGATGGAACTGGCAACCGATGAACCACGGGTGGCCCGGCAGCTCCACCGCCTCGACCAGTTCGCCAGACTCGGACACACCCGAGATGCGCAGGCCCGCTGCCTCCAGCCGTTCGCGATAGGCGTTGTTGAACTCGAAGCGGTGGCGATGGCGCTCGCTGACATCTTCGCGGCCATAGGCCTCCGCAATCCGCGAACCCGGGGCCAGTCGCGCGGACTGTGCCCCCAGACGCATCGTGCCGCCGAGATCGCTCTCGGCATCGCGCCGTTCGATGCGGCCCTCGCGGTCCTGCCACTCGGTAATCAGGGCAATCACCGGGTGCGGGGTATCCGGGGCAAACTCCGTACTGTGCGCGCCTTCGAGCCCGGCCTGATCACGGGCGAACTCGATCACCGCAACCTGCATGCCCAGACAGATACCCAGGTAGGGCACGCCGTGCTCGCGCGCATAGCGCACGGCCGCGATCTTGCCTTCCACACCGCGCTCGCCAAAGCCACCGGGCACCAGGATCGCGTCCAGACCTTCCATCTCCCCCTGGATCTCGGCATCCGCGCCTTCGAGCTTTTCCGAATCGAGATAGCGAATACGCACCCGCGTCCCGACCTGTACGCCGGCATGGGTCAGCGCCTCGTTCACGGACTTGTAGGACTCGGTGAGATCGACGTACTTGCCGATCATGCCGACGGTGACCTCGGACTCCGGGAACTCCATGGCGTTGACCACGTGCTTCCAGTCCGACAGGTCCGCCTGCGGCGCCTCGATATGCAGCTTGCGCAGCACGATCTCGTCGAGCTTCTGCGAGTGCAGCCAGAGCGGGATCTTGTAGATATTGTCCACGTCCACCGCGGAGATGACCGCCTTCTCCTCGACGTTGGTGAACAGCGCAATCTTGCGCCGCTCGCCCTCGGGAATCGCCTGGGTCGAACGGCACAGCAGGATATCCGGCTGGATCCCGATCGAGCGCAGCTCCTTGACCGAGTGCTGCGTGGGCTTGGTCTTGATCTCGCCGGCGGCGGCAATAAAGGGCACCAGGGTCAGGTGCATGAACAGGGCATTCTCGTGTCCCAGCTCCACACCCATCTGGCGGATCGCCTCGAGGAATGGCAGGGACTCGATATCGCCCACCGTACCGCCGATCTCGATCAGCGCAATGTCGGCATCGCCCGCACCCTCGCGGATCGAGCGCTTGATCTCGTCGGTGATATGCGGGATCACCTGCACCGTACCGCCCAAGTAGTCGCCGCGGCGCTCCTTGCGGATCACGTTCTCGTAGATCTGCCCGGTGGTGAAATTATTGCGCCGCGAGGTGCGGATGCGCACAAAGCGCTCGTAATGCCCCAGGTCCAGGTCCGTCTCCGCGCCGTCATCGGTCACGAAGACCTCGCCGTGCTGGAACGGGCTCATGGTGCCCGGATCGACGTTAATATAGGGGTCGAGCTTGAGCAGCGTCACCTTGAGGCCGCGCGCCTCCAGGATAGCCCCCAGCGAGGCGGATGCAATGCCTTTGCCCAGAGACGAAACCACGCCTCCGGTAATGAATACATAACGCGTCATGCGGGAAACCTGGCTAGGGAATTACGGTAGCCCCGCTCATACGGCTCACGGGCGGCTCAGATCGGCCGAAATGCTACCAGAGAGCCCCTGACGGCTCAATCGGCCGCCGCACCACGCGGAATGTTTTGCGCGTCCGCCGCGAGCGGCCGGAAGGCCACCAGCGTCATGTCGTCACGCCGTGGCTCGCCGCCGCGATAATCCTCCAGTACGCGGACCACGGAATCGATCTTGGCGGCCAGGTCACGCGGGGACTTTTCCGCCAGCACGTGGCGCAGGCGACGGCGCCCGAACAGTCGGGGCGGCTCGCCACCCACATGGTCGTGGGCTCCGTCGGTAATCAGGAAGAACTCCATGCCCGGCTCGACCGCCACCACATGATCCACCGGCTGCGCGGGCTCCAGGCTGCGATACCCCAGCCCACCGCGGACGCCGCGAATCTCTTCCACCTGTCCCGCACGATCCATGATCAGCGGCAGCCCCACGCCGGCAAAGGTCAGGGTCCGGGCATCCGGGTCATAGACGCACACCGCCGCCTCCAATCCGTCGTCGGAATCCGAGTCATGACCGTCCTGGCGCAGGCGCGAGCGCACCAGCCGATCCATCTCGCGCAGGATTGCCGACGGTTCCAGGAGCCGGTGTTCATGCAGGATGCGATCCAGCGCCGAGGCCAGCACCAGGGTAATGAATGCCCCGGGGACGCCATGCCCGGTACAGTCCGCGGCCACCAGCACGCTGCGCCCGTCGATGGCCTCCAGCCAGAAGTAGTCGCCACCAACCAGGTGCAGCGGCTCCCAGTAGACCTGCACCTCGTCCAGGTGTCCGTCCAGGGCGTGCTTGTCCGGGAGCATCGCGGTCTGGATGCGCCGCGCATAGCGGATGCTCTCCACCACAAGGCGGTTGCTGCGCTCGAGTTCGCGGTTGGCCTCATCGACCCGCGCAAGCGCACGTTCCGTCTCCAGCTTCTCGGCCTCCAGCTCGCGGGTACGCTCGACCACGCGGCGCTCCAGGTCCTCGTTCAGGGCCTTCAGCTCGCCCCGCGCACCATCCCGCGCATCAAGGCCCTGCTGAAAGGCATTCAGGAGGCGGTCGAGCGAGCGGTCCAGGGCACCGAGCTCGTCATCCGCATGGTGGCCCATGCTGGGGCGCGGCCACTGGGCCGGATGGTCGGGATCGGTACCCGCCACGGCTCGGGAGATGCGCAGCATCGGGCGCAGCATGAGGCCGTAGAACAGCAGTACGACGACCAGCGAGACGATCACCGCCTGCACCACGCTGGTGATCACGCTATTGCGCAGACGCTCGATCAGGGCTGCAGCCAGCACATCGGGGGCGAGCTCCACACGCAGCATCCCAACTGCACCATTGGTTTCGCGCAGGTCCGGGTGGAGCAGTTCGCGCTCGTGCTGGCGATCCGCCCCGAACAGGCGTTCCCCAAGCCAGGAGGCGCCGCCACCTTCGCGTTCCACCTCGGCCAAGGTGCGCCCGAAGTCGTCGAGTATCTCGGCGCGGTGGATCTCGTCAAAGGCCTGCAGGCCCGCCACCAGTGATTCCGCCTGATCGGCATTCAGCTGATAGGCCGCCTCGGCCGCGGGAGGGGCCACCAGCCGTTGCAGCCGTTCGATCTGTTCCAGGGTGTCCGCGCGAAAGGCACGCGAGTCGGCCGCGATCACATAGGCGCTCGCCAGCAGGCTGAGCGCCAGTGCAACCAGCAGGGTCGCGAGCGCCAGCTTCGCGACCAGGCTGCGGCTGCGCGCCGGGCCGGGCTCTGTCATACCGACTCGCCGTGGAACTGGACCTCGACGCGATTACGGCCTTCGTTTTTCGCGCGGTAAAGCAGATCATCCGCCGCCGCGACCAGCGCCCCGGCATCCGGCCAGCGTTCGGTCGTCACGACGAGACCGATCGAGACCTCCAGATGCAGCGGTTCGCCCTTCCAGCGCGGGATCGTCTGCTCGACAGTGGTGCGGATGCGCTCCGCCAAGCTCATGGCCGCATCAAGCTCGAGGTCCGCGGCCACCACCAGGAACTCCTCGCCCCCCATGCGCCCGGCGTACTGATCGGCGCCGAGCTCGCCGCGGAGGATCTCGGCGAAGCTCTGCAGGGCGTAATCCCCGGCGGCATGGCCATGGGTGTCATTCAGGGCTTTGAAGTCGTCGAGGTCGAGCATCATCACAGTGAGCGAGCGGGCCTGATCGCCCACCGTTTCGGCCAGCCCCTCGACACAGTCCATTACCCGGCGCCGCGAGAACAGCCCGGTCAGGGCATCCTCCAGCGCCAGGCGCTCGAGCTCGGCCGTCAGGCGCTCGCGCTCGCGCACCTCGTCGGACAGTGCACCGTTGAGCTGCTCCAGGTGGGTGGCCTGCTCGCGCAGCTGACGGTTGGCGGCCTGCAGGTCCAGCTGCATCCGATCACTCATGCGCATCATGCGGCGCTGAACGCGATAACTCTCTGAATAGGCCTTGGCGAGCATGCGCACGCCCTCGGCCACATCGTCCAGCGCTTCCAGCATCTGCTCGGAGCGCTGCATGATCTGCTTCTCCTGCTCGAACAGAGAGAAGTCGGCAAGCGCTTCCGGATCGTCGCCGTCGCGTGCGGTCGCTGGCACCGGCACTGGCTGCTTGGGGTCGTGAGAGGCGTTCATGATGTCGGGCACATGCGGTAGTCCGCGTGGGCAAAGTCCTCGGAAAAGTCCTCGCCGAATTCTTCCATCGTCTCGTCGTCTTCGTGGTAGCACCAGTTGATGCGCACGTTGATGCCGGCCTCGGCGGCGTCTTCGAGGATCTGAAAGAGGTTCATCAGCGCCTTCGCGGTCGAGCTGTTGAAGTAGATCATCTCGACGCTGAACTCCAGCGACTCGCTGGCCCGCTCCTGGACCGCCTGTCGCAGGCCCTGGGTCAGGGGTCCATAGAAGCTCGCGGCGTCTTCCGGGTAGGACTCGCCGGAAATGCGGTAATGCCCCGCCGCGAAATCGAACAGGACCTCCGGGGTGCGGTCCGTTGCCTCGTGTCGAATGGGGTCCAGTGCTGCCATCAGATGTAGGCCTTCAGTACAAAGTAGGAATACGCGTCGGAGAGGTGCTCGAAGTCGAACTGGATCGGCTCGCTGGCTCGGCGGGCGATCTCGATCAGCCCGATGCTGCCCCCCTTGCTGCCCTCGTCCGGCGGCTCGCGCAGCTTTTCCTTGTAGAAGCGCCGCAGGGCCTCGTTGTCCATCCCCTGAAGCTCGCTCAGCCGGCTGCCCAGAGTATCCGCGTCTTCGCGGGCGATGATATTGCCGCAGATCACGAAGAACCGGCCTTTTTCGGAGCCGACCGTAATCATGCCGGAGCTCAGCTCCACCGGGGGTTCCGCCGCGTGCTCGATCCGTTCGGCCGAGTAGCGAATGATGTTCTGCACCTGCTCGACGAACACCGAGAACACTCGGTTTACGGTCTTGTTGTCCGTCGACTCCAGCCGGATCTTCTGACGCAGGGCGTCGCCCAGCGCCTTCAGGATGCCTTCGGAGATATAGCCGGTGAACGAAAAGATGATGCCGCGCCGGGTCATGTTGCGCTGAAAATCCAGCACCTCCTCGGCGATCAGGCCACCGCGATCCGCTTCGCGCTGCGTGGCGAACTCAGTCATTCGCGTCTCCGTTACGTTCGAGTACTTCGCTGACGATCGCTGCGTAGCGGCCATCCTCGCGCATGGCATCCAGCGCGGCCTGGAGGCGGTCCAGCCGATCGCGATCGGTATCCGGGTGGCAGGCGAGCGACATCACCGTGTCGTTGAAGGCAAACAGCGAGCGCAGTTCGCCGATCTCTTCCAGACGCGCGTACCAGGGTGCGAGGTGCTCGCCACTGACCCAGACGTCAATCCGGCCGGCCGCGAGCTTGCGCGCGTTCAGGCGGTCATTGGGGGCGGTATCGATCTCAATCCCCCGGGCCTCGACATACAACGCAACGGCGTCGTCGCGATAACCACCCACTCGATAGTCGTGAAGGTCATCGAGCGACTCCGCTGCGACGTCGGAGCCCTCAAGGGCATAGGCATGCCACTGATTCTCCACCAGCGGGCCTACCCACTCGAAGAGCTCTTCGCGTTCCGGGGTCCGCGTCGTGGAGAACACGCAGGTATCGGGGTTCGACTGCGCCTCGGCGTAGGCACGACTCCAGGGCAGCAAACGGATCTCCGCCTCGATCCCGGTTTCCTCGAGCAGCTGGTTCATCACGCGCACAGAGATACCGTCAAGCCCGCCTTCCGGCGTCTCGAAGTTAAATGGCGGATAACTCTCGGTGGCCAGGTTGAGGGTTCCGCCCTGTGCCGTTGCCATACCCAGCAACGCGAACACACAAGCGATACCCCGGACATACGCCCTGGTCTGCCGGCTGATGGTTCTCACACCCCGGCCCCTCAAAAGTATGACGAAGTTCAAGCATTGGCTTTTCCGCTCGCCCCGTCAACTGCAAGGGGACTACAGGTTTTGAACGGATCACCATCCATCAGACCTGCCACCTTCAGGGACTCAGGTCTCCATCCGACCAGAGAATGGCCACGACGAGCCCATCCGACCGCCGCCTGACCAACGGCAGGTGCTCGCGTTCCCATGGCGGGATCCCCCGCTCCTGAAGCCGCTTTTTCAAGGGTCGGCGGCCCGCTGGCGTCACCACGGTTTCCCCACCCCGGCGAAAACCGACCTCCAGCGCCTCCTGCGCGTCCACACCCAGGGCCGCCAGCGCTGCGCGCTCCAGCATGCGACCATCCGGGAGCGTCAGGCGCGCATGCCCCGGCGGCCAGGGCATCACGTCGCCTGGCGCGGCCGACTTTGCATCCGGGGCATCGACGCAAATCGTTCCGCGATAAACGCCCATCCAGCCATCCGCCCAGCGCAGCTCCGGATTCCGGTCCGGCGCGTGGACCTCCAGTTGCCGACAGAACTCCTCCAGCCGCGCATGGCCCGGCGGTCGCAGGCCCTGCGCGCGCAGCCAGGCCCGCAATCGCGCGCGTCGAGCGGGCCGGTCCAGCTCGGCCAGCGAGGCCAGCTCGAGCGAGGCCTCATCCGGAATGCGTTCATCCTCCAGGCTCTCCAGGCGGTCGACGGCCTCGCGCTGCCAGCGGGCGCTGCGCGCCAGGGAGGCATGAACAGGGAAGCGCTCCGCCAGACGCGGGAGGATCTCGCGGCGCAGGAAATTGCGATCGAAGCGGGTGTCGTCATTGCTTGGGTCGTCGTACCAACCGAGCCCCGCCGCTTCTGCGTAGTCCGCGATGGCCTCGCCCGGGACCTCCAGCAACGGCCTCCCCAACCAGGTGTCCCCTTCGCGACGCAGTACCCGCATGCCCTGAAGGCCCTCCGGACCGCTCCCGCGCAGCGCGGCGAGCAGAAAGGTCTCGGCCTGGTCGTCGGCATGCTGGGCGGTCAGGATCAGGTCCCGCCCCCCGAGGCCCTCGCGCAGGGCCGTGTAGCGTGAACGGCGCGCTGCGGCCTCCGGCCCCTCGGAGGCATCATCAAGAACGTTCACCTTGCGTACGGTCAGCGCTACATCCAGCGCCTCGGCAACACGCACACAGAACGCCGCCTGCGCATCGGCATCCGGTCGCAGGCCGTGATTCACATGCCAGGCCTCAAGCCCTTGAGGGCGCAGTCGCGCGAGCGCGTGCAGCAATACAGAGGAGTCGCGGCCGCCGCTAAAGGCGACGCGCAAAGAAGCGAAGTCCGGGTGGTCCTGCAAAAAGGCCCGAATGGCGACCATCACCGGGTGGGTGTGATCCCCCACCCGGCCCGGTGTCTCAGGAGGTGGCTTCCTGGAAGGCACCGTAGTCCATCAGGCGGCGGTAACGCCGATCCAGCCGCTTGGCCGGGTCCAGCGCCTCCAGGCCATCAAGGGTTTCCAGCAGCGCCGAGCGCAGGTGTGCCGACATCGTCTCCGGATCGCGATGGGCCCCGCCCAGCGGCTCGGAGACGATGCGATCGACCAGCCCCAGATCGTGCAGCCGTTGCGAGGTAATGCCCAGCGCCTCCGCTGCCTCGGACGCGCGTTCGGCACTCTTCCAGAGAATGGAGGCACAGCCTTCCGGCGAGATGACCGAGTAGGTCGAGTACTGCAGCATCAGCGTGGCATCCCCGACCCCGATCGCCAGCGCGCCGCCGGAGCCGCCCTCGCCGATCACGGTCGCGATGATCGGGGTATCCAGCCGCGCCATCACCATCAGGTTGCGGGCGATCGCCTCGCTCTGGCCGCGCTCCTCGGCACCCACGCCCGGATAGGCACCCGGGGTGTCGATGAACGTAAGGACCGGCAGCCGAAAACGCTCGGCCGTCTCCATCAGCCGCAGGGCCTTGCGGTAGCCCTCCGGGCGCGGCATCCCGAAGTTGCGGTAGACCTTCTCGCGCGTCTGGCGACCTTTCTGATGGCCGATGATCATTACCGGGCGCCCGTCGAGGCGGGCCACGCCCCCCACGATGGCCGGATCATCCGCGTAGGTCCGGTCACCGTGCAGCTCCTCGAACTCGTCAAACAACTGCGGGATGTAGTCCAGCGTGTACGGGCGCTTGGGATGACGCGACATCTGCGCCACCTGCCAGGGGGTGAGCTTGGCGAAGATGCTCTCCGTCAGCGAACGGCACTTCTCCTCCAGCCGCTGGATCTCTTCCTGGATGTTGACCTCGGCATCGTCACCCACATAGCGCAGATCCCGAATCTTGGCTTCCAGTTCGGCAATGGGCTGTTCGAAGTCGAGAAAATCCGGATTCATGCAGGGTCCCGCGTCGGAAAGATGGGCGTCAGGCGCGGAATTGTAACCAATTACCCCGCACTTCGCTGCCCGTTCGAGACCGGCCGAGGCGGATGTGCAGCGACATGCGGTGGCTCAGGGCTGTTGGTCACAACGCCCAATTGCGTAGATGCCGACCGAATCAACGGCCGTACAGGACCTGGGCCTCGCAACCCGGGCCCAGGCTCTGCTGCAGATTGCGCAATAGCCGCTCGTCCGGACGAATGGCCCAGGCCTCGGGCAGGCTCAGCTCGGCCTCGAAATCATCCCGCCGGTAGCACAGGTGGACTCGGCACTGACCATCGCGATATTCCTCCATCAGGCCGCGCAGGTTCTGCACCTGCTCGGCGTGCACCCCCTCCAGGCACAGGTGCAGGGCGCGCGCCCACTGCGCCCGCGCCTCGTCCAGGGTGTACACGGCCCGGGCCCGCATGCGGATGCCGCCGGCATAGTCATCCAGCGCCACCGTCCCCTCGGCCACCAGAAGGGTGTCCGGCTCCAGCCGATCGCGGTAGGTGGTGAAGTCGTCGTTGAACAGCACGATCTCGGCACGCCCGCTGCGATCATCCAGGGTCGCGATGCCCATGCGCCCATTCTGCGTGTTGCGCACCCGCACCCCCACGACCAGGCCGGCAATGCGCACGGTCTCCTGGCGCCCGCGTCGCCCCTGCTGGCCGCTGTCATCGGGCCGCTGCTCCAGCTTCGCCTCCAGATCCGCGAACGTACTGCCCGTCAACCGCTTGAGCTCGGCGCGATAGCGCTCGACCGGGTGTCCGGTCAGGTACAGGCCGAGCGTCTCTTTCTCCCCGCGCAGACGATCGTCGTCCTCCATCTCCGGGAGGGTCTCGCTCTCCGGGACCACCGCAGCCGCCGGATCGCCAAACAGGTCCACCACACCCAGGCTCGCATTGCGCTCGGTCTGTTCCGCCGCGGCCACGGCCGTGGGGATGTCGTTCAGCAGCGTCGCGCGGTTCGCACCGATCGCATCCAGCGCACCCGCGCGCACCAGCGTCTCCAGCACCCGCTTGTTGAGCTTGGACAGGTCCACGCGCTGGCACAGGTCGATCAGCCCGTGGAAGGACCCGTCCGCCGAGCGTGCCTTCAACAGCGTGTCGATCGCAGACTCACCCACGCCCTTGATCGCCCCGAGGCCATAGACCACCGTCTGCGCATCGGGGCAGGTAAAGCGGTAGTCCGACTGGTTCACGTCCGGCGGCAGGACCTTCAGGCCCATGTTCCGGCATTCCTCGATCAGGCCCACGACCTTGTCGGTGTTGTCCATATCCGCGGACAGCACCGCCGCCATGAACGGCGCCGGATAATGCGCCTTTAGCCAGGCGGTCTGATAGGCGACCAGGGCGTAGGCGGCCGAGTGCGACTTGTTGAAGCCGTAGCCGGCGAATTTCTCCATCAAGTCGAAGATGTAGGTCGCGGTCCCCTCCTCGACCCCACGCCCCAGCGCGCCCTCCATGAAGATCTGGCGCTGTTTGGCCATCTCCTCGGGCTTTTTCTTGCCCATCGCACGGCGCAGCAGGTCGGCGCCGCCCAGGGTGTAGTTCGCCAGGACCTGGGCGATCTGCATGACCTGCTCCTGGTACAGGATGACGCCGTAGGTCGGCTGCAGGATCGGCTCCAGATCCGGATGCGGGTACTCCACCTGCGCGCGACCGTGCTTGCGGTCGATGAAGTCGTCCACCATCCCCGACTGCAACGGGCCCGGCCGGTACAGGGCCACCAGCGCGATGATGTCCTCGAAGCTGTCCGGCTGGAGGCGCCGAATCAGATCCTTCATCCCGCCCGATTCCAGCTGGAACACCGCCGTGGTCTGGTAGGCCTTCAGCAGCTTGAAGGTGTCGGGGTCATCCAGCGGGACCGCATCCAGGTCGATGCGGGCCTCCGGGTCCATCTTGCGCACGTTCTCGACCGCCCAGTCGATGATCGTCAGCGTGCGCAGCCCGAGGAAGTCGAACTTCACCAGCCCCACGGCCTCGACGTCGTCCTTGTCGAAGTGGGTCACCAGCGAGCCGCCATCGTCTTCGCAGTACAGCGGCGAGAAGTCGGTCAGCGCCGACGGGGCGATCACCACCCCACCAGCGTGCTTGCCCGCGTTGCGCGTAAGTCCCTCGAGCTTGAGCGCCAGATCGATGATCCCGCGCACCTCCTCGTCCTGGTCGTACTGCGCCTTCAGGTCCTCGCTCTCGGCCAGGGCCTTGCCCAGGGTCATGCCCAGCTCGAACGGGATCAGCTTGGCGATACGGTCGACAAAGCCGTAGCCATAACCCAGTACGCGGCCACAGTCGCGCACGACCGCCTTCGCGGCCATAGTGCCGTGGGTGATGATCTGCGAGACCTTGTCGCGGCCGTAGCGCTCGGCCACGTAGTCGATCACGTCGTCGCGTTTCTCCATGCAGAAATCGACATCGAAGTCGGGCATGGAGACGCGCTCGGGGTTAAGAAAGCGCTCAAAGAGAAGCTCATAACGCAATGGATCCAGGTCCGTAATACCCAGCACATAGGCGACCAGCGAACCCGCGCCCGAGCCACGCCCCGGGCCCACCGGGATGCCGTTGTCCTTGGCCCACTGGATAAAGTCGGCCACGATCAGGAAGTAGCCGGGGAAACCCATCTGGCAAATCACGTCCAGTTCGAGCTTCAGGCGTTCGTCGTACTCCGAACGCTCGGCGAACTGGAAACGTTCCAGCCGTGCCGCGAGCCCCTTCGCGGAGGTCTCCCGCAGGTGATCCTCGACGGTGTATCCCTCCGGTACCGGGAAATCCGGCAACACTGACTCCCCAAGCGTCAGGCTCACGCTGCAGCGCCGCGCGATTGCCACCGAGTTTGCCAGGGCCTCGGGGATATCCGAGAAGCGTTCCGCCATCTCCTCCGGGCTGGCAAGGTACTGGTGTTCCGAGTAGCGCCGCGGACGCGAGGGGTCATCCAGCGTGGTGCCGTCATGAATGCAGACACGCGCCTCGTGGGCCTCGAAATCCTCGGCCTTGAGAAAGCGCACGTCGTTGGTCGCCACCACGGGCAGATCGAACTGCTCCGCCGCTGTCAGGGCCTGCTCGATCCAGGCCTCCTCGCCCGGGCGCTCGGTGCGCGTCAGCTCCAGATAGAAGCGCCCGGGAAAACGCTTCAGCCAGGGGCCAAGCTCATCCTGGGTCAGTGCGCGCGCCACCCCGGAGCCGCTCACGAACAGACCATCGATGCCACCCGACAGGGCGATCAGGCCCTCGGCCGCGCTGTCCAGCCATTCGGCGTCGATCCTGGGGATGCCCTTTTCCTGCCCTTCCTGCCAGGCACGCGAAATCAGTCGGGTGAGGTTGCGGTAGCCGGGGTCGTTCTGCGCCAGCAGGGTTATGCGCGCCACGCTCCCGTCGGCACGGGCGTCCCGCACCAGCAGATCAGCCCCGATGATCGGTTGCACACCCTGGGCAATGGCCGCCCGATAGAACTTCACCAGCCCGAACAGGTTGCAGTGATCGGTCACCGCGACGGCGGGCATGCCCTTCTCCGCGACCGCCGCGACCAGCGGCTTCAGGCGCACCAGCCCGTCGATCAGCGAATACTCGGAGTGCACCCGCAGGTGCACAAAGCCGGGGTCGTGCCATTCGCTGCTCATGCCCCTTCCCCCGTAACAGCGGCCAGCGCCCGCGCCACCGGTCCAAAGCTGCGACGGTGCTCTGCACACGGCCCGAGGCGCGCCAGCGCGTCGCGATGGTAGGCGGTCGGGTAGCCTGCATGGCGATCAAAGCCGTAGTCGGGATAGCGTTCGTGCAGGGCCGTCATCTCCGCGTCGCGCGCCACCTTAGCGATGACCGAGGCCGCGCTGATTGCTGCTACGGAGCCATCCCCGCCGACGATCGCCTCGGCGCTCCAGGGGCCCTCTGGCGTAAAGCGCCCATCGACCAGCAGGTGATCGGGCACCTGCGACAATGCGGCCACCGCGCGCTGCATCGCCAGCAGGGTCGCGCGATGGATGTTCAATGCGTCGATCTCGGCCGCCTCGGCTCGCCCCAGCGCCCAGGCCACCGCGCGTTCGCGAATCTCGACATCCAGCGACTGCCGGCGACGCGCCGAGAGCTTCTTGGAATCGGTCAGTCCCGGTGCCTCAAAACCTTCCGGCAGGATCACCGCGGCCGCCACCACAGGCCCCGCCAGTGGGCCACGTCCCACCTCGTCGACGCCCGCGACCCAAGCGTTTGCCACCCTGTTTGCGGACATCGAACCCCCGATCGGGCCTGGACACCAAGGGAACACTGAAACCCGTGTTTCCCTGGACAATAGCGGGAATGGATCGCGGACATGCGCAGTCCGGGCGATCCGTTACAATAGCGCCGGAAATCCTAGCACACGCCCCACGAACCTCGAGCCCGCCCATGTCTCAGAATCCCCTGCGCTGCGCCGCGATCGGCGTCGGTCACCTTGGCAAATGGCATGCCGCAAAATACGCCGCCCTGCCCGAGACCGAACTGGTCGCCGTAGCCGATGCCGACGCCGCCACCGCCGAGCGTGTCGCCGCCGAACACGGCTGCGCCGCGGTCACCGATCACCGCGAACTGCTCGGCCAGGTCGATGCGGTCTCGATCGCCGCGCCGACCACCCTTCACTACGACATCGCGCGGGACTTTCTCGACGCCGGGTGCCATGTGCTGGTGGAAAAACCGATCACCGCGACGCTGGAGCAGGCCGAGGCCCTGAACCAGCTGGCCGAGGCCAAAGGGGTCGTGCTGCAGGTCGGGCACCTGGAACGCTTCAATGCCGCCCTGCGCCGACTGACCGACGATCCGCTGCATCCGCGATTTATCGAATCGCACCGTCTGGCGCCCTACAAGCCCCGCGCGACTGACGTCTCGGTCGTGCTGGATCTGATGATCCACGACATCGACATCATCCTGTCCCTGACGGACTCACCGCTAACCGAGGTCCGTGCCTCTGGCGCCCGTGTGCTCACGCAGGACATCGACATTGCCAACGCCCGCCTGGAGTTCGCCAACGGCTGTGTGGCGAACGTCACCTCCTCGCGCGTCAGCAACAAGTCCGAGCGGCGCATGCGCATCTTCCAGTCGCATGCCTATGCCTCGGTGGACTTTCAGAACCGCATCCTGTCGCTCAACCACATCGGCGCGCCCGATCCGGAGACCGGTGCCCCGGAGATCCACCGGGACGAGAGCGT
Source organism: Thioalkalivibrio sp. ALgr1 (assembly GCF_000378285.1). Lineage (NCBI taxonomy): Bacteria > Pseudomonadati > Pseudomonadota > Gammaproteobacteria > Chromatiales > Ectothiorhodospiraceae > Thioalkalivibrio > Thioalkalivibrio sp. ALgr1. The sequence goes on from NZ_KB905137.1 coordinate 50,457, forward strand.
CTTCGACGAGGCCGATGCCCTGCTCGCCGAGATCCGCGCCTTCGTGGCCGCCGTACGCGGCGAAGGCCCGGTCGTGGTCAGCGGCCGCGACGGCCAGCGCGCGCTGGCCACCGCCGAGCAAATCACGAAGCTCGTCTATCAGAACCTCAACGTGATGGGCCAGGCCGACGGCCCCCACAGCCACCTCGAAAACACTCGCACAGGAGTCAAGCCGTGATCCCGATGGTCGACCTGCAGCGCCAGTACCAGAGCCTGCGTCCCGAAATCGATGCCGCGCTGCAGGAGGTCCTGGCCGGGGCCCGCTACATCCTGGGCCCCAATGTCCAGGCGCTGGAAGACGAGCTGGCGCGCTATCTCGGAGTGGAGCATGCGATCACCTGCGCCTCGGGGACGGATGCGCTGCATCTGGCCCTGGCCGCCGCAGGCATCGGCCCGGGCGACGAGGTGATCACCACGCCATTCACCTTCATCGCCACCGCCGAGGCAATTCGCTATGTGGGGGCCGATCCGGTGTTCGTGGACATCGATCCCGATACCTTCAACATCGACCCGGAGCGGGTCGAAGCGGCGGTCACCGAACGCACCAAGGCAATCATTCCCGTGCACCTGTTCGGACAGCCGGCCGACCTGCCACGCCTGCAGGCCATCGCCGAACGCCACAAGCTCCTGATCGTCGAGGATTGCGCCCAGTCCTTTGGCGCCGCCATCGATGGCGCGCAGACCGGGTCCGCCAATGCCTTTGGCTGCTTCTCGTTCTTCCCCTCGAAGAACCTCGGGGCCTTCGGCGACGGCGGTCTGGTCACCACCAGCTGCCCGACCTCGGCCGAGGCCCTGAAGCGACTGCGCAACCACGGGTCCAGCGAGCGCTACTACCACGACGAGGTGGGCTACAACAGCCGCCTGGACGAGATGCAGGCGGCAATCCTGCGGGTGAAACTGCCGCACATCGACGCGTACAACGCCCAGCGCCGGCGCGTCGCCGCCAGCTACCGCAAGGGCTTGGAGGGCCTGCCAGTTCAGACCCCGCACGAAGACGGTATCGGTACGCATGTCTACCACCAGTACACGCTTCTGACCGATCACCGTGACGCGATCATGCAAGCCCTGAAAGAGGCCGAGATCGCGCACGCGATCTACTACCCGGTCCCGCTGCACCAGCAAAAAGCCTTCGCGGATCTGCCGAACCTGCCTGCGAGTCTTCCGGTCACCGAATCCGTCACCGCACGCTGCCTGTCCCTTCCGGTGTTCCCCGAGCTCGAGGACGGCCAGATCGAGATGATCTGCGACACCATCCGGCGCGCCCTCGCCTAAGCGCCGAGACAGACCCGGCCCCATGCGACGCCACGTGGTCATCTGCGCCGGAGAGAGCTCCGGCGATGCCCTGGGGGCCGGGCTGGTACGCGAACTCGCGATCCTGGAGCCCGAAGTCCGATACTCCGGCATGGGCGGCGCCCAGATGCGCGACGCGGGTGTCGAGACGCTGATCGATGTCGAGGAACTCGCGGTCGTCGGGCTCGTCGACGTCCTGGTGAACTACCCGCGCCTGCGCCGACTGTTCCGGCGCATGGGTACCCACCTGGAGCACAACCGTCCGGACCTGCTTGTCCTGGTCGACTACGTCGAATTCAATCTGCGCCTGGCGGCACATGCACGACGCCTGGGTATCCCGGTCCTGTTCTATGTCAGCCCCCAGTTGTGGGCCTGGCGATCCGGGCGAATCCGCCGGATTCAGCAGTGCGTCGATGCGATGGCGGTGCTGTTTCCGTTCGAGACCGAGATTTACGAGCGTGCCGGCGTCCCGGTGCGCTACGTCGGCAATCCACTGGTGGACCGGGTCCAGGAACCGACCGTACCGCTAGCGGAACGGATCGCCGTTGCCGAAGATGAACGCGTGGTCGGACTCTTGCCCGGCAGCCGCAGCGGAGAGCTCAAGCGCCACTGGCCGCTTCTGCTCGAAACCGCGCGACGGATGCACGCGGAGGATCCCTCGCTGCGCTTCGCGGTCGCGCTGGCCCCGGGTGTGGACTCGTCACGGCTGGACGCACTGGCGCCGCGCGACGGCCTGCCGACATCGTTTGTCTCCGGGGAAGAAGGCGCACACGCCCTAATGGCGGGCGCCGATCTGCTGCTGATTGCCTCGGGCACGGCCACGCTCGAGGCCGGCCTGCTCCAGGCGCCCATGCTGGTGTTCTACCGAATGGGGGGGCTTAGCCACGCGGTCTTTTCGCGACTGGTCCGCCTGGAGAATATCGCCCTGGTCAACATCGTCGCGGGGGAACGACTGGTCCCGGAATACCTTCAGCGCCAGGCGAACCCCGAACGCCTGGCGTCAGACGCGCTCGACCTGCTGCGGCACCCGGAACGGCTCGGCGCGATGCGGGAGTCCCTCGCCTCGATCCGTGAACGCCTGGGAGACGGCGGGGCCGACCGCCGTATCGCCGAGATGGCGCAGGAACTGCTCAGCCAGGGGCATCTGTCCCAAGGTTGAATCCGGCCTCGGGGATCAGCGTTTCCCTAGTGCGGCCGCCCGCCACGAAGTATGCCGCGCTGGCTGTTACGCACGAACCCGATCAGGTTGCGCACTTCCGGGACCTCGGTCTCGTCGAACATCGTCTCCAGATGGCGCTCGCGGCCGGCGCGACCACGCATGCCGAGGATAAAGACCCGATGCAGCGCCTGGATCGCCTCGTTGGAGAAGCCATTGCGCCGCAGCCCGACCTTGTTGATCCCGATCAGCCGCGCGTAGTTGCCACTGGCCAGGCAGTAGGGCGGCAGGTCACGGTTAAGCGCCGCGCCCATGCTGGTAAAGGCAAAGGTCCCCACCCGACAGAACTGGTGTACCAGGGTAAAGCCACCCAGGGTCACGTTGTCCTGAATCTCGACGTGACCCGCCAGCGAAGTCGCGTTGGAGAAGATGATCTTGTTGCCGATGGTGCAGTCGTGCGCGATATGCACGTAGGCCATAATCAGGTTGTCGTGACCGATCACGGTCTCCCCGAGCCCTTTCTCCGTTCCCCGGTGCAGCGTGACCGATTCGCGGATCACGTTGCGATCCCCAATCACCAGCCGCGTCGGCTCGCCCTTGTAGGTCGTGTCCTGGGGTTCCTCGCCGATCGAGGAAAATTGGAAGATGCGGTTCTCGCGACCGATCTCGGTCGGGCCGCGGATCACCACATGCGGACCCACGCGGGTACCGGCCCCGATTCGCACATTCGGACCGATCACGCTGAAAGGCCCGACCTCGACCGAGGAGTCCAGCTCCGCGCTCGGGTGTACGTCAGCCCGAGGGTCGATCACGAGGGGATTTCCTGCCCGGAACACATCAGCTGCGCCGTGGCACAGACGTCGTCGCCCACACGGGCGACCGCGTCAAAGCGCCAGATGCCGCGCATGGTGCGCTTGAGATCCACACGCAGGTGGAGCTGGTCGCCGGGTACCACCTGGCGGCGAAAACGTGCCTCGTCGATGCCGACAAACAGGTACAGCTGCTGCTTGTCCTGATTCTCGTTGCGCGCCTCTTCGGTTTTGAACGCCAGGAGACCCGTGGCCTGCGCCAGCGCCTCGAGGATCAGGACACCGGGCATCACCGGCTTGATCGGGAAATGACCCTGAAAATAGGGCTCGTTGATGCTGACGTTCTTGATCCCGGTCAGGTAGACGCCGGCCTCCCACTCCAGCACCCGGTCGACCATGAGAAACGGATATCGATGCGGCAGATAGCGCATGATCTCCTGGACATTGAAGTCATCCACGCGGCATTCCTTTTTTGCTGATTCTGATGAGCCGAGACCAACGGACGACTCCAACACAAGCGGGTTTCATGCATCCCGTGTCCGGGCGAGCCGACGCAGCCGTGCCAGCATGCGATTCCACAACCGGGCCTCCTGGTGAGGGACACCGGACGCATACTCCCCTGGTTGATCAATCGAGCGCGTGACGAGCGTCATCGCGTGCAGTGTCACCCGATCGGCTATCGCCAGGTGACCGAGAATCCCGACCCCGCCCCCAATGGCGCAATGCGCCCCGATGCGTGCGCTGCCCGCAATCCCCACACAACCCGCTATGGCCGTATGGTCGCCAATCTGAACGTTATGGGCAACATGGACGAGGTTGTCGATCTTGACCCCGTTGCCAATCCGCGTGGACTCCAGCGATCCGCGATCGATAGTGGAGTTGGCACCAATCTCCACATCATCGCCCACGCGCACATCCCCCAACTGCTCGATCTTCTCCCAGGTGGAATCCGGACCGCTTGCGAATCCAAACCCATCGGCACCCAGTACCGCGCCACTATGGATGATGGCACGTCTGCCGATTTGCACTCCGTTCAGCAGGCTGACCCGAGGATAGAGATAGCTCTCCTCCCCTACCTCAACTCGCGCGCCCAGAACGCTGTGTGCGCCAATCACCACACCGGCACCAATACGGCAACCGGCGCCAATCACCACGCCCGGTCCAACCTCCGCATCAGCGGCCAGGCGTGCGTCAGGATGCACTCGCGCGCTTGGGTCAACACCGGGAGTACCGCATCGGCGCCCGGCACCAAACCAGCGGGACGCCTGCCCATAGGCGCGGTAGGGATCATCGACGGCAATCCAGGCACGCGCTGTCGTGCTCACCGACTTGGCACCCACCCTGGGGACCAACACACAGCCCGCTTCGGTAGAGTCCAGGGCATCGCGATAGCGATCGGGATTCGTAACAAAGGACACATCCGCCGGCCCGGCCCGGGCAAGCGTCGCCAGCCCTCGCAACGGGATCTCGGCCGGCCCGGTGAGCTCGCCGCCCAGATGTACGGCGAGGTCTCCGGCGGTGATCACCCGCTCAGTCGTCGCGCTGCATTGCGGCAAGGATATCGTCCGTGATGTCGACCCGGTCGCTGGCGTAGAGCACGTTGCGTTCGGTCAGGATGACGTCGATCTCGCGTTCGCGCGCCAGTTCCACAATCGCATCGTTGATCCGCCGCTGCAGTCGGGACAGCTCTTCGTTACGGCGAACGTTCAGGTCCTCGCTAAAGCTCTCCTGGGCGCGCCGGAACTCACGCGACCGCTGGGAAAACTCCCGCTCCAGATCGGCCCGCTCGGAGGGATTCATCATGTCGCCGTCGCGCTCCAGCCGGTCACGCATGCGCTGGAGTTCTTCGCGTTCGGCCACCAGCTCGGCGTCACGCGGGGAGAACTCACGCTCCAGCTCGCGCATGGCCTGCTCGGCCTGCGGCGAGTCCTCCAGGATGCGGTTCATCGTCACGAATGCCACGTTCTGAGCCCCGGCCTGGGCCGGGAGGGCCAGCCAGCCCGCCAACAACAGCACGGCGGACAGCACCAGGGAGACGCCGCCCTTCATGGTCCCACTGCGCTGACTCATGTTCTTGCTCCTCGCGCTCAGAAGGACGCCCCCAGCAGGAACTGGAAGCGCTGAATATCGTCTTCCGGCTGGTCGTTCAGCGGCTCGGCCACGCTAAAGCTCAGCGGCCCCACCGGCGAGAACCAGGTTATCGCGAAGCCAGCGGACGCCCGCAACTCGCCGACGTCCCAGTCGCCCGGATCGTTGAACACATTACCGGCATCGACAAAGGTGCTCATCCGCACCGCGTCGTTATCGGCGGCGAACGGCAGCGGGTAGAACAACTCCCCTGAGATCGTGGTACGGAAGCGGCCGCCATACGGGTCGTCATTGGAGTCGCGCGTCGCAGGCACATTCTCGTCCCGGAATTCGCGCAGCTCGCGCTGATCCCCGAGGCGGTTGTCCTCGTAACCACGCACCGAACGAATACCACCGGCAAACAGCCGTTCATAGAACGGCAGCTCGGAGCCGCCATAGCCATCCGCGTAGGCAATTCCACCCGAGATACTGAAGGAATAACGATCCGACAGGCGGAAGATCTCCTCGCCCGAATAGGTCAGCTTGTAGAACTCCCGATCACTGCCGGGCACGGCCAGTTCCAGACCAATGCGGTGGCGTCGCCCCTGGGTGGCGAAGGTCGTGCGATCGCGCGTGTCGTGGATATAACTCGTCTCGATCTTGTAGAAATTTGCCGAACTACCGAACTCGTCGACCTCGTCAAAGATCTCGTCCGGGCTGCCCCGCCGGCCGTCACGATCGATCGTGTCAATGTCGATATGTTCGAAACCGGGCACGATCCGGATGCGGTCGAACTCCGACAGCGGGATCCCGTAGCTCACGTCAAACCCATAGCGGTTCGAGGAGTAGCGCGAGATATTCGCCCGCTCGGCGTCGATCTTGCGGTAGAAGACAGAGAACCCACGGCTGGCCCCGGCGGGGGTGTAGTGCGGGTTGGTCACGCTCATGCGGAAGATCTGGTTCACCCGACTGGTACTGACCTCCGCATTAAAGCGGTTACCCGTACCCAGGAAGTTGTCCTGCTGCAACCCCGCGGTCAGCAGCACGCCCTGGTTCTGCGAGAAGCCCGCCCCGAGCGTCAACGCCCCGGATTGCTGCTCGGTCACCGTGATGTTCAGGTCCACCTCGTCGTCAGTACCGGGGACTCGCTGCGTCTCCACGTTCACGCTCTGCACGAATGGCAGACGCTGCAGCCGCACGCGGGAGCGCTCGATCAGGGCCCCGTTGTACCAGGAGCTCTCCATCTGCCGCAGCTCGCGGCGATAGACGCGCTCCTCCGTATTCTCGTTACCAGTGATCTGGATGCGCCGAACGTATACACGCGGGCCTGGGTCGATAAAGAAGGTGATATCGACCTCGCGGCTGTCCTCATCGACATCCGGCACGGGATTCACGTTGGCGAATGCATAGCCGTCCTGCATCAGGCGATTGGTGATCCGCTCGGCGGATTGCGTCACCTGGCTGCGCGAGAAGGGTTCGCCCACATCAATCTCGACCAGCTCTTCCAACTCGTCCCGCGACACCACGAAATCACCCGCCAGGTCGAATCCGGTGACGGTATAGCGCTCACCCTCATCCACGTTGATCGTGATGAACAGATCGCGGCGGTCCGGCGTCAGGGTCACCTGGGTGGAATCGATATCGAACTCGAGAAAGCCCTCGTCCAGGTAGTGCGAACGCAACTGCTCAAGGTCGCCCGACAGCTTCTCGCGGGAATAGTGGTCCCGCCGACTGAAGAAGGCCCACCAGCGGGGTACGCCCGAATCAAACCGGCGGGTCAGTTCGCGGTCGGTGAAGGTCTCGTTGCCCACCACATTGACCTGCTGGATACGCGCCACAGGGCCTTCGGCGATATCGATCTCGATATCCACGCGGTTGCGCGGCAGGTCGATAATCTCGACATCCACCTCGACGTTGTAGCGGCCGCGAGCGAAGTACTGCTGTCGCAGTTCGCTCTCGATCCGGTCGAGCATCGTGCGGTTGAACACGCGACCGCTGCGCAGGCCGGCCGCTTGAAGGGCCTCGCGCAGGCCATCGTCCGGGATGTCACGATTCCCGGAAAAATTGATCTCGTTGATCGCCGGACGCTCGGAGACAATCACCACCAGCACATTCCCGCGCCGGGCAATCTCCACGTCGTCGAAAAACCCCGTCTGGAACATCTCGCGGATGATGTCCGGGCTCTGGCTTTCGTCGAAGGTGTCGCCCACTTCGACTGGCAGATAGCTGAGCGCCGTACCCGCGGTAATCCGTTCCAGCCCCTCGATCTCGATATCTTCGATCTGGTAGGTCTGTCCCCAGGCCGTACCTGCCAGACCCAGGAGACCGACCAGGGCTATTGCTCTCAAGCTGTTTCGCGACATGCTTTCCGCCAATTCAGAAGGGCTGTTTCGGGGTTACCCGAACAGACGTGTCAAATCGTTGTAGAGGGCCAGCAACATCAACCCGGCGATCGCGAGGATGCCGAACTGCTGCCCGATGATCTGGGCGCGCTCGGACACCGGACTCCCTTTAACCGCCTCCACCGCGTAATACAGCAGGTGGCCACCATCCAGCAGCGGGATCGGCAACAGATTGATGATCCCCAGCGACACACTCACCAGCGCCAGGAACCCGAGGAAGGCCGAGATCCCGATCACCGCTGTGGTGCCCGCAAACTCGGCTATGGTAACCGGTCCGCTGATGTTTTTGACCGAGGCCTCGCCGGTGACCATGCGCCAGAGGATGCCGACCGTCAGTATCGAGACATCCCAGGTACGGGCCGCCCCGGAAACCAGCGCCTCCACGGGGCCCTGGCGCACCAGTACCGCCATCTCGCGCGCCGCGGGCTGGTCCGGATCCACCCCGGCACCGATGCGCCCGATGGTCTCGCCATTGGTGGCGATTGCCTCCGGCGTAACCCTCAGCTCGACCGTTTGGTCACCACGTTCCACCTGCACGACCTGTTCACGCTCCGGGCTCGCCTGAATGCGGCGGACCCAGTCGTTCCAGTCGTCGATCGCATCACCGTCCACGGCAAGAACACGGTCGCCAGGCTCAAGCCCGGCCGCCGCCGCGGGACTGCCCGACTCGACCTGGCCGATGCGCGGCACCAGTGCCGGGCGATAAGGCGCGAGCCCCACCTGCTCCAGGAATTGCCCCTGGCCCAGGATCGCCTGACGATCGCGCAGATCCAGCGTGCGCTCCACCTCGCGGCCATCGCGGTCGCGCACGAGAACCGGCACCGTATCACCCCGTACGGCATGGTCAAGGAGCCGAAGGTTCGTTTGCTCCCAGTCCCGTACGGCCCGCCCGTCCACCGCAAGAATCTCTTCGCCACGCTCCAGGCCCGCGACCGCCGCCGGGCTGTCCGCGGTGATGTCGCCCACCACCGGTCGCACCCCGCCCACGCCAATCATGAACATCGCACCATAAGCGACGATCGCGAACAGGAAATTCGCGAGCGGGCCGGCGGACACGATGAACGTGCGCGCCTTCAGACCCTTGTTGTTGAAGGCCCGATCCAGTTCTTCAGGCGCGACATCACCCTCGCGCTCGTCGAGCATCTTCACGTACCCGCCAAGCGGCAGAGCCGCCACGACGAATTCCGTCCGATCCCGCCCGATCCGGCGGCTCAGCAACGGCCGCCCAAACCCGACCGAGAACCGCAGAACCTTGACTCCCATCGCGCGCGCCGCGAGGTAGTGCCCGTACTCGTGCACCGTCACCAGCACACCGATGGCCACGGCAAACGCCAGCAGACTGGTCAACAGCGTCATGACACCGCCCGGCGTTGCAGACGCCCGATCTCGCTACCGGCATGAGCGCGTGCCTCGGCATCCGCCGCCAGCACACGCTCCAGGGAATCGGCGGCCTGCTTCGGCAGAGCGTCCAGCGTCCGCTCGATAACCACCGCGATGTCGCTGAAGGCCAGGCCACCCGAGAGGAACGCCTCCACCGCGACCTCGTTCGCCGCGTTCAGCACGGCGGTAGCGGTACCGCCCTGGTCCAGGGCCCGATAGGCCAGCCCCAACGCCGGGAACCGTTCGGCCTCCGGCTCGCGAAACTCCAGCGGCCCCACACCCAGTAGATCCAGTGGCGCCACTCCGGACGCCACCCGGTCGGGCCAAGCCAGCGCATGCGCGATCGGCGTTCGCATATCGGGATTGCCCATCTGGGCAAGCACCGAGCCGTCGTTGTACGCCACCATCGAGTGCACGATGCTTTGCGGGTGCAGAACGACCTGGATGGCCGAGGGCTTCACCGCGAACAGCCAGCAGGCCTCGATCACTTCCAGGCCCTTGTTCATCATCGTCGCGGAATCGACCGAGATTTTGCGCCCCATATCCCAGTTCGGGTGGGCACAGGCCTCGTCCGGCGAGATGTCGCCAAAGGTATCGAGAGGCCGGTCGCGGAACGGGCCACCCGAGGCGGTCAGCCAGATGCGCTCGACGCCATGCGGCGCCACCTCGTCCGCGCAGACGTACCCCGTCGGCAGACACTGGAAAATGGCGTTGTGTTCGCTGTCGATCGGCAACAGGCAGGCCCCGGAACGACGCACGGCATCAATCAATAGCGCCCCGGACATGACCAGTGCCTCCTTGTTGGCCAGGAGCACACGCTTGCCGGCCTCGGCCGCCGCCAGAGTCGGCAGGAGCCCGGCCGCGCCAACAATGGCGGCCATCACGGCATCCACCTCCGGCGCCTCCGCCACCTCGGCCAGCGCTTGCGGCCCCGCTCGCACCTCCGTGGGACAACCGGCCGCCTCCAGCTCGCGCTGAAGCGCGTGCGCGGCCGCATCCTCCGCAACAACGGCCACGCGCGGTCGCGCCTGCAGACATTGCGCCTTCAGACGCTCGACATTGCGATGCGCGGTCAGCGCATAGACGTGAAAGCGATCCGGCTGGCGCGACACCACATCCAGCGTGCTGACGCCGATACTGCCGGTGGAACCGAGAATGGTGATCCGCGTGGGGCTCATAACGTGTTACCTGCGAATTCTCATGCCCCGGGGACGGGCAACAAGGCCAGCCAGAGCAAGCCGGCCAGAAAGATCGGGGCCGCCGCGATCAGGCTGTCGATGCGATCCAGAATACCCCCGTGACCGGGTAGCAAGGAACCGCTGTCCTTGGCTCCCGCCTGGCGCTTGAGGATGCTCTCGAACAGATCGCCCACCACCGACACCAGCGCAATCAGGATCGACAGCAGCACGAACACCAGCGCATCCATGGGCGCCAGCCCCCAGACACCGGCCACCACTACGGCCAGAGCGAACACCGCGCCCAGACCGCCGAGCAGCCCTTCGCGGGTCTTCCCCGGACTGATATGCGGAGCCAGTGCGGTACGCCCGAAGGCCTTTCCGGCGAAATAGGCACCGGTATCGGCAAAGCCCACCAGAACGATCAGGTACACCACGAGCCAGGGCGCCAGCGCATGCAGCCAGACGACGGCCATCCCCGCGGGCACCAGCGTCAACACCGCCGCGACGGTGAGCAGCTTGGGGCGCGGACCACGCCCATCGATCCCCGAGCGGTAAAACGGTAGCGCCAGCACAATCAGCAGCCACCAGACAACCGCAAACAGGAGAACCAATAAATGCATGGGCTGCGCCAGCGTCAGCCCCAGGGCCACCAGTGGCACCAGCACCAGCACGACCAGCACCGCACGTTCCCAGGCGACGTGCAGTCCGGTCAGCTCGCCCCACTCCCAGGTGGCCAGCCCAATTCCCAATGCCATCAACGCCAGCACCGCCCAGTTGGGCCCGAACGCGATCAGTGCCAGCGCGGGCAGCCCGATTACCGCGGCGGTCATTACACGGGTTCTAAGCACCGGGGACCTCGGTCGCTGAATAGGCCCCGGCCGACACTCGCCCAAAACGCCGCTGGCGTTGGGCATACCAGGCCAGGCTGCGCTCGAAATCCTTCTCGCCGACATCCGGCCAGTAGGTCTCGATGAACAGTATTTCGGCGTAGGCCGCCTGCCACAGCAGGAAGTTGCTGATGCGTTGTTCGCCACCGGTGCGGATCAGCAGGTCCACGTCGGCCAGACCGGTCGTACTCAACTCGGCCGCAAAGGCGGACTCGGCATCACCATCGGCCTCCGCCCCCCCCTTGGCCACCCACTTCCTGGCCGCCTGCAGGATGTCCCAGCGGCCGCCATACCCCAGCGCAACCACCAGGCACATCCCCTCATTGCCGGCCGTGGCCTCTTCGGCCTCGCACATGCGGGTTTGTAGCGTTGGGGGAAAAGTGGCGCGATCGCCGATGAATCTCAGGCGAATGCCGCGCTCGACCAGCTCGGGGAGCTCTCCCTCGATGGCCGTGACGAAGAGTTCAAAGAGCGCCTCGACCTCGGAACGGGGGCGCCCCCAGTTCTCACTGCTGAAGGCAAATACCGTGAGGGACTGAATGCCGTGTTCGGCGTAGAAACGCACAGCCCGGCGAGTCGCCTCCAGACCCTCGCGGTGGCCTTCGGAGCGCTCCAAGCCACGGGCCTGGGCCCAGCGCCCGTTGCCATCCATGATGATGGCAACGTGGCCGGGCAGCGCGGGGTCGGTGGCGGAGGAAACCGGCATACAGGGGTGGCCGGTCAGACTTCCATCAACTCGGCTTCCTTGTCCTCGAGCAATGCATCGATCTTGGCGATGTGGTCGTCGGTGAGCTTTTGCACCTGTTCCTGTGCCTTGCGCTCTTCGTCTTCCGAGACCTCCTTGTCCTTCACCGCCTGCTTGAAGGTATTGTTGGCGTCGCGCCGGATATTGCGCACTGCAACACGCGCATTTTCGGCCTCCGCCCTAACCACCTTGACCAGGTCGCGGCGGCGTTCTTCCGTCAGCGCCGGCAGCGGCACCCGGATCACGGTGCCCATGCTCGCCGGGTTCAGCCCCAGATCCGAGGTCATGATCGCCTTCTCTACCTTCGCGACCATGTCCTTTTCGTACGGCACCACGGCCAGGGTGCGCGAGTCCTCGGCGTTGATGTTCGCGACCTGATTGATCGGCACTTCCATGCCGTAGTAGTCGACATGCACATGCTCGAGCAGACTGGGGTGCGCGCGACCCGTGCGAATCTTGGCCAGCTCGTTGCGCAGGGCCTCGATGCTCTTGTCCATGCGCTGGCGCGCGTCCTTGATCGTGGCGTCAGTCATCTCGGGATCCCTCGACCAGGGTTCCCACCGGCTCGCCCATCACCAGCCGGCGGAGGTCCCCTTTTGCAAACATGTTCATCACGCGGATTGGCAGGCCGTTGTCACGACACATCACCAGCGCGGTCGTATCCATTACACCCAGACGGCGTTCCAGCGCCTCGTCGAACGTCAGCCGTTCATAACGGCGGGCATCCTTGCTCTTCATCGGGTCCGAATCATAGACCCCGTCCACCTTTGTGGCCTTGATCATCAACTCGGCATTGATCTCGATGGCGCGCAGCGAGGCGGCGGAGTCGGTGGTAAAGAATGGGTTGCCGGTTCCCGCGGCGAACACCACGATCCGGCCCTTTTCCAGATGCCGCACAGCGCGGCGGCGAATGTAGTCTTCGCAGACCTGATTGATGCGGATGGCCGACATCACGCGGGAGAAGCGGCCTGCGCGTTCGATCGCATCCTGAATGGCCAGGGCATTGATGACCGTTGCCAGCATGCCCATGTGGTCGCCCGTAACCCGGTCCATGCCACCCTGGGCGAGACCGGCGCCACGAAAGATGTTGCCCCCTCCGATCACGATGCCGACCTCGACACCCATGCTCGAAAGCTCCGACACCTCTTCGGCGACCTGCGCCAGGACATCCGGGTCCACCCCATAGGATTGCTGGCCCATCAGGGCCTCCCCACTCAACTTCAGAAGGATGCGCCTGTACGCGGGCTGCCTGTCCTGACTCATTGGGCTCCTTTATCGGGCTCGGGTCCTGCACCTGTCATCAATGGCCGTGAATGCCGGCCGGCGAGCGATGCGGGCGCGTCCTGCGCCCGCATCGGGAGTCTACGCCAAAGCGATTCGGCGAATCAGGCCCCGCGGGCCTGGGCCATCACTTCTTCGGCGAAGTTCTCTTTTTTCTTCTCGATCCCTTCACCCACCTCGTAGCGCAGGAAACCCGTGACCGAGGCGCCCTTCGCTTCCAGCAGCTGGGCAACGGTCTGATCCGGGTCCTTCACAAACGGCTGACCCACCAGGGTGATCTCGGCGAGGTACTTGCGAATGCGGCCTTCGATCATCTTCTCGATGATGTTCTCCGGCTTGCCGGACTCCTCGGCCTGCGCCTTGAAGATCGCGCGCTCCTTGTCGAGCAGCTCCTGCGGCACGCCGGACTCGTCCACGCATACCGGCTTCGAAGCCGCGATATGCATGGCAACGTCCTTCGCGAGGGCCTCGTCGCCCCCCTTCAGGCTGACCACCACGCCAATACGCGTGCCGTGCTGGTAGAAACCCAGCGCGTCTTCGGCCTGCAGGCGATCGAAGCGGCGGACCTGCACGTTCTCGCCAACCTTCGCGATCAGCTGGGTGCGTTGCTCCTCGAGGGTCTGGCCATCGACGGTCTCGGCCATCAGGCCTTCCACGTCGCCCGCGCCGGAGCTCAGGGCAATCTGGGCGCACTGCGCGGAAAAGGCACGGAAGTTGTCGTCGTTACCAACAAAGTCAGTCTCGCAGTTGATCTCGACCAGCACGGCCTTGTTGCCCTCGCTGACGATCTCGACGCGACCTTCGGCCGCCACACGACCGGCCTTCTTGTCGGCCTTGGCCATGCCGGACTTGCGCATGGCCTCCACGGCGGCTTCCAGGTCGCCCCCGGTCTCGGTCAGTGCCTTCTTGCACTCCATCATGCCGGCGCCAGTGCGCTCGCGCAGTTCTTTCACTTGGGCAGCAGTAATCTGCATCGGGAAGTACTCCTGAAAATTTCGTCAATCGAGCCGGCCACGCAACAAACCGGGGCCGGCTCTTTGGTTCAAGTGGCCCGGGCGCGGTATCGCGCACCGGGCCCGATGCCGACTCAGGCCGGGTTGGCCGGGGCCGCCTCGCTGGATTCGGCACTGCCACCAGCAGCGGCGTCTGCACCCGCGAACTCGTCCTCGGACACGCCGCCCGTGGTCACCGCGCCCTTGGCCTCGATGATCGTGTCGGCGATCGCAGCCACGTAGAGCTGGATCGCACGCATCGCGTCATCGTTGCCCGGGATCACGTAGTCCACGCCTTCCGGCGAGTGGTTGGAATCGACCACCGCGACGACCGGAATACCGCGCTTCTTGGCCTCGGCCACCGCGATCTTCTCGTAGCCGACATCGATCACGAACATCGCGTCGGGCATGCGGTTCATGTCCTTGATGCCACCCAGACTGCGCTCGAGCTTGTCCTTCTCGCGGCGGCGGGTCAGCGCTTCGCGCTTGTTCAGCACCTCGAAGCTGCCATCGGCGTCCATGGTCTCCAGATCCTTCAGGCGCTTGATCGACTGCTTGACCGTGCTGAAGTTGGTCAGCATGCCGCCCAGCCAGCGATGGGACACGAACGGCATGCCGCAACGGCGCGCCTCTTCACCCACCACTTCACGCGCCGAGCGCTTGGTGCCCACGAACATGATCTTGCCGCCGTCCGCGGCAATCTTGCCGAGGAAGTTCAACGCGTCGTTGAACATCGGCAGGGACTTTTCGAGGTTGATGATATGAATCTTGTTGCGTTCCCCGAAGATGTACGGGGCCATTTTGGGATGCCAGTAACGCGTCTGGTGGCCGAAATGCACACCGGCTTCCAGCATCTGTCGCATAGTCACGAGGGACATGAGGTTTCTCCTGTAACGGGTTGAGCCTCCACGCATCCCGATCTGAAACCCGAGCACGAGACCGTAGCCTCCTGGCGGGCACCCGACAGACCGTGTCGATGCGTGTGTGGATTTAAGTTCGCGAGACCGCCGGCTGTTGGCCGCCTCCCGGCCCCGCCGAATTGCCAGCGAGGCGCGCGCTTTATAGCATAGGACGCTGACTTGAACCAACTATCCGGGCCCTGATTGGCGCCGTGTCGCGGGCTCCCGAAACCCGTCGCGCGAGCCCTCACAGGTCTCGACCGGAGCCCCCATGTCCGTAACCATCAAGACCCCCGAAGAGATCGAACACATGCGCGTCGCCGGCCGCCTGGCCGCCGAGGTCCTGGAGATGATCGAGCCGCATGTGCAGGCCGGGGTCACCACCGGCGAGCTGGACCGCATCTGCCACGACTACATCGTGAAGACCCAGGACGCGATCCCCGCGCCGCTCAACTACCGCGGCTTCCCCAAGTCGATCTGCACCTCGGTCAACCATCAGGTGTGTCACGGCATCCCGGGCGATCGCAAGCTGAAGAACGGCGACATCCTCAATATCGACATCACCGTGATCAAGAACGGCTTTCACGGCGACACCAGCCGCATGTTCGTGATCGGCAAGCCCAGCATCCAGGCCCAGCGCGTGATCGACGTCGCGCGCACCAGCATGTATCTCGGCATCCAGCAGGTACGCCCCGGCGCGACCCTCGGCGACATCGGGCACGCGATTCAGCAGTACGCCGAGGGTCAGCGCTGCTCGGTGGTGCGCGAATTCTGCGGCCACGGCATCGGGCGGGGCTTCCACGAAGACCCGCAGGTGCTCCACTACGGCAAGCCGGGTACCGGCCTCAAGCTCGAGGAAGGCATGTGCTTCACCATCGAGCCGATGATCAATGCCGGGCGCCGGCATACCCGGATCCTCGCCGACGGCTGGACCGCCGTCACCAAGGACCACAGTCCGTCCGCACAGTGGGAGCACACCCTGCTGGTCACGGCCGACGGCTACGAGATCCTGACCCTGCGCAAGGACGAGACACCGCCCCAGGAACTCGCGGCCTGAGGAGGTGCCCATGAGCACCCTGCCCGCCGGCGGCACGCCCAGCGAGGCCGACGCGCCCGCGTTCTCGCCCGACTGGGGCGAGGACTACCAGCGTCTGAGCCGCAATCCCGGGAATATCGCCCTGTTCCGCGACCGTCGGCATGCGATCCTCGAACAGCAATACCAGGGCTTTCGCGACGGCATGCCGATCGAGGACCTGATCCTCGGTCACGCCCGGCGCATCGACGAAATGCTCAAGCTGATCTGGGCCCAGCAGGGCCTGGCCGACGACGACCGCCTGTGCCTGGTCGCGGTGGGCGGCTACGGGCGCGGCGAGCTGCACCCGGCCTCCGACATCGACCTCCAGATCGTGATCGATGGCACGGCGGACCGAGAGGTGTTCGACCGGATCAGCGCGTTCGTTACCTTCCTCTGGGATATCGGGATCGAGGTCGGGCACAGCGTGCGCAGCATCGAGGACTGCACCCGCGAGGCCCGCGACGACATCACGGTCGCGACGAACCTGATCGAGTCGCGCTATTTAAGTGGCAATTTAAGTCTTTTCAACGATTTTCGATCCGCGATCGACTCCGATCGCATCTGGGACTCGCGTAGCTTCTACGCGGCCAAGCTCGCGGAACAACAGGCCCGGCACCGCCGCTTCGGCGAGACCGGGTACCGCCTGGAACCCAACGTGAAGGAAGGCCCCGGCGGGCTGCGCGACATCCAGATGATCGGCTGGGTGACCAAGCGCCACTACGGCGCGGAACGTATCGAGGAGCTGGTCTCGCTGGGCTTCCTTCGCGAGGGCGAGCTTCACGAGATGCTGGAGGGCCAGAGCTTTCTCTGGCGCGTGCGCTTCGCCCTGCACATGCTCGCCGGGCGCCGCGAGGATCGGTTGCTGTTCGACCTCCAGCGCCAGCTGGCCAACACATTTGGCTTCGTGGACCAGAACCACAATCGCGCGGTCGAGCAGTTCATGCAGCGCTATTTCCGCACGATCAGCGATCTGGAGCGGCTCAACGAACTCCTGCTGCAGCACTTCAACGAGGCCATCCTCGACGACCCGGAGGCCCTGCAGGATCCAGTGCGCATCCATCAGCGCTTCCAGGTTCGCGGCGGTTATCTGGAAGTGGCACACGACCAGGTCTTCATGATCTACCCGCCGGCCCTGCTGGAGGTCTTTCGCCTGTTGCAGGAGCACCCGGAGATCCAGGGCATCCGCGCCTCGACCATCCGCCTGATCCGCGCCCACCGCCATCTGATCGACGGCCACTTCCGCCGCAACCCCGTCTGCCGCACCCTGTTCATGGATATCCTGCGCGCGCCCCGCGGCATTACCAGCCAGCTGCGCCGCATGAACCGCTACGGCGTGCTGGGCAACTACCTGCCGGCCTTCGGACGCATCATCGGGCGCATGCAGTACGACCTGTTCCATGCCTACACGGTCGACGAGCACACCCTCAACGTCGTGCGCAACGCGCGCCGGCTGGCCCTGCCCGAATTCGCCCACGAACAGCCGCTCGCTCACCGCATCTACACCGAGCTGGAACGCCCGGAACGGCTCGTACTGGGGGCCCTGTTCCATGACATCGCCAAGGGTCGCGGCGGCGACCACTCGGAGCTGGGCGCCCACGATGCCCTGCACTTCTGCCAGCAGCACGGCCTGTCGGACGAGGACGCCGGCCTGGTGGCCTGGCTGGTGCGCTCCCACCTGCTGATGTCGCTGACCGCCCAGCGCAAGGACATCTCCGATCCCGATGTCGTGCTGGCCTTCACCCGCGAGGTGCGCACCCGCGAACGCCTCGACTTCCTGTACCTGCTGACCATCGCCGATATCCGCGGCACCAACCCAGAGCTATGGAACAGCTGGAAGGACTCGCTGCTGCAGACGCTCTATCACGCCACGCGCAACCTCCTCGAACGCGGGCTCGACGCGGCCCCGAATATGGACACACAGATCCGCGAGACTCGCGGCGAGGCCCTGCAGTTGCTCCAGGGGCGCGGCTTTGGGGCCCACGACGCCGAGGCCCTGTGGGACGAACTCGAAGACGAGTACTTCCTGCGCCACTCCGCCGACGAGGTCGCCTGGCACGGACAGGCCCTGCTGCCACTGAAGGCTGACGAACTGCCGCTGATTCTCGTGAGGCCCAAGACCTCGCGTGGCAGCACCGAGATCTTCGTCTATGCGGAAGACCACCCCTACCTGTTCGCCCGCATCACCAGCGCGTTGACCCAGCTGGGTCTCGACATCGTCGATGCCCGCATCATCACCACCGCGGGGGGACGTACGCTGGACACCTTCATGGTGCTGGAGAGCGGCGGCGGCCAGACTGTGGATGCCGGCTACCGCAGCGACGAGATTCGCCAGTACCTTGCCAACGAACTCACCCGCACCGATGGCGAAAAGTCCCCGGTAAGCCGCCAGTTACCACGCCGCCTGAAGCACTTCGATGTCGATACGCGAATCGAATTCGAACCCGCCTCCGGTGGGCAGGCGACACGCATGCGGCTGCGCGCGCTCGACCGCCCCGGACTCCTGTCGACCATCGGCCACATCCTGGCTGAGCACGCCATCGACGTACGCACGGCCCGAATCGCCACAGCCGGCGAGCAGGTGGAAGACAGCTTTCTGCTGGAATGCAACGCCGGCGGCCCCCTCACGGAAGACCAGCAGGACCGCCTGCGCGATGCCCTGTTGGAACGCATCTAAGGAAGCGCCGAACAATCAGCGTTTCCCTAACGGCCACCGGCGTCAAAAGTCCGCAGTGCATCGATCAGGGTGAACGCGCCTCCAGCGGTTCCGGTGACGGGCGGGCCTCGGCGTTGCCCAGCAGCCGCGCCTCGAAGTCCGTCAGTACGCTGAACTCCACTCGCCGCGAGGCCTCGCGGTCCTCTTGCCCATCGGCATCCAGCACCCGCCGCGACGAGGACAAGCCGACCGCAGCCACGCGCGAGCGGAACCAGTCGTCCTCCTGCAGGGGCTCAAGCCGGTAGGCATGCTCCAGCACTGCTCGGGTGCGGCGCTGGCTCAGGTCCATGTTGCCAAAATAGGCATCGATCGCATCGTCGCTTCCGGCCCACTCGCTGGAGGTATGCCCCTCGATACGCACCTCGCGTATCACGTCCGCAAACGGGCGCAGCTGCTCGGCGTAACGCGGCATGAAATCGTCCAGGATCGCCTCGAAGCGCGGGCGGATGCTCGCGGAACTCCGCTCGAACAGGACCTCCGGCTCGCGAAAGCGCAGCGTCAGGGTGTCGCGGTCGAGTTCCGCATTCCAGCGGGGCAGATCCTCGCGAAACTCCTCCTCCAGCA
Organism: Thioalkalivibrio sp. ALgr1; assembly: GCF_000378285.1. NCBI lineage: Bacteria > Pseudomonadati > Pseudomonadota > Gammaproteobacteria > Chromatiales > Ectothiorhodospiraceae > Thioalkalivibrio > Thioalkalivibrio sp. ALgr1. Next base: position 69,934 of record NZ_KB905137.1, read on the forward strand.
CCGAGTAGATTGCCGCCCGCAACGCGGCGGCCTCGTTACGCACCTCGACATGCGCCACGCTCGAGCGTTCGACCTGGACCATATGCAAGAGCGCCAGGAACAGGAAGATCATCATCAACGCGGCCATGAGGTCCGCCACTGCCAGCCAGTGCGACCCCTGATCCGCCTCGTGCGCTGCGCCGCCGGTGCGTGCACGGCGTCGCAGCAACCAGCGCAGGATCACGACCGCGCTCCCACGGTATCCGCCGGCGTCGCAACCCCCACTGCGAACGCGTCACCCCGCCAGCGCGACTCGGCCGCGCGCCCGGACTGCACGGCGTTCTCGATGCTCTCCAGCATCGCCTCGAGCCGCGCATCCATGGCCGGGAAGGCCTCGGTGGCTCGATCACGCAGCGCGGCGATCGCACTTAGCAGGGCTTCCAGCTCCACCGTCTCCCGGCGCAGACTGGCCAGCGTCGCATCCTGCTCCTCGACATGCCGCGTAATCTTCAGCGCCTGCCCGGTCAGACGCTCCAGGGCACCCTCGCTCTGCTCGACGCCCTCGCGTGCCTGATCGAACGCCCGGTGCAGGGTATCCATCTGCTCGCGATAGCGATCCTGCCAGTCCACCAGCCGCGCCACCGAGTCATCCAGCCGACGAAAGTTCTCGCCAAACTGTTCGCCCAGGCGATCATTGAAGTCGCGAATGACCTGTTCCAGCGCGGCCACTAGATGCCCGCTGCTGAGCTCGCTCATACGATCCGCCAGCCCCTCCAGGCTCTGCTTCAGTTCGTGGTGCTGGGTCTCGAGACGCTGGTCCAGGCGACGGTCCATCTGCTGCACCGCCTGCAGCAGGGCTCGCGTCGCATCACGCTGCTCGGCCAGCACGCGCTCGGGATCACCGCTGACCTGGGGATCGCCCCCGTCATCCGTTGCCATCACCGGCGCCGGCATCATCACCTGCAGTACGCGCAATACCGACGCCAGCAGGATGCCGACGATGCTGGTCACGAACGCGAGCTTCAGCCCCTCCAGCAACGCCGGAATGCTCGCCTCTACCCGCGCCGCATCGAAGTCGATCAGGCCGATCGCCACCCCGAGGAACGTACCCAGAACCCCGAGCGTGGTCAGCAGCGCCGGCGCGGCACCCTGAAACGCGTTCGCCCGGCGAAGCGTCAGCGCCATCAGGGCCACCAGAAAGAGCGCGAACAGCAACAGCGAAAAGGCCCCGATAACGGTGAGCGGGGTCAGCCCCTGCAAAGTGGCGAGCAACGCCTCGGCTACCCGGTCGAAAATGGTCATCTTGATTCCTCCGGCCGCGCCCGTCGACGCGGTCATCTGCATGCGAGACCGCTTCATGCAAATTCGACGCCAGCCCCCTCGCAACCCGCCCGATGAGACGCGCCCGGGCGGATTCAACGGATTCCCGACAGCAGCACGAACGAACGTCCGGCTGCGGCGCCGATTTATTGACGCATGGACACACCGAGTGCGGTTGACTATAGACACCTGTAAGCCCTGCCGCCGGGATCCCACCCGATGGACCAAGCCAGTGCCGGAGCGCCCCCTCCAGCCGCCATGAGTCGCCGGCCCCGCCGATGGGGGCCGGGACTGATACTGGCTCTCGCCCTACTCACCGGGCATGCGCTCGCGGACGACACCTGGGAGCTTGGGCTGCAGCCATTCGCGAGCCCTCACGACCTCTTTCAGCGATACGCACCACTACGCGACTGGTTCGCGGAGGTACGGCAAGCGCCCGTTCGTCTGGAGGCCTCACGGGACTTCCTGCATTTTCTCGAACGCCTGCAGACTGAGCGCTACGACGTGGCGATTGTCGCCCCGCATGTCGTGCCCGCGCTTGGAGAGAGCAGCCCGTACCGACCGCTCGTACGCTCACGCGACGAACTGGCCATGATCATCGTGGTGCCCATGGACACCTCCCCCCGGCAACTGGCGGACCTGGAGGACACGACGCTGGCAACCCCCGCCCGTCACAGTCTGGGCACCCGGCTGGCTCGAGAGCGAGTCGGCGCGGTGTTCGACAGCGAAGATCCACCCGTCCGATTCCTCGAGTTCCCGCACCACAATGCCGCCGTGTCGGCCATGCAGCGGGGGCTTGCCGAAGCCGCCGTGCTCGTGATCGATGCCCGCGCCCTCGACCCTCCTCGCCCGCTCCGGGACGAACCCCGCACCATCGCTCTTGCCGATGGCAGCCTGGCCCGCATCCTGGCCCAGTCGGACCCCTTCCCCGGCATGACCATCGTGTTGCACGAACGCGTGCAGAGGGATGTTCTAGAATTGGAGACGCTGTTCCTGCAGCTCTCCGACACCACTCAGGGGCAACAACGGCTCAGAACCTTTGGCCACCCCCGTGGCTTTGAACCGGCGAGCCCCGAGGACTATCAGGCCTTCAAGAGTCTTATGGACGACCTATGAATGTGATCGCTCGACAGGTTGGCCACACCGATCAACTACACCCTCCCCTTGACCAGGGAACCAGGAGAAAACGATATGGATAACATGCTGGACGACACCGGGAAGCTGATCCTGCGACTGGCGCTGGGCGTCATGATCCTGCTGCACGGGATCGACAAGATCTCCGGAGGCGTGGGACATATCGAGGGGATGCTGGCCGGGGCCGGGCTACCCGGCGTGCTGGCCTATGGCGCGTATATCGGGGAGGTCCTAGCACCCGTCCTGTTGATCATTGGCCTGTATGCAAGGATTGGCGCCGTACTCATCGCGGTCAACATGCTGTTCGCCATTGGCCTGGCGCATGCCGACGAGGTCGTCCAGCTGACCCAGCACGGCGGCTGGGCCATCGAACTGCAGGCCATGTTCCTGTTCTCGGCGATCGCTCTCGCCCTTACCGGCCCGGGTCGCCTCGCGATCAACCGCTATTAGAGTCGCCAAGGCTCGTGCCGACCTTGCGGCACGAGCCCACTGCGGTGCGGCGATTGAGGCGCTCGACCTAAAGCGTGTCCGCCGTCTCGCATTGAAGAAACCAACCCCCCGTTAAGGTAGAGTAGCAAGACTTTTTTACGATGATCCCGCTCGGCGCGGGTTGCCCCGGACGCCAATGTTTCGTCTCTTGCTCGCATCAAAGCCGCACCGCGTCCCGCCGTTCCTTGCCCGCTCTGGCCGGCCTGTGGCGCTTTCATGCGCCTGAACGTCGCCTGGCAGATCATCATCGGCACCGTCGCGATTCAGGTCGTGATGGTCGCGGCGCTGCTCTTTAGCGGGATCACCCAGGTCCAGCAGAACCAACAGGAGGTTCTGGAGCGCACAGCCGAACAACAAAGCCGGCTGCTGGGCTCCGCCCTGACGCCCGGCCTGGCCTACGCCGACCCCGCGATGCTCCAGGATCTCCTCGACCTGCTGGGGGACGACTCCAACGTCCTGTACGCGGTCGTACTCGACGCTAGCGAGCGCCCTATGGCCTCGGTCGGTGTCGCCCCGGACACCCTCCCGGCCGCCGAAGCGGGCGTGCGCAGTGAATCCGGCCAGGTCGAGATTGCCCGGCAGATCGAGCTTTCCGGTCAGTCCCTGGGGACCGTCGCCGTTGGCTACTCGACCGATGCCATCGACCAGCTCTCGACCAACCTGCTGGAACGCAATGTCTTGCTGGCCCTGGGCGTGCTGGGGCTCTCGATCCTCGCGGCCATTTTGTTCGCCCTGATGACGACCCGCCGCCTGCGTCTGCTCCTGCAAGGGGGCAGGGCCCTGGAGGCCGGGCAGCTTGACCATCGGGTACGCATCGATTCCCGCGACGAGTTCGGCGACCTGGCGCGGACCTTCAACGACATGGCGGCCCACCTGGGCACCACACAGTCCACACTGCTCCAGCAAAACCTGCAGTTGAATCGCTCCGTCGCCCGCCTGGAGTCCATGTTGGGCGGGGCCAATGCCATCCTTTGGGAGGCGAACCCCGAAAACCACGAATGGGAGTTCGTCGCCGGAGACACCCGAAAGCTGCTGGGCTTCCCCTCGCGCAACCTGGGGCGGGGGGAACTGCGTGCCCGGCATATTCACCCGGACGATCTGCCCCGTGTACGCGATGCTGCGCGCGAGCCCGGCAACGAACCCAAGGTCGTCGACTACCGCTTCGCGCACCGCAACGGGCAGTGGATCTGGCTGCGCGACATCCTTTCCTGGGCCGAGGGCACGGGCAGCCCTCGCAGCCTGCGCGGCCTGACCCTCGACGTCACCGCCCACCGACGGGCCACCGCGGCCCTGAAGGAGAGCGAGAACCGCTACCAGGATGTCGTCAACCACATTTCCGAGGTGATCTTCCGCACCGATGCCGAGGGCCGCTGGACGCTGCTCAATCCAGCCTGGGAGAGCCTGACAGGATTCCCGGTCGAAGAGACCCTCGGCAAACCGATGTGTGCCTTCGTGGATCCCGAGGACCAAGACGACGCACAGAACTTTTGTGACACCCTGCTAGAAGGGGGCACCCACGCGCAGTCCGAGGAAATCCGCCTGCGCACGCACGACGGCAGTCATCGCTGGGTCAGCATCTACGCCAGTGCGCGCTTCGATGAAGACGGCCAGATCATGGCGACCTTTGGCACCATGATGGACATCTCCGACCGCAAGGAAGCCGAAGAGGAAATCCGTCGCCTGGCCTTCTTCGATGGCCTGACCGGGCTGCCCAATCGCACGCTCCTGCACGACCGTCTGGGTCAGGCCCTCGCCAACACGGCGCGCTCGCGCCACCACGGCGCGGTCCTGTTCATCGATCTGGACAACTTCAAGGACATCAACGACACCCTGGGACACGCGGTTGGAGATGATCTGCTGCGCCAGGTCGCCCGCCGCATGGAGGACTCCGTGCGCGAGGCCGATACGCTCGCCCGCCTGGGCGGCGATGAGTTCGTGGTCATCCTCAACGACCTCCACCCGGATCCGGCCCGCGCTGCCACCGAGGCCGAGGCGGTAGGACGCAAGCTGATCAATCTATTGCGCGAGCCCTTCGAGCTGGCCGGCCAGAACCGCCACGTCACCCCCAGTATTGGTGCAACCCTGTTCAGCGGCCACAGCCTCGGCGTGGAAGAGGTGCTGAAGCAGGCTGACCTCGCCATGTATCGGGCCAAGAACGCCGGGCGCAATACCGTGCGTTTCTACGACCCCGGGCTGCATCGCGCGGTGGAGGCCCGCTTCGAACTCGAAAACGAGCTGCGCCACGCCCTTGACGAGGATCGATTTACCATCGTCTATCAACCCCAGGTCGAAGCCGACGGCCGAGTCATCGGCGCCGAGCTGCTGTTGCGCTGGCCGCATCCGCAGCGCGGCGCGATCTCCCCCGGCGAGTTCATCCCCATCGCCGAGCAGACCGGCCTGATCGTTCCCATCGGGCGGAAGGTGCTGCGCACCGCCTGCGCCCAGCTCGCTGCCTGGCAGCACATCGCCGCCTTCCGGGAACTGACCCTCTCGGTCAATATCAGCGCCCGGCAGTTCCGCAACAAGCACTTCGTCCAGCAGCTGCGCGAGATCCTCCAGGAGACCGGCGCCCCGGGCGACCGGCTGAAACTCGAGCTGACCGAGAGCATGCTGCTCGAGGAGATCGACACCGTCGTCGCCCACATCGACGAACTGCGCACACTGGGCGTGGAATTCGCCCTGGATGACTTCGGCACCGGCTACTCGTCCCTCGCCTACCTGAAACAGCTCCCACTGGCACAGCTGAAGATCGACCAGTCCTTCGTGCGCGATGTGCTGGACGACCCCAACGACGCCGCGATTGCGCAGATGGTCGTCAATCTGGCCCACACGCTGGACCTGGACGTGATTGCCGAAGGGGTCGAAACGGCCGAGCAGCGGGCCTTCCTGTTCGGACTGGGCTGCCGCCACTTCCAGGGCTTCCTGTACGGCTACCCGGGTGACTTGTCGGACCTGGAAAGGGCGGTACTCGGGACATCACCCGCGCAACAAAGCGCCGCGCAGTCGCCCCATTAACGGTTCTATTTAATCGAACAATAAAGCCATTAAAAGGCCATTTTTGTTCGGTTTACTGCGAATTAAGCTGGACCTCGATTAAACCCGGAGGTCCTTCCCATGAGCACCAAAGTCCTGATCCTGTACTACTCCACCTGGGGCCATATCGAGCAGATGGCCGAGGCGGTCGCCCGTGGCGCCCGCGAGATCCCTGGCACCGAGGTCACGATCAAGCGCGTCCCGGAACTAATGCCCGAGGATGTCGCAAAGCAGGCCGGGGCCAAGCTGGACCAGGCCGCCCCCATCGCCAGACCGGAAGAACTGGCGGACTATGACGCGGTCATCATCGGCACCCCGACCCGCTTTGGCCGCATGTCCGCGCAAATGGCCAATTTCCTCGATCAGACCGGTGCGCTGTGGTTTGGCGACAAACTGGTCGGCAAGATTGGCTCTGTATTCGGTTCCACCGCCTCGCAGCACGGGGGCCAGGAGACCACGCTGGTCTCGACCATCGTCAACCTGATGCACTACGGCATGACCATTGTCGGGCTGCCCTACACCGAGAAGCGGCTGCTGGATATGAGCGAAATCAGCGGCGGCACACCCTACGGTGCCACTACCCTGGCCGATGGCGACGGCTCGCGTCAGCCGAGCGAAAACGAACTTGCGATGGCCGCCTCCCAGGGCCGACATGTCGCCGAGGTCACACGCGCCCAGGTCCTGGGACGCCAGGCCAGCTAACCGGATCGGCCTGCCCAAAGGGGCGGCCTTCGCCGCCCCTTTGCGGTACCATGCGCGGCCGAATTCCCTCGGTCTGGCCTCCCATGTCGACAACCCGAACTCTGGTTCTCAGTGCCTCGCAGATTCTGCCGGTGATCCCGCGCGACACGGTGCTCGTCGATCACGCACTGGTGATTCGCGACGGCATCATCGAGACCCTGCTGCCGCGCGAAGAAGCCCTCGCGCAGTACCCCGATGCCGAACATCTGCACCGCGAGGGCCATGCCCTGACCCCCGGCCTGGTCAACGTACATACCCACTCCGGCATGAGTCTGCTGCGCGGTGTAGGCAGCGACCGCCCGCTGATGGACTGGCTCAAACGCTACATCTGGCCGGCCGAAGGGCGCCTGTTGTCACCCGAGTTCGTACGCGCGGGCACGCGCCTCTCGGTCGCCGAGATGCTGCGCGGCGGCACTACCTGCTTCAGTGACATGTACCTGTTCGTCGACAATGCCGCGCGCGTGGTCGACGAATCCGGCATCCGTGCCGCACTGGGGCTGACCGTGTTCGACTTCCCCACGCCCTGGGCCCAGACCACGGACGAGTACTTCCAGCGGGGCGCCGAGGTCGTGGAGAACTGGCAGCACCACGACCGCATCCACTACACCGTGGCACCGCATGCGCCCTACACCGTCGGGGACGAGAGCCTGCAGCGCGTGGCGGAGCGTGCCCGCGAGCTGGCCGTCCCCATCCACATGCATGTGCACGAGACCGCCGGCGAGATCGCCGATGCCGAACGTGACCACGGGGAGCGGCCGCTGGCCCGGCTGGCACGCCTGGGACTCCTGGACCAGCCGTTCATCGCCGTGCATATGACCCAGGTCAGCGCACAGGACCGCGAGTTGTTGCAAGGGCGTCCGGTGTCGGTCGCACACTGCCCGGAATCCAATCTCAAGCTCGCCTCGGGCTTCTGTCCGGTCGCGGAACTGCTGGGCGCCGGCGTGACCGTGGGGCTGGGCACCGATGGTACCGCCTCCAACAACGATCTCGACATGATCGGGGAGATGCGCACGGCCGCGCTGCTGGCCAAGGGCGTCAGTGGCGACGCCTCGGCCCTGCCCGCCACCGCCGCGCTGGAGATGGCCACGCTGGGCAGCGCCCGTGCGCTGGGCCTGGCTGACCGCATCGGCAGCCTGGAACCGGGCAAGCAGGCCGACGTGGTCAGCATCGATCTTAGCGCCATCGAGCTGCAACCCATGCACGAGCCCGCCGCCCAGATCGTCTACGCCGCCACCCGCGAGGCGGTAACCGACGTCCATGTCGCAGGACGGCCATTGCTCAGGGACCGGGAACTGCTTACGCTGGACCTGGACGAGCTCCAGGCCGAGGCCCGCGAATGGGGCGCGCGCGTGCTGGAAATCCAGCGCGAACTGGCCGCGTAATCGAGATAACCATGACCCGCGAATCCCAAAGCAGCACTGGCGACAACGTCGATCACGCCGAACTGCACAAGTTCACGCATCGGGCACACGAGTGGTGGGACCCGAACGGTGCCTTTGCCACCCTCCACGCGATCAACCCCCTGCGTCTGGAATGGATCGACCAGCACGCCGATCTGGCCGGCAAGAAGGTGCTGGATGTCGGCTGTGGCGCGGGCATCCTGTCCGAGGCGATGGCGGTGCGCGGTGCACAGGTGACCGCACTGGATGCCGGGGCCGAACACCTGGAGGTCGCGCGCGAGCACGCACACGACTCCGGGCTGGAGATCCACTACCTGCACACCACCGCCGAGGCCCATGCCGAGCATCATGCGGGCGACTACGACGTGGTCACCTGCCTGGAGATGCTGGAACACGTGCCCGATCCCGAGGCGGTCATCGACGCCCTGGTCCAGCTGGTACGCCCGGGTGGCTGGCTGTTCCTCTCGACCATCAACCGCACCCCCCGCGCGTTCGCCGAGGCGATCGTCGGCGCCGAATACGTGCTGCGACTGCTGCCCACCGGCACGCACGAGTTCAGCCGCTTTATCCGCCCCTCGGAGCTGGGCGCGGTCCTGCGCAAGCACCGTTTCGAAGTCGTCGACATGACGGGGCTTACCTACTCGCCACTGTCCGGCCGCTATCGGCTGGCCCCGCGCACGGACGTCAACTACCTGATGGCCGCGCGCCGCCCGGACAGCGACAGCGAGACCCCATGAGCCGCGAAATCCGCGGGGTCCTGTTCGACCTGGACGGGACCCTGCTCGACACGGCCCCGGACATGCACGCCGCGCTCACCGTGCTGCTGGCCGAGAACGATCGCCCGCCGCTGCCCTTCAACGCCGTGCGCAATCACGTCTCGCACGGGTCCCAGGCCCTTGTGCAGCTGGGCTTTCCGGATGTCGAGGGTGCGCGCCGCGAGGCCCTCAAGCAGCGCTACCTCGAGATCTACGCCCGCGACCTGTGCATCGACACCAGCCTCTTCCCCGGGCTGGACCAGGTGCTGGACGCCTGCGAGCAGCGCGGCTGGCCGCTTGGTGTGGTGACCAACAAGCCCGCCTGGCTAACCGAACCGCTCCTGGAGGCCCTGGGCCTGACGCCCCGGCTGGCCGCGATCGTCAGCGGCGACACCCTCCCGCAACGCAAACCGGCTCCCGAGCCCATGTGGCTGGCCGCACGCCAGACGGGGCTCCCGCCCGAACAACATTGCTACTGGGGTGACGCCGAACGCGATATCGCGGCCGGTCGCGCCGCCGGCATGGCCACGCTGATCGCGCGCTGGGGCTACATCGACGCCACCCAGGACCCGGACCGCTGGGGCGCCGATGGCGCCCTCGATCAACCGGGCGACTTCTGGGACTGGCACCAGGCCAAGGCAGGCCCGCAATGGCTGGCGAGCTGACCGCACTCCCCCTCACCGCCTGGACCGCGCTCGGGGCGACCCTCCTGGTCGGCCTCGTGCTCGGCTATGCCCTGGCCGGACTGCGCCTGAATCGCCGCGTAGGCGATCTGCAGACGCGCAATGCCCGCCTGGAGGCCGAGCTCGAAGCCGCGGAACAGCGCCGCGAGGACCTGCGCCAGAGCTTCGAGACCGCGCGCCAGGAACTCGACCGCTCCTTCTCGGCGCTCGCCAGCGAGGCGCTGGAGGCCAACTCCAACCAGTTCCTGCGCCTGGCCCAGTCAATCCTGTCGCAGAAGCTCAGCGAAGGTCAGAACGAGATCGAGCGCTCGGAGAACAAGGTCGAGGCGATGCTCAAGCCCATCCGCGAGACGCTGGGCAAGACCGAGGCCGAGATCAACGCGATGGAGCGCTCGCGGGCACAGGCCTTCGCCGCACTGAATGAACAGATCCAGCGCCTGAGCTCGGACAACGCCACGCTCCAGCGTGAGGCCCACAACCTGGTGCAGGCCCTGTCACGTCCCGGCGTGCGTGGGCGCTGGGGCGAGCTCACCCTCAAGCGCGCGGTGGAGCTGGCCGGCCTCTCGGCGCACTGCGACTTCACCGAACAGCCGCCGCTGGACGGCGACGGCGGCCGCCAACGCCCGGACCTGCTGGTGCACATGCCCGGCAATCGCGCCCTGGTCGTGGATGCCAAGACACCGCTGGATGCCTATCTCGACGCCGTCGCCGCGGCCGACCCGGAACCGCGCGCAGCGGCCTTCAAGCGTCATGCCCAGCACTTGCGCTCGCGCGTCACCGAGCTCTCCAGCAAGCAGTACTGGGCCAGCGTCGAGCAATCCCCCGAGTTCGCCGTCCTGTTCCTGCCCGGCGACCCGTTCCTGGCCGCCGCGCTGGAACACGAACCCGGTCTCCTGGAATACGCCCTGGAACGCCAGGTTTTGCTCGCGACCCCGAGCACGCTGATCGCCCTGCTGCGCACGGTCGAGTACGGCTGGCAACAGGCGCAGCTCACCGAGCACGCGCTGGAGATTCGTGATCTCGGGGCGGAGCTCTCCCACCGCCTGGGCACCATGACCGAACACCTGGCGCGCCTCGGCAAGGCGCTGGACCAGAGCACCGACGCCTTCAACAAAACCATAGGCAGCCTGGAGCGCCAGGTCATGCCGAGCGCCCGACGGTTCCAGGAGCTGGGTATCCGCGCGCGCAAGAACCCGGAGGCGCCGGATACCCTGAACAATCACGCCCGCCAGCCCGTCGACGCGAACCTCCCGGACGACAACCCGGACGGCGACACCGCTCCGGACACGGGCTCGCGGGACTGAGCCGCATGGCGGGCCGCCCCGACATCCGCGCCGCGTACCGCCACTGCCAGCGCCGTGCGGCGGAGCACTACGAGAACTTCCCGGTCGCCTCCTGGCTGCTGCCCGCGCGCCTGCGCGGGCCGGTCGCCGCGATCTACTGCTTCGCTCGCGATGCCGACGACCTCGCCGACGAGGACCAGCGCCCGGTCGACGAGCGGCGTGCCGACCTGATCGCCATGCAGGAACGCGTGCAGATCCTCGAAGACCCGGCCGCGGAATCCGAGCCGGAATGGATCGCGCTGGCCGATGCGCGGCAGCGTTTCAGCCTGCCCGCCGCCCCGTTCGTCGATCTGGTCGACGCCTTCATCCAGGACCTGGAACAGAAGCGCTACGCGACCTTTGGCGAGGTCATGGAGTACTGCCGCCGCTCCGCCAACCCGGTCGGGCGGCTGATGCTGTACCTCGACGGCAACCCGACCGAGGAGATGATTGGCTACTCCGACGCGGTCTGCTCGGCCCTGCAACTGATCAACTTTTATCAGGATCTGCACCAGGACATCACCGAGAACAACCGGATCTACCTGCCGCAGAACGAGATGGCACAGTACGGCGTCAGCGAGGAGATGATCACGGGCGGCCAGACGACCTTTCAGTTACGCAACCTGATGCAGTTCCAGTACGCACGCGCCGATCGCCTGCTGCGCGCCGGGGCACCGCTCGGCGGCATGCTGCGCGGACGCATGGGCCTGGAGATCCGCGCAATCATCAACGGCGGCGCCCGCGTACTCTGGCGCCTGCGCCAGCAGGACGACGTATTCGCCCGCCCACGCCTGCGCACCCGCGACGCCTGGATCATCCTCGCCCACAGCCTGCGCCCCCGCCGCCGCAGGCGTAACACAAGCTAGACGACCTTGGAGTAGCGGCGCTGCGCTTCGCGGTTCAGGTAGGCGTCGAAGGCCATGGCGATGTTGCGGAGCAGGAGCCGGCCGCGTGGCTGGACCTCCAGGCAGTCGCTGCCGATGGTGACGAGGCCGTCGGCCTCCATCTCGGCCAGACGGTCCAGGGCATCGCCAAAGGTCTCCCGGAAGTCGATGCCGAATGCGGCCTCGATGCCGCCGAAATCGACCCTCGAGTGACACATCAACTCGCTGATCACGGCGCGCCGCAGGCGGTCATCCGCGCTCAGCTCCAGGCCGCGGAACACGGGCAGCCGGCCGGATGCCAGCCGTTCCTGATAGGCATCGACCTCGCGCAGATTCTGGCTGTAGCTGTCCCCGACCTTGCCAATGGCGGTCGGCCCCAGTGCCACGAGGTCGTACTCCGCGCGCGTCGAGTAGCCCTGGAAGTTTCGCTGCAGTGTGCCCGCGCGCTGGGCGATCGCGAGTTCGTCATCGGGCAGCGCAAAGTGATCCATGCCGATGTACACATACCCCGCGTCGGTCAGTCGCTGGATGGTCATCTCAAGGATCGCGAGCCGCTCCGTGGCCGGCGGGAGGTCGCCGTCGCGGATCTGGCGCTGCGTCTTGAACAGCTCCGGCAGGTGCGCGTAGTTGTACACGGCCAGCCGTTCCGGGCGCAGTTCCAGCACGCGGTCCAGTGTCGCGGAGAACGTGTCGACCGTCTGCAGGGGCAGCCCGTAGATCAGGTCCAGGTTGGTGGAGGTAAAGCCTTGCTCGCGCGCCTGGCGTACCGCCTGCTCGGTGACCTCGAACGGCTGGATGCGGTTGACGGCCTTCTGCACGGCCGGATCGACATCCTGCACCCCGACACTGATGCGGTTGAAGCCCAGCGACGCCAGGAGCGGCAGGGTGCCGGGGCGTACGGCACGGGGATCAATCTCGATCGAGAATTCCCGCTCCGGACCGGTCTCCAGCGTGAAATGCCGGCCCAGGGCCTTCATGACCCGGGTCAGGTCCTCGTCGGACAGATACGTCGGCGTCCCGCCCCCGAAGTGCAGCTGGCGCACCGGCCGATCGCGATCGAACAGCCCGCCCTGCAGGGCGATCTCCTGCTCCAACGAGTCGAGATAGCTCGTCGCGCGCCGATAATTGCCGGTAATCACCTTGTTGCAGGCACAGTAGAAACACACCGTGTCGCAGAAGGGCACGTGGACGTAGAGCGACAACGGGCGCGCTGCACCTTCGGCATTCGTCGCCCGCGCCACCCGCGCATAGGCCTGCGCGTCAAACCCCTCATGGAACTGCGGAGCCGTTGGGTAGGACGTATAACGAGGCCCGCTCACGTCATAGCGGCGCAGCACCTCGGGATCGAATACCAGACGTTGTTCCATACGACTCTCCGCAACGGGAGGGCGGGCCCTTGCGCCACCCTGACACCCCCACCCTACGCGGCCTCCAGCCGGGTACGGTTGATGTATGTCAAACGTGGCTTCGATCACCGCCGCCATCCGCATCCCGGCCCTGCTGTGCTAGCCTTGCCGTCCCAAGACGGAACCCCGATCCCGAGCGCGTATGTCCCCCGACGAATATTGCGAGGAGAAGGCCGCGAAGAGCGGCTCCAGCTTCTACTACGCATTCCGGTTCCTGGAGCCCGACCGGCGCCGTGCGATCACCGCGCTGTACGCGTTCTGCCGCGAGGTGGACGACATCGTCGACGAGGTCAGCGAGGAGAGCGTGGCGCGCACCAAGCTCCAGTGGTGGCGCGAGGAGATCGAGCGTCTGTTCGACCATCAGCCGCGCCACCCGATCACCCAGGCCCTGCAACCGCATCTGGCGCCGTTCGATCTCAGCCGCGAGTATTTCGACGAGATCATCGACGGCATGCAGATGGATCTCGACTACGACAGCTATCCCGACTTCACCACGCTGTCGCTGTACTGCTACCGCGCGGCCAGTGTGGTCGGGATCCTGTCCGCCCATATCTTCGGCTTCTCGGACCGGCGCACGCTGAAATACGCGCATGACCTGGGGATGGCCCTGCAGCTGACCAACATCCTGCGCGACGTCCACGAAGACGCGATGCGCGGCCGGGTCTACATCCCGCTGGACGAGCTGAAAAAGCACGGCGTAAAGCCCGAGGAATTCCAGCTTAACGTTACAGACGACCGCCACCGCGCCCTGTTCGCCGAGCAGGCCGAACGGGCCCGCCGCTACTATCAGCGCGCGGAGGAGCACCTGCCCGCCGAGGACCGCTACGCCCAGCGCCCGGGCCTGATCATGGCCGCGATCTACCGCACCCTGCTCGACGAGATCCAGGACGATGGCTATCGCGTGCTGGAGCACCGCGTGCGGCTGACCCCGATCCGCAAGCTCTGGATCGCCTGGCGCACTGCGCGCCGACTGAAGCGCGACTACCGCCGCGCGGGCTGACCGGCCCGCCCCATGGCTGCCGTTCCCGCATCGCATCCGGTCGTCGTGCTCGGCGCCGGCTGGGCCGGTCTGACCGCCGCGCTGACCCTGGCCCGGGCCGGCATCGCGGTCCACCTGATCGAGGCCGCCGCCACCGCGGGCGGGCGGGCCCGCAGCCTGAACCGCGATGGCGCCGAACTGGACAACGGCCAGCACGTGCTGGTCGGCGCCTGTCACGCCACCCTGGAACAACTGCGCTCGGTCGGCACCGACCCGGAGCGCGCCTTTGCGGCCCTGCCGTTCGGACTGCGCATGCATGCGCCGGGCCGCCCTCATCCGGCCTTTGGCCTGGAGCCCCGGTCGCCACGCCTGCCCGCCCTCGCCAGGGGCCTGTGGCAAAGCCTCGCGGGCACCGCGCTGCACAGGCGCCTCCCGGCCCTTTTGGGGGCGGCCTCGATCCTGCATCGGCCGCTGGACGAGGACCTCGACGTACTCGAATGGCTGCAGGCGCGGCATCAGCCGGACACGCTGATCCGCCAGCTCTGGGAACCGCTGTGCCTCGCAGTCATGAACACGCCGACCCGCAGCGCCTCGGCACAGATCTTCCAGAACGTGCTGCGTCTGGCCCTCAACCACGGGCCGGACGACGCCCGGCTGCTCATCCCGACCCGGCCACTGGGATCGCTGTACCCGGAACCGGCCCTGCGCGAACTGCGCGAACGCGGCGCCACGATCGAGACCGGGCGGCGCATTGTGGCCATCGAATCCGGGGGCACGGAGGCCCGCTACCAGCTCCGCGACCGCAACCATCGCGTCACCCATGCCAACGCGGTGATCCTCGCCACCGCGCCCAGCGCGGCTGCCCGACTCCTGCCCGAGGCCCCCGAGCTGCAACCCCACCATCGGGCCCTGGTGGCCATGGGCGAGCGCAGCATCTGCACGGTGTACCTGCGCTACCCCGGCCCGATCCTGGAACGCCCGCCGCTACAGGGGCTCATCGACCAGCACGGACAATGGCTCATTCCCCGCCGGGTGGCCGGCGAGCCGCACTGGCTGGCCGTCGTGATCTCCACCGCGGACGACCTGCCGGCGATGACGGCGGAGGAGCGCTGGCGTCGCGTCGCGGAAGAACTGGAACGGACCTTCCCCGAACTGGGAATCCCCCAGACCGGTCATGTCGTGTGCGAGAGACGCGCCACGATCGATGCCCGCGTCGATCTGGACGCACTGCGCCCGGTGGCCGGCACCCCCTGGCCCGGACTGTTCCTGGCTGGCGACTATGTGACGCCGGGCCTGCCCTCGACCCTCGAAGCCGCCGTGCGGTCTGGATTAGAATCAGCCCACAAGCTACTGGAGACGCTGCCTTGACCGATCTCGACATCCCCGCCCTGCTGGACTATCGCCCGGAACCGGGCGCCTTCAACGACCGCGTGGTCCTGGTGACCGGCGCGGCCGCGGGCATCGGACGTGCGATCGCGCAGGCCTGCGCGGCGGCAGGCGCGGTCGTCGTGCTGCTGGACAAGGACATCAAGGGGCTGGAGAAGACCTACGACCTGATCGAGCAGGAAGGCCACCCGCAGCCGGCGATCTATCCGCTCAACCTGGAGGGCGCCACGGTCAAGGACTACGGCGACCTCGCCGAGAACATCCGCGACTCCCTCGGGCGCCTGGACGGGCTGGTGCTGCACGCCGGCTGGGCCGGGACGCTGACGCCGATGAAGGGATACGACCCCGAGCTGTGGTTCAAGGTCATCAACAGCAACCTGCACGGCCCGTTCTTCCTCTCTCAGGCCGTGCTCCCGCTGCTGGAAGACAGCCCGCACGGCAGCCTGGTCGTTTCCACCCAGGACTGCCGCAAGGCCTTCTGGGGTGCGTTCGGCATGGCCAAGGCCGCGCAGGACGCGATGATCGACATCCTCGCGCGCGAGCACCGCAACGAGAAGCACTTCATCCATGTGAACGGCATCGATACCGGCCCCGTGCGCTCGCGCTTCCGCGCCGGCCACTACCCCGCCGAGAACGCCGAGAAACTACCGCGCCCGGAAGACGTCGTCGGCCCGTACCTCTACCTCCTCGACACCACCGACCCGGAACACACCGGCCTGCACCTGTCGCTGGAAGGCCACGTACCCGAGCCGGCACCCCGCCCGCACCGCCAGCCCCAGGAGGGCTAACCACCGCCCCTGACAACCCGGGGCGCCCCCCCTGTAGGAGGCCAGCCCTCTGGCCGATTGGATGCCGGACAGACCCCATCGGCCAGAGGGCTGGCCTCCTACAAGACATTGCTTCTCCCGGCGCCCCAACAACCGTGCAGCGGCTATCCGGGATGCCAGGGAGGCAGAGCAACACGATGACTAGGACCGCGGGTCATGGCGGCAGGATGGCAAGGGTGGACACCCCCAACGGCCAGAATAAGCGCATTTCCCCGGCCCGGCCATCACCCCCTGTAGGAGGCCAGCCCCCTGGCCGATCGGGTGTCGGACATGCCCCATCGGCCAGAGGGCTGGCCTCCTACGCAATTCAGGTAGCGGAGGTGGAGCTCTACGGACGCTGCGGGCGGCGCTTGCCCGGGCGGGATTTGGCCCGGGGCGGGCCCTTCTTCGGCCCGGGCCCGGCCGGGCGGGCGGCGGTCTCCACGCCCTTGTGCTGGGTCTGGAAGGTCTGGCCGCGTTTCTGCAGGGCCTTGCCGCCGCGGGTCACACGGCCGCCGGTGGCCGCCCTCGCACCACCGGTGCCCTTGCCGGTGCCGGCGGGCTGCCAGGTGGGGATCAGGTGTTGCTTGCCATTGCCGATCAGATCCGCGCGGCCCATGCGCTTGAGCGCATCGCGCAGCAGCGGCCAGTTGTTCGGATCGTGGTAGCGCAGGAACGCCTTGTGCAGGCGCCGCGCCCGTGCGCCGCGCGCGACCGGCACCCGGTCCCCCGCCTTGCGCTTGATGCCGCGCAACGGGTCCCGCCCGGAGTGCCACATTGCGGTCGCGAGCGCCATCGGGCTGGGCAGGAAGGCCTGCACCTGGTCGGCGCGGAAGTTGTGCCGCTTGAGCCACAGCGCGAGGTTCAGCATGTCCTCGTCCGACGTGCCCGGGTGCGCGGCGATGAAATACGGGATCAGGTACTGCTCCTTGCCCGCCTGCTTCGAGTATTTCTCGAACATCGCCTTGAAGCGGTCGTAGGCGCCCATGCCCGGCTTCATCATGCGAGAAAGCGGCCCGGATTCCGTATGTTCCGGCGCAATCTTCAGGTAACCTCCCACATGATGGGTAACCAGTTCCTTCACGTACTCCGGTGATTCCACGGCCAGGTCGTAGCGCAGGCCCGAGGCAATCAGGATCTTCTTGATCCCGGGCAGCGCCCGTGCCTTGCGGTAGAGGTTCACCAGCGGCGTGTGGTCGGTATCGAGGTTCTTGCAGATCCCGGGATAGACACAGGACAGCCGGCGGCAGCTGCGCTCGATCTCCGGGTCCTTGCAGGCCAGACGGTACATGTTCGCGGTCGGCCCGCCGAGATCGGAGACCACGCCAGTAAAGCCGTCGACCTTGTCGCGGATCTCCTCGATCTCCTTGAGCACGCTCTCCTCGGAGCGGCTCTGGATGATGCGGCCCTCGTGCTCGGTGATCGAGCAGAACGTACAGCCGCCAAAGCAGCCCCGCATGATGTTCACCGAGAAGCGGATCATCTCCCAGGCCGGGATACGCGCATCGCCATAAGAGGGATGCGGCGCACGCGCATACGGCAGGTCGAACACCGCATCCATCTCCGCGGTGGTCAGCGGGATCGGCGGCGGGTTCAGCCAGACCTCCTTGTCGCCATGGCGCTGGACGATGGCGCGGGCATTGCCCGGGTTGGTCTCCAGATGCAGCACGCGGGAGGCATGGGCGTACAGCACAGAATCGCCCTTGACCTGTTCAAAGGCCGGGATGCGGATGACCGTCTGGTCTCGCGGGGTCCCGCGCGGGATGTCGCGGTGGAAGCGAACGACCTGAGCGCCCCCCTCCTCGGCGGCACCTTTCGATTCCTGCTTCGTGTCGGCCTCGGCACAGGTCGACGGCGAGACCATCGCGTAGGGGTCGGGGTTGGAATCCACCGGGCCCGGGGTATCCACTTCGCTGGAGTCCAGCTCCACATAGCCGCCCGGCACCGCATCGCGCAGGAACGCCGTACCCCGCAGGTCGGTGATCTCCCGCGGGTGCTCGCCGGCGGCCACGCGATGGGCCAGCTCGACCAGGGCGCGCTCGGCATTGCCGAACAGCAGGATGTCGGCACGCGCATCCAGCAGCACCGAGCGGCGCACCTTGTCCTGCCAGTAGTCGTAGTGGGCGATGCGGCGCAGGCTCGCCTCGATGCCGCCGGCGGCCACCGGCACGTCCTTGTACGCCTCGCGGGCGCGCTGGGCGTAGACAATCACGGCACGGTCCGGCCGGTGGCCGTGTACATCCCCGGGGGTATAGGCGTCGTTGGAGCGGATCTTCCGGTCAGCCGTGTAGTGGTTGACCATCGAGTCCATGTTGCCGGCAGTGACGCCGAAGAACAGATTGGGGCGGCCCAGCGCGCGAAACGGCTCGGCGGAGGTCCAGTCCGGCTGCGCGATGATGCCGACGCGAAAGCCCTGTGCCTCCAGCAGCCGCCCGATGATCGCCATGCCGAAGCTCGGGTGGTCAACATAGGCGTCCCCCGTGACCAGCACGATGTCGCAGCTGTCCCAGCCGAGGTCGTCCATCTCCTCGCGGGTGGTCGGCAGAAACGGGGCCGTACCGAAGCGCTTGGCCCAATAGGGCTTGTGCGCAAACAGCGAAGGCGGGAAATCAGGGACAGCGGACATGGGCTCGGGCTCCCGGCGCGGGGCCGGTGGATTCAAACCCGCGCATTACACGCCGGAAACGCCGCCAAATCAAACGGCCCCGGCGCTTGCGGGGCCGAAATCTCATCGAGTACGGCCAGCCTCAGTAAAGCTTTACAAACAGATCAATCGCCGGCTGCATCGCACCGCGCCAGCGCTGTTCCAGATCCGGCTCCCAGCGCGGATCGATCTCGGCAGCCGTGCGCACCATGCAGTCCAGCCAGATCGGGTACAGATCCGGCTCCACGGGTACACGCCCTTCGCGGGAATGGACCTGGCCCATGCGCTCCATGGTGGAAGCCACGAAGCTCTCGCCCTCGGCATAGCTGATTGCCGTCGAGATGGCCTGCCCGAGTGCACGTTTTTGCTGCGAGAGATCCGTCGAGCCAAACGCGGTCTTCACCCGTGGGTCGGCCTGGAGGAAGTGTTCGTAGAAACGTGTAACGAAGTCGCCCGCCCGGCGGCATCGCCCGTAGCTCTGGTGCACGTCGGAGAAATTCATGACTATCCCTGGGCCATAAGAAGACGCAAGGATAGAGCCTCTCGGAGACCGAGCGATTGAGCCAGATCAAGCTTCCCTGGCAGCCGTCGCGTCCACCCAGTGCAACTGGGCAAACAGATCCACCGTCGGCGCCGTCGCCGCGCGCCAGCGCGAGGCCAGTTCGTCTTGCCACTCGGGGTCGGTATCCCGGGCGGCCTCGATCAGGGCTTCGACCCAGCAATCGTTCAGCGCGGGCGCGACGGGCACACGGCCATGTGCGCCGTGCACCATGGCCATGGTGTGCACCGGAGCCCGGCCGTCGCTGCGACGCTCGGCAAAATCCAGCGCCGCCAGCACCGACTCGTTGAGGATATGCTCCTGGTGCGTGGGTTCGCTGTCGCCAAATACCTCGGGGATCCGCGGGTCCGCCGCCATCAACAACAGCCGGAAATGGCGCAGGAAGGCATCGGTTCGCATGCAGCGATCATGGCTCGCGCGAACATCGGGGAAGAACATACGGAACTCCGTTCCAAAACCCGCGATGCTACGCAGCCTGCCGATGCCCCGCGATAACGCATGCTAACGCGGCCCATCGTGCCAGCCGGGGTGCTCCCTGTCAGGACTTCGGATACACCCCCGCATACTGAATGCCGGCCAGTTCCGCCAGCTCGCGGTCGAACGTCGTCAGGTCGTTCGGGCCGAAGTCCTCCAGACGGTTGTGGCCGCAAGCCCGCGCCAGTACGCACATCAGCTCGCTCGAGGCCTGCAGAAAGCGGCCCAGCCGCTCCCCACCCTCCTGGGGATCCAGCCGCGCACGCAGCTTCGGGTCCTGTGTCGCCACACCGGACGGGCAGCGATTCGTGTGGCAGATCCGCGCACCCACGCAGCCCACCGCCTGGATCGCGGCATTCGCCAGCGCAATACCGTCCGCCCCCAGCGCCAGGGCTTTCACAAAGTCCGCCGGCGTGCGCAGCCCGCCCGTCACCAGCAGCGTGACCCGGCCACTGGCGCCATTGGCGTCCAGGAATCGCCGCGCGCGGCCCAGGGCGGGGATCGTGGGCACACTGATGTGGTCGCGCAGCAGCGCAGGCGAGGCCCCGGTCCCGCCACCGCGACCGTCCAGGATCACGTAGTCCGCCCCCGCCTCCAGGGCAAAGGCCAGATCCGCCTCGATATGATTGGCCGACAGCTTGAAGCCAACGGGGATGCCCCCGGTCTTCTCCCGTACCTCGTCGGCAAAACGGCGATAATCCGCAGGCGTCTCGAACCCGTCCAGGCTGGCTGGCGAGATGGCGTCCTGCCCCGCGTCGATCCCCCGCACCCGGGCGATCTCGTCACTCACCTTCGCCCCGGGCAGCACGCCACCCACACCGGTCTTGGCCGCCTGGCCGGCCTTGAAATGAAAGGCCTGCACCTTCTCCAACACCTCGTCGGAATAGCCAAACCGCGCCGGCCCCAGCTCGAACAGATAGCGCGAGTTCTCCGCCTGTTCAGCATCCAGCATCCCGCCCTCGCCGGAACAGATTCCCGTCCCGGCCTGCTCGGCCCCGCGTGCCAGCGCAATCTTCGCCTCGCGCGAAAGCGCGCCAAAGCTCATGTCCGATACCAGCATCGGGATATCCAGCTGCAGCGGCCGCTTCGCCTCCGGCCCGATCACCAGCCCCGTCTCGACCGGAGCGCCATCCGGCAACGGCCGACTCGCCAACTGCGCCGCCAGCAACTGCAGGTCGTCCCAGATCGGGAGCCGGCTGCGCGGCACACCCATCGCCACTGTCGGCCCGTAGTGGCCCACCTCGTCCAGACCCGAACGGGCCATGCGATGGATCAGTTCGACATGCGGCTCGGTCTCCGTGTTACGCGGGTCCGGTGCACCGTCACTATCATCCTCGCTGGAACCCTTGTCCGCCTCCGGCTCCGTGCCGATATCGTCCTCGTCGAACTGCTGGTGCGTCCCATCGCAGTACGGCAGATCACCCGACTGCTTGCACTGGCAGAGAAACGCCTCGCCGTCTTCCTCGGGAGTAAAGGCGATGGGCTCCAGCCCCGTACCCTCGTGCGAGCCGTCGCAAAATGGCTGATCCTTGGATCGCCCGCAGCGGCAGAAGTAGTACTCCTCCCCCTTCTTGAGCTCGACACCCTTGGGCTCCACTGCCGCGATCTTCGCTCCAGCCATCATCCGCTCCTTGCTGTATGGGGCACACAGGTCGTGTACTGTCCCTGTGACAACAAAGCCACCGCAAATTTCCCGTGCCGTTCGCGATAGCAGCCTTTATTATGGACACAAAGGCCTCCGGGAGACCCGATGAGCACCACCGACCACCGCCACACCCGCCGCGACTACACCCAGGGCGAGCTCCACCGCCGCGACCTGCTCGACAATCCCCTGACCCTGCTGGACCGCTGGCTGGTCGACGCGCGCGAAGCCGGAAACCCGGACCCCACCGCGATGATCCTCGCCACGGCCGACGCCGACGGCCAGCCCTCCGCGCGCACGGTTCTGCTCAAGCACGTGGAGGGCGAAGACCTCTGCTGGTACACCGACTCCCGCAGCCGCAAGGGTCAGGACCTCACCGAGAATCCGCGCGCCGCACTCCTGTTCTACTGGCCCGAGACCGAGCGCCAGATCCGCGTCGAAGGCAGCGTAACCGCCCTGCCCGGCGAGGCCGCGGACGAATACTTCGCCCAGCGGCCGCGCGCCAGCCAGCTGGCTGCAGCGGCCTCCATCCAGAGCCAGCCCATCGGCACGCGCGCCGAGCTCGAGGCCCGTGTCCAGACGCTGGAAACGCAGTACCCCGAAGGCGCGATCCCCCGCGATCCCGCCTGGATCGGCTACCGCCTGCAGCCCGAGCTGTTCGAGTTCTGGCAGGGGCGCGCCGGCCGCCTGCACGACCGCTTCCAGTACCACCGGACGGACAATGGCTGGCACGTCACCCGCCTGATGCCCTGACGCGCTACCGCAACGGCCTCCGAATCTGCTAGGATTCGCTCCGCCGTCGCGGCTCGACCCCGCACGGTGCAACAATTCGGAGAGGTGCCGGAGTGGTCGAACGGGGCGGTCTCGAAAACCGTTGTACTCTCGCGAGTACCGAGGGTTCGAATCCCTCCCTCTCCGCCAGATTCAAGCAAGGGGGCCCAAGTGGCCCCTTTCGCATGTCTGTCCCCTAAGGTGTCGAGATTCGAACCCGAGGGATAGAAAATGATGGTTCGACGGGTGACGCGAAGCGGCACCCGAACGTCGCCTCAGGCGACGGCCCGCAGGGCGAGGCACATCGTGCCGAGTAATCCCTCCCTCTCCGCCAGATTCAGCATGGGGGCCTGCGTGGCCCCTTTTGCATTTCTAGCCCCAGCGTTCCGGGATTCGAACCCGAGGAATCCGAAACGATGGTTCGACCGATGGCGCATCGCGACATCGGAACGCCGCAGCGCAGCGGAGGCGGCCCGTAGGGCGGCGACAACGTCGCCGTAATCCCTCCCTCTCCGCCAGATTCAAGCAAAGGGGCCCAAGTGGCCCCTTTCGCACGTCTGGCCCCAGCCTTCTGGAATTCGAAACCGAAGCCTGTGGGAAGTATCTTGAGGGGGACTTGTGGGGGCGGGCTTGCCCGCGAAGCCCCTGCGCACAAAAAAGGCGACCCCGGAATCCGTGGGTCGCCTTTTTTGCGTCATTTTCTGGTGGGCGGTACTAGGTTCGAACTAGTGACCCCTGCCGTGTGAAGGCAGTGCTCTACCGCTGAGCTAACCGCCCAGAACGGCGGCAAGATTACGTCCAGCGGGGTTCCGCGTCAAGGGAGAACAGTTACCAAGAGAGTAAACCCGCCGCAGCACCGTAGGATGCGATGAGCATAGCGAATCGCATCGGGGTTTCGCTCGGCGCAGGGGATGGTGCGTTTCGCGGTGCTCAACCGCACCCTACGAGTGTCGCACTCGATCCCGCGGCGGGCTGGCGCGTACAAGCTTGAAACACCTGGGAAATGGCGGAGGGGGTGGGATTTGAACCCACGAGGGACGTGAATCCCTGCCGGTTTTCAAGACCGGTGCATTCAACCGCTCTGCCACCCCTCCGGTGGCCGGCATTCTCCGGGATACGGGGCAAGCTGGCAATGATGGCGCCCGGGTACGCGCACGGCGCCCTGCGGGCGCCCGGGGGTGGGATTGATTCGGGCTCGCGCCCTCACCCTTCGGGCGTCGCCGCTCGCGGCGACGTCCTGCGGCGGCTGCGCCGCCTTGTTGAACCCACGAGGGACGTGAATCCCTGCCGGTTTTCAAGACCGGTGCATTCAACCGCTCTGCCACCCCTCCGGTGGCCGGCATTCTCCGGGATGTGGGGCGGGCTGGCAATGGCGGGCGGGAAGTCGCTACAGGCGGTCCGTTTCGCGCGCCAGGGCCTGCAGTTCGGCGGCGCGGTCCTCGGGCACCTGCTTCCAGGAGAAGCGCCAGCGCCAGTTGCCGTCATCCATGGTGCCGGGGCGGTTCATGCGGGCCCGGTTGTCCAGGCCGAGTGCGTCCTGCATCGGCAGGATGGCCAGCTGTGCCACGGAGCGGTAGGCGGCGCGGATCAACGGCCACGGGATCTCCTCGGCCCCGCCCTCGTTCAGGGTGTTGATCACGTGCTCCTGCATCTCGGGGGCGAGCGATTGAAACCAGCCCAGCGTGGTGTCGTTATCGTGCGTGCCGGTGTAGACGGCGCTGGCCTCGTTGTGGTTGTTCGGCAGGTACGGGTTGTCCTCGCCACCCTCGAAGGCGAACTGCAGGATACGCATACCCGGCAGGTCGAAGTGTTCGCGCAGCGCGGTGACTTCAGGCGTGATCACCCCGAGATCCTCGGCCAGCAGCGGCAGCGTGCCCAGCTCGTCTTCCAGGCGGCGAAAGAACGGCTCGCCCGGGCCCGGCACCCAGCGGCCATTGGTCGCGTCCGGTTCCTCGGCCGGGATCCCCCAGCTCGCCTCGAAGCCACGGAAATGGTCGATGCGGACGGCATCCAGGGTTTCCAATGCCCAGCGCATGCGGTCGACCCACCAGCGGTAGCCGGTGGCCTCCAGCCGGTCCCAGTGGTACTGGGGGTTGCCCCAGCGCTGCCCGGTCTCGGAGAAGTAGTCCGGAGGAACACCGGCGACGGTGACCGGATGGCCCGTCTCGTCCAGGGCGAACAGGTCACGATGAGCCCAGACATCGGCCGAGTCGTGCGCCACGAAGATCGGCATATCGCCCAGGATGAGGATATCCAGATCCTTCGCCTGACGACGCAGGTCCTGCCACTGGTCAAAGAACACGAACTGGGCGAAGCGCACCCGCTCCAGCTCGTCGCGCGCCTCGTCCTCGATCCGCTCCATCGCGTCCGGGTCGCGGTCGCGCAGCACCGGGTCCCACTCCCACCAGGGCCGATCCTGCTCGCGTGCGCGGATCACCACGAAGCGGGCGTAGTCGTCCAGCCAGACCGGCCCCTGCTCCTGACAGAACCGCTGATAGGCCTCTCGCCAGACGGCCGGGGTGTCATTCAATCGGGCATGCGCCCGGGCCAGCATGGCCTCCCCGGTGCCGCTGTCCGCCGACAGCCCAACCCGCTCGGCCAGCAACCGGGGATCGATCAGGCGCGCATCACCCGCAAAGGCGGAGATGCACGCGTAGGGCGAGCCATCCTCATGCGGGGGGTGTAGCGGCAGGATCTGCCACAGCGTGAAGCCTGCCCGACGAGCCCAGTCGAGAAAGGCGTAGGCCTCGCCGCCGAGCGTCCCGACCGGCTCGCTGCCGGGCAGGGAGGTGGGATGAAGCAGCACGCCCGCCCGCCGGCGCTGCATCAGCGGGTTGGCATGGCCCTCGCCGACCATCAGTCGCCCTGCCCCTTGCGCATCGTGCCGCCCGCGGACGGATCACCCCCGCCGACCGAGAGCACCTCGCCCAGCGATTCGGGGACCGTGAGGTTGGCAAGCTGATAAAGCCGCGCCAGATGTCGACGATAAAGCTGCTCGAAGTCACTGACCGAACCGGCCGGGTTATACGCCCCGAACCACCAGCACCAGTCCGACCCTTCGCAGATGGCCAGTTGCTCGCGCAGTTCCGGTGTATCCAGCGAGGGGTCCTCGGCCACGGCCTGGTCTACCGCCTTGCGGGCCGCGATCAGGCTGTCCCAGCCCCGGTTCTTGTCGGGGTCGCCGATCCAGGTGGAGAACGTCCCGTATACCCAACTGCCCGCGACCAGCCCTGGCAGCTCGCCACGATCGCGATCCTTGCCGCTGCGCCGGCAGACGTCGGCAAAGGTGCAAAGATTCAGTGTGGCATGCTGCGCCAGGCGCTCGTACAGCGCATTGAGGAAGTGATAACCGTTCTCGGGGTAGTACTCCCAGGCGTTCTCGCCATCCAGGATCACCGAGACCACCCCACCCTGGGGCGAAACGGCGGCGATGTTCTCCAGGTGGTGGATGAAGTCCCCCACCGCGTCGTCCGCATGCCAGTCGGCATAGCGAAACCCGATCGCATCGGACAGCCCGTCGTCACGGAAAAACAGTTCGATGTCACTGCCCTGCAGTTGATAGGGGCGGTGCAGCCAGCCTTCCTCTTCGGCGGAGCCGGTGTTGGACTCGGCCGTCTCGCCCGCCGCCGCCAGGCTGTTGGCGAGCACCGTCTGGCCGCTGGCCGTCCAGCACAGCTTGTATTCGTCCAGCAGGCGTATGGTCGCCTCGCTCAGGCTGCCCTCGGAGGGCCAGCACCCGCGCGGGCGGAAGCCAAAATGCTTCTCGAAGACCTCGATCCCCCGATCGATGTGCCAGCGCACCCGGGCCTCCCCATCCGGATAGGCGGGGGCCTTGGGCAGTTCCACCTCCGGCATCGCCTCGCGGGCAGAGGCCAGGTCAATCATCAGCGGCATGATCGGGTGGGCATACGGGGTAAACGACAACTCGACCCGACCACTCTCCGCCAATTCCCGATAGCGCGGCAGGATGCCCTTGACCTCGTCGCGGATCAGCGTCAGCAGACGCTGACGCATGCCAGGTTCGAAGTTCGTATCCGCCTTCAGCCAGCCGCGCACCTCGGGATAGGCCCAGCGAATGGTCTCGCCCAGCCAGGCCAGGTGGTAACAGGTAGCCAGATCCTGGAAAAAGCGGTCATCCAGATGCCCCAGCAGCAGCGGCTCCTCCATCGCCTTGCGCGCGATATCGGCGAGGCGCTGGAACAGCGGGAACGGCTCGATCATGCGCGGGGCATGCGCCCGCAGGCATACCCGCAGGATCTCCTCGCGCTGCGCAGAGTCCGTCGGCACCGCATCCATGTGCAACAGGTCGAGCACCGGGTCGCCAACAAGCTGGCGCTCGCGCACGCAAGCGTCCAGGCGCTCGCCATAGTCCGCCAGTTGCTCCAGCAGGATTGGCGCAAAATTGACCACCGCGCGCGCCTTCGGGCAGGCCTCCAGGTGGGCGGCCATGTCCGTGTAGTCCTTCAGCGCATGGAGGTACGTCCAGGGCAGCGCGTATTCACCCGCGCCGCTCTCGAAGTACTGTGGCTGGTGCATGTGCCAGCACAGCACCACATCGAGTTTGGGTGGGATCGGCACCAGTGCAGTACTAGCGCACATGATGCGTGGCCTGTCCGAGCATCTCGGGGGTTACCACCCGTACACCTTCGGGCGATATGTAGTAGTCGCGGGCATCCGCCTCGTCGTCCACACCAATCTGGGTCCCGTCGGGCACCCTGCAGCCCTTGTCGATCACCGCCTTCTGGATTACGCAGTCCTCGCCCACCTTCACGCTGGGCAGGATCACCGAGTCTTCCACCGTCGAACCGGCGTTCACCTGCACGTTGGAGAACAGCAGCGAGTGGCGGATCGTGCTGCCCGAGATGATGCAACCCCCCGACACCATGGAGTCGATCGCCATGCCGCGGCGATCGTCGTCGTCAAACACGAACTTCGCCGGCGGCAGCTGCTCCTGATACGTCCAGATCGGCCAGTCGGAGTCGTACAGATTCAGTTCGGGGGTCACGCCGATCAGTTCCAGGTTCGCCTGCCAGTAGGAGTCGATCGTGCCGACATCACGCCAGTAGCCCTGGCGCACGCCCTGCTCGTCGCGGAACGGGTAGGCCATCACCTGATAGCGATCGATGATGCCGGGGATGATGTCCTTGCCGAAATCGTGCGTGGAGAAGGTGTCATCCGCGTCCTTGATCAGCTGCTCGAACAGGAACTGCGTGTTGATCACGTAGATCCCCATCGAGGCCAGCGAATGGGTGCTCTTGCCCGGGATGCTCGCCGGGTCATCCGGCTTCTCCGCAAACGAGGTAATGCGGCTCGCGGCATCGACGCCCATCACCCCGAAGGCCTTGGCGCGTTCACGCTCCACCTCCAGGCAGCCCACCGTCATGTCCGCCCCGCTCTCCACGTGGAAGGCGATCATCTGGCCGTAGTCCATCTTGTAGATGTGGTCCCCGGCCAGGATTAGCACGTAACTTGGCGCGTGCTGACGGATGATGTCGATGTTCTGGTAAACCGCGTCCGCCGTACCCTGGTACCAGGACGTCTCGATGCGCTGCTGCGCCGGCAACAGCTCGATGAACTCGCCGAACTCCCCGCGCAGGAAGCTCCAGCCGCGCTGGATATGCTGGATCAGCGAATGCGCCTTGTACTGCGTCAGCACCGCCACCTGACGGATGCCCGAGTTGATACAGTTGGACAGTGGAAAGTCGATGATGCGGAACTTGCCGCCGAACGGTACGGCCGGCTTGGCCCGCCAGAGCGTCAGCTGCTTCAGCCGCGATCCGCGCCCACCGGCGAGGATCAGAGCCAGGGTCTCGCGGGTCAGACGACTAACAAAACGTTGCGGTTGCGGATTCATGCACCCATCCTTGCCATTAAACCTCTCCGGGGCTGTGACCCCGATCAAACACCGAGCGTGATTCGAGTATGACAACAGCCTCCAGCAAATGCATCACACCCGTTGCCGAAACCCTCGCGCGTTTGCCGGAGGCGCGCCTCCATGATCCACACAGCGTCCTGGGCCTTCATGCGCTGGATCAAGAGACTGCCTGCTACCGTGCCTGGCTGCCGCACGCCAGCGAGGCCTCGATCACACTTTCGGGCGGATCCGAAGAACCGCTCACGCCCAGTACCAAAATCCCGGGACTCTTCACCTGGCAGGGCAAGGGCAATGCCCTCCCCGCGCACCCGGCGCTCCGCTGGAAGCCCGAGGGTGGCACGCAGACATTACAAGCCGTTGACCCGTGGAGCTTCACCCCGGACATCCCCGAATTCGACCGCCACCTGTTCGCCGAAGGCCGGCACTGGCACGCCCACCGCATGCTCGGCGCCCACCCGGAGACCCGCGACGGGATCGACGGCGTGCGCTTCGCCGTCTGGGCCCCGAACGCCGAGCGCGCCTCCGTCGTCGGCGACTTCAACCGCTGGGATGGCCGTTGCCACCCGATGACCGTGCACCCGGGCAGCGGCATCTGGGAGCTGTTCATCCCGGGGCTGGACCGCGACACCCTGTACAAATTCGAGATCCGCAACCGCGACCACGGCACCATCCACGTCCGCACCGACCCCTACGCCCGCGCCTACCAGCTGCGCCCGGAGACGGCCGCGCGCATCCAGCCGCAGAGCGACTACACCTGGGGCGACGACGAATGGCTCCAGAACCGCGACCCCGAGGGCTGGAAGCACCGCCCGATGAGCATCTACGAGGTGCATCTCGGCTCCTGGCAGCGCAGCCCCGAGGGCCAGTGGCCCAACTACCGCGAGCTGGCGGAGCGCCTCGTGCCTTATGCCCGCGACATGGGTTTCACCCATCTCGAGCTGCTGCCGATCACCGAACACCCGTTCGACGGCTCCTGGGGCTACCAGAGCACCGGCTTCTTCGCCCCCACCTCGCGCTTCGGCGACCCGGACGATTTCCGCTACTTCGTCGACCAGGCGCACCAGGCCGGGCTCGGCGTACTGCTCGACTGGGTGCCCGGCCACTTCCCGCGCGACGAATTCGCCCTCGCCCGCTTCGACGGCACTGCACTGTACGAACACGAAGATCCGCGCATCGGCGAGCACCGCGGCTGGGGCACGCTGATCTTCAACTACTCCCGCCCCGAGGTGCGCAACTTCCTGCTCTCCAGCGCCCTGTGCTGGGTCGAGGACTTCCACCTCGACGGCCTGCGCGTGGACGCGGTCGCCTCCATGCTCTATCGCGACTACGACCGCGAACCGCACGACTGGCTGCCCAACATCCACGGCGGCAACGAAAACCTGGAGGCGATCGACTTCCTGCGCCACCTGAACGAGACCGTGCAGACCGCGCACCCGGGCGTGGTGATGATCGCCGAGGAATCCACCGCGTGGCCGGGCGTCAGCCGCCCGCCGTCCATGGGCGGACTCGGTTTCACCATGAAATGGAACATGGGCTGGATGCACGACACCCTGACCTACTTCGGCATGGACCCGATCTACCGCCACTATCACCACAACCAGCTCACCTTCGGCCAGATCTACGCCTACAGCGAGAACTTCGTTCTGCCCTTCTCCCACGACGAAGTCGTGCACGGCAAACGCAGCCTGCGCGGCCGCATGCCCGGCAACGAATGGGAACAGCACGCCAACCTGCGCCTGCTCTATGCCTGGCAGTGGCTCTACCCCGGCAAGAAGCTCCTGTTCATGGGCCAGGAATTCGGCCAGGGCCCGGAGTGGTCCGAGGACCGCGAACTGGACTGGTACGTCCTGCAATACCCGCTGCACCAGGGCCTGCAGCAGCTCGTGCGCGACCTTAACCAGGTCTACCGCGACCACGCCGCCCTGCACGGCCGCGAATTCGAACCCGACGGCTTCTCCTGGCTGGACTGCGACGACGCCTCGCACTCCACCCTCAGCTTCCTGCGCCGCGACATCCACGGCCAGGAACGCATCGTCGTGCTCAACCTCACCCCCATCGAACGCGGCGCCCACCCGGTCCCCGCGCCGCACCCCGGCCCCTGGCGCGTCGTGCTCAACACCGACGCCCAGGCCTACGGCGGCGACTCCCGCGGCCCCGCCCACGCCCACGCCGAACCCATCGAGCGCAACGGCCACCCCGCCACGCTCTACCTCCACCTGCCGCCGCTGACCGCCCTCCTCCTGGAGCCCGCCGGTTGATCGCACGCTGCTACCGGACAGGCCCAAATCGGCCAGAGGGCTGGCCTCCTACACCAACCACAACCCGTCTGTAGGAGCGCAGCCCCCTGCGCGATGCGGCATTAGACATAACCCCCATCAGCCAGAAGACCACCCACCCACATGCCAACACCCGCCCCTGTAGGAGCCGAGCCCCCTCGGCGATACCCACGCCCGAATACCGCACCAAACCCGCCCAACAAAAAAGGGCCCATCCCAACAGGACAGGCCCTTCTCACACTCGACCAAGAAAACACAAACCGCTAACCACGCCCCTCAACCAGCGCCTGCGTCTCGCCATCCAGCGCACCCCAGTGGCTGCGCAACCGCTCCGCCAGATCAGCCGGCTCCAGCAGAATCACCGGCATCGCCAGCTCCGCCGCCTGCTCGCGCGCCTCCGGCGCAAAGCCGGCCAGGCTCACATACATCCCGCGATCACTACCCATGCGCCCCGAGACAAAGGCCTCCAGCTCCGGCGGCTCCACCTCGCTGTCGCGATCGCGCGCCACTCCCACAATCAAGCGCGGCGCATCGTCACCGCCGCGTGCCGGGGCCACCACATACTCCTGCCACACATCGCGACCATCCGCCGGCGCATCCACCAGCACATACCCCATCCCGCGCAACAAGCCTTCAACCACACGCCCAATACTCGCGGTCCCCAACCCCGCCAGCCGATCGACCCACTCATCCATCACAACCCCTCCAGTTCACAATTCCCCGCACGCTAATCCAAACCCCATCACAAAACCACCCACCCCCTGCAAGCTTCGAAGGCTCACTCTCTTCATCTCCCACACATTGTAGTGGTCAAGTGATTTCGGACACCTCGATCGGTGTTTCGGCTGTCCATTTTCGCTCGTAGGCGTTGGGCGACAGGTAGCCCAGGGTCGAGTGCCTTCGGCGCTCGTTGTAGAAGCCGACGATGTAGTCGGTGATGTCCCGGGTGGCCTCGCCGTGATTGGCATAGTCCCGTCGCCAGACGCGCTCCATCTTCAGGTTTAGGAAGAAGCGTTCGGCCACCGCATTGTCCCAGCAGTTACCCCGCCGGCTCATGCTGGCCCGGGCGCCGTGCTGCACCAGCAGACGCCGCCAG
>NZ_KB905138.1:0-88551 GCF_000378285.1 Thioalkalivibrio sp. ALgr1
TGTCCAAGGAAAAGTTCGAGCGTAAGAAGCCGCATGTGAATGTGGGGACGATTGGTCATGTGGACCATGGCAAGACCACGCTGACGGCGGCGATGACGGCGGTGCTGGGCAAGAAGTACGGCAGTGAAGCCCGTGCGTTTGACCAGATCGACAATGCGCCGGAAGAGAAGGCGCGCGGGATTACGATTGCCACGGCGCACGTGGAATACGAATCCGACATTCGTCACTACGCGCATGTGGATTGCCCTGGGCACGCGGACTACGTGAAGAACATGATCACGGGTGCGGCGCAGATGGACGGCGCGATTCTGGTGGTGTCCGCGGCCGATGGCCCGATGCCGCAGACCCGCGAGCACATCCTGCTGGCGCGTCAGGTTGGTGTGCCGTACATCGTGGTGTTCCTGAACAAGGCCGACATGGTCGACGACCCCGAGCTGCTCGAGCTGGTCGAGATGGAAGTGCGCGACCTGCTGTCTTCCTACGACTTCCCGGGCGACGACACCCCGGTGGTCACCGGTTCCGCGCTGAAGGCGCTGGAAGGTGACGAGAGCGAAGTGGGCGCGCCGGCGATCTACAAGCTGGTCGAAGCGATGGACACCTGGATTCCGGAGCCGGAACGCGCCGTGGACGGCGACTTCCTGATGCCGGTGGAGGACGTGTTCTCGATCTCCGGCCGCGGCACGGTGGTGACCGGTCGTATCGAGCGCGGTGTGGTCAAGGTGGGCGAGGAAATCGAGATTGTCGGTATCCGCGACACCCAGAAGACCACGGTCACCGGTGTCGAGATGTTCCGCAAGCTGCTGGACCAGGGCGAAGCGGGCGACAACGTGGGCATTCTGCTGCGTGGTACCAAGCGCGACGAAGTGCAGCGTGGTCAGGTGCTGTGCAAGCCGGGTTCGATCAACCCGCACACGCATTTCGAGGCCGAGGTGTACATCCTGGGCAAGGACGAGGGTGGTCGTCATACCCCGTTCTTCAATGGTTATCGCCCGCAGTTCTACTTCCGCACGACGGACGTGACGGGTTCGGTGGAGCTGCCGGAAGGCACCGAGATGGTGATGCCGGGTGACAACGTGAAGATGACCGTGTCGCTGATCAGCCCGATCGCGATGGAAGATGGTCTGCGCTTTGCGATTCGCGAAGGCGGCCGCACCGTCGGCGCCGGCGTCGTATCCAAGATTATTGAGTGAGTGAGATGGCAAACCAGCGTATCCGAATTCGCCTGAAGGCCTTTGACCATCGACTGATCGACCGCTCGGCGGCCGAGATCGTCGAAACCGCGAAGCGCACGGGCGCCCGCGTGAAGGGGCCCATCCCGCTCCCGACCAAGCGTGAGTCGTACACGGTCCTGATCTCGCCGCACGTCAACAAGGACGCGCGAGACCAGTACGAGCTGCGTACGCACAAGCGTTTGATGGACATCCTCGATCCGACCGACAAGACCGTGGATGCCCTGATGAAGCTGGACCTCGCCGCGGGCGTGAATGTTCAGATTCGACTTAACTAACTCGTAACTTTCTGCCATACTATTGGGCTTTCCGTGGCCCGGCGGGATTGTTCGCCGGGCCACGGCTTTAGGGCGCTTGCCAGCGCCGTTCGATACGGAAGGGGTTTTGCAATGGCCATTGGACTCATCGGTCGCAAACTAGGCATGAGCCGCGTCTTCACTGACGACGGCGTCTCCGTGCCGGTGACTGTGCTGCAGGTGGACAACAATCGCGTGGTCCAGATCAAGCGCAGTGAAGGCGACGGCTACAACGCGGTCCAGGTGACGGCCGGCGCACGCAAGGCGTCCCGGGTCAGCAAGCCCGAAGCGGGGCACTATGCTGCGGCCTCGGTCGAGCCTGGGCGCGGTCTCTGGGAATTCCGTGTTGAGGCGGATGAGCTCGAGGGCCTGGCCCCGGGTGACGCCATCACGGTTGATCGCTTCGAGGAAGGTCAGGTCGTTGACGTGACCTCTCAGAGCAAGGGCAAGGGTTTCCAGGGTGCGGTCAAGCGTCATAACTTCCGCACGCAAGACGCGACCCACGGTAACTCGCTGGCGCACCGCGCCCCGGGTTCGATCGGGCAGAACCAGAGCCCGGGTCGTGTGTTCAAGGGCAAGAAGATGGCGGGCCATATGGGCGCCGAGCGCAAGACGATCCAGAACCTGAAGGTTGTTCGGGTGGATGCGGATCGCAGCCTCGTGCTGATCCAGGGCGCGGTGCCGGGTGCGCCCAGCACTGACGTGATGATTCGTCCGGCCGTCAAGGCGAAGGGTTGAAGACAATGCAAGTAACGACAGCCGATACCGGTGCCAGCGTAGAGTTGTCGCCCGTGTGCTTCGAGCGCGACTTTAACGAGTCGCTGGTGCACCAGAGCGTGGTCGCGTTCCTCGCGGGGCAGCGCCAGGGCACCCGTGCGCAGAAGACGCGCTCCGACGTGAGCGGCGGTGGTGCGAAGCCGTTTCGCCAGAAAGGCACGGGCCGCGCCCGTGCCGGTACGATCCGCAGCCCGCTGTGGACCGGTGGTGGCAAAGTCTTTGCGGCGCGCACCCGGGACTTCTCGCAGAAGCTGAACAAGAAGATGTATCGCGCCGCGATGGCGTCGATCCTCTCCGAGCTGGTCCGTCAAGAACGGCTGAAGGTGGTGGCCGACTTCGCCGTGGCATCGGGCAAGACCCGCGACGGCGTTGCGAAGCTCAAGGAGCTGGGTCTCGCGAAGGGGCTGGTCGTGCTGGCCGAGGCGGATGACATGACCGCTCGTGCGCTGGGTAACGTGCCGCATATCGACATCGTCGACGTTGCCGGCATCAATCCGGCCAATCTGGTCGGCGCGGAGACGGTCGTGATGACCGAAGCGGCGATCCGCAAGGTTGAGGAGTGGCTGGCATGAATGCGCGTCTGATGCAGGTAATTCAGGGCCCGGTGGTTTCCGAGAAATCCACCATGGCCGGCGAGGTCGGTCAGTACGTGTTCCGCGTGCTGCCCGACGCGAGCAAAGAAGAAATCAAGGCGGCGGTCGAGCATCTGTTCCAGGTGCGGGTCGAGAATGTCCGCACCCTGAACCAGCAGGGCAAGAAGAAGCGCTTTGGGCGCCTTTTTGGGCGCCGCAATCACTGGAAGAAGGCTTATGTCGCGCTGGCCGAAGGCGAGAGCATCGACATGGGTGAAGGAGACCAGGTCTAGTCATGGCGATTATCAAGACGAATCCGACTTCGGCCGGTCGTCGTCACGCGGTGCAGATCCGTGGCGACAACCTGTACAAGGGTGCGCCGCATGCCGCGCTGGTCGAGAAGAAGACCCGTAGCGGCGGTCGCAACAACACGGGCCGTATTACTACGCGGCACGTGGGTGGCGGTCACAAGCAGCGCTACCGTGTGGTCGACTTCAAGCGCAACAAGGACAACGTGCCGGCGCGGGTCGAGCGGCTGGAGTATGATCCGAACCGCAGCGCCCACCTGGCCCTGCTGCTGTACGCCGACGGCGAGCGTCGCTACATCATCGCGCCGAAGGGTCTGAACCAGGGTGATCAGGTCGCGAGTGGTAACCAGGCCCCGATTCGTCCGGGCAACGCCATGCCGCTACGCTCGATCCCGGTCGGTACCACCGTGCATTGTGTCGAGCTCAAGCCTGGCAAGGGTGCCCAGATGGTTCGCTCCGCCGGTACGTCCGCGCAGGTCGTGGCCCGCGAAGGACAGCACGCCACCCTGCGTCTAGGTTCGGGCGAGATGCGCCGCGTCCTGTCCGAGTGCCGCGCCGTGGTGGGCGAAGTTGGCCACTCCGAGCACAGCCTGAAGAAATACGGCAAGGCCGGCGCCAAGCGCTGGAAGGGTGTCCGCCCGACCGTGCGTGGTACCGCCATGAACCCGGTCGATCACCCGCATGGTGGTGGCGAAGGCCGCAACTTTGGCCGTCATCCGGTGACCCCGTGGGGTCGTCCGACCAAGGGTTACAAGACCCGCAATAACAAGCGTACCGACGGCATGATTGTTCGTCGGCGTAAGAAGTAACGGAGTCCCAGCATGCCGCGTTCACTGAAGAAAGGCCCGTTCGTCGACCACCACCTGCGCAAGAAGGTGGAAGATGCGGTCGAGAAGAACGATCGTCGACCGATCAAGACCTGGTCCCGGCGTTCGATGATCATCCCGCAGATGGTCGGGTTGACCATCGCCGTCCACAACGGCCGGCAGCACGTGCCTGTCCTCGTCAACGAGAACATGGTGGGCCACAAGCTGGGCGAATTTGCCTTGACGCGGACCTTCAAGGGTCATATCGCGAACAAGAAGTCGCGCTGAGGACGAACGATGGAAACGATTGCAAAACTGCGTTTCGCGCGGATCTCCCCGCAAAAGGCTCGCCTGGTCGCCGACCAGGTGCGTGGCCTGCGGGTGGAAGAGGCGCTCAACGAACTCACGTTCAGCGCGAAGAAGCCGGCCGCCATTGTGAAAAAGGTGCTGGAGTCCGCCATCGCGAACGCGGAGAACAACGACGGTGCCGACATCGACGAGCTGCGCATCTCGCGCATCCAGGTCGACGAAGGGCCGGTGCTCAAGCGGATGCACGCGCGTGCCAAAGGCCGCGGTAACCGCATCCTGAAGCGCACCAGCCATATCGTCATCGGCGTTAGCGAGAAGGGAGCCTAAGCATGGGTCAGAAAGTACATCCGACCGGCATCCGCCTGGGCATCTCTCGCCCGTGGTCGGCCACTTGGTACGCCGACGGCCGCGAGTTTGGCGAGACGCTGAACAACGACATCAAGTTGCGCGAGTTTCTGCAGAAGAAACTGGCCCACGCGTCGGTGAGCCGCATCAGCATCTCCCGCCCGGCGAAGGCCGCGCATATCACGATCCAGACCGCGCGTCCGGGCATCGTGATCGGCAAGAAGGGCGAAGACATCGAGAAGCTGCGCCAGGACGTGGCCCGCGAGACGGGTCTCGAGAAAGGCACGGTCAAGATCAATATTGAAGAGGTGCGCAAGCCCGAGATCGAGGCCCAGCTGGTGGCCGAAGGGATCGCGCAGCAGCTGGAGCGCCGCATCATGTTCCGCCGCGCGATGAAGCGCGCCGTCGGCAACGCGATGCGCCTCGGCGCCCAGGGCATCAAGGTGCACGTGTCCGGTCGCCTGAACGGCGCCGAGATCGCGCGCTCCGAGTGGTACCGCGAAGGCCGCGTGCCGCTGCATACCCTGCGTGCTGATATTGACTACGGGTTTGCCGAAGCGCGGACCACCTACGGGATCATTGGCGTGAAGGTGTGGATCTTCAAGGGCGAGGTCTTTGGCCTGGAGCCGACCGAAGGGACCCGTGCCGCCGCCAACGCGAGCTAGGACTGAAAGATCATGCTGCAGCCAAAAAGAACCAAGTTCCGCAAGCAGTTCAAGGGCCGTAACCGGGGCATGGCCTCGACCGGCGCCAAGGTCAGCTTCGGCGAGTACGGCCTGCAGGCCGTCGAGCGGGGCCGGATTACGGCTCGCCAGA
Organism: Thioalkalivibrio sp. ALgr1; assembly: GCF_000378285.1. NCBI lineage: Bacteria > Pseudomonadati > Pseudomonadota > Gammaproteobacteria > Chromatiales > Ectothiorhodospiraceae > Thioalkalivibrio > Thioalkalivibrio sp. ALgr1. Next base: position 5,459 of record NZ_KB905138.1, read on the forward strand.
TCGAGGCCGCGCGTCGCGCGATGGTCCGCCACATCAAGCGTGGCGGGAAGATCTGGATTCGGGTGTTCCCGGATGTGCCGGTGACCAAGAAGCCGCTTGAAGTCCGTATGGGTAAGGGTAAGGGCGGCGTCGAGTACTGGGTTTGCAAGGTGCAGCCTGGTCGCATGCTCTACGAAATGGAAGGTGTGCACGAGGACGTCGCGCGTGAGGCGATGCGTCTGGCGGCAGCCAAATTGCCGGTGAAGACGGTGTTTACCCGTCGGCAGGTGATGTGATGAAAGCGAGCGAACTGAGAAAGAAATCCGACGACGAGCTCAGCACTGAGCTCGAGGCGCTCTACAAGGAGCAATTCGGGCTGCGCATGCAGAAGGCCGTCGGCCAGCTGGCGCGCCCCGACCGGGTGGGCAAGGTCCGGCGCGAGATCGCGCAGATCAAGACGCTGATGAACGAACGAAAGGCAGGCTAAGAAGATGACCGAGCAAGTCTCCAAAACCCAGCGATCCGTCGTTGGGCGCGTGATCAGCGACAAGATGGACAAGACCCGCACCGTCCTGGTCGAGCGCCGCGTGCGTCATCCGCTGTATGGCAAGTTCATTCGGCGCAGCACCAAGCTGCACGTCCATGACGAAGACAATGTCTCGCGCATGGGTGACCGTGTGCGTATCCGTGAGTGCCGGCCGATGTCCAAGCAGAAGCGCTTTGCCCTGATCGAAGTGGTCGGGCAAGACGCGCTTTAATCGGCCGCTGGGAGAGAAGTCATGATTCAAATGCAGACCGTTCTCGAGGCCGCCGATAACAGCGGCGCCCGTCGCATCCAGTGCATCAAGGTGCTGGGCGGCTCGCACCGTCGCTATGCGCGCGTGGGCGATGTGATCAAGGTGAGCGTCAAGGACGCCATCCCGCGCGGCAAGGTCAAAAAAGGCGACGTCTATAATGCGGTCGTCGTGCGCACCGCCGCGGGTGTTCGGCGCCCCGACGGTTCGATCATTCGTTTCGACCGCAATGCGGCGGTGCTGCTGAACAATCAGCATCAGCCGATCGGCACTCGTATCTTCGGGCCGGTGACGCGTGAACTGCGAGGGGAGAAGTACATGAAGATCATCTCCCTCGCCCCGGAAGTGCTGTGAGGTCGTCATGAATAAGATTCGCAAAGGCGACGACGTCGTCGTGATCGCAGGAAAGGACAAGGGCCGTCGAGGCACCATCATCAAGGTGCTGGATGGCAAGGTCCTGGTCCAGAACATCAACATGGTGAAGAAGCATCAGAAGCCCAATCCCCAGCGTGGGATCGGGGGCGGGATCATCGAGAAGGAAATGCCGATCGATGTCTCCAATGTGATGCTCTTTAACCCGGCAACCGACAAGGGTGATCGCGTGTCGTTCAAGACCCTGGAAGATGGCCGCAAGGTCCGTGTCTTCCGATCGAACGGCGAGGTCGTGGACGCATAACGCGGACGGACGGTTTATGGAACGCTTGAGAGAAGAATACGAATCCAACGTGAAGCAGGCGCTGCAGAAGCAGTTCAGCTATGCCAACGTGATGGAGATCCCGCGTGTCACCAAGGTAACCCTGAACATGGGTCTGGGTGATGCAGTTGCGGACAAGAAGATCATTGAACATGCGGTCAGCGACATGACGGCCATCGCCGGGCAGAAGCCCGTGGTGACGAAGGCCCGCAAGTCGATCGCCGGGTTCAAGATCCGTGACGACTATCCGATCGGTTGCAAGGTGACCCTTCGTAGTCGGCAGATGTACGAGTTTCTGGATCGCCTGATCAACGTGGCGTTGCCGCGTGTGCGGGATTTCCGTGGCTTCAGCGCAAAGGCGTTTGATGGCCGTGGGAACTACTCCATGGGCATCAAGGAACAGATCATCTTTCCCGAGATTGATTATGACCGTGTCGACAAGATTCGCGGCATGGACATCACGATCACAACCAGCGCGAAGACGGACGAGGAAGCCAAGGCCCTGCTAGAAGCCTTCCGTTTCCCGTTCCGGAACTAAGAGGTAGGCGCACATGGCGAAGACATCGATGATCGAGCGCGAGAAGAAGCGCGCCCATCTGGTCCAGAAATATGCCGCAAAGCGTGCGGAACTGAAGGCCATCCTGGTGGACGAAACCAAGTCCTCCGAGGAACGCCTGGCCGCGATGCATGCATTGCAGAAGCTGCCGCGTGATTCCGCGGCGGTGCGACAGACAAACCGCTGTGGCGTCACCGGTCGCCCGAAAGGTTATTACCGTCGGTTCGGCCTTGGGCGGAACAAGCTGCGGGAGCACGCCATGAAGGGCGAAATCCCGGGCCTGCGCAAGTCGAGCTGGTAAGGAGACAGAAGCAATGATGACCGATCCGATTTCCGACATGCTCACCCGCGTGCGCAATGCGCAGCGCGCGAACAAGGAGCAGGTCGCGATCCCGTTCAGCAAAGCCAAGGAGCGAATCCTCAAGGTGTTTGCCGACGAGGGCTATGTGGGCGACGTCCAGGTCGAGGGCGAGGTCGCGCAGAAGAAGCTGGTGGTGAAGCTGAAATATTTCGAGGGGCGTCCGGTCATCGAAAGCGTTGAACGGATCTCCCGCCCGGGCTTGCGGATCTACCGCGGCAAGGACGAGCTCCCGCGTATTAACCAGGGGCTCGGTGTCGCGGTGATTTCCACGCCGCAGGGTGTCATGAGTGATCGCGCAGCCCGGGCCGCCGGCCAGGGCGGCGAGGTCCTCTGCAAGATTTACTGAGGAATCAGCCATGTCGCGCATTGCAAACCTGCCGATCAAGCTGCCCAACGGCGTGGCCGTGGAGCAGGCGGACGGCGAGATCAAGGTCAAGGGCCCGAAGGGCGAGTTGCAGCTGAGCTGCCCCGAAGCCGTCACGGTCACCGTCGAAGATGGTGTCGTTCAGGTGAAGCCGAACGAACACGCCAAGAACAGCGCTCTTGCGGGTACCATCCGTGCCATCCTGGGCAACCATGTGCACGGCGTGAGCGAGGGTTTCGAGCGCAAACTCGAGCTGGTGGGCGTCGGTTACCGCGCGCAGATGCAGGGTGCCAAGCTGAATTTGACGCTAGGCTACTCGCACCCGATCGAGTTTGAAGTGCCCGAAGGGGTCACGATCGAGACGCCCAGCGCGACCGAGGTCGTAGTGAAGGGGACGGATCGCCAGAAGGTGGGCCAGGTGGCCGCGAACATTCGCGCCTTCCGCCCGCCGGAGCCCTACAAGGGCAAGGGCGTGAAGTACAAAGACGAGCGCATTGTGCGTAAAGAAGCCAAGAAGAAGTAGGTAGGCACCAGTGGACAAGAAAGAGGCCAGACTTAAGAGAGCGCGTCGCGCGCGGTTCAAGATCCGCGAGCTGGGGGTGCATCGTCTCTGTATTCACCGGACGCCGCGCCACATGTATGCCCAGATCATTGCGCCTTCGGGCGACGCGGTGGTGGCTGCTGCCTCTACCGTCGAGAAGGATCTGAAAAGCGCCGGCAACACCGGGAACGCCGACGCGGCGGCCCGTGTGGGGCAGGCGATTGCCGAGCGCGCAAAGAAAGCCGGAATCGAACAGGTCGCGTTCGACCGTGCGGGCTTTCGTTATCACGGACGGGTGAAGGCCCTGGCCGACGCCGCCCGTGAAAACGGCCTGCAGTTCTAGTCCAACGCGACCCACCGGAGAAGATAAATGGCACGTAATGATGTAAGCGAAGCCACGGACGGCCTGCAAGAAAAGCTGATCGGCGTGAACCGCGTGGCCAAAGTGGTCAAGGGCGGTCGTCAGTTCCGCTTTGCCGCGCTGACCGTGGTTGGCGATGGCGAAGGCCGCGTTGGCTTTGGCTACGGCAAAGCCCGTGAGGTCCCGCAGGCGATCCAGAAGGCGATGCAGCAGGCGCGTCAGGAGATGCGTGATGTCTCACTGAAGGACGGCACGCTGCACTATGCGGTCAACGGCCGTCATGGCGCCGCGAAGGTCTACATGCAGCCGGCCTCCGAGGGTACGGGTGTCATCGCCGGTGGTGCGATGCGCGCGGTGCTCGAGGTGGCGGGTGTGCACAACGTGCTGGCCAAGTGTGTTGGTTCGCGCAATCCGATCAACGTCGTGCAGGCGACCATCGACGGGCTCACCAAGGTGAACTCGCCCGAACGTGTCGCTGCCAAGCGCGGCAAGACTGTCGACGAAGTGACGAGCTAGTCATGAGCAAGCTGAAACTGACCCTGGTGCGCAGCACCGCCGGACGGCTGAAGAATCACAAGGCCTGTGTTCGCGGCCTCGGCCTGCGCAAGACCCACAGCACCTCTGTGATCGAGGCCACCCCCGAGAATCTCGGTATGGTCCACAAGGTGTCGTACCTGCTGAAGGTAGAGGAAGTCTGACCTATGCGACTCAACGACATTTCGAGCCCCGCCGGTGCCCGCAAGCCGGGCAAGCGCGTGGGGCGTGGCATCGGCTCCGGCCTGGGCAAGACCGGCGGTCGTGGCCACAAGGGCCAGAAGTCGCGCTCCGGCGGCTTCACCAAGACCGGCTTCGAAGGCGGTCAGATGCCGTTGCAGCGCCGTTTGCCCAAGGTGGGCTTTCGGTCGCGCAAGCAGCGCTATTCCGCCGAGGTTCGCCTGAGCGAGCTGGCCAAGGTTGACGGTGAGGTCACGCTGGAGAGCCTGAAGAAGGCTGGCGTTATTCCCGAGATTACCCAGACCGCGAAGATCTTCGCGTCCGGTGAAGTCACCCAGGCCTGCGTCGTCAAGGGCGTGGGCGTGACCAAGGGGGCCAAGGCAGCCATTGAGGCGGCCGGCGGGAGCGTCGAGGCCGAATAATGGCGCGTGGAGCGACAGCACGATCCGGTGGCGGGCTCACCGGCTTTACCGAGTTGCGTCAACGCCTGCTGTTCGTGCTGGGCGCTCTGGTCGTCTACCGCATCGGGACGTTTATCCCGGTGCCGGGGATTAACCCAGTCGCCGTATCGCAGTTCTTCGAACAGCAAAGCGGCACGATCCTGGACATGTTCAACATGTTTTCCGGGGGTGCGCTTGAGCGGCTGTCGATCTTCGCCCTCGGGGTGATGCCGTATATTTCGGCGGCGATCATCATGCAGCTGCTGGCCGCGACCGTGCCGGCGCTGCAGCAGCTGAAGAAGGAAGGCGAGCAGGGCCGCCGCAAGATTACGCAGTACACGCGCTACGGGACTGTGGCGCTGGCGCTGTTTCAGAGTATCGGCATCGGGATCGCGCTCAACGGGCAGACCATTCAGGGCATGCCGATGGCGTTGAACCCGGGACCCATCTTCATCTTTACGGTGGTCGTCTCGCTGGTGACGGGTACCCTGTTCCTGATGTGGCTGGGTGAGCAGATCACCGAGCGCGGGATTGGTAACGGTATCTCGATCATCATCTTCGCCGGGATCGTGGCGGGTCTGCCGGGTGCGATTGGCGGCACCCTGGAGCTTGCGCGTACCGGTGAGCTGGCGGCCGCGTTTGTGGTGATCCTGATCGTGCTGGCGCTCGCGGTGACGGCCTTCGTGGTGTTCGTCGAGCGCGGACAGAGGCGCGTCACGATCAACTACGCGAAACGCCAGGTCGGGAGAAAGGTTGTCGGTGGACAGTCCTCCCACCTGCCGCTGAAGTTGAACATGGCGGGGGGGATCCCGCCGATCTTCGCGTCGAGTATCATTCTGTTCCCCTCGACCCTGGGGCAATGGTTTGGACAGGCCGAAGGCATGGACTGGCTGCGCGAGCTGTCGACGACGCTTGCGCCCGGTCAGCCGCTGTACGTCGGCTTTTACGCGGCGGCGATTATTTTCTTCTGTTTCTTCTATACCGCGCTGGTGTTCAACTCGCGCGATACGGCGGAAAACCTGAAGAAGCAGGGCGCCTTTATTCCGGGTATCCGGCCGGGCGTCCAGACGGAACGGTTTATCGACGGGGTCATGACCCGGTTGACCGCGGTGGGTGCGGTGTACATTACCGCCGTGTGTCTGCTGCCGGAGTTCCTGATCCTGTACTGGAACGTGCCCTTCTACTTTGGTGGGACCTCGCTGCTGATCATCGTGATCGTAGTGATGGACTTCATGGCCCAGTTGCAATCGCACCTGGTGTCGCACCAGTACGAAGGACTGATGAAAAAGGCGAATCTGAAGGGATTCGGCGGGACCGGGATCCGCTAGACCATCCCGTTGGGAATCCGTTGAAGGAGAAAGACCATGAAGGTACGGGCATCCGTAAAGCCGATCTGCCGCAACTGCAAGGTGATCCGGCGTAATGGCGTGGTCCGCGTGATCTGCTCGGACAAGCGCCACAAACAACGTCAGGGCTAAGGCTTGGCGTCACTGGTATTCATTGCTACTATAGCCGGCTTTGCCGGTTTCTGATGGAGATGTTGGATGGCTCGCGTCGCTGGAATCAATATTCCTGACCAGAAGCACACCGTGGTTGCGCTGACCGCGATCTATGGCATTGGCCCGACTCGGGCCCGCCAGATCTGCGAGGCCGCCGGTGTGCGTCCGGAAATCAAGGTGCGGGATCTGACCGATGCCGAAGTCGACGCTCTGCGTGCGCAGATCGATCGCATTCCGGTGGAAGGGGATCTGCGCCGCGAGATCAGCATGAACATCAAGCGGTTGATGGATCTGGGCTGCTATCGCGGGGTGCGTCATCGTCGCGGCCTGCCGCTGCGCGGCCAGCAGACGCAGACGAACGCCCGGACCCGCAAGGGCCCGCGTCGCCCGATTCGTAAGTAATCAGACTGGGATCACAGGTACATGGCACAAGCGCAGACCCGGACCAAGAAAAAGGTCCGCAAAAATATCGCCGAGGGCGTGGCACACGTGTACGCCACGTTCAACAACACGATCATCACCATCACCGATCGTCAGGGCAACACGATCAGCTGGGCCACCTCGGGTGGCTCAGGCTTCCGTGGCTCGCGCAAGTCGACTCCGTTCGCAGCCCAGGTGGCCGCGGAACGTGCCGGTTCGGCCGCAGCCGAGCACGGCGTGAAGAACCTCGACGTGATGGTTCGCGGTCCGGGCCCGGGTCGCGAGTCGGCGGTACGTGCGCTGAACAATGCGGGGTTCAAGATCACGAACATCAGTGATGTCACCCCGATCCCTCACAACGGCTGCCGGCCGCCCAAGAAACGCCGCGTTTAAGGCTGGAGTTCAAGAATGGCTCGTTACATTGGACCGAAATGCAAGTTGAGTCGCCGCGAAGGCGTGGACCTGGGGCTGAAGAGCCGGGCGCGCGCGCTGGAGACCAAGTGCAAGCTGGACAAAGCCCCGGGGCAGCACGGCGAACGCCGTACCCGCCTGTCCGATTACGCCGTGCAGCTGCGTGAAAAGCAGAAGCTGCGCCGTATCTACGGGGTGCTGGAAAAGCAGTTCCGCAACTATTACAAGAAGGCCGCTCAGCGCAAGGGCTCCACGGGTGAAAACCTGCTGAAGCTGCTGGAAGGCCGTCTGGACAACGTCGTTTATCGCATGGGCTTCGGCAGCACCCGGTCCGAGGCGCGTCAGCTGGTCTCGCACCGCGCGGTGCTGGTCAATGGTCAGGTGGTGAATATCGCCGCCTACCAGGTGCAGCCGTCCGACGTCGTCAGCATTCGCGAGAAGGCACGCAAGCAGGTGCGTATCCAGGATTCCATGACCCTGGCCGAGCAGAGCGGTTTTCCGTCCTGGGTGGAAGTGGACACGAGCAAGTTCGAGGGCACCTTCAAGGCGATCCCGGACCGCTCCGACCTGCCCGCCGACATCAACGAGTCGCTCGTCGTCGAGCTGTACTCGAAGTAACCGTATAGCGGCCTTCCGCCAGGAGACACCATGCAGTCCAACGAACTGGTCAAGAAACAACAGATCGAGGTCGAGGCCGAGAATCGGAACCAGGCCAAGGTCGCGCTGGAGCCGCTCGAGCGGGGCTTCGGTCATACGCTGGGCAACGCCCTGCGCCGCGTGCTGCTGTCGTCGATCCCGGGTGCCGCGATCGTCGAGGCCCGTATCGAGGGCGTGCTGCACGAGTACACCGCGATCGAAGGTGTGCAGGAAGACGTGGTCGACATCCTGCTGAACCTGAAGGGTGTGGCGCTGCGCATGCACAGCCGCGAAGAGTCGACGCTGAGCCTGAAGAAAAAGGGCCCGTGCGTGGTGACCGCCGGTGACATCACCGTGGATCACGATGTCGAAGTCGTGAACCCGGAACATGTGATCGCGACGATCACCAAGAATGTCGAAATCGACATGACCCTGACCGCGCGTGCCGGGCGCGGCTACGAGCCGGTGAGTACTCGACGTCAGGCCGAAGGTGACGAGACCGGCATTGGCCGGCTGCTGCTGGATGCCAGCTTTAGCCCGATCCGCCGTGTCGCCTACCGTGTCGAGAGCGCCCGTCTGGCGCAGCGCACCGACATGGATCGCCTGGTGCTGGAGCTGGAAACGAATGGTGCGATCGCACCGGATGACGCGGTGCGTCAGGCGGCGACGATCCTGCAGGGTCAGCTGGCCCCGTTCGTCGATCTCCAGGAAGAGACGGGCGAGGTGCCGGGCACGACCGCTGGCGCGATCGATCCGATCCTGCTGCGTCCGGTGGACGAGCTGGAACTGACCGTGCGTTCGGCGAACTGCCTGAAGGCGGAGAACCTGTACTACATTGGTGATCTGGTCCAGCGTACCGAGGTTGAGCTGCTGCGTGCTCCCAACCTGGGCAAGAAGTCGCTGACCGAGATCAAGGACACGCTGGCCACTCACGGTCTGTCGCTCGGGATGCGTCTCGAGAACTGGCCGCCGCCGGGTCTGCGCGACGACAACGAGTAATCACGGCGCTTCGCGCCAACCGTATTTCAGAGGAAATCTCTCATGCGTCATCGTCATTCCGGCCGTCAGCTGGGCCGTAACAGCTCGCACCGCAAGGCCACTTTTCAGGCCCTGTCCGTGGCCCTGTTTCGGCACGAACTGATCAAGACCACGCTGCCGAAGGCCAAAGAGCTTCGCCGTGTGGCCGAGCCGCTGATCACCCTCGCGAAGGAAGACAGCGTGCACGGTCGTCGTACGGCGTTCGCCCGCCTTCGTGACAAGGAGATCGTGGGCAAGCTGTTCACCGAGCTGGGTCCGCGCTACGAGGGTCGGCCGGGTGGCTACCTGCGCATCCTGAAGTGCGGGAACCGCGCAGGCGACAACGCGCCGATGGCGTATGTCGAGCTGGTCGATCGGCCGGAGCCGAGTGCAGATCAGGAGAACGGCGAAGCCGCTTGATAGGCGACTGCTCGCGCATTAAAAAGCCGGCCTCTTGGGCCGGCTTTTTTGCGTCTGGGGGAAGGCAAACTCCCCCGGCGAAGTATCAGGCGGATGCGACTCGATTCTGGCGTGTATCGAGCAAGGGCGCCAGAAAGCGGCCTGTGTGGCTGCGCGGGGTACTGGCGACCGCCTCGGGGGTGCCGGCCACCAACAGCTCGCCACCGCCGCTACCGCCCTCTGGTCCGATGTCGATCAGCCAGTCGGCAGTCTTGATCACATCGAGGTTGTGTTCGATCACGACGATCGTATTGCCGTGGTCGCGCAGGCGGTGGAGTACTCGCAAGAGCTGGGCGATGTCCTCGAAATGCAGGCCGGTGGTGGGCTCGTCGAGGATGTACAGGGTGCGGCCGGTATCGCGTTTGGACAGCTCGCGCGCCAGCTTGATGCGCTGGGCCTCGCCACCGGACAGGGTGGTGGCGTTCTGGCCGAGCTGGATGTAGGACAGTCCGACCTCCATCAGCATCTCGAGCTTGCGATGGATCACTGGGACGGGCTGGAAGAACTCCAGGGCCTCCTCGACCGTCATCTCCAGTACCTCGTGGATGCTCTTGCCCTTGTAGCGGACCTCCAGGGTCTCGCGGTTGTAGCGCTTGCCCTTGCAGACGTCGCAGGGGACGAAGACATCCGGCAGGAAGTGCATCTCCACCTTGATCACGCCGTCGCCCTGGCAAGCCTCGCAGCGGCCGCCGCGCACGTTGAACGAGAAGCGACCGGGCTTGTAGCCGCGCGAGCGGGCCTCGGCGGTGGCGGCAAACAGCTCACGGATCGGCGTGAACAGGCCGGTGTAGGTCGCGGGGTTCGAGCGCGGGGTGCGGCCGATCGGGCTCTGGTCGATGTCGACGACCTTGTCGATTAGCTCGAGGCCGTCGATGCGCTCGTGCGGCGCGATCGTGTGGCGCCCGCCATGCAGGGCCACGGCGACGGCCGGGTAGAGCGTATTGTTGACCAGGGTCGATTTGCCGGATCCGGAGACGCCGGTGACACAGGTGAGCAGGCCCGTCGGGAACGCGAAGTCGCCGCCCTTCAGGTTGTTGCCGCGCGCGCCGATCACGCGGATCTCGCGCTCGGGGTCCGGTTCGACGCGCTTCTCCGGGACGGCGATCGCGCGTGTCCCGGTGAGATAGGCCCCAGTCAGTGAATCCGGTGTGCGGGCCACCTCGTCGGGGGTGCCGGCGGCGACGATCTGCCCACCATGACGGCCCGCACCGGGGCCGATATCGACCACATGATCGGCGGCACGGATCGCATCCTCGTCGTGCTCGACGACCACCACCGTGTTGCCGAGATCCCGCAGGTGACAAAGCGTCTTCAGTAGGCGCTCGTTGTCGCGCTGGTGCAGGCCGATCGACGGCTCATCGAGGATGTACATCACCCCCACCAGGGCCGACCCGATCTGTGACGCCAGCCGGATACGCTGGGCCTCGCCGCCCGACAGCGTGTCGGCGGAGCGATCCAGGGTCAGATAGTCGAGCCCGACATCGTTCAGGAATCCCAGGCGCGCGCCGATCTCGCGCACGATCTTCTCTGCGATCTGGGCGAAGCGTCCCGGCAGGCGCAGCTCGCCGAAGAAGGCCCGGGCATCGGCCACGCTCATGTGCGTGACCTCGGGCAGCGTGAGGTCGCTGACGAACACGTGGCGCGCCGCGGAGTTCAGGCGCGTGCCGTGGCACTCGGGGCAGGCCTGTTCGGCCAGATAGCGCCCCAGCTCCTCGCGTACGGCTGCGGAGTCGGTCTCGCGGTAGCGCCGTTCCAGGTTCGGGATCACCCCTTCGAACACGCGCTCGTCCGTGCGCAGGCGGCCATTCGCGGCCGGGGTCGACAGCTTGACCTTGTCCTTGCCGGAGCCGTGCAGCACCACGGCGCGGACCTCGGCCGGCAGCTCCTGCCAGGGGCTCTCGACGTCAAAGCCGTAATGCCGGGCCAGGCTGTTCAGCAGACTGAAGTACCAGGCATTGCGCCGGTCCCAGCCACGCACCGCCCCGCCAGCCAGACTCAGTTCGGGTTGCGAGACCACCCGCTCCGGGTCGAAGTACTGGCGCACGCCGAGGCCATCACAGGTGGGGCAGGCGCCGGCCGGGTTGTTGAACGAGAACAGCCGGGGCTCCAGCTCGCGCAGCGCATAGCCGCAGACGGGGCAGGCATAGCGCGCGGAAAAAATCATGGGCTCGCGTTCGGGCTCGTCCATCCAGGCGATCAGCGCCAGCCCGTCGGCCAGCTCGGTCGCCGTCTCGAAGGACTCGGCCAGGCGCTGGCGCAGGTCCTCGCGGACCTTGAAACGGTCGATCACGATCTCGATGTTGTGCTTGCGCTTGGCATCCAGCGCGGGCAGGGCATCGAGGTCGTGGATCTCGCCATTGATGCGGGCGCGCAGGTAGCCCTGGGCGCGCATGGACTCCAGCAGCTTGTGGTGCTCGCCCTTGCGTCCGCGCACGATCGGGGCCAGCAGCATCACCTTCTCGCCCTCGGGCAGATCCAGCACCTGATCCACCATCTGCGAGATGGTCTGGGCGGCCAGGGTCTCGCCGTGTTCCGGGCAGCGCGGCTCGCCGGCGCGCGCGAACAGGAGGCGCAGGTAGTCGTAGATCTCGGTGATGGTGCCGACCGTGGAGCGCGGGTTGTGCGAGGTGCTCTTCTGTTCGATGGAGATCGCCGGCGACAGGCCCTCGATCTGGTCCACGTCCGGCTTTTCCATCATCGACAGGAACTGGCGGGCGTAGGTGGACAGGCTCTCTACGTAGCGGCGTTGCCCCTCGGCAAACAGGGTGTCGAAGGCCAGCGACGACTTGCCGGAGCCGGACACGCCCGTGATCACGATCAGCCGGTCGCGCGGCAGGTCGAGATCGATGTTCTTCAGGTTGTGGGTGCGGGCCCCGCGGATGCTGATGCTGTCCATGGATCGGTATCGACTCCACCTGGTTGTGCAAGATGCGCCCGGCAGACTGCCCTGAGGCGCAAACCGCTCATGGTAACACTGCGGCGATCGCCGCCATGGTTTCCGTGGCGTTGTTGCCGGTAAACTCGGCACGCATGACAGCCCGTCCTTCCCTGCGGATTCCACCGGCATGACGCCCCGCGAGCTGCGCGCGACCTCCGGGCTCGCGGCCATCTATGGCGTGCGCATGGCCGGCCTGTTCATGGTGCTGCCGGTGTTCATGCTGCACCTGGACGCGCTCGCGGGTGCGACCCCGCTCCTGATGGGGCTGGCGCTGGGGATCTACGGCCTGACCCAGGCCCTGCTGCAGATCCCGTTTGGTCTGTTGTCCGACCGGCTGGGCCGCAAGCCACTGATCCTCGGCGGGCTCGTGCTCTTCGTGCTCGGGAGTCTGGTCGCGGCCCTGGCGGAGACCGTGCACGGGGTGATCCTGGGGCGGGCGCTGCAGGGCGCCGGGGCGGTGGCCGCGGTGATCCTCGCGCTGACCGCCGATCTGGTGGGCGAGGAGCGACGTATGCGCGCACTCGCGGTGATCGGACTGACCATCGGGCTGACCTTTACCGCCTCGATGGCGCTGGGGCCGGTCGTCGATCGCGCGGCCGGGTTGAGCGGGGTCTTCGGCCTGTCCGCATTGCTCGGGGTACTGGCGATCGTGATCCTGCTGTTCTGGGTGCCCAACCCGGAGCGCTCGCGGCAGCACCCGGATATGGTCCCCATGTGGTCCGCGCTGCCGCAGGTGCTGCGCGAACCGGAGCTGCTGCGCCTGAATCTCGGCATCTTCGTGCTGCACCTGGTGCTGGCGGCCAATTTCCTCGTGATCCCGCTGCTGCTGGTCGAGTATCTGGGGCTGGCCGGCGCCGAGCACTGGCGCTTTTATGTCCCGGTGCTGCTGGCGGGCTTTGCCCTGATGCTGCCGGGGATCATCCTGGGCGAGCGCCGCCGACGGGTGCATACGGTGATGCGCGGTGCGATTGCCCTGCTCGTGCTGGTCCAGCTCCTGCTGGCGCTGGTCCTCTTCAATGGCATGGGTATGTGGCTTTTTGTGGGTCTGATGGTGGCGTTTTTCGCCGCCTTCAATCTGCTGGAGGCCGGGCTGCCGTCCCTGGTCGCGCGGGAGGCGCCGGTCGCGCACAAGGGGACGGCCATGGGCGGCTTTGCCACGGCGCAGTTCCTGGGAATCTTCGCCGGGGGGCTGGTCGGGGGTGGCGTGCTGACCCTTACGGGGCCCGCCGGTGTCTTTCTTGCCTCCGTCCCCCTGCTGCTGATCTGGTTTGTGGTCGCCTGGCGCATGCAGCCACGCTATCGATCCAACCGTGTACTGGGGATTCCCGCCCACTGGGCGGGGCGCGAGGCCGAGCTGCGCTTCGCGCTGGCGGGCTGGCCCGGCATCGTGGAGGTGGCGCTGTCGCCCGATGCGCGGTCGCTGTACCTCAAGGTCGATCCCGGCGGGCCGGATACGGAGGCCCTGGTGGCCTGGCTGGCGCAGCCCCCCGATGGGGTGGCCGCGCGCGGGGGTTGAGCAGTGCCATCGGCGTTTGTGGCAATACCGCAAACGGGCGCTGCCGGCTCGCGGGCGCCCTGCTACAATTAAGGAAACACTGACCAATGTACGCGCTTGCGCTCGACGCTTTTGCGTGCGAACAAGGCGCAGCGACTGCCGTGCAGTCATTCTGCACAAGGGAGCCGCAACGCCGTGCGCATGCCAGTTTTTGATTACAACGGGCGGCCGAGCCCCTTCGGGGTTGGCACCCCAGGTTCCTCGATCCTGCGTTGCGCCGCTTGCGGGTAGAACCACTACCCGCTGCACGACGCGCCTTGTCTCGGAAAACCTGGGGTACCAACGCGAGCGTGTACATTGATCAGTGTTTCCTTAACGGTTCGTTTCCCGCGCCCTGCACAAGGCGTCAGACACTAAGGAGTTCCCATGGCCCGCGGCGTCAACAAAGTCATCCTGCTCGGTAATCTCGGAGCCGATCCGGAAAAGCGCGAGACCCCCAATGGGGTTACGGTTACCAATCTGCGGCTGGCGACCTCGGAGCAGTGGACCGACAAGAACTCCGGCGAGAAGCGCGAGAACACCGAATGGCACCGGGTGGTGATGTTCGGGCGTCTGGCCGACATCGCCGCGCAGTACCTGTCCAAGGGCTCGCAGGTCTATATCGAGGGCAAGATCCAGACCCGCAAGTGGCAGGACCAGTCCGGCAATGACCGCTACAGCACCGAGGTGGTCGCCAACGACATGCAGTTGATCGGCGGTCGTGGTGGTGGCGGTGGCGGCGGGTTCGACCAGGACCCGGGCTATGGCGGCGGCAATGCCTATGGCGGTGGCGGCCAGCAGGGCGGCAACCGCAGCAGCGCCCCGGTCTCCGGTGGCGCCTTCGATGACGACGACGTCCCGTTCTAAAGGGATGTCCCCGACGTCCACCAACACAAGTACGCACGCATGATCCGCAAGGTCTACATCCAGACGCACGGGTGTCAGATGAACGAGTACGACTCCGACCGCATGCTCGACGCGCTGCGCGAGCTGCACGGGGCGGAGCGTACCGATGACCCCGAGCAGGCCGATCTCCTGCTGATGAACACCTGCTCCATCCGCGAGAAGGCACAGGAGAAGGTGTTCTCGCTGCTGGGGCGCTGGCGCCAGATCAAGGAGCGCCGGCCGGAGGTGATCATCGGGGTCGGCGGCTGTGTGGCCAGCCAGGAGGGCGACGCCCTGCGCGAGCGGGCCCCGTACGTGGACCTGGTGTTCGGCCCGCAGACGCTGCACCGCCTGCCGGCGATGATCCAGTCGGTGCGCCGCGAGCGTGCGCCGGTGGTGGATATCTCCTTCCCCGAGATCGAGAAGTTCGACCGCCTGCCCGAGCCGAAGGCCGATGGCCCGACCGCGTTCGTCTCGGTGATGGAGGGCTGTTCCAAGTACTGCAGCTTCTGCGTGGTGCCCTATACGCGCGGTGACGAGATCAGCCGGCCGTTCGACGACGTGATCGCCGAGGTCGTGGCGCTGGCCGGGCAGGGGGTCAAGGAGATCAACCTGCTGGGGCAGAACGTGAATGCCTACCGCGGGCCGATGGAAGACGGTGACACCGCCGACCTCGCCCTGCTGATCCACTACGTCGCCGCGGTGGACGGGATCGAGCGCATCCGTTTTACCACCTCGCATCCGGTGGAGTTTTCCGATTCGCTGATCCAGGCCTATGCCGACGAGCCCAAGCTGGTCAGCCACTTGCACCTGCCGGTACAGAGCGGTTCCGACCGCATCCTGGCGCAGATGAAGCGTGGCCACACGATTCTGGAATACAAGTCCAAGATCCGCCGCCTGCGCGAGGCGCGTCCGGACCTGGACCTGTCCTCCGACTTCATCGTCGGCTTCCCCGGCGAGACGGACGCCGACCACGCGGCGACCATGAAGCTGATCGAGGAGCTGCACTTCGACTTCTCCTTCAGCTTCATCTACAGCGCCCGTCCGGGTACGCCAGCGGCCTCGCTGCCGGACGACGTGCCGCTGGCTACCAAGAAGGCTCGCCTGGCCGAGCTGCAGGCCCTGATCGAACAGCACGGGCGCGAGCGCAACCAGGCCATGGTCGGCAACATCGAGTCGGTCCTGGTCGAGGGCCCGGCCAAGCGCAATCCGGGCGAACTGGCCGGGCGCACGGCAAACAACCGCATCGTGAACTTCGCGGGCGACCCCAGCCTGATCGGACAGATGATCCCGGTCGAGATCACCGAGGCCCTGGCGCATTCCCTGCGCGGCCGTGCGGTCGAGCGGGCGATGCCCGCCGCCGTCGGCGCCTGATTGATGAGTAACCGTCTGGATTTCACCCTGGAGCCGGGGGACCAGGAGACGCTGGCGCGTCTGTCCGGTCCGCTGGATGCCCATCTGCGCCTGATCGAGTCGCGCCTGGGCGTGGCCGTGCACAATCGCGGGCCGCGCTTCAACCTGACCGGGCCGAAGGCCGCGGTACAGGCCGCCGGCGCGCTGATTCACGACCTCCACCGCATGGCGCAGGAGGAACCGGTCAGCCTGGAGCAGGTGCATACGGCACTGCAGACCGCGCACATGGAAGGGTTGGCGGAGGCCGAGCCGGCCGCCGCTGATCCCGCCTTGCGTCTGAAGCGCGCGGTGATCCGGGGCCGTGGTCCGCGCCAGAGCCGCTACCTGGCCTCGATCCAGCAGCATGACCTGAGCTTCGGGATTGGGCCCGCCGGGACCGGCAAGACCTTTCTCGCGGTGGCCGCCGCTGTCGCGGCGCTGGAGCAGGACCGCGTGCAGCGCCTGGTGCTGGTGCGTCCGGCGGTGGAGGCGGGCGAGCGCCTGGGTTTCCTGCCTGGCGATCTCGCGCAGAAGATCGACCCCTACCTGCGCCCGATGTACGACGCCCTGTATGAACTGATGGGCTTCGACCAGACCGCGCGTCTGATGGAGCGCCAGGTGATCGAGGTGGCCCCGCTGGCCTACATGCGCGGGCGCACGCTGAACGAGGCCTTCATCATCCTCGACGAGGCACAGAACACCACCGTCGAGCAGATGAAGATGTTCCTCACCCGGATCGGCTTTGGTTCCACGGCGGTCGTCAATGGCGATATCACCCAGGTGGATCTGCCGCGCGGCCAGCGTTCGGGCCTGAAGCACGCGATGCAGATTCTGCAGGGCGTGGAGGGGGTGAGCATTACGCGGTTCCAGGCGGGCGATGTGGTGCGCCACCCGCTGGTGCAGCGCATCGTCGAGGCCTACGACGCACACGAGGATGACGCGGCACAGGAGGGCGGACCCCGAGGCGATGGCGACGCTTGAGGTCGTGGTCCAGTATGCCCTGCCGCGTCGGGGGATCCCGTCCGCCGTTACCCTGCACCGGGCCGCGCGCGCCGCATGGCGCGGGGCCGGCCGGGCCCGCGTAACCCTGCGCGTGGTGGATGCCGACGAAGGCCTGGAACTGAACCGGGGCTTTCGCGGGCGTGCCTACGCCACCAACGTATTGTCCTTCCCCGCCCCCGATCTGCCCGCGATGGCGGCGGGCGAGCCGCACTATCTCGGCGATATCGTGCTCTGTGCGCCGGTGCTGGCGCGCGAGGCGGCCGAGCAGGGCAAGTCCCTGCGGGCCCATTACAATCACATGGTGGTGCATGGCCTGCTGCATCTGCAGGGCATGGATCACCAGGAACCCGGCGAGGCCGAGGCGATGGAGGCCGTTGAGCGCTCGATCCTGGCCGGGTTAGGCTATCCCGACCCCTATCAGACCGGCTCTCCGGCCCGTGACCCAAGCGCGCCCGCCACCGGAACCGTCCCCAATGCCTGAACCCGTACCCGACGAGCAACCTACCTGGCGGCGCTGGCTGGAGCGCGCGAAGACGCGCCTGTGGCCGCGCCGCGATCCTGCCACCCGCCCCGAATTGATCGAGACGCTGCGCGATGCGCACGGTCGCGAGCTGGTCGACCCCGAGGCCCTGACCATGCTCGAGGGCGTGCTCAACGTGGCCGACATGCAGGTGCGCGACATCATGATCCCGCGTGCGCAGATGGAGGTCGTCCGCCGCGACGCGCGCCTGTCCGAGTTCCTGCCGGACGTGGTCGCCTCCGCGCACTCGCGCCTGCCGGTGGTCGGGGACCACCGCGACGAGGTCGTCGGTGTCCTGCTGGCCAAGGACCTGCTGCGCTTTTTCGGCGAGCCCGACGATGCCGCCTTCGACATGCAGGAGATCCTGCGCCCGGCGGTGTTCGTGCCGGAGAGCAAGCGCCTGAACGTGCTGCTGAAGGAGTTCCGCCTGAGCCGCAACCACATGGCGATCGTGGTGGACGAGTACGGTGGCGTGGCCGGGCTGGTGACCATCGAGGACGTGCTGGAGCAGATCGTCGGCGAGATCGAGGACGAGCACGATGTCGAGGACTACCTGACCCAGATCATGCAGCACCCCGGCGGGCGCTACACCATCAAGGCGCTGACGCCGATGGAGGAGTTCAACGCCTACTTCCAGACCGCCTACAGCGAGGACGACTTCGACACCATCGGCGGACTGGTGCTGTCGCACTTCGGCCATGTGCCGCGACGTGGCGAGCAGATCGTGATCGACGGCATGCGTTTTCGTGTGCTGCGCGCGGACAACCGCCGCCTGCATCTGCTGGAGATGCGCCTGCCGGAGCCCGACGTGATCCCGGTCTCGGATGACTCTGGCCAGACCTTCGAGGGCCAGCCGACCGACGGCGGCGAGCACAAGGGGGCCTGATGCAGCCACTGGCCGAGCGTCTGCCTGCCTGGGCCATCACAGTGCTGGCCCTGGTCTCAGGGGCGGGGGCGACCCTCGCCTTTGCCCCGGTCGGCTGGTTCCTGGCCGCGCCCCTGGGGCTGGCCGTCTGGTTTGGCCTGCTGATCGACGCACCGCCGCGGCAGGCCGCCTGGACCGGCTATGCCTTCGGGCTCGGGTTCTTCGGGGCCGGCGTGACCTGGATCTTCAACAGCCTGCTGGTATTCGGGCAGGCCCCCCTGGTGGTGGCCTCGTTCATCACCGTGCTCTTCGTACTGATGATGGCCCTTTATCCGGCCCTGCTCGCGGGGCTGGCCGCCCGTTTTCTGCCGCTGACGCGACCAGCCGGGCTGCTGGCCCTGGCCGGGGGTGTGGTGCTGATGGAACTGGCCCGGTCCTGGCTGTTCTCGGGCTTCCCCTGGCTGCTGTTCGGGCACACGGTGCTGGACACCCCACTGCAGGGCTGGCTGCCCCTGGCCGGGGAGCTGGGCGCCGGGCTGATGGTCGCGTTGCTCGCGGTGGCCGTGGTCAGTGTATTTCTGCCGGGGAAGCGCTGGCTGGGAGCAGGGCTGGCCGTCACGGTGGTGATCGCATCGCTGGCACTGGGGCTCGTGCGCTGGGTGGAGCCCACCGGCGAGGAGATCCCGGTCGCGATGGTGCAGGGCAACATCGACCAGGCCCGCAAATGGGCCCCGGACGGGATCGAGTATTCGCTGGATATCTATCAGGAGTTGACCCGCGAGGCCGTCGGGGATGCGTTGATCGTCTGGCCGGAGACCGCGATACCGGCGTTCTATACCGAGGTTCACCGTCCTCTGGAAGGCATTGCGAGCGAGCTCGCCGAGGCCGGTGGCGAGCTGGTGGTCGGTATCTTCGATTACGAGGCCGAGGGGCGGGATGTCTTCAACTCGGTGGTGCATGTCGGCAGTGGCGTGGGCTACAACAAGCGCCAGCTGGTGCCCTTTGGCGAGTACATCCCGCTGCGCGATCGCCTGGCCTGGCTGGACCGGCTGCTGCAGATCCCGATGTCGGACCTCTCCCCGGGCAGGGGCGATGGCCGCATGGAGATGGCCGGGACGACCGCCGGGGTCAGTATTTGCTACGAGTCCGCCTATTCCCGTCACATTCGCGCGGCACTGCCGGAGGCCGGATTCCTGGTCAACGTCTCCAACGACGCCTGGTTCGGCGACAGCCTGGCCCCGGCCCAGCACCTGCAGATTGCCCGGGTGCGCGCGGTGGAGACCGGGCGCCCGATGGTGCGTTCGACCAACACGGGCATCTCGGCGCTGATCGATGCCGATGGCCGTATCCTGGAACGCTCGGGTCTGTTTACCCGCGAGGTGGTCCGCGGGACGCTGGAGCCGCGCACCGGGCTGACCCCCGCCGCCGCGCTGGGCGAGGGCCCGGCGGTGCTGGCTGCGCTGGTACTGGTGGTGCTGGGTGCGGCGGTGGGTTGCCGCACCCGGTCACAGTCGGTCTGACGTTTCCGCTGGACTATGAGCCTGTCGGACCTGGGACTGATCGGCTCCTAGGCCTCTGCGGTCTCGCTGGCGCCCGGGCCACGGCGGAAGGTCGTGTTATGGCAGTTGGAGCAGGGCGGAATGCGCGCGACCTTGGTCATGTGCAGGGCATGGCCGCATTTCTTGCACAATAGCTCGCCGGGGCCAGTGATCTCGCCGGTGTGCCATTCGCCCATCACCTGGGCGCGGGCGGTCAGCTCGGTGATCTCGATGCGAGTCCTGTCGGCGATGCGCTCCAGCGCATTGAGAACACTGGCCTCGATCAGCCCGAGGTCGATCCGCAGCCAGCCGCGCCAGTCCTCGCTGCGGCTGTCCAGGTAAGCCCCCAGGTCCTGCAGGTCGCGGCGCAGATAGTCCATGACCTCGTGGGCCTCCTCGCGCGTGAGGTCGCTGGCCTTCTGTACGCGGTCGCGGGCGTTTTCCAGTGTCTCGGTGATCGCCTTGCTGGTCTTGTCCTCCAGTTTTTCGAGATCTTCGGTGACCTCGTGCAGCATCCGGTGGTAGGCGCTGCTCAGTCGGTTCTCGCGTTCCTCGTCCCTGCGTTCTTCGCTCATCGATTCCTCCGTCGATTGTTGGGGAGGGGCGGTTGCCCCCCTCCCCAGGATTAGAGCCTTTTTACGCAGTTTCGACCAGATCCCGGTAGCCGTGCCACATCGCAAAGCCGAGCCACGGGAAGATCACGATCAGTGCCAGCAAGGCCGTGGCCACCGAGATCACGAACAGGGTGGTAATGATCAGCCCCCACAGGATCAGCGTGCCCCGGTTGTGGTTGAAGGCCTTCAGGCTCATCCCGATCGCGTCGACCAGCGTGGTCTGCGGGGCCTCCTCGCGGGCGCGGTGATCGATCATGGCGGGCAAGGTGACGAGGCTCAGTACGAAGACTATGAGCCCGAACACCACGGCGGCCACGACTACCCCGATCAGGGAGATGATCCCGGAGCCGGTGGTCAGCATGGTGCCCACCAGGTGATGCAACTGCCCGGTCACACCCAGTTCGCCGATATTCAGCACGGCGACCCACATCCAGACGAAGCTCGCCCAGATAACGAAGATCAGGGCCAGCAGCAGGGCGAATACCCAGACCGATCCCCCCAGATGGGTAAGCCAGCCGAGGCCTGCGCCAGTGGAATGGCCCTGTTCGCGTTCCATCGCCAGGTAGTTCACGCCGACGGCGAGCACCGGCCCCAGGAACAGGAAGCCGGCCAGGAAGGAAAAGGCCATCCAGGGCTGGTTCCATGACATTCCCAGCAGCACCAGGCCGACGATGGCGATGACCAGGCCGTGTATCAGGGCCACGGGTGTTTTCCAGAGGTCTCGCCAGCCCTTGCCCAGCCAGGTCCCGAGATGGTCGGGCTCCACTGTGCGGATTGCGGGACTCTCGGTCTCGGGTGTGTGTTCTCTTTCGACTTCGCCCAGGTCTTCGGGATAGGCGCGCTTCACAACGGGGATTTCGTCCTTTTCCTCACTCATGTCCTCAACTCCTTGGGACTTTTTCGTGGGCTCACTGATTCCGTCTGTCGTGATGCGCAGTGGTTCCGGTCATTTTTTGAAGCCCGTCTCGAAAACCGGCGGGTTGCCCGGGTGCCCCGGTCAGCGTCGTTTGCTTGGAGGGGGTACGGGCGGCTGGTATTCTGCGCAGTTCTTTGTTTCCCGCGATAAAGGCACAGGTGAGGCGCATGCAGGAGCAGTATTCCCCGGAGGTGATCGAGGCGCAGGTACAGCGCCAGTGGGAGGAGGCCGACTGCTTCCGCGCGCGCGAGGACGCCCCCGGCGAGCCGTTCTACTGCCTGTCCATGTTCCCCTACCCGTCGGGCAAGCTGCACATGGGGCATGTGCGCAACTACACCATCGGGGACGTGATCGCGCGCTTCCAGCGCATGCAGGGCAGGAGCGTGCTGCAGCCGATGGGCTGGGATGCCTTCGGCCTGCCGGCGGAGAACGCGGCGATGCAGAACCACGTCCCGCCGGCCGCCTGGACCCGCCAGAACATCGAGCAGATGCGCACCCAGCTCAAGCGCCTGGGCTTCGCCTATGACTGGTCGCGCGAGTTCGCGACCTGCGATGCCGACTACTACCGCTGGGAACAGTGGCTGTTTGTGCGCCTGCTGAAGAAGGGCCTGGTCTACCGCAAGAAGGCGACCGTGAACTGGGACCCGGTGGACCAGACCGTGCTCGCCAACGAGCAGGTGATCGAGGGCCGCGGCTGGCGCTCCGGCGCGCTGGTCGAGCGCCGCGAGATGCCGCAGTGGTTCCTGCGCATCACCGACTACGCCGACGAGCTGCTGGAGGCCCTGGACGGGCTGGACGGCTGGCCGGACCAGGTGCGCACCATGCAGCGCAACTGGATCGGGCGTTCCGAGGGCGTGGAGCTGGAATTCGCGGTGGACGGCGGCGAGCCGCTGACCGTCTACACCACGCGCCCGGACACCCTGTTCGGCGTCTCCTACATGGCGCTGGCCCCGGAGCACCCGCGGGTGCAGGCGCTGGCGGAACATGACGCCGACCTGGCCGCGTTCGTCGCCGACTGCGCGCAGGGCGGGGTGGCCGAGGCCGATCTGGCGACCATGGAGAAGAAGGGCCGGTCGCTGGGCTTTACCGCCCGCCACCCGCTGACCGGAGCGGAGGTCCCGGTCTGGGTCGCCAACTTCGTGCTGATGGAATACGGCACCGGCGCAGTGATGGCGGTGCCGGCACACGACGAACGCGACCACGAGTTCGCCACGCAGTACGGGCTGCCGATCCGGCAGGTGATCGCCCCGGCCGGCGGCGCCGAGTGCGACGTACAAGCCGCGGCCTTCACCGATCCCGGCGTGCTGGTGAACTCCGGCGACTTCGACGGGCAGGCCTCCGAGGCGGCCAAGGCCGCGATCGCCGAACACCTGGAACAGGCCGGGCTGGGCCGGCGCCGGCGCAACTACCGCCTGCGCGACTGGGGCATCTCGCGCCAGCGCTACTGGGGCTGCCCGATCCCGGTGATCCACTGCGACGACTGCGGGGCGGTGCCGGTGCCGGAAGCCGACCTGCCGGTGCGCCTGCCGGAGGACGTGATCCCGGACGGCGCCGGCTCGCCCCTGGCGCGCATGCCCGAGTTCTTCGAGGCAACCTGCCCGGAATGCGGCAAGGCGGCGCGGCGCGAGACCGACACCTTCGACACCTTCTTCGAGTCGAGCTGGTACTTCGCGCGTTACGCCTGTGCCGACAACGACACCGCGATGCTGGATGCGCGAGCCGACCACTGGCTGCCGGTGGATCAGTACGTCGGCGGCATCGAGCATGCCGTGCTGCATCTGCTGTATGCGCGCTTCTTCCACAAGCTGCTGCGCGACGAGGGCCTGCTGGCCTCCGACGAGCCATTCACCCGGCTGCTGACCCAGGGGATGGTGATCGCGCCGACCTTCTACCGCGAACGCGGTGACGGCGGGAAGGACTGGATCAACCCGGCCGATGTCGAGCTGGAACGCGCGGAGGACGGCGCCGTGAAGGCCGCGCGCCACCGCGAGGACGGCCAGCCGGTGGTCGTGGGCGGCATGGAGAAGATGTCCAAGTCGAAGAACAACGGCGTGGACCCGCAGGCGCTGATCGAGCGCTTCGGTGCCGACACCGCGCGGCTGTTCACCATGTTCGCCGCGCCGCCGGACCTGTCGCTGGAGTGGTCCGACTCCGGCGTCGAGGGCGCGCAGCGCTTCATCAAGCGCCTGTGGCGGGCGGTGCACGAGCACGTGAACGGCGATGCGCCGGGTGCGCTGGATGTGGACGCGCTGGACGACGCCGGGCGCGAGCTGCGGCGCAAGCTGCACGACACCATCGCCAAGGTGACTGACGACATCGGGCGGCGCCAGACCTTCAACACGGCGGTGGCCGCGAACATGGAGCTGCTGAACGATCTCGGAAAATTCCCGAAG
Organism: Thioalkalivibrio sp. ALgr1; assembly: GCF_000378285.1. Classification (NCBI taxonomy): domain Bacteria; kingdom Pseudomonadati; phylum Pseudomonadota; class Gammaproteobacteria; order Chromatiales; family Ectothiorhodospiraceae; genus Thioalkalivibrio; species Thioalkalivibrio sp. ALgr1. Next base: position 29,302 of record NZ_KB905138.1, read on the forward strand.
GATGCGGCCCGGGCCGCGGCCGTGCGCCAGGAGGCCCTGGAGGGCATCGTGCGCATGCTGGCGCCGATCATCCCGCATGTGACCGAGATGCTGTGGCGCGCGCTGGGCCATGACGAGCTGGTCGCGACCACCGCCTGGCCGACGGTCGACGAGGCCGCGCGCCAGGCCGCGCAGGAGACCCTGGCGGTGCAGGTGAACGGCAAGCGCCGCGCCGAGATCGCGGTCCCCGCCGGTGCCGACCGCGATGCGATCGAGGCCGCCGCGCGCGGCGACGAGAACGTGCAGCGGCACATTGAGGGACACAACGTGGTGAAGGTGATCGTGGTGCCCGGTCGCCTGGTGAACTTCGTGGTGAAGCCGCAATGACCGCGGTGCTGCGCGCAGTGCTGGTCGTATGGCTGGCGGTTGCTGTGGCCGCCTGCGGCTTCCAGCTGCGCGGCAGCATGGACTGGCCGGAGGCCCTGGCCCCGGTGCAGATCACCGGCGTGAATCCGCGGGACTCCCTGTACCGCGAGCTGGCGGTGGCCTTCGGCTCGGCCGGGGTCGAGGTGGTCGATCAGCGCCCCGAGGGGCAGGGCGCCACCCTGGATGTGCGCTCCGTGCGCGACCGTCGGCGCACGCTGTCGGTGACCGACGCGGCACGGGTCGCGGAGTACGAACTGATCCGGTCGGTGGAGGTGCGCCTGCGCCCGGTGGACGGCGAGGCTGTGGATCTGGGCACGTTGCACGCAAGCCGGATCTATCTGTTCGACGGCTCGGCGGTGCTCAGCCGTTCCGAGCGCGAGGAGACCCTGCGCGAGGCAATGAACCGGGATATCGTCAGCCAGCTGCAGCGTCGTATTCAGGCGGTGATCGGAGCCGACGGGCAGTTGCGCACGGATGTCGAGTTCGAGGATGACCAGCCGATGACTGGAGAACCTACCGACTGATGGCCCAGGATCTCGCCCGCCTGGAACAGGATCTGGCGCGCGGCGTGGCGCCGATCTACCTGCTGCTGGCCGAGGAGCCATTGCAGGCGATCGAGGCGGCCGATGCGATCCGTGCGGCGGCCCGCGACCAGGGCTATCTGGAACGGACCGTGCTGGACATGACCGCGCAGTCCGACTGGGCGCCGTTCGAGTCCGCGATCCGCGACCGGTCCCTGTTCGCCGAGCGCAGCGTGCTGGACCTGCGCCTGGCCACTGGCAAGCCGGGCAAGGTAGGTGGCGATCACCTGAAGGCCTATGCGGCCGATCCCCAGGACGATCTCGTGCTGCTGTTGCAGCTCCCGCGGCCGGATCGGGACATGCGCCGGGCAGCCTGGTTCAAGGCGCTGGAGAACCGTGCGGTGGTGCTGCACGCGCGTCCGATCCCGCCATCCCAGCTGGGTCCGTGGGTTCGCGCCCGCCTGCAGCGCCATGGCCTGACGATCACGGATCCGGCGCTGGCGCTGCTGGTCTCGCGCATCGAGGGCAATCTGCTGGCCGCGCGCCAGGAGATCGAGAAGCTGGCGCTGGCGGGCGTGACCGACATCGACGAGGCCGTGCTGGCCGAAGCCACCACCGACGCCGCGCGCTTCGAGCTGTTTGCCCTGGCCCCGACCGCACTGCGCGGCGATGCCCGACATGCCCTGCGCATGCTGGAGGGGCTGCTGGACGAGGGACAGCCGGAGCCCCTGATCCTCTGGGCGCTGGCGCGCGAATGCCGGCTGCTGGTGCAGGCGATGGAGCGCAAGGCGGCCGGGGCGCCGGATCGCGAGGCCTTTCAGGGCAGCTTCGGAGACGGCCAGAAGGCCCTGCGCCAGGCGATGTCGCGGCTGAGCCTGCCGGCGGCGCGCGGGCTGCTGGGCGAGGCCGCGCGCGTGGATCGGGTCATCAAGGGTCAGGAAAACGGCAACGCCCGGCAGGGGTTGCTAGACTTGGTGGCCCGTATGGCGGGACGCCGGTTGTCCCGGCCATTGCCCGCACTGAACACCGAACGAGTCTGATTGCATGAACGCTGCCGTACACCCGACCGAACCCGCTGCCGCCGACGTGATCGCCCAGGTCGAAGCCCTGGGGCGTGCTGCCCGCGTGGCCTCGCGGCGCATGGCCGAGGCCGAGCCGGGTGCGAAGAACGCGGCACTGCACGCGATCGCCGAGGGCATCGCCGCGCGTCGCGCGGAGCTGGTGGAGGCCAATAGCCGCGACCTGGAGGCCGGGCGCGAGCGCGGCCTGGACGCCGCGATGCTGGACCGCCTGGCGCTGACGGATGCACGCATCGACACCATGATCGAGGGCTGCCGCCAGGTGGCGGGGCTGCCCGATCCGGTGGGCACCATCACGGACATGGCCTATCAGCCGAGCGGCATCCAGGTGGGCCAGATGCGCGTGCCACTGGGCGTGATCGGCATCATCTACGAATCGCGCCCGAACGTGACCATCGACGCCGCAGCCCTGTGCCTGAAGTCCGGCAATGCCGCGATCCTGCGCGGCGGCTCCGAGGCCCTGCACTCCAACCAGGCGCTGGCTGCGATCATTCAGGCCGGGCTGGAGCAGGCCGGGCTGCCGCGCGAAGCGGTGCAGGTGGTGCCGACCACCGACCGCGCGGCGGTGGGCGCGCTGCTGCGCATGCCGCAGTACGTGGACGTAATCGTCCCGCGCGGCGGCAAGGGCCTGATCGAACGCGTCAGCAACGAGTCGCAGATCCCGGTGATCAAGCACCTGGATGGTGTCTGCCATGTCTATGTGGATGGCAGTGCCGATCTCGACAAGGCACTGGCCGTGGCGGTGAACGCCAAGACCCAGCGCTACGGCACCTGCAACACCATGGAGACGCTGCTGGTGCACGCTGACCAGGCCGAGGCTTTCCTGCCGCGCCTGGCCACAGCGCTGGGCGAGCGCCAGGTGAGCCTGCGTGGCTGTGCGCGCACCCGCGCCATCCTCGCTGACAGCGGGGCGGATATCGCCGAGGCCACCGAGGACGACTGGGTGGCCGAATACCTGGGGCCGATCCTCGCGATCCGTGTGGTCGACGACCTGGACGCAGCGATCGACCACATCAATACGTACGGTTCGCACCACACCGACAGCATCGTGACCGAGGACTACACCCGGGCCCGGCGTTTCCTGCGCGCGGTGGACTCCAGCTCGGTGATGGTGAACGCCTCCACCCGCTTCGCCGATGGCTTCGAGTACGGCCTGGGTGCGGAGATCGGTATCTCCACCGACAAGCTGCACGCGCGCGGTCCGGTGGGCCTGCACGGCCTGACCACCCTCAAGTACGTGGTGTTCGGCGACGGTCATGTGCGTAGCTAGGAGCCTGCCGGGTTTGGGAGTGATCTTCTGCGCGCGATTGGATCAGCGTCTCCCTGGGGCGATTCCCGCGTGATCGGGATTCTCGGCGGCACCTTCGACCCGATCCACTTCGGCCACCTGCGGCCGGCCCTGGAGATCCAGCAGCACCTGGGGCTGGAGCGGGTACATTTCATCCCCTGTCATGTCCCGCCACACCGCGCGAGCCCGGGCACCGGCAGCGACGATCGGCTGGCTATGGTGGAGAGTGCCATCGCGGACGTGCCGGGCTTCGTGGCCGACCGCCGCGAACTGGACCGCGAAGGGCCCTCCTACACGGTCGATACCCTGCTCAGCTTCCGCGAGGAGCTGGGGCCGGATGCCCCGCTGGTGCTGATCATGGGCATGGACGCCTTCGCCGGCCTGCCGTCGTGGAACCGCTGGGAACAGCTGTTCGAGCTGGCCCATATCGTGGTTTCGCACCGCCCGGGCAGTCCCGCCTCGCAGGAGCTGGGCGGGTGGCTGGGCAACGCGGCCACCCATGATCCGGCCGCTTTGCGCTCCAGCCCGGCGGGCCGGGTGTACTTCCAGCCGGTGACCCAGCTCGATATCTCCGCCACGGCCATCCGCGACGAACTGCTTGCCGGGCGCAGCCCGCGCTTTCTGCTCCCCGGGGCCGTCAACCGCTACATTCAGGACCACGGCCTGTACCGGGCCGGGGCCCAACGACATCACGGAACCTGATCGACAAATGAACAGCGAACAACTGCTTGAACTCGTGACTACCGCGCTGGAAGACATCAAGGCGCAGAACATCCGCACCATCGATGTGCGCGGCAAGACCACACTGGCCGACTTCATGGTGATCGCCTCCGGGACCTCCGGGCGGCATGTGCAGTCGGCCGCCGAATCGGTCGCGCTCGAGGCGAAGAAGGCCGGTATCCAGCCGCTGGGGGTCGAGGGCCAGGAGAGCCAGGAGTGGGTGCTGGTGGACCTGAACGACGTGATCGTCCACGTGATGCTCCCGGAGACCCGCGACTTCTACAACCTGGAAAAGCTCTGGCTGGCCGAGGAGGCCGCGGATACCGAAAAGGCCGCGCCCGAGGACCCCAGCCTGGAGCGCGTCCGCCGCCTGCGCGGCTGACCGCCGCGCGCCGCCATGCGCCTGGACCTGATCGCGATCGGCAAGCGCATGCCCGACTGGGTGGCGGCCGGGTTCGACGAATACGCCGGTCGCCTGCCGCGTGAGCTGAACCTGAACCTGCAGGCCCTGGCCGGCCCCTCCGGGGCCAAGTCCATGGACACGGCCACGCTGCTGCGGCGCGAGGGCGAGATCCTGCTGAAGGCCATCCCCGAGGGCGCCCGCGTGATCCTGCTGGACGAGCGCGGCAAGGGCGTGGACACCAAGGGCGTCGCGCGGCGCCTGGCCGACTGGCAGCAGGACGGACGCGATGTCGCGCTGGTGATCGGCGGGGCCGCGGGGCTGGATGAGGCCGTGCGCGCCCGTGCGGAATGGGCCTGGTCGCTGTCGCCGCTGACCTTCCCGCACATGCTGGTGCGGGTGCTGGTCGCCGAGCAGCTCTACCGCGCCTGGTCGCTGCTGAACAACCACCCCTACCATCGCGCGTGACGCCCGTGGCTGATCCGCTGCTGCTGGCCTCTGCCTCCCCGCGCCGCCGTGAACTGCTGGAGCAGGTCCAGCTCGTCTTCGAGGTGGCCCCGATGGACGTGGACGAGACCCCGCTACCGGGCGAGTCCCCGGAGGCGCTGGTCGAGCGCCTCGCCATCGCCAAGGCGGAGGCGGCCCTCGAGCGCGGCACCCCGGGGCAGTGGGTGCTGGCCGCGGATACCGTGGTCGCGCTGGGCGACGAGGCCCTGGGAAAGCCCGTGGATTTCGCCGATGCCGAGGCTATGCTGCAACGCCTCTCCGGCGGTGAACACCGGGTGGTCTCCGGCATGGCCCTTTGCCGGCCCGGTGAATCCATGCGGGCATGCACCGTGACGACCTGCGTGCGCATGCGGCCGCTGACGCCATCCGACATCGAGCGTTACTGGGCGACGGGCGAGCCGCGCGGCAAGGCCGGGGCCTACGCGATCCAGGGGCGCGGTGCCGCCTTTGTCGAGTGGATTGCCGGGTCCTACACCAACGTGGTGGGGCTTCCGCTGTTCGAACTGGAGCAGTGGCTGGCGGCGATCCCAGACCCGCCGCCGCGCCGCGCCTGATCTGTCCCTTTTACTCGATCCCGAGCTTCTTGAGCCGGTAGCGCAGCTGGCGAAAGCTGAGCCCGAGCAGGCGCGCCGCCGCCGTGCGGTTGCCGCCGGTCTGCTGCAGCGCCGTGGCGATGGCCTGGCGTTCCTGCTCGGCCAGGCGCTGGTCCAGGGCGACGTCGTCCGCCGTTGCCGTCGGTATCTCGCGCCGGGGCGGGGGGGGGACAAAGCCCGGGGCCTCGGCCGATGGCAAGGGTTCGCCATGTGCGGAACGGGGTAGGTCAATGCTGTCGGCGTGAATCGTGGGGCCCTCGCTGAGGGTGGCCGCGCGTTCGAGGATGTTCTCCAGTTCGCGCACGTTCCCCGGGAAGGGATGCCGGGCCAGGGCCTCGAGCGCGTCCGGCGCCAGTTCCAGTGGCTCGGTACCCCACTGCTCGCTGATCCGGGCCAGCACGCACTGGGCGAGCAGAGGGATGTCCTCGCGTCGTTCCCGCAGGGCGGGGACCTTCAGTTCGATCACGTTCAGGCGGTAGTAGAGATCCTGACGGAAGCGCCCCTCGGCCACCGCGCGCTCCAGGTCGTGGTGCGTGGCCGACAGCAGGCGCACGTCCACCGGGATCTCGCGCGTGCCCCCCACGGGCTTGATCGCGCGCTCCTGGATTGCACGCAGCAGCTTGACCTGCATGGGCAGTGGCAGGTCGGCGACCTCGTCGAGAAACAGCGTCCCGCCGCTGGCGGCCTGGAACAGCCCGGTGTGATCCTGCGTGGCCCCGGTGAAGGCCCCCTTGCGGTGGCCGAAGAACTCGCTCTCCATTAACTCGCCGGGGATCGCCCCGCAATTGACCGGCACGAACGGGCGATCGCTGCGCGGCCCCAGGCGATGGATCTCGCGTGCCACCAGCTCCTTGCCGGAGCCGGACTCGCCACGGATGAACACCGGCGCCTGGCTGCGCGCCAGTTTCTGGATCGTCGCGCGCAGGGTCTGCATCGGTGGTGCCTGTCCGAGCAAGGGGCTGTCGGTGCGGGTGGTATCGGCGTCCAGGACCGTGCCGGCATTCAGTGTCCCGGGCAGGTCTGGAGCGGGTTCCATTCGCAGTGCGGTGTCGATCAGCTCGCGCAGCTGCTGCAGGTCCACCGGCTTGCTGACAAAGTCGAATGCGCCCAGCTTCAGGGCCTGGACGGCGGTGTCCACGCTCCCGTGGGCGGTGATCACGGCCACAGGCAGGTCCGGGCGCTGGCCCTGGATGTGGCGCACCAGATCCAGCCCGTCGCCATCCGGCAGGCGCATGTCGGTCAGGCAGAGGTCGAAATCCTGCTGGGCGAGCAGTTCGCGCGCCCCGTTCAGGCGTTCGGTTGTGGTGGCCTCGATCCCCATGCGGGAGAGGGTGATCTCGAGGAGTTCGCAGATGTCCGGTTCGTCGTCCACGACCAGGACGTGGCGAATGCTCATGCGCGTTCCCTCGCGGTCTCCGTTGACGATGCTTCCGTGCTGCTTTTGCCCGCGACTGTTTCGGTCGGGGCGAACAGGATGCGGAAGCACCCGCCGGTGGGTGTGCTGACGTACTCCAGGGTTGCTCCGTTGTTCTCGCACAACATGCGCGAGATGTACAGGCCCAGCCCGGAGCCCCCGCCGCTGCTCGAGACGAACGGTTCGAACAGGTCGGAGCGCTGGTCCGGCGCAATGCCGGGTCCTGCGTCGAGGACATCGAGACTGACAACGCGTGCCACCTGGCCGGCGCCGCCACGCAGCACAATCGGCGGTGAGCCCGGCTGGTCGTGGCCCCCGTGTATGCGGGCATTGGTGCAAAGGTTCCAGAGGACCTGATTCAGCTGCGAGGGGTCGAACAGCACTTCGGAGTCATACGGTTCGATCCTGGCGTGCAGCGCAACGCGCGGGATCTGCAGGGCGCCACAGAACTCGTCGACGAAGCGGTCGAGAAATTCCTGCAGGTTCAGTCGCTCGCGTTGTCCGGTATCGCGTCGCGACAGGCTCAGCACGTTGGAGATCAGCTCGTTCACGCGCTTGCTCTGCTTGTTGATGATGGTCAGCAGGCGCTGGTCGGGTCGGGTCAGCTGTGGAGACTCGGCGAGCAGCTGGGCACTGTGGCTGATCGCGCCCAGCGGGTTGCGGATCTCGTGGGCGATACTCGCGGTCAGGCGGCCGAGCGCCTGCAGCTTGCTGGCCTGTGCCTGGCGCTGGATCTCCGCGAGATCCTCGAGGATCAGCAGCGTCCCGCGATCGCCCAGAGGGGTCAGGCGGACCTGCAGGGCGGGCTGGTCACGATCCCCCGGCAGCTGCTGCGTGTCCGTGCGCATCCCTGTGCTTTGCCATTGTTCGACCCGCTGCGCCAGCGCCGGCGAGATCTCGGCCAGCTGGCGGCCGGGGCGGGGCGGGAGCAGCCGGCGCGCGGCCTCGTTGATCGAACGGATCTCGCCATCCGGGTCGACCGCGATGACGCCGGCGCTCATGCGCGCGATGATCTGGGCGTTGAGCTCGGCGAGGTTGGCCAGGTCTTCTTCCTGACGCTCGACCTGGGCGCGGGTCGCCCCTGCGCGGCGCGCGACATGCCGGGCGAGTAGCCCGGCGGCGAAGAGCGTGGCGCCGAGCAGTCCGGCCTGGGTCAGGCCCGAGCCGTCCTGGTCCAGCAGGAAGATCGCCGCCGCCTCGGCCGTGAGCAGACCCAGGGTAGCGACGGCGGCCAGCGACAGGCTCAGCCGTCCGCCGGAGAGCAGGGTGGCGGCCACCACCGCGGGGATCAGCAACAGGCCGATGCCGGTGCCCACGCCGCCTGCGACCAGGACCAGCGCGACCAGGCTGATGGTGTCGCCAATCCCGCCCAGTAGCGCGAGAGCGGCCAGACTGGTCGTGTTGGGGTCGCGGGCCGGGCGCCAGGTCATCGCCGCGACGAACAGCGCAAAAACCAGATAGCCGCCGGCGAGCGCCGGATACATCTCCGGTGCTGCGGCGTGCAGCCCCGCGGGACCCTCCGGTACCAGCCCCAGGATCAGCAGGACGCTGGCAACAAAGACGCGGTATAGCGCGAACAGCCAGGCCGAGCGGCGCGTGTCGGCATCAAGCGCGATGGGCCCCCCCATGGATGCCGACCTCCCGCTGGATCAGTCGGCGCCCGAGTCGGAACCGGGCCCGGTATTCTGCCGGTTGCGGTCGATCTCGGCGTGTTGCGGGGAGCAGTAGAGGCGATCGCCATCGCGGTAGGCCTCGGCCTCCGGGACGTGTACACCACAATAGGCGCAACGGATCACCGCGCCGCCTTCCTTCAGGCGGTCGGGGCGGGCGTCACGCGAGACGGACTCCTTGCGCGCGCTGGTGGAGCGCACCAGGGTGCGGACCGCCAGAAAGACAGCGACGATGGCAACGATGAGCAGCAGCAGGCGCATGCCGCGATTCTAACGCAAGGAGGTGCCCACCGCCCCCTCGGGTCCGGAAGCCTGGGGGGCGTACGGCTAGCCGGTGTTGCGCATCCCTGCGGCGATCGCGTTGATCGAGCGCAGCAGCGGCGAAAGCCAGGGGTTGTCCGCGTCGTCGTCGGCGTCGGCGTCGAACTGGCGCGACTCGCGCAGCAGGTGGATCTGGATGCTGTTGAGCGGGTCCAGATACGGGTTGCGCCGCTGCAGCGAGCGCGCCAACAGCGGTGTCTCGTCCATCAGTCGGTCCAGCCGGGCCACGCGCAGGACCTCGTTGACCGTGCGTGTGTGCTCCTCGCGCACGCGCGAGTACAGCCGTTCGGCCAGCTCCGGGTCGCTGCAAAGACGTGCGTACTCGGCCGCGGTGCGCATGTCCGCCTTGGTCAGGGCCATCTGGCAGTTCGACAGCAGAGAACGGAAGAATGGCCACTCCTGGTACATCCGCTGCAGCTGTTCCAGGCGTGCCGGGTCCTCGCCCCGCCACTGTTCCAGGGCCGATCCGATCCCGTACCAGGCGGGCAGGGTATGGCGCGACTGTGCCCAGCCGAACACCCAGGGGATCGCCCGGATCGAGCTCTTGGAACGATCCGTCTTGCGCCGGTGGGAGGGGCGCGAACCGATATTCAGGAAACCGATCTCCTGCACCGGGGTAATCTCGTAGAAGTAGTCGAGAATCCCCGGCGTGCGGTCGATCAGGTCGCGGTAGGCATCCTCGCCAGCACGGGCTAGCTCGCCCATCGTGTCGCGGTATTCGTCACGGTCCTGGCGTGCCGTGCGGATCAGGCTGCGCGAGGCGAGCATCAGACCGGTCGCCCCCATGCCCAGTTCGTAGACCGCCGTCTCTGCGTTGGAATACTTGTACGACAGCACCTCGCCCTGCTCGGTGAACTTGATCCGCCCCTGCACGGTGGCCGGGGGCTGGGCGAGGATGGATTCATGGGTCGGGCCGCCGCCGCGGCCCACGGTACCACCGCGCCCGTGGAACAGCTGGCAGCGCACGCCAAAGCGGTCGGTGATCCCGACGATCTTCTTCTGCGCCTCGTAGAGGTTCCAGCTGGAGGCGAGGATGCCGCCATCCTTGCAGGAGTCGGAGTAGCCGAGCATTACGTCCTGGACGTTGCCGGAGGCGGACAACAGGCGGGCATAGACCGGGTTGGACAGCAGGCCTTCCAGCACGTCCTCGACATGCAGCAAGTCCTCGATGGTCTCGAACAACGGCGAGATGCGCAGGTGGCAGAACGGCTCGCCGTTCTCGTCCTCGCCGGCCAGCCCCGTCAGGCGGCCCAGCAGCAGGACCTCCAGCACGTGCGAGGCGGCGTGGGTCATCGAGATCACGTAGGTGCCGATGCCATCCGGACCGATCTCGCGGCGCATCGACTGGATGACCTCGAATACGCGCAGGGTCTCCAGTGCGCCCTCGTCGAGGGCCTCGCGATTCAGATCGGCCAGCGATGGTGCCGCGATCAGGTCGCTCAGGACCTTCTGGCGGCCGGACTCGTCCAGCGTGTTGTAGTCGACCTCCGGTGCCAGTTGCTGCAGCAGCTGGGCGATGGCCTCGCTGTGGACCGTGGACTCCTGGCGCACGTCCAGGTGATGCAGGTGGAAGCCGCAGGTCTCGACCAGACGGATCAGGTCGGTCAGCGCGCCGGAGGCGATGTTGCGGTCGCCATGGCTGATCAGCGAGTCGCGGATCAGGTTCAGGTCCTGCAGAAAGGCATTGGCGTCGGCGTAGGCGCTGTTGGTCGGCAGCACGGCCGCCTCGCCCTGGATGCGCCGGCAGACCGTCTCCAGCGTCTCGCGCAGGCGGTAGCGCATGATGTACAGCTTGCGCCGGTACGGTTCGCTCTCGAAACGGTCGGAGGCGCCGTGGAACACGGCGTTGGCGATGTTGCTGTCGGCGTCCAGGCTGTCGAGGAATTCCTGCGACGGCTGGCACATATAGGCCGAATGGGTGAGGACATTGCGCAGGTGATTGACCCGCTTGATGTACTCGCGCAGGACCTGCTCCATCGCCAGGCGGCAGGCCAGTTCGGTGACTTCCGGGGTGACGTTCGGGTTACCGTCACGGTCACCGCCAATCCAGGAGCCGAAGTGCAGAAAGGCCGGGATGCGCACGGGCAGGCTGCCGTCTGGGTGTACCCCGTAGATGCGCCGGATCGCCTTCTCCAGGAAGCGGTAGGACAGCGGTATTGCCTCGAACAGGCTCTCCTCGAAATAGAACAACCCGTACTTGATCTCGTCCTGGACCTGCGGCTTTTTCACCCGCACCTCGTTGGTGCGCCACAGCAGCTGGATCTGGGTCTCCAGCTCCTCGATGATCAGGCGGCGTTCTTCCTCGCCCAGCTCGGGCTGGTTGAGCCGGTCGGCTGTCTCGAACACGCGGCGCTGGTTCTCCATCGTGGTCCGGCGACGGGCCTCGGTGGGGTGCGCGGTGAATACCGGCTGGTAGTGCAGTTCCGCGAGCAGGCGTTCCAGTTCGGCGGCGGTCACACCCTCGTTGTGCAATTCGCGCAGCGTCTGGTCGAACGAGCCGGTCCACAGCGGCTCGCCGCTGGAGACCTGCGCGCGCCGCCAGCGGTAGAACAGGTCTTCCTCGGCGATGTTGACCAGGCTGAAGTAGATGCTGAACGCGCGGATCACGCGTTCGGTCAGGGTCGCGTCGAAGTGGGTGATGTCCGCCATCAGACGCTGGCGCAGCTGGGGATCTTCGTCCTTGCGCAGGCTCACGAAACCGCGGCGGAGCTTTTCCACTGCGTCGAATACGGTCTGGCCTTCCAGCTTGCGGATTACGTTACCCAGCAGTTCGCCGAACAGGCGCACGCGGGCGCGCAGTTCCTTGTCCTTGGGCAGGAATCGGTCGTCTAGGTCGGTTTGAGTCATAAGCCCTTCTGCACGCACAAGGCCGGCCCATGGGCCGGCCTTGTGGGGAACGTTGCTAGCGCGAAAAGAGGATGATTATAGCGCAGATCAGCCGGTCGTAGCCTGTCGCCTGCGGGGAACCAGTTGGCGATAAAGCGAGAGGTAGTGCTCGGCACTCGCGGTCCAGTCGAATTCCTGGGTCATGCCGGTGCGCAGGAGTTGTTCCCAGCGCCCGTCGGCGCGCTGCTGGTAGAGCTCGAGGGCGCGTTCCAGGGCCTGCGTCAGGGCGCTGACCGTGTCGGGCGTGAAGCTGAAGCCAGTGGCTGTGCCGTCGGCCAGGTTTTCGGGGCTTGCGTGCACCACGGTGTCCGCCAGCCCGCCCGTGGCATGCACCACCGGCGGGGTGCCGTAGCGCAGGCTGTACATCTGGTTCAGGCCGCAGGGCTCGAAGCGCGAGGGCATCAGGAACAGGTCGGACCCGGCCTCGATCTGGTGCGCCAGCGGCTCGTCGTAGCCGATATGCACCCCGACGCGGCCGGTGTAGGTCCGGGCCAGGGCGCCGGTCGCATGTTCCAGGTCCTTCTGTCCGGAGCCGACCAGGGCGAGCTGCACACGTCCGGCCTCCAGCAACGGGGTGCAGGCCGCATGGATCAGGTCCACGCCCTTTTGCTCGACCATGCGCCCGACATGGCCAAGCAGCGGTACGTCCGGGTCCTCGTCCAGCCCCATGCGTTTTTGCAGCGCGGCCTTGCTATGGGCCTTGCCGGCCAGGTCCTCCGCCGAGTAAGGCTGAGCGATGTGGCGATCACGGGACGGATCCCAGGCGCGGTAGTCGACCCCGTTCAGGATGCCGTAGAGGTCGGCGGCGCGGGCGCGCAGCACGCCGTCCAGGCCCATGCCTGATTCCGGCTCCTGGATCTCGCGGGCGTAGGTGGGCGAGACGGTGGTGATGGCGTCGGAGAAGACCAGTCCGGCCTTCATGAACGACAACTGGTCGTGGAACTCCAGGGCGTCCGGGGTCCACAGATCGGACGGCAGCCCAAGATCGTCCATCGCCTGCGCCGGGAACAGGCCCTGATAGGCGAGGTTGTGGATCGTGAAGATCGTGCGCGGGCGCGGGGCGCCACTGCGCTCGGGGTCCAGGAACACGGGCACCAGGCCGGTCTGCCAGTCGTTCAGGTGCACCAGTTCCGGTGCCCAGTCGAGCCCGGCCTCGTCGCGGGCGATGGCGGTGATCGCCCGGGCGAATCCGGCGAAACGCTGGGCGTTGTCCGGCCAGTCCGTGCCATTGCTGGCGCTGTAGGGGTTGCCGGCCCGCTGGAAATACTCCGGCCAGTCGACCAGGTAGACCGGCAGTTTGGTACCGGGCAGATGGCCTTCAATCAGCTGCCAGGGCGCATCCGGGGGGCCGGGCAAGGGTTGCGCGTGGGCCAGCTGGCTGCAGGCCTCCGGATAGCCGGGTACGACCAGCCGTACGTCCTGCCGCCGCCGGCGCAGGGCAACGGGCAGACTGGCGCTGACGTCGGCGAGGCCCCCGGTCTTGGTGAGGCCGTACGCCTCGCTGCTGGCGAAAAGGATGCGCATAACAATTTCCTGGGGAAACACGGGTGGAACCGGGAGCCCCGGTTGCGTTTCCAAGAGTGTAACGCAGGCGCCCGGAGCGATATGGGGCGCCGGGGCATTGAACGGCTGGGCGGCGCGCGGCAATCTGGAGTCACCATCGCAAGGGGCACACGGATGATCTCAGGGAACGAAGGGGCACGGAGTGATGATCTGGCTGCACATGCAGAGCGGCTGAACGAGTGCCCCCTGCGAAACCTGCTGGAAGAGGACTCGGGCCGGGTGCAGCGGGATGTGCAGGAGATCGCGGGGCTGCGCCTGGACTGGACGCGCCAGCGGCTGGACGGTCCGGCGTGGCAGGCCCTGGCGGCGCACGCGAACCGCTGCGGTGTGTCCGGGGCCTTGGAGCGCCTGTTCTCGGGCGAGCGCGTGAACATCACCGAGGGGCGGGCGGCTCTGCATTCAGCGCTGCGCCTGCCGCCCGGGGCGTGCTGCGAGGTCGAAGGCGAGGACCTGGCGCGTGTGGTGCATGCGGAACTCGAGCGCATGGAGGCCTTCGTGCGGCGGGTCCACACGGGTGAGCATATGGGCCATACCGGGCGTCCGATCCGGCGCGTGGTCAATATCGGCATTGGCGGCTCCGACCTGGGCCCGCGCATGGTTTGTCGTGCACTGGCCGCACACGCGCGGCCGACCGCCGAGGGCGATCCGCTAACCGTGCGCTTTGTCTCCAATGTGGATGGCGCCGCGCTGTCCGCCGAGCTGCGCGAGGCCGACCCCGAGACGACTCTGTTCATCGTCGCCTCCAAGACCTTCGGCACGCAGGAGACCCTGACCAACGCCCGCGCCGCGCGTGACTGGCTGCTTGGCCACTTTCCCGAGGAGGCGGTCGCGCGCCACTTCGTCGCGGTGTCCACCGCGCGCGAGCGGGTGGTGGCGTTCGGGATCGACCCGGCCAACATGTTCGGCTTCTGGGACTGGGTGGGCGGGCGCTATTCGGTGTGGTCGGTGATCGGTCTGCCGGTGGCGCTGCTTCTGGGCATGGATGGCTTCCGCGCCTTCCTCGGCGGGGCGCACATGATGGACGAGCACGTGCGCGCCACGCCCCTCGCCGACAACGCCGCCGTACGCATGGCCCTGGTCGACTACTGGAACCAGAACCTGCTGGGGGCCTGCGCCCGCGCGGTCCTGCCCTATGACGAGCGCCTGGCCCTGCTGCCCGCCTATCTGCAGCAGGCAGAGATGGAGAGTCTCGGCAAGCGGGTGCGTCTGGATGGCCGCCCGGTGGAGGAGGATACCGGCAGCATCGTCTGGGGGGCGGTCGGCACCGATGGCCAGCACGCGTTCTTTCAGCTGCTCCATCAGGGTACGCGGGTGATCCCGGCGGAATTCATCGGCGTGGCCCGGCCGGAACACGACCTGCCGGCCCAGCACCCGCTGCTGCTGGCGAACCTGGTAGCGCAGGCGCAGGCCCTGGCGCTCGGCAAGGACGAGGACACGGTGCGCGCGGAGATGGCCGCGGCCGGGACCGCCCCCAAGCAGATCGATGCCCTGGCCTCGCACCGGACTTTCCCGGGCAACCGGCCCAGCACCGTGATCCTGCTCGAGCAACTCGATCCGGCAACGCTCGGGGCGCTGATCGCACTGTACGAGCACAAGATCTATGTGCTCGCGACGCTCTGGGGTATCAATGCCTTCGACCAGTGGGGCGTGGAGCTTGGCAAGCAGTTGGCGGGCGAGGCCCTCCAGGCCCTGCGCGGCGAGGGCGGGCAGCCGGACGCGGCCACGGCCGCGACGCTGGACTGGCTGCGCCCGCGGCTGCCGACTGCCGACTGACTTCTTTCCTGGCCAGTTCCGCTACACGGCCAGCGCGTCGTCCGACTCTTCGATCTGCGGGACGTCGGTGGGCAGAGTGATGGTTTGTTCCTCGCCGTCCAGCCAGAAGCGGATCTCCGCCTCTTCGCCATCCGGGGTCTCGGAGACCGCATCCAGGAATTCGATCGGGGTCTCGGGAGTTTGCCCGTTTACCTCCAGGATCAGAGCGCCCTGCGCCAGGCCGGCGGCTGCGGCAGCGCCCTGGGCGCGGCTGACCAGCACGCCGGATTCATCCGGCAGTTCCAGTGCCTCGCGCAGGTCGTCGCGCACCGCGATCACGGTGATGCCGAGCGCGGTCACCACCTCGTCGTCGCCGGGCGGGCTGTATTCGAACGGCACGTCGGCCTCGAGGACGTCGGGCGAGACCGCAATCGTGGCACCGGTGCGCACGGCCAGGGCCAGGCCGTCACTGGGGCGGGTGTCGATGTAGCGCGGTTCTTCCTCGCCCTCCACGCGCAGTTCCAGCCAGCCGAGGTAGGTGCCGTCGACCAGGCCGTCGACGATCACGCGCTCCAGGGTCGCATTCAGTTCGTCCAGCAGGTTGATCATCAGGTCGTGCGTCTGCGGACGCGACAGCTGGACCTCGTGCATCGCCAGCAGGATGGCCTGCGCCTGGTCGGGGCCGATCACGATCGGTACCACCTCGCCGGAGTCGGGGTCGCGCAGCAGGGCGATCGGGGCGCCGGTCTGAGCGTCCATGCCGACGGTGGCCAGCTCCACCGGCAGCACGCGTTCCAGCGCTTCCGGATCGACTTCGCGGGCGAGGGTGTCACTGGCGGCGAGCGTGAGGGTGAACACCAGGGAGACGATCAGGACTCGGGGCCAGGCAAACCAGCGGGGATGCGACATGGGGCGGGCCTGTGTTCGGGATGTCCCTCGATCATGGCAGTCCGCCCCGGGCGCGTCCAGAATGACCCGAAATCCGATGCAGGAGAGATGATGTCCCGACACAAGCCGTACGCCCCGGCCGCGGAGGAGAACCGCGACCCCATCCTGTCCGTATTGCGCGACCGCTTTGCCGCCCCGGGACGCGTACTGGAGGTTGGGGCGGGAACGGGGCAGCACGCGGCGTATTTCGCCGGCGCCCTGCCACACCTCGACTGGCTGCCCAGCGATGTCGCGGAGAATCTTCCGGGGGTGGAGGCCTGGCGGGCGGACGCGGCGCTGCCGAACCTGCGGGCGTCGGTGGCGCTGGACGTGCTGGCCGACCCCTGGCCCGAGGGGCCGTTCGACTACGTCTACAGCGCGAATACCGTGCACATCATGCACTGGCCGGCGGTCGAGGCCTTTTTTGCCGGCGTGGGGCGGGTGCTGGCACCGGCCGGGGTGTTCGCGCTCTACGGCCCGTTCGCCCACGACGGCGCACATATGGCGGCCTCCAACGCGCGTTTCGATGCGATGCTGCGTCAGCAGGATGCCGGCATGGGCGTGCGTGACCGGGCCGACCTGGACGCGCTGGCCGCGCAGCACGGTCTCGGCCGGGCCGAGGTGGTGGAGATGCCGGTCAACAACCAGGTGCTGATCTGGCACAAGGCTTAAGAGTCCGTGTTTCCCTGGCGCGGTGCGCGTCAGATGTTGTGGTGCTTCAGCGGGTAGCCGCGTTCCTTGAAGTAGCGGTAGCGGGCGCGGCCCGCCTCGCGCTCCGACTCCTCGCCGCCGACGATATCCGCGACGCGCTCGAAGCGCCCGCAGTACTCCGGCACCTCCGGCGCCAGGTTGATCAGCACGTCGCAGCGATCCGACGGGGCATGGGCTTCGTGCAGGGAGACCGGGACGTCCGCATCGCGCACATCGGTGCTGTGCGGCAGGAACGCGGTGTCTTCGAAGGTCCACAGCCACTCGTCCAGCGTGCGCGTCAGCTCCGGCGAGCCGGTGTGGATGTGCACGCGATGGCCCTGGCCGCTGGCCTTTTTCGCCAGGCGGCAGGTGAAGCGCAGGCACGCCTCCGGGGCCGGGTCCTGCAGCAGGTAGAAGCTGACGTGGGTCATCCGCGCCCGACCCGGATCAGGCCTGGTCGAGCAGGTAGCGCATCAGCATCGGGACTGGGCGGCCGGTCGCGCCCTTCTCCTTGCCGCTCTTCCAGGCCACGCCGGCGATATCGACATGCGCCCAGGTGTAGTCCTCGGTATAGCGCGACAGGAAGCAGGCGGCGGTGATGGTGCCGGCCGGGCGCCCGCCGATGTTGGCCATGTCGGCGAAATTGCTCTTCAGCTGTTCCTGGTACTCCGGCCACAGCGGGAGCTGCCAGCCGCGATCACCGGTCTCCTCGCCGGCGGCCAGCAGGCTCTTCGCCAGGCGCTCGTTGTTGCCCAGGATCGCCGCGCCCTGATGGCCCAGGGCGATGATGCAGGCCCCGGTCAGCGTGGCGATGTCGATCACCGCCTTCGGCTTGTAGCGCTCCACCCAGGTCAGGGCATCGGCCAGCACCAGGCGGCCCTCGGCGTCGGTATTCAGGATCTCGACGGTCTGTCCGGACAGGGTGGTGACGATGTCGCCCGGGCGCGTCGCGCGGCCGTCGGGCATGTTCTCGGCACTGGTGACCACGCCGACCACGTTGACCGGCAGCCCCAGCTCGCAGCAGGCCTCGATCACCCCGAACACGCTGGCGGCGCCGCACATGTCGTACTTCATCTCGTCCATCTCGGCACCGGGCTTCAGCGAGATGCCGCCGGTGTCGAAGGTGATGCCCTTGCCGACCAGCACCACCGGGGCGTCGCCCTTCTTGCCGCCGGAGTACTCCATCGCGATCAGGCGCGGTGGGCGCTCGGAGCCCTTGCCCACCGCCAGGATCGCCCCGGCGCCGAGCTTCTCCAGATCCTTCTCGTCCAGCACCGTGGCCTTCAGCTGCTTGTGCTGCTTGGCCAGCTCGCGCGCGGTCTCGGCCAGGCTCTCCGGGTAGCAGACATTCGGCGGGGTGTTGCCCAGGTCCTTCGCGCGGTTCACGCCGGTGGCGATCGCCGCGGCCTCGGTGCAGGCCTGCTTCGCGGCCTCGGCGTCCTTGCGCTCCACGCACAGCTGGATCTTGTCCAGCTTCACCGGGGTGGTCTTCTCCTTGCCCTTGAACGGGGTGAAGCGGTAGGCGGCATCCGAGATCGCCGCGACCAGGGTGTGCACCACCCAGGCGATGTCCTTGCCGCGCGGCTGGAAGTCCGCGACCGCGATCGCGGCGCTGGTGGCCGGGCGCTCGACCAGCGCGGCGGCCAGGGCCTGCGCCGCCTTGCGCGCGGCGCGGGCGTCGAAGTCCTTCTTCGCCCCCAGGCCGATCAGGAGTGCGCTACCCTTCCCTTGATTGCCTGGGCTGCCACCGCCGGGCAGCAACAACCGGCTGCCGGCCTCGCCATCCATCTCGCCGGCCTTCAGCAGGGCCGCGATCTCGCCGTCGCGAGCGGCATCCAGGGCGCTGGCGCCCGCGGCCGGCTTGCGCTTGTGGGCGATCCCGGCGGCGCGGATGCCGACGCGGGGTTTGTCGAGGGTCGAGGTGGTGACGGAGAATTGCATCAAATGCCTCCCGAAAATGAGTCCGAGCATGTTACCAGCGCCGAGCGGCGCCCGACCACGCGTCGCGTCCGGCGCGGGGTGACGGGCGCATGATCCTGCGTCGCGCCGAGCGCTTCATCGCCCGCGAGCTGTGGCTGACCCAGGCCGCAGTGAGCGTGGTGTTGCTGCTGGTCATTATCGGCGGCGTACTGGCGCGGGTGCTGCGCGACGTCGCCGAGGGCAGCCTGCCGGTCGATTTCCTCCCCGGCATGGTCGCGTTCGGGGCGTTCAAGGGCATTGTGTTCCTCTGGCCGGTCGCCCTGTTTCTGGCGTTCATGCTGGTGTTCGGGCGCATGCAGCGCGACAGCGAGATGACCGCGCTGCAGGCCAGCGGGATGTCGTTCGCGGCCCTCTACCGCGCGCTGTTCTGGGTGGCGGCCCCGGCCGCGATCCTGCTGCTGGTGCTGATGACCATGGTCGTACCCCGTACCGAGGCGCAGATCGACCAGTTGCGTGACCTGGCCGAGCAGCGCTCCGACCTGGTGGGGATTGCCCCGGGGCGTTTCCTGCGTTCGCGGGTGGGCGATCAGGTCTTCTTCGCCGAGCGCATGAGCGAGGATCGCGAGGCCTTGCTGGAAGTCTTCATCTATCGCGAGGTGGATGGAGAGTCGCAGATCACCGTGGCCGAGCGCGCGGTGCCCGATCCCGAGGCCGAGGGCAGCGGCTTCCTGCTGCTGGAGAACGGCTATCGCTACGTCGGCGAGCCCGGCACTGCGAGCTTCCGCATGCTGGAGTTTGAGCGCCTGCGCACCCAGATTACCGAGCCCGACCCAACCACGCGCCGCGCTAGCCTGGATGCGCTGCCGACCTCCGCGCTGTGGGCGCAGCGCGACGATCCCGAGGCGCGCGCCGAGCTGGAATGGCGTCTGGCAATGCCGCTGTCGATCCTGGTGCTGGCATTGCTTGCGCTGCCGCTGGCGCAGGTGCCGCCCCGCACCGGGCGCTATGCGCGCATCCCGGCCGCGATCGGTGTGTACGTGCTGTACGCAAACTTCCTCATCCTCGGGCAGGGACAGCTGGCCGACGGCCGCACACCACTGGCCCTGGGGCTGTGGTGGACCCATGGTCTGATGCTGGTTTTGTGGGTGGTGCTGGCCTGGCACAAGGGCCTGTTGCGGCTGCGATCGGCCACTCCTCGCTTGCGTGATGCCGGAGGGGCGCCATGACCACGGTGTTGGGGCGCTATGTGATCCGCCAGGTGCTGATCGGCACGACGTTGGCCGTAGTGTTGCTGGTCGCGCTGGACGCGGTGTTCGCGATGATCGACGAGCTGCGCGATACCGGCACCGGCACCTACGGGGTCACCGAGGCGATGCTCTACGTGGCGCTGACCCTGCCGCGGCGGATGTACGAAATGCTGCCCTCGGCGGCCCTGCTGGGCGGGCTCCTGTGGTTGGGCAACCTCGCCGCGAACAGCGAGCTGACGGCGATGCGGGCCGCCGGCATGACCCTGGGCCGGTTCATCGTCTGGGTGCTGCAGGCGGGGCTGGTCGTGGTAATGGTGATGCTGATTATCGGCGAGTTCTTTGCCCCGGCCTCGGAGACGCGTGCCCAGGCGTTGAAGGCCTCGGCCTTCGACGAGGAGATCAGCGTGGGGTCGATGGGGCTTTGGGCACGCGACGGTCAGCGGATGATCCACGCCGAGTCGGTGCTGGCCGGGAATCAGCTGATCGGGGTGCGCATCATCGAGTTCACCGGGGATCGCGAGCCCAGCCGCATCACCCGCGCGGCGCGGGCCCGGTTTGTCGATGGAGATTGGCGGCTGGAGGACGTGGAGCGTTCGCAGCTGTCGCATGACCGCGTGGTCGCCGAACACCGTGAGCAGGAGACAATCGACCGGCTGATCGCCCCCGAGTATTTCGACGTGCTGGTGGTCGAGCCCAGCCAGATGGCCGCGCTCGATCTCTATCGCTACATCGACTATCTGCAGCAGAATCAGTTGGATGCGGCTCCCTACGAGGTCGCGTTCTGGCAGCGCTTCACCCTGCCGGCCAGTACCTTCGTGATGCTGCTGCTGGCGATCCCGTTCCTGTTCGGCTCGCAGCGCGAGGGCGGCGCCGGCCAGCGCCTGTTTATCGGGATCGCGATCGGGGTCTCGTTCGTGATCGTGATGCGCGCGATCACCCACCTGGGGCTGGTGTACAACCTGCCGCCGCTGCTGGCGGCCAGCCTGCCGGTGTTGCTGTTCCTGGCCATCGCGCTGTTCGCGCTGCGACGCATGGCGGTGCGGGCATGATCGCTCCCTTGCGGCGGATATTTCTCGCGGGCGGTTTGGCGGGGCTGCTGGCCCTGCTCGCCGGCTGTGGTGGTAGCGGACCCGGTGACCTGGAGCCGCTGCCGCGCGCGGCCACGGTGCTGGCGTTCGGGGACAGCGTGACCCACGGGACGGGCGCCTCGCGCGGGGAAGATTTCCCGGCGCGTCTGGCCGAGATCACTGGCTGGCAGGTGGTGAACGACGGCGTGCCCGGCGACCGGGCGGACAGCGCGCGTGGCCGGCTGGGCCCCAGCCTGCGCGAGCACGAGCCCGATCTGGTGATCATTGGTCTCGGCGGCAATGACTTCCTGCGCCAGCGCGCCGCGCCGGCGGTCAAGGAGGACCTGCGGGCCCTGATCCACGAGGTGCGCGAGCATGGCGCCCAGCCCCTGCTGCTTGGCGTGCCCTCGGCCTCGGCCTTCGCGGCCGCCACGGGGCGCCTGCGTGACGACGGCATCTATGGCGAGTTGGCGCGCGAGGAGGAGGTCCCGCTAATCGACGGGGTGCTGTCAGGGGTGCTCTCGAACGGCGACCTGCGCGCGGATCGCATCCACCCCAACGCGGCCGGCTATCAGCAAATGGCGGAGCAAATCGCCGACGGGCTGGAGGAATCAGGCCTGTGGCTTGCCCCGTGATGTAAAGGACCCTGCGGGCTCCGGGGCCGCAGGCGGCGTCGGTTCAGGCCGCCTTGTCTTTTTTCCAGCGTGGTTTGGCGAGGCCCGGGATGCGTACCAGCTCGGTCCCGGACAGCCAGTCGTGCAGCATCCAGCGCCGTGGATGGAACTGCGACAGCCCCAGCGCGAAGATTGCCGCGGCGGTGACCGCCACGGTTGCCACGGCGCCGTGTTCGCGCACCGCCCAGATCGCCATCAGCACCACCAGCCACTGGGCGGCCGCGACCAGATAGCGCAGCGTGGCCTGCCAGGCGTTGACCGGCTGGCCATGCTCGGTGCGCAGCTGGATGTTCCAGGTCTGCAGGCCCAGGGTCTGCCCGGTGCGCGTCCAGAACCAGAAAAAGAATGCCCAGCCCACGAACAGGTTGGCGATGAAATGCGCGCGGGTGGAGTACCAGCCGGTCAGGTTGCCCAGCGCCACCACGATCATGCCCAGCACCATCCAGATCGCGATCAACAGCAGGGCGTCGTAGATGATCGCGCCGAAGCGGCGCAGCAGGCCGGCGGGCAGGCCTTCGATATTCTTGGGGTCTTGGCTCATGGGCAGGGTCAGGATCGGGACGCAGGTTGGTGGAACGGGCAAGGAGCGCGTAGTCTTCCTGTATGGAGCGACGGTTTCAACGTATCCCCCTGGAGTTTCCGGCCACCCTGGTCCATGCGAACGGGGAATGTCCCGTGCGCGTCGAGGACATATCGCTGCGCGGTGTCCTGGTCGAGGGGGCGCAGATCCCAGTTTTTGAGCCAGATGCCGTGGTCACGCTGGACATCCCTTTGTCCGACGAGGCGCGGATCGCGTTCGAGGGTCGCGTACGCTGGCAGGAGGGCCTGTGGCTGGGACTCGAGATCGAGGCGATGCCGCTGGAATCGGCGACGCACCTGCGCCGCCTGGTCGAGCTCAATCTGGGTGACGAGGCCCTGCTGGAGCGGGAATTTGCCGCCATGGCCGAGTCCGCCCCGACTCGCGAATAAGTCAGCCTTCAAAGCAAAGGCCCCAGCCTGCAATCCCGAAGGCTGCGGCGATCAGAAGACTTCCCGGAACGGGAGCACCTCCACCCATTCGCCCACGCGCGCCCCGTCGGACTCGCGCGGCAGCACGATGTAGGCATTGGCCTCGCTCATCGCGCGCAGCTGGTGCGAGCTCTGGCCGCCGGCCGAACGTACGACCCATCCACGCTCATCGGTGGCGAGCACCGCCCGCTGGAAGTCCTTGCGCCCGGGGGTCTTGCGCAGGTCCTCCACCAGGCGTGCGCTGATGGTGTGCGGCGGCGTGGTGTCGCGTCCGGCCAGGGCCTGCAGGGCAGGGCGTACCAGCAGCGCGAAGGTCGTCATGACCGCGACCGGGTTGCCGGGCAGGCCCAGGAAGTGGGCGTTGCCGAAACGCCCGAAGGCCAGAGGGCGGCCGGGCTTGATCGCGATCTTCCAGAAGCCGACCTGGCCCGAGGCCTGCAGGACACGAGTCACGTGGTCGGCATCGCCGACCGAGACGCCGCCGGTGGTGATGACCAGGTCCGCTTCCTGCCCGGCGCGCTCCAGCGCCTCGCGAACGGCCGCCTCTGTATCGCGGATCACGCCGTAGTCCAGCGCCTCGACCGGGTAGGAGGCCAGCAGCGCGCGCAGCGTGTGGCGGTTGGAGTCATGGATCTGGCCCGGTCCCAGCGGCTGTCCCAGCGGCACCAGTTCGTCGCCGGTGGAGAAGAATGCGACCCGCGGCTTGCGCAGTACTTGCAGTTCGCCGATCCCCTGGCTGGCCAGCACGCCGATCTCGGCCGCCCCGATGACATGCCCCCTGGCGAATAGCGCGGTCCCGCTGGCAGTGTCGCTGCCCGGGCCGCGAATGTTGTGCCCGGGCGCCAGGCCGCCGTTGTGCAGGCGAATCCCGGTTTCGCCGACGCGCTCGACCTGTTCCTGCATGATCACGACGTCGGCCCCGTCCGGGACCACGGCGCCGGTCAGGATGCGCACGCACTGGCCCGGTGTCACCGTGCCGTCCCAGGGGTGCCCGGCGGCCGAAGTCCCGGCCAGCATCAGCTCGCGGCCCTCGACGGCGTCGTCGGCGCGCAGGGCATAGCCATCCATCGCCGAGACGGCGGCCGGCGGGACGTCGATACGGGCGGCGACCGGCTCGGCCAGGGTGCGGCCCAGCGCCGATTCCAGTGCCAACGTCTCGGATTCGGTCAGTGCATCGCAGGCCTGCAGGATGGCCGCGCGCGCCTGTTCCAGGGTCAGTGCGTTGGGGTCGAATTCGTCGCAGCTGGGCACGGACATGGCGCTCGGCGTCTCCGGGGCAGGTGTTCAGGGGTTCAGGTTGAAGTGGTCAATGATAAAACGCGCGATCGTATCGGGGTCGTTGATCGGCAGCAGGGGGCCGTCGAAGTCCAGCTCGGCGGCATCGGTCGCGACCGCGATCACGCCGGGGATCTCCGGGTAGAGCGGGGGCTTGCCGACGGCCGGCCGGTGGACCTCGATTTTCGGCAGGTCGGCCTGCTTGAAGCCCTCGACCAGGATCAGGTCTGCGCGCTCCGGGTCCAGACGCGAGCAGAGCATGTCCAGGTCCGGCACGCGGCCATCGTCGGTCTCCGGGGTCTCCACCATCAGCGCATAGCGCCGGGAGGAGGCGACCAGCATCTGGTCCGCGCCGGCATGGCGCAGCTCGTAGCTGTCCTTGCCGGGGGTATCCACGTCGAAGGCATGGTGGGCATGCTTGATCACGGCCGGGCGCTGGCCACGGGCGCGCAGGGCGGGGATCACCGCCTTGAGCAGGGTCGTTTTGCCGCTGCCGCTCCAGGCGGCAAAACCAATGCGCGGGAGTTTGGTCGGGTTTGGGTTCATGGCCACCTGCTTGCGTTATGCACGCCCGAGTATAGCGATAACCGGTGGCAGCGGGAGGGGGCGCTCAGCCGACCAGATCCTCGGGCGTGTTCAGGTTGACGAAGGCGCCGGGCTGGTCGGAGAAGTCGACCACCGTGGCGCCGATGTCGCGGAACCAGCGGCCGACCGCGAGTGGGCCATGTGCGAGATCCGTTTCCAGGCGCGCGGCCAGGTCGGGTCTGAGCAGGGCGAACAGCGGTTGCAGGCGTTCGCCGTCGTGGGCGATCGCGGCCGGGGCGGCGCAGGAGCCCAGCGCCTGGCCCAGTCTTGCGGCCAGATTCGGAGGCAGGTGCGGGGCATCCACCGGGACACAGAGCAGGGTGTGGCCGGGGGCGTGCGCCCATGTCGCGGCGATCCCGGCCAGCGGCCCCGGGTAATCGGGGCGCGTATCCGGCAGACAGGGAAACCCCAGCGCCTGATAGCGGTCGATATCGGTGTTGGCGCTGATCACGATGGAGTCCACTTGCGGCCGCAGACGTTCGATCACCTGTTCCACCAGTGGGCGGCCCTGGTACTCCACCCAGCCCTTGTTGCGCCCGCCCATGCGTCGACCCTGTCCGCCGGCCAGGACCAGGCCGAGTGGCGGATGCATTGCCTTGTTCGTGGGGGATGCGGACATCGGGATTGGGGAATCAGCGGCGCAATAGCCTATGGTTTAGGGTGGGGGCACGTACCGGGTGAAGCGTTGCCGAGTGTACGACGAAACAGGACCGACGGGAGAGGAAGCCCATGAAGCGAGGCGGCATGCGCCTCTGGCGAACCGTAATCTGGCTGGCGTTCCTGCTGCTGGGGGCCGGCTGGCTGGCGATGTCCACGCTGGCGGACACCGGGCAGCGGCAGGCACTGGTGCTGACCGTGGAAGATGCCATTGGTCCGGCCACCGGCGATTACATCCGCCGCGGTATCGAGCGCGCGGAGGCCGAGGACGCCGAGATCATGGTCCTGATGCTGGATACCCCGGGCGGGCTGGATTCCAGCATGCGCAGCATTATCCGCAACATCCTGCAATCGGATGTCCCGGTGGTCACCTATGTCCACCCTTCGGGTGCCCGCGCGGCCAGTGCCGGGACCTACATCCTCTACGGTTCGCATGTCGCCGCGATGACCCCGGCCACCAACCTCGGTTCTGCCACGCCGGTGCAGATGGGCGGAGGCGGTCTGCCGGGCATGGATCCGCCGGAAGAGGAGGAAGAAGAGGCCACCGACGAGACCAATGGCAATGGCGACAACGGTAACGGTAACGGCAACGGCAACAACGGCGAGGTCGAACCGGCCACCGAGGAGGAACTGCTGGAAGACGATCCCCCCTCACCCCGCCGGGGCGGCGACGCGATGGAGCGCAAGGTGCTGGAAGATGCGGTGTCCTACATCCGCGGCCTGGCCGAGCGCTACGACCGCAACGCCGAGTGGGCCGAGGAGACAGTGCGCGAGGGCTCCAACCTGACCGCGACTGCCGCGCTGGAACAGAACGTGATCGATTTCGTCGCGGACAACCTCGACGACCTGCTGGCGCAGATCGACGGCCATACCGTGCGTATGCACGACGGCGAGCGGACGCTGTCGACCGAGGGGCTGGAGATTGTGCGCATGGATCCGGACTGGCGCACCCAGTTGCTGTCGCTGATCACCAACCCGAATATCGCCTACATCCTGATGCTGATCGGGATATACGGCATCATCTTCGAGCTGGCCAATCCGGGCGCGATCTATCCCGGGGTGATCGGCTCGATCGCGCTGATACTGGCGTTCTTCGCGCTGCAGGTGATGCCGGTGAACTACGCGGGCCTGGCGCTGATGCTGCTGGGCATGATTTTCATGATTGCAGAGGCCTTCGTACCCAGTTTCGGGGCGCTGGGCATAGGAGGAATCGTGGCCTTTACTGTTGGCTCCATCATCCTGTGGGACGACCCGCAGCTGAATGTGGCGATCCCGCTGGTGATTGGCACTGCCATCGCTATCGGCATCCTGTCGGTCTGGGTGCTGGGCCGGCTGTTCAGCCTGCGTGGCAAGAAGCCCGCCACCGGCTACGAAGAGATGATCGGCATGATCGGCGAGGCGCGCGAGGACTTCGACCAAAGCGGTCGAGTCTGGGTCCACAGCGAACAGTGGAACGCGGAGACTTCGGCACCGGTCCGCGAAGGACAGAAGGTGCGGGTGACCGCAATCGAAGGACTCAGGCTTCGGGTCGAACCCGTGACTGAAGAAGACACCCCGGGCACTGCCTCGGCCGGCTAGGGAAACACTGATTAATGTACACACTCGCGTTGGTACCCCAGGTTTTCCGAGACAAGGCGCGGTGCGCAGCCGGTAGTGGTTCTACCGGCAAGGGCCGCAACGCAGGATCGGGGAACCTGGGGTGCCAACCCTACGACTTAATTAACGAAAGGGCTCGGCCGCTTTTGCGTGCGCACGGCGTTGCGGCTCCCTTGTGCAGAATGACTGCACGGCGGTCACCGCGCCTTGTTCGCACGCAAAAGCGACTCGAGCGCGAGCGTGTACATTAAACAGTGTTTCCCCCGCCGGCGCGGCACCCTCAACACAGAAGGAGCAGGACATGAACGATCTCGGTTTCTTTGTCGTCCCGCTAGTCATCCTGGTCGCCATCATCGTGATGTCGATCAAGGTGCTGCGCGAGTACGAGCGCGGCGTCATCTTCTTCCTCGGCCGTTTCCAGTCGGTGAAGGGCCCGGGCCTGATCATCGTGATTCCGGGCATCCAGCAGATGGTGCGGATCGACCTGCGCATCATCACACTCGACGTGCCCAGTCAGGACGTGATCTCGCAGGACAACGTGACGGTGCGGGTGAACGCGGTGCTGTACTTCCGCGTGGTGGATTCCGCCAAGTCGGTCATCCAGGTCGAGGATTACTACGCTGCGACCAGTCAGCTCGCGCAGACCACGCTGCGCTCCGTGCTCGGCAAGCATGACCTGGACGAGATGCTCTCCGAGCGCGACAAGCTGAACAACGACATCCAGGAGATCCTCGATTCACAGACCGATGCTTGGGGCATCAAGGTCACCAATGTCGAGATCAAGCATGTCGACCTGGACGACTCGATGATCCGCGCGATCGCGCGCCAGGCCGAGGCCGAGCGCGAACGTCGGGCGAAGGTCATCCACGCCGAGGGCGAACTGCAGGCGGCCGAGAAGCTGGTCCAGGCCGCGCAGCAGATGGAGGCGAGCCCGGCCGCGCTGCAGCTGCGTTACCTGCAGACGATGTCCGACATGTCGACGAACGGCAACGCCAACTCGATCTTCTTCCCGCTGCCGCTGGAGCTGACCAAGGTGTTCGAGAACCTCGCCGGCAAGTTCCGCGCGGAGAACCCCGAGGCGCCGGGCAATCCGATGGGTGGTCTCGGCAATCCCGGCAATCCGGGCAACCCGGGAGGTAACCCGTAGGCCGCGCGCGGGCCGTGACCGCAGCGGCAGTCCAGTCCGACACCCTCGACCGCTTCCTCGACGAGCTCTGGGCGGTCGAGGGCCTGTCGGATCACACCCTGGCGGCCTATCGCCGCGACCTTGAGGCCCTGGCGCGCTGGCTGCACGGGCGCGGGGTCGCGCTGGAGACGGCCAGTGGTGCCGATCTGCTGGGATTCGTCAGCGCCCGCATGCAGGCGGGCGCGCGGCCAAAGTCGATTACCCGTGCCCTGTCCAGCCAGCGGCGCTTCTACCGCTACCTGGTGCACCAGGGCGAGCGCGAGGATGACCCCAGTGCCGGGATCGAGTCCCCGCGCGCCGGGCGCCCGCTGCCGGACAGCCTGTCCGAAAGCCAGGTCGACGCGCTGCTGGCGGCCCCGGAACTGGATACCGCAGTCGGCCTGCGCGACCGCGCGATGCTGGAGCTGATGTACGCGACCGGCCTGCGCGTGTCCGAGCTGGTCGGCCTGGAGCAGTCCGAGGTGAACACCCGCCAGGGCGTGGTGCGCGTGACCGGCAAGGGCGACAAGGAACGCCTGGTGCCGCTGGGGGAGGAGGCCGTGCACTGGCTGACACGCTATCTGCGCGAGGCCCGGGCCGACCTGATGGCCGGTCATCCGCCGGTGGATACCGTGTTTGTAACGCGGCGTGGCCGGGGACTGACGCGCCAGGCCTTCTGGTATCGCATCAAGCACTATGCACGGGTGGCCGGCATCGAGGCGCCGCTGTCGCCGCATACCCTGCGCCACGCGTTCGCGACCCATCTGCTGGACCACGGGGCGGATCTGCGCGTGGTGCAGATGCTGCTGGGCCACTCCAGCCTGTCGACGACGCAAATCTATACCCACGTCGCACGCGCCCGCCTGCAGAGCCTGCATGCGGAACATCATCCCCGCGGCTGACGTCTATTACCCCAGTTTCGTGCCAGAGCCGGGCGGGCCGTATTGTTGGGCCTGCTAGACTGGCCTCCTTTTTTGTACAGCCACGAGAGAGTCCATGTTTGTAAAACGCGCACTGCCCCTGGCCGTCCTGCTGGCCGCCTTCACTACCACCGCCGCCGCGACCGATGCCATCGAGGAGCGCATGGCCGAGGTCATCCCCAATGCCGAGATCGACAGCATCCAGGAAACCGGCATGGACGGGATCTACGAGGTGCGCTACGGCACCGAGATCTTCTATGTGTCCGGGGATGGCAAGTACCTGCTGCAGGGCAACCTGATTGACCTGGATACCCGTGACAACCTGACCCAGGGTTCGCTGCGGGGCGTGCGTGCCGACATGTTCGCCGAGATCGACGACAGCGAACTGGTCGTCTATTCACCGAACGGCGACACCCGCGGCGTGCTGAACGTGTTTACCGATCCGAATTGCCCCTACTGCCGCGAGATCCACCAGGACATCCCGCAGTACCTGGAGGCCGGTATCAAGGTGCGCTACCTGATGTTCCCGGTGCTGGGGCAGAACTCCCCGGAGATCATGGACCGGATCTGGTGTGCGGATGACCGCGAGGACGCGATGGATCGCGCCAAGGCCGGTGACACTCTGGACGACATCGACGGCAGCTGCGGCACCCCGCAGGACGCGCACATGGCGCTGGGCCAGCAGCTGAATCTGCGCGGCACCCCGGCCCTGATCACCGAGGACGGCCAGCAGATGTCCGGCTACCAGGAGCCGGAGGCCGTGATCGAACGGATCGTCGGCAGCAACTGACCGAACGGATCGCCCGGACCGCAGCGGACGGGCCGGGCGCATTCTTCCAGCGGAGGTTTCGATGCTCGAATACGAGTTGCGCGTTGAACGACTGGACTCGCACGGCAGTGTGGCCAGCGCCAAGCAGGCCGAGATCACCCTGGACACCGACATGGACGGGCGTGACGATGCGCTGAGCCCGCCGGAGCTGCTGCTCGCATCGCTGGGGGCCTGCATGGTGAGGGGTGTTCAGCGGGCCCTGCCAATGTTGCGCATGGAGATCGACACCCTGTCGATCCAGTTGCGTGGCTGGCGCCAGGACGACCCGCCCGCAATCGCCAGAATCGAGTACCGCATCGAAGTCGGGACCGACGACGATGAGGAGATGCTGGAGATCCTGCACCGCAACGTGCAGAAGGGCACGATCTACTCGACCCTGGCCGCTGGGACCGAACTCACCGGAGAGCTCGTCGCCAGCACCTGATGTTGCGCTTTCGTAGGAGGCCAGCCCCCTGGCCGATGGGGTGCTGCCGTATCGCGCGCACGCGTAGCCCCGCCCGCGCCGGATGTATTCCCGGTGGCTACGGCAGGGGTTCGGCGTCCGTCGGATGGGTTGGCCTGCGTCTGATCGCCGAGAGGGCTCGGCTCCTACAGCGCTGGACCGCGCCCCTCGTAGGAGGCCAGCCCCCTGGCCGATGGGGCGCATGCAGGAGCGCGGTCGCCCGCGAAGCCCCTGTTCGAGCGGATTCCCGAGCGTCTCCTTAGTACAGAAGTGACGCCATCTGCCGCCGGTACTGTCCGACCAGCGGATGGTCATCCCCCAGCACCTTGAATGCGGCCAGCAGGCCCTTCTGGCCGGCGCCGTCGTTGTAGGCGCGGTGCTGCTTCATCAGTTGCAGGTACAGCCCCAGCGCCTCCTCGGCACGGCCCGAGAGGATCGCGTAGGCGGCCATCTTCTCCAGTGCCTCGGGGCTGGGGTTGCCGGACTGGATCTCCGTCGCCACGGCCTGCGGGTCGATGCCGGCCGCGGTCTTGGCGAAGACTAGTCGCGCACGCAGTTCCTTCACCGCGTCCTGTTCGTGCTGGTCCAGCGGCAGCTTGTTCAGCTCCGCTTCGGCGGCGTCCGCATCGCCAGACTGGGCCAGCGCTCGGGCCAGCTCGATGCGCAGGTCGCCATTGTCGGGGTCTTCCTCGAGCGCGGCCCTGAGCGTGGCCAGGGCACCGTCCACATCGCCGGTTTTCGCCTGTTCGCGCGCCTGTTCGATGATCCTGTCCGAGGGCTTTTCCAGGTAGCGGTCGATCATCGCGCGGATGTTCGGCTCCGGCTGTACGCCCATGAACTGGTCCACCGGCTTGCCGTGGCGAAACACCATCACGGTGGGCAGGCTGCGCACGCCGTACTGCTGGGCCAGGGCCTGCTGCTCGTCGCTGTTGACCTTGGCCAGGCGGAACTTGCCGGCGTACTGCGCGGCCAGTTGCTGCAGCAGCGGCATCAGCTGCTGGCAGGGCCCGCACCAGGCGGCCCAGAAGTCGACCATGACCGGGCGGCGGGCGGATTCTTCCAGCACGGCCTGCTGGAAGCTTTCCTGGGTGACGTCGAGGATATCGTCGCCGGTTATGCTCGCGGCTTCTTCCATCGGAAACCTCCTGTGAAGACGGGGATACGGAATCTGTCCTGCATTGTTGGGATCGGAACCGGGATTGCAAGCAGCCTTTCCCCCGCGGGCTTTGGTACGCTGCGCACAGGCCACCGCGCTGGCCACGAATACGGTTGCCCCGTCATTGCGAGAAGGCGTAGCCGACGAAGCAATCTCCCCGGGCGGCTCCGACGCTGGCCCGGACCAATGTCGGTGGTTTCGTTGGGAGGTTGCTTCGTCGCTTCACTCCTCGCAATGACGGTGCCTGTTCAGAAGGCCGGGTTCGGCAAAGGGCATGATCAATAAAGGGGTTCCTGTGTGAGCTATTCCGCATCCGATATCGAGGTCCTCGAGGGGCTGGACCCGGTGCGCAAGCGCCCGGGCATGTATACCGACACCACCCGCCCGAACCACCTCGCGCAGGAGGTGATCGACAACTCGGTGGACGAGGCGATCAGCGGCCACGCCAAGCGCATCGACGTGATCCTGCACAAGGACGACTCGGTCTCCGTGTCGGATGACGGCCGTGGCATGCCGGTCGATCTGCACCCGCGGGAGAACCGCCCGGGCGTGGAGGTGATCCTGTCCACGCTGCATGCGGGCGGGAAGTTCTCGGACAAGAACTACCAGTTCTCCGGTGGCCTCCACGGGGTGGGCGTCTCGGTGGTCAATGCCCTGTCGCAGCAGCTCGAGGTGCAGATCAAGCGCGACGGGCGCGAGTACCGCATGGCTTTTTCCGGGGGGCACAAGACGCAGGATCTCGAAGAGATCGGGGAGGTTGGCAAGCGCAATACCGGAACCACGCTGCACTTCTGGCCAGACCCGCAGTACTTCGATTCCGCGAAGTTCTCGGTCCCCCGGCTTAAGCACATCCTGCGCGCCAAGGCCGTGCTGTGCCCGGGCCTGACCGTCACCTTCCGCGACGAAACCACCGGCGAGGCCTGCGAGTGGTGCTATCAGGCGGGCCTGCGCGACTACCTGGTGGAGGCGCTGGATGGACTGGAGCGCCTGCCGGAGGAGCCGTTCATGGGCTCGATGGCCGGCGCCACCGAGGCGGTGGACTGGGCGGTGACCTGGCTGCCGGAGGGCGGCGAGGTCGTCAGCGAGAGCTACGTGAACCTGATCCCGACCACCCAGGGCGGCACGCACGTGAACGGTCTGCGCACCGGTCTCACGGATGCCGTGCGCGAATTCTGCGAGTTCCGCAGCCTGCTGCCACGCGGGATCAAGCTGGCGCCGGAGGATGTCTGGGAGCGGGTCGCCAGTGTGCTGTCGTTCAAGATGCAGGACCCGCAGTTTGCCGGGCAGACCAAGGAGCGCCTGTCCTCGCGCCAGGCCGCGCCGTTTGTCTCCGGCGTGGTCAAGGACGCCTTCAGCCTTTGGCTGAACCAGCACCCGCAGCAGGGCGAGCGTATCGCCGAGCTGGCGATCCAGAACGCGCAGAAGCGCAGCCGCGCCGGGCGCAAGGTGGTGCGCAAGAAGGTCACCCAGGGCCCGACGTTGCCGGGCAAGCTGGCGGACTGCGCCAGCCAGGACTTGGAGCGCACCGAGCTGTTCCTGGTCGAGGGCGACTCGGCCGGTGGCTCTGCCAAGCAGGCGCGCGATCGCGACTTTCAGGCGATCATGCCGCTGCGCGGCAAGATTCTGAATTCCTGGGAGGTCGATCCGGACCAGGTGCTCGGATCGCAGGAGATCCACGACATCTCCGTGGCCCTGGGCGTGGACCCGGGCCAGGCCAGCCTGGACGGGCTGCGCTACGGCAAGGTCTGCATCCTGGCCGACGCGGACTCCGACGGCGCGCACATCGCCACCCTCCTGTGCGCGCTGTTCCTGAAACACTTCCGGCCGCTGGTGGAGCGGGGGCATATCTACATCGCGATGCCGCCGCTATATCGCGTGGACGTCGGCAAGCAGACGTTCTACGCCCTGGACGACGACGAGAAGGCCGGCGTGCTGGAACGCATCGAGGCGGAAAAGCTGAAGGGCAAGGTCTCCGTAACCCGCTTCAAGGGCCTGGGCGAGATGAACCCGCTACAGCTGCGCGAGACCACCATGAACCCGGACACCCGGCGCCTGGTGCAGCTCACCCTGGACGCCGCCGACGACACCCAGCAGCTGATGGACATGCTGCTCGGCAAGAAGCGCGCCTCCGAACGCCGCGCCTGGCTGGAAGGCAAGGGCCACCTGGCCGACGTCGCTGTCTGACAGCGACGTTTCACCGATAGACCTCGCGGCGGTGGCCGACCTTCACCACCGTCACGATCAGCCGGTCGTCCTGGATTTCGTAGGGGATGCGGTAGACGCCCTGCCGCACCCGGTAACGCTCCTGTGCGGAGAGCTCCTCGCTGCCGGTTGGGCGGGGGTCATCGGCGAGTGCCGCGATACGCGCCAGGATCCGCTGGACATCCCTGGCGGGAATCCGCCGCAGGTCCCTGGCGACGGACTTTCGGAATACGACCTCAAAGCTTGCCATGCGCCTTGAGGTCGTCGAGGAGCTCCTCGTAGGTCATGGTGGGCTCGGCGATACGATCCTCGAACGCCCTTAGATCCTCCTGGTCCTCGATCAGCGCCTGACGCACCGCCTGATTGACCAACTCGGATACCGAGCGCTGTGTGGATGCGGCCTTGAGACGCAGCGCCCGATGCAACTCGGGGTCGAAATAGACCGTCGAGCGTTTGCTGGAATCGCTCATGCAAGGCCCCTCTATGATGTGCTTCGTCACTTACTATAGTGGGTGGCGTCGAGACGCTACAACGTCATGATGTCTTCGTTGTTCGTCGTGCCGCTTGGTACCAGCCGTTTCGCGTGCTGCGTCCGAGTGCGAACGCAAACATTGATGCGGAGTTTCCCCAAGGAGTCGCTGATGAAATCTCTGGCCCCAGTGCGCTGGGTTATCGGGTTGGCGCTGGCCGGCTGTATGGCCCCCGCGCTGGCCAACCCGTATACGACGCTGCAGGACCGCGAGATCAAGGCCCTGTCGGCCGAGGAGCAGGAGGGTCTGCTGGACGGGCAGGGGCTGGGGATGGCCCTGCCGGCGGAGCTGCATGGCTATCCCGGTCCGCTCCATGTGCTGGAGGTGGCCGATCAACTGGATCTCAGTGCCGAGCAGCAGGCGGAGACCGAACGGCTGTTCGATGCCATGCGCGAGCAGGCGCGGGAGCTGGGGCAGCGGATCGTCGATCTGGAGCGTGAGCTTGACGAGCGCTTTGCCTCGCGCGAGATCACCAGCGACCAGATCGAGGCGCTGACGGTCGAGATCGGCGAGTTGCGTGGGCGGCTGCGCCACGTCCATCTTTCCCACCACCTGGAAATGGACGAGCTGCTGTCGGATGAGCAGAAGGAGGCCTACCAGCGTGCCCGTGGCTACGACGAGGATCGGCCCGGCGCGCACGGACATCAGCACGGCCACGATCACCACCATGGCCACGGCCACTGATCGGGGCGCCGTTCAAGGGCGCGAATCGGCGCCCCAGTGCTCTTTTAGCGGCGTTTGCGGCGGCGCCGACGGCCGAGCTTGATGCGCTTCAGGGCGGTTTGCAGCTCGCCCTGCGCCTCGCGGGGGATGGAGCCGGAGGCGCGCAGGCGTGCGCCCTCGCGGGTGCGCATCGCGGTCAGGCGGCCGCGCTGGATGCCGTAGCGCCGGGCGACATCCCGGGCTGTGTGCTCGAAGTGCATGGGCACGTCGCCGCGCCGTGCCCGCGGCTTGCCGTCCACGATCTCGAGGCTGAACAGGATGCTGGCCTGCCAGATGATCAATGCCGCTGCGGCCAGCAGCAGCGCAATCATCAGCAGTAACGCGGTGAGCATGGACATTTCGGTCTAATCCGACTCCGGTTCCGGTAGTGCTTCGACCTGGCGGCGAAAGCGCTGGAAATCATCGCTGTCTCGAGCCAGCCCGTCCAGTGTTTCCTGCGGGAGCGCGTCGATCCGCGCCTGGGTGTTCTCCACACGCTCGCGGGTGGTGGGGTGTGTGGCGAAGAACTGCTCGACCCGGCCGGGATCCCGGTCGCGCTCGTCCAGCAGGGTTTCGAAGAACGAGACGAGGCCAATGGGGTGGATACCGGCATCCACCAGGTAGCCAATGGCCACGTCGTCCGCCTCGCGCTCCGCCTCGCGGCTGTAGCCGGCGAACACGCCCGCGGCGCCGACCTGCACGGCCACCTGCTCCGCCGCGCCAGGGTCGCGTCCGAGAATCACGCCGTAGACGACGGCGAGCCCCATTTCGGCCTGCTGCGCACGGCGCCACTGGTCGATGCCATGGCGCTTCACCACATGCCCGACCTCGTGCGCCAGCACGCCGGCCAGCTCGGACATGTCATCGGCCCGCTCGATCAGGCCGCGGTAGACATAGATATGGCCGCCGGGCACGGCGAAGGCGTTCACGTCCGGCCCGTTGACGACGTAGAAGGTGTAGTCGATCTCTTCGCGATCGTCGGCCACCGCCGCGATCGAGCGGCCCAGCGAATTGATGTAGTCGTTGATGGCCGGCTCTTCGACGATGGGCAACTCCGCGTTCATCTCCTCGGCCAGTTCCTCGCCCAGCTGGCGTTCCTCCTGCACCGAGACTCGCGGTGCGCAGGCGCTCGCCAGCACAAACACACCGACCAGGGCCAGCACTGCGGCCAGCCGTCCATACGCCCTCTGTATTCCTTGTGTTGTCATGCTGTCCCTCTCGTGCTGTCGCGTGCCCTTGTGTCTCCAACATAGAGCGTTTTGGCTCGCGCGGGGAGGGCCGGAATCGTACGTGGGTCTGCGTTTGCCTCAGTGTTTCAGCAAGTCGTCCAGCGGGCGGCGCGGCGTAGGGTGGGATGTGCCGTCCGGGAGGCCCAGCGCGAACAGCAGTTGCGGCTGGCCCCCACCCAGGGTCTCGGCCAGTTGCGGGCGCCAATCGGCCTGCTGGACGGGCTGATTCAGGTAGCGGGCGCAGAGCCCGTGCCGGGCGGCTTCGAGCAGTACGCGCTGCAGGGCCTGTCCGGCGGTCAGCCACTGCATCGGACCCTCGATCCCGGTGCCCAATGCCAGCAGCAACGGGGCCGCCCGCGCCGCCCTTGCCTCGCCGCGCGCCATCGCGCGGGCGGGCACCAGATGGCGGACGCTCCAGCGGGCCAGGCCGCCGGTCACACGACCGACCGGCAGGCCGTCGCCCCGGGAGGCCGGGCGCATCCACTGCGCCAGTTCGCGGCGCCAGGCGGGATTCTTCCATTGTGCAGCGGTCGCCGCGCGGATCAGGTTGGCGACCTCCTCGCGGCGCTCGTCGCCCGTGATCGGGCGCAGCCAGGCCCCTTCCTGGCGGGCGGCATGCACGAGTGTTTCGACGATGTCCGGGGAGATTTCGCCGGTGAGAAACCGGCCACGCCAGGAGCGGCGTTCACCGATCCATTCTCGCAGTGGTGCCAGGTCCTGCTGGCCTGCTCCCCCATGGTGCCCAGTCAACAGCCGCACGAACGGGCCGTCGCCCGCCTGTTCCGGCCGCACGTTCAGGCCCTGGCCGTCCGCGGCGGCGGCCACGCGCAGGTTCAGCACCGCACAGCCGCAGCTGATGATGCGTTCGCGCCCGGTCGGGTCGTTCACCGGGAGCGAACGCGTCGGGTCGGTCCAGACCTCCACCCCCGCGCGGTCCACACGGAACCGCCAGGGCTGGGTGTTGTGCGAGGAGGGCGCCTGCCCGGCCAGGCGTAGCCACTCGCGGATGACGGGGTCGATCTGCATACCGCCAACATACCGCTACGCCTTCGCGCTGGCGACGGGTTGGTCAGGGCACTAGTCGAGCGCGGGGTAGTCCGTGTAGCCGTGTTCGTCGCCACCATAGAAGGTTGCCTCGTCCCACTCGTTCAGCTCCGCATGGCGGCGGAAGCGTTCCGGCAGGTCCGGGTTGGCGATGAAGGGGCGGCCGAAGCTCACGAGGTCGCAGCGCCCGGCGTCGATGCGCTGACGGGCCTCGTCGGCGGTGTAGGCGCCGTTGCCGATGTAGGTGCGGCTGAAGTGTTCGCGGATCGCGTCGATCACGGGTTCCGGGCGGCCGGATTCGTGGTTGCCCTGGAACGAGTCCTCGACGACCTCGATATAGCTGATGCCGGTGGCGTCCAGCTCGCGGGCAAAGGCGCTGTAGGTAGCCAGCGGGTCGTCGTCATGCATGTCGTTGAAGCTGCCAGTGGGGCTCACGCGGATGCCGACTCGCTCCGGTCCCCATACCCCGATGACCGCGCGCACGACCTCCAGCGGCAGGCGCATGCGGTTCTCGACCGAGCCGCCATAGGCATCGGTTCGCTGGTTGCAGCCGCTGCGCAGGAACTGGTCCAGCAGATAGCCATTGGCCGCGTGGATCTGCACCCCGTCGAAGCCGGCCGCTCGCGCGTTCTGCGCCGCCTTGCGGTACTGCTCCACGATGTCCGGCAACTCGTCGGTCTCCAGCGCGCGGGGTTCGAGCACCTCCACCATGCCGGAGTCCGCACTGACAAACGTGTAGGCACCTTTGGGCTGGATGGCGGAGGGCGCGACGGGCTGGGCGCCATCGGGCTGAAGCTCCGGGCGCGAGATGCGGCCGACATGCCACAGCTGGGCCTGGATGCGGCCCCCGGCGGCGTGCACCGCCGCGGTGACCTTGCCCCAGCCGGCGACCTGCTCGGCCGAGTAGATGCCCGGCGTAAAGGCGTAGCCCTTGCCCTGCGGCGATACCTGGGTCGCTTCGCCGATGATCAGGCCCGCTCCGGCACGCTGGGCGTAGTACTCGGCGTTCAGCTCCCAGGGTGCGTCGCCCGGCTGGGCGGCGCGCGAGCGCGTCAGCGGTGACATCAGTATCCGGTTGGGCAGTTTTAGATCGCCAAGGCGATACGGGCGGAAAAGCGGGTCGCTGGAAGCGGTCATCAGGTTCTCCATCTCGGTTGAGTTCGTTCCGTGCGGGGCGTCGGACCGGAACGGGCCGGCGGACGTTCCGCTGCAGGGCGTCACCGGCATCGGGTGGGCGATGCGCAGAACCCTGGCTGTTACCGATGGTCTGAACGTCGAGCTATCGCGGAGATTCGACATGCCCCTGTTCATGCGCCTGTTCGCTGCCATCCTGCTGGTCTTTCCTCTGGCGCTTGCCAGTGCCGCCGAGCCTGACCGGGCGGCGTTGTTCGAGCACGAGCTGGGTCGATTGCACTCCTCCGAGGTGGTCAATCTGCAGGAGCGCTTTCAGGGGCACCCGCTTCTGATCGTCAACACGGCCAGCCACTGTGGCTACACCGATCAGTTCGGCGGGCTGGAACGGCTGCACCAGGATTACCGGGACCAGGGCCTGAAGGTCGTCGGCTTCCCCTCGCACGACTTCAACCAGGAGGCGGATGACGAGGCGGAGACCGCGCGTGTCTGTTTTCAGAACTTCGGCGTGACCTTCGATATGTTCAAGCCGATCGGCGTACGCGGTGACGGTGCGCACCCGATCTTCCGCGAACTGGCGCGCCAGGCCGACGCCCCGCGCTGGAACTTCTACAAGTACGTGGTGGACCGCGACGGCCGGGTGGTCGCGCACTTCCCCAGCCGGGTCGGCCCCAACTCCACCGACCTGCGCGGCGCGATCGAGAGCATCCTGTAGTACGTCTTTCGCGGATGCCGGCCCCGGCGCTCAGGGCAGCGGGACGAACTCGTGCTCGTCGCCCGGGCCTTGCCGGAAACAGCCGCCTTACCAGTTCTGTCTGGTTTGTCCGATACGCTCCTGGCGCAGCAAGCGTCTACTCGGGAGCGTTCCCGGGGCTGTAAGGCGGGTTCTTCCGCCGCACAGGGGGCGGGCTAGGCCTCGCATGCCTGCTCGTCAGTACGTGCGCTGTTCCCGAGCGAGCCGGGACCTCCGGCGTTCGAACATCCCGGTGGCACCAGTTCTGTGCCTGCGCGGGCGATTACCAGGCGGATTACGGCGCGGCGAGAGTTCGTTACGGTGTCGAGAGTCCAGAGAAACGGATGCGATAGGAGCGATGGCCATGGGGTCGACCAACACGCGGGGGCTGGATGAGCTGGCGATGCGGCTGGAGGCGTTCGTCGAAGAGCGCGACTGGGCGCAGTTCCATTCGCCGAAGAATCTCTCGATGGCGCTGGCGGGTGAGGTCGGCGAGCTGATCGAGCACTTCCAGTGGCTGACCGAGGAGCAGTCGCGTGGCCTGTCCGGTGAGGCGCTGGAGGAGGTCCGGGCCGAGATCGCGGATGTGCAGATTTATCTGTTGATGCTGGCGCGCAAGCTGAACATCGACCTCGTGCAGGCCGCGAGCGACAAGCTGGATACCAACGCGAAAAAATACCCGGTGGACAAGGCGCGAGGCCTCGCCCGCAAGTACACGAACCTGTAGATCGCTCGTTCGGCCCGCCCCGAGGCGTATGCGGCAAGAGTCGTGACCCGGATCAAGATGCCTGGCCTTTGCCGGGCTGATAATGGTTTTGTCCGCGAGCGCCTTGCCGCGGTTACCCGACTGCACGATGAAGGAGACACAGCATGAGTCCCCTGGAAGGAAAAGTGATCGTAATCACCGGTGGTGCCGGTGGTATTGGCGAGAGCACGGCGCGCATGGCGTACGAGCAGGGCGCCAGTGTGGTGATTACCGACCGCGACGCCGGGCCGGTGGAGGCCATCGCCCAGTCCCTGGGCGAGCGTGCGGTAGGCCTGGCCGTGGACGTCACGCGGCGCGAGGACAACGAGCGCATGGTCGCGACGGCACTGGAACGTTTCGGGCGCCTGGATGGCGTGTTCCTGAACGCCGGGATCGAGGGCGAGGTGGGCCCGTTCGACAGCCGTTCCGACGCGGCTTGGGAAAAGGTCTTTGCCGTCAACGTGCATGGCGTACGTCTGGGCGCGGAGGCGGCCCTTCCTGCGCTGCGTCGCGGCAATGGCGGCAGCATCGTGATCACCTCCAGCGTAGCCGGGCTGCGCGGGGCTGCGGGCCTGTCGCCCTATGTGTCCAGCAAGCACGCGGTGGTGGGCATGATGAAGTGCCTGGCCGCCGAGCTGGGATCGGAGAACATCCGCGTGAATACGCTCAACCCCGGCCCGGTCGCGAACCGCATGATGCAGTCCATCGAGGAGCAGGCGAACCCGGGCCACGCCGACGAGGTGCACAAGTCCTTCGAGGCGCGCATCCCGCTGGGCCGCTACGTCAGTAATGAGGAATGCGCCGGGATGGCGGTATTCCTGCTGTCCGACGCCGCCTCCGGCTGCACGGGCAACACCTTTGTTGTCGACGGCGGACTCTGCTCGCAGTAGCCTGCAGGCGCGCGCCACTCGTCGTCGTTCGGCGCGCCAGGTGGTGACGTCATTGCGAGGCCCCGCAGGGGCCGCGGCAATCTGTCGATTGAACCTGCAAGCGGGGCTCCGGGAGCTATGCCGGGGCCCCGCGTAAGCGCCCCACGCAGTGGTTGGCAAAGGCGAAGGCGTCGTTCATCGTCCACTGGGCCTGGGGCGTGTTGGCCATGGCGTCGCACCATGCGGGACTGCCAACCGTCTGCGCGCCACCGGCGAACGTGGCCTCCATCTGCCGTTCCAGCCGCTCGTTGGTCCGGGCGAAGTTCAGCCACGCCATCTCCAGTGCCGGCGTTGCATGCGCTGTCTCGACACGCATGATGTTTTCTTCCAGTCGATCCAGCGACTGCTCCATGCGCCCTTCCAGTTCCAGCATGCGCTGGTGGTTTTCCGGGGCGTCAAACGACGCCTCCATGACCTCCATCTCGTGTTCCTCGATCGACTCCATGAAGACGATCATCTCGCTCGCCAGTTGTTCCAGGCGCGGCGTCAGTTCTTCGGTCAGCCAGGTGGCGTGCTCATTGGCGGCCTCCCGGCTTTCGACCCCGGCCAGTTCCGCACTCATGGTGTCGAACAACTCGATCCAGGACTCCAAAAAGCCGATCGCGCGCTCCATGGCCGGCGCGTCTGGTTCTTCCTGGATGATGGTGTCCGGTTCCGCGGCCTGGGCCGAGTCGTTCGATTGGCCGCAGCCGGAAAACGTGATCAACACGAAAGCCAGCCCCGCGATGGCTGGCGCGGTAAAGCTCGGTAGGGTGTTCATGGCTGCCTCCCTCGGTTCCCCCTAACCGAACACAAATCAATGCAACAGGATGGGAACCGCGGCCGACAGCGAACGGAATGCGAACAGGCGGCGATTACCTAGTTCATAGCAGCAAACGCACCGGTTTGCCGAGGTGCAAGTTCGTCAGCCCAGCAGGCCGCTTTGCTCGAGGCCGTCGAATATGAACTGCATGGCCAGTGCGCAAAGCAGCACGCCGAGGATACGGGTCAGCACATGGGCGCCGGTCACCCCCAGCAGGTGCTGCAGGCGTGATGCCACCAGCAGACAGATCAGGGCCAGTACCATGATCGCCGCCAGCGCGCCCAGCACCACCGCCTGGGCCATCCAGTCATCGCCGGCCCGGCTCATCAGCAGGATTGCCGCCCCCATCGCGCCCGGCCCGGCCAGCATGGGGGTCGCCAGCGGGAACACCGAGATGTCGCCCCGGCTGCGCGCCTCGCTGGTTTCCGCCGGAGTCGCCGACACCCCACCGGAACTGCGCGCGAAGACCATGTCGATCCCGATCAGCAACAACAGGATGCCGCCGGCCGTGTACAGAGCCGGCATGGTGATGCCCAGTACCGACAACACGGCCTCGCCGAACAGCGCGAACAGCATCAGGATGGCGGTCGCCAGCAATGCCGCGCGCCAGGCCACCCGGCGTCGCTGGGCCCGTGTCATGCCCTGGCTCAGCACAGCGAACACGACCGCCACGTCCACGGGGCCTACGGTCACGAAGAAGGTCGCCAGTGCGACCACACCCAGTTCCAGCATTGCTCTCCCCCGATGGCTCGGGTGACCGGATTAGTCGTTGACGTCCCGGCGGGATTCCCGGAATACGAATAGTGTCCGCACTAAGTAGGGGCTGACCAAAGTCAGGATCACCCATCCATTGAACAGCCATCCGGGCGCCCGGTCCACCTGCAGCCAGCTCCCCACTGCAAGGAGCGCAATCGGCGCCAGGATTGCGAGCACCGCATACGACGCGCGCGTACCGAAGCGCGCCCCATTCCCCGAAAAGACGATCGCGATAGCCATCCCCAGGAGAAAAACAGGAAGAAGTAGAGGCCACAACATTCGCGTCTAACCCACCCGGATTCCGCGAATTTCAGCCCCTTCCAT
This sequence comes from Thioalkalivibrio sp. ALgr1, assembly GCF_000378285.1. NCBI lineage: Bacteria > Pseudomonadati > Pseudomonadota > Gammaproteobacteria > Chromatiales > Ectothiorhodospiraceae > Thioalkalivibrio > Thioalkalivibrio sp. ALgr1. The sequence continues at coordinate 71,706 of NZ_KB905138.1, forward strand.
CTGCGCAGCTCCTGTTGGATGGCGAATCGCCATATCGTTCGCGGTTACGGCGCCATCGAACCCCGTTGGTTGGCGGTCCCTGTGACATCCTCTGAGCCAATGGCCCGGCCCTGTAATTACCCGTGGACGCATTAGAAGTAGTCGTCCTCGCGCTGGTGCCGAAACGCCAGGAGGGAGACCGTCTCGGCATCGTCGATCTCGAACAGGGCGACATAACCCGAGCGGCCAAACGGAATCAGGAGTTCGCGGATGCGGGGGTGGGAGGCGTCGGGCATGCGGCAGCTCAGCGGAAAGCGCTCGGGTAGCGATACCGCCTCGCCGATGGCGGCCCGAGCATGGGCCGCGGCCGTTGGGTCGCGCTCCGCGAGGAAAGCGACAAGCCGCAGGAGATCTTCGCGCGCCTGCGCTGTAAATCGTACCGAGTAACTCATCCTTGAGACTCCAGCGGTTGGGCTACTACTTGCTTAAGAGACGGTCGAGATCATCGAGTACCGATTGGGCCGGGTAGTACTCGCCCGTTTCCCGGGCGCTGCGTGCGGACTCCAGGCCGCGCGCCAGGAACTCGGCCCGGGCTCGTCGACGGTCAATCTCGTGGCGTACGGCATCCTCGATAAAGGCCGACAGTGTCTCCCCTTCGCCAAGGGCTTGCTCCACCTGATGCCGAAAGCCATCGCTCACCCGCAGGGCTGGCAACGTCGTGTTTTTCATCCTGTGTCTCCGCAACCGCCTTCCCGTATTGTATCGCAAATGCAATACAGAATGCTGGCCTGCATTCGAAGGTGTTATCGCCTGTCAGGGATAACGAGTGGCAAAGGAAGGTCTGGTGCTGAAGTCGTCACTGCGAGACTGCGGCCATCCGCCGAACCGGCCAGCTATCCGGTCGCGCGCATGCCGCCGCCACCTCCGCCGCCCGGCGGGGGCGTCCAGACGTTGCGAAAGGCCTGGTGGGTCTTTGCTGGCAGGTCGCGGGAGAAGCGCAGTTGCACGCCCGTGTCGGTGCGCACGGCGGCGATGCGGCCCCGCTTGAGCCCGAACTGGCGTGCCACGTCCTCGCAGCCACGCAGGAAGCCGGCCGGGGGCTTGCCGCGCCGCACGCGGGCCGTCCCGTCGCGCAGCTCCACCGAGAACACCTGCCGCGCATGCCAGACCATCAGCGCGACAGCCAGGCCCAGCAACAAGAGCATGATCAACAGCGTAAGGAGCATCACCGAATGGGGCGCCAAATGGGACGAGAATCGGCGCCCAGTGTAGCGCACGCCCTACTGCGTCGACCGCATGTCACAGCGGCGAGCTGGGGTCTCCCGATGCGTGCGGGGCGAAGTGCGGACGGTTCCGCATGGCCTGCGAGCCGGGGCCATGCGCGTGTACTACAGTCCAAAGAAAGACACGAACATGCCGTGGCGGAATAAGCTGCGGGGGGAGTGTGGCCAATGGAGCTTCGCGAAGGGCGCCGCAGGGCGATCGGCATGACCGCCGAGGTACAGGCTCGATCCGGTGCCCCAGGGTATCGCGCCCGTGGCCGGGTCCGGGATGTCAGCCTCAGCGGGTTGTACCTGGAGCTGCCGGTTTCCGGTCTCTCCGAGAATTCCAGAGTGCGGCTGATCGTAAGCCCGGAAGAAGCGCCCGACGGCCGGACCCATGTCTGGCATTGCATCGTCATGCGCCTGGACGAGAACGGCGCGGGCGTGATGTTCGAAACCGAAGACCCGTCCAACGTCGACGGCCTCCTGGACCTGATGCGCGAGCGCCTCGGGCTCCCACCCCCGAAGCGCTCATTTCGGGACTGAAATGCCTCGCTAACAACTCATAAACGGTCTTTGAGGGAATGAAGGTTTCGTTCGCTCAGGGGGTTGCCATGGTTCCGGCCCGGTTATCTGTTATTGTGGATCGATCCTGTTATGCCTCGATTGCCCGTCGGCTTGTATGTACCTGCTTCTTACCAGATAGGTTCTGGCAGCCCTCTTCTACTAAATTAATGAAATCGCGTGCATCTGAGAAGTAGTTCTTAAATGCGAAGCGAACCTCTTCTGAGGTGTCGGCTTTAACTAGAACGATATCTGTTCCAGGTAGCTCCTTCTCTAATTCAAAAAGCGCTACCAAAGCCTCGGTGGCGGTTCGGTAGGTTTTAACTTCTAGCTCCCCTGAATCGTGAAAAATCAGGATAGAGTTTCTGTTCTCGCTGACTTCAGTGCTCGCTGTATTGAGGCCTCTCAGCATGTTTAGTAGGTTTAGGTCTGAATCAATTGCCAGAAATTCCTGGATGACCTCGATGTCGGGCATGTCTGGGAATGGCCCTTTTGAGTCCTCATGTGCCCTTGCTAATATTTCTGATGCAAGTGCCATAGCATAACTGTAGCGGCCGTCCCCTTTTTCAAACTTAGGCTGATCCTCGGTGATAAACCCAATCACTTCCACGGCGGTCGCCCAGGCGTGCTGAACCGCCGTGCGGTACTGAATCTCTACTAGGAGTCCTTTTAGGTGTTTCCCGGTCTCCGAATTTACGTCATATGAATAGACATCATGTATCCCGCGATATCCTGTTGTTTTAGGGTTGTCGATGTAGTTGTATCTGTTAGGTTGATTTCTTCTTTTGTGGTGAAATCGGGCTTTATGAAAATGGGCGCGAAACTTGTGGAGGGAGTCAGTGTCTGGAAAAATCAATCGGCATCCGGCGACATCATCCATCCGAGCGAGCTGCATGTCTGGGAAGCGCGCCAATTTGTCAAATATAGTTGATCTCCGTTTGTGGCGTTGAGCAACTGTTATGCGGGACTCGCGGGTTCGTGTTCGCAATATGGCTTGAAAAGTGTTTAGTACCGACCGGTGGGCTGATCGCCATTCTTCAATGATCGAGTAATCCTCAAGGGTTGCGGTCTCAGCTCGCACGGCTCTCCCGGCGCGATTAACACGAGACTTTGATCCACCAGGGAATTCGGTTTTTTCGGATTGATTCAATTTTAATGCGCTCGTGTTGCCGGCCAGAGGGGGGCGAGCCGGAGGTCGTTCACGTGACGTAGTCCGGTCTGCGCTCAGTATGGATGTTAGCGGGTTTGAGATTCTTTGTCGTGTGTCCGGCTCTGGCGGCTTGCGTAGTGCGGTAGCGCACAGTGTTGACGGCTCTTTGATTGGCGCACGATGACGGTAGTTAAGCTTGGCATTGCAAGGTATGGCTTGGCATTGCGTAGGGTAGGGGGCGGGCTCAACTTCGGGGTTGGGCGATTAACTGGCGCGTGACGTAGGGGATGTGGTGGCGTGTGTTGGGCGAGTCCGGCTCTCCGCTTAGTACGGCCGGGGTGACGGGCGATTCGTCGCACAATGGTGGCCCCGATGACAACGTTGGTAGTGGGGAATGAACGGGATGCCGGCGGGCTGGTCGGACTGGGTAACCGTATCTGTGGGTGTTGATGGGGAGTGGGTAAGGGATCTTGGTCGGGGCGCAGATTGGACGTTGCCCCCTGTGCGCAATCCGCAGCGCTCGCCGGCGCGATAACCGCTGGCTATCGCCGGGATGGTCAATCTCAACTGGTACCCATGACGCCTGGGGCCTACCTTCATAGACAGACAGACAGACAGACAGACAGACAGACAGACAGACAGACAGGCAGCACGCCGCTCTTCGGCCGGTTGGAATCCGGAGTGGAATGGCTCGCGGCCCTAAAGAAAGCCATTGCCGTGTAGACGGATGGCGGTTTCCGAAAGACGAACGAACACGCTCAACGCAGCGAACATGGAGAACGACATGGGTGAGCAGCAGAACATGGGCAAGTGCCCGGTCATGCACGGTGGCCAGACCACCGAGGGCCACTCCGTCACGGAGTGGTGGCCGGAGTCGCTAAATCTGGACATCCTGCATCAGCATGACCGCAAGACGAACCCGATGGGCGAGGACTTCGACTATCGGGAAGAGGTGAAGAAGCTCGACTTCGAGGCCCTGAAGAAGGACATGCACGCGCTGCTGACCGAGAGCCAGGCGTGGTGGCCGGCTGACTGGGGTCACTACGGCGGGCTGATGATCCGCATGTCCTGGCATGCGGCGGGTACCTACCGGATCGCCGATGGCCGGGGTGGCGGTGGCACCGGCAACCAGCGCTTCGCGCCGATCAACAGCTGGCCGGACAACGCGAGCCTGGACAAGGCGCGCCGCTTGCTGTGGCCGCTCAAGAAGAAGTACGGCAACAAGATTAGCTGGGCCGACCTGATCATCCTAGCCGGTAATGTGGCCTACGAGAACATGGGTCTGAAGACCTTCGGCTTTTCCTTCGGACGCGAGGACATCTGGCACCCCGAGAAGGACACCTACTGGGGGGCGGAGAAGGAGTGGCTGGCGCCCTCCGACGAGCGCTACGGCGACGTCGAAAAGCCCAACACCATGGAGAACCCGCTGGCGGCCGTGCAGATGGGTCTGATCTACGTGAACCCGGAAGGGGTTAACGGCAAGCCTGATCCGTTGAAGACCGGCGAGCAGGTGCGCGAGACCTTCGCCCGCATGGCGATGAACGACGAGGAGACCGCGGCGCTGACCGCCGGCGGCCACACCGTGGGCAAGTGCCACGGCAACGGCGATGCCGGCGCGCTGGGGCCGGAACCGGAAGGGGCCGATGTCGAGGAGCAGGGCTTCGGCTGGAAGAACCCCAACATGCAGGGCAAGGCCGCGAACGCCATCACCTCCGGCATCGAGGGAGCCTGGACCAAGAACCCGACCCAGTTCGACATGGGCTACTTCGAAGCCCTGCTCGACCACGAGTGGGAGCTCAAGAAGAGCCCGGCCGGCGCCTGGCAGTGGGAGCCGGTGGACATGAAGGAGGAAGACAAGCCGGTCGACGCCACGGATCCGTCCATCCGCCATAACCCGATCATGACCGATGCGGACATGGCGATGAAGATGGACCCCGTCTACCGCAAGTACATGGACGCGTTCCGCAAGGACGCCGAGTACTTCAAGGACTGCTTCGCCCGCGCCTGGTTCAAGCTGATCCACCGCGATATGGGCCCGAAGACCCGTTACATCGGGCCGGACGCGCCGCAGGAAGATCTGATCTGGCAGGACCCGGTGCCGGCCGGCAACACCGACTACTGCGTGGAGGCCGCCAAGCAGAAGATCGCCGCGAGCGGACTGAGCATTGCCGAGATGGTCGCGACCGCCTGGGACAGCGCCCGTACCTTCCGTGGCTCCGATATGCGCGGTGGTGCCAACGGTGCCCGCATCCGCCTGGCGCCGCAGAAGGACTGGGAAGGCAACGAGCCCGAGCGCCTGGCCCGTGTGCTCAAGGTCTACGAGCAGATCTCCGCCGAGACCGGGGCCAGCGTGGCCGACCTGATCGTGCTGGGTGGTAGCGTGGGCATCGAGCAGGCGGCCCGGGCGGCCGGTCACGATGTGCTGGTGCCGTTCATCCCGGGCCGGGGTGACGCCAGCGCCGAGATGACCGACGCCGACTCCTTCGAGCCGCTGGAGCCGCTGGCCGATGGCTTCCGCAACTGGCTGAAGAAGGACTACGTGGTCAAGCCGGAAGAGATGCTGCTCGACCGGGCCCAGTTGATGGGGCTGACCGCGCCGGAGATGACCGTGCTGATCGGCGGTATGCGCGTGCTGGGCACCAACCATGGTGGCAGCCAGCATGGTGTGTTCACCGACCGTGAAGGTCAGCTGACGAACGACTTCTTCGTCAACCTGACCGACATGGCCTACGCCTGGCAGCCCGCGGGCAACGGCGTGTACGAGGTGCGCGATCGCCAGGGCGATCAGGTGAAGTGGACGGCCAGCCGCATCGACCTGGTGTTTGGTTCCAACTCCATCCTGCGTAGCTACGCCGAGGTGTACGCCCAGGATGACAACGAGGAGAAGTTCGTGAAGGACTTCATCCAGGCCTGGACCAAGGTCATGAACGCCGACCGCTTCGACCTGGAGCAGTACCAGCAGTAAGGCCCGAGCCGGGCGGTTCGCCCGGTTCAGATCAAAAGGCGCCCGGGGTTATCCCGGGCGCCTTTTTGTTGCGCAGTGCGAAACCTCTCGGCGTGCCCCCGACAATCGGCGGGAGCGACCCGCTATCCGGTCGCGCGCATGCCGCCGCCATCGCACAACTCGACCGAAAACACCTGCCTTGCGTGCCACAGCATCAGCGCGACGCCAAGGCCCAGCAGGGCGAACACGATCCGCAACGTGAGCAGCATGATGGGTAGCGGCACCGAACGGGCTGGGATTGGCGGCCGAGTGAAGCGTATGCCATCCGGTGCCCCTTGCCTCCCGCTGTCACCACCTTCGGAGTTGATGCGGCACGTGGTCTGCCAACAGAACGGTGGGCGCACTTTTTCCCATTCGCTGGGGGGCTGGCCGAGCCTGGTACCCCGAGGGGAATTTCTGGAGCTAAACGCGCCTTACAGGACCACAAAACTGCCACTGCTCCGTATAAAACCTATTAAATTCAATTTATTAGCGTAGCCTTATCCCGTCTTGAGTCTTGGTGCCCGGAGTGTCCGGAACCGTTAACTCCCTATCCGGATGCATTAGAGTCTGGGACCGCGAAACGACAATCCAGTGCCCGATGGGGCCAAGACGGGAGTTAGATCATGGATCTTCGAGAGGGGCGTCGCAGGGCCGTCCGTGTGGAAGCCGAGGTGGAGACTCTGGCCGGCGACTCTGAGTACAGAGCAAGCGGCCGGGTCCGCGATGTCAGCCTTAGCGGGTTGTATCTGGAACTGACGGATTCGGTTGTCTCGAAAAATACGAGACTGCGGCTGACCGTGAGCCCGGAGGAGTCCGGGGATGACCGGGCCCACGTCTGGCATTGCATCGTGATGCGGCTGGATGAGCACGGCGTGGGAGCGATGTTCGAGCCTGAAGATCCGTTTGCGGTCGATGGCCTGCTGGATCTCATGCGCGAGAGTATTGGCCTCCGCTCGGTCCAGGATGGTCCGCGGCATGACAGCCTCTGTACACCGTAGACACCACGGGATCACACCTGGCCGTTTGTTCTCGGGACCGACCAGGCGCAGGCAGAATCCTATCGGCCAGAGGGCTGGCCTCCTGCAGGTGATTGGGGGTTACAGCCAGCGGCGGCGGCGGAACAGGTAGAGCATGCCGAGGACGATGGCGAGCATGATGCCAAGCAGGACGGGATAGCCGTAATAGGTGTAGAGCTCGGGCATCGACCACGGGCTGTCGGGGTGGTCGAAGTTCATGCCGTAGATGCCGACGATGAACGTGAGCGGGATGAAGATGGTGGCGATGATGGTGAGCACGCGGATCACGTCGTTGGAGCGCTGGTTCACGGCCGAGAGGTAGGCCTCGATCAGACTGGAGGCCATGTCGCGGTAGGACTCCAGCAGGTCCATGATCTGGATAGTGTGATCGTGGACGTCACGCAGCCAGGGCATCATCTCGGGGCCGAACGGGTCCTGGTCGTCGCGCATCAGGCGGGTGATCACGTCGCGCGTGGGCCAGAGCTGGCGGCGCAGCACCAGCAGCTCGCGGCGCACGACATGGATGCGGCTCAGGGTGTCGTGGTTGGGCTGCGAGAGCACGCGTTCTTCCAGGTCTTCGATGCGGTCGCCCAGTTTCTCCATCAGCGGGAAGGCCTGATCCACGACCACGTCCATCAGGGCGTAGGCCAGGTACGGGGCTCCCAGGCGGTTGAAGTTGCGGTTGGTGCCGCGCATGCGCTGGCGGATGGGCTCGAACGGGTCGGTCTCGCCGCTGTGCACGCTGATCACGAACTGCGGGTGCACGAACAGGTTGAACTGCTCCAGGCGCACGCTATCGCCGTCCAGCTGCGGCTGGTTGAGGATGATCACCGCATAATCGCCAAAGTAGTCGAGCTTGGGGCGCTGGCCGCGATGGCGCACGTCCTCCAGCGCCAGCGGGTGGAGCGCGAAGGCCTCGGCCAGTTGTTGCAGCTGGCGTGGGCCGGGTGTGCCCTGGAAGTGCAGCCAGACGAATCCGTCCGCCGGCGCACCTTCATGCATCACGGTTTCCGGGTCCTGGGGGTTCAGTTGTTCGTTGTGGTAGTGCCAGGCGGAAACAACGGCCTCGGAAGGGTGAGGGTGTTCGTGAGCGTGCACCCCGTGGCCCGGGGCCGTGCCGGGTTGCGGGTAGGTCTTCTCGAACAGTCGTGTCATGGGTTCTTCCGGGGCTGTGTTGTCCCGAGTATAGGGCGTTGACGGGCGCAGACGACACGCGGATGCGATGGCGCGGCGACTCTGGCAGGCTGGGGCACTGGGCCAGCGCGATGGCCTGTAACGAGGAGCGCGGAGCCGATGGAACTGAAGACCATGCTGGTGCCGGTGGACGGCTCGGCCAACGCCTGGCGCGCGGTGGAAGTGGCAGCGGATCTGGCCGCCAAGTATCAGACGCGGGTGGTGCTGGTCAGCGTGCTGCTGCAGGGCGAGGTGCCGCCGCATATCCGCAAGCTGTCGGAGCTGCCCGATCCGGACGACCCGCCCCTGGCGGTCGGCGGTGCAGCCATTGGATCCGCGGTGCCGCCCAAGGTGTTGCGAGACATAGCGAAAAAGCTGGTGGAACAGGCGCACGAGTACTTCGCCGAGCTGGGCGTGACGGATATCGGCCATCATATCGAGGACGGCTCGCCCGCGAAGGTGATCCTGCAGCAGGCCGAGTACCACGATGTGGACATGATTGTGATGGGCTCGCGCGGGCTGGGCGGGTTGCAGGGACTGCTGGCCGGCAGTGTGTCGCACAAGGTCCAGCAGCTGGCGCGCTGCATCGTGGTGACGGTGAACTGAGCGCCGCTCGTTAGCGATGTCACGACTGTCCATCGACCTGCACGAGTGCTTTCGTAACGGGCGCAAGATCGATGCGGCGCTCAACGGCGCAATCGAAGAGGCCTGCGGCAAGCGCATCAAGACGGTGGAGATCATCCACGGCAAGGGCAGCGGGCAACTGAAAAAGCGCGTGCTGCGTTTCCTGCAACAGCCGGAGATCAAGCAGCGCTACCACCGGGTGGAGAAGGATTCGAAGAACCACGGCCGCCTGTTCGTGCATTTCAAGCACTGAGCAGGCCGTTTCGCCTTTCCTGTAGGAGGCCAGCCCTCTGGCCGATGGGGCGCCGACAAAAACCCATCGGCCAGAGGGCTGGCCTCCTACGGGGGGTGGGGCGAACGCTGTTGGTGCCCCAGGCTGCGTTCGGCGAGGTGGTAGCCGAGTTCGATCATCTCGCGGGCGCGGTGGAAGTCGAAGATGCCGCAGGCGTTTACGGGCACCTCGATCAGGTGTTCGGGGTTGTAGGCGGCGATGCGAAAGCGCGCGATCGAGCCCTGCATGGCCTCAATGGAGTGGGAGACGACGTCGATCATGCTGAGCGCTCGGGCCTCCTGCGCGCGGCTCATGCCGTCGGTCGTGGAGCCCAGGCCCAGCTTGCCTGGCCAGTCCTGTAGCCAGCCGCCGACCCGGTCCGGCAATACGTCCTGCAGCCGCTGATTCAGGCGGCTGCGTCCCAGCTTTTCGGCCTCGACGTCATTGAAGGCATTGGGGCGGGTGACGCGCGTTAGTTCGTCGCCCATGCGCCCGTTCATGCTGACGGCCACGGTGATGTCGGTGTGGTCGTTCAGGGTCGGCGCGATGGGTACCGGGTTTAGCAGGGCGCCATCCACCAGCAGCCGTCCGCGATGGCGCACCGGGGTGAACACGGTGGGGATGGCGATGGAGGCGCGAATGGCGTTGAACAGTGAGCCGGAGTTCAGCCAGACCTCGCGTTCGCGCTCGATGTCGGTGGCCACCGCGGTAAAGGAGATCGACAGCTCTTCGATGTCGATGTCGCCCAGCATGTCGCGCAGTTTGCCGATCAGGCGGTCGCCCCGGATCAGCCCGGCACCGCGAAACGAGAAGTCCAGCAGCCGCCAGACATCCTGACGGCGAAGGGTCTTTACCCAGTCCTCGTAGATGTCCAGTTTGCCCGCTGCGTAGATGCCGCCGATCAGGGCGCCCATGGAGGCACCCGAGATGGAGCGAATGCGGTAGTCGGAGTGCTCCTCCAGCCAGCGGATGACCCCGATCTGCGCCAGGCCGCGGGCGCCGCCGCTTCCCAGTACGAGCGAAATCGACTGTTCGTGATCGTCCATCGTCGGGTCGCTAGGAAGAGGCGTCGCTCAGCAGGAAGTCGTGCAGGGTTCGGGCGGACTCCGTGGCCGACTCTTCCAGGCGCACCTGCCACACGGCCACTGGGTGTTCCGGCGACCATTCGCTGATCACCACCAGCCCCGAATAGACGTTCGTGCCGCGGACCGTACCGACGGTGACGCGCCCGGTATCGTCGCCGAACAGGCGGACTTCGAACTCCGAACCGGGCGTGGGCAGGGACCAGTACCCGTTCTGCCCCGTCTCGCGGAATTCTTCGTCGGAGGGATGCACCGCCTCGCCAAAGTGGCGGCGCAACAGTGGTACGGCGAGGCGGTGGGGCAGGCCCAGCACGGTCTCGATCCCCGAGCGGCCGCGGTCGATCGCGCGCGCAGCCCCGGTTAGGGGGTCTTCTCGGCCCAGCCAGCGTTTTACAGCATTCAGCATGCCCTCGATGATCCGCGTGACGGCGGGCGGCTGCAACCGGTTGGTGCGGGCCCGGGGCGCGCGTTAGGGTGGCGGGTACGCATTGATCAGGAGATTGGCGATGGGTTTTGCACTGTCCGACCTGCAGCTGTCCAGTTCCGCGTTCGGTCCTGGCCAGCCGATCCCGAAGCGCCATACGGGCGAGGGCGAGGACACCTCGCCAGCGCTCAAGTGGAGCAACCTCCCGCGGGAAACGCGTTCGCTGGCCGTCATTTGCCATGATCCGGATGCCCCGCTGATCAAGTCCGGCACCTACGGCTTTGTGCACTGGGTGCTCTACAACCTGCCGCCGGATACCGACGGCCTGCCCGAGGCGGCGAAGCTGGGCGATGTCGGCGAGAACGACTTTGGCGGCACCGGCTACGGCGGCCCGATGCCACCCGAGGGCCACGGCAAGCACCATTACTTCTTCTGGCTGTTGGCGCTGGACCGCGACCTTCAGCTCCCTGCCGGCCTTACGCTCTGGCAGTTCCTGGAGCGTGCCGAGCCCCACGTGATCGGGATGAACCGCCTGGTCGGCACCTACCAGCGCGACTGATGCCTTGAGCACCTTTCGGGGTTGGGTGGGGGCGTGCTGTGGGAGCGGGCTTGCCCGCGAATGCCCCCTGCCATAGTCCGACGCGGGCAGGCGCTTCGCCGGCCACCCGGCTCCCACGGGGGAAGGCAAGACTTGTGGTGGTCTGCAATGGCGTCATCCCGGAAACCGCGAAGCGGTTATCCGGGATCTCGGGCGCTGGGGCAGGCGGTGACGCTGGAGATCCCGGCTCTTCGCTGCGCTACGGCCGGGATGACACTGTGAGAGGCTGACTCGGGCAGGAGCATTCGCCTGCAAGCAGGCTCTTGCAGGGTTGCAATAAAAAAGGCCCGGACCGAGGAAACTCGGGCCGGGCCTTTTGCGTTCCCGGGCGGGTGCCCGGGGCGGCGTGAGGTCGCTTAGTAGCGGTAGCCGAAGGCCTTTTCGAACTTGTCGGCAAACTCGTCGGCGGTGAAATGGTGGTTCTGGGTGCCGGAGTGGGCGATCTTGATCGAGCCGATCAGCGAGGCGATGCGGCCGGTGGTTTCCCAGTCGTAGCCCTGTTCCAGGCCGAACAGGATGCCGGCGCGGTAGGAGTCGCCACAGCCGGTCGGGTCCTTGATCGCGGCCGGTTCGACCGACGGGATGGTGATCTTCTTGCCGCCGGTGTAGATGTCGGAGCCCTCGCCACCGCGGGTGACGATCATTGCGTCGACCATCTCGGCCATCTGCTCCAGGCTCAGGCCGGTGCGGTCGGAGGTCAGCTGCGCTTCGTAGTCATTGAACGCGGCATAGGTCGCCTGTTCCATGAAGCGCTTCAGGTCGTCGCCGTCGAACATCGGCAGGCCCTGGCCCGGGTCGAACATGAACGGGATGCCGGCCTCGGCGAACTGCTGGGCGTGCTCGATCATGCCGTCACGGCCGTCCGGGGAGACGATGCCGACCTTGATGCCGTCGGCCTCGGTGACCTTCTGCTGGTGCGAGAAGCCCATTGCGCCCGGGTGGAACGCGGTGATCTGGTTGTCGTCCTGGTCCGTGGTGATGAACGCCTGACCGGTGTAGGTGTCGTTCAGCTCCTTGATGTGCTTGCGCGAGATGCTGTGCTTGTCCATCCAGTCGGCATAGGGGGCGAAGTCGCCGCCGACGGTGGCCATGATGGTCGGCTCGCCGCCCAGCAGCTTCATGTTGTAGGCGATGTTGCCGGCGCACCCGCCGAACTCGCGACGCATGTCCGGGACCAGGAAGGACACGTTCAGCATGTGCACCTTGTCCGGCAGGATGTGGTTCTTGAAGCGGTCGGGGAACACCATGATGGTGTCGTACGCGATGGACCCACAGATGAGTGCGGACATGTTGACTCCTTGCGTTGTTGAAACGGGTTGGCATGGCACCGCTTGTGGTGCCAAAACGGCTCTGCGGCGCGCGATTTCGGGATGCTCGGCGCGTCTGCGGCAGGCCGGACGGTGCGCATAGGGTAAATATTTGGGCGCAAAACAACAAATCGGGGGCCCCCGCGACGCCGTTCGTGCCACCGTCATCGCGAGTCGCGAAGCGAGGTGGCGATCTCCGTTCGAAGCCACCTGTTCCTGCGTGCAGACAGCTTTGGCCGATTGCCACGTCGCCTTCGGCTCCTCGCAATGACTTTGCTTTTGCCCCCCGTCATTGCGAGGGGCGCAGCGACGAAGCAACCTCCGAAAGCTGGCGGGGCGTCCACGATTCGCCCTGGGTGACAGCCTCAGGAGATTATTCGCTTCGCTCTCCATGCGGGCCGGCCTGCGGCCATTCAACGCGCTGCGCGCGTTTGTGCCACGGCCCCTGAAGGGGCCTCGCAATAACGGGACAGGAAACAACGTCATCGCGAGGAGCCGAAGGCGACGTGGCGATCTCCGGGCGTAACCCCGACGTTGGCCTGGCCTGGCCTGGCCCGGCCCGGGCGGTGGCGCTGCTTTTGGCGACGCCGTGCCGGAGGCTTTGTGGCAGCATTGGGGTACTGTCGCGAGCGAGGGCCTGTCCGATGAAACCACGTGTCCTGATCCCGATCCTGATCATTCTGCTGTTGCTGCTGAGCCTGTGGTCCATGAGCCTGGATGGCGAGGGCGGCATCCTGCCGAGCGCGCCCGAGCCGGGGGCCTCGGCACCGCAAACCACGCACCTGGTGGCCGCTCCCGCATGAGCGCGTCCCCGGCCCCCGTGGCCACGCGGGAGACGATCTTTCGCGCGGCGGGGGTGACCAAGGTCTACCGCATGGGCGAGGTGACCATCCACGCCCTGCGCGGGGTGGACCTGGAGCTCTACACCGGCGAGCTGGTGGTGATGCTGGGGGCCTCGGGCTCCGGCAAGTCGACGCTCTTGAACATCATGGGCGGGCTGGACACCGCGACCGAGGGCGAGGTGCGCTATCGCGATCAGGACCTGGCGCAGGCCTCCGAACGCACACTGACGGCCTTTCGCCGTGACCATGTCGGCTTCGTGTTCCAGTTCTACAACCTGATCGCCAGCCTGACCGCGCGCGAGAACGTGGCGATCGTCACCGAGATCTCGCGCGACCCCATGCCGCCGGAGGAGGCGTTGGCGCTGGTCGGGCTGGAGGACCGCATGGACCACTTTCCGTCGCAGCTCTCCGGCGGCGAGCAGCAGCGCGTGGCCATTGCCCGCGCGATCGCCAAGCAGCCGGCGGTGCTGCTGTGCGATGAGCCAACGGGCGCGCTGGATTCGAAGACCGGTATCCGTGTGCTGGAGGTGCTGCAGCACATCAACGAGCGCCTGGACACGACGGTGGCGATCATCACCCACAACGCGGTGATCGGCGAGATGGCGGATCGGGTGATCCACCTGAGCGATGGGCGCGTGAGCGAGATCCACGAAAACGCCACGCGCCAGTCGCCGGCCGAGCTGCACTGGTAGCGACCGCGGCCGACCATGCGCGCGCTGAACCGCAAGATCCTGCGTGACCTCGGCCACCTGAAGGGGCAGGCGGCGGCGATCGCGCTGGTGATCGCCAGCGGCGTAATGACCCTGGTGATCGCCGTGACCAGCCTCGACGCCCTGACGATCACCAAGGACCGTTTCTACTCGGAATACCAGTTCGCCGATGTATTCGCGGAGATCACGCGCGCGCCGGAGAGCGCGGTGGAGCGCTTCCGCGATACGCCGGGGATCAACCAGATCGAGACCCGGGTGCAGGCCCCGGTGCGCCTGGAGGTCGCCGGTTTTGACGATCCGATCCGCGGCACGGTGCTCTCCATACCGGACGGCGGCGAGCCACTGCTGAACCGGCTCTATCTGCGCGAGGGGCGGCTGCCGGAGGCCGGGCGCGAGCGGGAGGTGGTCGTCAGCGAGGCCTTCGCGGAGGCCCACGAGCTGCGGGCCGGCGATTCCCTGCGCGCGATCATCGACGGGCGCCTGACCGATCTGCAGATCAGCGGCATCGCGCTGTCGCCGGAGTTTGTCTATCAGATCAGCCCCACCGACCTGCTGCCGGACTACGAACGCTACGGCATCCTGTGGATGAACCGCCGCGCGCTGGCCGCCGCCTACGGCATGGAGGGGGCGTTCAACTCGGTGGCCGTAAGCCTGGAGGCCGGCGCGGACCCGGCCCCCGTGATCGAGGCGATGGACCGGGAACTGGCGCGCTACGGCGGCATGGGGGCCTATGGCCGCGACGACCAGTTCTCGCATCGCTTTCTGTCCGAGGAGCTGACCCAGCTGCGGGCGCAGGCGGCGATCCTGCCGACCATATTCCTGGCCGTCGCGGCGTTTCTGCTGAATGTCGTCGTCGGGCGCATCATCCGCTCCCAGCGCGAACCGATCGCCGTGCTCAAGGCCTTCGGCTACGGCAACGGCGCGATCGCCGGGCACTATGCCCTGCTGACCGGCGGCATCGTGCTGGTGGGCTGCGTCCTGGGGCTCGCGTTCGGGGCCTGGGCCGCACAGGGCCTGGCCGGGATCTACGCCGAATACTTCCGCTTCCCCGAGATGAGCTTTCGCCTGCAGGGCTGGGTGATGGTGCTGGCGGTGGGTGTGGCCATGGGCGCGGCGATGCTCGGCACCTTCCGCGCGGTCTGGCAGGCGGTGCGCATGCAACCGGCCGAGGCCATGCGCCCGCCGGCCCCGGAACGTTTTCATCGCGGCTGGCTGGAGCGCTCGGCGGCCTGGGGCGCGTTCGACCAGCCGACCCGGATCATCCTGCGCAACCTCGCGCGCCACCGGCTCAAGTCCGTGCTGTCGGTGATCGGCATTGGCCTGTCCGGGGGGCTGCTGCTGATGGGCGCCTACCAGCTGAACGCGGTGACCCAGATGCTGGACACCCAGTACGGGCAGGTGCTGCAGATGGACATCGACCTGCAGTTCACCGATCCCGTGCCGGCGCGCGCGGCCGGCGAGCTGCGTCACGAGCCGGGCGTGCTGGCGGTGGAGACCTTCCGCGCGGTACCGGTGCGGCTGGTCGGCGTGAACCGCGAGGAGCGCGTGCGCCTGCTGGGGCTGGACGCCGAACCGCGCCTGCGGCAACTGCCGATGGGCGGCGGGCGCGGCCGACTGCCCGACGAGGGCATCCTGCTGACCGACTACCTGGCCGAACAGCTCGGGCTGCGCGTGGGCGACCCGGTGGAGGTAGAGATCCTGGAAGGCCGTCGCCGCACGGTCACGGTGCCGCTGGCCGGTGTGGTAGAGGAACCCATCGGTGTCGGCGCCTATATGTACCGCCCGGCGTTGAACCGCCTGATCGGCGAGGGCCCGGCGGTCTCCGGTGCCTGGTTGCTGACCGACCGCGCACAGGAGGATGCGCTGTTCCGCAGCCTGTCCGACCGCCCGCGGGTCGCCAGCGTTGGTCTGATCGCGGAGGCCGAGCGCAACATCCGCCAGTACATCGGCGAGACCATCATCGTGTTCGCGATGGTGTTCGTCGCGCTGGCCGTGTCCATTGCCTTTGCCGTGACCTACAACAACGCACGCATCACCTATGCCGAGCGCGCCCGCGACCTGGCCACGCTGGAGGTGCTCGGCTATTCGCGCGGCCAGGTCAGCTGGATCCTGCTCGGCGAGATCGCAGTGCTGACCCTCGCGGCGATCCCCGTCGCCTGGCTGACCGGCACGGGCTTCGCCTGGCTGCTGAACCAGGCCTTTGCGATGGACCTGTTCCGCGTGCCGCTGGTGATCACGCCGCAGGCCTACGGCTTCGCCGCACTCGGCATCCTGGTCGCGGCCAGTCTGACCGCCTTTCTCGCCTGGAGGCGTCTGCAGCAGCTCGACCGTGTGCAGGCCCTGAAGGCGGCGGAGTAGCGGTCGTTGTTGCCCGCCTTTTTTGGCTGGATCTGGTTCGGCATCTGGTGTTTACGGTGGCCTTGGTCCACCGCCTGCCAAGCGCTGTCTCGGCAGCGCACCCCGAGGTACTTCTTTGCTCGTGCAAAGAAGTACCCAAGAAACACGCCCGACTGCCGCGAGCCCGGCCCGCTGTGCGGGCCGGGGTTTCCCTCGCTCCGAGGGTTTGTAGTGGTCAAGTGATTTCGGACACCTCGATCGGTGTTTCGGCTGTCCATTTTCGCTCGTAGGCGTTGGGCGACAGGTAGCCCAGGGTCGAGTGCCTTCGGCGCTCGTTGTAGAAGCCGACGATGTAGTCGGTGATGTCCCGGGTGGCCTCGCCGTGATTGGCATAGTCCCGTCGCCAGACGCGCTCCATCTTCAGGTTTAGGAAGAAGCGTTCGGCCACCGCATTGTCCCAGCAGTTACCCCGCCGGCTCATGCTGGCCCGGGCGCCGTGCTGCACCAGCAGACGCCGCCAG
>NZ_KB905139.1:0-42692 GCF_000378285.1 Thioalkalivibrio sp. ALgr1
GGTGCAGCACGGCGCCCGGGCCAGCATGAGCCGGCGGGGTAACTGCTGGGACAATGCGGTGGCCGAACGCTTCTTCCTAAACCTGAAGATGGAGCGCGTCTGGCGACGGGACTATGCCAATCACGGCGAGGCCACCCGGGACATCACCGACTACATCGTCGGCTTCTACAACGAGCGCCGAAGGCACTCGACCCTGGGCTACCTGTCGCCCAACGCCTACGAGCGAAAATGGACAGCCGAAACACCGATCGAGGTGTCCGAAATCACTTGACCACTACAGGAGGCCGACGCAGGAGCGTCAGAACAACTCCCGACCCGTGACTAGTCGACCCGCAGGTCCAGCCAGACGGGGTCGTGGTCGGAGGCGCGCCATGGCCCGTCGGCGGGCTGGCTCCCGTCAAATCCCAGAAAGGCCGGTTCATCGGCGTTGATCGCCCAGGAGCCGGCGTCCCCGACGTGTTTAGCGATTCCCCCGGGGCCGAGCAAGTAGTCCAGTTGCCCGGACTGCCCGCGAAAGACATAGCTGTAGGCCCGATCAGGTTCGGCATGGACCAGGTCCCGTTTCCCCGCCTCGCGTAGCACACGGAGCGGGTCTTCCGCGGCGTAGGCGTTCAGGTCGCCGGCAATGATCACGGGCAGCCCGTCGCGACGCTCCTGTTCGATCCACTGTGCCAGGCGTTCGGCCTGGGCGGTGCGCCGCTCGTTCCAGCATCCCTGCCCGCGATCGACATCGCCGCTGGACGGACATCCGGATTTGGCCTTGAAGTGCACCGCCACGACCCCGAACAGGGGTTCACCTTCCGGTGTGCCGAACCATGTAAGCAGCGGTGGACGGTGATGCACACGGTCTTCGTCGGCGACGACTTCCAGTAATTTCAGCCGATCGGGGCGGTAGGTTATGCCCACCTTGATCGCGTCCGTCCCCGGCGCGGGATGCCGTACCGCCTCGTAGGCGAGGTCGCCGTGCTGATTCAGGCGCTCGATCAGGCGTTCGCGGGCGACGGGGCGGTTTTCCAGTTCGATGGCCGCAATCAGGTCGGCGTTCAGAGGGAGCAGGGCGGCATTCAGCTTGGCCTCCTGCCGCTGGCGTTCGGCGCGATTGGCCGCGCCACGCTCGCCCAGCGTGACAAAGTCATTCTCCATGTTGGCAGTAACGATGCGCAGTGCACCGCCTGTCGCCGGGTTCGGCGCCTCGGGTCGGGTGCCCCCCTCCCACTCAGGCGTTTCGGTCGGATGCAGGCGGTGGGCATCGAAGGCGTGGGTCAGGATGCCGGTCAGGCCCGTGACCTGGCTGCCGACGCGCCGCGTCCCCTGGTCGTCGAGATAGGGGATGGGGTCCGGGCGGGCGCGGTAGCTGCCATCGTCCAGCACGATGCGGCGTTCGGCATGGTCGTGGTCGTCGAACGCGCCCGTTTGCCCCGGGTGCCACAGGCGTCCGCCGGCGGCGAGTTTCAGGTTGCCGTAGCGCTCGAGTTCATGGTGGCCCGATACGGTCAGCGTCTGATCAAAGCGCACGCGCACGTCCTCGAAGTCAGACAGTCGTTCGGCGTCGCGCGGGAGCTCGAGTGTCACCGGCTCGGGCAGCCGACCGCTTCCGCAGGTCTCGATGCCGTCGATGCGGGCGAGCTGGGGACGGCCGTGGTGGTGGCCAAAGCGGCCCTGTACGCGCAACCGATCACCCGGCGTAACCGGCTCTTGGCGCGGGGCATAGACGAACAGCCCGGTTGGCCTGTCGGACTCGTCGTTCTGCAGGTAGAAGCCGCCCAGTTGATCGTCACCCATGAAGACGCCGGTCACGATGCCCTCCAGAACGACGGAGGCGTCGTCCGCCGGAGGTTCGGCCAGCAGTTCGTCGGTCGTGAGGCTGGCTCTGTCGGACGGGCAGGCGGGTGCCAGCGCAAGCGCAGGCGGTGCGGCAAGCGCAAGGGCCACAAGCAGCGGGGTTGCGGCCGATAGCGGTCGGCGGGAGGTCACGTGCCGATCCATGGCGGCGTCCTCGGGGCAGTGGGGTCAGGCGCTATAGCGTAGCAGGGACCGCAGGTGTTCGGGTGACTGGGTGACATCGCGCACCGTGTATTGATCGAGCACCGCGAGGAAGGCATCGCGGGCGTCGTCCAGTACCCCGCGCAGCTGGCAGCCGGGCAGGATCGGGCACATCGGGCTCTCGCAATCGACGACCTTGAGGTTGGGCTCCATGTCGCGTACGACGGCCCCGATATTGATCGACTCGGGTGCGCGAGCGAGCGAGATGCCGCCGCCCTTGCCGCGGCGGGTGATCAGATACCCCTTCTGGCCCAGCTGGTGAACGATCTTGACCAAGTGGTTGCGCGGAATGCCGAAGCGTTCAGAGATCTCGGTGACGGTGACGCGCTGGTCGTCGGGCTGGACCGTGAGGTACATCAGGACGCGCAGGGAGAAATCAGTGAAGCGAGTTAGTTGCATGGGGTGACTCGTTGGCGGTTTGCAGGCCAGATCGGCGCTCGCCAGGTCCCGTACGTTCTCGCGGGTCGCACGGGTTCGGTTGGTCGGCTGCCAAATATACGGCTATGTGAATGTATAACGGCAAGATAAGGGTGTACTGGCGCAAAAACAAGTACGTTGGGTATATGAAAGCGAGTGCCGGGGCGCGAACCCGGTAACACCGTTTCCCGGGCCGTTTCCGTATACTGCGCCCGCCTTTGGGACAAAACCGGAATCGGAATGACAGTTTGGGTTGCCACCCTGCTCGGCGTCGTGCAGGGCATCTTCATGTTCTTGCCGGTCAGTTCGACCGCGCACCTGGTGCTCACCCAGCACTGGCTGATTCTCAGTGGCGAGCCGCTGCCGCCGCCGGAAAGCCCGGAGATGATCCTGTTCGATCTGGTTGTGCATGTCGGCACGCTGGTATCGATTATCTACGTATTCCGCCAGAGTCTTTGGCGCCTGAGCGGCGGGATCGCCCGCGAGAGCTGGCAATGGGCGTCGGCCGGTGGCAGCGCGGGCCGAGAGATGCTGTTCCTGCGCCTCGCGCTGCTCTGCGGCTTGTCGGTTTTCGCCACCGCCGCAATCGGCTTTACGCTGAAGGCGAGCTTTGAGCACGTGTTCGCCAATCCGACGCTGATCGCCGGCACCCTCACGCTGACGGGCATCCTGCTGTGGTGGACGGATCGCCTGAGCCGACGTCCGCTGGGGCTGCGCAAGCTGGGGCCGAAGATCGCCACGGTGATTGGCGTGGCCCAGGGCTTTGCGCTGGTCCCCGGGCTGAGCCGCAGCGGGATGACCATCACCTTCGCGCTGTTCTCGGGCCTCAAGCGGCGCTGGGCAGCCGAATACAGCTTCTTCCTCGCAATCCCGACGATCCTGGCGGCCACCGCCGTTCAGTCGCTGGATGTCTGGACGAATGGCAATGGGCTGGGGGATCTGACCTGGACGCCGCTGATCGTCGGGTTCGTGGTCTCCGCGGTGGTCGGGGTGGTCTCCCTCAAGATGGTGCTGTTCTTCCTCTATCGCGCGCGCCTGAAGGTCTTTTCCTTCTATGTCTGGGCGCTGGCGGCCCTGGTGCTGTTCGGCTTCCTCGACGTGGACATCATGTACGGCCACTGATGGTCGTCGGGCGCATCACTCGGGGCCGCGCAGGACCCCGAGTGGCGCCTGGCGCAGTACGCTGCGCGTCCCCAGCCATCCGGCCAGCGCGATCCCCAGGGTCCCGCCGACGATCCCGAAGACGAAGGTCATCGGATTGATCCGGTAGTCGAACTCGAACACCTGCCAGGCCAGCAGGGCCCCCACCGCGGTGGCGATGATGGCTGCCAGCAGACCCGCCAGAAAACCCAGGCTGCCGAACTCGGCCAGCAGTGCCCGTCGGATGTGGTGCCGCCGCGCCCCCAGCGTGCGCAGCAGTGCGGTCTCGCGGCGGCGGACGTCGCGCGTGGCCTGTACCGCCGCAAACAGCACGGTCAGGCCCGCGACCAGGGTAAACAGAAAGACGTACTCGACCGCGCGGGTGGCCTGGTCCATCACGTCGCGGACCTGCTCGATGATCGCGCCGACGTCGATCGCGGAGACGGCCGGGAATTCGCGCAGCCAGCGGTTCTGCTCCGCTCCCATACCTTCCGGCACATGCAGCGCGGTGATATAGGTGCGCGGCTGCTCGCCCAGCAGGGCGGGCGGGCCGATCACAAAGAAATTGACCCGGAAGCTGTCCCAGTCGACCTCGCGTACGTTGGCGATGACCCCGCGCACGGGTTGCCCGCCCACCCGGAAGGTCAGGCTGTCGCCGATCTCCAGTCCAAAGCGTTCCATCAGCCCGGCCTCGACGGACCAGGCACCGTCGGCCGCCTCGCCGGTCGGCCCGTGGTGGAACCAGTGGCCCTCCGTCACGCGGTTGTGCTCCGGCGGTTCCTCCGCGTAGGAGAGGTTGAACTCGCGATCCACCAGGCGCCGGGTCTGGTCGTCGTCAAAGTCATCGGGCTGGACCGGCTGGTCGTTGATCGCGATCAGGCGTCCGCGAATCATCGGGTCCATCTGCGGGCGTTCGAGCCCGGAGGCCTCGATCCGGTCGGCGAACGCCTCTTCCTGTCCGGGCTGGATATTGACGAAGAACTGGTTTGGTGCATCGGCGGGGATGCTGGCATCCCAGGCCGAGAGCAGGTCCACACGCACAATCGCCAGCAGCAATAGCGCAAGGATGCCGATGCTGAAGGCAACCAGTTGCACGGCGCTCAGCCCGCCGCGGCGGGAGAGGTTGGCCAGACCAAAGCGCATGGCCATGCCCCCGTGATTGCGCAGCGGGCGCAGGGTCAGCACCAGCAGCAGGCCCAGTGCGCCGAGTACGACCAGGGCGCCCGCGGTCCCCAGCAGGACCCAGGCGGCCAGGCGCGGGTCGGCCGCCTGCCAGTACAACAGCGCACCGAAGGCCAGAAGGGCCAGCAGCCCCGACAGCCAGACGGAGGCGGGCGGGAGCCCCAGATCACGGCGCAGTACGCGCAGGGGGGACACCTGGCCGATGCGCAGCAACGCGGGCAGGGCGAAGCCGATCGCGGTAATCAGGCCCACACCGAGGCCCGCCGCTACTGGGCGTAACCCCGGGGGCGGCAGGTCGCCCGCCAGCCACTCACCGAGCAGCGCGGAGAGCACGAACTGCGCCGCGAACCCAATGGCCAGGCCCAGTGCACTGGCCAGCAGCGCAATGATCAGGACGTGGCCAAAATAAAGCCTGAGTACATGGCGTCCGCTGGCCCCCAGCGCGCGCATGACCGCGGCGGCGTCCGCACGGCGCTGGGCAAAATGATGGGCGGCCACCGCGATCGCCGCGCCGGCCAGCAGGACCGCCATCAGAGAGGCCAGCCCGAGGAAGCGCTCGGCTCGCTCGATCGCGACCTGCAACTGCGGATTGGCGTCGTCCAGCCCGCGCAGTCGCTGGCCCGGCTCCAGGCGCTCCTCGATCCAGTCGCGGTAGCTTTCGATCGGGGCCGCCGGGCCGGTCACGAAGAGCTCGTAGCGCACGCGGCTGCCGGGTCCGATCAGGCCGCTGACCTCGAGATCCTCATAGGCGAGCATCAGCCGGGGTGCGATATCCAGCAGGGCGCTGCCGCGGTCCGGCTCCCGCGTGATCTCGCCGGCCACTTGCAGTTCCAGTTCGCCGACCTCGACGGTATCGCCGACCTCCCGTTCCAGCGCCTGCAGCAGGGCGCCCTCCAGCCAGGCCGTACCGGGTTCCGGTCCCTGGGTGCGTACCTCGGGGTCCGCGTCCGGGTCGGTTCGTACGAGGGCCTCGCCCAGCAGGGGCCAGTCACGATCCACCGCGCGCAGCGCGGACAGGCGGGAGTCGTCCTCGGGGGTGAACAGCACGCTGGGCAGGGCCGCGGTGCGGGCGGTCTGCAGGCCTCGACGTTCGGCCTCCGCGAGCCAGTCCTCCGGGATCGGCTGGTCGCCGACCACGGCCATGTCACCGCCCAGCAGCAGGGTCGCCTGCTGCGCCATGCCGCGATCCACCCGATCAGTGAAGAACCCGACCGCCGCGACCGCCGCCACCGCGACGACCAGGGCTGCGGCGAGCACACGCAGTTCGGCACCGCGCCATTCGCGCCAGGTGCCACGAATCCATTCGCGCGGACCGCCGCGCCTAGAAAGCCAGGTCATGCCAGCACGCCGTCCTCGATATGAAGGATGCGATCGCATTGCTGCGCGAGATCGGCGTCGTGTGTCACCAGGATCAGCGCCGTGCGCTGGCCCTGGTCATCCGGTTCTCGGGCCAGGCTGAACAGCAGTTCTATGATGCGGCTACCGGTCTGACCGTCGAGATTGCCGGTGGGCTCGTCCGCGAACAACACGGCCGGGCGATCCACAATCGCGCGGGCGATGGCGACGCGCTGCTGTTCGCCTCCCGAGAGCTGGTGCGGGTAGTGGGCTTCGCGCTCGCTGAGCCCGACGCGCTTCAGCGCGTCGCGGGCCCAGGCGGAGATCTCGGTTTGCGAGCGCGCCTCGTGCTCGGGGTTAAGCTCCAGCGGCAGGAGCACGTTTTCGAAGGCCGTCAGTGCCGGGAGGAGTTGGAAAGACTGGAACACGAAGCCGACGCGCCCGGCGCGCAGGACTGCCCGGCCATCTTCGTCCAGCTCACTGATCGTTTGGCCGAGCAAGCGAACTTCTCCGGCACTTGGGGCGTCCAGACCTGCAAGAAGTCCGAGCAATGTGGACTTGCCGGAGCCGGAGGCGCCGAGGATGGCGACCGTCTCGCCGGCGTGCACCGCGAGCGAGACTCCGCGCAGAATATCCAGTACACCGCTGGGGCCGGCGATCCGCTGTTGCAGGTCGCGGGCTTCCAGAACCGAAGATGAGGATGCATCCATGTGGCGTTATTCCCTGGTCATGTTTGCGTGGCTCGCGTTGCTATGGAGTCCGCTTGGCCTTGCGAATTCCATCAGCTCGGAAAATTCAGGGGAAGAACCCGCGAAGGTGCTGGTGTTCGGTGATTCCCTGAGCGCGGCATTCGGGATGAACGATTCCGAAAGCTGGGTGGGGCTCCTGGAGGCGCGTCTGAGCGAGCGCAATCATCCCTGGCGTGTGGCCAATGCCTCGATCAGTGGCGAGACGACGGCCGGGGGGCGCGAACGACTGCCTGAGGTCCTCGAACGCGAGAACCCCGACCTCGTGATCCTGGCCCTGGGAGGCAATGACGGCCTGCGCGGGCTCTCGCCACGGGCCATGCGCGAGAACCTGGAGGCGATGCTGGAGGCGATCGACTCGGCGGGCGCCCAGACGCTGTTGCTCGGGATTCGCATTCCGCCCAACTACGGCCCCCAGTACAGTCAGCGCTTCGAGGCCGTCTTCGCCGATCTGGCCCGGGAGCGTGGGCTGGTGTTCGAGCCCTTCTTCCTGCACGAGGTTGCACTTCGCGACGGGATGATCATGGATGACGGGATCCACCCGACGCCCGAGGCGCAGCCCTACATGCTGGATGCCGTGTGGCCTCATTTGGAGCCCATGATGCACGGGATAGAGGCTTGTCTGGACGACGGGGTTTCAGTTTCCGAGCGCGCAGCGCAGATCGGTCAGGACGTCCTCGGGGAGGAGCTGGCGCAGCACTGGATGGATATCGCGTTCGACCTCGGATAGCAGCGGCAGGGTGCGAACCAGCGAGTGCCGCGAAAGTGGGTCGCCGTACTGATTCGTCTGAATCGGGCGGTCCAGGCCGGTCTCCATCAACGCGATACCCGGCTCGCCGCGGGGGCCCTCGTCGAGGACCTCGACCAGTTCCACCATGCGGCCATCCACTTCCCCCTGCACCCCGATCAGCGGTGCCAGGAGATCGACCAGTCGTTCGGCCTGTTCCGTGGTGAGCGTCTCCATTGGGGTACCTTACGGTGGATTTTCCGCCGACACCAGTTCGTTAAGGAAACACTAATGGAAGGTGGTGTCCCCGGCAGGATTCGAACCTGCGACCTGCCCCTTAGGAGGGGGCTGCTCTATCCAGCTGAGCTACGGAGACAGCCGCGCCGCGAGTATAAGCATGTGTCGGGATTCGCGCCAAAGCGATGTGGCGGTTCCCAGGCTGTGGCGACGGTCACCCTTGAACGTCCAGGCGATGGTGGGCCCAGGCGACAAAGTCCATCACAGGGCAGCGACCTTCCTCGGGGACGCCTGCGCCGCTAATGACGCGATACGTGATCAGGTCGCCATCTCGCGCCAGGACCTTGCGCACGCTCCAGGCGTGGTCCGCGGCGCCGTTGCTGTAGCACTGTCCGGGACGAACATCCGCAGGATCGATCGCGTCCGGGTGCGCATGGTGGCGTCGTGCCAGGAGGTACAGGCGGGCCAGGTCGTCCTCCGTCATGTCGAGATACAGATTGAGATCGCGCATCGCGTGCTCCAGGTCGGCCTGGCTGAGGCCGGCACGCTCCAATGCACCGGACGGGCCGGCGGGCGAGGGCTCGCCCAGGCGCGCCAGGGCGGCCGGGTAGCGGCGCCATGGAAACGGGTAGTTGATCACGATGGCGACCATCAACATGACGGCCACGCTGGAGAGAACGGGGTGCAGGATGAACAGCAACCCCAGCTCCTCGACCGAGGCGCCGCCCAGCACGGCATACAGCGCCGTGGCGCCCCCGGGAGGGTGCAGGCAGCGCAGGTAGTACATCGCATAGACGGTGAGGCCGACCGCGAGCGCGGCCGCGACCAGCGGGTGATCGACCAGGTGACGGACGGCGACCCCGACCATAGCCGCAATGGCATGCCCGCCGAGGACATTCCAGGGCTGCGACAGCGCGGCCCGGGGTGCGGCGAAGAGCAGGACGGCGGTAGCGCCCAGGGAGGCGAGGATGAGCCCGTTGATCCCGCTTTCGGTGACCGAGGCCGCGACCTCCAGTGACAGATACAGGCCGATCACGGCCCCGATCAGCGCGATCAGCTTGTCCTTGTGATTGGTGGTGTCGAGGAAGTCGCCGAGTAGGAGGCCGCGTCCTGTGCGCATGTCTGCCCGTTGCTCATAAGTTGAATAAAGTGCACAGCTTTAGGGGCGCAGGGCCCGTGGTCAAGTGGTGGGTTGCGTGCTGCGGGATTCCCGGGGAAGGTATGGGAATCCCTCGGGCGTCATGGATCCGCGGCGGTTGGAGACTCGAGGATCAGCGCGACGCGCCGATTCTCGGAACGGCCGCGTGCGGTGTCGTTGCTGGCCACAGGCTGGGTGTCGGCGCGGCCCACGGCGCGCAGTCGCTCGGCGTCGAGTCCCTGGTCCAGCAGGTAGCGGACCACGCCGCTGGCGCGGGCGGAGGAGAGCTCCCAGTTGGAGGGAAAGCGCTCCGTCCCAATCGGGATGTTGTCGGTGTGCCCCTCGACGGTAATCAGGCCGTCGTGCTCGTCCAGTAGGGTCTCCAGCTGCGCCAGTAGCGCCCGGCCTTCCGGTTGCAGGTCGGCCTGTCCGCTGGCGAACAGGATCTCGTCCTGGATGCGCAGCTCGGTGCGGCCGGGGTGCTCGACGACCTCGACGCCCTGAGGTGCCTGCTCGCGCATCCTGGATGCGGTCGTGGCCGCGCCCTCGGGATCGGGGTCGTCCACTTCCGGCAGCGGTTCATGGAGCCGGCCTTCGAGATCGCCCAGGTCTCCTGTTAGCGGCGCGACCAACGGGTCGAGGAGGGCCTGGTGATCGGGGTGGGCGAGCTGGATCGGTTGGGCCGCGCTGGCCAGTGGGCGGTCGTCGCGCGGGTCCATGAAGGTCAGCATGATCACGAATATGACGATGACCAGGGTGAGGACGTCGAGATAGGTGAGGATCCAGGCGTGCTCGTCGTCGCGCTGGCGCTCGCCCGGATAGGAGCCGAGAAAGGCCTGTTCCGGTCGCGTGGCCGCCTGGGCATCCATCTCGGCCTGCATGGCCGCGCGGTTGGAGGTGGAGTATCCGGGGCTGGGCATGCTCAGGTGCGTTCCTGGCGTTCGGCTTCATCCGGATCGGGTTCGCCGTTGGGCTCGGTCTGGCGGATCTCGTCGCGGTGGTTCTCCATGAACGAACGCAGGGTCTCGCGGATGTACCCCGGGGTGCGGCCCTTGCGCATCAGCATGATGCCTTCGAGCACCATGGTCATCAGCACCACGCGGCCCTCGGTGCGCCGTTCCAGCTTGATCGCGATCGGGCGGAACACGAGGTTTGCCAGCAGGATGCCGTAGAACGTGGTGATCAGGGCGATCCCGAGGTTGACCGCGATGATGGTGAAGTCATCGGTCTCGGTGGTCAGCAACAGGTTAATCAGTCCGATCAGCGTCCCCAGCATGCCGAAGGCCGGGGCATAGGTGGCCATGGTGCGAAACATCTGCGCATCGGCCTGTTCGCGGGCGCGCAGGCGGGCCATGCGCCAGTTGAGCAGGTCCTGGATGTCGTCCATCGGGGTGTCATCGATCACCAGCTGGATGCCGGTGCGCAGGAACGGATTCTGGACCTGCTCCAGGCGCTGCTGGACGCCGCGCAGGTTCTGCGAGTACCAGTAGCGCGAGACCTGAACGATCTCTTCCAGGTCGCTGGCGATGTCGTAGCGCTCCTCGCGGATGGCATGCGCCCCCGCACGGAAGACTCGCACCACCTCGTGAAAGGGATAGCTCATCAGGGTCGCGGCGATCGTGCCGCCGAGCACGATACCCAGCCCCGGCAGGTTCAGGAAGGCATGCAGGTCCTGCGAGGAAAAGGCGATCACGCTGCCGAAAACCAGCAGGCTGCCGATGATGCCGAGAAGGGTCGAGAGATTCATTCAGGAATCCGTAAGGCTCCGGGATTGATGGGGGTCAGGGTATAGCACGGCCGCGCCGGGTTCACGCAGTCCCGGGCGTTCGCCGGCGGCGTCGTTCCTGCGTACACTCGGGGCTTTGTTTGCTGAGGGAGAGGCCGGCATGGAATGGGTGCTGATCGCGATTGTGGTGCTGCTCGTGGTCTGGGCGGTCTGGACATACAACCGGCTGGTGACGGCGCGCAACCGCTACAAGAACGCGTTTGCCCAGATCGACGTCCAGCTGACCCGCCGCTACGACCTGATCCCGAACCTGGTGAAGGTCGCGGAACGCTACATGAGCCATGAGCGCGACACGCTGGAAGCAGTGATCCAGGCGCGCAATCAGGCGATGGACCGGCTGAAGCAGGTGGGCGGGGACCCCACGAACACCGAGGCCGTGCGCCAGCTGTCCGGGGCCGAGCAGGGGCTGTCCGGCGCCCTGGGACGCTTGTTCGCGCTGTCCGAGAACTATCCGGACCTGAAGGCGAACGAGAACATGATGCAGCTCTCCGAAGAGCTGACCAGCACCGAGAACCGGGTGGCCTTCGCGCGTCAGGGCTATAACGATGCGGTGATGCAGTACAACATCCTGCGCGAGATGTTCCCGAACACCCTGATCGCGAACAACTTCGCCTTCCGCCCGGCGCAATTGCTGGAGATCGAGGACCCGCAGAAGCGCGAGCCGGTCGAGGTCAACTTTTCCTAGGGACAGGGCATGAATTTCTTTGAACATCAGGACCGTGCCCAGCGGCGCACGCGGGTGCTGCTGGGCCTGTTCATGCTGGCTGTGCTGGCGATTGTGGTGGTGATGAACCTGATCGCGCTGGTGCTGTTCGGCCAGGCGCAGGCGACCGCACCGGGCGAACCCTGGCTGACCCGGGCGTTTCTCCGCGACAACCTGGACGTGGTTGGCTGGACCAGTGCGTTCACCGTGGGGCTGATCGGTCTGGGCAGTCTCTATCGCATGCTGAGCCTGCGCGATGGCGGTGGCGCGGTTGCGCGCGAGCTTGGGGGCACGCGGATTGAAGGGGACACCCGTGATCCGTTGCGCCGCCGCCTGATGAACGTGGTGGAAGAGGTCGCGATCGCCTCGGGGGTTCCGGTGCCCGAGGTCTACGTGCTGGAGCAGGAGCCGGGCATCAATGCCTTCGCGGCCGGGTATTCGCCGTCCGATGCCGCGGTCGCGGTGACGCGCGGCGCGCTGGAACACCTGAACCGGGACGAGCTGCAGGGCGTGGTCGCCCACGAGTTCGGGCACATCCTCAATGGCGATATGCGCATGAACATTCGCCTGGTGGGGATGCTGTTCGGGATTCTGGTGATGGCACTGATCGGGCAGCGTGTGCTGTTGGCGATGCGCTTTTCCCGCAACAACCGGAACGCCGGTGGGATCGTGGTCGCGGGCCTGGTGCTGATGATCGTGGGTTACATCGGTCTGTTCTTCGGGCGTTGGATCCGGGCATCGGTTTCGCGTCAGCGCGAATACCTGGCGGATGCCTCAGCCGTGCAGTTCACGCGCCAGCCGGAGGGTATTGCGGGGGCGCTGAAGAAGATCGGGGCCAGCTACTCCGGGCTCAACGCGGACAGCGAAGAGGTCGGACACATGCTGTTCGTCAATGGGGGGCTGGGCCGGATGTTTGCGACCCATCCGCCGCTGGAAGATCGTATCCGCAAGATCGAGCCGAGTTTTGATCCCTCGGAGCTGGAGGCTGTACAAAAGCGCATGCAGGACGATGCGCGGCGCCGGCGCGAGGAGCAGGAGGCCGAGGCCGCGCGCGAACAGGCCGAGCCGAAGGCCGGGGGTGGGCTGGCGTTGCACCCCGAGGCCCTGCTCGAAGCGATTGGCGACCCCGGCCTTGCGCATATCCTCGGCGCCGGCTTCCTGGTCGCCGCAGTGCCCAGCGCCCTGGAACGCTCGGTGCATTCCGATCGCTGGGCCGCCGAGGCCGTGCTGTATCTGTTGATCTCCAATGACGCGGAGGTGCGAGATGCCCAGCTGATGCGCATCCTCGAGACGCGCGGCGAGGACAGCGAGAAGCGCGTGCGCGACCTGCTGCAGGCAGTACCGGAGCTCAGTCCCGATCTGCGCATCCCGGTGCTGGAGATGGCCTTCCCCGTGCTCCGCCGTCACCCCCCACAGGAACGCGAGGTCTTGTCAGGGCTTGTAGATGAGCTGATTCAGGCCGATGGACGGGTGTCGGCCTTCGAGTACGCGCTCGGGCGCCTTGTACGGCGTCAGCTGCAGGATATCGAACGGCCGTCGCAGGCCCGTTCAGGTGGCCGCCGCCGGCTGGCCGACAACAGTGGACAGGCACGCTACGTGCTGGCGGTCCTGGCCCACCACGGGCACCCCGACGATCCCGATGCGGCCATCACGGCGTTCAATGTCGGCGTGGCGGCGCTGACCGGCATCATGCCGCTGGAGTCGGAGGCCCCGCCCGAACTCGAGCAGGCCACCACCGGCAATGCCTGGGCAGCCGTGCTGGACAAGGCCCTGGAGCGGCTCGACGACCTGCGGGTCAAGGACAAGCGGACGCTGGTAGAGGCGATGCTGGCGACGGTTCAGCGCGGCGGTGGCGTCCAGGTAGCCGAGATCGAGTTGCTGCGCGCGATGGCCGCTGCGCTGCACATCCCGTTGCCCATCGCCGAGATGGCGGATGGCTCGCAGGGGAGCGGGTCAGCGGGATAAGGCTCCACACCCGGCTGGTGTAGCCGGTATGATGCGAGTCCCCGGGGGCGTGGCGGAACGGGTAGACGCAAGGCACTTAAAATGCCTCGGCCGCAAGGCTGTGCCGGTTCGAGTCCGGCCGCCCCCACCATTATCTTTCCTTGCACTTGAAGTGCCACGGCTAATCGTCACTTCCAAAAGCATATTTCTGCGCCTCGGGTGAGCAGCGATCTCACCGTTCACAGGGGGGTGTTTTAGGCGCATAGTGGGTACTACCGCTGGTAGTGACAGGTCTGGGCATGGATGACAGCACCCACACGCGCACGGAAGCCCCGCACGACGCGCCTCGGCACAGGGGCCGGGATTCGGGGTCCACGGCGGGCCCCTTTGCCCTGGGCCTGGTGGCCGCCCTGATATTCCTTGGGCTGTTTCTGCTGATTGATCGCGCCTGGAAGATCGAGCTGGAAGATCGCCAGAGTGCCGCGGTGGCGAGCGAGCTCGCCAGTCTGCGCACGCAGGTGGAAAGCGTGATCAATGGGCTGGTGCATTCGACCATCGGGCTGGCGGCCTACGCCTATGTTCATCCGGACCTGGGGACCGACGAGTTCGAGCGCGTAGCCGAGCGCATTTACCGCGGGCATGAAGACCTCGTGATTTCCCTGACGCTGGCACGGGGGCCGATCGTCGAATTTGTCTATCCCCTTGAGGGGAACGAAGGCGTGGTCGGGCTCAACCTCGCCACTCACCCGGAACAGGCGGATTCCTTTCGCCGAGTCCTGAACGAACGAGAGGTGGTCGTAGCGGGCCCCTGGCCGCTGGTTCAGGGCGGTTATGGGCTCCTGGTGCGCGCCCCGGTCGACACGGAGCCCGTTCCAGACAGTCCTGCTCACCGTGCCGCTGACGAGCCTATGGACCAGCTGAGTATCAGCAGCATAGCGCTGGATTTTGAGGCCTTGCTCGAGCGTGCGGGCATCGGCGAACAACTGGGTACGCTGTTGCTTGCCCTGCGCGGCCGGGATGGTGTGGGTGACGCTGGCCCGTTTTTCTACAATCCTCATGACCTCGCCGAGGAGGCGCCACACCGGCATCGGATTCGTTTCCCGGGGGGCGAATGGCAACTCCTGGCCGATGTAGATCCGGCGCACAGGGATACGGATCGTCCCATGGCCTGGTGGGCATTGGGGTTCGTGGGCGCACTGGCAGTGGGCGGCTACACCTATCGTGTCGGGACGGGCATGCAGGCACGTCGACGTGACCTTGATCGCTACCGGGGCCTGGTGAATCGCTTGGAAGACCCGACGCTCGTGGTGTCCGGGCGACGTATCCTCTGGGCAAACCCGGCGTTTGTTCGAATGCTGGGACAACAACCGCCTGTGAATACGGAGCTGGCACAGTTGGACCTTGTGCACCCGGATGATCTCGACCGGCTTCCACCCAACCTCGATTTCACCGGTTCACCTCCCGAGACGCATGGACGCGAGGTACGGATATGCGTGTTTCACGGGGGATGCCGCTTTTTCCTGTTGCGCTGGGTGCCTGTGGACTGGGAGCGAGGCCGTGCGTGGCTGCTGACCTTCGTCGACGTCAACGAAAACCGATTGCTGTTCGATGCCCTGACCGCCGCGCGGGATCTGCAGGATGCGATGTTCGAGGCCATTCCGGGGTATGCCTTTGTGGTCGATTCGGAGGGCACGGTTCGACACGTGTTCGGGGAGGCTTGCCATCGACAGGAGATGGCCCCGGCCCTCCTTGGCGACACCCTGGATCAGTTGTTTCCCTCGGACGTGGCGGCGAACTTCCTTGAGATGGTGAACCGGGCGATCGATGAGGGGACGCTGCAGATGCACGAATACCGCCTGGATGTGGATCTGTTGAAGCGCCTGGGGATTCCCGAGCATGAAACCGGCGCGCGCTGGTTCGAGGCACGGATCCGGCCTCTGGCGCGCGCAATCAACGGCCTCCCCGCAGTCGTCTGGCACGCGCTTGATGTCACGGATCGGCGGGAGCTGGAGGTCAAGCTGAAGACCATGGCCTGGGAAGACCCCCTGACCGGGATGGCCAATCGGGCGGCACTGGATCGTGCGTTCCCGCGGCTGGTGGCGCGTGCCGAGCGTCAGGGGGGACGCCTCGCGCTGCTGTTCATCGATCTGGACCACTTCAAGCCGGTGAATGATCGCTATGGCCATGTCGTGGGCGATCAGCTCTTGCGCCGGGTCGCGGAAAGGCTGAAATCGCATCTGCGCCCGGACGACGTCCTCGTCCGTCTGGGCGGGGACGAGTTCATCGTCCTGACCGCGCCGCTGGAGGAGCGTGAAGAGGGCCTTCATCTGGCCCAGCGGGTGCAGCAGGATCTCGATAACGCGTTCGAGGTCCACACCGGTCCTGGCGAATTCGTGGAGCTAAAGGTCACATCCAGTATTGGTGTGGCCTTCTATCCGGATGTGGGCCGGCATCTGTCGGACCTGATGGTCGCAGCCGACCGGGCCATGTATCAGGTGAAGGCGCAGGGGCGCAATGATGTCGGCCTGGCCGGTGATGCACCCCCTAACCATGGGCGCCCCACGCCGAGGGTGTAGTCCACAACAACCGGCGAATGGGACGACTAGGCGAGCGGGCGTTGCGGGTCGAGGCGGCCAGCGGTGCTGTCCAGCAAGGGCTCTGGCAGACCCAACAGGCGGTCGGCCACCAATTCCGCGGCCAGGGGCGCGTACAACAGCCCGCGCGAGCCGTGGGCCACATTGAGCCAGACGCGGCGGCCGGGGTCGCGAAGACTCGCACCGGCCAGAGGCAAGCGATCACGTACCACAGCACGGTTACCCGCCCAGCGTTCCAGCGTCTCGACCTGGGCGGGGTCACCCAGACCGGGAACCCAGCTCAGGTGCTCGAGGTTGAGCTGGTCGTCCTCGCGGCGAGGCGTGGTGTCGGGTGCGGCTTCCACTGTATCCGGCATCTGTGTCCGCCGATACGTAGCGCCAATCCAGGCCTCGCCCGGGCCTAGCGGGATGCAGTACCCCTGGCCCGTCGTGACCTGTCCACCCCAGTCCGGGAGCGGGGCACGGATCCGGGTCATTTGCCCCGACACGGTCGATACCTGTTCCAGTTCGGGGCACAGGGCGTGTAATCCGGGAGCCGCTGTCGCGACCACTACGTGATCCCATGGGAGAGAATCGGCGCTGGACCCGGCCGGTTGGCCTTCCAGTATCAGGCCCTCTTCGGTGAGGCGCAGGCCGGCGATCCGGCGGGTCTCCACAGGCGGGAGCGACTGCGCGAGGGCCGTACAAAGCCGGGCGAGATTGAGGCCGCAGCCCCCGGGATAGTACAGACGTGGCTCCGGACCCGAATCCGGTCCGCCCTCGAGGTCGAACAAAGCCCCGGTGTGCTCCCGCCCAGCGCGCAGCAGGCGCTGCACCCGTTTCCGGCCGTGGGCGCTGACACCATGAAAGGAGACCCCTTCCGCCAGCACGGGGTCAATGCCGGTTTGCGCAGTAATCTCGCCGAGCAGGCCCCGGGTCGAGCGCATGCCGGCCAGGGCCAGATGATTCAACTCCGTGTCCCTGGGGTGGGGGTTCGGCAACAGGACCGCGGCCGGGTTTCCGGATGCGCCGCCCCCGGCGCCGGCAGGGTCGAACAGTCGAACCTCGCAGCCTCTGTTATGCAATGCGAATGCAGAGGCCAGCCCGGCAACGCCGGCACCGATGATCGCAACCCGGGGCCGCTTGAGCGCGTCGGGTACAGGTCCGCGATAGCTGCCTTCCAGGCGTTCACGCTTCTGGCCATGTCCCGGGGCACGTTGGACTTCAAAACCCACTGCCTCCAGATCCCGGCGTACCTGTCCGGCGGCGGTATAGGTGCCAAAGGTGGCACCGGGGCGCGAAAGGCGCGCGATCTGGCGAAAGACCGCCGTGTTCCACAGGCCCGGGTTCGAGCGTGGCGCGAAACCGTCCAGGAACCAGGCATCGATACCGCCGCGGATCTGCGCCAGCAGGGGAGCGGCATCGCCCAGGCCGAGCGTCAGGATTGCGCGGGCTCCGGGAAACACAATCCGGTGCAGGCCACTGATCGGTGGGGGGTACTGCGCACGGAGGGCCCGGCTATCGGCGTCGTCCAGGTCCAGGTGCCGATGGACCTCCCGCAGATCGTCGAGTGACAATGGATGGGCTTCCAGACTCAGTATCGACAGGAAGGCCCCGGGCGGCGCGTGTTGCCGCCACTGTTGCAGCGTCAGCAGGACGTTGAGGCCTGTACCAAAACCAGTTTCCCCGATGGCGACCGTTCCGCCGGCGGCAAATCGACGCGGGAGGTCGTTGGCCTCGATGAAGACCTCGAAGGCCTCGGCCCCGGGGTCGTCCGAGCCGAAATAGGCGTCCTGGTATTCGGGTGCGTACGGCCGCCCGTCGCGCCAGACGAGGCGCGCCTGCGCCAGTGGTTCACATGGAATAGCGGGAGAATGTGCGGGGGTCACAATCGAAGCGCGCCCCACCTGTAAAGGGGTGGGGCGCCGACCTTTGGCAAAAGCAATGCGTTACTGGCTCAGCAACTCGTCGTAGGGTGTGAACGCGACCTGCGTGTTGCGCACGCCGTTGTCGAGTTGCGCCAGGAGGGTCTGGCTCAAACTCTTGAACTTCTCCAGTTCCTCGCCCGCGAGCGACTCGCTTTCGGGGAGCTCCACACGCATCGGGTCGCGCGGCTGGTTGTTCACGTGGACCTCGTAGTGCAGGTGTGGCCCGGTCGAGCGGCCGGTGTTGCCGGACAGCGCGATACGGTCCCCGCGTTCCACGGTGTCTCCGACGCTGACCAGTTGCCGGTGCAGGTGGAGGTACCGGGTAGAGTAGCCCTGCCCGTGCTCGATCACGATAAAGCGGCCTGCGTAGGGATGGTTCTCCACACGGGTGACGCGGCCGTCAGCTGGCGCGTTCACCGGGGTGCCGATCGGCATGGCGAAATCCGTCCCGGAATGCGGTGCCACACGGCCCGTGACCGGATGCCGCCGACGCGGATCAAAACCGGAACTGATGCGGTAATTGCCCGAGAACGGACGACGATCAAATGGTGGCAAAAGGCTTTCGCCGTCCGGCGTGTAGAAGCGGCCATTGGAGTTGCGGGCCGCGCGTACCGTGATGCGCTGTCCCTCGTAGTCGAAGGCAAGCAGGCGGAGATTGTGCGGGGTGTCGTCACCGACCAGGGTTTCCATCTCCAGCAGCAGAGTGAACTCGTCGCCGGTACGGGCGTGTGTGCGGACCGGGAGGTAGCGGTCCAGCAGCACGGCGATGGCGCCGGCCGCGCGGGGCGAGAGGTCGGTGCGTTGTGCTAGCGCGGCGGACACATTGCCCTCAATCTCGGCACTGATCACCATGTGGCTGACTTCGCGCCCGTTCTCGACCTCACCGCGCTGGAAATCCCAGCCATCTTCCTCGCGGACCCATTCGTAGCCGCTTGCGCGGTCGGTCCAGAGACGCAGGTGGGTCAGGTAGCCGTCTTCGTCCACCTGCCACTCGATCTCCTGCCCCGGCCGTATGCGGTTGAGGATCGATGCGTTCTCGTCATCGTCCAGGAGTCGGTAGAGGGTTGCCAGCGGCAGGTCCCAGTCGCGTTGCCACAGGCTGGTCAGGCGCTCGCCGCTCTCGAGTTTGTGGTTGTTCCAGTCCGAGCGGTCCTCTTCGGCCACGCGGTCTTCGCCTTCGTCGAGGTCGAAGGTTTCGTATGAAGTGGGGTAGTCGGTCTCGTCGTCGAACCCGGAATCATTAATCAGGTCGGTTGCGTAGGCGACCTTGGTGGCTTCGGCGTCGAAGTGCGAACCGGCAGATCCGGCCGCTCCCGGTCCATGCGGCTGGGAGAGTTGCTCGGCCTGGCCGTTCTGGCTATCGGGGGAAACGGTGGGGACCATCGGCGACATCTTGCCGTTGGCCCCGGCTTGCAACGCCGCGATATCGAGCGGTTGCGAGGTTTCTGCGGGCTGAGAAGCGAGAAGAAGACTGGCGCTGATTGCAACAGCGACCCCGGCTGCGCCGAGAAGAAAGACGGGTGGGATCTTTCGTTTGACGCCCATATGGCCTCTGCCCGGAAAAGTTTCCGCTTTATACCACGTTTTTTCCGGTAATAAACCCCCTCTTGCCCACGTTGCGCGGTGTCGCAGGCAGGGTGGCGTTCTCGTGATGCATCAGGACCGGATCCCGATGCCCTTGTTCAACAGTATCAGGGCCGCCGTGTACAGGGCCGCGATGAAGGCCACAATTACGGCAAACGAGACCATGATCGGGAAGTCGCTGGACCCGAGGCTGCCGTAGCGGAAGCCGTCCACCATGTAGAGGATCGGGTTGAGCATCGATACGCCCTGCCAGAACTCCGGGAGCAGGCTGACGGAATAGAACACCCCGCCGAGATAGGTCAGGGGCGTGAGCACGAAGGTGGGCACGATCGCGATGTCGTCAAAGGTACGCGCGAACACGCCGTTGATCAGCCCGGCCAGTGCGAACAGGATCGAGGTGAGCAGGACCACGATCAGCATCACGCCTGCGTTGTGGATACTCAGAGGGCTGAAGAACAACGAGACCAGCAGCACTGCCACGCCGACGCTGAGCCCGCGGGCGACACCCCCGAATACAAAGCCCAGGATGATCACGCTGTTGGGGATCGGCGAGACCAGCATCTCCTCGATGTGGCGCTGGAACTTGGAGCCAAAAAAGGACGAGACGACGTTCGAG
Organism: Thioalkalivibrio sp. ALgr1; assembly: GCF_000378285.1. Classification (NCBI taxonomy): domain Bacteria; kingdom Pseudomonadati; phylum Pseudomonadota; class Gammaproteobacteria; order Chromatiales; family Ectothiorhodospiraceae; genus Thioalkalivibrio; species Thioalkalivibrio sp. ALgr1. Next base: position 20,100 of record NZ_KB905139.1, read on the forward strand.
TAGCTGTTGGTGATTACCGCGAGCATGATCAGCCCGGGGACGATGAAGTCCATGTAGCGAAAGCCGTCCATGTCTCCGATGCGTTCGCCGATCAGCCCCCCGAAGATGATGAAGTACAGGGCGGTGGTAATCACCGGCGGCAGGATGGTCTGCACCCAGATACGCGCGAAGCGCAGCACCTCCTTGGTCACAATGGTGCGAAAGGCGACCCAGTAGTCATGCAGGTGGCGCTCGCTCATTGCGGGTTCTCCGGCTGTTCGGCGGCGCCCGTGGCCCCCTGCGTCAGGTGGCTGGGGGCGGCGTCGCTGCGGGTCATGCGCAGAAACAGCTCTTCCAGCCGGTTCGACTTGTTGCGCATGCTCTGAACCCGCAGCCCGGCATGGTCCAGGACACGGAAGAGGTCGTTCAGGTGCTGCCCGCGCTTGATGTCGGCCTCCAGGGTCAGTTCGTCGATTTGCCGCAACGGGATCTCGGAGTCGTGGGGCAGCTGCCGGACCGGCTCGCTCAGGTCCAGAACCATGGTCTCGGTCTCGAGCTTCGCGAGGAGCTGCTTCATCGTGGTGTTTTCGACGATCTGGCCGTCATCGATGATCGCGATGTTGCGGCAGAGGGACTCCGCCTCTTCCAGATAGTGCGTGGTCAGGATGATGCTGCGGCCATCGGTATTGATGCGACGGAGAAAATCCCACATCGAGCGACGCAGCTCGATGTCCACTCCGGCCGTGGGTTCGTCCAGGATCAGCAGTTTCGGTTCGTGCACCAGGGCGCGGGCGATCATCAGGCGCCGTTTCATCCCGCCGGACAGGGTGCGTGCCATGTCCTTGCGCTTCTCCCACAGCCCCAGCTCGCGCAGGTAGTGCTCGGTGCGGCGCCAGGCCTCGTGGCGCGGGATGCCGTAGTAGCCCGCCTGGTTCACCACGATCTCGCCGATCGGCTCGAAGTTGTTGAAGTTGAACTCCTGCGGGACCAGGCCGATCGAGCGCTTCACGGACTGTTGATCGCGGTCGAGGTCGTGTCCGAACACGCGCACCTCACCGGCCGTCTTGTTGATCAGCGAGGTGATGATGCCGATGGTGGTCGACTTGCCCGCCCCATTGGGCCCGAGCAGGGCGAAGAAACTCCCGGGCGCCACCTCCAGGTCGATGCCCTTGAGGGCCTCGAATCCGTTCTTGTAGGTCTTGCGCAGGCCGCGAATTTCCAGCGCTGGTGTCATGCTCACATCCTGTGACGGTGGGTGTACCGGCCGGGGCGGCCGACGGGCGTTATTATGGCCATTTTGACCGAACCGGGAGGAAAGCCGCGTGGATTCTGCCTTTGTTGAAGCCGCCGACGATGCCATCGATCTGGTACCCGTCACCACCGACACCCTGGAGTCCCGTCTCGAGGCGGCCCCGCCAACGTGGCGTGCCTGGGCCGAGGCGGGGCGCTTCGAGGGCAAGGACGGGCAGGTCCTGCGTGTTCCCGGGGATCAGGGACAGCTTGCCGCGGTCCTGGTGGGATTCGATGCCGAGACACCCCTGTGGATGCTAGCCGCGGCGGCCGAGACCCTGGCGACGGGCCACTATCGCCTGGTCACGGAGGGTCTCGACCCGACCACTCAGGAGCAGGCCGCGATCGGCTGGGGTCTGGGGTGCTACCGCTTCGACCGCTATCGGGCGGCCGAGGATCGGCCGGCGCCCAGGCTGGTCTGGCCCGAGGCGGTCGATCGCAAGCGAGTGATGGCCTATATCGATTCCATCGCCATGACCCGGGACCTGATCAACACCCCGGCCGCCGACATGATGCCAGCGAACCTCGCCCTGACGGCGCGCGAGCTGGCCGAGGCCTTTGGCTGCAGCCTGCACGTGGTCAGCGACAGCGACGCGCTGGAGAAGTCGTTCCCCTGCGTGTACGCGGTGGGCGAGGCGAGTGCGCACGGCCCGCGGGTGATCGAACTCACCTGGGGCCCCGCGGGTGCCCCGTCCGTCGTGCTGGTGGGCAAGGGCGTCTGTTTCGATTCCGGAGGCCTGAACCTGAAACCGGGCAACTCCATGCGCCAGATGAAAAAGGACATGGGCGGGGCTGCGATCGTGCTGGGGCTCGCGCGCCTGATCATGGCGACGGAACTGCCGGTTCGGCTGACAGTACTGATCGGCGCGGTCGAGAACGCGGTGGGTTCGCGTGCGTTCCGCCCCGGGGACGTGCTGACCGCGCGCAATGGCAAGACGATCGAGGTGGACAACACCGACGCGGAAGGAAGGCTGGTGCTCGCGGACCTGCTGGACCGGGCGGGCAGCTTCCACCCGGACCTGCTGGTCGACTTTGCCACCCTGACCGGCGCGGCCCGCGTCGCGGTGGGGACGGAGATCAGCGCTGTCTTTGCCAGCGATGAGAACTGGGCGAACGCGCTGGAAGCCCCGGCCAGAGCCTGGGACGACCCGGTCTGCGCGCTACCGCTGCATGCCCCGTATCGCTACATGCTGGACAGCGACGTCGCCGACATCGTCAACAGCTCGACCGGTGGCTACGCCGGCGCGATCACCGCAGGGCTGTTCCTGAAGGAGTTCGTGCCAGAAGACGTGCCGTGGCTGCACTTCGACATTATGGCGTTCAACGTGCGCGCCCGGCCGGGCCGCCCCAAGGGGGGCGAGGCGATGGGGCTGCGCGCGCTGCACGGGGCACTCGAAGAGCGCTACGCCAGCCAGAAAGCGTAAGCGGGGATTCAGCGGGCGAGGCGTTCGATCGGGAAGGCGGCGGTATCAGTGATCGCCTGGGCCAGCCCCTCGGCGTAGTGGTCGATCAGGGCCTGACCCAACTCGGGCGTGGCGCGGTCCGCGGCGCCTACGACGCCCTCTGGATTGAGGTCATCCGCCATCCAGGCGAACGCAGTCTCGCCGGTGGGACCCAGGCGTCCGGTCGTGCCCTCGAGATCCTCGCCCAGCGAACGGGCGTCCGGCGCGCGGTCCATCTGGACGAGTGTCGGTGCCAGCACACGCATCATTGCGGTCTCGCTCAGACCACCGTGCAGGCCATGTCGGCACTCGCGTTCGGGGATGTCGATGGTGTCCGGCAGGGGCTGCAGGAAGTAATGGTGCTTGGTGACCAGCAGTCCATGGTCCCGGCGCAGATCCAGTGCGGCGAGCTCCATGATCGCGGTGTTGCCCCCGTGGCTGTTGGCCAGCACCAGGCGGCGAAAGCCGGCGTGGGCGACGCCCGCGCCGATCTCGCGCAACACCGCGAGCGCCGTCTCCGGTGTGAGGCTCAGCGTCCCTGCGAAATGGGTGTGTTCGGCGCTGGTGGCGATCGCCAGCGGCGGCAGCACCAGCGGCTCGAGATCGCTCGGGAGTATCGTCGCCGCCGCGTCCAGCAGGCCCAGGCCGATGCGCAGGTCCGTTTCCAGCGGCAGGTGGGGGCCATGCTGCTCGATCGCGGCCATGGGCAGCACCACGACCGCGTCGCGACGGGCATGGTCGGCAATGGCCTCGGTGGTCAGGTCCTGCCAGCGGATCAGGGTGCGGGTGTCCATTCAGGCAGCGTTGTCCGCGAGCGCGGTCCGGGTCAAGCCCCGCGCAGCCGGGCGTAGATGTCGCCGGAACCTACACGCTCCACATGCTGTTCCAGCCAGGCGCGGATGGCATCCGCGCTCTGCCAGGTGTCGAACCGGAAGCGGCGCTGTTCACCCACGATCAGGTTGTACTCGTAGTCACCCAGGGCGGTCAGTTGCGCCAGGCACTCCTCGGTGACCTCGTCGGCGCCGGCGACGAACTCGAAGGACAACGCCGGGACGGGTTGGCTGAGTCCGCGCAGGACCTCGGCCTCCAGACCCTCGACATCGATCTTGCAGAAGGCCGGCAGGCCGTGATCGGCGATGAGCTGGTCCAGGGTGACCATCGGGACCGCGATCTGGTCGTCCCAGGTCACCTTGCGGAAGCTGCGATTGCGTTTCGCGATCTCGCTTGTGAAACGTCGCGAGACCGAGGAGACGGTCGGGGTGCTGCGACTGACCTCGAGCTGCGCGGTACCATTCTCGGGCCCCACGGCCTCGCGGCGAACGCGCACGCCGGGGAGCCTGGAGGTCGCCTTGCGCAGCAGCCGCAGGATATGGGGCTGCGGCTCGAGCGCGATCACGTGCGCCCCGAGTGCGGCGAAGGCGCGGGTGCGATCTCCGATATGGGCGCCGATGTCGAACACGAGGTCACCGGGCCGCACGAACTCGGCGTAGAGGCGGCGCAGGCCGGCCTGGCGCCCGGGTCGCCAGTAGATCGCCATCGAGCGCAGGGTGCCCAGCCATGCCTGCAGGTGCTGGGGGAGCCGGTTGCGCGCGGCGGTGTCCTCGGGCGTGTCCATGTCGGCAGGCTACCGGACGCGGAACGTGCCGGCCATCGGGGGGTCCGAGAGTAGGTCTATCACCGGGGATGGTGCCTCAGACAGGAGAATTGCATGCAAGGCAGAGTAATCCGACGGCATGGCATGGGCGTGATGCTTGCCGCGATGCTGGCCGCGCCACTGGTGCCCGGTGTGGCCAGCGCGGCGTGTCCGGCCCCGGGGCAATGGGCCACGCCGGCCGGCGAGGAGCTGGATCGCGCGGAGCTGTTCGCCGAGTTGGCGCAGGCGGATGCGGTGCTCCTGGGCGAGCGCCACGATCGCATGGATCACCATCGCTGGCAGCTGGGAACACTGGCTGCCCTGCACGGACAGCGCCCGGACATGGTCATCGGCCTCGAGATGCTGCCGCGCTCCGTGCAACCGGTGCTGGATCAGTGGGTGGCCGGCGAACTGGACGCGGATGCATTTCTGCGTGACAGCGACTGGTATACCCACTGGGGCTTCGATCCGGAGCTGTACTGGCCGATTCTGCATTTTGCCCGTGTACATGATGTCCCGCTGGTGGCGCTGAACGCCGAACGTGCACTGGTTCAGCGGCTCGGACAGGAAGGCTGGGACGCGGTCCCGGAGGACGAGCGCTACGGCGTCAGCCAGCCGGCCGATCCGCCCGAGGCCTACCGCGAGTATCTGGTGGAGGTGATGGAACGCCATCCGGCGGGCATGGAGCGCGACTCCGACCGGTTCATCGGGGCGCAGCTGGCGTGGGACCGCATGATGGCCGCCGGCATCGCCGAGGTCCTGGAGGCTTCGGACGAGCCGCCGCTGGTGGTCGGGATCATCGGTTCCGGTCACCTGCAATATGGCCATGGCGTGCCGCATCAGCTGGCCGATCTGGGCTATGAACAGGCCCCGGTCCTGCTGCCCCGCGAGTACCGGGAGGACTGTTCCGCGGCCGATCCGGGCCTGGCCCGGGCGGTATTCGGCATCACGGATGGAGATCGCTTTGACCGCGCTTCGCCGATGCTCGGCGTGCAGCTGCGCGGCGACGAGGACGGCGGCGTGACCATCCAGGGTGTGCAGTCGGGCTCCGTGGGTGAGGCCGCGGGCCTGGAGGGGGGCGACCGAGTCCTTCGTGCCGGCGACCAGCCAGTGGAGCGCCCGTCGGATCTGCAACGGATCGTCCAGCGCGTGACACCGGGCACCTGGCTGCCGCTGGAGATCGAGCGCAACGGCGAGGCCGAAGAGCGCGTAGCCCGATTCCCGTACGCCGATTAAACGAGGGGGCAATATGCGCGCGGCATGGTGGATCTCGATGGGCCTTATGGCGTTGCTGGGCTTCCCGGTCGCTTCGGCGGCCGGTAACGATTACGCCGAACCCGATTCCGACTTCCCGCTCGGCCTGAGCGTGCACCTGCACCCGGGCGAATCGACCTTCGACGGGCGTCTGGCGCTGGATCTGGAGCTCCTGGACCGGGACCCGCCGAGCCGATTGCGCCTCGATCCCGCCATGGGAGTGGATGCCGTGACCCTGGATGGTGACTCCATCGAATACGAGCTGACCGAGTCGGGCTGGCTGGAACTGGGGAGCGCGCTGTCCGATCGCGATGCCGGGCTCCTGGTGATCGCGTATGGCGCTCGGTTGTCGCGGCCTGATCAGGCGCGTCCCGGCTCGGGATTCCTGGGCGAGGAAGCCGGGTTTCTGCCAGCGGGGGCGGGCTGGTATCCCGCGCTGGAGGACGAGCCCGTGCCTATGCGGATTCAACTGACGGTGGACGGTGGCCAGAAGGCCGTGGTCTCCGGCTCGCTGATCGATGACACGCGCGAGGGCGAGCGCTATCAGGCCCGTTACGAACACCCCGCTGCGCGCCACCTGGCGCTCGCCTCCGGCATTTGGGAGTTGGGCGTGATCGAGGGCGACGGGTGGCAGGTGCGTACCCTGTTTCCGCAGTCGCTACATGAGGCCTTTGGCGAGACCTACCGCGAGAAGACCGTCGAGTACATCGAGCGTTTCGAATCCGAGATCGGGCCGTATCCGTACAGCAGCCTGACCGTGGCGGCCTCGCCGCAGCCGGTGGGGCTGGCGTTCTCCGGTTTTACGCTCTTGGGCGAACAAGTCATCCCGCTCCCGTTCATCCCGCATACCTCGCTGGGGCACGAGGTCCTGCACATGTGGTGGGGCACGGGGGTCTATGTCGATCGCTCGGGCGGCAACTGGTCGGAGGGGCTGACCACCTACATGGCGGACTACCAGTTCAAGCGCGAGGCGGGTGAGGGGCGCGAGGAGCGAGCCCAGTGGCTGCGCGACTACGCGGCACTCCCGGCGGACGAGGATCGCGCCCATGGGGAGTACCAGGGCGGCAACCAGGGCGCGTTGCGCATCGCCGGCTATCACCGGGGCGCGATGATCTGGCGGATGCTGGAGGACTGGATCGGGCGCGAGGCGTTTCTGGAAGGTGCTCGCACGCTCTACAACGACTGGAAGGGGCGTGAGGCGGACTGGGATGCGCTGATCGCGGCCTTCGATTCCGCCACCGACGAGGATCTGGAACCGTTCTTCCGCCAGTGGGTTGATCGGCGCGGTGCGCCGGCACTCGAACTGGCCGATCTTGCCGTCGAACAGGAGACGAATGGGCGGACGCTGTCGGGTACGTTGCGTCAGTCCCGTGATGACGACCCCTGGGATCTGCGTGTACCCCTCGTGGTCGAGACCGAACAGGGGGCGGAGACGTTCTGGATTGCGCTGGCCGACCGTGAAAAGGCGTTCGAGGTGGATCTGGATGCCAAGCCGCTGCGCGTCGCCGCCGATCCCGATTGGCGGCTATTTCGCCATCTGGCCGAAGGCGAATCCCCGGCGATCCTGCGCCGCGCCGCACTAGACCCGGACACACAGGTGATCGCACTGGGCTCGGCGCGGCCGGTCGAGGTGGCGCCCTGGCTGGGTCGCGCACCCGAGCAGAGCCAAAACATGGAAGGGACCCGCATCGTGCTCGGCGAGCCGGACTCGGTTCGCGACTGGCTGCGCGCCCGCGACTGGCCGGAATCGCCGGCGGCGATCGACAGCGACCTGCCAGAGTCCCCGGACGCCGCAGCCTGGGCCGTGCCCGGCGAGGATGTGATCGTGATTGCGGGCTCGGATGCGCAGCAACGCCGTGCGCTGGCGGGTGAGCTGCGCCACCGCGCGCATTACAGCTATGTCCTGCTGGAAGGCGAAGAGCGCCGCACGGGGCACTGGGCCACGCCGGGGATCTGGAAGGAACTGCAATGACGGAGGCGTTCGAGCTGGATAGGCGCCTGCACGCGGATACCTGGTTCGTCGCGGACTGGCCCCTGTCGACGCTGCTGATGATGGATCATGCGGCAATCCCGTGGTTCATCCTGGTCCCGCGCCGCGCAGGTTTACGCGAGTTGCATGACCTTGGGTCCGACGATGCGGCAATGCTGGCACGGGAGTCTTTGGTCCTGGCGCGGGCGATGCAGGCGGCCTTCGAGCCGCAGACGCTGAATGTGGCCAAGCTGGGCAATATCGTCGGGCAGCTGCACCTGCACCATATCGCCCGTCAGCCGGGCGATCCGGCCTGGCCGGGCCCGGTCTGGGGCGTCCCCGCCGAGCGGGGCCTGGAAAAGAACGAGGCCGAGGACCGCATGCAGCGGGTCCTCGGCCTCGTGGAACGACTGGGCTAGGCCGGCTTAGAAGCGGTAGCCGACGTTCATCCCGAAGGTCCACGGGTCGATCTCGACCGTCCCGATACGCTGGCCGTCGAGACGCGCGGTGCTCTCGATGTCGATCCAGCGCACCTCGGTGTTCAGGAACCAGTTGTCATCCAGCGCGATGTCGATCCCGGCTTGCAGAGCGACACCCCAGGAGTCGTCGAGCCGCAGGCGGCTGTCGGACAGTGCACCGCGGGTGGTCGTGTCAAAGAAGTGGGTGTAGTTCACGCCCGCCCCCAGGTACGGGCGGAACGCCGAGCCGGTGTTGAAGTGGTACTGCAGGCTCAGGGTCGGCGGCAGGTGTCGGGTGTAGCCGACGTTGCCCAGACCTTCCAACGCGATGTCGTGCTTGAACGGGATCCCGACCAGCAGCTCCAGACCCAGGTTGTCAGTGAGCATGTAGGTCGCAGTGCCGGTCGGGCGCGTGCTGGAACCGACGTCCACGCTCAGGTCATCTCCCGTCAGTTCGCCGTTGTCGGACTTCGGCGAGATGTAGGTCAGGCCGCCGCGCAGCAGCCAGTCGCCGGCGGAGACATCCGCGCTGGCGGCGGCCGCTTGGGCCGGGATGAGGGCCGCCGGGGCCAGCAGGCCGGCCAGGGCTAGGGCACGAAAGGTCAGGGTACGGCGCATGTTCGGTTCCTCCGACAATGTGATGGTTCAGAGGTACTATTGCCCGCCTGGTATTAGCACTTGTTGATGCAGATCACGAGCGACAATAGTTTTCAGAACGGCAGCCGCTGGCCCTCGAAGTCGTAGAAGTTCCCGGAGTCCGATGCCTCCAGACGATCCAGCACCTTCAGGAGTTCGCCGGTGGCGTATTCCGGCGCGAGCACTTCCGGGGCGCGGGCCCGATAGGGCTCCGACAGGCGGGTCGCACAGGTCCCCGGCTGCAGGGCGATCACCGCGGCCTGGCGATGGCTGAAGCGCAGCTCCAGCGCCGTCGTGCGGACAATCTGGTTGAGCGCGGCCTTGGAAGCGCGGTAGCTCACCCATCCACCCAGCTGATTGTCCTCGATGGAGCCGACTCGGGCCGATAGGGTCGCCAGGATGCCCTTGCGCTGACGCGGCAACAAAGGTGCCAGGTGTTTGAACAGCAGGGCCGGGCCGATGGCATTGATGGCAAACGAGCGCGCCATGATCGCCGGATCGAGATCGCGCAGACGCTTCTCCGGGCCGTGGCCGTCGATGGTCAGGATGCCGGTGGCGTCCAGGATTAGATCCCATTCGGGCGCTTGTTTGCGTAGCCAGCCAGCGGCGCGTTCGATGCTGGTTTCGTCGAGGAGATCGACGGGCGGTTCGCTGTGGCGGCCAAGTGCCACTACGCACCCGCAGTTCGGGTCGTTTTCAAGATGCTCAACAAACGCGGCGCCGAGCCCGCCCGTGGCACCGACGACCACGGCGCGATAGGGTATCTGCAGGGATTCCATACTGCCTGCGACCACGGCGCGGGGAATTGATTCCGGGGCCATGCCTCGGCAAGGGAGCGCATGAACTTTCTCCACACGCTGGGCCATGCGGCGCGCAATCTTGCGCCCATCGTGATCGTGGTTGCGGTGTTCCAGGCGCTGGTGCTGCGTACGGTGCCGGATGGCCTGCTGTCCATGGTGATCGGGCTGGCCATCGTGGTCTTTGGCGTGGCGCTGTTCCTGCAGGGCCTGGAGATGGGGATCTTCCCCATCGGCAAGAACCTGTCCAACGCGCTGGCCCGGCGCGGTTCGCTGCTCCTGCTGATGGCGTTCGGCTTTACCCTCGGCTTCGCTACCGTGATCGCGGAACCGGCCCTGATCGCTGTGGCGGAGCAGGCGGAGCTGATCAGCGAGGGACGGATCGAGGGCTTGGTCCTGCGCCTGATTGTCGCGTTGTCCGTGGGTGCCGTGGTGGCGCTGGGCATCCTGCGCACGGTCATGGGCCATCCGCTGCACTGGTACATTCTGAGCGGCTACGTGCTGGTGGTGCTGGTCACCTTCTTCGCCCCCGAGGAGATCGTCGGCCTGGCCTACGACTCGGGCGGGGTGACCACGAACATCGTGACCGTCCCGCTGGTCGCGGCGCTGGGCCTCGGCCTGGCGGCCTCGATCAGCGGGCGCAATCCACTGCGCGACGGCTTTGGCCTGGTGGCGCTTGCCGTGATGGTGCCAATGATCACGGTGCAGCTCTACGGAATCATTGTGTTCGCCGGCGCGGAGGTCGACGCCCCGGGCAATGGCGAGACCGCGGCCATGGATGCGGACACGGACCTTCCGGGTGCGGGCGAGGAACACTGGCTCTCCGCGATGGGGATGGACCTGCTACTGATGCTGCGCGATGTCGCACCGATCATCGCGGTGATTGTGGTATTCCAGTACTTCGTGCTGCGCAAGCGCATCCCGTATCTGCCGCGGGTGATCTTCGGCTTCGTGCTGGTCGTGCTGGGCCTGTACGCCTTCGTGGTCGGGCTCAAGCTGGGCCTGTTCCCGATCGGCGAGAGCATGGCCGAGCAGTTGATCACCAACGAACTGTTCCTGTGGGTCTACCTGTTCGCGTTTTCCATCGGATTTGCGACCACGATGGCGGAGCCCGCGCTCATCGCGATTGGCCAGAAGGCCGAGGAGGCGGCGCGCGGTTCATTACGCGGCAATGTAATCCGCATCCTGGTGGCGCTGGGGGTCGCAATCGGTATCACCATTGGCGTGCACCGCATCCTGGTGGGCGACTCCATCCATCAATACATCATGGCTGGCTACCTGCTGGTGATCGTGCTGACGATCCTCGCCCCCAAGCAGATCGTGGCGCTCGCCTTCGACTTGGGCGGGGTGACGACCTCCGAGGTGACCGTACCCCTGGTCACAGCCCTCGGGATCGGTCTGGCCACGCATCTGGAAGACCGTAATGTCCTGATCGACGGCTTCGGCCTGATCGCCTTCGCGTCGATCTTCCCCATCGTCACCGTGATGGTCTACGCCATCCTGGTGGATATCTACGAGCGCTGGACCGGCAGGGGCCGCGCACAACAGGAGGATTCGCCATGAGATTTTCGGCATTGATCGCCGTGCTTCCGGATGACCTCGAGCAGCGGGCCATCGAGACGGCCAAGGCCGCGGGCGCCGGCGGCGTCACGATCATGGATGCCCGCGGTATCGGCGCGGAGGCCCGCAAGACGTTTCTGGGCATGACCTACGAGGGCAGCCAGTCGGTGCTGATGTGGGTGCTGGAAAAGAAGGTCGCGCTGAACGTGCTCAAGGTCATCAGTCAGGAGCTGGAACTCGAAGGAGACCCGCGCGGCGTTGCATTCACCGTGGATATTGCCCACCTGGCCGGGATCGGGCGCAAGCAGATCGAGCAGTTCCAGGAACACGTTAAGGAAGAGATCTGAGGAGGACTCGAGCATGCTGGTAAGCGACATCCTGAAGCCCAATGTGATTACCGTGTCGCCGCTCGCGCCCTTGCGCGAGGCGATGCAGCTGATGCGGCGGCACAACGTGAAGTCCCTGGTGGTGGACAAGCAGCACGAGCACGACGCCTACGGGATCATCACCTACACAACAATCCTGAAGACCATCGTGGCCGAGGAGGGCGATATCGACCTCTCCAACGTCTACGATGTCTGTGCGAAGCCGGTGATCACCGTGCCGGCCGAGATGGACGTGAAGTACGTGGCGCGGCTGATGGTCAATCAGGGCATCCGGCGCCTGGTCGTGCTGCGGGGCAATACCCTGGAAGGAATCGTTACCACCAGCGATATCGTGGGCTCGATTCTCGAAATGGCGGATATGGAATGAACCTCCCCGCCGCGGGACACTCGGACCGGTAGTGCCGGTCCCAGGCTAATCCATTTCTAAGGAGTCCCGTGGCCACTGTCGCGTACATCGAGGGGTTCGAGAAACTCCGGCTGCTGGATGCAGCCATCGACCAGTCGAGCCACTCTGTTCTGATCACGGACGCGGACCTGGACGACGGGCCACGCATCGTCTACGTGAATGCCGGCTTCGAACAGATGACCGGGTACGCGGCCGACGAGGTGCTGGGCAAGACCCCGCGCCTGCTGCAGGGGCCGCGGACATCACGGGTAATCCTCGACCGCCTGCGCGCCGCGCTGGATGCGGGCGAGATGTTTGACGGCGAGGCGATCAACTATCGCAAGGATGGCAGTACCTACGTGGTGCGCTGGCATATCTCGCCCGTGTATGCCGACGATGCGCCGGAACGGATTACGCATTACGTATCACTGCAGCAGGACGTGACCGCCGAACGGGAACGCGACGAGCAGTTAAGACTGCTGTCGACCGCGCTGGAAGTGTCGGGTGATCCGGTCCTGATCACCGATCCTGAAGGTACGATTACCTACGTTAATGCCGCCTTCGAGGAGCTCATGGGCTATTCGCGCCGCGATGTCCTGGGCGCGAATCCGCGACGCTTCAGATCGGGCAGTCACGACGATGCCTTTTATCGCGGGATGTGGGAGTCGCTGGAGCGCGGCGAGACCTTCCGGGGCGAGTTCGTGAATCGGCGTCGCGATGGATCCCTGATCCATCTGGAGCAGACGATCACCCCGGTACTCGATGACCTCGGCGAGATTTCGCATTACGTCGCCCTGGGCAAGGACGTGACCGACCGGGTGCGCATGGAGGACGAGATCCGGCGTGTGGCGAATACCGACTGGCTGACCGGCGTCGCGAATCGCCTGAGCCTCGGGAACACGCTGGAGGCGGAGATCGAGCGCAGCCAGCGCTATGGTCGTCCGCTGAGCCTGATCATGTTCGATCTGGATCACTTCAAGGCGGTGAATGACCGTTACGGCCACGATGCCGGCGACGAAGTCCTTAAAGCGCTGGCGAAGACCGTGAGTGCGGAACTGCGCGACGCGGATACCCTGGGTCGTTGGGGCGGAGAAGAGTTCATCATCTTGGTGCCCGAGACCCGGCTGGTGGGTGCGACGGCCATGGCCGAAAAGCTGCGCCAGGCGGTCGCTGCGATGAGCGTGCCCGGGGTGCCGGGCGTCACCGCCAGCTTCGGGGTCGCCGAACGGGCCTCCGGTGACAGCGCCAAGCTCCTCGCGCGGCGGGCTGACGAGGCGATGTACCAGGCCAAGCGGGCAGGGCGCGATCGTGTGGTCGCGCTCTAGGTATCCGGTGACGGAGACACAAAAAAGGCCGGCGAACGCCGGCCTTTTCCTTGATGCGCTGAAGGCGCCGGTAACGGCTTACCCGCGGCGACGCAGCACCCAGATTTCCAGCAGGGCCCAGTCTTCGCCGGGATAGTTTTCCTGCTCCAGCGGCGACATACGACGGTGACGGGTTGCAGTACTGCCGACAAAGTCCAGACGATTCAGCAACAAACGCTTGGTGGCGTCCGCTTTTTCTAGTGCGAAGGGGTTGAGAAAATTCACCAGCATGTAGCCTTCGCCCTTGCCGCGCGCGAAGGCGTCCACCAGGCTCTCGATGGCCGGGGGGTCCAGATAGACCAGCGATGCGGTGGAGATGACGATGTCTGCCTCTTCCATCGACTGCTCGATCGCGTTGCGCGTGTCGGCGTCGGCCTGGTTCAGGTCAGCCTCGAAGGTCTGGTCGAACAGACCCGAGCTCTTGCCGTAGGCGAGGGCGTTGCCGGAGATGTCGATGCCGGTCGTTTTGATGGGCAGACGGCGCGGGGCAGCAACCGTCTTGCAGGCCTGCTCGTCGGCCCAGTTGGCGCGGATTGCCTCGACATCCATGCCGTGCACGGCCGCCATGGTGGTGTTACCAAAGCAGCAGCACAGATCGACGTAATTCAGGGTCTTGCCTGCGTCAGCCTGTTGCTGCGCCCAGGGGAGAATCAGCCGGTCGAAGGTTTGCCGGTTGAAGTCGTCGGAGATGTAATCGAGCGCGTCGATGATGCGCTCCTTGAACGGCACCGGGGTCTCGGCGACGTAGATATCGTCGAAATGCTGCTTCTTCTCCTCGGTCTTCACTTGCGGCTCACTCATCGGCTTCTCCTCGTTGGATAAACCCACCATGTTCAGGGGCATGAGCCGCAAGCGTCAAGTAAACCTACTGAGGTCGTTGTAACCTCCGTCGCATCATGCTGCGGCTCTGCTATGTATCATGAGGAGAAAGGAGTGCGCGCTGCCGGCGGTGCCGGGAGTCGGAGGGGGCCGGAAGGGAACTGCATGAAGATCGATTGCTTCAAGGCGTACGACGTACGCGGCCGCGTGCCGGATCAACTCAACCCCGAGGTGGCATACGCCATCGGACGCGCCTTTGCCGAAGAGGTCCGGCCCGGCCGTACGGTGGTCGGACACGATATCCGCCTCTCCAGCCCGACACTGGCCCAGGCCCTGACCGAAGGACTCACCGCCGGCGGTAGCGACGTGGCCGATATCGGTCTGTGCGGGACCGAAGAGGTCTACTTTGCGACTGCGCACTACGGGGCTGGTGGCGGGGTGATGGTTACCGCGAGCCACAACCCACTGGATTACAACGGGCTCAAGCTCGTGCGCGGCGAGTCGCGACCGATCAGCGGGGACTCCGGGCTGCAGGCGATCCAGGCATGCGCAGAGCGCGGCGACTTCCGCCCCATGCCACAAGGCCAGGTACATCCGCTGGACCATCGGCCGGACTATATCGCCCGGCTGCTCGCATCGGTCGACCGGGAGGCGCTGCCGAAGCTGCGCGTAGTCGTAAACCCGGGCAATGGCGGTGCGGGCCCGGTGCTGGAGGCACTGGAGCCTCATCTGCCGTTCGAACTGATCCGCGTGAATTTCGAGCCGGACGGACATTTCCCCAATGGCATCCCCAACCCGCTGTTGCCGGAGAACCGTGCGGCCACGGCCGACGCCGTGCGCAAGCATGGCGCGGATCTGGGTGTGGCCTGGGATGGCGACTTCGATCGCTGCTTCCTGTTCGATGCAGCGGGGAATTTCATTGAGGGCTACTACATCGTAGGGCTGCTGGCTCAGGCCTGCCTGGAAGGCGGGCAACCCGGCGAGCGGATCGTCCACGACCCGCGGCTGACCTGGAACACCATCGAGATGGTGCGAGCGGCGGGTGGCGAGCCCGTCCAGTCCAAGACCGGGCACGCATTCATGAAGGAGCGCCTGCGCCACGAGGACGCCATCTACGGCGGCGAGATGAGCGCGCATCACTACTTCCGGGACTTTTACTACTGCGATAGCGGGATGCTGCCGTGGCTGCGGGTCGCCGAGTTGATGGGGCGCCGAGGTCAGTCGCTGGGCGAAATGGTGGCCGAGCGCATGGCGCGCTACCCCTGCAGCGGCGAGCTGAACTTCGAGGTCGCGGACGTCGAAGCCGCCACGGATCGCGTTCTCGCGGCCCTTGAGGGTCAGGGTGGCGAGGAAGATCGCACCGACGGCGTCAGCCTCGAGTTCCCGGACTGGCGCTTCAACCTGCGCAGCTCCAACACCGAACCGCTGTTGCGGCTGAACGTCGAGACCCGCGCTGATCCGGCCCTGCTGGAGCGTCGCGTGGAAGAGCTTTCCCGCCTGATACGGGGATAACAACGATGGCGCCTGCCGATACCCAGAACCAGCTGCAACCGGTGATCCTGGCCGGCGGTACCGGCACGCGGCTGTGGCCGGTGTCGCGCAGCCATTACCCGAAGCAGTTCCTGCCCCTGACCGGCGACCAGACGCTGCTGCAGCAAACCGTCGCGCGCCTGGAGGGCCTGCATGCGGCGGCACCACTGGTGCTGGCCAACGTGGAGCACCGCTTCCTGGCCGCCGAGCAATTGCGCGCGATTGGTGTCGAACAGGCGCGCATCCTGCTGGAACCAGAGGGGCGCAACACGGCCCCGGCGATTGCCCTGGCGGCGCTGCAGGCCCGCGCGGAAGGCGACGACCCGTTGCTGCTGGTCCTGGCCGCGGATCACCACATCGGCGATGGCGATGCCTTCAAGGCTGCCGTGGGCCGCGCCGTGGCGCTGGCGGAGGCCGGCTATCTGGTCACCTTTGGGATCGTGCCGGTGACGCCCGAGACCGGTTATGGCTATATCCAGCAGGGCGAGTCGCTGGGCGAGGCCGGTGCGCGGGTCGCGCGTTTTGTCGAAAAGCCCGATGCTGCCACGGCGCGCGAGTACCTGAGCCAGGGGGGCTATCTCTGGAACAGCGGCATGTTCGTATTCCGTGCCTCACAGTATATGCAGGAGCTGGAGCGCTTCGAGCCCGAGATCGTTACGGCCTGTCAGGCCGCGCTGGAGGGGGCGCGCGAGGACCTCGATTTCCTGCGCGTAGCCCCGGAGGCGTTTGCCCGGGCCCCGAACATCTCGGTGGACTACGCCGTGATGGAGCGCACCGACCGCGCGGCGGTCACGCCCCTGGCCGCGGGCTGGAGCGATATCGGGTCCTGGTCCGCGCTGGCCGGGGTGCGCGGGACCGACGCGCAGGGCAATACCCTGCGTGGCGATTGCCTGCTGGAGGACAGCGAGGGCTGCGTGGTCGATGCCGACGGCCTGCTGGTTGCGGGGATCGGCCTGCGCAACCTCGCGGTGGTCGCCACCCGCGATGCGGTGCTGGTGGCGGACCGCGACCGCGTGCAGGACGTCAAGCGCATCGTCGAGCGGCTGAAGTCGGACAACCGCAGCGAGCATGTGGACCACCCGGCGGTGTATCGCCCCTGGGGCTGCTACGAGTGCGTCGACGTCGGGCGGCGCTATCAGGTCAAGCGCATTACCGTGAAACCCGGGGCGAAGCTCTCGCTGCAGATGCACCACCACCGCGCGGAACACTGGGTGGTCGTCAGCGGCACCGCGCGGGTGCGCAACGGCGAAGAGACCTATCTGGTGACGGAGAACCAGTCCACCTATGTGCCGATCGGGCAGATCCATTCGCTGGAGAACCCGGGCGCGATCCCGCTGGAGCTGATCGAAATCCAGTCCGGCAGCTATCTGGGCGAGGACGACATCGTGCGGCTGGAGGACCTCTACGGCCGCGTCTGAGCGTCGCCCGAGGCGCAATCCCTATCCGAAGTCGCGGGAGCGGGTAGTCAGCTCGCCCAGCCAGGCGCTGCGATCGATCAGGCGCTGCACGATCAGGTGCCCAACCCCCTCGCTGTACTGCCATTCCCCGTGGGCTTCCAGCAGGCGCCCGTGCAGGACCTCGGCGCGAAAGCGCTCCACCCGGTCCGGCCAGACGATCAGGTTCAGCGTGCCGCTCTCGTCCTCCAGGGTCAGGAACACTGTGCCGTTGGCCGATCCCGGCCGCTGGCGGGTGATCACAAGGCCGGCATAGCGGGCACCGGGATGCCCGGGGCACTCCAGCAGCCGGGCGGCGGTGCGTAGTCGCTTGCGTTCCAGGAACGGGCGCATCAGCGCCAGCGGGTGCGGGCCCAGGCTCAGGCCCTGGGTGGCGTAGTCCTGCACCAGGTCATCCACCGCATCCGGGCGCGGCAGCAGCGGGGTCACGTCGGCTTCGCGCACTGTGTCGGCCGGGGCGTCGGCGAACAGGGGCAGGGGTTCCTCCACCGCCTCGGTTGCCCAGCGCGCCTGGTGGCGGTTGCCGGCCAGTCCCTTCAGGGCGTCGGCGCGGGCCAGGCGGTTGGCCTGGGCACGGGTCAGGGCGGCGCGGGCGACCAGATCCGGCACGTCCGCGAACGGGCGCTCGGTGCGCGCGGCGACGACGCGCTCGGCCACGGCCTGCGCGAGCCCGCCGACCCGGTTCAGGCCCAGGCGCAGGGCCAGCGCGTCGCTCCCGGCCACCGGCTCCACCGTGCAGTCCCAGTCACTGCAGCGCACATCCACCGGGCGCACCTCCACGCCGTGGCGGCGCGCGTCGGCGACGATCTGTGCAGGGGCGTAGAAGCCCATCGGCTGGCTGTTCAGCAGCGCGCAGGCAAAGATCGCCGGTTCATGGCACTTGAGCCAGGACGAGACATAGGTGATCAGCGCAAAGCTGGCCGAGTGCGACTCGGGGAAGCCGTACTCGCCAAAGCCAAGGATCTGCTTGTACAGCTGCTCGGCGAACTTCTCCGGATAGCCGCGTTGCCGCATCCCGTCCATCAGGCGCTCGCGGTAGCGCGCGAGCTGGCCGGTACGGCGCCAGGCCCCGATCGCGCGGCGCAGCCCGTCCGCCTCGCCGGCGGAGAAGCCGGCCGCGACCATCGCCAGCTCGATCACCTGCTCCTGGAAGATCGGCACCCCCAGGGTGCGCCCCAGCACCCGCCGGATCTCGGGATTCGGATAACGCACCCGCTCCGGGTGGGCACGGCGCTTCAGATATGGGTGCACCATCTCGCCCTGGATCGGGCCGGGGCGCACGATGGCGATCTCGATCACCAGGTCGTAGAAGTTCGCCGGCTTCAGGCGCGGCAGCATGCTCATCTGCGCGCGCGACTCGATCTGGAACACGCCCAGGGTGTCGGCCTTCTGCAGCATGTGGTAGACCGCCGGATCCTCGGCGGGGATGTCGGCCAGACCCCAGTCGCGGCCCCGGTGGCGCGCCATCAGCTCCAGCGCGCGGCGCACGCAGGAGAGCATCCCCAGCGCCAGCACGTCGATCTTCAACAGCCCCACCGCGTCGAGGTCGTCCTTGTCCCACTGGATCACCGAGCGCTCCGGCATCGCCGCGTTCTCGATCGGCACCAGCTCGTCCAGCCGGCCCTCGGCGATCACGAAGCCGCCGGTGTGCTGCGACAGGTGGCGGGGGAAGCCCAGCAGCTCGGCGGTCAGCGCCTGCCACTGTCGGGCCAGGGCACCATCCGGATCCAGCCCGACCTCGCGCAGGCGCTCGGCAGGGATGCCGTCGTCCCACCAGGCGAGGTTGGCGGTCAGCGCATCCAGCCGCGCGCGCGAGATGCCCAGGGCGCGGCCGACGTCGCGCAGGGCGCTGCGCCGGCGGTAGCGGATCACCGTGCAGGCCAGCGCCGCGCGCTCGCGGCCGTAGCGCCGGTAGATGTACTGGATCACCTCCTCGCGGCGCTCGTGCTCGAAGTCGACATCGATATCCGGCGGCTCGCCACGCTCGGCGGAGATGAAGCGCTCGAACAGCATGCTGGAGCGCGAGGGGTCCACCGCCGTGATGCCGAGGGCATAACAGACCGCGGAGTTCGCCGCCGAGCCCCGCCCCTGGCACAGGATCCCGCGACCGCGGGCAAAGCGCACGATGTCGTAGACCGTCAGGAAGTAGGGCTCGTAGCCAAGCTGCGCGATGATCCCGAGCTCGCGTTCGATTTGTTCGGATACCTTCGGCGGGATGCCGTCGGGCCAGCGCCCGCGCGCGCCCTTCAGGGTCTCCTTGCGCAGGTAGGCGGCCGGGCTCGTGTCCCGGGGCAGGGGATCGGTCGGGTAGCGGTAGGTGACCGCGTCCAGCGAGAAGTCGCAGTCCTGCGCGATCCGCACACTGGCCGCGAGCCAGGCGGCGGGATACAGCGTGGCCAGGTCGTCGCGCGGGCGCAGGCAGCGCTCGCCGTTGGGGAAGCGCGCCGGGGCCGCCTCGGCAACCGTGGTGCGCAGGCGCAGCGCGGTCAGCACGTCCTGCAGGGCACGCCGGCCGCGAGAATGCATGTGCACATCGCCGCAAGCGACGATCGGGAGTCCCGTCGCGTCGGCGAGCTGCCGTGCGCGGGTCGTGAGCGTGGCATCTTGCGGCGTGCGCAGCTGGCTGACCGCCAGATGGGCCTGCCCCGGCGCGGCCCACCCGGCCAGCCAGCGGGCCGCTTCGGCGAGCGTCGGCTCCGCGATCTCGGGCTCGATACGCAGCAGGACGTGCCAGCCGGCCCGCGCCCCGGCGGGCAGGGCGTCGAGGTCCGCCTGTGTCAGGTGGTAATGCCCCTTGCCCGCCGCCCCGCGCGCCCGGGTGATCAGACGGCACAGCGCGGCGTAGCCCGCCGCATTGCGCACCAGCAGGGCCAGGGCAGGGCCGTCCGCCAGCCGGAAGGTCGCCCCCAGGATCAGGTGCAACCCGCAGTCCTTCGCCGCCGCGTGCGCGCGGACCACGCCGGCCAGCGAGGCGATATCGGTCAGCGCCAGCGCGCGATAGCCCAGCGCTCGGGCCCGCTCCATCAGCTCCTCCGGGTGCGAGGCCCCGCGCAGGAACGAGAAGTTGCTGACGCTCGTCAGCTCGGCGTACTCCGGCGGTTCGGGGGCAGTGGCATCCATATACTGTTTATATAAACAGTATTCCGGGCTGGCAAGAAACCCTGGCTTCGAGCCGGTGCGCCGGCTCCGGTATGGTAGGCCCGCTACCGGCCGATCCCAGTGACGACTCCCCTATGCGCAGCGCTATCTACAACCTGCTGATCCTCCGTCTTACTTCGCAGTGGTATGCCGAGGTCATGCGGCGGCTGCCGGACGGGGCGGCTCTGCTGGACGTAGGCATCGGCACCGCCGGCGCGCTGCTCGCCAATGCCGACACCGCAGGCGAGAAGGGCCTGGTCATCACGGGGATCGATATCGATGCCGACTACATCAAGCACGCCCGGCGAGCCCTGCGCAACTCGCCCCTGGCCGATCGTGCCGAGGCCCGGCTGGAATCCATCTACGACCACACGGGCGGCCCGTACGACGCGATCTACTTCTCCGCCAGCTTCATGCTCCTGCCGGACCCCGAGGGCGCTCTGCGTCACTGCCGCAGCCTGTTGAAGCCGGAGGGGAAGGTCTTCTTCACCCAGACCTTCCAGACCCGCCCCTCCCGCTGGATGGAGCGCTTCAAGCCCCTGCTCAAGCGCATCACCACCATCGATTTCGGTCGCGTGACCTACGAAGAAGCGTTTCGGGAACAGGTGGCGGGGGCCGGGTTTGTGATCGACGAGTTCACCACACTCGGACGCCACGGGACGCGCGCCTCCGTCCTTGCCATCGCCCGACCCGCCAGCTCCGCCTGAAAGCAAGCCGGTTCGCCGCCGAGGCTGGGACCTACCGCTGTAGGAGGCGAGCCCCCTCGCCGATCGGGCATGTCCAGCGCCCCATCGCCCAGAGGGCTGGGCTCCTGCCGGAGAGCGCACGCCAGAGGCGTCAGACCAAGGGTGCGGCGGTTCCCGCCTTCGGGCTCAATCCTCGCCCAGGGGAACGATCTCCAGTGCGACCTCCACCTCGCGCTCAGTGCCGTCGCGCCATACCCGCAGCGTCACCACGTCGCCCTCCTCGCGCCCCAGAATCACGCGCTGGATGTCGATCGGCCGCGTCACGCGCTGTCCGTCGATATGGGTGATCACGTCGATATCCACCGGGAACGCGCGCCCGTTTACCAGCACCACGTTCTCCGGCCGCCGGATGCCGGCGCGTTCGGCCGGCCCGTCGGCCGAGGTGTCGGTCACCACCACGCCATGCTCTGGCAGCCCCAGCTCCGCGCGCAGGCCGCGCGGGTAATCCACCACCCGCAGCGCCACCTCCATGCCCATGCGCGGGCGTTCCGGCAGCTGCGCCGCCGCGGCCGCCAGGCCGGAAAAACCGCCCGCGCGCAGCTCCGCCATCGCCTCGGCGACCAGGTTGCTCGGCACCGCCAGACCGATGCCCGCGAAGGTTCCGGCCGGCGCCAGGATGGCATTGTTCACCCCCACCGCCTCGCCACTGGAATCGAGCAGCGGCCCGCCGGAATTGCCGGGGTTGATCGCAGCATCGGTCTGGATGTACGGGATCTCGATCCCCACCAGCCCCGGACGCTCGCGCTCCAGCGCCGACACGATCCCGGCGGTGACCGTCGAATGCAGGCCGAACGGATTGCCGATCGCGATCGCCTTCTGGCCGACCTGCAACCGGTCGGAATCGCCCAGCGGGATCGGGCCGGGGTCGGGCGCCGCCGCCGGGTCCACTAGCTCCAGTAGCGCCAGATCCACGTCCGGGTTGGCACCGACCACCCGCACATCGTGCTCCACCTCCGGCGTCCCGAGGAACGACACCGTTAGCGTCGCCCCTGGTGCCAGATCGATGCGGTCCTCCTTCGCCTCGCCAACCGTGGCCGCGATCACGTGGAAGTTGGTGATGATCTGGCCCTCGTCGTTCACCACGAAGCCACTGCCACCGATCACCTCGGTCATCTCGTCGGGGCCCGCGTCGTCCTCTTCTGCTGTTCTCGACACCCGCACCGAAACCACGCTCGGCCCCGCCTCGCGCGCCACCGCGATCGTGTTTCGCTCGTCATCCAGGCCTTCCGTGGGCTGGCTGATGGCACAGCCTGCGGCCGATCCGACTGCCAGCAGAACAAGCACCAACCCGGCCCCATGCAGCATCCGATATGGCCCCGCCATGATGTTCCTCTCTTTTCGCCAGCATCCCCGGGTCCGCTCGGCACCGAACCCATGTCCCTTCGATCATAGACCGCGCTCCGCAGCCGACGCAGGGCGCAAGCACAGCCATGCCAAAAGGGGGGGCTGCGGCGTACGGCGATGGTGGATTCCCGGACCTGCCAAAAAGTGGATGTCCCGTTAGTCTTCCTCAGCGAAACGGCGATACCGCCTCGAAGCGCTTGCATTTGGAGCGATACACGAACGGGACTGTCGATCCTGACGGTAGATAACCTGGAGCTCCAATGCAGCCGGAAAGGCAGCGTGGAGCCGGAGGAGGGTGGGTTGCCGCATTCTCACGTCGCCGAGGCTGGGGCCTACCCACTGTAGGAGGCGAGCCCTCTCGCCGATCGGGCATGTCCAGGGCCCTATCGCCCAGAGGGCTGGGCTCCTA
>NZ_KB905140.1:0-15342 GCF_000378285.1 Thioalkalivibrio sp. ALgr1
GTGTCGCTGATCAGCCCGATCGCGATGGAAGATGGTCTGCGCTTTGCGATTCGCGAAGGCGGCCGCACCGTCGGCGCCGGCGTCGTATCCAAGATCATCGAGTGATACAGTAGATAAGTTGAACGATCGACCGCGAGAGGCGGCGCCTGGTGCGTCGTCTCTCGCGTTTGTTTCTTGTCGATTCGATTTTTAGGCCAGTAGCTCAATTGGCAGAGCAGCGGTCTCCAAAACCGCAGGTTGGGGGTTCGAGTCCCTCCTGGCCTGCCATCTTCACCGATGGCGGCGAGTACCGGGTGATACGTATTCATGAGTGAACAATCGGAACAGACCGGCGGGCTGGATACTTTCAAGCTCGCGGTAGCCGTGGCGCTGCTGATTGCTGGCGTCATGGGCTTTTATTGGTTCTCGGACGAGTCCACTCTGATTCGTGTGCTCGGGCTGCTGGCCGTGGTCGGCGTGGCCGTGGCGATTGGCATGACCACGGCGAAGGGGCATCAGCTGGCGGCCTTTATGGGCAATGCGCGCACCGAGGTGCGCAAGATGGTCTGGCCGACCCGGGTCGAGACCACCCAGACCACGCTGATCGTCATCGCCGTCGTGATCATAATCGGGATCTTCCTCTGGCTCCTGGACATGTTCCTGGGTTGGTCCATCAGTCGCTTCATCGGATAGTCACAGGATTCTCTCCATGGCATTACGCTGGTACGTCGTACAGGCATTCTCGGGCTTCGAGGCCCAGGTGAAGCGGTCGCTGGAGGAGCGCATCGAGCGTTTCGCCATGCAGGACCACTTCGGCCAGATCCTGGTGCCTACCGAAGAGGTCGTCGAGATGAAGGACGGCCAGAAGCGCAAGAGCGAGCGCAAGTTCTTCCCGGGGTATGTCCTCGTGCAGATGGACTTGAACGACGAGGCCTGGCACCTGGTCAAGGCGGTCCCGCGCGTGCTTGGTTTCATCGGTGGCACCGCAGACCGGCCGGCCCCGATCAGCGACAAGGAAGCCGATGCCATCCTGCAGCGCATGCAGGAAGGCGCCGAGAAGCCGCGCCCGAAGGTCCTGTTCGAGGTGGGCGAGATGGTTCGCGTGATCGACGGCCCGTTCAACGACTTCAATGGCGTCGTGGAAGAAGTGAACTACGAGAAGAGCCGCCTCCTGGTGGCTGTCCAGATTTTTGGTCGCTCGACACCCGTGGAACTCGAGTTCCACCAAGTCGAGAAAACCTGACGTACCGACGTCACCACTGCTAGTCGGGGAGCCGCGAGGCGCTTGTACCCGAGGGAGTCATCATGGCGAAGAAAATCGAAGCATATATCAAGCTTCAGGTGCCCGCCGGCAAGGCGAACCCGAGCCCGCCCGTCGGGCCGGCGCTGGGTCAGCGCGGTGTGAACATCATGGAGTTCTGCAAGGCGTTTAACGCCCAGACCCAGGAGATCGAGCCCGGTCTGCCGATTCCGGTGGTGATCACCGTCTATTCAGATCGCAGCTTTACCTTTGTCACCAAGACGCCGCCGGCGGCGATCCTTCTGAAGAAGGCCGCGGGTGTGCAGAAGGGTTCCGGCGAGCCGAATACCAACAAGGTCGGCACCGTGACCCGGGCACAGCTCGAGGAAATCGCGAAGACCAAGGAGCCGGATCTGACCGCTGCGGATCTGGACGCCGCGGTGCGTACCATTGCCGGCAGTGCCCGCAGCATGGGCCTCGAAGTGGAGGGTCTCTGACATGGCGAAAATGACCAAGCGAATGAAGGCCATCCGCGAGAAAGTCGAGCCAGGCCGTCTCTATCCGGTGACCGAAGCGTTTGACCTGCTGCGTGAACTGCCGAAGGCAAAGTTCCGCGAGTCGGTCGACGTGGCTGTGAACCTCGGCGTGGACCCGCGCAAGTCCGATCAGGTCGTGCGTGGCTCGACGGTGCTGCCGCATGGCAATGGCAAGAGCGTGCGCGTGGCCGTGTTCACTCAGGGCGCGAATGCCGACGCCGCGAAGGAAGCCGGTGCCGATGTGGTAGGTATGGACGACCTCGCCGAACAGGTGAAGGCCGGCCAGATGGATTTCGACGTGGTGATCGCCTCCCCGGACGCGATGCGTGTCGTCGGGCAGCTCGGCCAGATCCTCGGCCCGCGCGGCCTGATGCCGAACCCGAAGGTCGGTACCGTGACGCCGGACGTGGCGACCGCGGTGACCAACGCCAAGAGCGGCCAGGTGCGCTACCGCACCGACAAGGGCGGGATCGTGCACTGCACCATTGGCGCGGCCGATTTCGACTCCAGCTCGCTGGCCGACAACCTGAACGCCCTGCTGGCGGATCTGGTCAAGATGAAGCCGGCGACGTCCAAGGGGCAGTACGTCAAGGGGGTCACGATCTCCACGACGATGGGCCCGGGCGTGAAGGTCGACCAGGCCTCGCTGTCGCTGTAAGAAGTTTTTTGGTTTTTGGTCGGCTGTCGCGCAAGCGGCACGCCATCCAAGACCGCAGGCGCTGCCCCGTTCGCGGGACGGCTTAATCCACCAGCCTGCGCAGATGGTGTCACCCGATTCAGGAAGTACCTGCGACGGGAGCACCGAAGTGCCGGGTTCGCCCGGTTTCACGACCGCCTCCGGGTGGTCTCACTAGAGGAGAGTCAACGTGGCTTTGAATCTCGACGACAAGAAGGCGATTGTCTCGGAGCTGGCTACGGTTGCTGCCTCGGCGCATTCCGCGGTCGCCGCGGAATACCGAGGTCTCTCGGTCGCGCAGATGACCGACCTTCGTCGGCAGGCTCGCAATTCCGGGGTCTATCTGCGGGTGGTGAAGAACAACCTCGCCAAGCGTGCCATCGAGGGTACGGATTTCGCGTGCATGCAGCCCGAGCTGCATGGCCCGCTGATCCTGGCCTTCAGTGAAGAGGAGCCTGGCTCCGCCGCGCGTCTGGTGAAGTCCTTCGCCAAGGAAAACGAACAGCTGAAGGTCCGGCTGGTGTCGTTTGGTGGGCAGCTGATGGGTGCGAACGATCTCGATCGCCTCGCCAGTCTGCCGACGCGCGATGAAGCGCTCGCAACGCTTCTCGCCACCATGAAGGCGCCGCTCGACAAGTTCGCCCGTACGGTGAACGAAGTCCCGGGCAAGCTCGTGCGTACCGTTGCAGCAATTCGTGACCAGAAACAGGCAGCCTGAATCTCATCAAGCCGTTTCTGAGCAAGTACTGAATGAATACGGGTGTTCCCCGTTAGGAGAGTAAAAAATGGCCGTTTCGAAAGAAGACATCCTGGAAGCCATCGGCAACATGACGGTCCTGGAAATCGTGGACCTGATCAGCGAGATGGAAGAGAAGTTCGGCGTTTCCGCCGCTGCCGCCGTTGCGGCCGCCCCGGCTGCCGCCGGCGGTGGTGAAGCCGCTGCTGCCGAAGCCAAGGACGAGTTCGACGTCGTCATGTCCAGCTTTGGCGAGAACAAGGTCGGCGTGATCAAGGTCGTCCGTGGCCTGACCGGTCTGGGCCTGAAGGAGGCCAAGGAAATGGTCGAAGGCGTTCCGGCGACCGTCAAGGAAGGCGCGGCGAAGGAAGAAGCCGAGAAGATGAAGGCGGAGCTGGAAGAGGCTGGCGCCACCGTCGAACTGAAGTAAAAGGCGCTTGCGCCTGTTGTTTTCGTGTACATCACGAAGCCCTGAGGCTGGCGGCCTTTTGGTCGTCAGCCTCAGCCCGTGGTGGCGCGGGTTTTTTCGCGCGTTGTTCAGCTAGCCGCCGAGGTAAGCCATGGCCCTCAGTTATACCGAAAAGAAACGTATCCGCAAGGACTTCGGGAAGCGTCCCCAGATCCTGGACGTCCCGTATCTGCTGGAAACCCAATTGACCTCCTATCGGGATTTCCTGCAGGCCGAAAAAGGTCCGGAGGCGCGTCACGCGCTGGGCCTGCACGCGGCGTTTCAGTCGGTGTTCCCGATTGTTAGCTATTCCGGTCATGTCCAGCTCGAGTACGTCAGCTACCGCCTGGGCGAGCCGCTGTTCGATGTGAAGGAATGCCAGATCCGTGGCGTGACCTACGCGGCCCCGCTGCGTGTCCTGCTGCGCCTGGTGATCCACGACAAGGAGGCCCCTGCTGGCTCCACCGTGGTCAAGGAGGTCAAGGAGCAGGAGGTCTACATGGGCGAGATGCCGCTCATGACGGAGAACGGGACCTTCGTGATCAACGGCACCGAGCGCGTGATCGTCTCCCAGCTGCATCGTTCGCCCGGCGTGTTCTTTGACAGCGACCGGGGCAAGACTCAGGGCAGCGCCCAGAAGCTGCTCTACAACGCGCGCATTATTCCGTACCGCGGTTCCTGGCTGGACTTCGAGTTCGATGCCAAGGACGGGGTTTACGTGCGTATCGACCGTCGCCGCAAGCTGCCGGCGTCGATCCTGCTGCGCGCGCTGGGCATGGATACGGAAGAGATCCTGTCCACCTTCTTTGAATTCAACCAGATCACTCTCGATGAAGACGGCGGTGAACTGGACCTGATCCCCGAGCGCCTGCGCGGCGAGACCGCCGTGGTCGACATCACCGACGGCAAGAACGTGATCGTCGAGGCCGGGCGCCGGATTACGCCGCGGCATATCCGCGAGATCGAAAAAGCCGGCATCAACCGGCTGCGCGTACCGGACGAGTACCTGCTCGGCCGCGTGCTGGCCAAGGGCGTGGTGGACGAGTCGACCGGCGAACTGATGGCGGCTGGCAATGACCCGTTGACCCAGGAGCTGCTGGACAAGCTGCGCGCCGAGGGCGTGAAGTCGGTGGAGACCATCTACACCAACGACTACGACCACGGTCCGTTCATGTCGGACACCCTGCGTCTGGATCCCACCAAGACGCAGCTGGAGGCCCAGGTCGAGATCTATCGGGTGATGCGTCCCGGTGAGCCGCCGACCAAGGACGCCGCCGAGAACCTGTTCTCCAACCTGTTCTTCTCCGAGGACCGCTACGACCTGTCGGGGGTCGGCCGGATGAAGTTCAACCGCCGTGTCGGCCGCGATACCGACGAGGGCCCGGGCGTGCTGTCACCCGAGGACATCCTCGACGTGCTGAAGGTCCTGATCGACCTGCGCAACGGCAACGGCCGTACCGATGACATCGACCACCTGGGCAACCGGCGCATCCGCAGCGTGGGCGAGATGGCGGAAAACCAGTTCCGTCTGGGCCTGGTGCGCGTCGAGCGTGCGGTCAAGGAGCGTTTGACCGTCGCGGAGAGCGAAGGGCTGATGCCGCAGGAGCTGATCAACGCGAAGCCGGTGGCCGCCGCGGTCAAGGAGTTCTTCGGTTCCAGCCAGCTGTCGCAGTTCATGGACCAGAACAACCCGCTGTCCGAGGTGACCCACAAGCGCCGTATCTCCGCGCTGGGCCCGGGCGGCCTGACGCGCGAACGTGCGGGCTTCGAGGTGCGCGACGTGCACCCCACCCACTACGGTCGTGTCTGCCCGATCGAGACGCCGGAAGGCCCGAACATCGGCCTGATCAACTCGCTGGCCGTGTATGCCCGCACCAACCGCTACGGCTTCCTCGAGACCCCGTACCGCAAGGTCGAAGACGGCAAGGTCACCGACGAGATCGTGTACCTGTCCGCAATCGAGGAGAGCCAGTACGTGATCGCCCAGGCGAACGCGGCGATGGACGAGCAAGGGCGTCTGACCGACGACCTGGTCTCCTGCCGCTTCCAGGAGGAGTTCACGATCTCCTCGCCGGACAAGATCCAGTACATGGATATCTCGCCGAAGCAGATCGTGTCCGTGGCCGCCGCGCTGCTGCCGTTCCTCGAGCATGACGATGCCAACCGCGCCCTGATGGGTGCGAACATGCAGCGTCAGGCCGTACCCTGCCTGCGCGCGGACAAGCCGCTGGTCGGTACCGGTATCGAGCGCACGGTGGCGATCGACTCCGGGTCCGCGATCGTCGCCAAGCGCGGCGGTACGGTCGATTCCGTGGATGCCGCCCGCGTGGTGGTGCGCGTGAACGATGACGAGACCGTCGCCGGCGAGCCGGGTGTGGATATCTACAACCTGACCAAGTACTCGCGTTCCAACCAGAACACCAGCATCAACCAGCGCCCGCTGGTCGCGGTAGGCGACGAGATCGCCCGCGGCGATGTGCTGGCCGATGGCTCCTCGACCGATCTCGGCGAGCTGGCCCTGGGGCAGAACATGATGGTCGCGTTCATGCCCTGGAACGGCTACAACTTCGAGGATTCCATCCTGATCTCCGAGCGCGTGGTGCAGGAGGACCGCTACACCACGATCCACATCGAGGAGCTCAACTGTGTCGCGCGCGACACCAAGCTGGGCCAGGAAGAGATCACCGCGGATATCCCGAACGTCTCCGAGTCGCTGCTGGCCAAGCTGGACGAGTCCGGTGTGGTTTATGTTGGCGCCGAGGTAAACCCGGGCGACATCCTGGTCGGCAAGGTCACGCCGAAGGGCGAGACCCAGCTGACCCCGGAAGAGAAGCTCCTGAGGGCCATCTTTGGCGAGAAGGCCTCGGACGTGAAGGACACCTCCCTGCGTGTGCCGTCCGGCATCGAGGGCACGGTGATCGACGTGCGCGTGTTCACCCGCGATGGCGTGGAGAAGGATGCGCGTGCCAAGTCGATCGAGGAAGACGACCTCGCTGCGGTCAAGAAGGACCTGAAGGACCAGCTGCGAATCTACGAGGACGATATCTACGCCCGCGTCGAGAAGCTGCTGCTCAACAAGGCGGCTGCCGGCGGTCCGGAAGGGCTGGGTGACGGCTCCAAGGTCACCAAGAAGTACCTGCAGGGCCTGTCCCGCAACCAGTGGTTCGAGGTGCGCCTGAAGGACGACGCCGTGAACTCGCAGCTGGAGGACCTCGGTCGCCAGCTGCAGGAGCAGCACGAGCTGTTCGACAAGAAGTTCGAGCACCAGAAGGCCAAGGTCGCCGCGGGCGACGACCTGCCGCCGGGCGTGCAGAAGATGGTCAAGGTCTACGTGGCCGTGAAGCGCCGTCTGCAGCCGGGCGACAAGATGGCCGGCCGCCACGGGAACAAGGGCGTGATCTCGATGATCGTGCCGGAAGAGGACATGCCGTTCCTCGACGACGGGACCCCGGTCGACGTGGTCCTGAACCCGCTGGGCGTGCCCTCGCGCATGAACGTCGGGCAGGTGCTGGAGGTTCATCTGGGCTGGGCCGCGAAGGGGCTGGGCGACAAGATCAACCGCATGCTCGAGGCGCAGGCCGAAATCGCGAAGCTGCGCGAGTTCCTGGGCAATATCTATAACCACCGTGACAAGAAGGTCGACCTCGACTCCATGTCGGACGCCGAGATCATTGCGCTTTGCCGCAACCTGCGCGGTGGCGTGCCGATGGCGACGCCGGTGTTCGATGGTGCCGAGGAGGCCGAGATCAAGGAGATGTTGCGGCTGGCCGATCTGCCCGAGACGGGGCAGGCCGAGCTGTTCGACGGCCGTACCGGTGACTCCTTCGATCGCCCGGTGACCGTCGGCTACATGCACATGCTGAAGCTGAACCATCTGGTCGACGACAAGATGCACGCACGGTCGACCGGTCCGTATTCCCTGGTCACCCAGCAGCCGCTGGGCGGCAAGGCGCAGTTCGGTGGTCAGCGCTTCGGCGAGATGGAGGTCTGGGCGCTGGAGGCCTACGGTGCCGCCTACACCCTGCAGGAAATGCTGACGGTGAAGGCGGACGACGTGCAGGGCCGCAACAAGATGTACAAGAACATCGTCGACGGCGAGCACCACATGGAGGCCAACGTCCCCGAGTCGTTCAACGTGCTCATGAAGGAGATCAAGGCGCTCGGCATCAATATCGAGCTGGAGCAGGACTGATCTCCTCCGATCCGAATGTGATCCGAAGGGGTGCAGGGCACCCCTCGACCCAAAGCTTTGTGAGGCATAGCGAATGAAAGACCTCCTCAATCTGTTCAAGCAGCAGACCCAGCCGGAAGAGTTCGATGCGATCCGTATCGGCCTGGCCTCCGCGGACCAGATCCGTTCGTGGTCCTTTGGCGAGGTTAAGAAGCCGGAGACCATCAACTACCGGACCTTCAAGCCGGAGCGCGATGGCCTGTTCTGCGCCAAGATCTTCGGCCCGGTGAAGGACTACGAGTGCCTGTGCGGCAAGTACAAGCGCCTGAAGCACCGGGGTGTGGTCTGCGAGAAGTGCGGCGTCGAGGTGACCCAGACCAAGGTGCGCCGCGAGCGCATGGGGCACATCGACCTGGCCTCGCCGGTCGCGCACATCTGGTACCTGAAGAGCCTGCCGTCCCGCATCGGGCTGCTGCTCGACATGACCCTGAAGGACATCGAGAAGGTGCTCTACTTCGAGTCCTTCATTGTGATCGACCCGGGCTTCACCACGCTGGAGAAGGGCCAGCTCCTGACCGACGAGGAATACCTCGAGGCGATGGAGGAGCACGGCGACGACTTCACCGCGATGATGGGTGCCGAGGCCGTGCTGAGCCTGCTGAGGGAGATGGACCTGCAGGGCGAGGCCGCGAAGCTGCGCCAGGATCTGTCCGAGACCGGGTCCGAGACCAAGATCAAGCGTCTGGGCAAGCGCCTCAAGCTGATCGAGTCGTTCCTGGAATCCGGCAACAAGCCGGAGTGGATGATCATGTCCGTGCTGCCCGTGCTGCCGCCGGACCTGCGCCCGCTGGTGCCGCTGGACGGTGGTCGCTTCGCGACTTCCGACCTGAACGACCTGTATCGCCGGGTGATCAACCGCAACAACCGTCTGCGCCGCCTGCTGGAGCTGAACGCCCCGGATATCATCGTGCGCAACGAAAAGCGCATGCTGCAGGAGTCCGTGGATGCGCTGCTGGATAACGGCCGTCGCGGTCGTGCGATCACCGGCACCAACAAGCGCCCGCTGAAGTCCCTGGCTGACATGATCAAGGGCAAGCAGGGCCGCTTCCGCCAGAACCTGCTCGGCAAGCGTGTCGACTATTCCGGCCGTTCCGTGATCGTGGTCGGCCCGACCCTGCGCCTGCACCAGTGTGGCCTGCCCAAGCGAATGGCGCTGGAACTGTTCAAGCCGTTCATCTTCGGCAAGCTGCAGCGCCGTGGACTGGCGACCACCATCAAGGCCGCCAAGAAGGCCGTGGAGAAGGAAGGTCCCGAGGTCTGGGATATCCTCGAAGAGGTGATCCGCGAGCATCCGGTGATGCTGAACCGTGCCCCGACCCTGCACCGCCTGGGCATCCAGGCCTTTGAACCGGTGTTGATCGAGGGCAAGGCGATCCAGCTGCACCCGCTGGTCTGTGCCGCGTTCAACGCCGACTTCGACGGTGACCAGATGGCCGTGCACGTGCCGCTGTCGCTGGAGGCCCAGCTGGAGGCGCGCACGCTGATGCTGTCCTCCAACAACGTACTGTCGCCGGCCAACGGCGAGCCGATCATCGTGCCGTCGCAGGATATCGTGCTGGGTCTGTACTACCTCTCGCGCGAGAAGGTGAACGCCAAGGGCGAGGGCATGACCTTCGCCGATGTGGACGAGGTGCATCGCGCCTACGAACACAAGTTGGTCGACCTGCATGCGCGCGTCACCGTGCGCATCGCCGACACCATGGCGGATGTCGCGGAAGGCGAGCCGCTGCCATCCATGCGCGTGGAGACTACGGTCGGTCGCGCGATCCTGTCGCGCATCATGCCGAAGGGGCTGCCGTTCGAGCTGATCGACCGCGAGCTCAGCAAGAAGACCATCTCCGCGCTGATCAACTCCTGCTACCGTCGCCTGGGCCTGAAGGACACCGTGGTGTTCGCGGACCAGCTGATGTATGCGGGCTTCTACTATTCGACCCGCGCCGGGGTCTCGTTCTGCTCGGATGACATGGTCATCCCGGACGAGAAGCAGCCGATCCTGCAGAACGCCGAAGAGCAGGTGAAGGAGATCGAGGAGCAGTATGCCTCGGGCCTGGTCACCAAGGGCGAGCGCTACAACAAGGTCGTGGACATCTGGTCGCACTGCAATGACCAGGTCGCGAAGGCGATGATGGAGCGGCTCGGCAAGGAGCAGGTCACCAACGCCGAGGGCGAGACGGTCGAGCAGAGCTCGTTCAACTCGATCTTCATGATGGCCGATTCCGGCGCGCGTGGTTCTGCGGCCCAGATCCGTCAGCTGGCGGGGATGCGTGGCCTGATGGCCAAGCCGGACGGCTCCATCATCGAGACGCCGATCACCGCGAACTTCCGCGAGGGTCTGAACGTCCTGCAGTACTTCATCTCGACCCACGGTGCGCGTAAAGGTCTGGCCGATACCGCGCTGAAGACCGCGAACTCCGGTTACCTGACCCGCCGTCTGGTGGATGTGTCACAGGACGTGGTGGTTACTCAGCACGACTGCGGGACCCAGCAGGGCCTGGTGATGAAGCCGATCATCGAGGGCGGGGATGTAGTCGAGCCGCTGCGCGACCGCGTACTGGGTCGAACCACGGCGGTGGACGTCCATCGCCCGGGCACCGACGAGGTTCTGGTGCCGGCGGGCACGCTGCTGGATGAGGCAATGGTCGACAAGCTGGACGAGGCCTCGGTGGACGAGGTGCTGGTGCGCTCCGCGATTACCTGCGAGACCCGCCAGGGCATCTGCGCCAAGTGCTACGGCCGCGATCTGGCCCGTGGCCACGAGGTCAACGAGGGCGAAGCGGTGGGCGTGATCGCCGCGCAGTCCATCGGCGAGCCGGGCACCCAGCTGACCATGCGTACCTTCCATATCGGGGGTGCGGCCAGCCGTGCGGTTACGGTCAGCGCGATCCAGGTGAAGAACGCCGGGTCCGTGCGTCTGCACAACCTGAAGACCGTCACCAACAAGGCGGACAACCTGGTTGCGGTCTCGCGCTCCGGGGAGCTGGGTGTAATCGACGACCAGGGGCGCGAGCGTGAGCGCTACAAGATCCCCTACGGCGCCACCATCACCGTCAAGGATGGAGATGCGGTCGAGGCCGGCCAGGAAGTCGCGACCTGGGATCCGCATACCCACCCGATCGTCACCGAGGTGGGCGGCTACATTCGTCTGGCGGACTTCGTCGAGAATGTCACCGTGACCAAGGAGACGGACGAATTCACCGGTCTGTCCCAGAATGTGGTGCTCGATCCGAAGAGCCGCTCGAGCGCCGGCAAGGACCTGCGCCCGACCGTCAAGCTTGTGGATGATGATGGCAACGAGGTGTACATCCCGGGCACCGACATGCCCGCGCAGTACATGCTGCCGGCCAATGCGATCTTCAATCTCGAGGACAATGCCCGCGTCGAGGTCGGTGACGTTATCGCCCGCCTGCCGCAGGAGTCGTCCAAGACCCGCGACATCACCGGTGGTCTGCCGCGTGTGGCCGATTTGTTCGAGGCCCGCCGTCCGAAGGAGCCGGCCGTGCTGGCGGAGATCTCCGGCACCGTCTCGTTCGGCAAGGAGACCAAGGGCAAGCAGCGCCTGGTGATCACGCCGGACAAGGGTGATCCGGTCGAGATGCTGATCCCGAAACTGCGCACCGTGAACGTGTTCGAGGGCGAGCGCGTGGAGCGCGGCGAGGTTGTGGTGGACGGTGAGCTGGACCCGCACGACATCGTGCGCCTGCGGGGTGTGACCACCCTGGCCGAATACCAGGTCCAGGAAATCCAGGACGTCTATCGCCTGCAGGGCGTGAAGATCAATGACAAGCACATCGAAGTCATTGTTCGTCAGATGATGCGCAAGGTGAACATCGTCAACCCAGGCGACACCAAGTTCCTCGCGGGGGACCAGGTGGATCGTGTGCGGGTCCTCGAGGAGAACGAGAAGCTCGGTGACGACCAGCAGCCGGCGACCTACGAGCGTGTGCTGCTCGGCATCACCAAGGCGTCGCTGGTGACGGAATCGTTCATCTCCGCGGCCTCTTTCCAGGAGACCACCCGCGTGCTGACCGAGGCGTCCACCCGTGGCGCCCGTGACGATCTGCGTGGCCTGAAGGAGAACGTGATTGTGGGTCGCCTGATCCCGGCCGGCACGGGGCTGGCATACCACAAGGAACGTCGCCGCAAGCGCGAGCTGGAAATGCCGGAGTTCGAGACCGTCGAGGAGGCGTCAGCGGTCACCGCCGACACCGAATCCGATGCCTCGGGTCCGGAAACCACCGGGGAAGGCTCCGAATAGCCTCCCCTTCTGTTGACACTTCAGGGGGCGGCGATTAGAATTCCGCTCCCTCGACAGGCCGGTCACGGCGCCGGCCTGTCGTTATTTTTAGGCTAGGAGAAAGGGTTTCATGGCCACGATCAATCAGTTGGTACGCAAGCCCCGCAAGCGCCCCGTCGAGAAGAGCGACGTGCCGGCGCTGCAGGGCTCGCCGCAGAAGCGCGGGGTATGCACCCGTGTCTACACGACCACGCCGAAGAAGCCGAATTCCGCGCTGCGCAAGGTTGCGCGCGTGCGTCTGACCAATGGCTACGAAGTCAGTAGTTACATCGGCGGCGAAGGCCACAACCTGCAGGAGCACTCGGTGGTCCTGATTCGCGGCGGTCGTGTAAAGGATCTTCCCGGTGTGCGTTACCACACGGTGCGTGGCTCCCTGGATACCCAGGGTGTGCAGAACCGCACCCAGGGTCGTTCCAAGTACGGCACCAAGCGCCCGAAGAAATCCTAACCGTGTACAAGAGCGGGAACTGAGACATGTCGAGAAGAGCAGCTGCCCCCAAGCGTCACATCCTTCCGGATCCGAAGTTCGGAAGCGAGCGCCTGGCCAAGTTCATCAATACCGTGATGCGTGACGGCAAGAAGTCGGTCGCAGAGCAGGTCGTGTACGGCGCGCTGGACCAGATTGAGTCCAAGCAGGGTGATGGCATGGGTGCACTGGAGCGCGCGCTGGACAACATTCGTCCGCGTGTCGAGGTGAAGTCTCGTCGCGTGGGCGGCGCCACCTACCAGGTGCCGGTCGAGGTGCGTTCGGTTCGTCAGGACGCCCTGGCGATGCGCTGGGTCGTGGAAGCGGCCCGCAAGCGTGGCGAGCGGACCATGGCGCTGAAGCTGGCGGGCGAGCTGATGGATGCCGCCGATTCCAAGGGCTCCGCCGTGAAGAAGCGCGAAGACACTCACCGCATGGCGGAAGCGAACAAGGCGTTCGCCCATTTCCGCTGGTAAAACCGATTTAGAGAGGCTCAACGTGGCACGCAAGACCCCACTGAAGCGCTACCGGAACATCGGGATCAGCGCGCACATCGACGCCGGCAAGACGACGACGACCGAGCGCATCCTGTTCTACACCGGTCTGTCGCACAAGATCGGCGAGGTCCATGAAGGCGCCGCCACGATGGACTGGATGGAGCAGGAACAGGAGCGCGGGATCACCATCACTTCCGCGGCGACCACCTGCTTCTGGCAGGGTATGGCCAAGCAGTTCGATGAGCACCGCGTTAACATCATCGATACCCCGGGGCACGTGGACTTCACCATCGAGGTGGAGCGTTCCATGCGAGTGCTCGACGGTGCGGTGATGGTGTACTGCGCCGTGGGTGGTGTGCAGCCGCAGTCCGAGACCGTCTGGCGTCAGGCCACGAAGTACTCGGTTCCGCGGATGGCCTTCGTCAACAAGATGGACCGCGCCGGCGCCGACTTCCTGCGTGTCTACGAGCAGATGAGAGAGCGTCTGCAGGCGAACCCGGTCCCGATCCAGCTGCCGATCGGTGCCGAGGATAACTTCCGGGGCGTGATCGATCTGGTCAAGATGCAGGCGATCTTCTGGGACGAAGATAACTTCGGCATCTCCTTCGAGTACAAGGACATCCCCGAAGAGCTCAAGGCCGAGGCGGAAAAGTGGCGCGAGAACATGCTCGAGGCCGCTGCCGAAGCCAATGAAGAGCTGATGGACAAGTACCTCAACGAGGGTGACCTCAGCGAGGAAGAGATCAAGCAGGCGATTCGCCATCGCACGATCGAACTCGAGATCGTGCCGATGTTGTGCGGCTCCGCGTTCAAGAACAAGGGCGTGCAGGCCATGCTCGACGCGGTGGTTGAGTACCTGCCGTCGCCGGAAGAGGTCAAGGCGATCAAGGGCGTGAAGGCCGGGACGGAAGAGCCGGTCGCGAAGCACGCCTCGGACGACGAGCCGTTTGCCGCGCTCGCGTTCAAGATCATGACCGACCCGTACGTGGGCTCGCTGACGTTTGTACGTGTCTACTCCGGGGTGCTGAGCGCGGGTGACACCGTGCTTAATACGCAGAACAATCGCCGCGAGCGCATCGGCCGCATCCTGCAGATGCACTCCAACTCCCGCGAGGAGATCAAGGAGCTGCGCGCAGGTGACATTGGTGCGGTGGTTGGCCTGAAGGATCTGTACACGGGGAGTACCCTCTGCGATCCGAATAATCCGGTCGAGCTGGAACGCATGGAGTTCCCGGAGCCGGTGATCTCGATCGCGGTCGAGCCGAAGACCAAGTCGGACCAGGAAAAGATGGGTATCGCGCTGAACAAGCTGGCGCAGGAAGACCCGTCCTTCCGTGTGCGGACTGACGAAGAGTCCGGCCAGACGATCATCTCCGGCATGGGTGAGCTTCATCTCGAGGTCCTGGTCGACCGCATGAAGCGCGAGTTCAAGGTCGAGGCGAACGTCGGTCAGCCGCAGGTGGCGTACCGCGAGACGATCAAGAAGAGCGTGGAAACCGAAGGCAAATTCGTGCGCCAGTCGGGTGGTCGCGGCCAGTACGGTCATGTCTGGCTGCGCATCGAGCCGCAAGAGGCGGGCGACGGATACGAATTCGTCAACGCCATCGTCGGTGGTGTCGTGCCGAAGGACTACATCCCGGCCGTCAACAAGGGCGTCGAGGAGCAGATGGCCAACGGCGTGCTCGCCGGTTACCCGGTGGTGGACGTAAAGGTCACGCTGTTTGACGGCTCCTACCATGACGTTGACTCGAACGAGATGGCGTTCAAGGTGGCTGGTTCGATGGCCTTCAAGGAGGGTGCGTTGAAGGCTGGCGCCGTGCTGCTGGAACCGATGATGAAGGTCGAGGTGGAGACGCCGGAAGAATACATGGGCGACGTGATGGGCGATCTGAACCGACGTCGTGGTCTGGTCAAGGGTATGGAGGATATCGCGGGTCAGAAGCTGCTGAAGGCCGAGGTCCCGCTGTCCGAGATGTTTGGCTATTCGACGCAGCTGCGCTCGATGAGCCAGGGTCGCGCCACGTACTCGATGGAGTTCGAAAAGTACTCCGAGGCGCCGGCGCAGGTCGCCGAGGCTGTGGCGGCGAAGGCCTCCTGAACCGAATCGCGTAATCCGAAAGAACTGTAGAAAGAGGTTTGAGCTGTGTCCAAGGAAAAGTTCGAGCGTAAGAAGCCGCATGTGAATGTGGGGACGATTGGTCATGTGGACCATGGCAAGACCACGCTGACGGCGGCGATG